>NZ_JBALEK010000053.1:0-98298 GCF_036917815.1 Nostoc sp. | reverse complement strand
GCGATCGCTATATTGAATCGGCGGCTCATGGGATTTAAATTTATGGAGTTTGCAACTCCTCTATTATATGCAGCTTCATATTAAATTGGTATTACTTTGAAATTGAGCCGCACTACCCAAATCAGCCAACACAGGTGATACTTGCGGTGTTGTAGAATATGTAATTGCTTCCCCTGCTGTCCCAGGTGTTCCCGTTGCTAAAGTGAGGAGATTAGAAGAATAACCATAGCGACTGGATTGACCAGAAGCAAGATTCCGGGCTGAAACCAAATTACCTTCGGTGTCATAGCTATAAACCACCAAACTACCATCTGGTGCAGTAATCTGCGTTAACCTGCCTTTCTCATCCTTGACAAAACGCACCGTTTCCCCAGTGTCACTGGTAATACCGCTATCGCTATATATTAGACGTGTCCCATTAACCCCAATCTGCTCAGTAACACCACCAGCAGAACTCAAGTGATAAACAGTACCATTTGCCGAAGAGAGCGTGTAATCAGCACCATCAAACTCCCCACTACCAGGATTATAAGCATGACCCGTCTTCAAGTCATAGAACCGATTACCAGCCAAAGTCAGTTTCGCATCAGCTGAAGAGAGGGTATAATTCACCCCGGAATCTGCCACCCAACTAGGCGTGTAATAAGTAAGACCGGAAATGGTGTGTTTCTGTGGTGCAAACGTAAACCCAACCCTTTCTCTAGTAGGAGTAGTTAAGTAAAGCCTTGTCCCAACACGGAATGGCTCGTATACCCCCAGTTCTTCACGCCCAGTCAGTGGTACTAGGGTTTGAATGTTGGTATCCACATTCGCTAACTGCCAAGCGTTACCAAAGCTGCCAAACTCATCAGTATTCAGAGAACTGTAAGTGCGTACTAGGTTAATAGTATTGCCACCCAAAGTTACAGACAAATCAGTTTGGGTTCTGGTATACGCACTCGGCTTGGTGGTAGTATTGACCTCGACTACAGCTTCAGTGAAACTAGTGCGATCGCTAATATCAGTCGCTCGTAACCGCAACTGGTAGAAACCATTTTCTAGCTTACCTGGGTCAAATTGAGCCAGAGTCAAATCGCTTACAGCACCATTACCACTAGCTAGTGTTCTGTAGACATTCTCACCAAAATCAGCGATTTCTAGTACCCAGCTATCAAGATTACTATCATTAACACTGCCAATAATATTAGTAACACTCTTTACTAGCGCCCCATCTAACCCAGGTGCAAATGCAACTATGGGTGCAGCCAAGTCTTGCAGGTCGCGCACCTTAACTACAGTGCTGTTGTGACCAACGCGACCATCAGCATCAGTAGCAGTCACATCGACAACCAAACGACCAGGAGTAGTCGGAATAATCTCAATTCTGCCTTGACTATCAACAGTTACAGGTCTACCATCAACCGTGGCAGTTATATTGGTAATTGCAGCCAAACCATTCGCTAGAGTCTGCACTATCACCTTTTGTCCGGGAACTGCTGGGAAACTCGGCGTGAGGTCAAAATTAACAATTGGTGGTGTTGGTGCAACAGCCACCCGCACAAGGGAAGTCTGCGTTACTGTTTTCTCCCCATCAGTAACCGCATAAGTTACAGCATAATCACCCACTTGTCCAGGGTTAGGTGTCCAAGTAAACCGTCCCGTCAACCCATCAAGTACCGCACCCAGAGGTAAATCAACAGCACTGTAGGTAAGATTTGTACCATTATCTGGGTCAGTCCCAGCAACTGTAAATTGCAGCCTTTCAACCAGCGCCACAGCATGGGGTGACACAGATATTGCGGGACTGCGGTTGACGTTAGCAATACGCAAATTCACATCGCGGATATCGGTAGCACCTTGAGCATCAGTTGCCGCAAATCTTAATATATATTCACCCGCTTGTTCATAATTGGGCTTCCAGGGAAACTGACCTGTGCGTGGGTCAAAGGCAGCACCAGTAGGCAAAGGTGAAACAGCCGAGTAGATTAATGAATCGTTATCAATGTCTCCCGCGGCCAAGGTAAACTGGACGAGGTTGTTTTCAAGTCCAGTTTGAATAGGCAACGGTGCTAGTACAGGAGCCTGATTTGTATTATTTACCAGAATGGCAAAACTTTGAGAACTGCTCTTATTACCATCACTTGCACTCACAATGATGTTATTATAAGTTCCAGCCTGTGCTAGATTGGGCGTCCAAGTGAGTATCCCTTGTGCAGAGTCAAGTACCGCGCCTGGGGGTAAATTTGATGCAGAGTAAGTAAGAGTATCACCATCAGCATCACTGCTTGATAATGCTAAAGTGAGAGTTTGCCCTTCAGCTACAGTTTGATTGGCAATTGCTCTTAGTATCGGTGCAGTGTTAGCAGTGCGAACAACTAAATTAAAAGCTTGCTGGCTACTAAGAACTTCTGAAGAGTTACCATTACCGCTATCTTGAACCTGAATTGTGACAGGATATGTGCGGATATCAGCAAGTGTTGGTGTCCAACTGAATAATGCTTCACCGTAAATTGCAGTAGGTGTAAGAGTCGCACCAACAGGTAGACCATTCAAATTAAAGTTTAAATTATCTTGATTGCGGTCTGACGCTTTAACAATAAACTCCAGAGTTTCGCCAACAACTGCAACTTTGTTCCCAAGAAAGGGCAATTTCGGTGCGTCATTGGGTGCATTTACTGAAACAACAAAGGTATATTCATCTCGTTGCACAGCATTGACACCACCGCCATTTCCGTTATCAACTGCGGTGAGAGTCAAGGAATAATTGCCACCATCACTAACTCCAGGAGTTAAATGCAATGTAGCTGTACCATCGCCATTATCAGTAAATTTGACAAAATCAGGTATATTGTATCCCACATTCCGCACTTCAATCAGTAGCATTAATACTATCAGCAGCAGCGGCATTTTCAAAGCGAATCGTGTAGGGGAGTGCTGTACCCGCAGGAATGATATTCTCCATCCCATAGCCCAAGGGACCAGTTAGGGTAGCGAGATTACTGGTAGTGACGGCACCGTTGAAGAAGCTACCAAAACTAGGAGGCGGGACAGCAACACCTTGAGGTAGTTCAACCCTGGCTTCACCAAAAGGAACGTAGACGTTGAAAGATTGGGCGTGGGTTTTTTGCGATAGACCTAAATCGTATTGTTTGAGGTCAACAGCCGATTCTTGTCCTTTTAAACTGCGATTATTACCATACCATTTGCGGACTTGTTCAAAGAAGTTGACTAGGTTATTACTAGAGATAATTTGATTCCCCGCAGGTCCCAGCAGTAAACCAGTGGCGAGTGTCGCCATCAAGCTAATTACTTGCGGATTTTCCCGAATTGGCGGTGCTTGGTTTTCAGGACGTAATAATCCGGCTTGTTCTAAGGCTGCTAAATATGCGTTTGTCCAAGTGTTAACATCTGCCGCCAGCACCGTCAGGGAAACGGAAGCTGTTGGATCTTTGAGGATAGCATTTCGCAGCCGCAGTGCTGAAGTCGTTTGTTCAAGGACAAATTCCGCACGAGTCATCGCTGTTGCTGTCGCTAAAATATGGAAGCGGAAAGCAATATCCTCATCTAGAACATCGTCTAAGCCTTTGGGGTCTTTGGCAAGTTCGTCTTGCAATCCAGGGTAAGTTTGAACGTTAAATGTGCGACCAACAAATCCGGCATTGGGGAGGTCGAGGACATAACCTGGTGCTAAGATTTCCCCATTGGTATTGATATCGGAAGTTAAGCTGGCCCAAGGCACATCTTGCAAAACGCCTTCTGGATTGCCGCGCAGATTTGAACTAAACTCCGTGTAGGGAAGACTGAAGACTTCTGTGTTTATTAAGAGTTCGGGAGTGCCAATAGCAAAATGCACGTAGGGAGTATCAATATTGGTCAAACTTTGGACTGAGACACCGTAAGTACCTGTATCTCCGGGTGCGAGGATGCTTGGTCCACCCAAACCGAGTTCTACTGTTTCCCTGTCACTTATGCCTAGTTTCTCTTTAATTATTAATGCACCTAACGCCATCCGAAATGACTTTGCTGGTGCCCCCATCTCTGCGGAGAAAGATAAAGAATATTCCGACTCAAATTCTGTCCAGGGTATTAAATCAGCCATAATGACCCAACGATTATCTGATGATAACTTTCCCTCAAATGGAAGTTCAAAGCTTGACGGTGGAATTGGAGTTGATTCTTCTTTTCGGTACATAGTTACATCGGATACACGCTTGTCTGGGCTGACCACAGTCATGCAAGGATTTTGGGCTATTTTACCTTCTTATCTTGCACTGGAATATACTTCTTTGGTCTGATAATCTATATACTGCAACCTTTTCTTTTTTTTTCAGCATGTTAACAATCATCTCATCAGCGTATTCAAAACCTGCACCGTAAGCATCTGCGTAGGCGTAGCCCGCCGTTCGCGTAGCGTCTCGCAGAGAAGGCATCGCTAACTCTAACAGCATATTAGGGTTAAACTAAAAATGGACGCGCCAGAAAAAAGCTAGAAACTGATTTAGCATCTACCGGTTCTCCCTCCAGAATAGCTTTCTCTAATTCTTCGGGAGTCAAAAACACAGTTTCGATATCCTCATCTCCATCTTGTGGCGGCGGTGTCTCCAACTTTTCTAAATCTCGCGCCAGAAAAGCATAGATAATTTCATCAGAATAGCCGGGAGCTAGGAAAAATTCGCCTAACTTGTCCCATTTTTGGGCGCTATAGCCAGTTTCTTCTTGAATTTCACGCTGTATTGTTTCTAAAGGCTGTTCATTTGGTTCCACAGTTCCCGCCGGAAACTCTAATATCCGTCCCTGAATTGCAAAACGATACTGGCGCACGAGTACAAGTTTACCTTCTGCTGTCACTGGTACAGCTAGGGCACCCCCAGGATGACGAATACATTCCCATTCTCCTTCCGATTTATTCGGCAAACGCAACCGATTGACTTCAAAATCAAACTTGCGTCCTTTATAAAACAAGCGTTGTCTCAGCAGTTGTGGTAATTCTCTACCTAATGGCATAGTAAAATTCTGATTATCTGTGAATGCAGAGGCGAAATCAGCGTTCTTCTGCGTTTAAGGATGGTAATTTTAATTGCCCATCAAATAAATGCACATCTGAACAGTCTACCTCTTTCAGCATTTCTTTAATAACACACCCAGAAACCGGTTCTATCCAATCTGGGACAATTTCTGTCAATGGTACTAACACAAAAGCTCGATCCCGCATTCGCGGATGGGGAATCTGGAGATTTGGTGTATCCACGATCAAGTCATCAAATAATAACAAATCCAAATCCAGGATTCGTGGACCCCAGCGTTCCTGACGCACACGCCCAAATTGTTGTTCAATTCCTAACAAAATTTCTAATAACTGCTGGGGTAGCATTTCTACCTGCAATGTGACACAGCCATTTAGGTAATCTGGCTGTGGTGGCCCCACAGCTTTGGTTTGATACCAATTGGATCTTGCTTCTAAGAGAATACCTGGCGTTTGAGCTAAAGTCCCTATAGCTGCTTCTAAAACTGCCTGGGAATCGCCGATATTACTACCGAGAGCAACGGCGCTTCGTTTGGGCATCGTACTCTCCTTGAGTAAGCCGTTTTCGGGCTGTATTTGCGGATACTTAGCTGCACCTGTTCCAGAAAATGCCAATAGTTTTTATCTTCCCAATATCTATCAAAATTGCAGCATTTTTACAAAACTAAATTCACTAAATGTAAAAAACATTATTTTCCGGTGAATTTAGTTAATTATTTATGGGATATTATACTAACACAAAGGTAGTGCTATAACCTCAAAGCTGATTGATCGTGGTTATTATAGTTACTATTTTGAGCGAGGAACTGACGTGGGGAAGCTTACCTCCTGGTTCAAGCGAAAACCAACCAATTAGAGTGACTCTGGACAAGGAGGAACAGATGAGAGCTTACCACCACCATATCTGGCGCAGAAGAGGCAGTTACTGAGCAAAATGAAAATTTTACCATCTAGGATGAAGGCCAATCAGTCAACTGGCGGTAAACCACTCTATCGTCGCTTATGGTTTTGGGCCGGCTTGGGTGTTGTCGGTGGCGGGATAGCTGGCTTGATCTACGGCGTTAATTTAATAGATCGGACTTTGCCAGATCAGGCGGAGTTGAATGCCGTGCTGAGAGAGCAAACACTGACCATCAAAGCTGCTGATGGCACCATATTACAACAACAAGGTGAAGCGACTAGAGAACAGCTAAAGCTGGAACAAATACCAGATAATTTAAAAAAAGCTTTCATCGCCTCAGAAGATAGAAGATTTAAGGAACACAACGGAGTTGATGCTCAAGGGATTGTGAGAGCGAGTTTGAATAATTTGCGATCGCAAGGTGTGGTAGAAGGTGGTAGTACCATCACCCAACAGCTAGCGCGGATTCTCTTTTTGAAACAAGAACAGACAATCTGGCGCAAACTCAAGGAAGTCCGTTTAGCACAAAAAATGGAGCATGAATTAACCAAAGATCAGATTTTAGAACGTTACTTGAATCTGGTTTATTTGGGATCTGGAGCTTACGGGGTGGCAGATGCAGCCTGGGTATACTTTAGTAAGTCACCAGACCAACTTTCTTTAGCGGAAATGGCAACGATTGCGGGATTAGCTCCGGCTCCTAGCTTATACGCCCCCGACAAAAATCCCACGGCTGCAATCCGGCGGCGGAATCTGGTATTATTACGGATGCAAGAAGATAAAGTTATTACACCAGAGCAAAGGCAAGCAGCCATTCAGGAGCCATTAACCCTCAAAAGCAGTTTACCGAAACGAGTCCAAGTAGAATCACCTTACTTTACCAGCTACATCCAAAAAGAATTGCCGAAGTACGTTTCTGCTGACGTGCTAAAAAGTGGGGGTCTAGTAGTGGAAACCACGCTGAATCCAACTTGGCAGAAAGTGGGAGAAGAGGCAGTAGCGAAAACACTACGAAATCAAGGACGCTGGGAAAACTTTAAGCAAGCAGCAATGGTAGCCATTGACCCCCGCAACGGTGAAATTAAGGCAATGGTTGGGGGAAAAGACTTTGGTAAAAATCAGTTTAATCGCGTTACCCAGGCACAACGGCAACCAGGATCGACATTTAAAGGGTTTGTATATGCCACTGCGATCGCTAGCGGTAAAAGCCCCTACGATAGCTACGAGGATGCCCCCTTTGTCGTAGACGGCTATGAACCGAAAAACTACAGTGAAAACTTCCACGGTTCAATGAACATGAGAGATGCCCTCACCCGCTCTGTGAATATTGTTGCGGTAAAGGTATTGATTGATGTCGGATTTACGCCAACGATTAAACTTGCCCATGATATGGGAATAAAATCTGAACTTAAGCCCACCTACTCCTTAGCACTCGGTTCAAATGAAGTGAATTTGCTGGAATTGACCAGCGCTTATGGCAGTTTTGCTACTATTGGATTGCATACAGAACCTCATGGTATTACTCGCATCCTCAACCGCCAAGGCAAAGTAATCTGGTCCGCTAATTTCAAGTCTAAACGGGCACTTGACGCTGACAGTGCCGCCATCATGACTTGGATGCTACGCAACGTCGTCGAAGAAGGAACTGGTGCTGCTGCCCAATTAGATAATAGACCCGTTGCTGGCAAAACCGGCACCTCCGATGCCGCCCGCGATTTATGGTTTATTGGCTACATTCCCCAGATGGTGACAGGGGTCTGGCTAGGTAACGATGATAACCGCCCCACAGACGGCAGCAGTGGTAGTGCTGCTTACACCTGGCACGAATTTATGGAAAAAGCGGCACAGGGGATGCCTGTAGAAAAGTTTCCCAAACGACCCAAGTTAGAAGGTCGCAAAGGCACTATTAAAGCCCAGTCTATCAAGCCCAAAGAAGTGCTGAATCGTTCTATTGACTCTGATGATGAATCAGAAGGGGAGAGTTCTAAAAATTCTAATTCTGAAGAGAGTGGTTCATCCAAAAGACGTAGAAGCAGGAGGAGCTATTCTCAAGATGAACAGCAATCAAGCGATTCTACCCCAAGACGGAGAAGGCGCGATCGCACCGAAGAATCAAGTTCCAGTAAATCTTCTGAGGAATCATCTACTCCACAACGGCGTTCCAGAAGAGTAGAATCTGATTCTTCTTCTCCCTCGCCTGGAAGAACTCAACGAGAGCCTTCTCCCGCCAATAGTTCAGGTTCTTCAGGTTCTTCATCACCACAACCTAGCTGGCGGGATAGACTTAGACCTCCTCATTGACACTCTCAGGTCTATTGTGCATTGGGCATGGGGCATTAGTTATTAATTATTAGACATCTCCGAAAAAGATTTAGATACCACAAATTTGCACCCAGACCTAACACCCCTTCCCCCCTTCCCTACGAGGGAAGGGGGGTTTTAAAGCCTCTCGACCTTTCGGGAAGAGGTTTGGAGAGGGGTCTTTTTTCTTTTCTGGAGATGTCTATTCTTCCCCATCTCCCCCTGCCCCTCTACCCCTCTACTCTCTGCCATACAATATCAAGTTACTCAAAACTCAACTACGGGGGGATGTTAATTGATACGCTCATCTTATAGTGTGTTAATTAGTGTTATCTAACCGTGGAGAATATACTCATGCATTTATTTTTTATGCAAACAGCAGCACCAGCTGTAGATGCTGCTCCTCATTTTCCCTTGGCTTTTACCTTGGTGTATGTCGTTGGTTTTATTGCTGCTGTCACCATTGGTTCAATAGCTTGGTACAACTCGAAACGCCCCGCAGGTTGGGAAAGCAAAGACCGTCCTGATTTTGTGCCTAAGGTTGATAAAGAAGAAACTCCGGGTCTGGGTGAACCGAAGTCATAATTTAGTCATTAGTCATTAGTCATTAGTCATTAGTTATTAGACTATAGACTTTTGACTATGATTAGTTTTGCACTTCAACCCAACGGCGGTAAAGCTTTTGAATTTGTTTGAGAAGCGCAGTGTGAGCTAGTTGAGTGGAATCATTCTGCTTCGCTATATCCTGCAATTCTGTCAGGAGTCTAGCTTCTTCGACGGCAACTTCACCATCGCTATAAATTAAGCCACTGATGGCTTCAATCAGATTTTCACAATCTTCAAGGGTGGGGCGATCGCCTAAATACTCCCGCACCCATTCATAGCACTCTTTTGGCTGTACAGGAACTAATTCGTACAGCCAAGGCTTAATTTCTGGATCGTTAGCCAAACCTTTTGCTTGAGCTATTTCACGGAGATATTGCCGTTCTTCAGGCTGGATTTTACCATCGATCCAGGCTGCTCCAATCAGGATTTTTACTAAGTTTTTTACATTGGAAGGGCTAACCATTGCTGCCACCTCTGGTAGATTAAGACCTCCACCAAATAGTACAATCCCAAACAGTATTCACTCGGAATTATTGGTTTTTCTTAAGCGCACCATGAAAAAGCCATCCATATCCTGTCGGTGAGGCCAGACTTTAAACCAACCTTGAGGCGTACTATAAGCAGAATCAGGGAACTCAAAGCCTCTCGGAGACTCAATTTGCCAATCCGGTGACTTAGCTAAAAATGCCGCAATCGCTTCTTCATTTTCTGCTGGATGCAATGTACAGGTGGCATAAACTAATACACCACCAGGTTTGACAAAAGTAGATGTATGTGTTAATAATTCTTGTTGCAGCACCGAAAGTTCCCGGACAGATTCTGGTGTCTGTCGCCAACGCGCATCAGCATGACGGTGCATGGTTCCCAAACCGGAACATGGAGCATCGAGTAATACGCGGTCTGCGGTGTTTTGAAATTGGGCAAAGTGGCGGCTGTCGCCAGTATAAATTTGAATAGATTGTAAATTTAGCCGTTGAGAATTTTCTTGGAGTTTGCGAAGACGAGAGGGAGTGCGATCGCAAGCCCAAATTTTCCCTTTATCCCCCATTAATTCAGCAATGTGGGTTGTTTTACCCCCTGGTGCAGCACAGGCATCAATTACCACCTCACCTGGTTGGGGGTCGAGCAAATGACCTACCAATTGGGCACTACTATCTTGTACAGTCCACCAACCTTCTTTGAAACCCGGTAGTTTTTGAATTGATCCAGCACTACCAATCAATCGTAAAGCTTGGGGTAAATAAGGAATGCGTCTTACCAAAACACCAGCAGATTGCAAAGCCGCCTCAACTTCCTCAATGGAAGTGCAAAGTGGATTGATACGTAAGTCAATTGTTGGTGATTGGTTCATCCATTCACACAGTTGTTCTGTGTCGGACAAACCCAGTTGTTCTAACCAAACTTGAATCATCCAGTCAGGAAAGCTGTGTAAAATACCCAAGCGTTCCACCTGACTTTTGATGTCATCTGGAAAAGTTAACGCGAAACCTAACCCCCCAGCCCCCTTCCCTACTAGGGAAGGGGGAGAATTCAAAGCCTCTTCCCTTAAAGGGGAGAGGTTTTCCAGATGAGGTGACAAGTCAGACCGTTCTACTGGATTTTCGGGAAGTTGTAACGGATCTCCGTTTATCTTTTCTGCAAGGCGGATGTACTGGCGTAATAAACCGTTAACAAAACCCGTTAGTCCAGAAAAACCGTTTTCTTTAGCGAGTTGGACTGTGGTATTGACAGCAGCTGAGGCGGGAATACGTTCTTGATAACGCAGTTGGTAAAAGCCTAGATGTAAGATGGTGCGGAGGTCTTGTGGTTGTTGGTGAGATTTCTTTTTGGCGAATTGATCAATGAGAGTATCAAGGGTACGTTGCCTTCTGACGCTCCCATAAACCAATTCTGTCACCAAGCGGCGATCGCAATCAGCCAAATTAACTTTTTGCAGCACTCTATCTAGGGCTACATCAGCATAAGCCCCCTTGTGAACATCTCGCAGGGCGATAAAAGCTAGTTGACGGGGGTTTGTCATGGAAACACGATTCAGGAGTCAGGAGGCTTTTGTATTCTAACTCCCAACTCCTGTACAGACGCGATTAATCGCGTCTCTACTCCCAACTCCTGTACAGACGCGATTAATCGCGTCTCTTCCCTATCGAGTCAGATACGGGTCTACACTGGCGATTTCAAACTCACACGCCCTAGAAACCTGTTCTGCGGGTAATTTTCCAAAGCTGATTAATGGTAAATAAGTAGGGTTTGCCATTAGTTCTTTTGCTAATAAGAACCCAGTAATTGTCCAAGTTTGATATTTCCTAGCTTGTTTCCCAATCAGTCGCCCTTTCTTACCATCGTAATATTCTGGCCATTCATCTGTACTGAGGCGTCCTTGGGCAGTTTCAATCGCCTTTTGTGCAAGACTTGTTCTATTAGTTTTCACCGCCGCCGCCGCCAACATCCACATTAAAACTGGCCAACTACCAGCATTATGATATGACCAGGGTATATTTTTGGGGTCACATCCAGTTACAATTCTGTATTCTTCATGTTCCAAAGCTGGGAAACATATTTTCATTGGCATATCTCCCACCAAGTCGTCCCATCGTTCCTCAATGAGAGTCATAATCGCTTGTGACTGTTCTTCCGTGGCTAAGTCGGAAATGATTGCCATTAAGTTTCCGAGTGAAAAGAAGCGAGTATCTAACTGTGACGGACCAACATTCCCTGCTAGATAACCACCTTTTTTCGGCAGCCACTTATCTAATTCATAATAGGGAATAGAATCTACATATATGTTGAACAGATTAACAGCAGCCTTGCCATATTCTTCACTTTTGAAGCGATAAATTGCATTCAGGCGATTAATATCTATCCAATAATGCTGGCGGATATGAGCGCATAAAAGAGGCAATCGGTTATCAATAGCTGCAACGATATCAGAATTTCCTTGGCAAATTAGCAATTCACGAGATGCACGCAGTGCCGTGTAGAAAAGAACTTGTAGTTCTAGAGGATGGCCATAAATGCCCATACGACGGTCAATCATACAAGCGCCATCTGGAACCAACAGCGTTGGATACATATCAAAACGATTCGCCAAGCAGATTTCCATGATTAACCTGATGCCATTTTGGAATTCAGGTTGATAGGCTAGAGAAAAATCTTCTGTGGCGATTACATAAGCACGCAACAAAATAATCCACCATAGGCAAGAATCTACAGGTGTAACTCTAGCGATCGCATGTTCACCAAAGTCTGCTTCTAAATATTCTTGCCCATTGTCTGATACCACTTTAAAGCTAGCTGGTATTAATCCTCGTCCCGGCTTATAGGCATCTAATGCCTTTTCTTTAGGCTGTAACTTTAAGGTTTCTTCTAAGAAATTACGAACAATATCTGTTCTACCTTTGATCAGAAAAATTAGAGCGGAAGAGACAAAATCTCGGACAAAGCACTGATCGTAATTGAGCGCTTCTACAGATGCATCATAGGCGGCTATCGTCCCAACGGGGCGGCCTTGATAGTAGAGAATTGATTTTTCTAGCGCTTGCCAAGCTTCTTCCAGTTCTTTTAAATTTTCAGTAGTTTCCAATTCGTTTAGTTGCATCGCCAGAATAACTCCATTTCAGTTGTGAATTTGTGGTAGATGCGTCTTCATTTATTATTTTTGCCATTCTCAGCATAACAAAAACGATTCCGGGAATAGCAAATATAATTGAGAGAAAAATTAACCAACAAATAAGGAATAAATCTGCTGACATTTATACAGATTTATTGCTAGTTCATTTGCTTATAATCGATTACTTTTTTGGTGAATTATAGTTGTTGTTATCCACCGCAAGTAGTAATATAACTCCTAAAAACAGTCACACAAGATATATTTTTAGATGATTTATTGTTCTGTTGTATACCTGGAATGTTTGCTTTACCAAACAAAAATATATCTTCAGTGCTGCTTAGGGTTTGTGTGAAGTTAAAGCTGGTTGCAGTATATTTACTTGAGCAGGATTAGTTTTTGACACGAATAACTGAGACTATTCCCCCATAATCTAATAATCTATAACGTTTTTTCAAAATATGCAATATGAATGCTAGAAAATTTAATATGTCAATACTTCTCAAGGGTTATATATAAGGTGAGTTCGACAAGTCTTATTTGACCTCTCCCCCAGCCCCTCTCCGACACGGAGAGGGGAGCAAAAAGCTGAATAATTGGCTCCTCCCTTTCCGTTCTGCCGTTCTCCGGTTTCCATTCGACAAATTCTTCAAAATTTATCGCCTCTACTAAATGTTGAAACATAAGACTATTTCCTCAAATATTATTCATATTTTGACTCTGACTTTTCACGATATCTGGAAAACCTCTCTCTAAATCTCTCTCCTTCTAGGAGAGAGACTTTGAATTTCTCCATATTACCTACTGCTGGAATTCTTTATAAGCTCGATTAATTGCTTGCATTGAGGCTTTTGCGATCGCAGAACTATTGACATCAGGATGATACAATCTTGCTAATCTACGGTAGGCAAGTTTGACAATGTTGGGATGATCGCCCTGATTTACACCCAAAACTTCCCACCATTCCCCAGATAATACGGAGTCGAGAGTAAATTTTTCAAAGCTTTGTATTTGACTCCAAATCTTGATACTTCCGCCATTACCGCCACTTACCAGCGTCTTACCATCAGGACTGAAAGTAACGGGATTACACCCAGAAAGATTTTGTATTAGTTCCCCAGTGTGGAGGTTCCAAAGTTTGATCGTACCGTCTCTGCTGGCACTGGCAAGGGTTTTAACATCGGAGCTGATGGCAACAGATAAAACCGCCGATGAGTGTCCAATTAGAGTAGAAAGTAATTCTCCAGTTTGGAGATTCCACAGTTTTATTGTGGCATCTGTGCTACCACTAATAAGAGTTTGACTGTTAAGACTGATGGCAAGTGTATTGACTGCGCCCAAATGTTTACTGAGAACATAGCGTTCTTGCCCAGTTTTGACATCCCAAAGCCTAATAGTTTGATCAGCGCTACCACTTGCAAGGATTTTACCATTGGGACTGATGGTAACAGACAAAACTGCATTTGAGTGTCCATTTAAGGTGCGTTTTACTGTTCCCGTGTAGCATCCCCAAATTCTAATTGTCTTATCGGCAGCACCACTAGCAAGAATTGCTCCATCAGGACTGTAGGCAATGGAGTTAACAAAACCATTATGACTGTAGGGAGAGTTTAAATAAAAGAATGTATGGAGAAATTTTTTTGTGTCCATGCGCCAACTGGTGATTTTGCAATCGACACTACCACTTGCAATCTGCTTTCCATCAGGACTGATAGCAACAGATAAAACTGCTTCTGCTTGTCCAGAGAATGTGTAAAGCCATTTTCCGGTTTTCAAGTTCCACAAATTAACTTGTCTGTCATCACTGCCACTAATTAAGGTAGTATTATCAGGACTGATAGCGATCGCATTAACTGCCCCTAAGTGTCCCTTGAGTGTGCGTAGACATCTCCAAGTTTCAGGTAGCTGGATTGTCAGAGATATTCTTTCTGGTTCAATCTTGGGAGTAGAAGCTTTAGGCGTAACAAATTCTGATTTTTTCTTCAATTCAGCCTTAAGCGCTTGTAACTCATCTTCGACTTCCAAAACCGCAAATTTTTGGTTGAGATCGTCACCAGATAAAAATGCTTCTAATTCCATGACTGCTTCGGAATAGTAGCCCATCTGCAAGACTTTCTCTTCCATCCGTTCAAAAAGCTGTGCTGGAGTTTCCCTAATTCCAGATTCATCTAATAGTTTGGCAATACCATAAGCGGCGAGTCCCATTACTGCACCTATTCCTGCCATCGGTACTGCACCAATCCCAAATGCCAGCCCTACTTTCGGTGCGACTAAACCCATACCACCGACGACGCTATAAACACCAGCACCACCGACTGCACCAATTCCCATTGTAGCGAAGGCAACTGCATCTCCCTCTGCGATCGCTTTAAAAGCGCCATAAGCAGCTGCACCAACCACAGCGCCAGCAGCGACCACAGGAGTTGCACCAATACCAACAGCGCCAAATCCCCCTGCTAGTCCCATCCCACCGACTGTTGTGGAAACACCAATACCTGCTATGGTTCCGCCTGCAATAAATGCTGCACCTGTTTTAGAGTTTTGTATCATTGCGTAAGAGGTTGTTTGAAAAGTGGTTAGCTGTGATTTTAGGCACTTAATGATCCCCCCTAACCCCCCTTTTTAAGGGGGGAACCGGAGTCAAAGCCCCCCTTTTTAAGGGGAGCCACTGCGCCCTTGCGGTTCCCCGACTTGAAGCACGTGGCGTGGATTTAGGGGGATCTCCAAGGGTTAGGCGTATACAAAAAAACTTTTCAAACATCCTCTAATGCTTTCTTGAAATTTTCTAGAGTCATCAGATTTTGTTTTAGTACAGCTACTACTGCTTCCTGCTGCTGAAGCTGAGTTTGAAGAGTCAGCGCAATTTTGTTTTGAACTTTTTTCTTGAGTACAGCTTTAATAGCTAAATTGTCATCATTATTTTTCAGAGCTATATGAGCATATCGATTCCACAATTTAACTTCTTCTTGAGCTTTCTCATAATCTTTCTGGATACATTCTTGATTTATAACAGCAGTGTTGATAGCTTCTTTTGTCTCACCAATAGCCTCTGATAAAAGTACGTTACTGTCTTTTTTTGCTTTAGTTTGCTCTTGAGGTTTAGGTGGTAGCATTAATGCTTTAAGTTGCTCTAATTCATCATCAATCGATACATCAACACTTTTGTATTCAACCGATATATCAACATCTTTATATTCAAAGCTGATAAATGTTGGTGAAACCTCACTGGTGTTAGGCTTACTGCGTAATACTTCATTCTGTGCTTCTGAAACCTTTTTTCCCAAGATTTCAAACTACTTTTAATTGCGTCTACTTGTGGTTTTTGCTCCTCTACCAGGGTTTTTAGCCTACTAGCAATTGCTTGGTATCGTTCCTTTTGGAATTTTGCTTGACGAATTAAATCCTGATTACTTCCTTTCAAAGCAAGTTGATATTCTTGTTCCCATTTATCAGCTTCGGCTTGAGCTTTCCCATAGTCTCGTTCAGCAATTTCTTGGGCTACTCTGGAGTGGCTTGCTCCTTGGCGTAACTTTTGTAGTGCATCCTGTGATGATTGATTTTGGTCGTAAAGTCCCATAAACTTATCTGAGTAACCTTATTACTCAGAGCGTAGACTAATTTATACTGTAGCGTCTTCGTAAAAATTACTGAAGCCTTGATTTTTGCTTTTAACTATAACCCTTTGCTATGCAGCCAATTGATAAACAGATCAGCGATCGCTAAGTTACCATGTTCAAGCATTGGCAGATGACCGTGACCAGGGAGGCCAACTTCAGGAAGCCAAATAAAATCACCCCGAAAGTATTTTGCAGTTTTTGCATCTATCTCACGAGGATGGCGCGGGTCTTGGTCGCCCGTAATCACACAAATGGGAATACTATATAGTATCTGAGGGAGTATCTGAGGGTCGCCAATATAAAGCCCTCGTCCTTCAACATTTCTGAGTTCGTTGCTCATCCGCGCACTCTCAGCGATCAAACTGCAAAAGTAATTCTCAAATGCCTCTTGCGGAAAAGTATCTGAGTTGGTAAAGTACTTTTTAGCATCTTCAAGCGAGTGGATACGTGGACGGTCTTCGGGAAAAGCCAAAGAAGAGTTTTTTGTAATAACTGGTAATAGATTCGCTGGTGGACTTGGTGCAATGCCGATAATAGCTTTAACAAGTTTGGGATAAGTTTGTGCCGTCTGCCAACCAACGACACCAGACATACTGTGGGTAAGAATCACAGCCGGCCCAATCCGTTGGAGTAGCGCGACTGTAGCATTGATTACCCGTTGATATGACATCACACGGAAGTCTGGAACACAGCCCGACCGACCATGCCCTGGCCAGTCAACAATATAGGTTGGGTAGCCAAGTTCTACCAGATATGCTGCCCAACCTTGACGATTATCGGGTGTTTTGACAAAGCAAGTACCTGTATGAAAGGCACCATGTAAAAGCACAATAGAAACTAAATTTTGGTCTTGACTCGGACGGTAATATTGAACGTACATTTGGTACGGAATAGCACCAACAAAGAATTCTGTTTCAGTGTATGAATTCATTTTGAGAACAGACTTAAATCTTTACAGCAATGTTCGTTGTTCACTCGCTACAAAAAACTATTAACTGAAATTTTGAACAGTTGCTCTTGTGCAATTATATCATAGTCATGGGAACATAATCTGCTGAAATCACCTTCTAATCTACCTTTCAAGCACCTCTGTTCTGGATGGATTTAAGAGCGAGCGCGTTTAAGTTTCTCTAATGGTTATTTGTGGAGATTGAGGAGAAACGAACCACAGAGGCGCAGAGAACACTGATAAAGAGAGAAGAGGAACAAACTAGAAAGGAAGAAGACAAGTGCGATCGCCTTTTCATCCTCTGACAATTCAGCAGCATCTGAAAAACCTCACTTCTATTTCTCTCTTCCTTTAAGGAGAGAGACTTTGAATTTTCCCCCTTCCCTAGGAGGGAAGGGGGTTAGGGGGTTAGGTTTTTGGTGGACTTTTCCACATAACGTGAAAAGTCAGTTTCATCCTCCCTCAGTTGAGATAAAGTCTTTTGAGAATAGCAAATACCCTCCAGTAAATTAACTGGAGGGCTATTTATAATATTTGACGAATTTTTACCATCTACAGCTTAGTTAAAAAAGACTGTTTTTACCCCATAAGCTGCAAGTGCGGCTGTGGCTACAATTGCTGCTGCTGGCAATGCTACAACTGTCGTTGTTGTAAATCCCAAAACACCTAAAATTCCAGGAGCGCTAGTAGTAACTGTAGCTAGTGTAATTGAGCCTAGACTAGCAGCAGCAGATGAAGCAGCCGCAATAGCACCTATAATAGCCGTAGAGTCATCAGGGTTTAGCATTTGTTTGTTTCTTGTATTATTTAGTCTAAAAGCTTCTTCAAGTTAATAGATTTATAACAAAAGTAACCAAATATTTTTTATGACCACATTTGTACTTTTACTGAAATATTGAATGAACTTTTCGTAAAGTATAAAAAGCCAAAATACTCAAATTAACCAAGCTTATTTAGAGGATGTTTGAAAAGTCCTCCTATCGGTAGCAAAAAGTTTTAGATCCCCCTAAATCCCCCGCTCAATTGCGGGACTTTGATTCTTCCCCCTTTTGAAGGGGGGTTAGGGGGGATCAGTAAGTGCCTAAAATTACAGCCAACCACTTTTCAAACAACCTCTTAGATAAAATTCAAACTGCCATCACAAATCTTCAGGTGTTAAACCTGTCACTTTGGCAATTCTTGCTAACATCCGAGGTCCAATCTCTTGACCATCGTGAAAGGCAAACACAAAATCAGCCCAATCAGGGCGTGTCAGAATTTTATGCGAACCTGACTGGCGTTTAATCGCCCAACCAATACGCAGCAAAGCAGCTAGGACACGCTTTGCCTTTGTGCTAGACCACTCACTCATGCTGCGGCAAATGAAACGCTGACTAGCTTTGGAGTTACTTCCCCATGTTCCAGCTTATCTGCCAACACACGCAGAGCTAATGCTTGAACTCTAGCAACTGCTTCTTCTCGTGTCTGCCCATAAGTCAGTACACCAGGAAAATCAATCACTTCAGCTAGAAAGCGTCCATCCTCTTCTTGTTCAATCTCTATCGTGAAGTTCATAGCGTCTTTTCTATTGATTGTTCATGCCCAGAAAACATACCAAACCGCATTATCTGCTTTTGGATTTGAGATTTTTTAGGTTCTAAAGCGGGGTTTTGAGTATACTTTACAACTTTTCAAACAACCTCTAAGCGAATTATAGCTTGCTCAACTAATGATCTCGACCGTGCTTGTATGCTTTGCATCCCATCTTGAATTCCCTTATGTTTGGATTAACGCAGAAATTTATCTCTGTAACTGAGACTCTAGGTAGCGATCGCACACGGTACAATACACACTACATACACTATGTCAAGGAAACCTGTGCTTTTATTAATCAGTAAATAGGCGAACTTGAACAAAAAACGCACACCCAATGGCGAAATATTCCACAACCCTGATGAAATCTACCGAAAAGATCGAATAACATTTGTGTGTGCTTCAACAAATTGTGTACAAGAGTTGAAAATGACGATATGGCAACATCTGATATCCTCAAAGAACCACTGCTTTTGCGTCTGAGTCGCTTCTTTAGCGGACTGCGTGGCGATTTGACGGGAGGACTAACAGCAGCAGTGGTAGCATTGCCTTTGGCTTTAGCCTTTGCGGTGGCTAGTGGTGTGGAACCAAAGGCGGGACTTTACACGGCGATTGTGGCGGGAATTGTCGCCGCAATTTTTGGTGGTTCATCAGTACAGATTACAGGGCCAACAGGTGCAATGGCTGTGGTTTTGGTGGGAATTGTCGCCAAGTACGGCCTTGAGAAAGTTTGGATTGCTGGGGTGATGGCTGGGATTATCCAAATTGCCTTGGGGGTTGCCAAACTTGGACAGTTAGTAAAGTTTATTCCTTATCCAGTGACGGCAGGTTTTACTAATGGTATTGCCGTTATTATTTTTTGTGGTCAATTAAATAATTTCTTTGGTTTAACATTACCACGTAGTGAACATTTTTTGCCGGGACTTTGGCAAAGTCTAACTCATGTAGAAGCTCTAAATTGGGCAGCAGTTGGCTTGGCAGTGGTGGTGATTGCAACTAATGTTTTGTGGCCGAGGATTAATACGACAATACCAGGTTCTTTAGTGGGGCTGGTGTTGGCAACTGCGATCGCATCTTCTTTCCATCTGAATGTACCAACAATTGGCACTATTCCTCAATCTTTACCGATGCCTCAAGGTATTCCCCATTGGAATGATTTTAGCGTGATTCGAGAACTAATTAACCCGGCTTTGGCTTTAGCTGCACTGGGAAGTATTGAATCGTTGCTATCGGCAGTAGTGGCTGATGGGATGACTGTCAGCGAGAAACATAATAGCGATCGCGAATTAATTGGTCAAGGTTTGGCTAATATGATTGTGCCATTTTTTGGTGGTATTCCCGCCACAGGTGCGATCGCTCGGACTGCTGTAAATGTCCGTTCTGGTGGGAAAACCCGACTATCTGGGGTAATTCACGGCCTTGCCTTAGCCATCATCGTCTTAACTTTAGCACCCCTAGCAGCACAGATTCCTTTAGCTGCACTTGCTGGCATTCTGATGGTGGTTAGCCTGCGGATGATTGAGTGGGAAGCCATTGGTTTATTGATGCGTGCTACCTACTCCGACTTTGCGGTGATGATTCTCACCTGGCTAGTGACAATCTTGTTTGACTTAGTTCTCGCTGTGGAAGTGGGATTGATTGCAGCCGGAGCCTTGTTTATCAAACGGATGAGCGATTTAAGCCTAGTTAAAATACCTGAAACCGAAGTATTTCCCCCTGGTACACCTCTGGAATTAGGTAAAGAAATTGCCGTTTATCGGGTAGATGGCCCCGTATTTTTTGGTGCTGCTGAACGCTTTGCTACCTTCCTCCGCGATGAACCGGAAGTAAAGTATTTAATTCTGCGGTTGCGGTTTGTCCCAAATATGGACACAACTGGGTTAGTAGCTTTAGAGGATATTTATCATGACTTAGAACGGCACAATTGCCGCTTAATTCTCACAGGTTTACAACCCGAAGTCCAACAACTACTAGAGCGTACAGGATTGTTAAAAACAATTGGGTTATCAAATTGTTTTGAAACAACTACAGATGCGATTTGCTCTATCTCTCCTCAGATTGCATGTTCTCAACCTGTGGCGGCTAATTTGAAAACAAAGGAATTAATGGAACTAATTGACTGATAATATTTTGCCAATTCACCCCCCAAGCAAGCCTTTCCTCTAAGAGGATGTTTTAAAAGTGGTTGGCTATAATTTTAGGCACTTGGAGAGGGTGCATCCCAGTTTTTATTTCGCGGTTAGAGAATAAAATCTGAATCTCCGCAGAATGGATGGTTTGACAATTAGTACTTTTGCACTACTAAAAAAAGTGGGATGCTCCCGTTGGAGATCCCCCCTAACCCCCCTTAAAAAAGCAGGGCTGATTCATTCCCTAAAAGACCTTAATTTACAAGCGTATCAGTCAAAAAAATCAGGTTTTTAAACACTCTAATTGGGTCAAAAACCAGGCGATCGCACTTAAATTTACCGATTGAAACAGTAATTTTTCGATTACCAACTCACTAAATTTTCTGGTTGATACTCTTGACAAAATTCTGATCTGAACGAATGAAACAGCCCTGCCTTAAAAAAGGGGGAAGAATCAAAGTCCCCCTTTTCAAGGGGGATTTAGGGGGATCTTCAACTAATTAGTTAAAGCCTGTATTCATAGCTCTGACAATTCAGCAGCATCTGGAAAACCTCACTTCTATTTCTCTCTTCCTTTAAGGAGAGAGACTTTGAATTTTCCCCCTTCCCTCCTAGGGAAGGGGGTTAGGGGGTTAGGTTTTTGGTGGACTTTTCCACATAACGTGAAAAGTCAGATTCATAGCTGAATCAGGCTTTTAAGGTTTGTGATTAAATTTATCCGGTTAACTTCAGTTTAATTACTGAATGGCGAATCCTTCTGGTCTGATTGCATCTTCCAAATCAACGCCCATCAGGTTAGCTCCTTGGATGTTTGCATTTGTGAGATTTGTCTTTTCTAAGTCTGCGTTTTGCAGGTTAGCCATTTGCAGGTTAGCTCCGAGAAAGTTGGCTTTCTCTAAGTCTGCATCAAGTAGGTTTGCTCCCACCAGGTTTGCTCCCAAAAGGTTTACCTTGCCTAAATCTGCTCCTTGAAAGTTAGCTCCTTGTAAGTTTGTTTGTTGTAAGTTAGCTCTTTCTAAGTCTGCATTTTGTAAGTTAGCACCCTCTAAGTTTGCCGCTTGTAGGTTTGCGTCCTTTAACATTGCTCCAGTCAGGTTACATCCGACACATTCATTGGTTTGCAATAAATGTCTAACGTTTGCTGCTACAGACACTATTGGCGATACCACCGGGGATATTACTGGTGCTGTTACAGACTCCATTGGTGATTCCATCGGAGATATTGCTGGTGCTGTTACAGACTCCATTGGTGATTCAATTGGAGATACTACCGGAGCTAGTTCAGATTCCGTGGGTATGGATGGTGTTAGTGCTTGCGCTCTAGCGCTGGGCTGGACAAGCAGAGTAAATCCCGCTACAACTACTAGAAATACGGCAGTTACGAGCCACTGAGTTAATTTTTTAGAATTTGATTGATTCATTAGTTCCTTCATAAGGCTGATTTGTAGTGGTTGGCTTGCTTTTATAAGAGCCATCGATAATGTGCTTTATTCTCACTTTAGATAACTTGATTGATAAGAGCAAATATTATTTTGATTCAAATTAATAAATTCAAGTGATTGAAAATTTAAGCAAATTAAGACAAAGGGATTGTTTTTTAAAATGATAAGTAAAAGTGATTGATAACTTGACTATTATGTTTTCCTCGTTTCCATGCTCCATATCGGAACGAGAGAATACCTAATATTGAGCTATTGTTTGAGTTATATAGCGGTTCCCCTTCCCTTCTAGCGTTGGGGAGTAAAATTCAAAGCCTCTCTCCTTTTAGAATACTGGAATGGAGGTGAGGTCAAAATGTATTGCATCCGAACGAGAAGCGCTATATTCTGTGCGTAGTTTACCAACCTAGGCATCGCTCCGATTGAACAGAACTCTTGTCAGATGGTAAAACCTGAGATATCCTTGGCTACTAGCGTTCAACATCGGTTAATATGACTAATTGCGCTCTGGCTTCGGTTTGAAAATTTACAGTAATGTTTGATGTTTAACTTGTAATTATGCTAACCAGTGTTGACCGTTTATTATTTGTCCGGCGAGTCCCGATTTTTAAGGAATTGCGGGATGATTTTATTGTGCGGCTCACTTCAGTAATGAACGAATTATCATTCCCAGCTAATTACACCATCTTTCGACAGGGAGAAGAAGGGCGATCGCTCTATATTGTGGTGTCAGGTAGAGTTAAAGTTCACATTGGGAATAAACAGTTGGCAGAGGTGGAACAGGGAAAATACTTTGGTGAGATGGCAGTATTTGATACTCAACCTCGTTCCGCCAGCGCCACGACTCTGGAACCTTGTGAATTTTTAGAACTGACCCAAGAGCAACTTTATGATGCGATCGAAGAAACTCCCGAAATCGCGGTGAATATCATTCGTGAGTTATCCCGTCTGATTCGCAGATTGAATGACGACATGAGTGTAACGAATCCCCCACGAACAAATCCGGGGGTTTTTAGCAGAGAGTAAGTTCAGCACTCATTTCCGAACCCATAATTTATAGACGTTTTGGCTTTTCTTAGTGCCATTCAGAACAGAGTGTAAATGTTGAGATCACACTTCGCTGTGGATGGCTTAGTAATCGCTCTGATAGTTCCAACCTGCTGATATAGGAATCATATTTGATTTCTGAAAAAATCTAAGTATTTGTAGGGTGTGTTATGCCGTAGGCTAACGCACCTGAGATTGTTGAGGGTGCGGCGCTTGGCGACAACACACCCTACATTAAAATTCCTTAACATAGCTGGAAATATTAGCACCGACTTACTTACACAACACCTTGAAAGGGCTATAGGAATCATATTTGATTTCTGAAAAAATCTCGGTAGCAAAAAAATGTAGGTTGGGTGGAGGCTTTGCGTAACCCAACATCCTGATGATATATGTTGGGTTGCGCTCCGCTCCACCCACCTACCTACGTCTAATGCACTATTTTAGCCTAGACAGTCTACTACGTGTATTTCAAAAATCAAATACTAGTCCTATAGTTCTAATAACTAATCGCTTTCTAGCTTTAACTGAACCGTATTATCACTCTCCGTAAATAGAAATTACGGAGAATGACAGAAAAGGGTTAATCTGACTAATCTTTGTTCCTTCGAGTGAGTTAGATCAAGGAATGTGAAGCTGAAAATTATAGCGTGAACATTTACTCCTGTCTTAAAGGTGGTGAATTTAAAAAACCACTACTAACGAAATATGAGAAGTATTTATCTAGGAGTTTAATATCCATTTGTGGACAAACAATTGCAGAATCTGCCAATCCATTGAGGGTATTCTGATAGTCATAATCAACTGTATTTTGATACAATTCCATGATTGTCAAAGAATTTTGATAGACTTTTTCAGACATCATCGATAAAAGCGGATGTAAAGCATTTTCCTGAGAGTGCCTGAAACTTGCAATTAGCTCATCTTTCCACTGAGTATATGGTAACTTCTTGAGTTGGTAACCATAAGAACAAATAAACTCAAAAAGCTCGATGATTGGAATATTTTGGTCTGGTGGCGGTACTATATGGAAAGCTTTTCCTAGAGATTCTTGCTTTTTAGATAAATGGACAATTGCTCTAGCGGCATAATCCACAGGAATCAATTCTTCTTTTTGATCTATGAGTTCCGGATAACTACCAAGCTGTATGCATCCTTTAATAACTCTAGGCACATAAGCATCTTTTGTATGAGCAACACCTGTACCGCTATCTCCCATAAGAAATCCTGTTCTGAAGATGCTAACAGGTATTCCCCTAGACTTGGCAACCCATACAAGATTTTCGGCTACCCATTTGGTTTGAGAATAGCCAAGATCCAGAGCAACATAGTCTTTAGAAAGCTCGATATCGTCATCTTCATAAACTACTTTTTGTCCTGTAAAATGGTTGATTGCACCAAAAACAGCAATGGTAGAAATGTAATGCATTGGTTTAATTTTGCCCAGACAAGCTAATCTGAGAACTTCTTGAGTTCCGAGAACATTGGATGCCTTGATTGCAGAGTATGGTTTAGCAAAATTGACTTGGGCAGCACTGTGATAAATAGCATCAATTTGCAGAGCTAGTTTTTCAAACTGTTTGCTAGAAAGACCCAAGTATGGCTGTTCTAAGTCTCCCGGAATCGCAATCACATGAGAGCTAAAATTTGGGTGATGAAGGGAATATTTTTCTAGGTTTTGTTGAATCTTTTTTAACCCTTCATGCTCGTTCGGAGAGCGCACCAGGCAGTATATTTTTGCTTGAGTTTGATGTAGCAGTTCATCAATTAAAAAAGCCCCCAAAAAGCCTGTAGCTCCTGTGAGAAAAACATGACGCAATTCATTGATCTGAGCAGCAGGCCTTCCTTGAGCATCGATGGCGGGATCGAGTACTACCTCGGATTTTAGATCGATGGCACTGGTTAAAGTAGAAACGCCATCCCGACGCACTCTCTCTATTACCTGAGCCAGCGCTTCTATAGTAGATTTTTCAAACAAGCTTTTTAGAGGTAAATCTAATTGAAAGGTTTCTCTCACAAAAAAAATCAACTGAGATGCTAGTAGGGAATTACCGCCAAGCTCAAAGAAATTATCGTGAATCCCAACTTCTTCGATCGCCAGAACTCTGCTCCAAATTTCAGCCATTTGTTCCTCAATTGGAGTCCGAGGTGCAACAAATGCTGCTTCCAAATCGCTTCTATCCATTTCAGGCTCTAGTAGACTGGGAATATCTATATTGCCGTTGTATATTCGCTGAGTTTGCCGATCGCCAGGGAAGCTTAACAGGGGGAAGTTGGAAATTGTCTGGTCTGGGTTAGAGACAATACTCTGCAATAGAGTAGAAAAATTTTCCACCATCAGAGCGATCGTCTCAGCTTTAAATAGGTCAGTATTATATTCCAAGTTGCCTGATATCCCTGCTGCTGTCTCGCGCAGTTCCAGGTATAGATCGAACTTGGATGTCCCGTTATCAATTTCCAGACGGTTCATTGTCAATCCGGGAACAGTCAGCTGAGGCTTTGGGGTATTCTGAAGATGAAACATCACTGAAATCAGTGGATTCTGGTTCAAGTCCCGCTCGATCTGTAGGGCATCAACTAGCTTCTCAAACGGTAGGTCTTGGTAGCTATAACCCCATAAAGCTACTTCCCGGACTCGGACTAACAACTGCCGGAAACTTGGGGAATCAGACAAGTTCGTTCGCAATACCAAAGTATTGAGCAAAAACCCAATTAGTCCTTCTAATTCAGAACGGTGGCGGTTGCTAATCGGAGCAGCTACTAAAATGTCTTCTTGCCCTGTGTAGCGAAATAGGAGTGTCTGGAATGCTGCCAACAAGGTCATAAACAAGGTAGCACCCTCTTGGCGCGAGAGAACATTGAGGGCATCTGTTACGGATTTGGGGATCAGAACCGATTGACGCGCCCCCTGATATCTTGGCTCTAATGGTCGTGGATAATCGGTGGGCAATTCTAATATGGGTAGATTACCACTCAAATGTTGCTGCCAATATGGAAGCTGATTATCTAAAATTTCACCTTGCAGCCACTGCCGTTGCCAAGCTGCAAAGTCTGCATACTGAATAGCTAAGTCAGGCAGAGGAGAGGGGTTGCCAGTGGAAAAAGCTGGATACAGAGTTGACAGTTCCTCGAAAAGAACACTTAAAGACCAATCATCACAAAGAATATGGTGTAGGTTGAGAAGGAATATATGTTCCTCTGAACTCAATTGCAGCAATGTTGTTCGCAGCAATGGCCCTTGAACTAAATCGAAAGGACGTTGGGCTTCTTCAAGGATCAGCTGACGGATTTGAGATTCCCGATCGTCTGGAGACAGCCCTTGGAGATTCACAACTAAGAGTTTGATGGGAAAAGTTGAGTGGACGATCTGTATGGGTTGTCCCTTCAAGCTGGAATAGGTAGTTCGGAGGATTTCATGGCGATTGATAATTTCATTCAAACTTTGTTCTAATATTGTGGAGTTGAGTACACCTCTGAGGCGAAAGGCTTCGGAAACATTGTAAAAAGCATGGTTGGGTACTAACTCGTTAAGAAACCACAACCGTTCTTGCCCAAAGGAAAGCGGTAAATCGCCATCGCGCCCAATAGATTGTATTGGCACAACAGAACATCCTCTGTCTTCCTGTTGTGCTTGTATAATGCTGTCAGCTATTTCAGAGATGGTGGGCGCTTCAAAGAAATGCCGCATTGTCAACTCAACTTGAAAGATATCGCGGATACGGCAGAGGATCTGAAAGGCTAGTAAGGAATGTCCTCCCAACGCTAAGAAATTGTCATGAACGCCAATGTTTTTTAGACCCAATACATTAGACCAAATTTCTGCTACTCGTTCCTCAATAGGAGTGCGAGGAGCGACAAACTTCTGATTTGCATTCAAAGTTTGAACGGGTGCTGGGAGCGCCTGACGATCAACTTTTCCGTTAGCTGTTAAGGGTAAAGCACTCAATTGCACAAAGCGAGAAGGGATCATGTAGTCAGGCAATTTCTGTTTGAGAAAATGGCGTAAATTACCAACATTCGTGTCTGATGATTCGGGCTTGAGAACTACGTAAGCTATTAGGCGTTGGTCACTAGGGGAAAATTCTTTAGCAATCACTACAGTTTCTTGCACATCAGGATGTTGCCACAGTGCAGTTTCAATTTCTCCTAGCTCAATACGGAAGCCGCGAATCTTTACTTGTTGGTCAATGCGCCCAATATACTCAATGTTGCCGTCTGGTAAGTAGCGAGCTAAGTCGCCTGTTTTATATAATTTTGAATTTTGAATTTTGAATTTTGAATTGTTGAATGGGTTGGGGATGAATCGCTGATCTGTCAGTTCTGGACGGTTGAGATAGCCTCTGGCTAGTCCCTCACCGCCAATGTATAGTTCTCCAGAAACACCTGTGGGTACTATCTGCATTTCTTCGTCCAACAGAAGACAGTATGTGTTGGCGATCGCACGACCAATGGTGACGATGCTGTCACCTTTCTTCACCAAGGCAAATGTGGAATAGGTCGTATCTTCCGTAGGGCCGTATAGATTAAAGACTTTTTGAATATTGTCCAACGCATATATCTGCTGCACCAAACGATTTTGTAGAGCTTCACCGGCTAAGTTAACGATGCGAACAGAAGCGGGTATACCTTGAATTCTCAGTAACTCGGCGATCGCAGATGGCACTGTATTGATGAGAGTGACTTCTTGAGCGGCAAGTAAGGTCGGTAAATACAAGGCATTTTCTGCCAAAATCACCTTACCACCCCAACTGAGGGGAACAAATATTTCAAAAACTGAGAGATCGAAGCAAATAGATGTTGCGGCCAGCACTCCAGCTAGATCCTCTGTTGTAAAAACTTCTCTTGCCCAATGCAACAGAGCGACTGTGCTGTGATGTTCAATAGCTACCCCTTTCGGTTTACCAGTCGAACCGGAGGTGTAAATGACATAAGACAGGTTTTTATCTGTAACTAGGCTGGTCAGATTCTCCTGGTTTTGTTGAGTAATTGCCTCACTATCACGATCTAGACAAACTATATGGGCCTGATAGTCTGGAAGCTTTAAAAGTAAATTTTGTTGTGTCAGCAGTATCGATAACTGTGAGTCCTCTAGCATTAAAGCCAGGCGCTCTGAGGGATAGGCTGGATCTAAGGGGACATAAGCTCCGCCTGCTTTGAGGATTGCTAATAGTCCAACAATCATTTCCAGCGATCGCTCCAGGAAAATGCCAACTAGTACCTCCGGTTTGACATTCAGGGTTTGTAGATAGTGCGCTAGTTGATTAGCTCGTTGGTTAAGTTCTTGATAAGAAACTTGTTTGTCTTCAAAAATGACCGCAATTTGCTCAGGTGTTTTTTCTACTTGATATTCAAACAACTGATGGATGCATATATCATTTACGTAAACTGCTGGATTTTCTTGCCATTCCAGAAGCATCTGGTCTACTTCTATCTTGGGTAGACTGAGGTCTTTTTGAGAACTTTCAGGAGAATTTTTCATCGTAAAACAGTATGTTTTAATACTACTATTTTATTCACCAATACTTAAAGTGGCAAGTATGAGTTTAGAAGAATGAAAGCAGAGTGGTTATTGTGTAAGAATTACAGCAGATTACAACAGGCGTGAGGTACAGATGATCCCAAGGGCACAGCACTGCTGTGCCCCTACGTGTGTATTTCACTTGGGTAGTGGTTTGAATCCCCGAACAATTTTCCCAGTCCCCAGTCCCCAGTCCCCAGTCCCCAGTCCCTTTTTCAATAGATAGGGAGAACAATCTCAAATTCAGTTCCCTCAGTGGGCTGAGAACGCACAGTTAAAGTACCGCGATGTTGTTGGATAATAGAGTAGCTAACAAATAACCCCAAACCTTGACCACGACCAACGGGCTTTGTGGTAAAAAACGGTTCAAAAATCCGCTCTTGCAGACTTACAGGAATCGTACTATCTGTATTAGCGATCGCAATTCGTAACCATTCACGATCTATCACTCCAGTACGAATCCGAATTTCTGGGTGTTCGCTGCTTTGGGGATTATCTCGAATCGCATCAATGGCATTGTTAATAATATTCAGGAAGACTTGATTCAACTGGCTAGGATAGCAAGTAACTAAAGGTAGATTGCCATACTCCTTAATGACGCGCACTTCGGGTTGATTTTCAGCAGATTGTAAGCGATGTTGCAAAATTAACAGCGTGCTTTCAATCCCACTGTGTAAATCTACAGCTTTGATTTCGGCTTCATCTAAGCGAGCAAAGTTGCGTAAACTCTGGACAATTTTGCTGATGCGCTCGCTACCAACCTTCATAGATTCTAAGGTTTGATTGGCATCTTTAAACAGAAAATCAAGCTCAATTTCTTCCTTCATCGCTCGAATAGCTGGACTAGGTTGGGGATATTCCTGCTCATAAAGTATCAGCAAACTCATCATATCTTGAATGTAATTTTCTGTATGGATGAGATTACCCTTAATAAAATTAACTGGATTGTTAATTTCGTGAGCAACACCAGCTACCAATTGACCAAGGGATGACATTTTCTCGCTATGAATTAATAGTCCTTGAGTTTGCTGCAATTTTTTCAAAGTCTGCTCTAAATCTTGGGCTTTTTGGTTGAGAACTTGGGTTTTGTGTTCTACCTCTGCTTCTAGGGTGTAAGAATAGTTTTCGGTTTGTTGATACAAACGGGCATTTTCCACAGAGATAGCGGCTTGACTAGTTAGGAGTTGGAGAATCTCGATGCGATCGCTGGTAAAAGCGCCTAAAGTTAAGTTGTTCTCTAGGTACAAAATACCGATGAGTTTTCCTTGGCGACTAATGGGACTACATAAAACTGATTTGGGTTGGTGAGTGATGATGTAGCGATCGCTGGCAAATTGCACTGAATCACTCAAGTCTTCAAACACAGCCGTCTCTTGAGTTCTTGCTACTGTATAAATCAAACTTTGGGGAATTTCTGGGTATTCCTCCAGGGGAATTTCTAAGGTTTTTACCAGTTGTTGATCGCCTTGAGCTACAACTAACCATTGTTCCTCTTGGCAAAGAACAAAATGACCGATTTGTGCGCCAGCATTGGCGATCGCGATCTGCATCAAGGTTGCCAACAGTTTCTCTAATTCAATTTCTTGAGAGATGGCTTGTCCAGCTTTCATCACCGCTTGTAAATCCAAGTATAAATTTTGGTTACTAGAGCTTTTAGTTACACTCTTCATCAAAGTTGAGGCGATGGTTTCCGCAGATGTGATGGCAAAATTAGTCGGTGGGAGAAAGGCTGTTAGTAGTAGCGGATATTGTTGTTCTAAATGGGCGATTTTCGCCTTTGCACCCCAATGGGCGTAGCAGTAGTAGGCTTGTTGTATATAGTCTGCGGCCACCTTCTCTTTGCCCCAAGCAAGGTAGAATTTGGCGGCTAGCTCATTGCTGAGTGCTTCTTCTTGGATATAGCCGTTTTCTTTTGCCCCCTGAATGGCTTTGTCATAGTAGGTTATTGCGTCTAAATGACCCAAAATTTTTGCCCGCTCTGCTTCTACTAAATCGTATTTGTGTTGATGATTGGCGGGAGCGTGGAACGCCCACTGACTCATCAATTTCTGGTTTTCTGCAACTTTTTCTAGTGCCGATTGTTGCTCTGCCTGATTGCCATTTGAACAGCTAGCCAGGAGTGCGAGGGAGTAGTAAAAATTATGTTCCGCAAACTGCAAGAAGCCAACCATGTTTCCCTGGTATTTTTCGGCTTCTTGAGCATGGATGAGTGCCTGCTGATAGTCCTGAAAGATGAATAGAAGAATCGTCTTTGCCAGATGAAGCAGGAACAAGAGAGTTCCGTTTTGAGTTTCAATTAAAATCGGCAGCATTTTCCGCTCGTCGAAACTCTCCCCAACGAGTATTAGGGAATCTTCTGCTGCTCCCATCAAATTCAACACCAGCTGACGACAAATCTGCCCGAAGTAAATTTGATACTCTTGTTTGAATTTCAACAACAGATCAATGTATTTTTGCTGTTGCTGATTCACCTGCTCCAGTGTTTCACCAACGAAGAAAAGATAGTTACAGTAGGAGGAGGCGTTGTAGCAGGCATACTCGACATCACCCGCTTCTAATCCCACCTGAATAGCTTCACGTAGGGGAGCGATCGTTTTGCGAGCGGGTTCCCGCCAGTGCCGCACAAACACATCAAAAATGTTAATCACTTTTGCATACAATTTCCTGTCGTTGAATAGCTCCAGCAATTTTAATCCTAATTGTCCAAACCGATAGCCTCTTTCAATTCCGGTTGGGCTACCACATAAAACCAGGCCATAAAAGGTGTAGCCAAATGCTGAAAATGCCGAGTTGCCAAATTGAATCGATAGGTTCACTAATGTGTAAGCAATCAGTGGTAACATATCTGGTTTAGCGTTCAGGCTGGGAGTGACCATTGTGATCGCAATTCGCATGGCTGCTAACTTGTGCGGATCGAGCATCTCTGGCAGGTTCATTAAATCCTCGATCGCTAACTCTAGTGGGGGTTCTTTAAACAGCGGTTCACCCAAAAACTCCAGCACTTGTAGAGAGGTGTCGATCGCTGCCAGCATTTGATTCTGAGCAATGTAGAAATAGATCCTAATTTCATACATCTTGACCTTTTGCAGCAAATCCTGGGCGTGCTGAAGAACAATTTCTGAAAGCCGTTCTGCCTGCTCGAAATGGGCAGTTAAGTACTCAATTTCAGCCGCTTCTGTATGAAGGGCAAGGGTCAGGTCGTAATCATGTTCCCAACCGTTTTCTGGAAGCACTGTCAGCCCTGCTGTGAAGTATTTACTTGCCGTTTCATAGGCGGTTGCAGCCTTAGCTTTTTGTCCTGCTTGCAGGTTCAGTTGAGCCAGTTGATTCCGTTGAGCTTGATCCAATTCTTCCAGCCTGGAGATTTCGTCACCAGAGTTGTGTACATGCAACAATCCGGGAAAAGTTTTTTGAGATGTCAATCCCAGCCCGTAATTCAATTGATTGACAATTTCAAAAATTTTCCCTTCTCGCTCTGCTTCAGGCGTATTTGCCCACAGTTGTTGCCCGATTTTGAAGTGGGTAGACTGTTTAATATCTTCTGGAATCAGACCGTAGGCAGCTTGTTGGACGCGATCGTGCAAGAATTTATAAGGAACGGCAATCTGACTACCGCAATCGATGTTGTCTGAGTTATTTGATTGGAAGAACTTGTAGGTTTCGCTAATGGGGAGAATTAGCCCTTCTTGTAACGCCGTCCATAAGTTGATCGCCGTATCAATAGGTGATTTTTCAGAGACCATTGCCAAGGTATTCAAATCAAATTGGTTGCCAATACAAGCCGCCAGTTTCAAAATCTCCTGTGTCTCCACCGGAAGTTTCTGCAACTGCAATGCCATGAACTCTACCACTCCATCGGTCAATGCCAACTGTCGCACCGAAACCATGTCACATCGCCAATAACCCAGTTCTGGGTCGAACTGAATCCTACCCTCCTCGTGCAGTGCTTTGAGAAACTGGGTTGTAAAAAAGGGATTCCCTTGAGTTTTCTGATATACCAACTGCGTCAAGGGTTGAGCCAGTTCATCGGGACAAATCAAGGTGTCTACCACCAACTGATTCACCGTTATTTCCACCAAGGGTTCCAGGATAATCGTATTGACAGTAGCTTCGGCTTGCTGAATTTGTTCCAGCATTAGCATCAAGGGATGAGTCGGAAACACTTCATTATCTCGATAGGCACCCAAAATCAGTAAAGATCCAGAACTGGCTTCACTCATCAATAATTGCAGCAAGTTCAGAGAAGCCGAATCTGCCCATTGCAAGTCATCTAGAAACATCACCAGCGGATGCTCAGTGGTGGTGAAAACCTGGATAAATTTCTGAAAGAGCAAATTGAAACGATTTTGGACAGCACTACCAGATAGTTCCGGGACTGGCGGCTGTTGACCGATAATTCGCTCTAGTTCAGGAATCACATCAACGATCACTTGTCCGTTTTCACCCACAGCAGCCAAAATTTTCGCTTTCCACGCCGCCAATTGGACATTACTCTCACTCAGTAGTTGTCCCATCAAATCACGAAAGGCTTGCATCAAGGCACTGAACGGAATATTCCGCCCGAACTGATCGTATTTGCCTTTGATGAAGTAACCGTGTTGTCTGACAATCGGTTTATGGACTTCATTGATCACCGCAGTTTTACCAATCCCGGAAAATCCTGCTACTAGCATCATTTCTGAACTGCCATTAGCGACACGCTCAAAAGCTTTGAGCAAGGTGGCAACTTCTGTTTCTCGCCCATAGAGTTTTTCGGGGATCATGAAGCGATCGCACACATCCCGTTGTCCCAAGACAAAGGTTTCTATTCTCCCCGTTGCTTTCCATTGATTGAGACAGCATTCTAAGTCATACTTCAAACCCAAGGCGCTCTGATAGCGATCTTCGGCATTTTTTGCCATCAACTTCAATACTATCTCTGAGGCGATCGCGGGAATTTTTGGATTAATGCTGTGTGGGGCGAGTGGAAGCTTGGCTAAATGACAGTGTATTAACTCCATTGGATCGTCGGACTCAAACGGTAATTGTCCGGTCAAAAGTTCGTACAATGTCACACCTAAAGCATAGAAATCACTGCGGTAATCAATACCACGATTCATTCGTCCGGTTTGCTCTGGGGAAAGATAGGCAAGGGTTCCTTCCAAAACATTGGGATTTTGGATTTCCTGGTTTTCGCGGGGCAGGAGAGAGGCAATACTGAAGTCAATCAGCTTGACTTGGTGCGATTCTGGATGAATCAGAATGTTAGCAGGTTTGATATCTTTGTGGATGACTCGATCCTGGCAGACATCATGGAGAATATCAGCAATTTGTCGGGCTATTTCTAAAATTTCCCGTAAAGATAGGGCATAATTTTGCGTATAATCCCGTAGGGAAATGCCGCCAAAGTCTTCCATCACTAAGGCATAGCTGTTACCGTATGCTTGTAGGCTTAATGGATGGATTATGCCAGGAATGTTAAGATTTTTGGTAATTGTATACTGGTTGCGAAACTGTAATAATTCGCTAAAGGTGGGGTAGTCTTGCCGTAATAGTTTAATCACCACTGGACGCTGACTTGACTCCTGCACTGCTCGATAAACTATTGTCTGAGAACCTGCATAGAGCTGCTCAACAATGGCATATCCAGGGATATACGGCAATAGATTTGAATCGGGGATTGCTGCCAGTGTTGTCATAGCGTCAAGTTAAAATCTTTAGAAGAAGTTTATAACTTTAATATTTCCCAAGAATTTGGCAGAATAAACATTCCGTAACTTGTATATATAATTAATTAGTCACAACTAGGCAAGAATGCTACGAGATAACGGAATTCAATGCTGCTTGCACGAAGGTTTTAAGAAGTAAAAAGCAAAAAGATAATCCCCATAAATAAATTTAGGGGATTTATAGCAGTTCTCGTTCACGTGGGGTACACCCATAGGGGCAATACCCTGCGGGAAGCCGCAACTCTTGGAGACGCACTCGCGTTCGTGTCTACATGAATTGCCCCTACACCTTGCGATATAATTTTGTACCGCATTTGAGTGGGAACCGCTATAATAAGGGCGTATTATTTCTCTCTACGAGACACCAAAGGCGAACGCGCTGTGCATTTAACTATTACTCTCTCAAAGATGCTACTTTCAGACATTCTTTAAGAAACTGCTGGGGAATCTCTACACTTTCTCCCCAATGCAAATGCACATAAGAAGCATGAACATTTGTAGGTAAACCCCATCCTTCGCATCCCATATTTTCTTCAGAGTCGTAGCGAGAGGTTGCAAATAAGGGCTGAGTGGGAGTTACGGTTAAATGGGAACGATGAAACTCATGTCCGTAAACAGTTGTATTTGCATTAACTAACAGATTATCTTGCAAAGCGACTGCCCGACGATAGCCCAAAGTTAAACGCCCACCCATCACAGCAGATGTCGGTAAAACTCCCGCCATTGGCCAAGATTTGCCTTCAAAATCGGTAATTTGCTCACACAAATACATCAATCCGCCACATTCGGCAATTGTGGGCATTCCTTTAAGTATTGCCGTTTTCACTGCATCACGAACGCTGATATTTTCTGCTAATTGCTGGGCAAAAACTTCTGGGAAACCACCCCCAAAATACATTCCCTGGATATCTTTTGGGATATCAGCATCTTCTAAGGGACTCCAGAAAACCAGTTCTGCACCAAGCTGTTGTAGCAAATCGAGATTGTCTTGGTAGTAAAAATTAAAAGCGCGATCGCGGGCTACTGCAATTCTGACAGAGGAGGGGCGATGAGGAGGATGAGAGGGATGAGGGAGAGGTTTTGATTTTAACAAAGGTAATAAGCGTTGCCAATCAAAGCAACTATCTCCTAAATCGGCGAGGCGATCAATTAAAGCGTTGAGTTCGGGAAGTTCGGCTGTGGGTACTAAACCCAAATGGCGATCGGGAATTGTGATGTTATCTTGACGGCGCAGTACGCCGAGAATGGGTAATTGTAGGGGTTCTAGGGAATCTTTGAGGAGAGAGAGATGGCGATCGCTCCCCACGCGATTTAATACTACCCCAGCTATTTTAATTCGGGGATCAAAAGAGCAGTAGCCGTGAGCGATCGCCGCGACAGAACCAGATAAACGACTACAATCAATCACCAACACCACAGGCAAATCTAAAAGCCGCGCAATATGTGCAGTACTCGCAAAGTCAGTTGGGCATTGGGCATTGGGCACTTGTACTGAGCGTACCCCTTCGGGGAAGCAAGCTACGCGTAGCGTCTCGTAGAGAAGTATTGGGCATTGGGCATTATTATTCTTCTCCTCCTCCTCTGCTTCCCCACTCCCCACTCCCCACTCCCTACTCCCCTTTACTCCATCAAATAACCCCATTACCCCTTCCACTAGGGCATATTCACTCAGATGACTATGACGGGCAAAACATTGCTGAACATAGGCTTCAGAAGTCAGCACTGGGTCTAAATTGCGACAAGCACGACCGGTTACGTGTCGATGAAACATCGGATCAATGTAGTCCGGGCCTACCTTAAAAGATTGCACCAGGCGATCGCGACGGCGTAAAGATGCTAAAAGGGTGAGGGTGACTGTTGTCTTGCCCACTCCACTACGTTCCCCGGCAATGACTAAAGCCATAAATGAAACAAATGAGGTTTTTTATGCAGTAACTATTTTGACTATTGCCTGTGCATCTCTGGTCACTTTTGGTAAAAGCAGATGCGCCAGTTTCTAATTTATCTAGAATCAACTAACTCAAATTTATACCAATTAGAAACAAGAAAACCACCCAATTAGGGGAATTCGGCTGGAAAAGTCTGTCTAATAATATAGTTGGAGATTAGCCGAGATCAGATAGTAATACGCAACCAAAAGAGGAACCTTTTATGATAACCGTGCATCATCTTAACAACTCGCGATCGCAGCGTGTGCTGTGGCTGCTGGAGGAATTAGGTATCGAATACGAGATCAAATTTTATGAACGCGATCCAAAGACGATGATGGCACCGGAATCGCTGCGCCAAGTCCATCCCCTCGGCAAGTCACCAGTAATCACAGATGGAGATTTGACGATTGCTGAGTCAGGTGCGATTATCGAATACCTAGTTAATCGCTACGGTAATGGTCAGCTAATCCCAGCATCCCATACACCGGAGCATCTGCGCTATACATATTGGCTGCATTACGCTGAAGGCTCGGCAATGCCCCTGCTGGTGATGCGGCTGGTCTTGGATAATTTCGGGGTAGGAGACAGCAGCGTAGTTAGGGGATTTGTCGCCCCTCAGATTAAACTTCACTTTGACTATATAGAAGGTGAACTTCGTAAAAGTACGTGGTTTGCAGGAGAAGAATTCACCGCCGCCGATATCCAAATGAGCTTTCCCCTGGAAGTAGTCGCCATGCAAAAAGAAGAAGTTCAGAACTGGCCAAAGCTGAAAGAATTTGTCGATCGCATTCAGACGCGACCTGCTTACAAACGCGCCCTTGAGCGTGGAGGCAAATATGACTTCTCGTTTCAATAATTCGGGGAAAGTAACAACAAATTCAGTAGGCAGAAATAAACTTAACTAACGCGATGTGCAACTTATTCTTGGAACCCCGCTTCCATTCCTCTCCCCGAAAGGTGATAGGCTTTGATTCTTGCTCCCCAACGCTACAAGGGTTGGGGTTGGGGGTTAGGTTTGAGATAAAGTCGCACACGGCGTTAAGTATGTAACGAAACGTAAAATACTCAAAACCCTTGCGATTGCTTCTCTACAAAACCCTACGCGAACACTTCGCTTCACTCTGTACCCTGCGGGAAAGCTGATGCCAACGCAATGATATAGTTATAAATTTTCTCGCCTACCTACTTAGGGACTGACAAATCAAAAAATATCCCAAAACTGACGCAAAAATCCTCTCTATTTCTCTTCTCTCTGTGTTCTCTGCGTCTCTGTGGTTCGAACTAGGTGAAATATTTAATAAGTAAATCCTCATGTTGATTAGGTGTCGCCTGGGGGAATACTAAATTGGCGAAATTAGCGAAAACTTCCACCCGACTGGGTGCTGGTTGGTTTCTGATTGAAAGTAAATTGGGCTATCAAGGCGAGAACCAAAGGGAAAAGCAAAAATGGAGCATTCGACACCGATTCGGTTACAGCGCACTTTCACACCTGGAGAAGCCTGGGGATTTAGTGTTGTAGGATTTCTCACTTGGCTGACACTGGCTCCCACAGTTAATCAAGAACTGGGTACAGCAGCAATGTGGGTTTGGATTCCCGGTGTTGTGGTGGGGATGCTATTAAGTCTACAAATGCGTCAACTTGGTAACAGGTGGCAAAATGTCTCCGGCGGCACCCCAAGCTATGTGGCTCGCTTGCTGCCTCACAATCCATTAGTGCGAAGATATATAGGTTTTGCCTATTATTTGGGTTGGGTATCGTTTCCGCCAATCAATGCGATCGTCCTCACCGATCTACTGCAACATCATCTCAAAACCCTGGGTCTGACTGCGCCAGATAAACCCCTAGAAATTTGCTTCACGCTTGTTGCCTACCTCATAGCGTTTAGTGGGTCACGAACGCTGGCAATTTTGCACCTTTTCTTTGTGCTACCTTCAATCGGCTTTCTTTTCCTATTCATTGCTCAAGGCTTAGGCTGGTTAGCATTGGCACCGGACAGTCCCGGCTTATTGCCGTCTGGCTTCAGTGGCATTAGTTCTGCCAATTGGCTGAAGTGGTACTTCTACGCAGCTTATGCTTTCTACTCCTCTGAAACCGCCGCGGCCTTTGTTGCAGATAGTAAAAAACCTGCGGATACACTTAAATTCCTGTCGTGGTTTGCCTGGTTAATGCCTTTCGTTTACATTGGGGGTAGTTGGGTCTTGATGCGACTGGTGAGAGATAAATCACTCGGTTCTGATCTCTATACCAATTTAGTGGCAGCAGCTACACCATTTTGGGGATCTCAGACTAGTTTTTTAATTACCCTATTGATTACCTCTAGCTGTTTATTGGGAACTGCCACAACGGTATCTAATACACCCCGGATTCTGTATCAGGGGGCATTAGATGGAAATATGGCTTCAGTATTTGGGGTGGTATCCCATAGAGGAGCGCTAGAACCTGCCCTCATTTTCACATTACTAAGTAGCTTCCTATTTTTGGCATGGGGCGATGTTAACAGCATTTTAGTGATATCGGGAGTGTGCTGGTTTGTGGCAATTATGCTTGTTCATCTAGCGTTATGGCTGCGCCGCAAAGATCCAGATGTCCGATGGGGGCGCTGGTCAGTTGGGATTCTGTTCATAGAATTTATTGCTTTAGTGGTTGGAGGCGTTGCTTGGGGTTGGCAAGATTTCCTGATTGGTATGATGTTGCCGATCGCTCTAATTGCCCTCGATACGATCATTCGTCGCATTCCCTTCGCGCCATTCCGACCAGCCTGGTGGGAACGACTGCACACAAAACCCCACCACTTAACCAAAGACCGGGATTTTCTGGTTGTTCAGGTCAGCATTCTCATTTTTCTCATCTGTGCTGCATCAACAACTAGCTGGTTCATCTGTGCCTGGATTCGGCCAGCGAGTAATGCCACCAATTCCGAAGTTCTGATTATTGTATTGATGACGCTGGCATTTGTAGCGGTAGCGATCGCTTGCTGGACTTCACTGCCTCAAGTTATTGCTATTGACGAACTAGCATCTCTTACAAGTATACAAGCTAGACAGCTCAACCAAACCCTAAGCGAACTGAAAAATGCTCAGGTGCAAATGGTGCAAAACGAAAAAATGTCCAGCCTGGGTCAACTGGTGGCAGGTATTGCCCATGAGATCAACAACCCAGTGAACTTTATCCACGGCAATATTAACCACCTGACTGAATACACTCAAGATTTGCTACGGATGCTCCACTTCTATGAACAGCACTATCTCAGCGATGACTCGCAAGCTCGCGTATTAGCCGAGGAAATAGAACTGGAATTTCTCATAGAAGATGTGCCGAAGATACTGTCTTCGATGAAAATGGGAACCGACCGCATTCGTAACATTGTGCTATCGCTGCGGAACTTTTCGCGCATAGATGAGGCGGAATTCAAGCTAGTTGATATTCATGAAGGTATTGAAAGTACCCTATTGATTCTCCAATATCGTCTCAAAGACAAACCAGAACGTCCGGCAATTGAAATGATTCGAGATTATGGCAAATTACCCGAAGTAGAATGCTATCCAGGACAACTCAATCAAGTCTTGATGAATATTCTCGCAAATGCCATCGATGCCCTTGATGAAGTAAATGCCTTGCGTACCTATGAAGAGATTAAGGAAAATCCCAGTCAAATCAGCATCCGTACCTTAGTAAGCAGTTCGCAATGGGTGGAAATTGCGATCGCTGATAACGGCTTAGGAATGCCAGAGCATGTTAAAAACCGCATCTTCGATCCCTTCTTCACCACTAAACCTGTGGGTAAGGGAACAGGCATGGGTATGGCGATCAGTTATCAAATCATTACCGAAAAACACCGTGGCAAATTAGAGTGTTTCTCCACCCTTGGACAAGGAACCGAGTTTATAATTCAATTGCCTATCCGACAACAAGTTTGTTAAGCAGTCTCTCAAATATAGGACTTACGCAAACAATAGCCTAAACCCTTATTTTATGCTATGGGCAATTCATGAATTGCCCCTACCGCGTGTAGTTTTGCGTAAGTGGCATCACCGTGCCAAAAAAGGTTTTTTGTACGCTAAGAAATTTTCAAGTGTCTGAAACGACGATTTTTCGTTCAAACTAGATTAAAACTAGCAGCAGAACCATAGTTATTTCACCAATTTGATAGTGGAAATCACTTCTTGAAAAGCTTACCCCATCTTGGTTTCAGCCTTAGCGTACAATTTTCCCGGTTTGGTACGGTGATGCCCATTACCAATTTATTTCCTTAGTGATTAACTGGAGCCACCGCAACCCCATTTCCCGGATTCATCTTCCCGTTGGTGTTGCTTATCGGCACTATCATGCCTGATGTCAGGTTTATTTCGAGGATTTCCCGTTTTTAATTCTTCTATTGTCAGGAAGGTTGTTTTATGTTCTTCCTCTGTCAACTCTGGAACTTCGACAGCAGTAACTTACTCTCTAGCTAATGGGTTGTTCCACTGATCCCTTGGCAAGAGCAGTTGATCTGACTCAGGTGGTCCCCATGTATTTGGCTCATACTCATAAATGGGTGTGACGTTATCGAGAATTGGCTGGACAATCCGCCATTCCTCTTCTACAGTATCTTCTCGTACAAACAAGCTGGGATCGCCCCGCATGGCATCACCCAATAGACGTTCATAGGGTTCCATCTCGTCGCCACCTCCGTAAAAGGCTAGGAGTTCAACTGTAGAGCCGATCATATCTTCTCCAGGGATTTTAGTGCGAGCGCCCAATCCCACAATTACCTCTGGATCTAGTAAAAAACGAACATAATTACCGTTTTCTTTTCCTCCCTCCTGGAACACATCTAAAGGTGGACACTTGAGCTTGACCATCACCTCAGTAGTTTTGACAGGCAATTTCTTCCCAGCCCGAATGTAGATGGGAACTCCTGACCACCGCCACGTATTTATAAATAACCGCACGGCAACAAAAGTTTCTACTTGGGAGTCAGGAGAAACACCTTCTTCGTTACGGTAATTACAAAATTGACCGCGAATAATCTCATCGGGTTGCACTTCCCCTATAGCTTTGAGAATACGCTCTTTTTCATCCCGGATGGAATCGGCAGCCGTACTGGCGGGAGCATCCATGCACACTGAAGCCAATATTTGCAGCATGTGGTTTTCCACCACATCCCGAATTGCGCCAGTTTCCTCATAGAAGCGCCCCCTTCCTTGAATGCCAAAGTCCTCTGCCATCACAATCTGGATGCTTTCAACATAGTTGCGATTCCAGATGGGTTCGAGAAAAGAGTTGGCAAACCGAAAATAGAGTAAATTCAGCAGTGGTTCTTTGCCCAGGTAATGGTCGATGCGATAAATGGATGATTCGGGAAAAACTGATGCCAGAATTTGATTTAACTCGCGTGCTGATTCCAAATCCCGTCCAAATGGTTTTTCAATTACCACTCGCGCATTTTTAGCACAGCCTGATTCGCCCAATCCTGACACTACTTGTGCAAACAGACTTGGTGGAATTGCCAGATAGTACAGGGGACGAGTAGCATCACCAAGGGCTTGACGTAATTTTTCGTAAGTTTCTGGTTTGTTGTAGTCACCAGCAACGTATTGGAGTAGTGCAGAAAGTTTCTCAAATGCGTCTCTCTCTACACCACCATGATGTTCTAGGCTATCACGTGCCCTTTCCCTAAGTTGATCCGTCGTCCAAGGTCGTCCGGCAACCCCAATCACTGGGACATTGAGATTGCCACGTCGTACCATTGCCTGAAGGCTGGGGAAGATTTTCTTGTAAGCTAAGTCACCTGTTGCCCCAAAAAATACCAGTGCGTCTGAATCAGGAGTTCCCATGACTAACCTCTTTAAGAATTAGCTTTTTCATCATGCCCGCCAAACTGATAGCGCATGGCTGACAAAAGTTTGTCGGCAAAGTCTGCTTCCCCACGCGAGCTAAAGCGAGCAAAGAGCGCTGCACTTAACACCGGAGTCGGTACAGATTCGTCAATTGCGGCGATCGCACTCCAGCGCCCTTCGCCAGAATCTGATACACGACCACCAAACTCTTCTAAATTGGGGCTTGTCAACAAGGCGATCGCTGTCAAATCCAATAGCCAGGAAGCAATTACACTACCCCGCCGCCAGACTTCGGCAATATCTGCCAGATTCAAGTCATACTGATAATACTCTGGATTTCGTAATGGTGTGGTTTCGGCATCGATCTCGCGCTGATTATTGCCCACGTTGGCGTGGTGAAGAATATTCAGCCCCTCTGCATAGGCCGCCATGACACCGTACTCAATACCGTTGTGTACCATTTTCACGAAGTGTCCTGCACCGATGGCCCCGCAGTGGAGATAGCCTTGTTCCGCAGTCCCGCCCACCTTCTCTCGTCCGGGAGTACGGTCAATCTCTCCTATACCCGGAGCTAGAGTTGCAAAAATTGGGTCAAGGCGTTTGATAGCCACCTGTTCACCCCCGATCATTAAGCAATAACCCCGCTCCAATCCCCAAACACCTCCGCTCGTACCGCAATCAATGTACTGAATGCCTTGATCCTTGAGTGTGGCTGCTCGACGAATGTCATCATGGTAGTAAGAGTTACCACCATCTATAATAATGTCGTCTGGCTCGAGTAGCTCAATCAGGGTTTCAATTGTTTCATCCACCGAAGCCGCAGGCACCATCAACCAGACGGCACGGGGTTTGGATAACTTGCTGACTAGATCGGCGATTGAGCTTGCTCCGGCTGCAATTACACCTTCCTTCACCATTGCGGACAATTTCTCTGTCCGACGGACATACCCAACTACACGATGCCCAGCACGCATTAAGCGCTCTGCCATGTTTGCGCCCATCCGTCCAAGTCCAATCATTCCAAGTTCCATAGATTTTTCGTCTCCTGGTTTTGACCAATAATCTTTACCATAATTTATTGTGTCGATAAGCTTTAACTCCTATTTTGAAATGATTCTGGCATCACTTTAAGGGTTTGCAGTGGTTATTGCTTCTAACTATTGGAGTAATAATCTGCTGGGTATGGACACAGATGAAGAACTCAGTGATCCCACTAAAGTTTCTAGGCTGGACTTCAAGAAAAACTCATCTAAGTAAAAACCGCTTTCCTATTTAGAAAAATCTGCCAGCTTTTCCGTAATCTTCAAACTGCAATCAGTAGATATATGTGTAACCGTTTCTTGTTTGAATTGAGGATGTGTTAGTCAATCTCATTTAAATAACCCTATGTATTAGGGAAAGGAGGCTTATGTCTGAAAATACAGATCCGCTTAACGCCAATTCCATCAATACTCGCCCCGGGGTGACACTCCAAAAGGTATCAGACTCCCTTGGGTTGCTCTCGGACCTAGCGGGTACTTGGGTCGGCACCGGCTTCAGCTTGGTTGAACTGCCGGATTTCGATTCGACTTTTCCCAGCACTGGTCCAGCACCGTTCCGCCTGAAGCTGAATAAAACCATCGAGACTTTGCAGTTCACGCCTGTCGGTGGGACGGTTCCCAACCGAGGCGTGATCACCAGCTTGGCCGATCCCACTACGGGGCAACCTGACATCCAATTAAACGCATTGAGCTATCTCCAGCGCATCAGCGATTTCGTGACCAATGAGCCGTTGCACATTGAGCCTGGTTTCTGGCTGAATGTTCCTCCGACTACAGTCTTTCCTGTACAATCAGCAACGACGGTGGCACGACTGGCCACAATTCCGCACGGCGATGCGGTGAGCGCACTGGGCGTACCGTTTTCAGTGCCGAGCGGTCCGGTCATTGCAGCGGCTGATGCTTCGCCAATTCGCCTTTCAGACAACGTGCGGCTGATCGATACACCGGGATATAACACACCCTTCCTTAACCCGCCCCTACCGCCAGACTTCAAGCTGCCCTACGTAGCCAATCCAAACCTGGCGCTACAGGATGCCATTCTCGGACAGAAAATCATTAACACCGTGGTGCTGATCATTACCACTACATCCGAGTCTGTTTCCATCCCGTCGAGCGCGAATGCCACAGACCCAAACCCCCCAGGCACCGTTGTCAACATTGCCGCACCGACAGGAGGCAGTGTCAGCGTCCCAGCACCTGGTGGTGGTACAGTCAATAGCAGCATTGTCAACATCCCCTTTGTCGTGCAGAACGCTAATGCGGTGACACTTGACGCGATCTTCTGGATTGAAACGGTGCAGCAGCCAGATGGCAGCACCTTTTTACAGCTTCAATACACCCAGACCATCTTCCTGCAATTCTTGGGGATCAACTGGCCACATATCACTGTCGCTACGTTGGTCAAGCAATAAGCAGGTGGCATAGTCGTGGTCAAAACCTACCATTAAAGCCTAGTGGTCTGTCAATTTTGATTTTGTGCGTAAGCAGTCCCAGAATATATTCCTAGCAAACGATTTCAAAAGTTGGTCACACACAATTTTTAGCTTGACAGACCACTAGAGCGCCAGTCCAGTAGAAGTAGTTGACATCATCAATAACGCTTTCAGCCTTAACTGAACCGTATTGATATCTACGCCTACTGAAAAATAATTAATTATTGCTTCCCTGAGTACCTAAAGATAGTTAATTATCAATCCAATTAGGAAAGAATAATCTGGGTATTAAGAAAGGGCGAAAGAGTAAGCATTCAAGCTAAACTATTTCTTAAACAAAAACAATAAGAGAAGAATTATGTGGAATTTAGATATTGTTCCTCTGCCTAATTCTCTAGGTTTTGGTGCGTTGTTTGCTTACGTTTTCACGTTGCTACCGAGTGGTTTAAGAGTAGTTTTCCCAGCAATTAAAAAAGCCCCAATCCCAACTATCTTATTGAAATATCGACAGATCACTTGCACAAGGAAAAACTCATTAATCAGCAGTAATTTTTATTGAATCTTCAAAGTCTTAAAAAATTAAGTGAGTGAATTCAATTTAATTGAATACATAAGTAATTTTATGTTGACAAAATTCAAACAACTTCTAGATAAAAATCGAGCTATGTTTGCAGTTATGCGTTGGTCATCACCACGGTAGCACCGGAGATCAATTGGCTCTAGTACAACAGGGAGATATTACAGTATTGCGTGGCTCTGATCGCTTACCGGATGAGGGTAGTAACTTTAGGCTACCACGATCGCACTTTCAGGTTATCCCTCACCTCGACCGTTGCCGCGCTCCTGGAGGTATTCCCAGATGCGGTCAATTTGGGTTCGCCATTCAACGCGTGAGGCGTTTAGCTCTATTGTCAGGCGTTCAAAATTTTGCTGGTGAATTGTTGCGACTTGCAGCAGTGCGTCTGCGGTGGCACGTAGTTCTGTAACCGAGGTGCGGAGGTCGGCGTTGACGGCCACTTGCCTATCTAGGGCGGCTTCGATCCGGTCGAGTCTTTCTTCGCTCATCCTGCCCCCTTGTCTTGTTGTCGCTCCTTGGCCGCCTGAGACAGCAAGTAAACAACCAGACTGCTTAAAGAACGTGACTCAGAATTAGCCCATTCTTCCAAGACAGCCTTTAAATCCGGTTCCAAATACGCTGTTACAGCTTCTAGCCTACGTTTTCCGCCCAAAGTTTTTTGATCTGATATCAGTGGTGTTGACTGCATTATACCTTCTAATAAAGTTTCAGACATCTTCCTACTGCCTCATACAGTATTGTACAGTAGCATTACCCCATCTTGGTTTCAGCCTTAGCGTACAATTTTCCCGGTTTGGTACGGTGATGCCTAAGTCCTAAAATAGAAAAACCCTCCAGATGATTGAAATATCCAAAAATCAGAAGGGTTTGCATTTAATTGTCGCAATTTGGGTAACTTTTATTGTTTCCAGGCGAAACTAACTATTGGTTGCCAACTTGAAAATATTCGCTGTAATCCCCAGACTTTCTTCAAAAAGCGACTCACGTCCCCAACGTTGTACCTGCTGACTCAGTAATGCTTCCGCCTTTTGCTCTGAAAGTGAAGTAACTTGTTGAAACAGACCGGCGGATTGGGCGCCACCGTGGGTTTCCATCCGCATACAGCCACCAGTTTCTGAGCAAATTACTGTACCACAGTCTGCCTTTGGATTTGTCGAACTGAGCCGCAAAGCAATCAAGTCGCCGGCAATTTCACCCACATCAGCCAGGGGAACACCCGCTAACTCAGCTTCTACTTGCCGTTGGTCTTGGGCAATAAAGTGAATGCGAGTGATGTCGTAATCTCCAGTTTCCTTTTGATAGGAAACTGGCTGCCATTCTAGACGACTGGCCAGCCAACCCAAAAACAGCAAAGCTTGTGCGGGGTTGCCTTTTTCGTAATCAATGGTTACTCGGTCAACTTCCTTAAGGGCGGCGCGACGGTTAGGTGAGTCGTAGGCTTCAGCTGTCAATTCTTGCCATGCTGAAAGGCGACGCCAGTTGAGGTCAGCCAGGGGAACACCACTTTCTACTAACTCTTGGAGGCGGAGTAAATCACTTTCTGGCTCGTTAAAGCGGCAAGAATCCACAATCACATTATTACAAACTGCTGACAGCCGCTTGAATAGACCATTGTTGGGGTCTGGTGTTGCTTTCCACCAAATAAACTTTGGTAAGCCGCCAATTAACAATGCTGGAATCATGCCGCCTATACGTTCCAAGGCAGCAGCAGTTCCACTGAGAGTTATGTATTCACAGCAAATTAGTGTACTTGACGATTGCTTTTGGATGGGACAATAGGCAGAAACTTGAGCCTTTACCCCTTTATCTTCGCCAGCAATGGGAAACAGTGCAATAATCCGGCAAGGATTGCGGAGGGCGATTTCATCAGCAATTCTAGGACTTGGGGCATTTAAGCTGGGAAGTTCAATAGAACCATTATCCCCCGTAGCTCCGTTTCCTTGACGTTTGACGAATTCTTCTCTCAAGATTGCCAGGGTTTCAGGTGTTGCTGTTCCCGTATTTGGCAGTGCATGTTTTGTCTGCACTTGCCGCAAGGCAGCTTGCATCTGAGGCCCTAAAATCCCATCAAGCGGGCCGTTGTAAAATCCCAAAGTAGCTAAAAGATACTGGGTTTCTTCTGGTTCGTAAACCACTAAGCTAAATGTCGTAGCCCGAGTAGCAGCAGGAAGCCCACCGTCCTCGCCAGTGATGCCGTAACTTTGCCAAATTTGACTCAGTTCCGCATCTATTTCGTTAAGGGAAATATCTTTTGGTGTCTGAAGTGAATAAATTGTCGAAGATTGGGGAGCCATAGGAAGTTTTGGGTTTTGGGTTTTGGGTTTTGTCATTTGTCATTTGTCATTTGTTTTTACTAATGACTCATGACTAATGACTAATATTTAGAGTCTGCGCCAGCGACGCCCATCTTGGTTAATTAAGAATTCTGCTTCTGCTGGTTCCCAGGTTCCGGCTTCGTACTGGGGAATAGTATTTGGGTCGGCGGGTGCATCCCAAACGGAAAGGGCTGGCGTTACTACCTGCCAAGCTGCTTCTACTTCGTCCGCGCGGGTGAACAATGTTTGATCGCCCATCATACAATCAAGGAATAAGCGATCGTAGGCATCGGATGTTGCTTGGATGCCAAAGGAACCATAACTAAAGTCCATGTCAACGGAACGGGTACGGAATTCTGCCCCTGGCATTTTCACATCAAAACGCAGGGAAATACCTTCATTGGGCTGAATCCGCATCGTCAAAATATTGGCGTTTGTTTGTTGCGCCGCAGATTGGAACATCCGAGAGGGAACTTCGCGGAAGTGGATGGAAATCTCACTGACTTTTTTCGGCATCCGCTTCCCGGTACGCAAGTAGAAAGGAACACCTTTCCAGCGCCAGTTATCCACCAAAAACTTCATCGCTACATAAGTGGGTGTGGTGGAGTTAGGATCAACGCCTGGTTCTGTCCGATACCCTGGCGCTGCTTCACCCTTCATCCAACCAGCGCTATACTGACCACGTACTGCTGACCGCGCCAGATTGTGAACATCAGCTAAACGGGTAGCTTTGAGTACCTTGACTTTTTCTGTGCGGATGCTGTCGGCATCCATTGCGTTGGGTGCTTCCATCGCCGTTAGGCAGTAAAGTTGCATGAGGTGATTTTGCAACATATCCCGAAGTGCGCCGGCGCTTTCATAGTAACCAGCCCGGTCTTCCACTCCCACGGTTTCTGCCACGGTAATTTGTACGTGGTCAACAAATTGACGATTCCACAACGGCTCAAAAATCGCATTGGCAAAGCGAAACACCAGCAAATTCTGGACTGTTTCTTTACCCAAGTAGTGGTCAATACGGTATACTTGATGTTCTTTGCAAAATTTCTGTACCACTTGGTTAAGATTCTGGGCAGAAGCCAAGTCCCGACCAAAGGGTTTTTCAATTACTAGACGATGTTTGTAAGGATCTTCTAGCATCCCGGCGGTTCCTAGCTGCTTAATCGCTTCGGGAAAGAATGAGGGGGCAACTGAGAGGTAGAACATGCGATTACCTCGCGTGCCCCGTTTTTCGTCTAATTCAGCCAATAACGTTTTCAGTTTTTGGTAGCCTTCCGGGTTGTCTATATCCCCAGGACTGTAGAACAGACCTTGAGAGAAGTCTTGCCAGAGTTCCCCTAAATCGACATCAGGATGCGCCTCTTCCATGCCCTTTTGCATTTGTTCACGGAAGTATTCGTGGCTCCATTCTCGACGTGCCACACCGACAATGGTAGTCTCTGGTGGTATACGCCGTTCTCGCCGCAATTTGTAAAGTGCTGGCACGAGTTTGCGCCAGGTGAGATCGCCAGAAGCGCCAAAAATGACTATAATCTGGGGTTCGGGCATCCTTTGTTGTTGCAGACCAACGCGCAAGGGATTTTCTAGCAGACTAACCATAACAATTTTGGATTTTAGATTTTGGATTTTGAGATTGGAGACTGGGTATTAGGGAGTGGGTATTGGGTATTGGGGATTGGTATTAGGAAAATTGCTTACCAGTCCCCAGTCCCCAGTCCCCAGTCCCCAGTCCCTAGTGCCTACACTGGTGACAATACCTTGATCTTTTCTTCTAAAGAGTTCATCAAGGACTGGAAGGGCTGGATGAATTTGTCAATACCTTCGGCTAACAGTTCATCCATTACGGCATCGAGATCGATGTTGATGTCGGGATCTTTGAGGTTTTCGATCAGCGTGTAGGCTTTGTCTACATCTGTTTCTAAGCGATCGCCTACGTTACAATGATCGGCACAAGCTTTAATGGTCGCTGGTGGTACGGTGTTGACGGTATCGTGGCCAATCAACTCCTCGATATACATCACGTCTCTGTAGTTGGGGTCTTTGGTGCTGGTGCTAGCCCAAAGTAGCCGTTGTACTTTGGCTCCTTTGGCTGCTAAGGCTTGCCAACGCTCGCTTCTAATGATTTTCTTGTATTCTTGGTAGGCAATCTTAGCGTTAGCGATCGCTACTTTCCCTTTCACAGCCAAGAGCTTTGCTTCCACGGCAATATCATCAACACCTTTTTTCAACTTAGCATCAATTTTGCCATCAATGTTGCTATCAATCCGACTAAGGAAGAAACTAGCGACTGAAGCAATTTTACTGATGTCTTTACCCTCAGCTACCCGTTTTTCTAAGCCCTGAATATATGCCCAAGCTGTGTTTACATAGCTTTCTACAGAAAACAGTAGCGTAATATTGACATTTATCCCATCGGCGATCGCCTGTTCCACTGCTGGTAAGCCAGATTCTGTACCGGGAATTTTAATCATCAAATTTTCCCGACCAATTTCTTGGAAATAGCGCCGGGCTTCGGTTATCGTTGCTTCAGTATCTTGGGCGATGGTTGGCGGGACTTCGAGACTCACATAACCATCTAGTCTATTGGAGGCTTCATAAACAGGGCGCAAAATATCACAGGCATTACGGATATCTGCAAAAACGAGGGATTCGTAAATTTTGGCTGTCGGTAAGCCAGCCCGAATTCCGGCTTCGATATCGGCATCATAAATAACATTACCAGCGATCGCCTTTTCAAAGATCGCTGGGTTAGAGGTAATCCCAGAGATTCCTTGATTTTCAACCAGTTCTTTGAGTTCGCCTGATTGAATAATGTCACGGGTCAAATTATCTATCCAGATACTTTGACCGTATTGCTTAATTTCTAGTAGATGATTGGTAGCCATAGCTCTAATTTGTTTCACTCCTGTATAGTGATGTTTCTAAGTGAAGTTGGCAAAACCCATCAAATGTTGATGGTGACTTTTGAATTGTGACGTTGCCAATCACTTATCGCATCGGCCAGCTGAGATAATCTTTAATTGATCTTCAAAAAGTGCTATTCTCCATTCCCAATCGTAAATCACCATGATTAACTTTTAATTAATGCCAGAAGCTAGATGCATCCTTGATACTTCTGTCTCTCTCTTCTAGTGCAGTATGGCAAAAATAACTATCCAGTCAAAAAAAGTTCAAAAGCATAATTTACAAGCTTTTTTCTCCTATCTTCTGCCTTGAAAGTGCCGAGTGCTGTTAACGTAACGGGGCGTAGCCCGTGCTGAGTGCTAAGTAAAAATACTAGTCCCCAGTCCCCAGTCCCCAGTCCCTTTTTCATCGGTACTGCCTTCTAACACTAGTGTCCGTTTTGAATAAAAGACTCCACCTTTGCTACATCCTCTTTGCTACCAATAATTAAAGGTGTGCGCTGATGCAGTTTTTTCGGCACTACATCTAAGATATTTACCAATCCTGTAGTAGCACGACCACCTGCTTGCTCAATCAAAAAGGCGAGAGGAGCGGTTTCATAAAGCAAGCGCAATTTCCCTTCTGGGTTTTGAATTGTGCCTGGGTAGAGAAACACACCGCCTTGAACCAAAATTCTATGAATGTCGCTCACCATTGCGCCGCTATAACGAGCGCTGTAGCCTTCTGTGCGATGAACGTAGCGGATATATTCTCGAATCGATTCTTCCCACTGCCAGAAGTTACCTTCGTTCACGCTGTAAACTGACCCGTGGGTAGGAATGCGGATATTTTCTTCTGTGAGAATAAACTCTCCTAAGCTGGGATCGAGGACAAAGGAATGAACGCCCTTACCGATAGTATAAACCAGCATTGTGCAAGGACCATACAGGATGTATCCGGCAGCGAGTTGCTTACGTCCATTGGTGAGGAGGTCAGTTGCCTTACCGTCGCTATCAGTCCCTTCTTGTTGGCGAATGGCGAAAATGGAACCTAAGCTGAGATTATTATCAGTGTTGGATGAGCCGTCAATCGGATCATACAGCAGAGTATAGCGCCCAATGGGGCAATTTTCGGGGATGTAATAGGGATTTTCCATTTCCTCAGAAGCGAGGCGACAGACTAAGCCGCTTTGCTTAAACACTGAGATAAAGACATCATTGGCATAGACATCCATCTTTTTGACAGATTCGCCTTGGACATTCACTTCCCCAGTAAAACCGAGAACGCCTTCCATTAAACCAGCGCGACTCATGCGGCGAGCAACCAGTTTGCCGGCTAGGGCAATACGATTCATCAGCGCACTTAAATCTTGTGCATCTGGCGAAAAACTCTGAAGTTGCTGGAGAACGTGACGAGATAAGGTTGTACAATCACGATCTAAAGCTTTGTCTGTAGCGTCGTAAGTAGATAAGTCTAAAGATTCTGGCGCTTTAGCCATTTTTGTGTTCTCCGCAGCCACTAGCTGTTAGTTGGGTGTTAGTTGGGTGTGGCAACTTAATTAAAATAGTTGCTGCTTCTATCTTAGAAAGGTAATTTGATAACTGAGATGCGACTTTAGATAAACTAAAGAAATGAATTTTTAGTGACTCCTGCGCCCAAAGCACAGATACGTAGTTACTTGTCGTAGACATTGCCAATATTGAGTCAATGATTTACCTAAACAAAGTGACTACAGAAAGTAATAAAGGCAACCAAGCCACTAAGTATTATGTGTAGCCTGAGCTACCCTAAAGTTATGGTAAAACAGATTTAGATTTATTATTTGGGATTGAGAACTGCTTATGTTAAACTACAATCCATTAGAGTGCCTACCTTCATCAGCAGAATTGCCAGATTCTGATGACACTCCTGTGGATAACGAACTGCAAATATTAATTCCCAACTTATTGTTAGCCATATTAGCTGCTATTTGGCAAGCCCGTGATGATTGGTTTTTTGGTATCAACATGGGAATTTATTATACAGTCAATAAACCTGCCATTGTCCCCGATGGGTTTCTAAGTTTGGGTGTAGAACGTTTTGTTGGAGAAAATGGGCGTTCTAGTTATGTATTTTGGGAAGAAGATGGCATTTCTCCAATTTTATCGTTAGAAATTGTTTCCCAAACTTACAATTTTGAATACGAACAAAAGAAAGTAGATTATGCCCAATTAGGAATTTTGTATTATGTAATTTATGCACCAACCCGCTTACGTCGTAAGCGTCAGCGTTTAGAAGTTTATCGGTTAGTTAATGGTGAATATATTTTACAACCAGGCGATAAAATCTGGATGCCGGAAATTGGTTTAGGGATTGGACGTGAACGAGGAACCTACCAAAGAATCACGCGAGAATGGTTGTATTGGTATGACGAAAATGGTAATAGATATTCAACACCAGAAGAAGTAACAATTGAGCAACAGCAACAACTAGAGCAAACTCAACAACAACTTCAAGAACTTTTAGCTAGATTAAAAAAAAAAGGGAATCAACCCGAATAATCTCTAAAGAAACTTAAAAATAACTAGGAACAAAAAATAAAAAAAGCCTTCAATATTATTATTGAAGGCTTTTTTGTTTGTATGCTTAAACAAATTGTTCTATCATTATCAATCGTAACCTCGCTATTTTCTTCTGCGTTTGCATCTATTCCCCAATATGATTTTCCTGACAATAGTTACATATCCAAAGAAGAACTGATAAACCAGTTAGTTATAGTTACTCCCGTCAGACATCCATTTGTTGTCATCTCTAAACGGCTTGTAAAATGGTCTGAATATGCCGGAGACAAAGACAAATCGGTTTCTCGTAATCGCTGGATCTGGGAGGTAACAATCGTAGGATGTAAGCCATCGCAAAATCAAACAAGGAAATATTATTATCTGGGGTTTGATGCTGAATCGAAAAGACTGATAACCCAATCTTTGATTAAAGAAGACAAGCAGTTTGTTGCGGTGCAAACCGACTGTGGTAAATAGGTAGGCACGAGTTAACCTAACTATGTAACAAAAGTTTCACTCGCAATGACATACTTGTAACTTTTAGGGTAAATAAATATTTTTTACTGTATCAATATCCACATATTACACCAATATTACTGCTTTTTAAATAAATAAACATCATCCTGTTGATAAACCAATTTAAACGCTTGGTTATTTTTGAGTTGATTCGCTAAATTCATCTTTACTCTAATAATTTACTAAAAATCCCCAAAAAAGGCGAGTTTTTCTGTATGCTTTCTGACTAAGTGCCTTAGCGATACATTTCCGGGAGTAAACATGGAACGCGCCATTTCTGCGTTAGGAATCTTGGTTTTTATCGGTATATCCTACGCCTTCTCAGTGAATCGTCGTGCGGTGCGTTGGCGAATAGTCGCGTGGGGTTTGGGATTGGAGTTTGTATTTGCCCTAGTAATTCTGAAAACTCCTTGGGGTTTAAATGTGTTTAAATCTCTGGGAGATATTGTCAGCCAATTTTTAGCATTTTCTGATGTCGGTGCCAAATTTGTCTTTGGAGAAAATTTTAAGGATCATTTCTTTGCTTTTGAAGTGCTGCCCACAATTATCTTTTTCTCTGCCTTCATCAGCGTCTTGTATTACTACGGAATTTTACAGCGAGTTGTAAATGTGATGGCGTGGGTAATGATGAAGACGATGAAAACATCGGGTTCTGAATCTTTATCCTGTGCAGGTAACATCTTTTTGGGACCAACAGAATCGGCGCTGATGGTTAAACCTTATGTAGCAAATATGACGCAATCAGAACTCCATGCCGTGATGACGGGTGGTTTTGCGACAATTGCCACCGGAGTACTAGGGGCATATCTTTCCTTTGGCATACCAGCACAACACTTAATTGCTGCTTTCTTTATGACTGCTCCCACATCGTTGGTAGTATCAAAATTACTTTACCCAGAAACAGAAGTATCAGAGACGGTTGGTAAGGTAGAGATGAATGTAGAAACCAATTATGTGAATGTAATTGATGCTGCTACTACCGGAGCAATTGACGGTGTGAAGTTAGCAGTTAACGTTGGCGTGATGATTATGGCCTTTTTAGGATTATTAGCTGCTCTAAATGCCCTGATGGGATGGTTGGGGGCATTTGTGGGCTTACCGCAACTGTCATTACAGTGGATTTTGTCTTTTGTTATGGCTCCCGTGGCGTGGCTGATGGGCGTACCTTGGGCTGATTGCCGGCAGGTAGGGGCTTTATTGGGTACAAAGACAATTCTCAATGAGTTTATTGCTTTTTTGGATTTGAAGGCACTAATTCAAAGCGGTAAAATTTCCCAACGCGCAGTAATTATTGCGACTTACGCATTATGTAATTTTGCAAATATCGGTTCAATTGGCATTACCATTGGCGGTATTGCCGGGATAGCACCGAATCGTCAACATGACTTAGCTCGTATGGGTGTAAGGTCAATGATTGGCGGATTGTTAGCGGGTTTTATCACCGCTTCTATTGCTGGGATGTTGATTTGAACTGGGAATTGGGGACTAGGGGACTAGGGATTAGGGCGAATGGCACTAAGAAAACCCCAAAAGCTCGTGTCCCCTCGTTCCCAGCCTGGAGGCTGGGAATGTATTCTGAGGGGCTGCTGCCTCTGGCCAAGTCACTGGAGGCGGAGCCTCCCAGAATGGGTTCCCAGCCTCTAGGCTGGGAACCAGTGAGGACAAGCATTGTATCTTAACTTAGTGCCATTCGAACTAGGGCGTGTTGTCAAAGTCTTAGATCCCCCCAACCCCCCTTAAAAAAGGCAGGGCCGATTCATTCCATTTCAAACAGGATTTGTCAAGATGATTAGCAAGAAAATTGTAAGTAAGCGTGACGAAGAGATGAACATTTAAGCACTGAAATATCAGTAAAATAGTTGGTTTCATCGGCACGTTGGTAACAAAATAACTAATTTTTAATCGCTAGAACCCTTGATTTTTAAAGCTCTTTGGGGAATGAAACAGCCCTGCTTAAAAAAGGGGGGCTACAAATCTCTTAAAGTCCCCCAATTTATCGGGGGATTTAGGGGGATCTAAAAAATTAGGAGGCTAAACGAGTAGTTTGAAAACACGCCCTAGTCACCAATCCCCAGTTCAAATTTTTTGTAGATACTCAGGTGGCACATGATCCACTAACCAAACACCATTAGCAGAACAATAGAAGATGTAACCAGCCTGATGCATTGCCGCAGTATTTACAGTAAAAACTACTGGTTTTCCATGCCTGGCTCCAACAGTTTGTGCTGTTACCATATCCTTCGATAAATGGACATGATGGCGTGACATTTTGCAAAGTCCTGTTTGCAGAATTGACTCTACAGATTTGCGTCCCGTGCCGTGATAAAGCTCATCTGGAGGAACAACAGGTTCCAATTGTAAATCGACTTCTACACTATGTCCTTGGTTCGCACGAATCAGATTACCTGTAGAATCAAAAGCAAAGCGTTGTTTATCACTGAATTCAACTACCACCTGTAATTCCTGACGGGTGAGCGGAAATTTGTTTGCAGCACAAGCAGTAAGTAGTTCATCAACACCAACCCAACCACCGGGAGCCAGTTTAATTCCAATTGCATCCGGTGTGTGTCGCAGATATTTACTGAGATATTTGCTGATTTTAACGAGGCGAGAATCACTCATTTAATTGTGGTTGGCATTTTATACTACATTTATATGCTTTTATACTACACCAAAATTTTGATGGTAAGCTATTGCGTATTTAATTTGTATATTGGACGCGGGCAAGATGCCCGCATTACAATATTTTTGGGTTTTCTTGTTATAAAATTTAGCTGCACATCAGCTTAAATTGACAGAATTTGTCTGACCATCATGGCTAATGCCACTCCAATCATGACAATGAGTGTCACCTTCCCACCAGGAACGAGTGGTTGATTGATGCTATCTGAGTTTTTTTGTTCTTGACGTTGCTTCCAACTCATTAACGCCGGCATAATTCCACCTAGAACTGAAATACTAAATGTTCCAGTGTAATCTAAGGCAGTAAAAAAGATGCTGGGGTTGAGCGTTCCCAGAGTCATGGGAGGGAAAAGAACCAGCGAATAGAGGGGTAAGCGCCTAGAAAATCCGCCCTGTTGAGGGAGGAAAATATCTTTGAACAAATCCAGCAATCCGTATACAAATCCAATGAATGATGTAACGATCGCAAACTCTGAAAAAATGCATACTAGTACTCCTAACCATTCCCCCGCACCACCGGCTCGGAGAGTTTGCAATGGGTTAAAAACAGTTCTACCGTCAGATGTGCTATGTAGCATATCGGGACTGACGCTTCCTAAAATTACGGCATTCCACGCCAAGAACATAATTAGAGGAATCACAGAACCAACAAAAATGGACTGACGAATTTTGCGGGCATCTCCTTCGAGTTGCGTCACAACTAGAGGCACAACGTTTTGGAAAAACAGCGCCACAGACATGACTGAAATGGCACTGCCAAGGGCGCTCCAATCCTGAAATAACAGTTGGGTAGTCTGAATATGCCCTCCTGCCAAAAATAATAATCCCAAGAAGGAAACGATGACAATTCCGACAAAGGCGTTGTTTAATTTCTCAATAAATTTTTCTCGCCCAAGATACATAATGCCACCAAATAAGAGCGTGAAAGTTGTTGTCCCCACCCATGTAGGCAATATCTGCAAACCCCAGACTTTTCTCGCTGCAAATCCTAAAATCTCTCCACCTTCGGTGATGTATGCTACCAACAGAGCATAATGCATAAATAAATATGCGCCGCCGGCAATTCGCGCTCCCAACTTCCCAAGGGTTTTCTCAACAATTCCCAAAAAACCTATGCTTGGCCGCCCTTCTGTTCGTATGGTGTTTAAGGTAACTTCTGCAACCAGTAAGCCAGAAACTAATGCGTAGAGCCAAACAGCAATTAGTCCAGATGTAGATGGCACAATCCCAGACGGTAGGGTAACGGCTGGGAGGGCGAGAATCCCTGCCCCGACAGTGGTTCCCGCAATTAATGCAGTACTTCCCAATACACTACCCGGTTGATGATTGAGGTTTTTTCCATCAAATTCGAGATGAGAAAACAACCGAGTGACTTCCTCTGAATCTTTGAGAACAGTCTTTATGGGAACCATACTGAATATCTGTACTTAACCCAAACAATATTAGCATCTGGAAATATTCTTCACAAAAACCATGAGCATCAGGGTTTTTCAGTCAAATTTTTGTGGTCAATTAGCATTTGGGGCGATCGCTTGACATTTTCTACTAACTATACCTCGTGAGGGGTTCAATAGTGCGATCGCACCCCTCCCCTTCATTGACACTAAGTAGAGCGGCGTGAACACTACAAACTAATCTCAAGATTTTTTACATTACTTAACGTACTTTGGTTTATTCTCACCGACTTACTTAGTCGCATTAGTGGTAAAACTTGTGCCAAAATTTGCGAGTAATTTGTTAGAAAAGCCAGTGTAAAGGGAATACTTCAAACAAGACTCATTTATTTCCCAAAATCCGATGAACAGCAACAACCCTTTACAGACAATACAAACAAGTTTCCATACGGCTTTAGGCGCTGTTAGCGAACTTACCACCCTACTTCAAGAACCCCAAAAACTTACAGATTACCTTATCCAAATCCAACAAAAACCGGATCAATTGTTCCAAGATTTAGCCGTAAAAGGCAAAAATATGGAACAAGATGTGACTAGTTTTTTCCAAAATTACTTTTGCGGAGGTGGTAACAAATCATCATACCCCAAATATATAGAACGGGCAGATGGACAGGCGTTTAATCAACCCTACGAAATCAAGGGCACAAAAATGTACGGCTTTGTCGTTGAAGGTTCAATGGCGAAGTTGCAAGAGGTGTGTGATAAATATCTCAACGATCCCAATAACGGGGAGATTGAATATCGCCCAGCGACAAACTATCTCATTTTGACTTTCAACAAGATAGATTCTTTAAGTTCTATTTATCCACCCGACTATGATAAAGGAACTGTCCATGAAGAAGAAGCCATCTTTTGGATGTTAACAGTGGTAGGTAAAAGAGTCGGTCCCTTATTCATCGCCGAACGCCTAGCTTGCTTCATGCCTTACTTGTACGTGAATAATTCTCCCATCTTAGTTTCTGGTAGAGAAGTCTACGGCTTCTTTAAACAACTTGGTACATTTCAGATTCCTGACTTAAATCAAGAACCGGATTTATTAACCGTAGACACCTTAGTATTTAAAGAATTTTCTCCTAAAAGTCAATCTCTAGATGCGCGTCTGCTGGAAATTCAACGTATCAGTACAGGGGCTAAACATCAAGCTATCAAAACATGGGATACCTTTGAAGAATCAGTAAGAGCGATCGCTAGCTTATTATTTGATAATGACGAGATTGCCATTCCTGGCTTACAGTTACCCTTCAATCTCCTCGAATATATTCTAAACAGAGTCGTCCCCCTCGTTACCCTCAAACAAATCCGCGACGTAGAAAACAGCAAAAAAGCCTGCTATCAAGCACTGATTGAATCCCCTATGCAACTGCAAACCTTCTATGGCGGAAAACTCTTTGGCTTTAATGGTTTCGGCGATCAATTTCAATTAAAAATCAATAATTTCGCTAGCCAACCAATCGTCCAAGACTTAGGACTAGCCAAAGGTTATCCCGCAGGTAGCGAATCAGTAAATATCCCCGTAAAGCTTGGTTTCGTCCTGCACTTTGACTTCACCCTCAAAGATGGAAAAAGCGTTTGGCAAGCATCACAGAAAAATTAGTATTGGGCGAATTATATTCGCTCCTCTCTTACTAACCTGCCGAGGCGAGTAGAAGTCGTGCCCATACCACAATACAGTTCAGTTAAGCAATTTTTTCCTCCTCCTTCCTCTCTCTCCGTGTCGCGCCAGTTGCTTCTCCCAGGGGGAGACGCTACGCGAACAAGTCTCTTAACCGCTTTCTTCGCACTGGCAACTCTATTGCCTCTGCGGTACCCTGCGGGAAGCCGTTCGCGTAGCGTCTCGTAGAGAAGCGTCTACGTTAAAAAAATGACTTTGACTTATAGTACTAGCCTTAACCCAAGCGTATTGGGCTATACGAGACTTCTACTCGCCCAGACTTTCCCAACTAGCCACTTATCAGCAAAAACAACCATGTCCAAAACCGTTAAGCCAAAAAAGATCGCCATCTTAGGCGGTGGAATGGCATCCCTAACCACCGCTTATGAATTAACCAGTCAACCAGGGTGGGATAATCTCTACGACATCACTATTTATCAAACAGGTTGGCGTTTGGGTGGTAAATGTGCAACTGGGCGCAACATCAAACCCCATGCACCCGATCATGAACCAGACTACCGCATCGAAGAACACGGACTGCACATTTTTTTTGGATTCTACGAAAACGCCTTTCGTCTACTCAAGCAATGCTACGACGAACTTGGTGGCAACGGGCCTTTCAGCACCATAGAAGACGCATTCAAGCCCCACAGTCTCATTGTCTTAGAAGAATACATCAATCAAAATTGGGTAAATCTGCCTTTTAACTTCCCAACCAATTCTCTAGTCCCGTGGAAAGGTGGCGGCATTTGTTCCCTTTGGGATCATATCTGCACCACCATTGAATTCGTCATTGAGACTTACGCAGGAATTCATAATTACGAACAGTCTTATTCTTCCCAAAGTTTCTCAGCATCTCTTGCCAAACAAATAGCATTAGGCAAAGAGGTAATGGAATTTTTATCAGATAGTAGTCTCTTGCAGTTTCCTAGCCAGTTGATTCAATTATTTCTGCAAAAACCCATCTTTTGGGGAGGATGGCTGAACAATATCAACCAATACATTGGTAATATCTTCCAAAACCTAGACTTGACTTCTGAAGGAATTTTCTTAAATCTTGCCCAGAACCTAGCTCAATCACTGCCCAGAAATCCGAAAACTCATAGACGCGAACATCACCAGTTAATTCTCAAGCTAATAGAGCGCTTTCAAACCCACTTGGGCAATCAGATAGAATCTGAAATCGGACAAAATTCGGAAATCTTTTGGCGGTTAACACTCATCGACTTAGCATTAGCAAACATCCGGGGTTTATTAATAGATGAGATCATTGATTTTCGTTCCCTAGACAGTTTAGATGAGTATAATTACAAAGACTGGCTACGAAAACATGGAGCTAGGGAATCAAGCGTTAAATCAGCATTTATTCGCGTTCTATACGATTTAGTGTATGGTTTTCCCGAAGGCAATACCAATAAACCGCAACTAGCAGCCGGAACAGCTATCCGTGTCCTCACCACCATCTTGTTCAAATACAATGGTGCCATCATGTGGAAAATGCAATCAGGGATGGCGGAGGTAGTCATCACTCCACTATATGAAGTGCTAAAGCGTCGCGGTGTAAAATTCAAATTCTTCCATGTCGTCAAGCAGTTGCACTTGGATAAAGATCAGCAATCAATAGCAAGCATCACCTTGGCTCGCCAAGTAAACTTAAAAAACCCAAAGCAAGAATATCAACCACTCATCAAAGTTAAAGACATTCGTTGCTGGCCTAATGAACCTCTCTACGATCAGATTGTCGATGAAGAAGCCCAAAAACTCCAAGATCAAGAAATTAACCTTGAGTCACATTGGACACCTTGGCAAAATGTAGACAAAATTACCCTCACCAAAGGCGATGATTTTGATATTGTGCTGCTGGGAATTTCTATAGCCGCCTTACCCTCTATTTGTAGTGAATTGCTCCATGCCAAAAAAAATCCAGCTCATCAAAAATGGTATGATATGTTGCAGCAAGTGAAAACAGTAACTACTCAAGGTGGACAAATATGGCTTAAGCCTACCTTAGCGCAATTGGGATGGAAACAATCGAGTCCTGTGCTAGGAGCTTACGTTGAACCACTTGATGTCTATGCAGATATGAGCGAGTTATTGCCAAGAGAAAATTGGCCTTCTGAGCATTATCCTTATAGCGTGGCTTATTTCACCGGCGTAATTGCAGATCCAGGAATTCCTCCCCACACAGAATATCATTTTCCAGCTAAAGCCCAAAAAAAAGTAGCGCAACAAGCAATTGACTTCCTCAACAATCACATCGGACACCTTTGGCCTGATGCTACTAACCCCAAAAATCCCCAAGGTTTGAATTGGGATTTACTAGTAGATTTTCAAAACCGTCAGGGAGTAGAACGCTTTAAAGCTCAATACTGGCGAGTTAACATTAACCCATCAGAACGTTATGTACTGTCTGTACCTGGAAGTACCAAGTATCGACTCAAAACTGATGAATCTGGATTTGATAACCTTTACCTAGCTGGCGACTGGATTAACAACGGTTATAATTCCGGTTGTGTGGAAGCTACAGTGATGTCTGCAATGCAAGCAACACGAGCAATTTTAGACCAATGTTTCCATATAAAATACACCAAAGAAATTATTGGTGAGTGGGATTCTTGGTTGTAAGGGTATATTGAAGTAAATGAAGTGCATTTTGACAAACTCAACAAAATTTAGCATTATTTAGGGTGCCAAAACCTAGATTATTTTGGTAAGATGATACATTTTTAAAGTTTGTTAGATACCCGACTTTTAATATAGGACTTACGCACTTTACACATTGACCATGATATGTAAAGTCAGCTTATTAAACTAAAAGTCTTGCGCTGCCTCGTTCCTGGGCTGCTGCCTGGGAACGAGAGGTCATTCACAGTTGGCTATCTCTGTCAATGCGTAAGTCCTATAATAATATAATTATCTTATGATTTTGAAAATTATTGAAAGTATTAATATAAAAAAATGATTAAATTATCTAATTACCAAATTATAGAATTAATTCATGAGGGAATAAAAACTAGTGTTTATCGAGCCACCAGAAATAAGGATGGTAAACTAGTAGTTATTAAAGTTTTAAAAACAGAATACCCTGAACTAAAAGATATAGCAGCATTCAAACATGAATATGAGCTAATAAAGAATTTAGATATCTCAGGAGTTGTTCAAGCTCATAGCCTAGAAAAATACAATAATGGTTTAGCAATTGTCTTAGAAAATTTTGATGGTACTTCTCTCTACAAAGTTATCGAGGCAGACAAAATTAAGTTAATTTATTTTCTCAAGATAGGTATTCAAATTACCCAAGCATTAGGTGAATTACACCAAAATTATATTATTCATAAAGATATTAAACCACAAAATATTATTGTTAATTTAGAAACTCATCAAGTTAAAATTATTGATTTTTCTATCTCATCACTGCTTTTTCAAGAAAAACCCAAATTTGGTAATCCTGATTTGCTTGAAGGAACTCTAGCCTATATGTCTCCAGAGCAAACAGGAAGAATGAACCGGTCTGTTGATTACCGTACAGACTTCTATTCCTTGGGTGTAACTTTTTATGAAATGCTTACAGGTCAGTTACCGTTTCAAGTAACTGACCCAATGGAGCTAGTTCATTGTCATATTGCCAGACAACCCATAACAATAGATCAGTTAATCCCAGAAATCCCTCAAGTCATTTCTGCAATTATTATGAAATTACTCAGCAAAACGGCTGAGGAAAGATATCAGAGTGCTTTTGGGATTAAAGCTGATTTAGAAAACTGTCTTAATCAGTTAGATCAAACTAATTCTATAACTAACTTTTCCATTGGTCAGCAGGATCATTCTAGCCAACTACAAATTCCCGAAAAGTTGTATGGACGAGAAGCAGAAATAGATCTTTTAATGACTGCTTTTGAAAAAGTTAATCAAGGAAATAAAGAATTAATATTAGTTGCTGGTTATTCGGGGATTGGTAAATCAGCATTAGTGAATGAAATCCATAAACCTGTTATCAAAAACAGAGGCTATTTTATTGCTGGTAAATTTGAGCAATTTCAGCGCAATATTCCTTATGCTTCCCTGATTCAAGCATTTCAAGAGTTAATGCAGCAATTACTAACAGAAAGTGAAGCACAATTAGCGACTTGGAAAGTAAAACTTTTAGAGGCTCTAGTCCCAAATGCTCAAATTATTATTGATGTTATTCCTGAACTAGAACTTATTATCGGTAAACAACCAGAAGTACCACAACTAGCCTCAGCAGAAGCACAAAATCGCTTCAACTTGGTTTTTCAAAATTTTATCGATTTGTTTGCTCAAAAAGAGCATCCATTAGTTATATTCTTAGATGATTTACAATGGGCAGATTTAGCTTCATTAAAATTAATTCAGTTATTAGCTACAGATATTGAAATTCAATATTTATTGATAATCGGAGCTTATCGAGATAATGAAGTTGATACCAGTCATCCTTTAAAGTTAGTTTTGCGGGAAATTCAAAAAAATCGTAGCTCTGTCAAGATTATTCATTGTCAAAATCTCCAAATTGCTGATGTTTGTAAATTAGTTAGCGATACCTTAAAATCTAGTTTACATAGCTCTGAAGAATTAGCAAAATTAATTTTCAATAAAACTGCTGGTAATCCCTTTTTTGTCAATCAATTACTTAAGTTTATTCATCAAGAGAATCTACTTTTATTTAATTTTGCTAGTGGTCAATGGCAATGGGAAATTCAGCAAATTCAGATGCTAGAAATTACTGATAATGTTGTTGAATTAATGATAGGTAAAATTCAAAAGCTCAAAGAAACAACACAAAATATTTTAAAAATAGCTGCCTGTATTGGCAATCGATTTAATTTAAATATACTCTCTTGTGTTAACGAAAAATCTCAGAATGACACAGCATTAGATATTTGGGAAGCAATACAAGCTGGTTTAGTTATACCTTTAAGTGATAGCTATAAACTACCACAGCTATTAGATAATGTTGATATTTTTGTCATTGATTATAAGTTTCTTCACGATCGCGTGCAACAAGCGGCTTATACGTTGATACCTGATGAACATAAAAAGGAGATTCATTTAAATATTGGTAGACTGCTATTAAAGAATGTAGACGAAAGTCTACTAGAAGAAAAAATCTTCGATATTGTTAACCAGTTAAATATCGGTGCTGACCTAATTAATTCTCCAGAAGAAAAATATAGACTCGCTGAGTTAAATCTTATTTCTGGACGTAAAGCTAAAGATTCTGCTGCTTACGAATCTGCCGTAATCTTTCTGAAGCAAGGTCTGAGTTTACTTGCAGTAAATTCTTGGCAAAAATATTATGAATTAACTCTCGATCTTCATGTAGAAACGGTAGAAGCAGAATATTTAAATACCAATTTTCAACAAGCAGAAGCATTATTTATCAGCGTGATAAGTAATAGCAAAAATATTCTTGATGCTATTAAAGTATATGAGAAAAAGATTCAGTTTTATATTGCTCAAAATCGAATGCGAGAAGCATTAGATTTAGATTTGCAGGTGCTAGAGATGTTGGGAGTTTCACTGTCTCAAACTCCACCAGGAGAGTTAACAATTGAAGAATTAGCCAACCTGCCAGAAATGACTGATGCTCATAAGCTAGCTGCCATGAGGATACTAATGACAGCCATGCCTCCCGCTTATTTAGCAGATCCTGCACTTTTACCACTGATTGCTTTTACGATGGTTGATTTATGTGTGCAGTATGGCAATTCATCTTTTGCGGCTTATGCCTATGGTTTTTATGGGCTAATTTTATGTGGGTCTCTTAAGGATATTGAATCAGGATATCGTTTTGGTAAATTATCTTTACAGATTTTAGATCAATTCAATGCTAAACAAATTAAATCTAAAGTTTACGCCTTATTTAATATTTTTGTTAGGCACTGGAAAGAACATCTTCAAGCAACTATAGAACCTTTAGAAGATGGTGTTCAAAGTGGTTTAGAGACAGGGGATATTGAGTATGTGGGTTACAATGGGTTATTAGTTTGTTGGCATCCTTTCTGGGCTGGAGAAAATTTAGAGCTTATCGAACAAAGACTAGAACAATATATTAATTTATCACATAAAATACACCAAGAACATTTTATAACTTGTTTGCTGATATTAAAACAGATAGTAATCGAGCTAGTTCAAGGACAGGATAATGAATCTTATTTAGAGGGTGATAGTTTTAATGAATCAGTAATGCAGAGAATAGCAGGGAATATTACAGCCATATTTTATGCTTATCTTGCCAAAAGTATTTTGAGTTATTTATTTAAAGATTATGCTCAGTCTATTAAAAATGCTGAATTAGCACAGCAGTATGAAGTTGCAGCTAGTGGGACTGTTTTTTTACCTCAATATAAGTTTTATTATTCTCTGGCATTGTTGGCTTTCTGTTTAAACACAACTTCCCAAACAGAGATAAAAAGTGCTATTGAGAAAGTAGAAGAAAATCAAAAGCAATTAAAAGAATGGGCGGATCATGCACCTGTAAATAATCAGCACAAATATGAACTGGTAGAAGCAGAAAAAGCACGGTTTTTAGGACAAGTATTAGTAGCGATGGAACATTACGATCGCGCAATTAAAGGCGCTCATAATTCTGAATATATTCATGAGGAGTCGCTAGCTTATGAATGTGCGGCAGAATTTTATCTCAGTTTAGGGAGAAATGAATTTGCGTCGCTATATATGACAAAGGCACACTATGGTTATCGTCGTTGGGGAGCAAGTGCTAAATTTAAGGATTTGGAATTAAAATACCCACAATTAATTGCTAAGGTTTCCACTCACTCTCAAGTAGGGTTTACAAGTAATATTATTACTACTTCCACTGCTAATGAAAAATCAAGTGGGCTAGATTTAATCACAGTTATTAAAGCATCACAAGCTTTATCAGAAGTGATTTTACTAGAAAATCTGCTAGAAAACTTAATGACAATTGTGATTGAAAATGCTGGCGCTCAGACTGGTATTTTGCTTCTAGAGAAAGCCGGAAAGTTATTTATTGAAGCTAAAGCAAGTGTAGATCAAGATGATTTAACTGTTGGTCAATCAATGCCAGTAGAAAATAGTCAGCAATTGCCTATGTCTGTAATTAATTATGTTACAAGAACTAAAAAAGATGTGGTTTTATCTGATGCCAGCCATGAAGGAAATTTCACGATAGATCCGTATATTGTTGACCATAAAATTAAATCGCTTATATGTACTTCTATCGTTAATCAAGGCAAATTGGTTGGGTTACTTTATTTAGAAAATAATTTAACAGTGGGAGCATTTAATTTCGATAGAATACAAATATTAAAGATGCTATCTTCACAAGCAGCTATTTCCTTAGAAAATGCCCAACTCTACGCTAACTTAGAAGATAAGATTGAAGAAAGAACGAGGGAATTAAATGAAAAAAATATGCGATTAAAGCAAACTATGCGTGAATTAGAACTAACTCAAACCCAGCTTATTCAAACAGAAAAAATGTCAAGTTTGGGGCAAATGATTGCTGGTATTGCTCATGAAATCAATAATCCTGTAAGTTTTATTCATGGCAACTTAGTTTACATTAATAATTACACACAAGATTTGCTTAGTTTAATCAATATTTATCAAAATACCTATCCCGATGTTGCACCAGAAATTCAAGAGTTTTTAGAGAATATTGATGTTGATTTTATTAAAGAAGATATGCCTAAAACTTTATCTTCTATGAAAATTGGCACGGAACGCATTCGGGAAATTGTCTTGACATTGCGTAATTTTTCTAGATTAGATGAGGCTGACATCAAAGCGGTGAATATTCATGAGGGAATTGAGAGTACCTTACTAATTTTGCAAAGCCGTCTCCAAGTCAAACCAGGTAAGCCGGCTATTGAGATTATCAAAAATTACGGTGACTTGCCAAAAGTTGAATGTTATGCTGGGCAACTAAATCAAGTGTTTATGAATATTCTGAATAATGCGATTGATGCTTTAGAAAAGTTAAATCAGCAAACAAAAGCAGAGGATATTAAGAGTAATTCTAGCGCGATCGCTATTCGTACCCAAGCAGTCAATCCTGATTTAGTCGTCATTTCCATTAAGGATAATGGCGTAGGGATGAGTGATAGTGTTAGACAAAGAATATTTGATCCTTTTTTCACTACTAAACCTGTGGGACAAGGTACTGGTTTAGGATTATCAATCACTTATCAAATCGTAGTAGACAAACATCACGGTACAATAGAGTGCATTTCTGCACCTGGACAGGGCGCAGAGTTTATCATTCAAATTCCCTGCAAAAGCGAGTAATATCATGTCCGTATAAATAGCGCTCTTCTATGACTCTGGAGAGAGAATAATCCAGGCGATTAGAAATCGCGGCTACACAAGCAAAGTCCGCCTGCGCGGACTAACGTCAAAATAGGGTTTCAAATTTAATCTGATGAGAGTAATAAAAGAGCGATAGTTATGATTCCCACAGTCATTGCACCCCACCCCCAACCCCTAAGAGCTTGCGGGGAGGGGAGACAAAGCGTAGCTTTGGCGGGGTGGGGTTCTTCGGGTTTAATAAGTAATCAAGCGGACATGATATAATTTAGAACACCAGGCAACTAGAAGTCTCGTGTAGCCGAGACTTTACCCGCACTTCGGCAAGCTCAGTGACCACCTACGCGGGTTGAAAATGCTGATGCTTACTCCAATCCTACAGAAAATAATTTACCAACTTGCGCCAAATCTACATTTCCACCACTGATGATCACACCAACCCTCGCCTCTGGCGCTGTCACCACACCTTCGAGTAAGGCGGCGGCGGCGAGTACTCCGGTGGGTTCAACGACAATTTTCAGACGTTCCCACAAGAAAAACATGGTGCGAAGAATGGCTTCTTCCGATACCGTCACCAGATCATCGACGTAATGCAGCACTAAGGGGAAAGTAATTTGACCAAGGCTAGGAGTCCGCGCACCGTCAGCGATGGTATTAGGATTTTTGACAGTTTGCAGGGTTTTGGTGTGAAAGGAGCGGGTAGCATCGTCGGCAAGTGCTGGTTCTACTCCGATTACTTTACAATTAGGTGAAAGTGCTTTGGCTGCGATCGCACACCCTGAAAGTAATCCCCCACCGCCACAACAAACTAATAGTAAGTCTAACTCACCAATTTCTTGGATCAGTTCTAAAGCAGTTGTCCCCTGTCCGGCGACTATATGGGGATGATCGTAAGGGGGAATGAGTGTGAGAGAACGATTATATGCTAAATTTTGGGCTAATTCTTCTCGGTTGATTTCTTGGCGATTGTATAAAATTATCTCTGCACCATAGCCACGAGTAGCAGTTTGTTTGACAACGGGTGCATCATCAGGCATGACAATAGTGGTGGGAATATTTAGGAGTTTTCCCGCTAAAGCGATCGCTTGGGCATGATTTCCCGATGAATAGGTGATAACGCCTGTTTGTTTTTGTGCTACCGATAGTTGGGCTAGGGCGTTGTACGCACCTCGAAATTTAAATGCCCCTGTGCGTTGAAAATTTTCGCATTTAAAGAATACTTGACTATTGGTGCGATCGTTAACAATTCTAGAAGTCAGTACAGGCGTGCGGTGGGCAATCCCCAAAATTCGCTCTTGTGCTGCTTGCACATCAGTTATAGCAACGGAATTATGCTGTGGCATTGATGACGATATTAAATATTTTTGCTCTTGTTTATATAGATACAGATTTTTATATTTGTGCCAAATATGCTTGATTGAAGCATACTCATTTCAGGTGGATAGCATCATTTATTGTCTGGATAAAAATAACTACAGCAAATATTATATATTACTGTAGTTGTTTTTATAAAACTTAAATTAATTAACTCACGCTGGCAATTTTTTAGCATGAATAAAATATCTGAAAGTCGGCAAAAAAAAACTGTTCTAATTACAGGAGCGGCTAGTGGAATAGGCTATCAATTAACCCAGATATTTGCTCGCCATAGTTATAATCTTGTGTTAGTGGATAAGAATGAAGAAAAACTTACTGAAATTCTAGATGAATTTCCGCAAAAGTTTGGCATTTTTGTGAAAATTTTTGCTCAGGATTTATCTATCCCAACATCTCCAGAAGAAATTTTCACACAACTACAGCAAGCATCGATAAAAATTGATGTGCTGATTAATAATGCTGGCTTTGGTACTTATGGAGCATTTAACGAAACAGACCTCACCATTGAACTGAAAATGCTCCAGGTAAATATAGTGAGTCTGACTCATTTAACTAAGTTATTCCTCAAGGATATGGTAGAGCAAAACTATGGAAAAATATTAAATGTGGCCTCAGCTGCTGCTTTTCAACCAGGGCCTCTAATGGCAGTTTATTTTGCTACTGAAGCCTATGTATTATCATTTTCCGAAGCGATCGCTAATGAATTAGAGGGCACAGGTGTCAGCGTGACTGTTCTTTGTCCAGGCCTAACAGCATCGGAATTTCAACGAACAGCTGCAATGAAAGATTCAAAGATTGCTCGCCTTAAGAGAATGATGGAGACAGAAACCCTTGCTAAAATTGGTTATCGCGGCTTAATGACAAACAAAACCGTTGTGGTTCCTGGTATGAGAAATAAGATATTGACTGAAAGCGTAAGATTTACACCCAGAAATTTAGTAACAAAGGTCGTGAGAAGTATACACGAACTCAAAAAAAATAGGTAGCCAGATATATCTAGAACCCTTGTAGAGACGTAGCAATGCTACGTCTCTACATTCTTTTTCGGAGATGTCTAATAAAGTAGTTTATGAAAACCCGATCAACAGATTCTTTCGTATAAAAAATCTGTTGATCGGGTTTAGTCCAATACGCTTGGGTTAAGGGCTACTGGCAACAATTTTTGGTTTTCGAGTTTTCGAGACGCGATAAATCGCCGTCTCTACAAGAGGTACACCCAAATCTTGTTTACCAAGGTTAGTAGCTTTGAAAACGTACCTCACTAGGTCGGGAACCGCTATAGGGAGTGGTGTAGTTTAAACAAATAGTTGCGTGAACTCATATATTAAATCCACCCTACCCTTACGTAACATGGCTGGATCTAATCTTTCAGTAGTGTTGCAAGTCATCAAGATAACTAACCGTTGTTGCATCTGAATACCAGAGTCATCAATTACACTCTGATACAAAGTGCCATCCAGCAAACTTAGAATGTGTTCGGTTTTGTTATTGTATTGGGCTACCTCAGAAGCACGATTTTGGGCTAGATTATCAGCTTCGTTAATAACGATACAAATACGCTCTATGTAAGTTGGGGGGACAAAGTTAGCGATCGCATCATGATCTAAAATAAAAATTACATACCCTAATGGTACAAGAATTTCTTTGGCTACTGCCTGTGTCCACACTGTTTTACCAGTACCCGGTTGCCCATGTACAACAACCGCTAACTGGTTTTGATTCAAAATCGCTTGCTGTACAGAATCAGTAAAGTTTTGGATATCTGCGGGAAATGTCCGAATGTTAAATTGACTATGAACTTTACCTACACGACTTTGATATCCACTCAGCATCACCGCTAAGTCATAAGTCGCTTTGTTAATTAGTGGGGCGAGATTTTTCGCCATTAAGCTATATTGTCGTCGCCCGCGATCGTAGGGATCAATTTGCAACCAAACGTCATGCTTTGCCCAGTATGCATAAACAGTATTGATAACGTCTAAGCGTTCCCAGCTAATAAATTTATCGATAGGAAAATAAAAATCTCTTTCTGAGTGATACTGGGTAATAATGTCGGGACTACCCAACACACCTAAAACTCGCAGTACGGTAATTTCTTGCAGTCGGTTCAGAACATAATCAATAGGGATGCTACTACGACTGACAAATTGCACGATGGGCGTTTCCGTACTCAAAACATCTTTGTAGCGATGATCTGGTGATTGAGGATCTGGTGTGATGTAATTCCAAAACTTTTCAACTTCGTAGCGGGTATTATCAGATACAACACTTAATAAATTAGCCCACCAAGCATAATTATTTCGTCCCAAAATATCAGCAACATTACTCGCTAAATTCAAACTTTTTTGAGTTAATTCGCGGGAGTCACTATACAATATTTGCCACAAAAACTCCCAGTCTAATTCTCGGTTAAACGGTCGCCAACCACAAGCAATCAAGCTTTGCTTGGTATTATTTGTAGGAGTTCCTTCATTGCTTCTAAAATAGTCAAAATCCATATTTATTAGTTATGCAGCGTTAATCGAGTTATTTTGTGTGAAATAGGAGATTTTAAAAAAGTTTTCTCATAATGTAAGCTAACTGCGTACAAATGGTGATTTTATTTCCACCGTACTGTCCTAGTTAGGAAGTCTTTTTAATTTAACTCATTCCCAATGTAACATACTATATTACATGATGACCACAGGTATCAGCTTTTTTAACGAAGCAATTGGTAAGTTGGAGTTTACTTTTAGGTATTGATGTAAGTAAGTCGGTGAGAAAAATTCAATGTATATGAAGAAATATAAATTAGCTGTAGGGTGTGTTATGCCTTATAGCAACGCACCTGAGATTGTTGACGGTGCGGCGCTTGGCGACAACACACCCTACATGAAAATTCCTTAACATAGCTGGAAATCTTAGCACCGACTTACTTACCTGCGCTACTTATCCATCTCTACATGAGGACTAATATTATGGGGAGCATCTCACTTTGATAAAAAGCCCTAGCGAATGGAATTCGCGACTACAAGAGACTTTACCCGCCTACGCGGGTTTCCAATTTCTTAAGTCCGTGCAGGTGGCGTTTCCGTTGGCGCAGCCTCTCGAAGACAAGGGTAGGCCAAGGGCGAACGTTTGTGTAGCCGCGATTTCTAATCGCCAAGTATATTTACTTAATCAAGTCGAGTATTTGCCATTGATTTCTATGTAACCCTCTGAAAGATCGCAACCCCATACAGTTGCAGATGCTTCACCAATATTGAGACTAACATGAATATCTACTTGATCTTTGGACATAATTTGCCGCAACTGTTCCAGATTTTCATTAGTTAAGGTATTAGGATAAACTTTTACGTTATCAAAACTAATGACAACTAGTTCTGGATTTATCTGCTGTTCATTTTCACATTTGCCTATAGCCATAGCAACTCGTCCCCAATTGGGATCGGCTCCATAGACGGCGGTTTTTACTAATGGTGAATTCACAATTGATTTAGCTACTTTTTTCGCTTGGGTATAGTTAATCGCCGAATCTACAGTTACCTCAATAATCTTGGTAGCACCTTCTGCATCTCTGGCAATTTTCAGCACTAATTCTTGTGCAACTTCTTGCAATGCATTAGCAAAATCTGCTTCGGAAACTTCACCAGCTAAACCATTAGCTAGAATTACGGCGGAGTCGCTAGTAGAAGTGTCAGTGTCTACACTCAGACAGTTAAAGGTTTTATCTATAGTCGAGCGAAAAATAGAACGAAGGCTATTTGCAGAAATTGCCGCATCAGTAAAAAAGAAAGTTAGGAGAGTCGCCATATTAGGCTCAATCATCCCGACACCTTTAGCAATTCCTACGAGCTTGGCATTTCCGATTTGGCGTGTAGCTAATTTCGCTACTGTATCGGTGGTCATAATCGCACGGGCGGCGGCATGAAAATCAGCATCAGTCAATTTGTTGCCCAATCCTAATAAACCTGTTCGGATTTTTTCAATTGGGTAACGTCTACCAATTACACCTGTAGAAGCTATGACAATATTATGTGCAGCAATTCCAGTTTCAGTTGCAACTAATTGTAGAACTTCTTGGGCATCAGCGATGCCAATAGAACCATTAGCTACATTGGCATTTTTAGATATAACGACGATTCCTTGTGCTTGTGAATCTTTTAAGTTATCACGGCTAATAGTAACACTTGGCCCAGCAAAAAGACTTTGAGTGAAGACTCCATCAGCAACACAAGGAACTGATGATTTAATAAATACAAAATCATCTGTTGTATCTCGGATTCCTAAATTAGTAATAAATGCACTAAAACCTTGAGGTGTGGAAGATATAGGGAATGACATTTTTCTGGATTTAATAATTTGCTTCAATTATCCCATACCATTTCCACAAATATTTACGACATCAGAATCGGCTGTGGGGACAGATGTACGCCCAATATGGTTCGGTTAAGTGATGACCCTCTTAAAAAAGGTTAAATGTTGCAATACGCTTGGGTTAAGGCTAAAACTTTTGATCAAAGTCGATTTTTTTACGAACCACAGAGGCGCAGAGGAAACAGAGAGAAGAAAAAATGCTTAACTGAACTGTATTGGTAAATGTTGTCCATCGATTGCCACTTTATAGCTGAATGTTTCCTTGCATTTGTTCGAGTAATTTTTGTACTATAAGTAGAGCCAATCCTGAACCTTTATTAAGATTAATAATGACTGTAACTACACAGCAGCTTGCAACCCAAGACGCTTTTGAAAAATTCTTTTGGAATTGGCAAGGCTATAAAATCCAGTACACTGTTATGGGCACAGGATGCCCTTTGGTATTGGTTCACGGCTTTGGTGCTTCTATTGGCCACTGGCGCAAAAATATCCCAGTTTTAGCTAATGCTGGCTACCAGGTATTTGCTATAGACCTTTTAGGTTTTGGTGGTTCTGATAAAGCGCCCATTGATTACAGTGTGGAAGTTTGGGTGGAACTGCTGAAAGATTTTTGCACGGCACACATAGACGAACCTGCTGTTTTTATTGGCAACTCCATCGGCGCACTTTTAAGCTTGATTGTACTGGTAGAACATCCAGAAATTGCGGCTGGTGGTATTTTAATTAACTCTGCGGGTGGGTTGAGTCATCGTCCCCACGAATTGAACCCGCCGCTACGGATGGTGATGGCAGCTTTTAATCGGTTTGTGCGATCGCCTATTACAGGTAAATTTGTCTATAACCGCATCCGCCAAAAATCCCAGATTCGCCGTACCCTTTACCAAGTTTACCGCGATCGCCAAGCCGTCACCAATGAATTAGTCGATTTACTTTATACTCCCTCTTGTGACCCAGGAGCGCAACAAGTCTTCGCCTCCATTCTCACAGCGCCTCCTGGCCCAAGTCCAGAGGAACTTTTGCCCAAAGTCCAACGTCCTTTATTAGTAATTTGGGGTGCTGATGACCCTTGGACACCAATTACCGGGGCAAAGATTTACGAAAAGGCGCGTGAGAATGGCAAAGAAATCAAAATTGTTCCCATTCCCAATGCCGGTCATTGTCCCCACGATGAGGTTCCAGATGTTGTCAATGCCCAGATTGTTGATTGGCTAGGGCAAAGGTAATTATTTCGCGCCAAGACGCAAAGGCAAAGACGCTTTCTGCCGATATGCCTTGTCCCAGGTAGGGTAAAAATGGGGCTAACAATCTGGGTGAGTGGATCTTAATTTTGGGAGTATGCCAAATGTGCAAAAACCTTGATAGCCCTCATCCCCTAACCCCTTCTCCCATGTTTGGGAGAAGGGGAAATAGAGCGATGTCTCCCCTCTCCCATATATGGGAGAGGGGCTGGGGGTGAGGGAAAAGAGTTAAGCAAAATTGGGATACTCCCTTAATTTTTTAATCGCACCTTGACATGATCAAACTCGTATGCAGTGTGAAATGGAGCTTGATGTGCATAATGGACATAAAGGGGTAATTCCCTTAAATCACCATCCAGATTTTTCTGAACAAGGCTATCAAGTTATCAGCGAACTAGGATGTAATAGAGAAGGGGGACGGATTACTTATCTAGCTAATGTCCTCAACTCTAATCAACAGGTGGTAATTAAAGAGTTTTGTTTTGCTCGTGCTAGTGCTGATTTATCAGGCGTGAAAGCATATCAGCGCGAAATTGAAATTTTGCAACAACTGAATCATTCCCGCATCCCTCGCTATATAGATTCCTTTGAAATGCCAGGGGTTTTTTATTTGGTGCAGGAATATAAAAATGCGCCATCCTTGGGTTTAAAACGCAGCTTTCATCCTGAAGAAATTAAGCAAATTGCTCTGTCAATTTTAGAAATTTTAGTTTATTTGCAAAAGCAAGTTTCCCCAATTATTCATCGGGATATTAAGCCAGAGAATATTTTGGTTGATGAACAACTAAATGCTTATCTGGTTGATTTTGGGTTGGCGAGAACACAGGGTGCAAAAATAGCTCTTAGTAGCTTTATAGCTGGAACCCCAGGATTTATACCGCCAGAGGAACAGTTTGGTCATTCTCTGACTAAGGCATCAGATTTATATAGTTTAGGAGCAACACTAATTTGCTTACTTACTAATATCTGTTCGGTTGAGATTGGGAAATTAATTGATGATAACTATCGCTTTAACTTCCAGCAATTAGTTCCTCATATCAGTCCGCGTTTTGAGTCGTGGTTAATGAAAATGGTGGAACGCAATCGCAAACGTCGCTATGCTAATGCGGCTGTTGCGTTGAAAGTACTTAAGTCCATTGAGGTTGTTGGTAATGCCACCAGGATAGAAACTTTAGTTAGTACAATCAAATCTAGAAAACGAGCTACAGTACTGGGACTAGCCACAGTTGTTACACTGGCTGCGGTTGGGGCAATTTTGATGAGTTGTCAGCCTGGTGATCCGGTTAGGCAATTGCTGAAAGCTAGAGAACGTCAACGTTTTGATCCTGAGTTTAAATGTAGAGTAAAAGGCGATCTGACTTTTCACGTTCTGTGGAAAAGCTAACGATTGACCTAACCCCCTAACTCCCTTCCCTACAAGGTAAGGGGGAAAATTCAAAGTCTCTCTCCTTTTAGGAGAGAGAAATAGAAGTGAGGTTTTCCAGATACCGTGAAAAGTAAGAAAGGCGTAGGCGTAGCCCGTCGTAGACATCGCTTGGTAAAAAAGAAATGCGATCGCACTTCCGAGTTAAACTTCCGGTTCGACTCCCAGCGCTTTTAACTGAGCGGCTAATCTCTCTGCACGCTGGCGTTCTTGTGCTGCAAGCTGTTGAGCAGCGTTTTTCTCTTGCCGTTCTTTTGCTGCTAACTCCAAACCCCACAGCAATAGTTCGCCGTTGTCATCCCACCAACGTAACCAATAACCTGCGCGGTTTTCTCGGCTTCCTTGCCATACGCCTAAAAACAAGTTCATTTCGCCAATCCAGTGGCGATTATTTACATCTGGTGTTTGCAGTTCATAATTTCCTAAATCATCTCGTCGATAAACTTCTAAGACTCCTTGCTCTGGTTCAAAAATGGCATAGTTTGGCACTTGTAAAATCTGCTCATAATAGAACCATTTCCCAGGGGGATAGGTTGGTTTACTAGAATACTCTCCACCTTCGGTATCTGAGAGAAATTCCATCACAATTACGGGAATATCGCCTTGCAGTCTTGGGGTATAACTGCGCTTCACTTCTTCTCGTGAGACTCCAATAGATGATACATATCCCCAATCTGGTGCTTTGAGTACAAATCGATTATTCAAAGTGGCGCAGATGCCGTAGTTGGTGATGGTTAAAGCATTGGCGGGCAATTTGCCAGCCAGTTCCAAGCTTTCTGTTAAAGCAGCAGCCAATAGTGGCTGATTAATGTTATCCACTGGTTCATTCTCTAAAACAAAATCATCAGGTAACTTTTCCCAGGTGACATCATGGCTGGTGGCATTGGCTAGCATAATCAGAATATCTCAAGTACAAATTCAATTTCTAATGGCCTGATTAAAAAATTGCATACGGCATTACTCTTGAGCAAGGGTTTGCACTTCTTCTACTGACAATCCCAATGCTTGGGCAATCTGTTCGATGCTCAAATTCATTTGCAATAATCGGGGTATGGCATCTCTTCTGGCTTGTTCTGCAAGTTCAGCCCGTTGGCGTTCTTGTTCAGCCCGTTGTCGTTCTTGTTCAGCCCGTTGTCGTTCAAGTTCTGCGTTGCGGGAAATTTCTGTATAAGTTAAAAACCGTTCTCCATCAGGGCGATATAGCTGCAAACCTTCTGATGATGGAACAAACCGAATTTTTAACCGAGGACTCACCCAATCTGCCATTTGGGGGATGACATCTAAGCCATCTTCACCGCGTAACCAACCGTGCAAATTATTTTTCTCAGGATCGTAAATGTAGTACTCTTCCACGCCATAACGGTCATAGAAAAGTAATTTCTTATCCATTTCACTTTGGGTGTTGCTGGGAGAAAGAATTTCAAACACCACTTGTGGGGTAACTCCCTCCTCCTTCCATTGTTGGTAGCACAAGCGATGTCTACGACGGGCTACGCCTACGCCTTTTGGTCTACCTAATACCACCATCACATCTGGGGCGTTAACAATTTTGTTGCGTCCCTCTACCGGATACCAAAATAAATCCCCAGCGACAAATACATTTGGATTGTCGGCAAATAGCCACTCTATATTCTGCTTAATTTCTACAATCCAGCCAAACTGTATGGTATTATTAGCAACTGGTTGTCCGTCACTATCTGGGTAGATGACCTCTGGCTGGGTCGGCGGTTGGATTTGCGATACCATAGCTTCGCCCTCAGAAGGAGATTTAATCGGGATGCTTCCAAATTAGCAGACTCTTAAGTATGTCTGCGGCATGAATCTGGAATGATAACTAACTATAACAGTACTATTGTTCTACAATAAACCGATTAAAGATAGTATTATTAAGGACTGTTTCATCAGAAACTACCTCTTCGCCGCCCAATATGTCAGACCAACAGCTAGCAGCATCCTTGAATGGCCATCTTCCGTACCCCAGCCACAACAGCCAGAATACCATTCGGATTCGGGGTGCTAGGCAGCATAATCTGAAAAATATTGACTTGGAATTGCCACGCGATCGCCTAATCGTATTTACTGGCGTTTCTGGCTCTGGTAAGTCTTCCCTAGCTTTTGATACCATTTTCGCTGAAGGGCAACGTCGCTATGTAGAATCCCTCAGCGCCTACGCACGGCAATTTCTCGGACAGTTGGATAAGCCGGATGTGGAAGCCATTGAAGGCTTAAGTCCAGCAATTTCTATTGACCAAAAATCAACGTCTCATAACCCCCGTTCCACTGTCGGTACAGTGACAGAGATTTACGACTATTTGCGGCTGTTGTTTGGTCGGGCTGGTGAACCCCATTGTCCGATATGCGATCGCTGTATTGCACCCCAGACAATCGATGAGATGTGCGATCGCATCATGGAATTACCAGATCGCACCCGCTTCCAAATCCTAGCACCCGTTGTTCGCGGTAAAAAAGGCACACACCGTAAGCTTTTGTCAAGTCTGGCTTCCCTTGGTTTTGTCCGAGTGCGAATCAATGGCGAGGTACGCGAACTGTCAGATTCCATTGAATTGGATAAAAATTTTACCCACGCCATCGAAGTGGTAATTGACCGCTTGGTGAAAAAAGATGATATCCAAGAGCGTTTGGTTGATTCCCTGTCTACGTGTCTCAAGCAATCGGGTGGTATTGCGACCATTCTGGTGAGTCTACTTGGTGACGACGGACAAGAAAAAGAAGAAGAATTAGTATTTTCGGAAAACTTTGCTTGTCCAGAACATGGCGCGGTAATGGAGGAATTATCGCCGCGATTGTTCTCCTTTAACTCGCCTTATGGTGCTTGTCCGCACTGTCATGGCATTGGGACTTTAAGAAGATTCGCGCCAGACTTGATTGTACCCGACTGGGAAGCGCCAGTTTATGCTGCGATCGCGCCTTGGTCAGAAAAAGATAATTCTTATTATTTGGAATTACTCTACAGCGTCGGACAGATTTATGGATTTGAGTTACAAACAAATTGGAGCAAACTGACAGAAGAACAGCAGCAAATTATTTTGTTTGGAGAGAAAGATGAACGAGCCGCAGAAGCACAAAGAAAGCAGAGTTTTAAAGGTGCTATTCCAATTTTGCAACGGCAGTATGAAGGTGGTTCAGAATTAGTTAAGCAAAAATTAGAGCAGTATTTAATTGACCAGCCATGTGAAGTTTGTCATGGAAAACGGTTAAAACCGGAAGCCTTGGCGGTGAAATTGGGACAATATGGAATTTTAGAATTGACTACCGTATCAATTCGGGATTGTCGGGAGAGAATTGAGCAATTCCAGTTGAGCGATCGCCAGTTACAAATTGCTGATTTAGTATTGAGAGAAATCAAAGCTAGATTGCAATTTTTGTTAGATGTCGGCTTAGATTATCTCACCCTTGATCGTCCAGCCATGACGCTTTCCGGTGGTGAAGCCCAACGAATTCGTCTAGCAACGCAAATTGGTTCTGGATTAACGGGAGTTCTCTACGTCTTAGATGAACCGAGTATTGGTTTGCATCAACGAGATAATGGTAGGTTGCTCAAAACCTTAACTAAATTGCGCGATTTGGGTAATACATTAATTGTTGTTGAACACGATGAAGAAACAATTCGTGCAGCTAACTACATAGTTGATATTGGCCCTGGTGCAGGAATTCACGGCGGAAATATTGTCGCCCAAGGTGATTTTCAGGCGTTATTAGCAGCAGAAGATTCCTTGACGGGTGCATATTTATCAGGAAGGCGAGTAATTACCACACCAGCAGAACGTCGAGAAGGAAATGGGCGCAGTTTGGGAATTAAAAATGCCCATCGCAACAATTTACAAAATATAGATGTAGACATTCCACTAGGTAAACTCGTCTCCATTACTGGTGTGTCTGGTTCTGGCAAATCTACCCTAATTAACGAATTACTGTATCCATCTCTGCAACACCATTTAACTAAGAAAGTTCCCTTACCCAGACATTTGGATAAAATTCAGGGATTAAACGCGGTTGATAAAGCGATCGTTATCGATCAATCTCCCATTGGACGCACACCACGTTCTAACCCTGCAACTTACACAGGAATTTTCGATGCCATTCGAGATGTATTTTCCCAAACAGTAGAAGCCAAAGCTAGGGGTTATAAACCTGGACAATTCTCCTTTAACGTTAAAGGTGGACGTTGTGAAGCTTGTAGCGGACAGGGCGTGAATGTGATTGAAATGAACTTTCTCCCGGATGTTTACGTGCAATGCGAAGTTTGTAAGGGTGCAAGATACAACCGCGAAACTTTGCAAGTGAAGTATAAAGATAAGTCTATATCTGATGTTTTGAGAATGACAGTTGAGGAAAGTTTAGACTTTTTCCAGAATATTCCCAAAGCGATCGCGCGTTTGCAAACTTTATTTGATGTCGGCTTGGGTTATGTCCAACTAGGACAACCTGCGACTACCTTATCTGGTGGGGAAGCGCAACGGGTAAAATTGGCAACAGAACTATCTCGACGCGCTACAGGTAAGACACTTTATTTAATAGATGAACCAACGACAGGGTTATCTTTTTACGATGTCCACAAATTGTTAGATGTGTTGCAACGATTGGTAGATAAAGGTAATTCAATATTAGTAATTGAACACAACTTAGATGTAATTCGTTGTTCTGATTGGGTGATAGATTTGGGACCAGAAGGTGGTGACAAAGGGGGAGAATTGATTGCAGTGGGGACACCGGAGGAAGTTGCAAAAAATCCCAGGTCTTATACTGGGCAATATTTACAGCAGGTGTTGAAACAATATCCGGCGATGAAATCTTAGTTTTTTCCGAGTAGGGTGTATTATATAAAACTAAACCATCCTATCTCTAAATTTTATCCCTAGTTTGAGACTATTTAATTTTTGAATGTTGTATTGCAGTATAGGTGAGTTAACTGTGCATTATCTAAATTACCTAAGCCACCATCTTCTTTTCTTGTTTTGTGATCTATAGATATAGAGTGACTGTGAAGATACCCACCACAGATTTTACATCTTTGAACTTTAGGTAAAGCATCTCTGATAAAAGCTGCTGCTTTGGTTTATCGTGAAAAAGTTTTACTTTGAGTTTCACTTGTGTTAACTCTAGATTTCATTTTTAAGGAACCAAAAGTTTTTTCGGCTATGATTTCCTTCATAACATTTTTTTTATCTACACCTTTTATTAATTTTTCAACTATTGTCAAATAAAAATCTTTAACTTTTTCTCGTGCCTTGACTGCACTACTTTTACTTACAATTTGTGGAACTAAATCATCATGTTGCCAAATCAAAAATTCAAAATCTTTCCTGCATTTTATAAATTTATCATAAGATTTGTTTTTTCCTAAATATAATACCAAGCTAACAACACCATAAAATGAACCTACTCTATATCGACTATCGTGAGTATAGAAATATATCAGTGGGTGAAGCCCAAGAGATGAAGGATCATTAGTATTTATTCTCTGGGCTAATTTTTGACAATTCGTTAAGAACTTTACAGTATTTTCCGCTGTTGGATCATCATTCAAATCTAGTTCATTTTCTGCTTCTATATTGTTAACTATATTAACAAATTCTAAGATAAATTCATTTTTCTGTGAAGTTGATAGATTTCCTACCATTGGAACATCTGTAGTTTTTATAGGATTTTTAAGCTTAGGCTCAAAAAGAAGTTGATGTATTTCTTGAGCGAGTTTTTCAATTTTATCTTGTTTATCTTGTGAGAACTCTGACCAATATTTATGGCCATTACCACTTCTCATAATTGCACGAGCAGCAACACCATTAGGTTTATTCCTAGCTTTTAATAAACGCATTTCAGTTGGACTAATAGGCGCTGCTTTTTGATTAATGTTAAAAAATGAATCTGCTGCTTTAGATACATTACCGCCAACCCACTGAAGTTGGATACCCAAACTGCCCAAATTTCTTGCTCTTTCAAGTGTTTTTTGATCTATTTTATCAAAGAAACAAGCTTGGCTCAACGTGAAAAAAATTTCCCAAAGCCTCAGCTTGTTCTTTCGTGATTTCTAACTCGCGATTCATAATTTTAGTAACAATCTCGCTCGAACCAAGAATTTCTACCAAATCAGCTTGTTCCAAACCCCTAGCTTCCATCAAATGCAAGAGTCTTGAATAAGGTGTTGAAACATTAAGCTGATAGTGCTTATCTTCAAAATCCTCAATCAGTTTTACCAATAATTCCAACAAAGCATCTTCTTCAGGAGTCAGATGAGAACGAGAAAGCAGTTCTTCAACAGTCTCTAAAAACTTCTCGTTTTCCTCTTCTGTCTTGATAATCCGAGGTTGATGTTGAGACAGCAAGTGGCTGTAAATATCTGAATTAAAAGTAAGGGTCATTTTTCCAGGAGTCTTTGTCATATTCGGCATGAGTTAAGACATATTTTATATAGATGACCTGCTTTTCATAGTTAATACTAGCAATTAAGCGGTATTTATTACCTTTGATGTTGAAAATTATAAACTTGCTTACTGCTTCGGCTTGAGGATAAATAGTTTGAACTTCTAGTAAATTAGCCCAGTCTGCTTTACTAGCAGTTATGTACCAGTCATCAAGTGCTTCACAGCAATCAGCGTGTTTTTGGCAGAATTGTCGTAGCTTTTTCCGACTGATAACGTGCATTAATTTCTTATTTCGGGGTTTCTCTGCTTGTTCTGGATAAATTTTTTAACTCACCATGTATCTAATTAGTCATATCTCCCCTTTGCCAAAATTGCTTTAATATCTCACCAGGTTTTCGATCCCATGTGTCAATATGCTCGTATATCAAATTATCTTGGTTGAGTTTATAAGTTGAATAGCCATTAAAAAGCAAACCAGCTTTCCAAGGAACACGCAAAACTCCCCGCACTGTCCACTTTGCTAAAATCGTGTCTTCGGCTGACTGAGAAACTTCATGGACATCAAAGTAAATTTGGGTAAAAAATAGCCGAGCGTGAAATCGCAAAGTCCAAAATATAATCCGATAGTTAAATTTGTATTTGAATGTATTCACCGGGTCTTTAAAATAGATATCCTGTGTATAAATTTGATATGAGATATCTTTCTCAAAAAGTGTTGGTAAATCCTCTTTTAGAGTCTTAATTACCCGTTCCACTGGCAATTTAAATTCCACGCGCCTTTTTCCTTAAAAAATGATTTTCAGGTAGGGGCAATTCATGAATTGCCCCTACAGCGTGTAATTTTGCGTAAGTCCTACAGATATCTAATATCTATCCAAAGGAGAATTGCAATTTTAGAACTATCTATTAATATATATTTTTACGAAAAACATTACATATAATAACCATCACCAACAAAAAATACAAGAGATGTCTGTAATAGAAGTGACTTGGAAACACGATTATATAACGACTAATGGGGTGAAACTACACTACGTTACCCAAGGTGAAGGCCCCTTAATGTTGATGTTGCATGGGTTTCCTGAATTTTGGTACTCTTGGCGGCATCAAATACCAGAATTTGCCCAAGATTTTAAAGTTGTCGCCCTTGACTTACGTGGCTACAACGACAGTGATAAGCCAAATGAGCAATCAGCTTATGTCATGGATGAATTTCTCAAAGATGTTGAGGGAGTAATTAAAGCTTTAGGATATCAAAAATGTGTTTTAGTTGGACATGATTGGGGTGGTGCGATCGCATGGAATTTTGCATACACTCACCCGGAAATGGTAGAGCGATTAATTATCCTTAATCTACCTCATCCTGCCAAATTTGCCGAAGGCTTACGCACTTTCCAACAGTTGCAGCGTAGTTATTATATATTCCTCTTTCAACTGCCTTGGTTCCCGGAAGTATTTTTACAATCTTCAGACTACCAAGCAATTGAAACAATTTTTAAAGGTACAGCAGTTAACAAGAGTGCTTTCACTAAAGCGGATATTGACGCTTATAAAGATGCTGCGGCAAAACGTGGTGCCCTCACCGCAATGTTGAACTACTACCGCAATATTTTTCAACAGAGAATGCTAAATCAAAATTGGGGCATTCTGGAAGTGCCAACACTGATGATTTGGGGAGAAAATGACACTGCACTCGGTAAGGAACTAACCTATAATACCGCAGCATACATCAGGGATTTTCAAATCAAGTATATTCCTAATTGTGGTCATTGGGTGCAACAAGAACAGCCAGAATTGGTTAATCAGTATATGCAGAAATTTCTGAAGACTGAAGCTAAAACATCAATTGATCAAGTATAAATACTTATCAAACCAGTGATTGCGAATAACGCCAGCTTTTAAAAAGATTTAATAGTGATTTAACATTGCCCGTTTTGAAGACTTATCGTTTAAAAATCACCAAAAATCAGAATTAATGGGATTTTTGACATCATTTTTATCTCTGTTTCAGATCACAAGTAAGTTGTCAAGAGATAGATTGACCTTACGAAGTTTAGTGAGATAATAGAGTTGTGAGGGATAGAACGGACGCAACTTGATTATTTAAGGGGGAAAATTATGAAACTCCAGCTATTAGTGGCCATGGCCTTAGCAACTCCCCTATTTTTCACGACTTCGGTTAGAGCCGAGAATCCGCAGGACTTACAAAAGCTGCTTTCAACTGGGGAATGTATTAAGTGTGATTTATCAGGAGCTAACCTCAGTGGCGCTCATTTAATTGGTGCTGACTTGAGAGGCTCGAAGCTGCAAGGAGCAAACCTTGTAGGAGCTAACCTCGAAGGTGCTGACTTAACTGGTGCAAACTTGGCAGGTGCTAACCTAACATCCGCTTATGTAACCAATGTGAATTTGAAGCAAGTTAATCTCAACGGAGTAAATTTTACTCGCGCGACGATTCACGATTCTAATGTGTATCAAGCATCAATGAATGATCTCAACCTCACTGATGCAGAAATATTTAACACTGGAATCGGTATTGGTGGAGAAGATTCCAGCGGCCCCATCGTTCCCGATTGGAAATAGCCTCAACTAAGTTGGCAGGTTAAAATCAACACAACATAGATTTTTGCTGGTTTGAAATCAGAGGAACTGGTTTTTTGCCAGCATTATCCTTAAAATCTGCCTATACAAAAATAAAAAATGAAACCCTTCTGCCTTGTACTGATTTTAAGCTCGCAAAGGCAGAGGGGATTTCTTTTTGGCATTGATGGCTTCGCCAACGCCCAAGGTTCAACTAAACTGTTCGATAATTCCGCCACCTAAGACTTTTTCGCCGTCGTACCACACCGCAGCTTGTCCGGGGGTGATGCTGGATTGGGGTTCATCAAACACCAAACGCACACGGGAGTTTTCCAACGGAATTACCGTTACTGGTGTAGCTGTTGAACGATAGCGAATTTGCACTTCGGCATGAATTGGGGTGGATGCTTGGGCAATAGAAACCCAGTTTACCCGCCCGACAGTACATTCCGGCTGAGTTACCTTGGTGCGATCGCCTACTACTACTTTATTATTTTCCGCATCTAATTCAATCACATACAAAGGTTCGGCAGCCGCAATGCCCAAACCTTTGCGCTGGCCAATGGTGTAGTGATGGACACCATCATGCTGTCCCAAAACTTTGCCTGTGACATCGACAATATCCCCTGTTTTGGGAGCTAAATATTTATCTAAAAATGCCCGCATGGAACCGTTACTTTCCACTAAGCATAAATCTTGACTTTCTGGCTTGTCAGCAGTTTTTAGCCCGTATTCAGTCGCAATGCGCCTGGTGTCAGTTTTTTCTAGTTCGCCCAGAGGAAATATAGTTGCTGCAAGTAAATCTTGAGACAAATCATAAAGGAAGTATGATTGGTCTTTGTTGCGGTCAACAGCCCTTAATAATTGGTAACGTCCAGTTGTTTCGTCATAGCTAATTCGGGCATAATGACCAGTGGCAATGCGATCGCATCCCAATTCTTCACGAGCATACTGCACCATTGGCCCAAACTTCACCGTTTTATTGCACTGGGAGCAAGGCAAAGGCGTGATCCCAGCACTGTAACCAGTTACTAGATAATCGACAATCTGCGTCTGAAAGAGATCCCGAATATCGACAATCTGATGGGGAACGCCCAGTTGTTCACAGAGTTCAGCCGCGTCAATCATACCTTCAGAGCAACATTGACCTTTGCCTTTCATTAGCCAAAGAGTCAAACCAATCACTTCATAGCCCTGATGGTGCAGGATAGCGGCGGCGGTGGAACTGTCAACGCCACCAGAAAGACCAACGACGACTTTTTTCATACAAAGCACGACACGATAGCTGCGTGGTTGTCCCATTGTAGCACATACTCTTCAAAGCCTTGCTACTAAAGCACTTCAGTTTTACAGTCAGCGAATTAGCGACGCTGAATAGCCCGTCTGAGACATCGCTATTCACTCCCCTCTCACCATTATCTAAAATTAGTTACAGATGTATTTTTTGCCACGTAGATGAGCTAACTTTACGTTAACGCTATATAGTTGCTACAACGGTGAACTAATTAGTTCCTGATGGAAATTGCCTAAAAATACTTTGACTACTTTCTAACTACTATGTCGAGAGGAATACCCAGTCAATTTATCCCATTTCAGATGCTGCGCCAAAGTTCTGAGGGTTGGAAGCCCACTATCAGACTTCTCTCCTTGTTACTGGGAGGATGGTTAGTGCTGATTACTGAATCTACGCCAGCACAAGCACAAATCCATAACAGCAAGGTGCTACTGGCTCAACAAACAGGTGAAACTTTACCGCCACCGCCAATTCCCTTTGAGCAACAGTCATCACCGCAGTTACAACCGGTGGAACCAGTACAGAACAATCAACTTGAGCAGAATTTTCAGCCCTCTCAACCGTTACAGAACAATCAATTTCAGCCGAACTTTCAGCCCTCTCAACCTCCACAGTTTAGTCAATATAACCAAAACTTTGAGCGCTACTTAGTTTACGTAGATGGTAGTGATTCCCAAACGTTACAACAAATACGTCAGATTGAACCCAGTGCTTACATTCGCCAGTACCAAGGACGGAATGTAATTCAGTCAGGAGTTTTTAACAGAGTATCTAACGCTCAACAACGGGTTAGTGAGCTACAGTCACGAGGTATATATAACGCCCGGATTATCAGCTTCGGTAATGGACAGGAAATAGATGCAGGCAATAGTAGAGGCTTTGTAGGCGATCGCAACAATATAATTGCTACTAGGTCAGTCTCTAGATATTATGTCGCAATTCCTACCACTTCCGAACAGTTATCTGCGATCGCGGCACAAATTAGGCAGAATATAGCCCAATTTAGCCAAGGTTTAGGCCGATCTGGCGGAGTCCTTGAAAGGACGCAACCACGAGGACCACACGTAGCAGTAGGGCCTTTCGCCGATCGATTCCAAGCTGAGGAATGGAATAAATATCTGCGAAATTTAGGATACGCTAATGCCAGAGTTTATTACGGGAAGTAAAAAATTGGGAGTTAGGAGTTAGGAGTTAGGAGTTAGGAGTTAGGAGTTAGGAGTTAGGAGTTAGGAGTTAGGAGTTAGGAGTTAGGAGTAAGATGAATCCCTAGAGACTTATAACTTAGGACTCAGGACTGATGCAAGATAGGCAAGAACAAATTTCGCAAGTGATAGTGACTGCTGGGCAGATGCACGATGTTGAAAAGCGGATCTTCGCAGTGGGAATGCCTATAGTTGCTTTGATGGAAAAGGTGGCGGGATTAATTGCCCGTCGGATTCTAGAGATCCTCCCAACTCCGCTTAAAAAAGCTTACTCTGTTCCTGCCAATACCCCCTTTTTAAGGGGATTTCGTGTTGGAATTCTGGTCGGCCCCGGTCATAATGGTGGCGATGCTTTAGTAGTAGCCCGTGAATTACACTTTCGCGGGTATGAAGTTTGGATTTATTCTCCCTTCTCTAAGCTCAAAGAATTAACTTCGCAACACTTGCAATATGCCCAGAGTTTAGGCATTCCAATTTATCAAACAATTGAGCAACTGCCCGATTCGGATTTATTGATTGATGGGTTGTTTGGGCTGGGTTTAGAAAGAAACCTGATTGATCCCATCGCCTCTGCAATTAATCAGCTAAATGAATTGTCTGTACCAATTTATAGTATTGATTTACCTTCAGGTTTACACACCGACACTGGCGTTGTATTAGGAACTGCCATTCGCGCCACTCACACATTTTGCTTAGGTTTATGGAAACTAGCTTTCTTCCAAGATCAGGCGTTGGAATATATTGGTAAAGCTGAGTTAATCGATTTTGATATTCCTTTAGCTGATGTAGAAGCTGTTCTCAAAGATGCACCCAGAATTAAACGGATTACACCAGCAACGGCACTTACTACTTTACCTCTACCGCGTCCAGCAGTCACTCACAAATATAAGGAAGGACATTTACTGCTGATTTGTGGTTCGCGGCGCTATGCAGGTGGAGCAATTTTAACTGGTTTGGGTGCTAGGGCTAGTGGTGTGGGGATGCTTTCTATTGCCGTACCTGAATCCCTGAAATCTCTTTTGGTGTCACATTTGCCAGAAGCGCTAATTGTCGGTTGTCCAGAGACGGAAACCGGAGCGATCGCCCACTTAAATTTACCAGAAAAAACCGATCTGAGTTCCTTTAATGCGATCGCTTGTGGCCCCGGTTTAACACGAGATGCTACACCCATTGTCCAAGAAGTGATCGAAAGCGATCGCCCTCTAATTCTCGATGCCGATGGTTTAAATATCTTGGCACAAATGGGGACAATCCCCACGTTAAAAAAACGCCAAGCAGTAACCATACTCACACCCCACACTGGCGAATTTGAGCGATTGTTTCCTAATGTCGCCGATGCCAAACATGACAGAGTGAAAGCAGTACAAGAAGCTGCCGCGCAAAGTGGGGCAGTAGTTTTGTTGAAAGGGGCGAGAACTGCGATCGCCAACCCTCAAGGTGCCGTTTGGATTGTTCCTGAAAGCACACCCGCCTTGGCGCGTGGTGGTAGCGGTGACGTGTTAACTGGGCTACTGGGTGGATTGTTACCACAAGCAGCAACTAAACAGATTCCCATAGAAGATATTGTGGCAACTGCCGCTTGGTGGCATTCCCAAGCGGGTATAATAGCCGCCCAAGAGCGCACTGAATTGGGTGTAGATGCGTTTACATTGACACAATATTTGCTAAAAGCTCTGACTTAGTCAAATTCCTCGTTCCCAGTCTCTGACTGGGAATGCCATCCTAGAGGCTCCGCCTCTAATTTAAATAAAATCATGGGACGCAGCCGCTACCACGTACTAGGAACCCAGCCACATTTCCTCACCTGCACAGTTATAAATTGGATACCACTATTCGGCAAAGTTGAATTTACACAAATTATTTTAGACTCCCTCAATTTCCTGCAACATCAGCAGCGTTTAACCTTGTACGGTTACGTAATTATGGAAAATCATCTCCATGTAATCGCCTCTGCCGCCAGCTTATCTAAAGAAATAGGAAATTTTAAATCGTTCACAGCTCGCTGTATTATTGACTTACTTGAGAAAAATAATTCCAACTACATACTTAACCAGCTTGAACTTTACAAATTAAAACATAAGATAAAACAAGAATACCAGCTTTGGCAAGAAGGTTTTCATCCGCAGGCGATTATGGATGAGGAAATGTTTAGACAAAAGTTAGATTATATTCACGACAATCCAGTTAGGCGTGGTTATGTGGATGATCCCGCACATTGGCGGTATTCTAGTTGCCGCAATTATATGGGGGAGATAGGTTTATTACAGGTAGAGTTGATTGATGTGTGATGGAAGGCGGAGCCTTTAGGATGGCATTCCCAGTCGGAGACTGGGAACGAGGACGAGGAAATTTGGATCAGGGATTTACCAAATACCAACGCTGTAGCGCCAACCGTTGAATTTCGCGCCAGGGAATATTATGCTTTCGGGCTAAGTCTGCACAATCTTCATATTCGGGCTGGACATTTGCAATAACTTTTTCTGGCGATTGTCCCTTCCATGCTATTTTAACGCGCACTTTGCCATATTCAATTTCCACTTGTTGAATTTCCCGTTGTAAAATGGCGCGTTGCTGAGTTGTTCGCCGAATGCCTAAAGTTGTAGTTTCGCGGAAGATAACGGCTTCACAACTGAGTAAATTTTCGGGATGACAAATCACAGTCAGCAAAATCCCCGGACGAGACTTTTTCATACCGATCGCTTGGGTAAAAACATCCACCGCACCAGCAGCAAACAACGCCTCAAACACATAGCCGATGGCTTGCGGATTTAAATCATCAATTTGGGTTTCTAGTACCGACATGGTTTCCAAATTTGAGCTAGTATCTTCAGAATTACTGAAATTTGACTCTAAACTTGTGCTTTCACCCAGCCAGAGGCGTAAAATATTTGGAATGGGTAAATTTATGGTTCCTGCTCCCAGCCCTACCTGCTTGATAGCGATCGCAGGTGGTGAACCAAAATCTCTTGCCAAAGTAGTAGCGATCGCGGCTCCTGTCGGTGTCACCAGTTCTCTGTCAATGCCATTGCTATAAACTGGACAACCCCGCATTTCCCACAGCTTTAAGACTGCTGGTACTGGTACCGCCATCTGGCCATGTGCAGCCCGAACAGTGCCGCCACCAGTGGGGAACGCCGAGCAGTAAAGCAAAGGCCATCCTTCGTTATTACTCTCAATCCCCAACCAATCCAACCCCAGGCAAGTACCCACAATATCGACGATGGCATCTACAGCACCCACCTCATGAAAATGAACTTTTTCAGGAGAAATGCCATGCACCGCTCCTTCTGCCACTGCTAGCTGTCGGAATACCGCCAAACTCCAAGCTTCTGCCCGTGGTGGCAACCCCGCTTTGAGGATCATTTGCTCTATTTCTGGCAAGTGGCGCGTGCGATCGTGACTGTGTTCGTGTTCGTGGTGATGATGATGATGATCGTGTACTAAATCCACATGAACTTTAGTCGCCTGCTGACCATTACGTTGGACAAATTCTGCCCTTAACTGATATTCCTGTTCAATACCCAACCCATTGAGTTTTGCAATTAAATACTCCACAGGAACACCCAAGCTTACCAAAGCACCCAGGCACATATCACCAGAAATTCCTGTCGGACATTGAAGATAAGCGATTTTATTCATAATAAATTAGTCATTAGTCATTAGTCATTAGTCATTAGTCATTAGTTATTAGTCATTGGGCATTGGGCATTGGGCATTGGGCATTGGGCATTGGGCATTGGGCATTGGGCATTGGTTATTCTCTCCTGCTCCCCCTGCTCCCCCTGCTCCCCCTGCTCCCCCTGCTCCCCCTGCTCCCCCTGCTCCCCCTGCTCCCCCTGCTTCCCCTGCTCCCCCTGCTCCCCCTGCTCCCCCTGCTTCCCCCCCCACTCCCCACTCACCGAGTTATGGCAAAAATTTTCCCAGTTCATCCGGATAATCCTCAAACTCGCCGAATAGAGGAAATAAAGTCGGCGCTCTTAAGTGGCGCAGTCATGCTTTACCCTACTGATACAGTCTATGCGATCGGTTGTGATTTGAATGCTAAGTCGGCGGTAGAACGAGTGCGGCAAATTAAAAAGCTAGCAAATGATAAACCACTGACATTTTTATGTCCCTCGCTTTCAAATGTGGCAACTTATGCCTCCGTAAGTGACACAGCCTATCGGATTATGAAACGCCTGATTCCAGGTTCATACACGTTTTTGCTCCCAGCTACTAAGTTAGTACCGCGATTGGTGCAAAGCCCCAAGCGGAAAACTACTGGAATTAGAGTACCAAACCATACTGTGTGTTTGGAGTTGCTGGCAGCGTTGGGCAATCCGATTATTTCAACTTCGGCACATCTGCCACCAGATGAAGCAGATAATGACATGATTCGGATAGATCCAGAAATTGTTCAGTCGCGGGTAGAGCTATTTGACCGTTTGGACAAGTTGGTAGACATCATTATTGACACTGGCGAGGAACCTACATATCAAGTGTCTACTATCTTGGATATGACGGAAGATAAACCAGTAATTATACGGAGGGGTTTAGGTTGGGAAGCAGCAGCAGCATGGGTATAAAAATTCCAGTTCACAGGCGCACCTCTCCGTTTCGGAAATTGTGATAAAAACGACTCCAGTTTTAAAATTGTCATATTTAAAGGCGATGTCTACAACAGACGTAGCTGCCACAGTTGATATAACAGGATGGTGGCAACAGTCGGCAGAACAAGGCATTTGACAACTTTGATCAAATGGCGGGTACTCATGTCCCAGCGTCAATATGGTGGCTTGTGAAAAAACCGACACATTGTCATAGCTGTAACTCTTTCGTATTTCCTATAGTTTTAGATATGAGCTTTAGATGTGAGCATTATATGCGGCAAGTCTTGATGGATGAATGTCCAAAGATTCACAAGCCAAGGACTGCCTTGATTGCTGTCTCTGCGTTGTAATTACGGTGCAATACTACTACCTGGAAAAGTCATGAAAGCTAACGTCGTCAATCTACCAAACTCTACACCCATTTTTGAGAACCACCTTTCGACTGAAGAATTTTCAGATAGCAGCAGTGATACCCTAATTCAATTGCTGTGTGACGAAATGCAAGCGCAAGTGAAAGCAACCCCCAAGTGCGTAGAAGCTTTAGCGAAGCGCATAGCTGTAGAAGTAGAACGCATTTGCGATAAAAGCTCCCGTATCCAAACATCTGGGGAAATCAAGTCCTGGCAGATGACCTTGGGAAGACATCGGATGCAAAAGTGCTTACGTTACTACCAACTAGGTTCTAAACAAGGGCGGGTGGAATTACATAGCAATTTGGGTGCTATGGTTTACCGCCATGTAACTATGTCCGGCTCGGAGTTGGGCTTTGATGCTCGTTACAGCCTGATTGAAGATTTTTTACAAGCATTTTATATCGAAGCGATTAAAGCTTTCCGTAGAGAAAACGAACTACCTAATGATCACACGCCGCGTACTCAGCTGCAATTAGCTGAATACATGGCTTTTACAGAACAGTACGCCAAACGCCGGATCAATTTACCTGGTGGTGCAAATCAGCAATTGATTATCTTGCGGGCCCAAGGTTTTGCTCGTCGTCAACCCCAAGAAACCACTGTGGATATTGAAATGGCGGTAGAGTCTGCTAAGGGTGAAGAAGCAGAATCTTACCAGCGTAACTCGGCGGTGCAACAGCTGCGATCGCAAATGATCGCCCAAACTAATTTCGATCCATCGGAAGAATCAGAACGCGATCGCGTCATCACAGAATTGATGAAATACCTAGAGTCTCAAGGACAATCTGATTGTATGAACTACCTCAGCTTGAAACTTCAAGACCTCTCAGCCCCAGAAATTGACCAAATTCTCGGTTTAACCAGCCGTCAGCGCGATTATCTCCAACAACGCTTTAAATACCACGTAGAAAAGTTTGCCAAACAACACCACTGGCAATTGGTACATCAATGGTTAGGTGCGGGTTTAGAGCAAAAATTGGGTTTATCTTCCCAGCAGTGGGAAATCTTTGTAAATCAACTCACAGAACAGCAACAGCAAATATTACAGTTAAAAACTGCACGGGAAAACGACCTGGCGATCGCTAAAACCATCAAATGCACCCCCAAACAGCTACAAAAGCGCTGGACTCAACTTTTAGAACTAGCATGGGCTATCCGCAACGGTCATACTGAAGCTCAGACGGGCTAAAATGAAGGTGAGTAAAATATAGAGAAGACCATGAACCCAGTATTTCTCCAACTCTCTAGTCTTTCGAGAGCGGAAAAACTTCAACTGGTAGAAGATTTGTGGGATGAAATTGCCGCGACACCAGCAGCACTCCCAGTCTTAGATTGGCAGAAACAAGAACTAGCCCGTCGCAAAGCCGAATATTTGCAAAATCCAGCCATTAGCAGCAGTTGGGAAGATGTAAAAGCCAGAATCTCTCAACGGCATGGCTAGAAAATTAACTATCCTTACAGCTGCAGAACTAGACACTATCGAAGCTTATGACTGGTACAAGGGGCGCGAATTTGGGTTAGGCGCACAGTTCCTACGCTGTATTGATGCCTGCCTGAATTTAATTTAGCGTCACCCCAGCACATACCAGATTGTTCATGAAACTTATCGCCGCACTACAATTAGGCGTTTTCCTGACGTCGTTTTTTACGAGTTTAATGAACAGGAGATTATTATCTACGCTGTTTTCCACTGTTCACAAGACCGAGAAAAATGGCGGAGTCGCTTGCAATAGTTGGTCTTTGAGACTAAAGAAAAATCCACTATTTTAACTATTATCTAAATTAGTAACTCGTTCCTTATCCAAATTATTTATACATTTGTATTTATTTCAATACTGCTCGGTTAAGGGAAATTGTAGGTTGGGTAGAGCGTAAGCGTTACCCAACAAATCTTGGTAAATGTTGGGTTTCGTTCCTCAACTCAACCGACATTAACGTAAGTTTTTCGCAAAACCTACGCAGTATTGGTATTTATTTAGTACAAAATTACCAATACTCTCGGATTTTTTACCTATTCATCCAACCTTTTTTAGTAAAAATCAAAAATTCATATTAAGCAATTGACCCTTTTTACTGCTTCTGTGAAATCCTATAATAAGCAGGACTTTTGGCAGAGGGATTGAAGATGGCTCTGACTCAAGGCGGACGGGCAAATAAGTCTGGGAATATTTTAGAAGGAAATGTAGAAGCAATCTTGAGTGGGCATAATTATTTCCAAGTTGGGAACTATGTCCAAAAAGAATTTATTTTAAATGCTGCTTTATTACCAAAACGCTATGGAAAAGAAGTTTATATTGGAACTGGAATTTATCATACCGATTTGAAGGTTGATTTTTATGTTGTTGGCTCACCTGCAATGCCATCTGGTTTAATTTTCGAGTGCAAATGGCAAGAAAGCCCAGGTTCGGTTGACGAAAAGTTTCCTTACTTGAACATGAACATTCAGCACTATTATCCTGCACCAACTATCGTGATTTTAGGCGGTGAAGGTATGCGAGAAGGCGCAAGCAAATGGCTGAAAGCAAGAGTTAATGATAACCATAATTTATTAGCAGTTTATAGCTTAGACAGATTCATTTCTTGGGCAAACAAAAATCTTTAAAAGAAAGAAGTAATTAATAATTCGTCAATCACGCCTCTATTTTTTATGTTTGAGTTAATTGAACGCGTTGCTTTAATTTTGTAGGTTTTAAAATTGATATCTGTATAAATTTTTCTAATAAACTCGCTATCAGAATTACATACCATAACGTTGACACCACGACTTGCCAACTCTGCACAAGTGTCTCTTAAAAGTTCTTGGTCTTTTTTACTGAAACAATTTTGACTATAAGCGGTGAAATAACTAGTGTCACTGATAGGATGGTAGGGCGGATCAAAAAATACAAAGTCATCACTACTTGTGGCATAATTTAGCACATCAACAAAATCCGCTTGTTTAATTTCTGCATGAGCAAGTGCTTCTGAGGCTGCTTTTAGTAAAACCTCAGAACAAATATTAGGATTTTGATATCTGCCTAATGGCACATTGAATTTACCCTGTGAATTAACTCGGTAAAGACCATTAAAACAAGTCTTATTAAGATAAACTATCCGAGCAGCCTTTTCTATATCAGTACCACCAGAGTTGTTTCTGACACTATAATAATAATCTTTACCATGTCGGATCTTATGCTCTTTTAATAGAGAAATTAATTCTTCAACATGATCTCTAACACAACAATAAGTGTTAATTAAATCGGCATTAATATCAGTTAAAATGGCTGCACTTGGTTGGAGATAGAAAAAAACTGCACCACCACCTAAGAATGGTTCATAGTAATTTTTATAACTCTTGGGGAAATAAGGAATATATTGCTGTATCAACCTACTTTTACCCCCTGCCCACTTCAAAAATGGACGCGGGCTAGTTTCCTTGGGGATTTGAATTACCATTTACTTCCGATTTAACTGAAAATAATCACGACTAAATAAAGCCAATATAACCGACGAGCCATATTTTATATTAGCTGGCTAATTTTCCAGCCGCATAGATTACAATTGAGTAGATAAAGCATATCAAAACAAACGTAAGTATATAACAAGGCAGTTTACATTCAAATGTTTGACGGATTTTGGGATAACGTCTTTCGCTACCCCCGGTACTTAATTACGATCGTCTTAGGGCTGTTTCTAAATACCTTTGCGCCATTGGTGCCATTGTTGAAGCGCCCTGTCACTTTGATCGCCATCTTGGGTTTATTTGTGAGCAGCCTAGTCTTCCTGACTTTCACCCTACGGGCAATGCTGGGCTTGAGTCCAATCTAGACTAGCGGTATATCGGGGCTATGCCCCACAGACGGTTGCTCTTGGCGTTGCTCACGCTAAGTACTGTCTATCCAATTTGCATCTATATTTTGTCGTACAACCTCTCTGATGAGGCGAAATTTTTATGGCTACAAATCGTCGGGTTTCCCGCGTTGCTGAATTGATCAAACGGGAAGTTAGCCAAATGCTGCTCAACGGCATTAAGGATGACCGTGTGGGTACTGGAATGGTTAGTGTTACTGATGTTGATGTTTCTGGCGATCTCCAACACGCCAAAATCTACGTCAGCATCTATGGTACAGATGAAGCTAAGGTAGAAACAATGGCAGGCTTAAAGTCGGCCACGGGTTACGTCCGCAGCGAACTTGGGGCGCGGGTACGCCTACGTCGGACACCAGAGGTGATATTTCTCGAAGATCGCTCTATAGAACGCGGTAATAAGGTATTGGCACTGCTAAATCAACTTAACAATGAGCGTCCGCCTGAAAATCTGGTAGCAGTAGAAGACAGCACTGATAAAAATGATCGGGAATTCTCCGAATAAGTAACTAAAACAACAATGTAACTTCAGAACAATTAATCTCAGCAAATCCGCCAAACACTTTACAGACGTGACTAGATCGCGTCTGTTTTAATGTGACCATAACCTACTTCAGCGATCGCTAGTCCCTTTCTGTTTGTCTTCACTCTACTGTAAAAGGTTAGTAGCAGCACCAACCCGGATTTCTGTACAGATGCCTAAATGCTGCTTGTCTCAAGCATTTTCATCTGTGTCTTAATTACGAACTAGTATTAATCCACCTTTCTACAGATGTATTTCAAAAGAAAACTGTGTTAATTAAGTGCTGAAACTAACCAAGTAATTAGGGTTTTACTTAAAAAATTGTTAACAGATGCCAGGGAAAAAGCTTTCATAGTGTACTTTAGCCGTTATGTTTTGCAACAGTTTATACCCCAGTATCTGACAAATATTCTTGTGTTGTTTACCCTTAGATAAATACCAGGAGTTCTAGATCCAGTTTTAAGGTGATTATTTTGATATGTAAGCGATTCCGACGGCGGACTACACCTACGCGATATAAGCTCTTCCCACCCACCAAATCTTGCCTAAAAACAGTAATGGCAAGACTTTCAGACTTGTGGCATCAAAGTTATACAGCTACCACAGCACGTTAAGTTAACTACTCGGAATTTTTTTTGTAAAGCGAATTTTCGATGAATGTCAGGATTCGTTGACTTTCTTAACATTTCTTGAGATAATTTTCGGAGATGTAGCGTCAAAATAAAAATAGTTCCGTATAGCAAACTACAAAATCTTAGCCACAAGTCTAATTTCTGTAATGTTTGTTCCTAATTATTAACGGGAACACTATCGTAAGTGTTAATTTGTGAGTAAAAAACATGAGTGTGAATACGGTGCCTTCTATCAATTACTACTCTCTAGATGTGATTCAAGACGAAGCACGCCGACTGGTGCAAAAGGGAATGGTTAGCAGACAACAGCCAATATATAGCCTCTGCCAATACATTCCAGCTAGAGAGTGGGTTTGTGTTGAATGTGAATTAGAGAAATGTGACTTTTTGTTGCGCGATCGCATTGGCGACCTAATTGGTCGTGAACAGTGGGATAACGACTAATCATGTTTGGTTTCGGATTTGGGATTGGGAGTTTATTTTCGATGTGTGGATGTCACCATTAACGATTCAACACCCAATCAGGGGGATAATCTCTAATTTTGATGAGCATTGCCCCATACAGAATCTTGCGTTTTTCATTAATACAGAATCATTAGAGTCTGAATTTATACAACTTTTCAAGTAGAGAAGGCATCAGAATCATTTGATCTCTATTAGGACTTACGCAAAAGTACACGCTGTAGGGGCAATTCATGAATTGCCCCTACGGGAGAATAAGGGGTTCGGCTATTGTTTGCGTAAGTCCTGTCTATATCTGATGCCAGGGCTTGAGTTTAGTATGTAAATTCTGTGACGTTCCTACATTTATAAAGGGTAGGTTGAAAACCCCTGAGAAACAGCAACGCAGTTGCGTATTTCGTACTTCAGGCAGGGGATGAAAACCACGATGCAGGCTAA
>NZ_JBALEK010000052.1:0-1161 GCF_036917815.1 Nostoc sp. | reverse complement strand
GCAGGGCTGTTTCATTCCCTAAAATAGGTAAAATAGCAAGTATTGAGGGGATAAAAGATCATGGGTGGGAATCTGATTGAGCAATTGCGGCAAGTGGAAGATTTTAGAACTCTAGATGGTCGAAGACATCCACTGTACTTGGTATTACTGTTTGTAATAATGGGCACGATGAATGGATATGTTGGGTATCGTGCATGGGGGGATTTCGTCAAACGGCATCGTCAGGTATTGATAGAGACATTTAGAATACAAAAACATGGTGTTCCTTCTGACTCAACGATCCGACGTGTACTTATGGGAGTAGACTTCAATAAACTTGCTGCAATATTTAATCAGTGGGCTAACCAATACGTTGAAATAGAAGAATCAGAATGGTGTAGCATCGATGGTAAAAGTATTAAAGGTACAGTCCAAGACTACGATTCATCTAGTCAAAATTTTGTCAGTATTGTATCCGTATTTACTAGTAAAAGAGGGCTAGTTTTAGGTATGGATAAATTTGACAATAAGAAAGAAAGTGAAATTGCAATCGTACAAAATTTAATTACAACATTGGATATAAAAGGTGCGGTATTTAGCTTCGATTCGTTGCATTGTCAAAAAAAACTTGCAAGCTAATCATAAGTAGTGGCAACGATTATGCGATCGCTGTTAAAGATAACCAGCCAACGTTACATCGTCATATTAAACGCATTGCTGCTTTTCATAAGCCAGTCAGTCGTCATATCGAAACTGAAAAAACTAGAAATCGGTTTACAACACGTACCGTGGAAGTTTTTGATGATTTGACTGCGATCAATTCCCAGTGGACGGGTATTAAGTCTTTAATCCGGGTTGAAAGAGTCGGAACCCGCACGGGTAAAGCATATCACCAGGTTGTCTGTTATATCAGTAGTATAGTTGCCACAGCGAAAGAATTTGCTCATGGTATTCGCGGACATTGGGGTATCGAAAATCGCCTCCATTGGGTTAAAGATGTAGTTTTGAATGAAGATAATTCAACTATACGTAGGGGTAAGGCTCCTGCAAATCTCTCAATTATGCGAGCGATTGCACTGAATCTGCTTCGGCGGAATGGTTATGCTTCCATCACAACTGCCCAAAGATTTATCTCTCATGATATTGACAAACTTCTTGCTCTTATGGAATGAATCAGCCCTG
>NZ_JBALEK010000051.1:0-90676 GCF_036917815.1 Nostoc sp. | reverse complement strand
GATTACATTGACAAATTGCCTAGCCACAAGATTGACGACTCCTTATCCCCACCCTATGAGTACATTGAGGGTGGGGACTTCCGCGATACGTTAAAAGATGGTGCAACTGATATGGGGCTGATATTTAGAGTATGATAAAACTTTAAACAAAATATAGTCTAGCATAGTCAGATATAGTCTAAAACCCCGTCCTAATGAAATTGTCTGATTATGCTAAAACCTTGGGGATTTCCTACCTGACAGCTTGGCGACATTACAAAGCAGGTAAAGTTCAGTACTAGCGCAGTCGAAGCATCGCCACGCGCTATCCCCTCAATCACCCGACAAATAGTTGGCAACCCCAAATCCTGACCACCTAATTCACGCGGAATGGTGAAGCTGAGGAGTCCTGTGTCATGCAAAGCGATAAAATTCTCGAATGGAAAAGAAGCATCTTTGTTGTGTGCCCCTGCACGGGTGGCAAAATCTTTGGTCAGAGCTTCAACCTGGTCAAAAATATTAGGGAGAGTTTCTAAGCCTTTGGCTACAAAAGTGTCTAGCACTGCTTGCTCTAACTGTGACGTAAACATTTTACATGAATATTTTTAACTATAGGCTCATTTAAAATCACGGTTCTTTCTCAACTTATATCAAGCTATGATATGCATTTCTGCCATATCTTTGCATTGTGAAAATGCTATGATTGCAAGAATTTGCTAGGCTGTGTTCTCGATCACAGTATTAACGTGTTTAATCTCACTGCTAACTAAAATAAATTAGTATAAGTGTTAAATAAACAATATAAGCCGTTATGACTTCTATCATGCTACGCCACTTAGATGTTTAAAGATTTAATGTATAAATGGGTTTTAAATATATTTTTTCAATAAAAATTACCTATTAGGTCATTCTAAAAAAAAAATACATTAAGAAACTCATAAAATATTCAAATTTAAAGTTGAGCAGTGTAAGCTAATTGTGTAAATATAATGTTTGTAAGTTTCTTTTAATCAACTTGCATTTATCACATCATCGGAGGTATAATATGAGCGTCAAATGATTTGCCAGATGTTAGCTTACAGATACTAGACAATGCTGGGAAAGAATTCGTTCTGGAATCTTCCAAGTAAAGTGGAGCAGTATTTGTTTAGGTAAAATTTTACTTTATTAGTAAAGTACCACTTAAACAAAATTGTGATGTGTTCTATAGTTTTTGTAATCCTCTACTGACTGTAGCCTACCCAAAGCTAGCTTTTTAAGGTTGCATCCTTGACACTGAGGCTATGCCCGAGGCTATGCTCTAGACTTGCAAAACACTAGGTGAATAACACTAGATACCAATTGGACATTGTGTAAACATCTAATTAACCTTCTAGGGTCAATTAGACTTATGTCTGTGGTCTTTTTGCTGTCAGGCTTTGATAGCACAACTGCGCTCGATTAGGTTTGCCCATAATTTACGACTCAATGGAAACACAATTATGTCACACCATCTTAGTCAAGACAAGGCTGTTAAAAACTTAGGAAAGTCTGAAATCATTCTTTGTAAGGCTTTTTCCGCGTCAGGTCTTACTCAAGAGCCTGAAACCTAATTTTTACCCACGACATCTTCCTTAACAATCAATAGCTGGACAATATTTCGAGAGCTGGTGATTGAGAACTGGAAGAATTTGTATAGCGATCGCTGCACTTAGCAAACCTTGCTCACTCTGATAATAATTCCTCTTAATCATCAATTACGGGCGCTGGTAATTGCCAAAATTGTTACATTAACAACCTGGTGGTACTAATAAGGTTCTCCACCAAATAAAAACACCTTGTATGGAAAAGAAAGATAGTTATTACCATCCTTTATCGTCCTAATAATACTCTAAGAAGACTTAGGGTTTCCTCCGTGAAAATACGGCATTAGAGAATATCTTTAATTAATTTTTGAATCTGATTGAGACTGATAACTAAATTCTGTTGTGGAGATTAGAAAATGCCTCCAGTGCTTTCTGAGCAACATCTGGGTGAAAGGCTCTTGTACACCTTGGGTGCAAAGCTTTCAGAAAAAGAATTACAAAATTTCCTGGCAGAAATGGAAATTGTGGAGCCACCAGTAGCAAAGCAGTTCTGGCAATCTGCACAAACTAATCCTGGTATCTACATTGTCCTAACAGGTAAAGTGCGACTGTTGGATAGCTCTGAAAATTTAATCACTACCTTTGGTGCATGGTCTTTTTTCGGCGAACTAACTCTGTTTCCCGAAGCTAACTTTAGTCCTTATGTAGTCAGAGCTTCGACAAACTTAAAACTTGGCTATTTCCGGCAAGACCTATTGCAAAGGTTGATAGAGAAGTATCCTAGCATTCGCGATCGCCTATTCGCCCATGCAGAACTTTGGGATTTGCTGTTGTTATCTCGTCATGTATCACAATTTCCGCGCCATACATCACAAGTTCCAGGAATGCTCAGAGCTTTATCTCTCTTTGAGCGCCACCAGTTAGAAACTGGCTCTGTAAATCCACAAATATCCCAAGATTCGCAACTGTGGCTATTGTACAGAGGTCAACTGCGGCATTCTGAAGGTCATTCTTTGACAGCAGGTACAATCTTTGCCCAACCAGAACCAGGAGATTGGCAAGCAACGCAACCAACCATTGCCTACATTCTGAAAAACGACCATAAGCAAACAGCATTAGAATACTTCCCGGAGTTGGGGGAGTGGGGACTGGGGAATGGAGAGTGGGGACTGGGAACTGGAGAAAAAACTTCCCAATCTCCAAAATCTAAAATTATTCCTTTTCCCCAAAGAGAGAATCAGCCACAAGAACAGCCAAAAAAGTCACGTTTTTACTTTCCTAGTCCGAAAGTGCAAATGGGGCATTGGTGGAAACGCGTCACCAAGAGGTATCCCTTCTATGCCCAACAAAGCGCTGCCGATTGTGGCTCTGCTTGTTTGGTGATGATTGGTAACTATTGGGGCAAGCATTTTAGTATCAATCGCCTGCGGGATATGACCAACGTCACCCGCAACGGTGCATCTCTGAAGGCGATGGCAACAACAGCAGAAAGCCTGGGTTTTGCCACCCGTCCGGTGAAAGCCACTCTTGATAAATTAGCAGAACAACCTTTACCTGCAATTGTCCACTGGGAAGGCAAACACTTTATTGTTGTCTATGAAATCACCAAAAAGCGGGTGATTGTCTGTGACCCCGCTATTGGTCAACGCAGCCTGACAAAAGCGGAATTTCAAGCAGGTTGGAGTGGTTATGCATTGTTACTGCAACCTACAGCCCGATTAAAAAATAATAAAGACGAAAGTAGAAGCTTCTGGAAATTTTTTGAGTTAATCAAACCTCACTATCGGACACTGGTAGAAATCTTTATAGCTTCGGTAGTCATCCAATTATTTGGACTGGTAACGCCAGTATTCACCCAGTTGTTGCTCGATAGAGTACTTGTGCAACGCAGTGTGACAACCTTAAACGCCATTGGTTTAGGAATGATTGTTTTTGGGTTGTTTGGTGTTGCTGTCAACGGTGTACGGCAATATCTGCTATTTCATACTGCTAACCGCATTAGCATCGCCCTACTCGTAGGTTTTATCAAACATACCTTCCGCTTACCCCTTTCTTATTTCGAGTCGCGTTACGTTGGAGATATAGTCTCGCGCATCCAAGAAAACCAGAAAATTCAGCACTTCCTGACTGGTCAGACACTCTCCATTGTCTTGGATATGCTGACATTGGTGGTTTATCTGGCCTTGATGTTCTTCTATAGCTGGCGGATGGCATTATTTGTGCTGTTTACTGTCCCGCCATTTTTTATCTTGGCGCTGGCTAGCACAAGTATTTTGCGCCGCATCTCCAGAGAGATTTTTAATGCAGGTACCAAAGAACAAAGCTATCTCATAGAATCCCTAAGCGGAATTCGTACTGTCCGCTCCTTAGCAATTGAACAGACGGTGCGCTGGCGTTGGGAGGAATTCCTGAATGATTTAATCAAAAAATCCTTTAATGCTCAAATAATTGGTAATCGCCTGCAAATTATCAGTGGCGTTATCCAAACCTTTGTAAATACTTCATTGCTGTGGTATGGAGCCACCCAGGTAATTAATGGCGATCTGACTATTGGACAATTAGTTGCTTTCAATATGTTGGTGGGTAACGTCTTGAGTCCTTTCCAACGGCTGGCTTTGCTCTGGAATGAATTGCAGGAAATCGTGATTTCCACCGAACGGATTAATGATGTGTTGGAGGCGGAACCAGAAGAAGACTTAGAAACTAAACCCCGGAAATCGTTGGGTAAACTCCGTGGTAACATTTGTTTTCAGAATGTTACCTTTCGCTATCACTCAGAAAGTGAGACTAATGTATTAGAAAATCTTAACTTTGAAATTCAGCCGGAACAGATGGTTGCAGTGGTGGGACGGAGCGGTTCGGGAAAAACAACCCTGAGTAAATTAATTTTGGGTTTATACCCACCGACAGATGGAAAAATACTCATTGATGGTGATGATATCACTAGTGTTTCCATGCGATCGCTCCGTTCTCAAATCGGCGTTGTCGATCAAGATACTTTTCTGTTTGGTGGGACTATTAGCGAAAACATTGCGATCGCTCATCCAAATGCTTCTTTAGAAGAAATTATCCAAGCAGCAAAGTATGCCGGAGCCGATGATTTTATTCAGAAACTACCGATGGGTTACGAATCCCAGATTGGTGAAGGCGGGGGTATGCTCTCTGGTGGACAGCGCCAACGCCTAGCGATCGCTCGGGCTCTGCTCGGAAATCCGCGGTTATTACTATTTGATGAAGCCACCAGCCACCTAGATTCCGAATCGGAACGAATTATTCAAAACAATCTCAAAACAATTCTTCAAGGCCGCACAAGTGTAATTATTGCTCATCGCCTCTCTACAGTTCGCAACGCTGACTTAATCCTGGTTTTAGATCAAGGCGTTTTAGTAGAGAGCGGTACCCACGACGAATTAATCGCTAAAAAAGGTCATTATTACTACCTGAATCAACAACAACTCGCTCAAGTTAGTTAATTGGGCATTGGATATGGGGCACTTGTACTGAGCGAAGTCGAAGTATTGGGCATTGGGCATTGATCAATAATTCTTCTTCCCCTGCTCCCCCCACTCCCAACTCCCCATTCCCAACTCCCCTATCGCAAATAAAGCCATGCCAAATCCCAATAGATCATCCCCACTTCCCCAAGATGAGCATCAAAGTTACACACAGCAAGAAGAATCGGTAGAGTTTAACGAGCAGACTGAGGCAGGAAATGACAGTCAAGATTTGCACTACGGTACTGAAGGATTGCTCAATGCCTTACCTCGAGTTTGGACTCGTGGCTTGTTGTATGTACTCATCGCCTTTACTGGTCTATTCTTACCCTGGGCAATTCTCTCGAAAGTAGATGAAACTGGTAGCGCCAGAGGGCGTATAGAACCTAAAGGCGCAACTCAAAAATTAGACTCTCAAACTGGTGGGAGTGTCAAAGCAGTTCTGGTCAAAGAAGGAGATACAGTCAGAGCCGGACAGGTTCTAATGGAACTGGACTCCGATTTGCTGCAAACAGAACTACAACAAGTCCAAAGCAAATTGCAAGGGCTACAAAATCGGCAATCCCAACTGGAATTGCTCAAAAATCAACTCTTAATGTCAACTAGCCTTTTAGAGCAACAAAATAAATCCCAAGAATTAGAAAAAACGGCTCAACTTAACCAGGTACAGCAAATCCTGGATGCCAAATTGAGTAGCTATAATGTCCAGAAGTTAGAAAAACAATCATTAGTTAAACAAGCAGAGGAGCAAATTTCCACCAGTCGAGATGATCAGGAATCGGCTAAGACCCGTTTGAATATAGATTCTAGGCAAGTTGCACGTTATACTAAACTCGTTAACGAGGGGGCAGTTTCTGATACCCAAATTGATGAACTCAAAAAACAAGAGCAAGAAAGCAAACGACTTTATCAAAAATCTATATCAGATATTAAACAAGCCCAATTGCGTTTAGCCCAAGAGCTAAATAGTTATCAGGTAACTATCAAAACCTTGGAGTCTGATATCAAACAAGCAAAACTCAGACTGCAAGAGGAACAAAGTAGCTATAAAAGTGTTGTGCAAGCCGGAGAACTGGCTGTCATGAAAAATCAGGAACAGCTAAAAGATATACAGACACAAATAACCGCAACGCAATCAGATGTGGCTCAGGCTAAAAGCCAGCTGACATCTACAAGACTTCAAATTCAGCAACGAGTGGTGCGATCGCCGATTAATGGGGTGATTTTTGAATTACCCACCACTAAGGCAGGAGCGGTGGTACAAGTCGGTCAAAGGATTGCCCAAATCTCACCCCAGAATGCAGACTTGGTACTCAGAGCAAGTATGCCTAATCAGGATAGCGGTTTCTTGAAGGTAGGAATGCCAGTAAAAGTCAAGTTTGATGCTTATCCCTTCCAAGACTATGGCATCGTGCCAGGAAAAGTTACTTGGATCTCTCCTGACTCGAAGGTTAGCCAAACACCCCAAGGGAACACCGAAACCTATGAGTTAGTAATCACCCTAAACCAGCAGTATGTCCAAAGTGGCAACAAACGTATTCGATTAGGTGCCGGACAGACAGCAAACGCTGAAGTCATCATTCGTCAACGACGGGTGATTGATTTTGTACTAGATCCGTTCAAAAAACTGGAAAAAGGTGGTTTAGGGATGTAGTTAGAGTTGATCGCACTGGAATTACGAAACAGGACAAAGGAGATGAGGGAGATGAGGGGGATGAGGAGAATAATCAATGCCCAATGCCCACTTGCCCTGAGCGGAGCCGTACCACTTCGTGGAAGCAAGCTACGCGTAGCGTCTCGTAGAGAAGGGATGCCCCATGCCCAATGCCCTTAATTATTGGAGATATCATGTTATGCCCCACAATCTGACCATTTCCAGTTCAGATATCATTCACAGTCTTAAACTATCCTGTCAGATCCCTGATGTTGTGGAAGCGATCGCATCCCAAAGCATTATTGCTGAAGCGGCTGAAGCGGCAGGAATTACAGTCACACCAGAAGAAGTACAGCAAGAAGGAGATGAATTAAGGTTCGCCAAGAAGCTTGTTAAAGCTAAAGATACCTGGACATGGCTAGAAAAACACCACCTGTCTGTGAATGAGTTTGACGAATTAGCCTACAACAATATCCTTTCGCGCAAGCTAGCGAATCATTTATTTTCCCATCAACTCGAAAAACACTTTTATGAACACCAACTAGAATATATCGCCGCCGTTACCTATGAAGTCGTCTTCGAGGATCGAGACTTGGCTTTAGAGCTTTTTTATGCCCTAGAAGAAGGCGAAATCAATTTTCCAGAAATCGCTCGTTTATATATCTCAGAACCAGAACTCCGGCGTGCTTATGGATATCAAGGACTCCGATACCGCAAAGATTTTCGTCCAGAGATTGCGGCGGCTGTATTTGCTGCTGCACCACCAGAAGCTCTCAAACCGATTACTACACCCAAGGGAGTGCATTTAATTTGGGTGGAAGAAGTCATTCAACCTCAATTAGATGAAGAGTTGCGCCAAAAAATCATTACAGAATCATTTGCTGATTGGTTAAAGCAACAAATCAACGCCATGAAAATAGTTACTCAGATAGACTCAGACGGTTCGCAGGAGGAATTACTAGATATGTTATTCACCAAGAGTAAATAAGTTTTGAAATTGCCAATGTTTTTGTAGCTCACTATTTCCCCTGATTTACAGTAGATGTCTTTAATCTTCAAAAACATTGTGGATGCAGGTATTGTTGACCTAAAAACTTAATATTTTTTCTTTTTTAGTGTTTTGTAAATACATTTGCAAAGTGCTATTTTGCGTGATTAATAAATTAAATTAAATCGCTATAACTCTTGCTAGGCAGCAATAATTGTAATTACTGCTTAAATTTGTCATAGACTTTTTCTGATTTCAATTAATACTATATATAATGATTATTGAACTTAGATGTATTAGTTTTTCTAATAGAAAATTCCTCAAAAAAGCATTGACTTTCTTGAGAAATGAACTATATTAAGTATGTAAGCAACAAAAACAAGTTGGTTGCAAGAAACATTCCAAAAGAAACTTACAAATTTTAGGAGAAACTCAAATGATCATTTCTGATCTTAACTACTTGGAAAATACCTCTGAAGAAGTTATTGGTGGTATTACTATTCTTGGTATTGTTTTCCCCAACACAGGTAGCTCTGCTGCTGCTGGTGCAACTGCTTCCGCAACCGGCGGCAACACTAACATCGCTTATACCCTTACTGACGCTACCACCGCTCTTAACTCTGCTAGCGCTAGCTCAGTAAGCGTTGCTTATACAAGTAAGTAGTAATAATTAAACTCTACTCACAAAAAGTATTAACTTCTGCAAGTAGAGTCAGGCTCGGAAGCCTAGTCTATTCGTAAATCGCCGAAGGCTCTTTGCTCATTTGAGCCTTCGGCTTTTACCCAAAATACATCATTTTCTCTCAAAAAACTGTTTTCGCAATAAATTTTTACAATATTTAGTTCTCAACCCAGGTTACAGTCCGTGCTGTTTGCCCAAGCGGAATTGAAACTCTGGTTTAGTAGTCATAAGTAAAACACTTTCCTGTAGCTGTAAGCTTCTCGTAGACCCCCGAAAGGTAGAGAAGGGTGAAATTCCTTGATGATATCCAGTCGATTTTAACCAAATTCAGTTATAAGTTTCAAAAACTTAAGTTCCTTGCAGATATAGGAACAAAAGATATATTAAATAAAATATTATCCATAAATAAAAGCGATCCAAGCTCGAATGACACCAAGTTAAAACACAGCCCTTGCCCTGAGTCGTTCTCAGGCTACAGGTTAGGAACAAGCCAACACCGAATTTGGGGTTATCTTAGTGTTATTTAATACAATATACTAAACTTATTTATGGTGATTGTGAATTTTGAATTCGGAGCAAAGCGACGTGACCACAATTCCTGATGCTCTCCAGCTGGCTGTTCAATATCAACGAGCCAAGCGCTTCACCCAGGCCGAAGAGGTTTATCGTCAAATTATAGACGAAAATCCCAAGCAGTCAGAGGCATTATATGGATTAGGTATGCTGGCGCAGCAGCAGGAAAAATATCAAAATGCAGAACAATTTTTTCAAGCAGCCCTGCAATTAGAGCCAGAAGCAGCGGCAATACACAATAGCTTGGGGTTTACTCTACAACAACAGGGTAAACTAGATGAAGCGATCGCCTGTTATGAAAAAGCACTGGAAATTCTCCCCGACTGGATAGAAGTGCAAATCAACATCAATAATACTCTCCACATTCAAGAAAAGCTGTCACCAGAAGAACAAGTCCGCTACGCAGACTTAAATCAGCAGTTTGCTTTAGGTAGACACCAAGCAGGCGATTTCAAGTTTGCAGAGTTATATTATCGCCAAGCTATTGCATTGCAGCCAGATTTGGTAGAAGCTCATAATAATTTAGGAGAGGTACTCCAAAAACAAGGGCGATTAAATGATGCTCTCAAATGTTACCAACAAGCAATAAAAATTAATCCAGACTATGCCTACGCCTATCACAACTTAGGGTATTTTTTCCAGGAAAAAGGCAAATTTGAGCAAGCAATAGTAGCTTATGAAAAAGCTTTAAGCATTCAACCTGATTTAGTAATCACCCATAACAACTTGGGAAATCTTCTGAAGGCACAAAATAGATTTGATGCTGCCATAGAATCCTATCAACAAGCTATTAAAATTCGACCTGATATTGATTACATCTATTACAACTTAGGAACAGTATTTAGAGATAATAACAAAATAGAAGCAGCAATTCAGGCATTTGAACAAGCCGTTAAAGTTACACCAAACTATGCTATGGCTAAATTTGGTGCTTGTATCAGCCAACTGCCAATTATCTATTCTAGTGCTGATGAAATTGCATTTAGACGAAATCAGTATCAACACCATTTGCAAAACTTAGCTAAATATTACGAATTAACTAATCAGGAAGAACGGGCAAAAGCATCTGATGCTGTGGGAACATTGCAGCCTTTTTATTTGGCATATCAAGGCTTAAATGACCGAGATTTACAGCAAACTTATGGGGAAATGATTTTCCAGATTATGTCGAGTCGCTATCCCCAAGATCGCCAGCCGCTTGTTCTGCCAAATTTAGATAAAAATCAAAAGGTTCGTATTGGTATTGTCTCTGGGTTTTTATCTAGTCATTCTAATTGGAAAATCCCTATTAAAGGTTGGGTAGAAAATATAGATCGAAGTGAGTTTGAATTATTTGGTTATTACACTGGCATCAGAACAGATCATTCAACAATTAGTGCCACCAAAGCTTTCGATAAATTTGTCCAAGGTGTTCGCTCAATTGAACAATGGTATGAGGTAATCACAAAAGATAAATTACATATCCTGATTTTCCCAGAATTTGGGATGGACTTAATGGCAATCAAACTGGGTTGTCTGAGATTAGCGCCAATTCAAATGACATCTTGGGGACACCCTGATACCAGTGGACTGCCGACAATTGACTATTACTTGAGCAGCGAATTGATGGAACCAGAAAATGCTCAAGAACATTATACAGAAAAGTTAGTTAGATTACCCAATCTATCTATTCATTACATACCTTTAGCAATTGAACCCGAAGAAATTAAGAAGCCAGATATAGGTTTAAAAGACGATGATATTTTCTTCTGGTGTTGTCAGTCATTGTATAAATATTTGCCCAATCATGATGATGTTTTTCCCTCTATCGCTAAAGAGTTAGGGAATTCTAAATTTGTGTTTATTAAAAACCAAAGTGAAGAGATTACGGAAGTATTTCGCCAGCGCCTAAACCATGCTTTTGCAGCATTAGGGTTGGATTATGAAAATCACTGTTTGTTTTTGTCTTCCCTCAATGACAGGAAGTTTGCTGGGACTACAGCCTTAGCAGACATCTTCTTAGATAGTATTGGTTGGTCTGGATGCAACTCTACCCTCGAATCTATTGCTCATAATATTCCCGTTGTCACTTTACCAGGAGAACTGATGCGGGGACGGCATTCTCTGGCAATTTTGAAGATGATGGGTGTACAAGAAACCATCGCTTCAAATAAAGCAGAATATGTACAAATCGCCATCCGTCTGGGGAAAGATGCTAAATATCGGCAATATATTTCCCAGCAAGTTGCAGAAAACAAACATAAATTATATGGCGATTTAAAGCCAGTCAGAGCGCTAGAAGATTTTCTTTTGCAGCTGGTTAATAAACCAAGACAATTTAACGCCGAAGAAGTTGCTGAACTCTTTCAACTTGCAGTTCAACATCATCGAGCTAATCGCCTAGACGAAGCTGAACAGCTATATCGTCAGGTGATAGCAAAACAACCAGACTATTCAGAAGCGTTATACGCTTTAGGGATGCTGGCACAGCATAAAGGTGAATTACAGGAAGCCCAAAAGCATTTGAGTGCAGCTTCGCAAGTTCAGCCTAACTCTGTGAAAATTTGGTTTAGTTTAGGCAATTTGCTTCAAGCTCAAGGACAGTTACCAGAAGCTGAAGCAGCCTACCAAAAAGCTATTGTTTTGCGACCCGATGCAGGGACAATTTACAATAATTTGGGCTACACCTTGCAACAACAAAGTAAGTGGTCAGAAGCCATCGCATCCTATCAAAAAGCTCTGGAGTTTCAGCCCAACTGCACAGAAGCAGAAGTCAATTTAGGGAATGCGCTTTTTGCCCAAGGGAAGCTTTCGCCAGAGAAACAAGCCTATTATGCTGATTTGAATCATCAGCTAGGTGTTATCCGCAAACAAGCAGGTGATTGGCAAACGGCTGTTGTTTACTATCGAACTGCGATCGCACTACAGCCCGATTTGGTAGAAGCTCATTATAACTTGGGGGTGATACTGCAAGAACAAGGACAGATAAAAGACACGTAGGACTAGACCATCGTAGACATCGCTTGCTATGAAAAAACGTTGGAATTCAATCCCCAACACCAGGAAGCCAACATGAATTTAGGACATATTTACCAAACCCAGCACCACGAAATTATCCAATTTAACTCACTAAAAATTCGTTTTTAAATAGGTCTATAATATGTCAAAAAACCAAAAATACAATTAACAAAAGGAGGCGCGGAAAATATGCCCTTAGCAATTTTCGATCAAGTTAAAGAATTCATCATCAGAATAGTCAAAGACGAAGATTTTCGCACTCAATTAATGAGTGATAAAATCGATGAGGTGATAAAAGTCATGGAAGAAGGTGGCTATAATTTTTCTCAAGAAGAATTTGAAACAGCCTCCATTAAAATATTGGAATTAAAAGAATTAGGTCAGTTTGATGACCTCAGCGAAGCGGAATTAGTGGGAGCCTTTGGTGGGATCACAAGCACCCATAATGTAGTCGCTCAACCACTGTATGGTATTGTAGTCTCACCTCCCGAACAATGTACAAAACCGCCAATTAAATGGATTCCCAGACCACTTCCCAAGCCATGTCCGCAACCACACCCCATATTCATATTAGAACATCCACCTGTACAAGGGGCGGCGGCATATGGAGGAGTAGTTATCGGACCAAAAATTGATTTGCCCTAGAGACCTATTAAGTTTAAATTGATGGTGGACTTTAGTCCTTATTTTCTAAGCACTAAAGTCCTGACTACAAACTCTTCATAACTAGCTTGACGAAGTAGTAGAAATCAAGGCTATTTGATCCTATTTTTAAGGCAGACATTATGAATATTTTTTTGTGGAGGGAGAATAAAATTTAGCAACTAATCTAACCCTGAAAAATTTCCATTTTGTGAGTATCAATCCCTATGAATAAAACCTGACATTTTAGAATGAAATAGCCTTGCTTATAACCTGACTTTTTCAAAACTTGGTGAAAGTTGATAATTAGACCTTAACCTATGACATATCACCGCAAAAGCTACGCAGTTTGGGAAATTACCTTAAAATGCAATTTAGCTTGTAGTCACTGTGGTTCCCGCGCCGGACATGAGCGTACCAAAGAACTCTCCACAGAGGAAGCTTTCGATCTTGTCAAACAGATGGCAGAAGTTGGAATTAAAGAAGTTACCCTGATTGGTGGTGAGGCATTTCTGCGTCCAGACTGGCTAGAAATTGCCAAAGCAATCAATGAGGCAGGGATGTTATGTGGTATGACTACCGGCGGCTATGGCATTTCGTTAGAAACCGCTCACAAAATGAAGGAAGCGGGAATTCGCACTGTCTCTGTTTCCATTGATGGCTTGGAAGCAACTCATGACCAGCTGCGGGGAAGAAAAGGCTCTTGGAAATATGCATTTAAAACCATGAGTCATCTAAGAGAAGTGGGTATTTCCTTTGGTTGCAACACCCAAATTAACCGCTTGTCAGCGCCAGAGTTTCCCCACATCTATGAGTCTATTCGTGATGCGGGTGCCCGTGCTTGGCAAATTCAGCTGACTGTGCCTATGGGGAATGCAGCTGACAACGCAGACATGCTTCTCCAACCCCATGAACTGTTAGATATCTACCCCATGCTCGCCCGTGTGGCGCGTCGTGCTTACCAAGAAGGTGTGCAACTTCAGGCGGGAAATAATATTGGTTACTACGGCCCTTATGAACGACTGTTGCGGGGACGGGGAAAGGAGGATGAATTCTCATTTTGGCAAGGTTGCGGTGCAGGACTCTCCACCTTGGGAATTGAAGCTGACGGAGCGATTAAAGGTTGTCCCTCACTGCCGACTACTGCCTATACAGGTGGTAATATTCGAGAACATGCCTTGCATGATATTATCGAAAGTGCAGAAGAACTACGCTTCAATCTAGGAGCAGGAACACCTGAAGGCACAAAACACCTGTGGGGTTTCTGTAAAACTTGCGAATACGCTGAACTTTGTCGTGGGGGTTGCAGTTGGACTGCCCATGTTTTCTTTGATAAGAGAGGTAATAATCCTTACTGTCATCATCGCGCTCTTGCTCATGCAAAAGAATCTATGAGAGAGCGTGTGGTTCCCAAAGTAAAGGCGCAAGGTTTGCCATTTGATAATGGCGAATTTGAGCTAATTGTCGAGCCTACAGATACTCTCTTGCCAGCAAACGACCCATTACACTTTACTGCTGACAGCATTCAGTGGTCAGAAAGTTGGCAGCAAGAACCCGAATTTTATTATTCTTTAGTGAGATAATAAATCATGGCAGAAAATGCAGAAGATACCACAATTTCAGAGAAAAAAACTGACCTTGAGTCATCACCATCTCCAGAATTAGAGGAAATCCCCCTGCTTCCACGTTCAGCTTGGAATAGTCAATTAGGCTATTTAAAAGCGCTGTTAAAAGCAAAGCAAGTCCTAGATAAAAGCTGACAGTTTTATATCAATTATGAGAGTTTTAGATCGTAAGTTACGAGTTGAAGGAGGCAGGAGGGAGGAGGTTTTACCTCAGTTGGGGATTCAAACCCCTCCTGAAAAAGCAGCCCCAAATTGAAAATTTAGAGTTCTTGTCTTAAACCCTTGCTCCATCTGGTCGCTGGCTGTTACAGAGGGCAGTTTTCCTCCTGCCCTCTGTAACAGCCCTCTGCCTCCAACATCCAGGGTAAATACTTTGCATAGACTTGCCCATTCAATTGTTCACTAACAAAATCAACGGAGATTTTTTATGTCATCACAAGCTAGCCTTTACGCTCCAAACTTAGTTTTTCCTAGTGTCTTTCGCAATTTCTATAATACTCCTGCTCCCAATCCTAATCCCACTCCTAATTTTGTTACCGCTCAATCGGATACTACTTTTTCCAACTATAGTCAAAACCCTTCAGGATTTTTGACTGATGCCGAGACCAGCACATTAGTTAACGGTGGTGTGGCTTCTGCTATTGCTAATGCTCAAGGGAGTTTTAAGAGTGACCCAAGTTTTTCATCACTCTTCACTAGCGCTAGTATCGTTGCATCAGATGCTCCAGTTACAAGTAATTCCAGCAGCGAAACAAAAGTACTTGCTAGTTTTGCCGTTGACGCTAATCAAAACTTCTCTTTTGATTTTTCAGCATCTTTAGGTGAGACAGCTAAAGAAATTGAAGATCCCAACGCTGAATATAACCAAGCTCAGTCTCAAACCGCTTTTTTGGTGTTAGATACCACAAATCCCGATAATCCCGTACTATTAGATTATTTTGGTCTCCAGGGTACCTTAATCTCCTCTCAGAACAAGGCAAAGTTGACCTTTGGTAGTAGTTCCAATGTGACGATTGACTCTCGCAATAAAAGTTCTGATGTTAATGGTAACAATGGTACTGACTTCCTCAATGGTAGTGCTGTTGGGACTTATCAACAGAATTTTAATAGCAATACCAACATAACGGTAGTTGAAATTAATACTAGTAACGTTGAATTGGCACAAGATCCTTTAATCGGTAACTTAGGTCGAGGTGTTACCTATGGCACGATTCGAAACGATAATCTGAATGGTACTTTCGGTAATGACAATATTTATGGCAGCTTAGGTAATGATACAATCAATGGTGGCTATGGTAATGATACACTCAATGGTGGACTTGGTAATGATGTCTTGATTGGTGGACCTGGTAATGATGTCTTGATTGGTGGCGGTGGTAATGACACATTTCTTTTCAAAAAATCCGATGTCGCCTTGGCGAATAACTATGACGTGATTCAAGATTTCCAGGCTGGTGATAAGATTGTATTGAATGGCTGGACTTCTGGTAGTCTAAATATAACAGATACCAACAATGGTGCTCTCATCCAGTTAGGTAATAATTCTTTGTTCAATTCAAAACAAGAAACAATACAAGTTTCAGGCGTGAGTTCCAGTCTAGTTAATCAAGCAATACAGTTTACATAGGGCTAATCGCTCGATAGTAAAACTACTTCTATCCCAGGTGATTCCCCCCTTAAGAAGCTACCGTGTATACACCGTAGCCTTAAAAAGGGGGAATATACGAAATATGTTCTATTTATAACTATGAATCCTCCAAATATTTCAGAATCTAAAGTTAAATCTCTTATTCAAATCGCGGTGCAGAAGCATCAGTCAGTTTCAGGAGATGAAGCTGATTCTCTATATAAAACAGAAGTGGCTGAAATCCTGCAACTAGCAGTTCAACATCAACGAGCCAACCGTTTAGTGGAAGCTGAACTGCTATATATTCAAGTTCTGGAAAAACAACCTAACCAACCCGAAGCTTTATATAGTTTAGGGATGTTAGCGCAGCAGATGGGGCAACCAGAAACTGCTGAACAGTGGCTAAGTGTGGCTTCGGAAGTTCAACCTGATTCTGTTAAGACTTGGTTTAGTTTAGGTAATTTGCGTTTAGTTCAGGAACAGTTTTCACAAGCAGAGAAAGCTTACCGTCAAGCTCTAGTCCTACGACCTGACTCACTGCCAATTTACAACAACTTGGGTTATGCTCTGCAACAACAAGGATTATTTGACGAAGCGATTAACTACTATGAAAAAGCTTTAGAGTTAAAGCCAGACTTTATAGAAGCAGAGGCGAGTTTGGGCAATACGCTGCACGCTCAAGGGAAGCTTTCGGGCGAGCAACAATTGCACTATGCACAATTGAACAATAAATTGGGTGTTGCCCGGAAAAAAGCTCTTGATTTGAAAACTGCTGTTACTTATTACAAGCAAGCGATCGCACTCCAGCCAGATTTGCTAGAAGCTTATTATAACCTGGCGTTGGCGCTGCAAGAACAAGGGGAGTTTGAAGAGGCGATCGCATCCCATCAAAAAGTTTTGGAACTTAATGCCAACTACGGAGAATTTTACTTCAACGTCGGCAAAATTTACCAACAGCAAAACCAATTCCAGAAAGCAGTTTCTGCCTATCGACAAGGGTTAAAGCTGATTAATCCCCACTATGCCAAAGCCGTAGCAGCTAGCGAGGATGCTGAAATTCCTCAACAACTACCAGTCACACCGACAATTCCCCAAGGGGAGGTAATTGTTGGGCAATATAGCTTTCCGACTATTCCGAAAGTAGCGGATGATACAGTCAAGCGGCCTTTCTGGAGTGTGGTGGTAACTGTGTATAACCGCACAGACTATCTACTCGAATGTCTTGCCAGTGTGTTGGCACAATGGCAAGGAGAAGAGCAGATGGAAATCATCGTCATGCACGATGCTACGACAACGCCAGTATTTGAAGTGGTGAATAGTATTGGAAAAGGAATAATCCACTACTATCGCAATCCGCAAAATCTTGGTCTGCCAGGAAATTGGAATGCCGGAATTGCTCTAACTCGCGGTCATTGGGTTCATTTACTGCACGACGATGATTATATTCTCCCAGGTTTTTATTCCCGACTGCAAGAAAGTCTAGAAGGGTGTTCCGATTCTGTAGGAGCCGCTTGTACGGGTTATCAAAATATTAACGAGAAAGGGGAAGTAATTTTTTGCCAACAAGTCTATGGAGAGCGAGGGATTGCCCAAAATTGGCTGCAACGCATTGGAGTTAGTAACTCATTAAATATGCCTGCGGTGGTGATTCGTCGAGAAGCCCACGAACAATTGGGCGTATATCATCCCGAATTGACCTATACAAGTGATTGGGAAGTCTATAAACGCATTGCCTCTGTTTACGATTGGTGGTATGAACCAGAAATTTTAGCTCGTTACCGCGAACATGCTAACAATGTTACCACCGAACTTTTACTCACTGGGAAGCAGATGGTATCCATCCGCCGGGCAATTGAAATATCAGAGAGTTATTTTCCCACTGAACACTCGGCAAAGATTACGACCCAATCCCGGAGTTATCATTTTCTTTATTCTCTAGAATTGGCCCTAATTCCCCTACGGGCTGGGAATATGACTGGAGTTTGGCAAGGGTTAGAAGAGTCTCTAAAAATAGATCGTAGCCCCGAAGCAGTGGCAAAGTTATTTAGTTGGTTAACACGGGAAGAAGCAGCTCCTCTGCGTGATGAAATTGCCTCAAGGTTCATCTCACTTCCTTTATGAAGTCTCCTTTAGCAGAAAGCAAAAATTTTCGAGTTTTGGACTGAAAAACTATGTCAATTAATCAGGTAGAGCATCCTACTATAAATACTTCATCTTTTGAGCCACAAAATCGACAAGACGGTATCAGTGGTCTGATGCGAGTTCGCAATGAAGAAGAATTTTTGACCCCAGTGATCGAATCTTGGATTGATTATGTAGATGAATTGGTAATTGTATTTCATCAGTGTACAGACAAGACTCCACAAATAATAGAGGCATTTGCACAAAAATATCCTCATAAAATACGGGCTTTTCATTACTTACCCCACGTCTATTCATTTTGTACAAAAGAACAAGTGGAATTGGATGTAAACAACATTCATTCTTTTGTCTTTTATTCTAACTTTGGTCTGAGTCAGACGCGATATAAAACATGCGTTTATATTGACGGCGATCAAGTGGGGATTACTGAACATTTAAAAAGTATCTATAATTATTTAAAGAAAAATCCTCTCCAAAATACAGCCTTATTTTTTTCAGGAGTAAATTTATATCAATGTCCAGATGATCCCAACTACTACACAAATTTAAAATCTCCTGCTGCTGGCGATGGAGATGTGGCATATTGGACAGTTTCACCGCAAAACATTTTTGATAAAAATGCCAAACTTGCATTCTGTGAGGCGATTCATTTTGAAGGACTGACACATTATTATTTAGGTTTTATTTTCTGGCACGCCAATCCATTAAAAAAGAACATATATTCGAGCAATGGCGCCACAAAATTGGATGGAGAGCTTTTAGAAAAACTGAATAATATAGAGTTCAGAAAGAGAGATATACAATTAGTTTTGTTATCTCCAAAATTTAAGCAGGAAAATAAAGATTTTCAAAATGTTGCTATACAAAAGTTTCCATTGTATTTTGATTTCGCTTCTCTGCCTGATGTTATAGCCCTAGAGTCAAAGCTAGTAGAAACATATAATAACTTGGGTTACACCTTGGAACAAGAAGGCAAGTTTGACGAAGCAGTTACTTGCTATCAAAAAGCCTTAGAACTTCAGCCCAACTGCCTCGAAGCAGATGTCAACTTAGGCAACGCTCTCAACGCGCAAGGTAAATTATCAAAAGATCAACAAACGCACTACGCCGATTTAAATCAAAAATTGGGACTTTACCGCACAAGAGCAGGAGATTTCAAGAGAGCTATTAATTACTACCGTCAAGCGATCGCTCTTAGCCCAGACTTGCCAGAGGTGTATTATAACTTAGGCAAGATCCTGCAAGAACAAGGTCAGTGGTCAGAAGCGATCGCATCCTATCACCAAGCCCTAAAACTCAATCCCCAAAACTGGGAAATCTACAACCGTTTGGGTCAGATTTACCAAGCTCAAAACAATTTCACAGAGGCGGTTTCTGTCTATCGTCAGGGATTAACTTTACTCAATCCCCACTATGCAAAAGCGGTAGCCCCTTACCAAAATGCTGCCATCACCCAAGAAATCCTCGTTACTCCCCCCATTCCCCAAAGTGAGGTGACTGTTGGCGACTATCAGTTTCCAGCGATTCCACCTGTAACACATCCAGAGAAACCCCGACCATTTTGGACTGTGGTGATTCCGGCATATAACCGCACCAATTATCTCCTTGAATGTCTGGCTAGCATCTTGGTGCAATGGCCTGGGGCAGAGCAGATGGAAATTCTGGTGATAGATAATGCCAGTACACCACCGTTGTTTGATATAGTGAATAGTATTGGAGGAGGAGTAATCCGCTACTATCGCAATCAAGAAAATATTGGTGGAGCCAGAAATTATAACACCGGAATTGCCCTGAGTCGTGGTCACTGGGTGCATGTCCTCCATGATGATGACTGTGTACTTCCAGGTTTTTATGAACGCCTCCAGCAAAGTCTTGCAACTTGCCCAGATTCAGTTGGGGTTGGTTGTACAGGTTTTGAATATATTAACGAAAAAGGAGAAGCGCTCAACACTGGGGAAGTAGTTTCGTTGTATGGAGAAAACAGGGGCATCATGGCAGATTGGCTATCCCATATTGGTGTCTGTGGTTTAGTAACCGTACCTGCAATGGTCATTCGTCGAACAGCTCACGAACGGTTAGGGGGGTATTACCCGGAGTTAACTGAAATTGCTGACTGGGAAATCTTTAAACGCTTTGCCTCTAGTTACGATTGGTGGTACGAACCAGGAATTTTGGCGCGTTACCGCGAACATACCCAAAAAATGACACCTGAAAATTGGCTTTCTGGAAAAATGCCGAAAGCTATTCGGCGTGCCATTGAAATTTCTGATACCTATTTTCCCATTGAGCATCGGGCAAAGATTACCGCCAACGCTCGCAGCCAAAATTTCAACTATTGTCTGACACGGGCAGTGATTCCTCTCCAGGTGGGCAATATCACCGGGGCTTTGTCTGTACTCCAAGAGTCCCTCAAAATAGATCGCTCCCCGCAAGCAGTAGCAAAGTTATTCGCTTGGTTGACTCAAGATGAAGCCGCCCCCCTACGAGAAGAAATCATTGGTAAATTGCTATAGGACTCATATTTGATTTTTGAACAAAACTCAGTACACCTTTATTCCTTCTTCCCAGTCCCCAGCGATGCACTGAGCTTGTCGAAGTGTCCCCAGTCCCTTACCTCTACGAGTGATTCAGAAATCAAATCGGATTGCTATATCAGTACCTGTAGATAAGACCCAAGACAATAATTCCGACTGAATTAAAATCCCCACAAACTGCGATCGCACCATAGGATATGAAAATACTTGTAACTGGAACTGAAGGTTATATTGGCTCGTTATTAGCTCCCCTCTTAATCCAACAAGGTCATGAAGTTATTGGTTTAGATACAGGCTTTTATAAAGTAGGTTGGCTATATAACGGCACCACGGTAACCGCCAAAACCCTCAACAAAGACATCCGCCACATCACAACAGAAGACCTCCAAGGCGTGGAAGCAGTCGTTCATCTGGCAGAACTCTCTAACGACCCTTTAGGTCAGTTAGCCCCTGATATCACCTACGATATCAACCACAAAGGCTCAGTACATTTAGCGAAACTAGCGAAAGCAGCTGGAATCCAACGCTTTGTCTATACTTCATCATGCAGTGTCTATGGTTTTGCCACAGAAGACTACGTTACCGAAGAGTCTACTATCAATCCCCAAACAGCTTATGCCAAATGCAAAGCACTTGTCGAACAGGATGTGAAACTCCTTGCTGATGATGGCTTTTCTCCCACCTTTCTCCGAAATGCCACAGCCTATGGAGCTTCTGGGAGAATGCGCTTTGATATTGTCTTAAACAATCTAGCAGGTTGGGCATGGACAATTAAAGAAATCAAGATGAACAGCGACGGTACACCTTGGCGTCCCCTAGTTCATCTGTTGGATATCTGCAAAGCAATTAGCTGTACCTTAGAAGCTCCGCGCGATCTAATTCACAACCAAATTTTCAATGTCGGTGATACAAATAGCAACTATCAAGTCAAACAAATTGCTCAGATAGTTGCAGATGTCTTTACAGATTGTCAATTGAGCTTTGGTAAACACGATCCTGACAACCGTAGCTATCGGGTTTTATTTAATAAAATTAACCAAACCTTACCAGGATTCAAATGTGAATGGGATGCCCAGCGCGGTGCCCAACAACTCTATAATGTCTTCCAGCAAATTGATCTGGATAGAGAAACATTTGAATCTAGAGGGTTTACTCGGCTGAAACAACTGGAGTATCTCATTCGCACTCAGCAAATCGATCAAGATTTCTTCTGGCGAACTGTTTAAATAAAAAATATAAATTATGAATTTCCCAAAACCAACAAATAATCAACCAATAACTGGTAACTGTATGTTCTGTGGGACAGGGTTGCAGCATACCTTCGTAGATTTAGGTATGTCTCCTCCCTGCGAAAGCTATCGCAGTCTCAAACAACTCAATGAAGTAGAGCCTTTTTATCCTCTCCATGTCTATGTTTGCGAGGAGTGTTTGTTAGTTCAACTCCAAGAATACATTAGCCCAGAAAATATTTTTAGCGACTATGCTTATTTCTCTTCTTACTCTGATAGCTGGTTGCAACACGCCAAAAGTTATGTTGATTTGGTAATAGAGCGTTTCCAATTAAACCAGGAAAGTCAGGTAATAGAAATTGCCAGCAATGACGGCTACTTGCTGCAATACTTTGTTGGCAAAGACATCCCAGCGCTAGGAATAGAGCCAGCAGCAAATGTTGCTGAGGTAGCAATTAAAAAAGGCATTCCGACAGTTGTCAAATTTTTTGGACAGGAGACAGCACAAGAACAAGTTGTTAAGGGCAAACAGGCAGATTTATTACTAGGGAATAACGTCCTAGCCCACACACCATATCTCAATGATTTTGTCAAAGGAATGAAAATTATCCTCAAACCGCATGGTGTAATTACTATGGAATTTCCCCACCTGATGCGGTTAATGGAGGAAAATCAGTTTGATACTATTTACCATGAGCATTTCTCTTACTTTTCTTTCCTCACCGTAGAAAAGATTTTTGCGGCTCACGGCTTGACAATTTTTGATGTAGAAGAATTAACTACTCATGGCGGTTCTTTGAGAATTTATGCCCGCCACAACGAAGACTCTTTTAAACCCGTTAGCCAGCAAGTATCAGAACTGAAATATAGAGAAGAAGCGGCTGGATTTACGCAATTAGAATACTATTTTTCCTTTGGTGAACAAGTTAAAGAAACCAAACGCCAGTTATTAGATTTCTTGATCAAAGTTAAGCGAGAGGGAAAATCCATTGTCGGTTATGGCGCTCCAGGTAAGGGAAATACTCTCTTAAACTATTGTGGTATCCGTACAGATTTTATTGACTATACAGTAGACCGTAACCCTTACAAACAAGGTCAATTTTTACCAGGAACTCATATTCCGATTTTTCATCCAGACAAAATTACCGAAACAAAGCCTGATTATGTACTAATTTTGCCCTGGAATCTGAAAAATGAAATTATGGCACAAATAGCTTACATTCGAGATTGGGGAGGTCAATTTGTTGTGCCAATTCCTGAAATTAATGTCTACTCTTAAACATTTAATATTTTTTCACCATTAAAAAGGGGAAGTAAGATGAAAGTAGTTTTATTTTGCGGTGGTTTAGGAACCAGAATGAGGGAGTATTCAGAAAGTATTCCTAAGCCAATGGTGAATATTGGTTATAGACCAATATTATGGCATATAATGAAATACTATGCTCACTATGGTCACAAAGATTTTATCTTATGTCTTGGTTATAAGGCTGACCTAATTAAAAGCTATTTTTTGAATTACAATGAATGGCTTTCTAATAACTTTAGCCTTTCCAATGGGAGCAAAATTCAGTTATTTAATCGGGATATTCAAGATTGGAATATCACATTTGTAGATACAGGATTAACTGCCAATATTGGACAAAGATTCAAGGCAGTAGAAAAGTATCTAGAAGGAGAAGAAGTATTTTTAGCTAACTACAGTGACGGTTTGACAGACTTGCATCTACCAACGTATATTAATGATTTTTATCAGCGTGATAAAATCGGTAGTTTTTTGTGTGTCAGACCAAGCCAAAGTTTTCACCTAGTTGACATGTACGAGGATGGTTTGGTAAGGGATATCAAAGATGTCAAACAACGTGATATTTGGATTAATGGAGGATATTTTATCTTTAAAAAAGAGATTTTTAACTATATTAATCGTGGCGAAGAACTTGTCCTTGAACCTTTCCAAAGACTGATTGCTAAAAAAGAACTTTTCGCGTATAAATACACTGGCTTTTTTGGGGTAATGGATACGTTTAAAGAGAAGCAACAGTTAGATGATATGTATGCTCAAGGCGAAAGACCTTGGGAGGTATGGGGAGATGAACAACTAGAAGTCAGCTATATATAGGACTACTATTTGATTTTCAAAAAGATACGTAGGGTGTGTTAGCGACAGCGTAACGCACTAAATCCTTACGAATGGTGCGTTAGGATGAAATCCGTAACGCACCCTACAGTACCTAATTTTGTTCAAAAATCAAATAGGAATCCTATATGATCCAACTTAGCTTGAATAAGACAGAAGAATCTGAGTACAAAATTCTTTGTCTCGGTTCTCATTGCGATGATATAGAGATTGGTTGTGGAGGCACAATCTTAAAGCTGATAGAGAATTATCAACATGTTGTCGTCTATTGGGTTGTCTTTAGTTCCAACGAAGAAAGAGCGCCGGAAGCAACAGCAAGTGCCAGTCTTTTCTTAAAAGAAATCCCGGAAAAGAAAATTATCATTAAAAATTTTCGAGATGGTTTTCTACCTTTTCAAGGGATAGAGGTGAAGGAATGCTTTGAGCAGTTGAAGCAAGAATTTTCACCAGATATCATCTTTACTCATCACCGAGACGATCGCCACCAAGATCACCGCTTAATTTCTGAGTTTACTTGGAATACCTTTAGAAATGATTTAATTTTAGAATATGAAATACCCAAATATGATGGTGATTTGGGTATTCCTAATTTCTTTGTCCATTTAGATGAGGCACTTTGTCGCCGAAAAATTCAATATATTTTGGATGCATTTCCTACCCAAAATAATAAGCAGTGGTTTACAGAAGAGACTTTTCGTTCTATTCTCAGAATTCGGGGCATTGAATCAAATTCACCGAGTAAGTATGCTGAGGCCTTTTACTGTCGAAAAATATTTTTCTAAAAAATTAGATTTTATTTTGCAAATTCATGATATTCACTGAAACTAAAATAAAAGATGCATTTATTGTTGATTTAGAGTTACACCGAGATATTCGGGGCTTTTTTGCTCGGAGTTTCTGTAGGCAGGAATTTGAAGATCGTGGTTTAAAGCCGACTATTGCCCAATGCAACTTATCTTTTAACTATAAAAAAGGAACGTTGCGGGGCATGCATTATCAAATACCTCCTTCTCAAGAAACAAAATTGGTGCGTTGTATCCGGGGAGCTATTTATGATGTAATAATCGATTTGCGTCCAGAATCTCCTAGCTATTTAGCTCATATTGGTATAGAGTTGACTGCTGAAAATCGCCTTGCTCTCTATATTCCAGATATGTGCGCTCATGGGTTCCAAACGCTCACTGACGAAACCGAAGTGACTTATCAAATGGGTGACTTCTACACCCCAGAATATGCCGATGGCTATCGTTATGATGACCCAGCTTTCAATATTGAATGGCCTCTACCTGTGAGTGAAATATCTGATAAAGATAGAAATTGGGCTTTATTTAACTCACTTGCAATCTAAAAAATGATCAGTAAATTCACTAACAAAATTGTTGTGGTGACGGGAGCGAGTAGCGGTATTGGTAAAGCGATCGCTTTAGAAATGGCGGCACAAGATGCTGTATTGTGTTTAGTGGGGCGTGCTTTAGAGCCACTCTTAGCGATCGCTCACACTATTCAGCAGACTTCACCCAGATCCAAAAGCTATCAGGTTGATCTGGCACAGGATGAAGACATTCAGAAACTCATAGTCTCTATTGGGCAAGATTTTGGGCAAGTTGATATCCTGATTCACAACGCTGGTATTTTCTCAATGGGTGCGATTGCAACTACCCCCGTTGCAGAATTCGACCAACAATATCGTACTAATGTCCGCGCTCCTTACTTGCTGACTCAAGCTTTGCTACCCATGCTCAAAATCCAACATGGTCAAATTGTGTTTATCAATTCATCTGTGGGCTTGAGGGCAAGTGCTAATGTAGGCCATTATGCAGCAACCAAACACGCCCTAAAAGCGATCGCTGATAGTCTTAGAGAAGAAGTTAATATTGACCAAATACGTGTGATTAGTGTGTTTCCTGGGCGGACTGCAACTCCTATGCAAGCAAAAATTCACGAGATGGAGGGTAAAATTTATCACCCGGAACGCCTAATACAACCAGAAGATGTAGCAAGTGTAGTCATCAATGCACTTAGCTTGCCTCCCACTACTGAAGTTACTGATATCAGCATCCGCCCATTTACCAAACCCCTACTTTCTGAAAATTTAAAATAGCTGAAAATATATGAATGTTAGTAGTATAAAAATATGCTCAGAGCAAATTGCTCAGGAAATTTATCAACTAGTTTATCAGCTATATCCTATTTGCCGGAGTATTACAGGTAATGGTTTTAGAGAAACTCTGAAAGTTCTCCAGCAGCATATTCCTTTATCAGTTCACGAAGTGCCGACAGGAACTGAGGTATTTGATTGGACAGTTCCAAGAGAATGGAATATTAAAGATGCCTATATTAAAAACTCTCAAGGTAAGAAGATTGTAGATTTTGCTAACTCGAATCTACACGTTGTTAATTATAGTATTCCAATACATCAAAAGCTATCTCTTCAAGAACTAAAATCACATCTATTTACACTTGTTGATTATCCTAATTGGATTCCTTACCGAACTTCATATTACAAGGAAAGTTGGGGCTTTTGCCTCAGTCACAATCAGTATTTACAACTAGAAGATGAAGAATATGAAGTATGTATTGATTCTTCCCTGGAACCAGGTTATCTGAGTTATGGCGAGTATTTCATCCCTGGAAAAAGTAGTGATGAAGTCTTAATTTCTTGCCATGCTTGTCATCCTTCACTTTGTAATGATAATCTTTCGGGAATTGCGATCGCTACTTTTATCGCTAAATATTTAAGTCAAACTACACCAAAATATTCCTATCGATTTCTCTGGATTCCCGGAACCATTGGCTCAATTACATGGTTGGCTCTCAACGAGGCGAAAGTCAATAATATTAAGCATGGTTTGGTATTAACTTGTTTGGGAGATTCAGGTAACTTTACTTACAAAAAAAGCCGTAGAGGTGACACTGAAATCGATAAAGTTGCTGCTTATGTACTCAAAAGCTCAAAACAAGATTACAAAATTATAGATTTTTTCCCTTATGGCTATGATGAGCGACAATATTGCTCACCTGGATTTAATTTAGCTGTAGGTTGCTTCATGCGATCGCCTCATGGTAGTTTTCCTGAATATCACACTTCAGCAGATAATTTAAATTTTGTTCAACCCCAATATCTTGCCGAGTCATTCTCTCAATGTAATTCGATATTGTATATCCTCAACAATAACGAAGTATACTACAACAAAAATCCCAAATGTGAGCCACAGTTAGGTAAAAGAGGAATATATCGGGCAGCTGGTGGTAACAAAGATAGCGGGCTAAATGAAATGGCAATCTTATGGGTTTTAAATTTATCTGATGGCCACCATACTCTCCTAGATATTGCCGAAAAGTCGGGAATGTCATTTGATGTGATTATTTCTGCTGCCAATACATTATTAGCACATGACTTGTTGAAGAAGAATTGAGAAGTCAGAATTCAGTATCGGAGCCGGAGACGCTCCGCTAGATAAGTGATTTTTTGTAGGATTTATTGAAGTATTAAGGTATGAAATTTTGAAGTGCGGAATGTAAGCTTCGCTCGTAATTGACTTGTTTTTAGCCGGACATGATATCATTTCCGTATAATATAGTTATGATTCCCACAGTCATTGCACCCCACCCCCAACCCCTAAGAGCTCTTCGGGAGGGGAGACAAAGCGTAGCTTTGGCGGGGTGGGGTTCTTCGGGTTTAATAAGTAATCAAGCGGACATGATATGATTTGTTCCTCCTGCCTTCTACTTCAATATCGGGACTGATTGTTTGGCACCCCAGCACAAGTTAAAGATGGTTGTACATGGGCTGGTTGAGCCGCAATTAATTCAATTTTGCCCTGGGCGTTGCGATACCAGGAAGTAGCTTGGACAAGAATCTCTGGGGATTGAGTTATTTGGGTATTCACCTGACTTGTTTTGCGGTAATCTGATAAATCTCGTATATCGTCCCAGGTGCGTAGGCGTAGCCCGTCGTAGACATCGCTCCCAATTTGCTGCGTTGGATTTTGCGATATGCCACCGCGTCCCGTTGCCACAAAACTACTGCCTTGATTGTTGGCGCAGCCTGTGGCAATTTGCTGCGATGGATCAACTAAATTGACTGGGAGTTGCATCAACCCGGAATTGGGATTAACATCAGGGCTAGTAATTTGCACATTCCCGTTAACTCCAAATTTTGAACTGGCAGTAATATCGTTTTCGGAAGTAAGTTGAGGCCGATATTTGAGACCAAAGATCCCCTGAGTGGTAATTTGAATATTGCCACCCTTACCCTCAAAAGCATTGGCAATAATATCGCTATTTTCTAATCCGATGATGAAGGGAGCATTAATGGTGATGTTGCCACCATTGCCACTGCCGCCTGCTTCTGTGGTGATCGTACTGCCATGACGAAGCAAGAGGATGTTTGCAACATCTAAATTGATATCGCCACCTTGTCCAGAGGCAGTAGTTGCCTGAATCCGACCGTTATCCAAAGAAACTTCATTTGCTTGGATACTTAATTCTCCAGCGTTACCCGTGCCAGAATTGGCAAGGTTCACGTAGCCATGATCGCGGACTGTGAGGCTGTTTGTGGTGATGCTCAACTTACCTGCATTGCCCGTAGGAGCATCCGGTAAACCATAAAATTGCCTAGTAGTCTTATCTGTAATGGGTGCGCTAGCAGCGATCGCAGAAGGTAAGATATTCTTCCCTTCGATCAAAATGTCATTTGCCTGGACAGTTAATGTGCCTCCATTGCCTGTAGATTGGGTGATTGTGCTGATTGATGCACCATCTTGGATGAGCAAGTGATTGGTTTTAATTTTCACATCCCCAGCTGCACCATTGCCTAATGTGTTGCTTCCCAGAACAGTCGGAGCTTTGGTGAACTGATTTATCCCAGTGATGCTGAGGCGATCTGCCACATTCACGGTGACGTTGCCACCATTTCCTAAATTATTGGACTGTTTGGCGTCACCAAATATGCCAAACACTGGCAGAGTACTTGTTGACAAGATGGCTCCAGCTTCTAGTGTCAACTTTGGCGTAGTCACAGACACATTGCCTCCATTACCGGAGCCTGTAGTAAAGTTACCGATACCGCTAATGACGGTTGGTGAGATTGGATATGCACCCACCATGTCTATGGCTTGTCGTGCCACTACCGTTAGATCGCCCGCATTGCCGGCACCTGTCCCAGGTATTCCCGCGATCCGAACAGAAGCGGCGAAAATTTCCCCTCCATCTAAAAGGTGCAATGTCCCTGTTGAGACATCGATATTGCCGCCATTGCCAACCCATGATGTGTAAGCACCAATTCCACTAGCACTGAAACTGATCCGACTAGCCCCGATCGCGGTAATATCTTCTGCGACATTGACAAAGACATTTCCACCACGCCCAGTAGCCCCAGGAAAAACAGTTGTTAAAATTCCACCACTTTCCTTAAGAGTCACTTGCCGCGCCCCTACAGTGATATCTCCCCCGGCTCCTGATGCGTAAGTTTCACTGCTAATGCGGCTACTACTACTCCCAGTCGGTGCTAAGGGAGATTTCAGAGGAATAGTACCACTGGCGGTAATAGTATCTGCTCGTACTTCCACCTTACCTGCTGCCCCCGCGCCCAGGCTCAGGGTTTCAATCGCTGCCCCATCCTGCAAAGTCAACTGGCCTGCTTGAATATTCACTGCTCCGCCGTTTCCCGTCGCTTTCTGGGCCACCTGATTGACAATCCAAGCGCTGGGAGCTTGAGCATTGGCATTTACTCCACCCAACCAGAGCGATCGCGCGGCATTGACTGTAATACTTCCCCCCTGTCTACTACCCGTAGTTGCGGCGGCAATTTGAGATTGGTTTAAGGTGATATCCCGTCCGACAACTTGAATCCCCCCGGTAGAATTGCCGATGGGGTCGGGATTCCAGAGGGAGGAGCGGTTTGTGAAGCTGATATCCCGCAGTTCTTGGGCTTGGGCATATCCCAACTGCCAACCTGCCGGGCTGGGTGTCAGGCTGACAGTACCAGCACCCACTGCACCCACCTCAATCCGTCCAATGGGAGCAGTAATCACGCCGCCGTCAAAATTGACATCGCCGCCCACAAGGGCGATCGTTTGTCCAGGAGTTGCCACAATTCCCAAGTTGCTGGTGGGAACTATACCATCATTACCCTTTCCTTGCACTTGAATCGAACCGGGCATTTGACCCAATTGCAGTCCAACAGGTACACTGATTGTCAACAGAGGAGATGTTGTATTTGTGGCGTTAAATTTAAACCCGTCAGCAAATACTACACTGTTGGCAGTGGTGGCAATAAATGACCCCCCAATATTTAGGCTGGCATTAGGACCGAAGATAATTCCACTGGGATTCAGTAAAAATAGATTGACGGGATTGGTGCTATTGAGTGTCCGAATTAATCCATCAATGTTGGAAACACTACCTCCTGTCACCCGGCTGAAGATCGTGGAGATGTTGGGGGTGTTGATTAAATTAAAGGTGGCCGAACCACCTGTGGGAACAGAAAATTGTTGAAAACTGTGAAACAGGTTACTGCCTGCGGCACTGCCATTAGTGATGCTAAAGTTGTTGCCAGTTTGGGAGATAGTGGTGTTGAGTGTGCCATCTGAGGTGATTTGAGCGTTAGCAGAACCGCACCAGAGGAAGATCCCAACTGTCAAAATTCCATTAACCAAATCCCAAAAAATAGAGGGTGCTTTCATCGCTCGGTTTCCAGCAATACTTATCCAGCAATACTTGTATAAATAGTGTTCCCTAATTCGTCATCCGAACCGTATTGGGGCAAATCCTTTTCATTAGGGAAAAACTACAGGTTTCAAGATAGATATGGTTTACCTACACTGTAGGTAGTTCAAGCTAAAATGGTGAATAGTGTACTGAGAAGTACAGCCCATTTTCCTGGAGGCTACTCTTTTCACCCTCCACCGAGATCAGGGGAATGCCCCAATCTAGACGGGCTGATAAATTATCGTCTTGTTTCCACAACAGCCCCAACCCAGTACTAAGCAGCGTATTCGGTGATGGATTTTCGCCCTTGACATTCCAGCCTTTGCCAACATCAATGAAGGGTGTCAGTTGCAGCACCCCGCCAATCTTGGGAGCGCGGACAATGGGTACTCGAAATTCTGCCGAAAATAACAGCCCATTATCTGTGAGTAATGCGTCTTGGCGATAGCCCCGTACACTTAGCTGTCCACCAAGGCCAAATTGCTCCAAAGGTACTAAGGAATCTGCTGCCAATTGGAAATCGCCTCTAGCGATAAATAGAGTGTCTGGTGCTAATTGCCGCACCCACTGCGCTTGTCCCCGCCACGCGAAAAAGCGGCTATCTGGTTCATTTTCACTGACGTTTGCACCAAACCAATCTACCCCAAAGCTCAATTGCGATCGCGCCGCAAATACATATTGGTTACTTCGTTGGGTATATTCTTGAAAAAATCGCAGGGCAGAAATATTAGTTTTTCCGTTTGCATCTGCACCTGGGGAAAGCTGAAACGGCCCAATGTTATCAATACCCAACTCAGTTTGGCTTTCCTCGCGCGAGAATGACAGCCCCATCGCTAACTCTTGGGTTGGTTTTTGCACCAGTGGTTGCCGATAGCCCAATTCGTAAAATCGGCTATTTGACTGAATATCAAGGACGCTGAATGGTTTTTCAATCACACGGTTCCATCCCTGGCTAAAACCGAAGGATACGGTGCCATTGTGGGCGTTAATCGGTAGCGTGTAATTGGCGTTAATGGTATTACTGCCATCGGTGTTAGCGTATCCCACACTGAGGGTATCGCCCAAACCCGATAAATTGGCTTCTTGCAGATCCACTCCCCGACGAAAACTGCCGACACTGGGCGATCGCCCATTATCTAAGCTTGCTGTCATCTGAAAAGTTTCTGCTTCTTCAACCTCAACTTGCAACACATTGCTTCCCGGACGTACACCTGTCTGTAACTCGGCTGACAGGTTTTTAATTCGCGGATCGAGGCGGAGTAGTTGGAGTTTCTCTAGTAAGTGTGGTATATTTAGAGGCTTTTGGGCACCAAGTTGAATGCGATCGCGAATGTATTGACTGTGCAATCGTCTATTGCCGGTAATTTTGATTTCTTGCACACTACCCTCGATCACCTGAATTTTGATCACCCCAGCTTCTACTGTCTGCGGTGTAATCAACGCGCCTGTAGTGACATAACCTTTATCACTGTAGAGCTTCGTGATCGCATCTCTAATTTGCAACAACTCTGCAAAGGTCAGTTCCCGTCCGACAAAGGAAGCTGTGACAGCAGCAAACTGTTCTGGTTTGAAAACTGTACTACCAATAACTTCAATCCGATCAACCCGAAATTTGGCATTAGGGTCATTCTGCTCTAGAATCGGCTGATTCGGTAGTTGTGGGGATGGAAGCAATTGATTATCGTCTGCTGGCTTGGGCAGAATCTCTGACGGTAACGGAGTTTGAGGAATATCTTCTAATCTACCTGGGGGTAATATCTGAGGATTGGGAGTCTGGGCGATCGCATCCTGATAGTTGCAAAATACTGCTGTTATCACAAAGCTAAGTGTTATAAATCCAGCAAAAATCCTCAGTTTACCCACGAACTTGTCGACCTCTGGCTGATTTCTAACCAAGGTTTTTCTAATCATTAATTTATATTTAAATAAATTACAGTGAAATTCTTAATACTTAAAAGTATAAGTAAATACATAACAGACACTATATCTAACTTAAATTTTTCCAGAAAAAATCAGTAATATTACTATTTATTCTGATATTTTTCGTTGTGGTGATTAGACAATATCCAAGGCAAAAGTCAGAGTGGAGGAAGTCTCCACTCTGTTAGCATTAGCGAGTAATCGAGTCTGCTAGGAACGTCACTTTGTCAGAGAGTATCCTTATTTAAATCCCCTAACTTTAGTTATGGGGATTCACTGATAGCTAATAAATGTTCAGCACTATATTTCACTCAAAAATTGAGATGTACTTACGCCGAGTTGATTTTTTGTCCAGTCTGATTTTCTAGACTTCAGAGACTTTTTCCTCTCTAGGAGAGAGAGAGCGAATTAACTCTCGAATTACATCAGTTGCAGGTCTCCCAGTTATTGAACAGTATTGTTCAAGCTTCTGTGCCTCGCTTGAGGTGAGATTGATTGTCAGTCGTTTAGCAGCCCATTTCTTATTCATTTATTAGACAAGCGATGTTTTTAAACTACTTCTCTAATATCAATCATGTAAGCTGCTACTACAATGGTATAACTAATGACATTTAATTAAATTAATCATGAAGTTGGATAGGATGTTTTTCTAAGCAATAGCGAAGAAGTTAACTGTATTCTGGAGTATAAAGTTTAGCTAGTTTTAAGGCAATAATTATAAACATAATGTAAGTAATATTCAATTAGCAAAGCAATAGATACGTATTATTACTTAATATTTAAGGATGATATATGGCGTTTCCTAAACTCTATAATGAAAATTGGAGGAAGCAAAATTACGGTAAAGTTATGCTACGCACCTTTAAAGCAACCTTAAGAGGTGACTCCTTGAAATGGGAAGACGACGCAGGGCAAAATTTGAGAGGCGATCGCCCAGTTCAAGTTTTAGTGACAATTTTGGAAGAACAGCCAATTGCTGAAACTAATGGACGTGGGCAACGGATGGCTGCTGCATTAGAGAAGCTATCACAAGCACAAGCTTTTGCAGGAATCGATCCAGTTGTTTGGCAAAGAGAAGTACGACAAGATCGGCAACTTCCTCTTCGAGATGAATAATGCTTTTGGATAGCAATATTATCATGAATGGGAATTCTAACTTTAAATCCGGGTAGGGAAGTTTTTAGTGATGAGAGTCGTACCCTTTCTATTTATATTAATAAGTGGGTTATTCACTCCAGGGATGATGTTAAGAGCGATACTCCCTTGGAGTGGCTCCGCCAACGCTCAAGTGACATCTGATGGCACAACTAACACCATTGTCAACCAAAGTGGTAATAATTTTAATATTCTTAACGGGATTGAAAAAGGGAATAATTTATTTCATAGTTTCAGTAATTTCTCTGTGCCTACGGGTGGTTCAGCAAGATTCGATTTAATTAACACACCAAATATTACAACTATATTTAGTCGGGTTACTGGTGGGAATATTTCTAATATTGATGGGTTAATTCGCACGCTCAATAGTAGTAACCCAGTGAGTTTGTTTTTGATGAATCCCAACGGGATTATGTTTGGGCAAAATGCCAGTTTGAATATTGGCGGCTCGTTTCTGGGGACGACGGCGAATAGTATTAAGTTTGCCGATGGAGTCGAATTTAGTGCCGTCAATCCGACTACGACACCCTTATTGACGATAAGTATGCCGATGGGACTGCAAATGGGACAAACGCCTGGAATGATTACTGTCCAAAATACCGGACACCGCTTAATTGGGGGGAATGCCCCGCTTCAGATGGGAACAACTCCTAAAGGCTTGGGCGTTGCTCCTGGCAAAAACCTAGCACTCATGGGGGGAGATATTGTTTTAGATGGTGGCATTCTAACCGCCCCATCGGGTCATCTAGAACTCGGTAGCGCCAGAGCCGGAACCGTTAATCTCAGCACGTCATCCCCTGACTGGAATTTTGACTACGGCACTCTCCAACAGTACGGCGATATTCGGTTTTCGCGTCAAGCCCTTGCCGACGCTAGTGGTGCTACTGCGGGTTCGATTCACCTCCAAGGCAGAAATATTAGCGTGAATGATGGTTCTGTGGCGTTGTTAACCAACCAGGGAAATCAAGGTTCTGGGGATATTGCAGTCAATGCCAGCGAGTCCTTAGAAATGCGAGGCGTTGGTACTTATGGATTTACCCAAAGCCTGTTGGTGACGAATGCGATCGCCGGTGCTGGTGGCAACCTGGTGATTAATACACCACAATTACTGCTCCAAGATGGGGCACAAATTAATACCGATACTTTTGGGGCTGGAATGGCAGGAAATATCTCAGTCGCGGCGAATTCGATTCAGATCGTTGGGTTTTCATCTTTGAGTCCAGCGACGACTCGCAGCCAGATTATTTCAGAAACTATGGGGGTTGGACGGGCAGGTGATATTCAGATCGCGACGCGGCAATTGAAAATGCAAGCTGGCGGTTCGATCGTGAGTGTCAGTATGGGCGCTGGAGCAACGGGAAATGTGATGGTCAATGCCTCTGAGTTTATCGAAATGACTGGAGAAAATCCCGTCAGTTTCAGTTCAAGCTTTCTCGGAGCAGTCAGCTTCAACCGGGGAGATGGGGGGCAAGTTACCATCAATACGCCCAGACTGAGCGTAGAGAATGCCGCCTCCGCCGGATCATCTACCTATGGCTTGGGCAATGCTGGTAACGTGCAGGTGAATGTTTCAGACCAAATTAGCGTGAATGGCATGAGTGCCGCATCGGGTAAGTCGAGCCAGATTAGTGCCAGTGCGCCGTTGCAACCTCTCGCCTTTAAGCAAGCATTCGGGCTATCGGGTCTGTCCACGGGCAATTCAGGTGATCTGATCATTAATACCCCACGCTTGCAGATTACGGATGGAGGGCTGGTGCGGGTCAATAACCAAGGTTTTGGTAATGCCGGAACCCTCTACATCAGGGCGGATACAATTTTCCTTGATAATGCTGGTAGCATCACAGCAGCGACTAAATCTGGTCAGGGGGGCAATATTGATCTGAATACTAATACTTTAGTTATGCGTCATGGTAGCAACATTACTGCAACCGCAGGGGGGACGGGTGACGGTGGCAACATTGTGATCAATTCACCTATTATTCTGGGTTTAGAAAACAGTGACATTATTGCCAATGCTTTCCAAGGTCAGGGCGGTAACATTAACATTAGCACTCAAGGTTTATTTGGGCTGAAGTACCGCGATCGCCTCACACCTGAGAGTGACATCACCGCCAGTTCCCAATTTGGCATTAACGGTACAGTTGATATTAATAACATTGGTATCGATCCAAATTCCGGTTTAGTAGAATTACCAGAGAATGTCACCGATCCATCGCAGAAAATAGCTACAGGTTGCGCGAGTAATCAAGGCAGTCGCTTTGTGGCAACGGGACGGGGTGGGATACCGCAAAATCCAACGCAGCAAATTGGGAGCGATGTCTACGACGGGCTACGCCTACGCACTTGGTCTGATATCCGCGATCTCTCTGCATACCTCAAAACACAAGCTTTACAAGCACAAATACCCAGCGCTCCAGAAACTCTGATTCAAGCTACATCTTGGCATCGCAACGCCCAAGGAAAAATCGAGTTAGTTGCAGATAAATCTTCCGCTCAGGTGCAGCAACCATTAACCTGTGCAGTGGCGCCAAACTAATCAGTCCCGACGCTGGAAATGGTACTGACTTTTCACGGTATCTGGAAAACCTCACTTCTATTTCTCTCTTCCTTTAAGGAGAGAGACTTTAAATTTTCCTCCTTCCCGCACTTCGTGCCGCTACGCGAACGTAGGGAAGGGGGTTAGGGGGTTAGGTCAATCGTTAGCTTTTCCACATAACGTGAAAAGTCAGGGAAATGGTAAAGTCAAAATAAGCGGAGGTTTTGATATGGCTCAAGCTTTACCCAAACTATTTACTTTTGAAGAATTTATTGAATGGCTGCCGGAAAACACCGGAAAACGGTATGAATTACACGATGGGATAATTGTGGAAATGTCTCAGCCGAATGGAAAACATGAAAAAGTTACGGGATTTTTAGCAGGGGAAATTCCCGTTGAATACAAGCGATTAAAATTGCCATATTTTATCCCCAAAACTGCATTAGTAAAACCACCGAAAAAATCTTCGGGTTACTCGCCAGATGTGGTTCTAATCAACGATGATAATCTCCAAAACGAGGAATTTTGGGAGAAAGAATCTACCGTGACTCAAAGTGAATCCATTCCTTTAGTTATTGAGGTTGTAAGCACAAATTGGGAAGATGATTATTACACCAAATTAGGAAATTACGAAGTGATGAAAATTCCCGAATATTGGATCGTTGATTATGCAGCGTTGGGGGCAAGAAAATTTATTGGTAATCCTAAACAATCAACTATTTCTATCTATCATCTAGTTGATGAAGAATATCAAGTTGCCCAATTTAGGAATTCAGAACGTATCATATCGCCCACTTTTCCTGAGTTGAAACTGACTGCAAATCAGATTTTTAATGGTGCTTTATAGAGCATTTTTTGATCTCCATTCCAAGGAAATCCCGATAATATGCTGATAATTGCTAATTGTTTTGATTCCAGGAAATGGGTGTTAGCTAGACGACGATTTCGGGAATGCTAATACCAGAATTTAATGGGATTTCTGGTATGAGAACGATGTGCAAAGGGATAAGCTTCCGGCTTGACGCTTTGATATTTATATTAATAAGTGGGTTATTAAATCCAGGAATGATGCGATCGGCGATACTCCCTTGGAGTGGCTCCGCCAACGCTCAGGTGACATCTGATGGTACTACCAACACCATTGTCAACCAAAGTGGGAATAATTTTAATATTCTTAACGGTATAAATAAAGGTAATAATTTATTTCACAGCTTCAGTAATTTCTCTGTGCCTACAGGTGGTTCAGCCACCTTCAATTTAATGAACACACCAAATATTACAACCATATTTAGCCGGGTTACAGGTGGAAATGCTTCTAATATTGATGGGTTAATTAGCACGCTTAATAGTAGTAACCCGGTAAGTTTGTTTTTAATGAATCCTGCGGGGATTGTGTTTGGGGCAAATGCCCGCTTGAATATTGGCGGCTCCTTTGTAGGGACAACGGCGAATAGTATTAAGTTTAGTGATGGGACGGAATTTAGTGCAGTGAATCCGACTGCGACACCGTTGTTGACAATCAGTGTCCCCATTGGCTTACAGTTGGGGCAAAATCCAGGGGGGATTACCGTGCAAGGGAGCGGACATCAACTGATCGGCGGAATTTTTACCCCCACAGATCGCAGCAATAATCCCATCGGTTTACAAGTTGGGGCAGGTAATACACTAGCACTAATCGGTGGTGAGGTTAACTTCATCGGTGGCATTGCAGCCGTTGCTGGTGGCGGGCATCTGGAAATAGGCAGTGTCAGCAATGGGCAAGTCAGACTCAATCCCACAGAGCAGGGCTGGGTCGGGGATTACTCAGGGGTGCAGCAATTCAACGATATCCATCTCGCCCAGCAATCGCTGCTAGATGCTTCCGGCAGCAACGGCTCGATTCAATTACAAGGACGGAATATCAGCTTCACCGAGGGTTCCGTTGCCTTGCTCCAAAATCTTGGTACACAACCGTCCGGGGGGATTACAGTCAATGCCACCCAGTCCCTTAACCTCACGGGGAATACACCCGATGGAAAACTGGGGAGCCTGATCGAAATCGAGAACTTAGGAATGGGTCAGACGGGCGATATTACCATCTCCGCCGCGCAGCTATCCCTCCAAAATGGTGGAGAAATCAGTAATCGGACGTTTACTCAAGCACCTGGTGGCAATATAACAGTCAATGTCGCAGGGTTAATCGATGTCGATGGCTTTGCCCCCGCCAACCCAACCAGTGAGTCCTCGATTGCAACACTCACATTTAACTCCGGCGACGCAGGCAACCTTACGGTCTCAACCGATAACCTGATGCTTGATGATAGTGGTGGTTTTTACTCTGTAACCATAGGCTCTGGACAGGCTGGAACCTTACGAATTAATGCAGAAGACTTAATCGAAATCGCTGGCAACAACTCCATTACATTGTCACCGAGTAACTTGACTTCAACGAGTGTCAGCTCTGGAAATGCCAATAACCTGTTTGTCAATACGTCCAGATTAGTGATTCGAGATGGTGGATTGCTAGGGTCTAGCACCCTTGCCACGGGTTCAGCCGGTAGCGTGACTATTAATGCTTCAAAGTCCGTAGATATCGAGGGTAGAAGTGCCGCTTCGATCATCCCTAGCAGCATCACTTCAACCGCCGAAATTCTCGATCCAGTCACTCAAGCTGCCTTTGGACTGCCTGCCATTCCCAGCGGGAACGCTGGTTCCCTAACCATTAACACACCGTCATTACGCATCACAGATGGGGCATATATCAGCGTCAAAAATGATGGTCCAGGCAACGCCGGAGATTTGCTCCTTAACGCCAACTCTATTTTCCTTGACAACCAAGGCGCTATCACCGCATCAACCGCCTCTGGAAACGGAGGTAATGTCAGATTAAACTTACAAGAGGATCTGCTGATGCGTCACAATAGCCTGATTTCCGCCACTGCTGCGGGCACCGGTAATGGTGGTAATTTGTCAATTAACGCACCGGTGATTGTTGGATTAGAAAACAGCGACATCATTGCCAATGCAGTCCAAGGTCAGGGCGGTAACATTAACATTAGCACTCAAGGTTTATTTGGGCTGAAGTACCGCGCTCAACTCACACCTGAGAGTGACATCACCGCCAGTTCCCAATTTGGCATTAACGGTACAGTTGATATTAATAACATTGGTATCGATCCAAATTCCGGTTTAGTAGAATTACCAGAGAATGTCACCGACCCATCGCAGCAAATAGCTACAGGTTGCGCCAACAGTGAAGGCAGCCGCTTTGTCGCAACGGGACGGGGTGGAATACCGCAAAATCCCACACAGCAAATTGGGAGCGATGTCTACGACGGGCTACGCCTACGCACTTGGTCAGATATCCGCGATATCTCAGCATACCGCAAAACACAAGCTTTACAAGCACAAATACCCACCGCCCCAGAAACTCTGATTCAAGCTACATCTTGGCATCGCAACGCCCAAGGAAAAATCGAGTTAGTTGCAGATAAATCTTCCGCTCAGGTGCAGCAACGATTAACTTGTGCTGCTGTGACCAAAAGTTAATGATGTTATTAATCATGCCCTGAATGGGAATTCTAACTTTAAATCCGGGTAAGGAAGTTTTTAGTGATGAGAGTCGTACCCTTTCTATTTATATTAATAAGTGGGTTATTAACTCCAGGGATGATGCTAATGGCGATACTCCTTTGGAGTGGCTCCGCCAACGCACAGGTGACATCCGATGGTACTACCAACACTATTGTCAACCAAAATGCTAATAATTTCACAATTCTTAACGGTATAAATAAAGGTAATAATTTATTTCACAGCTTCAGTAATTTTTCTGTACCTACGGGTGGTTCAGCTAGATTCGATTTAATTAACACCCCGAACATCTCCACAATTTTCAGTCGAGTTACAGGGGGCAGTGTTTCCAATATTGATGGCTTAATTCAAACGATTAACAGCAACAACCCCGTTAGTCTATTTTTGATCAACCCTAGTGGGATAATTTTTGGAGCCAATGCCCAACTAAACATCGGGGGTTCGTTTATTGGTACAACTGCCAACAGTATTAAATTTGCCGATGGGATTGAGTTTAGCGCAATTAATTCCCAAACTACCCCACTGTTGAGCATCAATGTTCCCATTGGTTTGCAAATGGGTAGCAATCCCGCACCGATCAACGTTCAAGGCACAGGACATGCCTTAACCTTAGGCTTAACCAATAATCTAGCTTCCATCACTCGCACTCCTAGTCCGACAGAACTGCGAGTACAGCCTGGAAAAACTCTGGCGTTGGTGGGTGGTAATCTAAATCTGAATGGGGCAACCCTGACTGCCGAACAAGGGCAAATTGAATTGGGCAGTGTGAGTGGCATAGGGCTAGTTAACTTGATACCAGATGCTCAGGGTTATACGCTTGGGTATGCTAATGGGCAAAGCTTTAGTGACGTTCAACTCACTGGGCGATCGCTGCTGGATGTGAGTGGGATGAATGCAGGTTCAGTTGAAATTCAGGGTAAAGAGATCCAATTTACCGATAGCTCGCTGGTGCTGGCACAAAATTTCGGTAATCTCCCTGGTGGCAACCTGCATCTTCAGGCATCGGCAGGAATCGATCTGACTGGTACAACCAGCGGAGTTCGGAGTGAAACCTTGGGGATTGGAACTGGTGGTAACATCAGCGTCATTACTCCCCGATTCAGCCTCCAGCAGGGAGCGGCATTAAGTAGCATAACCTATGGAGTATCTGCCAGTGGCAATATTCAGATCGATGCCTCAGCGCTAGAGATATCTGGCTTCTCGCTGACCACTTTAAATGCCAGCGTTATTAACACTGGTACATTCGGTTCCGGGAGCGCAGGTAATATCTTCGTCAATGGCGATAGTTTACTAATATCTAATAGTGGAGCATTGTTTTCAGCGTCGCTGGGTGTTGGTGACAGTGGTGAAGTTATCATTCACAACATTGATACCATCATCAGGGGAAGTAGCTCCCGACCTAGCCCCACTGTAATTAGCTCAAATGCCTTCAGTAGAGGAAATGCCAAAACCATAACACTAGATACTGCCAGGTTACAACTGCTAGATGGGGGAACAATTACCACAGGCTCGTTTTTTGTCGGTCATGGAGGAGATATTAGTGTAAATGCTACAGAATCCATCCAAATTAGTGGTGGCACTCAGTTAAGAAATAGCGCCATCGACTCGTCTACCATGCACATAAACCCAACATTCCAGAAGCTACTTAGTTTGCCTAATATACTGACAGCCGATGCCGGTACGATCAGCATCACAACGCCGAACCTAACGTTGAGAGATGGCGGGACAGTCAGTGTCACGAGTCAAGGTAGCGGCAATGGTGGCAGTCTCAAGATCACAGCCAATACCATCCGATTAGAAGGTCAAGGAAGTATCCAGGCACAAACAGAATCAGGTAATGGAGGTAATATTAACTTACAAGTTGGGAAGTTGTTGCTGCTGCGTGACAATAGCACGATCGCAGCAACAGCAGGCGGTAATGGTAATGGAGGTAATATAAACATAAATGCACCGATCATCGTCGGCTTAGAAAACAGTGACATTATTGCCAATGCTTTTAATGGCAATGGCGGTAACATCAACATCACCACCCAAGGCTTATTCGGACTCAAATACCGCGCTCAACTCACACCTGATAGTGACATCACCGCCAGTTCCCAATTTGGCGTTAACGGTACAGTTGATATTAATAACATTGGTATCGATCCAAATTCCGGTTTAGTAGAATTACCAGAGAATGTCACCGATCCATCGCAGCAAATAGCTACAGGTTGCGCCAACAGTGAAGGCAGCCGCTTTGTAGCAACGGGACGGGGTGGGATACCGCAAAATCCCACACAGCAAATTGGGAGCGATGTCTACGACGGGCTACGCCTACGCACTTGGTCAGATATCCGCGATCTCTCAGCATACCGCAAAACACAAGCTTTACAAGCACAAATACCCACCGCTCCAGAAACTCTGATTCAAGCTACATCTTGGCATCGCAACGCCCAAGGCAAAATCGAGTTAGTTGCAGATAAATCTCCTACTCAGGTGCAGCAACCATTAACCTGTGCTGCTGTGACCAAAAGTTAATGATGTTATTAATCATGCCCTGAATGGGAACTCTAACTTTAAATCCGGGTAAGGAAGTTTTTAGTGATGAGAGTCGTACTCTTTATATTAATAAGTGGGTTATTAACTCCAGGAATGATGCTAAGGGCGATCGCTCAGGTGACATCCGATGGCACTAGCAACACCACTGTCAACCAAAGTGGTAATAATTTCACAATTCTTAACGGAGTTAATAAAGGTAATAATTTATTTCACAGCTTCACTAATTTCTCTGTCCCTACAGGTGGTTCAGCCACCTTCAATTTAATTAACACCCCGAACATCTCCACGATTTTCAGTCGAGTCACCGGAGGTAGTATTTCCAATATTAATGGCTTGATTCAAACTCTTAATAGTAGCAACAACAACCCCGTTAGTTTATTTCTGCTCAATCCCAGCGGAATTGTATTTGGTCCCAATGCCAGTCTGAATATTGGCGGGTCATTTTTGGCAACGACAGCAAATAGTATTAAGTTTGCCGATGGGACGGAATTTAGTGCGACTAATCCCGGTGCTATACCGTTATTGACCATAAGTGTGCCAATTGGCTTACAGATGGGCCAAAATCCAGGTTCAATTACCGTGCAAAACACCGGAGCTACTTTGATTAACAATGCAAATGGGAGTGCAGGATTGAAGAATACTCCCACTGGATTAAGAGTTACCTCTGGCAATAACCTAGCATTGCTGGGAGGAACCATTACCTTAGACGGTGGTGTATTGAATGCTGCCTCTGGACACATGGAACTAGGCAGTGCTAGCGCCGGAATAGTCAATCTCAATACCGCTACCTGGAAGTTTGACTATGCCAATATCCAGCAATTTAGGGATATACTGTTTTCTCACAAATCCCTTGCCAATATCAGTGGTACTCCTGCTGGTTCCATCCACTTACAGGGTCGAGATATTAACATTACAGGGAGTTCTGGTGTTTTATTGGTAAATCAGGGAAATCAACAGAGCGGCAATATTGTTGTTGATGCCAGTAGATTGTTGGAGATGCAGGGAGAGACTAGCATGGGTACCTCCCAGAACTATTTACGTACCGAAAATATCAATACTGCTATAGGAGGTAATATCGTAGTATCTGCGCCACAAATAATGCTATTGGATGGGGGATTTCTGGCGCGTAACTTTGGTGCAGGTAGTGGGGGAAATATATCTGTAAATGCAGTGAATTCGATAGAAATGAATGGTGTTGCGCCGAATAATCCTACTGCTACGAGTGCGATAACTACAACCAATTTTGGTTCTGGACCCGGAGGTAATATTCAAGTTTCAACGGGGAAATTGATAATTCAAAACGGCGCTGGGATAATGAATACCAGCCGTAGCACAGGAGGGACTGGCAATAGCACTGTTAACGCCTCTGACTCCATTGAATTGATCGGAGAAAACCCTGTTAATCTCACTACCAGTAAGATAGGGGTGCAGGTTTTTAACCAAGGAAATGGGGGTCAATTGACTGTCACTACCCCTAACTTGAGTGTGCTGGATGGTGCAGCAGTGAATATATCCACTGGTGCAAGTGGCAATGCAGGCAATTTAGTGGTCAATGTTTCTGACTCAATTGAAGTGAGTGGTGTCGGTGCTACATCTCTTCTTCCCAGTCGGATTGTTGCTAATGCACAAATATTCCCAACAACCTTGCGGAAGCTCATTGGCTTACCGCCTTTTCCCACAGGATCAACGGGTGAACTACTAATTAACACCTCACATCTGACAGTCACAAATCAAGGAAGCATTGGAGTTGAACATCAAGGGATTGGCAATGCTGGAAACCTTCACATCAGGGCGGATGCAATTTTCCTCGATAATGCTGGTAGCATCACAGCAGCGACTAAATCTGGTCAGGGGGGCAATATTGATCTGAATGCTAATACTTTAGTTATGCGTCATGGTAGCAACATTACTGCAACCGCAGGGGGGACGGGTGACGGTGGCAACATTGTGATCAATTCACCTATTATTCTGGGTTTAGAAAACAGTGACATTATTGCCAATGCAGTCCAAGGTCAGGGCGGTAACATTAACATCACCACCCAAGGCTTATTTGGGCTGAAGTACCGCGCTCACCTCACACCTGAGAGTGACATCACTGCCAGTTCGCAATTTGGCGTTAACGGTACAGTTGATATTAATAACATTGGTATCGATCCAAATTCCGGTTTAGTAGAATTACCAGAGAATGTCACCGATCCATCGCAGCAAATAGCTACAGGTTGCGCCAACAGTGAAGGCAGCCGCTTTGTAGCAACGGGTCGGGGTGGAATACCGCAAAATCCCACGCAGCAAATTGGCAGCGATGTCTACGACGGGCTACGCCTACGCACTTGGTCAGATACCCGCGATCTCTCAGCATACCGCAAAACTGGCGAAGTAACTGCCCAAATACCGACCTCCTCAGAAACTCTTATTCAAGCTACATCTTGGCATCGCAACGCCCAAGGCAAAATCGAGTTAGTTGCAGATAAATCTTCCGCTCAGGTGCAGCAACCATTAACCTGTGCGGCTGTGACCAAAAGTTAATTTTTCTAGAGTTGATGGTCTAATTCCCCAAAGCGATCGCGATACTGCTGAAGCAGCGCTTGCATATCTTGCAATTGTTGCTCTGCCTGTTCTGCCCGTTGATGTTCCTGTTCTGCCCGTTGCTCCAACTCCACCGGACTCAAAAATTTCCGCCCATCTGGACGGTAAATCACTAGTTCATGGTTGCCCACTGCGAATCGAATCCCCAACCGAGGACTCGTCCACCCATCCATCTGAGCAATTGGTAGCAATTGTTCACCTTCCCGGCACCAACCTTTGAGTTCGTAGCGGTCTGGGTCATACTGATAGTATTCTTCCACCCTGTATGTTTGGTAAAACTCTAGCTTGCGTTCCATCTCCTCTGCATTGTTGCTAGGTGAGAGAATTTCGTATACCACTTGTGGGGCAATATTGTCTTCCTGCCACTGTTTATAAGATCCCCGCCGTCCCTTTGGTCTACCAAACACCACCATTGTATCTGGTGCAACTGGTGAGATTAAGCGCGATTTCACCGGGAACCAGAGCAAATCTCCCGCCACAAACACATTCGGTTCATCAGCAAACAGAATTTCCAGATTCTCCTTAATTAGAACAATCCAACGAAACTGTTCGGTATTGTCTGCCATTGGCTTGCCGTCGCTGTCGGGAAAATATAAATCTGCATCGCGGCGATTGAAGGTGGTCATAGGTTAACCCGGAATGACACAGTATTTTAATTCTATGCGATCGCTCATCAACTGATAGCTGCCATTATAAGTTGGGCATTATACATATATATAGTCATTTCCTAAACACTTTTGCCGTGACTAATCTTGAAATAAACTGCTCAATAATAAGTAATTATTTATGTTTTTCGGAATTAAACAAACTCATTGGCTATATGTCAGCCTCAGTATTTTCACTTTATGTTTAGCATTTCTCATTACACCTGTAAAAGCATCTCCACCAGTAACAACCCCAGCTTTCTCTTCTTCCCAATCCACCAATTGGCTAGAACAAGGACGAAACCTCTACCAATTGGGGCGTTTTACCGAAGCAGTGACGGTTTGGCAAACCGCAACACAACAGTATCATACCCAAGGCGATCGCCTGAACGAAGCCTTGAGTTTAAGTTACCTTTCACTAGCACAACAGGAACTTAACCAATGGCAAGTAGCCCAACAGTCTATTGAGCAAAGTCTGAAACTATTGCAAATAGTTAAGCCCTCTGCTGATGCAATTATTTGGGCACAGGTACTCAATACCCAGGCAAATTTGCAATTGCACACTGGCAAAGCTGAAACCGCTCTGGAAAGTTGGCAACAAGCCCAAAAGTTTTATGAACAAGCAGGTGATAAAATGGGCAGCTTGGGTAGTCAGATCAACCAAGCACAAGCTTTACAAAGTTTAGGATTTTACCGCCGTTCTAAACAACAGTTGGAAGCGCTGACTCAAAAACTTCAAGGGATGGCGGATAATGAAATCAAAGTTAGTGGATTGCGATCGCTTGGTTTAGCCTTGCAAATAATTGGTGACTCTGGCAAAAGTCAACAGATTTTAGAACAAAGTTTAGCGATCGCTCAGAAAATTGGAGCCAAACCCCAATTAAGTTCTATCCTGATTAGTCTGGGACAAACTGCCGTTGACTTGCAAGATCCTGAAGCAGGATTGAATTACTTTGAACAAGCTCAACTCGTAGCCAGCAACCCAAGCGATGAGTTGCAAGCGCGTTTAGCTCAGTTCAAACTTTTTCTCCATTACGACAAAGCTGAGTTGGCTACCCCACTTGCACCGCAACTACTCCAACAACTTAGGGAAATGCCCCCCAGTCACACCTCCCTCTTCGCAGCGATCAATTTTGTTGCCACCCTCAATCACCAGTCAAATTCTAACCAAATTCTACCGCTCAAAGATTTGGCGCAACTGATGGCAGCCACAGTCGAATCTGCACAGCAAATCCAAGATACTCAAGCTCAAGCTCATGCACTGCATGAGTGGGGAAAACTCTATCGTCGTACAAAGCAGTTATCTGAAGCACAGGAGTTAACTCAGAAATCCCTTGACATTGCCCGTCAACTCCAAGCTAACGATATCATTGCTCAATCTGCCTGGGAGATGGGACAGTTGTATAAGCAACAAGGCGATCGCTTAAAAGCAATTACTGCCTATACAGAAGCCGTCAATGCCTTAAAAGCACTGCGGGGGGATTTGGTGGCCATCAACCCTGATGTCCAATTCTCTTTTCGCAGCAGTGTTGAGCCTGTTTACCGCGAACTGGTTGGTTTACTTCTAGATAATCAACCGAGTCAAGCCGCATTAATGCAAGCTCGTGAATTGATTGAGGCACTGCAAATTGCCGAACTCGATAACTTTTTTCGGGAAGCCTGTTTAGATAGAACTCAACAAATTGATCAAGTTGATCCCACTGCAACCATCCTTTATCCCATCATCCTACCAGATCGTTTTACAGTCATCGTCTCCAAAGCAGGGCAACCACTGCGTTCCTATGTCACTCACAAATCTCAAGCTGAAATTGAACAGACCTTAGACAACTTTTTGGTTGCTCTCAATCCTGTCTCGGATTCCAAAGATCGGGATCGATTTTCCCAACAGATTTATGATTGGTTGATTCGTCCAGCCGAAACAGAGCAAGCATTCATTGATACTAAGACATTGGTGTTTGTTTTGGATGGTCGATTGCGGAACATTCCCATAGCAGCTCTTTTTGACGGTAAGCAATATCTGATTGAGAAGTATGCAGTGGCGCTCTCACCAGGATTGCAACTGATGGCGACGCGATCGCATCATCAAAATCATCTCAGTGCGATCGTCGGTGGCATTAGCAAAGCTCGTGCTGGCTTTGCTGCTTTGCCCGCCGTGGAATCAGAAGTGAAACAAATCTCCAAAACCATATCCTCCTCGATGTTGCTGAACCAGGAATTTACTAGTCAAGCCCTGGCTGAACGGGTGAAATCTAGTAGCGCAGGTATTGTCCACCTAGCAACCCACGGACAATTTAGTTCTCGCCTCGAAGATACCTTCTTACTCACTTGGGATGGACAAGTCAACGTTAAGGAGTTATCTGAACTCCTGAAAAATCGGGGTAACGATCCATCGAAAGCGATCGAGTTGTTAGTACTAAGTGCGTGCGATACAGCCGCAGGAGACGATCGCGCCGTCTTGGGACTGGCGGGCTTGGCTGTAAAATCCGGCGCTCGCTCAACTATTGCTACCCTCTGGCCTGTCAAAGATCAGGCAGCCGCGATGCTCATGACTCGCTTCTATGACCAACTGCGACAGCCCAAAATCACTAAAGCCGAAGCACTCAGACAAGCACAAATTAACCTCATTCGCCAAACTGATTTCCACGATCCATTCTTTTGGTCTGGCTTTGTTTTGATTGGCAACTGGATTTAAATCAGTAATCACACGTATTTTCGCATAAATGTGTCATGTAATTTTTACAGCATTTTCACCAGATTTCCCCTATACTAGAAGTTCCCTAATTTGACTATGCCAATTTTAGATTTCGTTCATGCCGGACTAATATTCCGGTATGTAACCCCCTTGTGGGTAACACCAATCGAAAATTTAAAATCTGTTGACAGTTGCTTGGACTTATTCTCTGAGCTTTTGTCCATAGTCGAATGGAAGGTATTTTTTATCACATTTCAATTAGATGAGGTAGAACATCATGAAACGTCGATATTTAGCTAATATATTGAGCGTCATCACTCTGAGCGCTAGCAGTGCATGGACTAGTGCCCATGCTGTTACATTTACCCCGCCCCCTAACAATGGCTCTCCTAGTCAAGCAACGGGAGGGGCTTCACGAGGTAGTATGTTTACACCTGCCGCCGGGAAAGGTGCGCCCAGACAAGCAACGGGAGGAGCTTCACGGGGCAACCTCTTTACACCTGCCGCCGGGAAAGGTGCGCCCAAACAAGCAACTGGAGGAGCTTCACGGGGCAACCTCTTTACACCTGCCGCCGGGAAAGGTGCGCCCAAACAAGCAACTGGAGGAGCTTCACGGGGCAACCTCTTTACACCTGCCACCGACAAAGGTACACCTCAACAAGCAACTGGAGGAGCTTCTCGCGTAGGTACTTACTATTTGAATCCATCGATTGTAAGTGCAACACAACCAGCAGCGCTAATCGCCCTCTTGCCCCAAAACTTCTATGGCACAACAGTGTCTGAACGTCCCACAATTCTGGTGTATCTCCCGGCTTCCAATGCCCAAGAAGCCGTGTTCAGCCTCAAGGATGAAGTTGGCAATATGCAACATCAAATGACTATTCCAGTTGCGGGAAAAACTGGGGTAATCGCGATCAAATTACCAGCCAATGCACCCGCTTTAGCCATTGGCAAAAACTATCAATGGTTCCTAGCAGTCAAAGTAGATGGACAACTCAGCCCAAGTACGCCTTACGTCGATGGTTGGGTTCAGCGTATCCAGCCCAGTGCTGAGTTGGCAACAGCAATGCAGCAGCAAGATGCTCTGAAGCGGGCTACTGCTTTGGGTAAATACGGTGTTTGGTATGACTGTGTGGCAACACTGGCAGCGACATACACCGCCCAACCTAACAATGCAACCCTCCGCCAACAATGGGAAGAACTTCTATCTTCAGTGAGTTTGAAGGAGATTATCACAGCATCGATTAACTAATGTTAATGTCAGGTCAATCCTAAACAGGTTTTGGTGGGGCGTTGCTCCATCAAGGTTGACCGAGATAACCGTATAGCACAAATATGTGGCGCAGATTGCAGGCTTTTATCCAACGCACTCGCAGCGTTTTAGTGATTACTCCCAGCGTTGCCTTGACGGTTATGGTTGGGCAATCGTTGGGACTTTTCAATTTACCGGAATGGAAAATTCGTGACGAATGGGTTCGTCAGCGATCCTCACAGGCGATCGCCGATCAGATTGTGATTGTGACAATTGATGAGCGCGATATCCAATCGGTGCAGAAATGGCCAATTCCAGACTGGGCGCTGGCACGATTACTAGAAAAAATCCGATCGCAGCAGCCCCGCGCCATTGGATTGGATCTCTATCGAGATTTACCCGAAGGAAGCGGACATGAGCAACTTGTGCAAGTCTTTCGCAACACTCCCAATTTGATCGGAGTCGAGAAAATTACCGGTGAACGCGTCAATCCCCCACCGGAATTGAAAAAAAAGGATCAGGTAGGATTAGCTGATTTGGTATTGGATGGCGATCGCTTTGTGCGTCGGGCGCTTCTGACAGCTGAAGATGCCAAAGAGAAAAACATCCTTAAACCCGGACTTGCAACCCTTGTAGCCCTGAAGTACCTCGAAGCTGAAAAAATTAGCTTAGAAACCATCGACCCCAAGCAGCAAAAGTTCCGCTTGGGCAAAGAAATTTACCTACCACTGCAAAATCAAGAAGCAGGTTATACCGATGCTGATTTAGGAGGTTATCAAATTCTGCTCAACTGGTATGGAACAGAAGCAGCATTTCGGACAGTTGCCATGCGCGATGTCTTAGCAGGGAAAATTCCGGCAGATTTGATGCGCGATCGCATGGTATTTATTGGCTCAGTCGCCTCCAGTACCAATGATTTCTTCAGCACACCTTTCTCTTCCTGGATATCGGCTCAAAAACCGACTCCAGGTGTGCTTATTCATGCCAATATTGCTCACCAACTAGTACAAGGCGCAAAAACGGGAAAAGCCGGATTAAAAGGCGTTTCTGGAACTTTTCTATCACTCTGGATTGTTTTTTGGTCTCTCATCGGTTCTACGGGCAGTTGGTGGTTAGCTAGTGCGCGTACCAGACGACAGATTCCCGGTGGCAAAATTCTTTGGGCAACTGTAGGCATCACTGGAGCCATCATAGCGGGTGGCTATGGGATGTTTTTGTATGGTGTTTTAATTCCGATAACACCGGACTTAGCCGCATTTATCGGTAGTGTGATTGCCACAACCAATGCCTATAAACAGCAGAAGTTAGAAGAAACAAATCGTCAACTAGAAATTGCCAACAGTCAACTATTAGATTATTCTAAAACCCTGGAGACAAAAGTCGAAGAACGAACTCATGAATTGGTTGAGGCAAAGCAAGCTGCCGATGCTGCCAATCAGGCCAAGAGCGAGTTTCTCGCCAATATGAGCCACGAACTACGTACACCTCTCAATGGCATCCTTGGTTTTGCCCAGGTACTAGAAGCATCGCCAAATATGACAGCTAAAAACCTAGAAGGAGTCAGCATTATCTACCAATGCGGATCGCACCTTTTGATGCTGATCAATGACATTCTCGATCTCTCGAAGATAGAAGCGAGGAAATTGGATTTGGTTGTAACCAGTGTGCATCTGCCCAATTTCTTACATGGTGTGACTGAGATTTGTGGTATCCGGGCCCAAGAGAAAGGGATTGGATTTAATATCTTAATTAGCGATCGCCTACCACTTGCCATTGAAGTCGATGAAAAACGGCTACGGCAAGTGTTGATTAACTTGCTTGGCAACGCCATCAAATTTACAGATAGTGGTGGTGTAACGTTCAAGGTAGAAGTACTGGGGGCTGGGGACTGGGGACTGGAGACTAGGGACAAGGGGGACAAAGAGAATACCCAATCCCCATTACCCCTTATCCCCAAAGGGGTCCCCAATCCCCAATCCCCAATGACCAAGATTCGTTTTCAAATTGAAGATACGGGTATTGGGATGTTACCAAACCAACTCAAGAAAATCTTTTTGCCCTTTGAGCAAGTGGGTGAAGCAGGGCAGCGATCTGAAGGTACTGGCTTGGGATTGGCCATTAGCCAAAGAATTGCCGCATTGATGGGCAGTCAAATTCAGGTGCAGAGTCAACCAGGGGAAGGAAGTATGTTTTGGCTGGATTTGACAGTACCAGTATCACTGGATCATGACTGGCAAGTAAGAACGACTGCCCCAACTCCCCAGAAAATTATCGGAATTCGGGGTAATGCGCCTCAGATTCTCATTGTCGATGACGATCACCACCACTGTTCTATGTTGACCAGTATGTTGCAACAAATTGGCTGTCGAACCCTGGAAGCTAACGATGGCAAACATGGGCTACAGGTGGCAACTGAACACAATCCAGATGTGATTCTGCTCGATTTAGCTATGCCCAACATGGATGGTTTTGAACTAATGTTTCATCTGCAAGAGAATCCGCAAACCAGCTCTATTCCCATTATCGTCTCTAGTGCCAGCGTCTTTGAGGAAAATCGCCAGCGTAGTTTAGAGGCAGGGGCAACAGCATTCCTATCCAAACCCCTCCAAATCGATGAACTAATCAATAGACTGCGATCGCTGTTGAAAGTAGAGTGGATATATGCTCAATCTTCACCTCCCAAAGGTGAGCAGGTAACTGATAGTGAATGGGTTTTACCATCCCAGGATGTTTTGCAACAACTCTATCATCTGGCAATGATGGGGGATATTTCCGCGATCGAGGGAATATTAGGAGAGCTAATTGAGCAAAACAGTCAGCTAGCTCCCTTCGCGGCAGAGTTAACCAAACTCACTGCTAATTTCCAAACCGGAAAAATCCGTAAGTTCCTCAAATCATTTGTCACAACGGAGTTACATCCATGATCGCTGTTCCCCTCTCGAAACCCATACGTATTTTGTTGGTGGATGACAATCCAAACAATCTCAAGTTGCTATCTGAAGCCATTCAGAGGTGTGGCTGGAAAGCTCTCATGGCAACAGATGGAGAGTCAGCGATCGAACAAACAGCTTATGCTCATCCCGATCTCATTCTCTTGGATGTGATGATGGCAGGTATTGATGGATTTGAAACTTGTCGCAGGCTGAAAACCGACCCCATCACTCAGAATATTCCGGTGATTTTCATGACTGCCCTCTCCGATTCTACAGACAAGGTGGTGGGATTGGAAATAGGTGCAGTTGACTACATTACCAAACCCTTCCAGCAGGAAGAAGTCATTGCCCGTTTAAAATTACACCTCAAAATCTCCCATCTCACCCGCACATTAGAAGAACGTGTCCAAGAGCGCACCGCAGAATTAACTCAATCTCTACACCAGTTACAACAAACCCAACTACAAATGATCCAGAGTGAGAAAATGTCCACTCTTGGACAGCTGGTTGCGGGTATTGGTCATGAGATTAATAATCCAGTTGGTTTTGTTAGCGGAAATTTATCCTATATTGAAGAGCATGTAAATAATCTGCTTCGCTTGGTGAGCTTACAACAGCAGAAGCTACCGCAGCCAGATCCGGAAATTCAAGAGCTTGTTGAAGAAATCGACTTGGAATATCTGACAGAGGATCTGCCGAAACTGCTGGCATCAATGCACCAGGGAATTACCCGTCTTAAAGATATCAGCCTCTCTCTGAGAACTTTTGCTCGCGCAGATATTTCATCTCCGGTGGAATTTCAGATTCATGAAGGAATCAATAGCACCTTAATGCTATTGAAACATCGACTCCAAGGTAAGGGCGATCGCCCTAAAATCCAGATTGTAACACAATACGATGATTTACCTCCAATCATCTGCTATCCTGGACAACTCAACCAGGTGTTCATGAATATCATCGCCAATGCCATTGATGCATTTGATGAACTCCATCAAAACCACTCCGATCAAGAGATTGCTGCTTGCCCAAACATCATCACCATTACTACATCGGTTGATCTTCAGCAACAAACCGTCACAATTTGCATCCAGGATAATGGCCCTGGTATGCCTACTGAGGTGCAGGCTCGGATTTTTGAGCAATCTTTCACAACCAAGTCCGTGGGTAAGGGAACGGGGCTAGGATTAGCAATCAGCTACCAAATTATTGTTGATAAACACAATGGACAAGTCAACTGCTTGTCAATGCCTGGTGATGGGACAAAGTTTATTATTACTCTGCCGATGTTCAGCAAATAATTACTAATTCATAGGGAATAGGGAATAGGGAATAGGGAATAGGGAATAGGGAATAGGGAATAGGGAGTGGGGAGTGGGGAGTAGGGAGTAGGGAATAGGGAATTAGGCTTTCCGAGTTGTATGTACTGAGCTTTTTCAGAAATCAAATATTAGTCGTATATTATGTTCGTTTGATTACTTATCAAATTTTAAGAACCCCTGTTTTGACTGAAAAACGAAAGGATACAGAGCAACTAAATTTATTTATGGGGATTATTAAGTTTGAATTTTGAGCGTATCACTTTGGATAAGCAAGCTACGCATAGCGTCTCGTAGAGAAGTAACGGGACTCATTTTCTAACTACTTATCCCTGGAACCTCTCACCGATGCAGAACAGCAGGAACTAAGGGATTTCCAAATAAAAAAATGTTCCAAAACTGACGCAAAAACTCTCTCTATTTCTCCCCTCTGTGTGTTCTCTGTGTCTCTGTGGTTCGTTTATTTGGATAATTTATTTCTTGGAAGTCCCTAAAACAAATTCAGAATGATTTTGATAGATATCTTACAGCAGGAAAGATTTCCGAAGCTTAGAACCTACTCTTTAGATTCTCTTTTGGAGTACAGCGATCGCCTATTCGACAGCTAAGAATCTAATGAGAAAGTGCGTTAGGGTAGCTACCGTAGGTATCGCTAATTGTCAATCACGACGAAAATTTCTCTTACGTTGTTTGTGCCTTGCCACTTCTTTGCGCTTGTGTTTTTCCAAAGGCGTTTCAAAGTGACGATGCTTTCTCATGTCTGGAAAAATACCTGCTTTGGAAACTTCTCTCTTAAATCGACGTAAGGCTGACTCAATTCCTTCATTTTCGCCCACAAATACTTGGGTCATTTTCATCTCCTACTTAATTGGTACTGGGCAATTTTAAGCCATCCAGTAGACCGGAGCGCAAAAAGGGCAGATAATGATTCTGCCCTTAAGACGTTAAAACTTAATTTTGGATCTTAAAGTTTAGTAGCGATTTCTATTGTATCCACCGCCACCACCACTGTTGCCTCGGTTCCCACCACCAAAGGAACCGCCTCTATCTTCCTTCGGTTTAGCCTTATTTACTTTCAAGTCACGTCCCATCCACTCAGCACCATCGAGAGCATCAATGGCAGCTGTTTCTTCGGCTTCTGTACCCATCTCTACAAAAGCAAAGCCGCGTGGACGTCCTGTTTCACGGTCAGTAGGCAACTGAACTCGCTTTACAGTACCGTGTTCGGCAAAAACAGAATTGAGGTCTTCTTGTGTGACCTCGTAGGATAGATTACCTACATAAATTGACATGCATTATCTCCAAAATCATAGGTGTGTAGAGATTTAGATTTCGGAGACAAGCTTGTTAAGACCAAAAGGGAAAAGCCTGTCAATACTAAAAACAAACACTGTAACCGAATTTTATTCTCACTTGATTACCTTAGCACATCATTCAGTTCTTACCCACCGTAACTTAGAAGTACATAAAGATTGGGCATCCCTTCTCTACGAGACGCTACGCGTAGCGGCTCCGCTCAGGGCAAGTGGGCATGGGGCACTTGTACCCAGCGTTGTCGTTGGCGCAGCCTAAGAAGAGAAGTATTGGGCTTGACTTTTCACGTTATCTGGAAAAGCTAACGCGAAACCCAACCCCCCAGCCCCCTTCCCTACTAGCGTTGGGGGAGAATTCAAAGTCTCTCTCCTTAAAGGAAGAGAGAAATAGAAGTGAGGTTTTCCAGATCCCGTGAAAAGTCAGGTATTGGGCATGGGGAAAAATCTAATTCCCAGTCCCAGTCCTCATTCCTCACTTCCCTGATCGGGGAATTCAGATATTGATTAGCAGAAATTGCCCAAATAATTGCAAAATAAATGCAGTTCGTCATTGGTTACTACCTGGAAATGCCGACTGCACTTGCTGATGCCCAAAATTTACTTTCTGACCTCATCGCCCGCTACTCGGAGCGTGTAGATTATCTGATGATTCGCCTTGAAGAAGCAGAAGGGACTGATATCTTGTTGCGTGGCGACAAGGTAGAAACTCTAAGCGTTGGCATCTCCATTGGTGGACATATTCGCGCTTGTTATAAAGGCGGATGGGGGTTGAGTTCCTTTAACCAGCTGGCGACAATCAAAGATCGGATTGAAGAAGCGATCGCGGCGGCGCGAATGGTTGGTGATGAAGAAACTTTACTTGCACCCATTGACCCGGTGCAAGCTATATGCATTCTCCCCTTAAAAGGCACCGATCCTCGACAAATCCCCCTCTCGAAGAAAAAACAATTGTGCGATCGCTATGCCCAATTGCTCAAAAGCGTTGATCCTCGCATTACCACTACTTCGGTACGTTACGGTGACAGCGCTCAAAAAGTGATCATCGCTACCTCAGAAGGTACCTTGATCGAGCAATCTTGGGTGGATATGGAAATGCGCTTTGCCGCCACCGCCAGAAATGGCGAAACCGTCCAAACTGGACGGGAAACTACTGGCTCTCGCAAAGGTTACGAAGATTTAACTGATTTGGATGAACAGGTAAAAGGTGCAGCTCAAAGAGCGATCGCCGCTTTATCTCTGCCTTCAGTCAAAGGCAATACTTACACCGTAGTCATTGATCCAATTCTCACGGGTTTATTTGTCCACGAAGCCTTCGGACATCTTTCTGAGGCTGATATGGCTTATGAAAACCCCGATCTGCTAGAAGTTATGACCATTGGACGGCGGTTTGGCCCAGAAGAACTCCAAATTTTTGATGGTGCCTCCCCAGAGGGACATCGCGGTAGCTATTTTTACGACGATGAAGGCACACCCGCTACTACTACTCAATTAATTAAAGATGGAGTTTTAGTTGGACGTTTACATTCTCGTGAAACTGCCGGCAAATTGGAAGAAGCACCTACGGGTAACGCCCGATGTCTCAACTATCACTTTAGTCCCATTGTGCGGATGACTAATACTTGGATTGAACGGGGTAAAACACCAGTTGAAGATTTATTTACCGATATCAAAGAAGGAGTTTATGCCCGTAATTGGTTGGGTGGGATGACGAATGGGGAAATGTTCACCTTTAGTGCTGGGGAAGCGTGGATGATTAGGAACGGCAAAATTGCTGAACCTGTGAGGGATGTAACGCTTTCGGGAAATGTATTCCAAACATTAGCGGATATTGAGGCACTGGGTGATGATTTCTACTGGGATGAATCCGGCGGTTGTGGTAAGGGAGGGCAAAACGGTTTGTCAGTGGGTTGTGGTGGTCCTAGTCTGCGAATTCGAGATGTAGTGGTTGGTGGGGAAACTTGAAGGAGGCAGGAGGCAGGAGGTTTTACCTCAGTTGGGGATTTAAACCCCGACTGAAATGGGTGCTACATATAGATTGCAGGTTCTTAAACCCTTTAATTTACGATAAAGGTGTACTGAGTTTTGTTCAAAAATCAATATAGGACTACTATTTGATTTTCAAAAAGATACGTAGGGTGTGTTAGCGACAGCGTAACGCACTAAATCCTTACGAATGGTGCGTTACGGATTTCATCCTAACGCACCCTACAGGACCTAATTTTGTTCAAAAATCAAATAGGAATCCTATATGAGTCCTATAGTATTACGGGGGAATACTTAAATTCAAATCAATTTGCTAGCCAAAAAGCGACGTTACGCACATAGATTTTGATATCTTCTAAGGCGCGTGGCTCCTTTTTAATACCATCTCCCGGTGGTTCCTCTACAAAAGTGGGACAGCCTTTATTAATATCCCAGTTGTAATCTACTAAATGATGGAAGCTAGAGTTAGCTACTCCTCGTCCTAGTATATTCCCATGTTCATCTTGATGATGCTCGATCGCTACAACCAGATTGAAGTTACGATTTGTAACTAAACTTTTACCCAGAGCAATTACCCGCGCGTTTGCATTGCCCGCAGGTGCGCCAATACCGCCTTCGTGGGGATGTGATGGGAAAAATTCGATACTTCCCGAAGGGGAATGAGGATTTTTTAAAAGTTCGTGAATGGGTTCAACAATGGTAATTTTTTGATAATCGCCGTTAGCTCCAGAATGATAGTTGGGCCAGGATATATCAGTTGTGTATGAGTCATCTCGGCAACAGCGAGATTCGTCGGGATCGGGATTTCTGGTATTGAAATAGTTGACATCACCAATGTCAACTAAACCACACATGGAACAGCCCATATCTTGATGATCGCGTGTTGTCAAAATCCCGCCACCGCGTTGTCGAAAAGCATTAATTCCGGCAATATCTTTTTCGCTTAAACCCTTATCTACCTCTAAGCCAAATAGCCAAAGTTCATCAAAATCTGATTTGTCGAGATTACTTAAAACTGAGTCACCAGCTACTCCATCTGATTGATAATCGCGTCCCGTAACTTCAAATAAGGAGTTTCCTGTTTCGTCTTTAATCGATGCTAAGTAATCTTGTAACATCGAGAAACGAAAAATACTCCAGTCATTTTCAGTCGTAGAAATCGTAGTCTGCAAAAGAATACTAATTGGTTTTGCCATAACCTCTGCCAGACGAACACCACAATTGAGTATAGCGATCGCTTTGCACTAATGCTGAAATTTTTCAGGCGAGCAACATCTCTCCCAAGTATGAAACTAACTCACAACTCTAGGTAGTAGCGCCAGTAGTTAAGGATGGCTAATGTAGATAAAGTTGATTCAATATTCACTCTAGTCTAATTTACCGCACCAATTCTCAGTGGCGCGTGCTGGGAATTTACTGCCTGTCTGGGTAATCAATTAAACGTTCCTTAGCACAGAGACAGATATGAAAGCAGATCAACTCCTAAAAAACTATGCCGCAGGTGTCAGAGACTTTACTGGTGTGAACTTGAGTGAGGCGAACTTAAGAGAAGCCAATCTCAGTGGCGTAATTTTAGATAGAGCAATTTTAGATGGAGCTAATCTAAGTCACGCTAATCTAGCCCACGCCAGTTTGATTGACACGGACTTAAATGGAGCGGATTTGAGCAATGCTAACCTCAGTGGTAGCAACTTAAGCGGCGCGATTTTGGATGGAGCGATTTTGGATGGAGCCGCAATGGAAGGAGCTAATTTGAATCATGCTAATTTGACAGTTGCGAAACTGATTGACACTAATTTGAGTGACGCGGATTTGCACGAAGCAAGCTTGATAGCGGCGAATCTAGATGGAGCCGATTTAAGTGGTGCAGATTTAACCGTAGCTGACTTATCCCAGGCAAATCTCACTCAAGCAGATTTGAACCAGACAAATTTGAACGGAGCAAATTTAGATGGAGCCAATATGCAAGGAACAATCCTGGATGATAATGTGTAATACATTTTTGAACACAATTGACTCTCAACTATAGGAATCATATTTGATTTGTGAAAAAATCTCAGTAGTCTTGTAGGGTGTGTTAGCAGAGCGTAACACACCATTTCAAGCTTGTGGTGCGTTACGCTATCGCTAACACAACGCAAGTTGCTACAACGGAGGGAACCTCCGCAACGCACTGGCTACCCTAGGTGCATTTCCAAAATCAAATATTAGTCCTATATCAATGGTGAACTCTAGCCTCGTTGTCACAATCTATGTCAACCCTATGACAGGGAATGATACTAATACTGGTTCACGGTTGAGTCCGTTTAAAAGTCTCACCCATGCCTTAAAATTAACCCAAATCCCGACGATAATTCATCTGGAATCGGGGATTTACAGCGCCGCTAGTGGTGAGGTGTTCCCACTGTTCATCCCTGGAGGGCTGACAGTGGTGGGTAACGAAGCTAATAAAGGTGCAGGGATTGTAATTTCTGGGAGTGGTGAGTATCAAAGTCCCAGTTTTGGGATGCAAAATATCACGCTGCTTTTACGAGATCATGCCAGTCTTTTAGGTGTAACTGTCACCAATCCTTCAGCCAAAGGTACTGGTATCTGGATTGAATCGGCTACACCTACTTTAGCTAACAATACTTTCAGGGACTGTGGGCGAGAAGGTATATTTACCACTGGCACTGCCAAACCCACAATTGTAGATAACATCTTTGTGCAAAATGCTGCTAGCGGGTTAGTGATGGCAGGTTATAGCCAAGGAGAAGTACTGCGGAATGTATTTCAAAGAAACCCTTTAGGGATAGCAATTAGTGATTTTGCGGCTCCGGCGATCGCCAATAATAAATTATCAGAAAATCGCGCGGCGATCGCACTTTCTCGCAACGCCCAACCTGTAATACGTCAAAATCTTATTGCTAAAAATACCCAAGGTGGCTTATTCGTCAATGGTAATGCAGTCCCCGATTTAGGTAATACCCAAGATCCCGCCGCGAATATTTTTCGTGATAATAATGAATTTGATTTATATAATGCCACTACCCAAAAGCTAGTTTCCGTAGGTAATGAATTAAATCCGGCTCTAGTGAAGGGCTTAGTTGAATTGATCCCAGCCAATCAAGTCGCAGTTAGCACTAGTTCCTCGGAGACTCCGACAGAATCCCCATCTCAAAAACTCTCCGCGTCTCCCGAACTAGATGGACATTGGGCAAAACCATTTATTCAGGCATTAGTGAGCATGGATTTAACTCATGCTTTTGCCGATGGTAGCTACCAGCCAGATAAACCCATAACTCGCGCCCAGTATGCAGATATGGTAGCGATCGCCTTTAACCCATTAGCCAAAGTCCCAGCACCTAATTTTACCGACGTACCCAAGGATTTTTGGGCTGATAGCGCTATCCAAATCGCGGCTAGCGGTGGCTTTGTTGGCGGATTTAGCGATCGCACTTTCCGCCCCGATCAAAATGTGCAACGGCTACAGGTGATTGTCTCCCTAGTTAACGGACTGGGACTATCAGCTGTTGATAGCGATGTTTTAGAAGTATATAGCGATCGTCAGACTATTCCCAACTATGCCCGAAAAGCAGTTGCTACTGCTACACAAAGAGGTATAGTTGTCAACTATCCAGATCCCAAACTACTTGCACCTTTACGTCTGGCAACACGTGCCGAAGTTGCAGCAATGTTTTATCAGGCATTAGTTGCCATTGGGCGAACATCTGCGATTAAATCAGTCTATGTAGGGTTGCATTCCAGAACTTGACAAGTAAAATAGGGAACACTGCCTATCGGCTTAGTAACTCGTGGAAAAAAAACTATGTAGTTAAAAGCACGTTAGGCTAATATGCGGTGGGTGACAAATCTTAGACCTATTGCCTCAAGCTAATAGCCCCATGTTAACAACACTTCCAGATACTTCTGCCAACTTGGCCATCGCCTTATTAATTAACTATAGTTTCGATCTCAATGGGTATAGTGCCAATGAGCTAGTTGAGCGTTGGCAAACGCAATACCCACTTAATTGGCTACACCTGGCAGTGATTGAGGCATTATATCAAGGTCGTTATAAAGCGGTTTCCGTGCAACAAATCTTAGTATTTTGGCAGCGTCGGGATCAGACTACATATCATTTCAACATGGAATTTGAACGGATGGTTTGTAGCAAATTTCCCCAAAGCTTAACCTCATTGGCTGCACCATCCCTACCGCCAGCCAAGAAAAACCCCATTGTCGAGAAAGTGATGAGTCCTCAATTACCACCAGCGAAGATTCGCAACGGCTATCAACACAGCAATACTGCAACTCTACAACTGAAAAGTTCCGAACTAAAGGCATCTTTAGCTGAAGAAGAGGGGAAGCAAGAAGATAGAGACAATAAAACTGTCCTCAAGTCTCCCCTTTCTGGGAAATTTGCCTCTTCAGCAACCTTTCAGCTATCTTCTGCTGTCAGCCAAAGGCAAACTTCCCAAGGAAGTCCACTGCCTTTCCCACCACCAAGGCGCGAGGGGCGACAGGCAAAACTGCTTCCACCTGCGACTATTCATGCCCCAATCGGGCAATTCACTCCCGAAAAAAGCGATCGCTCTGACTCTTTTACATCTAAACTCAAAGCGATGTCTGGGGAACAGAATCAAAGTGGGGGGAGTGGGGAGTAGGGGAGAGTAATTAATATTTTTAGGTTTTTAGGCTGCGACTAATTGCTTAAAACGCTCATCATCGGCAATATCATCAAAATCTAGGTCACTTGCTGCGTCTTCTTTATACCTGGGATTAAGTTCAATCGCTTGTTGTAGAGTTAGCAGAGATCGTTCAACTTGTCTTTGCAGTGCGTAACAGGCTGCTTTGTTGTAATGGGCACTGGCATAATCTGACTTAATTTCTAAAGCTTTGTCAAAACTAGCGATCGCTTCATCATCGCGTCCCAATCTTACCAAAGTATAACCGCGTTTATCCCAGATTTTGGGCGAATTGGGTTGAAATTCTAAAGCTCTATCTAAAGACACCATTGCTTCTTCATATTGTTCTAATGCTACTAAGGAAAGACCACAATTTAACCAAGCAACTGCATCATCAGGTTTGATTTGTGTAGCTTTTTCAAAGGAGGCAAAGGCTTGCTGATGTTGTTGTAAGTTACCAAAAGCAACGCCGCGATCGCACCAAGCTTGATAATAATCTGACTGAATCTGAATAGCTCTATCATAAGATGCGATGGCATCTTTGTAGCGTTTTAACCTTCCGAGGGTTAAACCTCGTTTTAACCAAGCCACAGCCTCATCAGGTTGGATTTTAACCGCTTGATTGTAAGCTGCGATCGCATCTTCATAACGCCTTTGCGAAAACAGCCCATCTCCCTGTTTTACATACTCATCAGCAGTGAATTTCGGTTGTTGTGGCTGTTCTGGGATTTCTTCTTCAACTTCAGATTTCACCACATCTGGGATAGATTCAGGTGTAATTTCAGTTAGTTCTTGAAGGATGAGATTCTTTCTTTCTTGAGCATCCAATTGTAACTCAGAAAGTTGAGAGACAAACTCAGTTTCTAATCTTTCTAATTTCTCCAAAACGATCATCTTTTGTTGTTGAGCATTCCATTGTAACTCTGAGAATTGCGAAGTAAACTCAGAACCAGATTTTTCTAAATTTTTAATGATTAAGTCTTTGCACTTCTGAGCATCTACTTGTAATTCAGATAGTTGATCGCTAAACTCTGACTGCAATGCTCCTAAACTTTCAACAATTTTATTTTTTTGCTCCTGAGCATCTATCTGTAATTCAGATAATTGAAATTTCAAGTCTTTATCTAATATTCCTAAATTTTCAAATATGATATCTTTTTGTTTTTGAGCATCAACGTGTAATTCTGATAATTTATCAGCGAACTCTGACTGCAATTTTGTTAAAATTTCAAAAGTTATATCCTTTTGTTTTTGAGCATCAGATTGCCATCCAGAAAGTTGAGATGTGAACTCAGACTTTGATACTTCTAAATCAGCAACAGCTATTTCTTGCTGTTGTTGCACACCTAACTTTAAATTAGAAAGTTCCTCTGTGATGACAGATACTAATTTTCCTAGATTCTCCAGTGCTATATCTCTTTGTTGTTGAGCATCCAACTCTAACTTAGATAGCCCAGAGGCAAATTTCGACTCTAAATTTTCTATATTCTCTTGAGATTTTTTGAGTTCAGTTTCTAATCTACTTAATACCTGTGCTTTAGCTAAATCTAACTCAGATTTAAAGATAGATACATTCTCTTGTTCATGCTTAATTTTTTGTTGTAGAGCAGTTGTTTCCTGTGCTAATTCATAATTAGTTTTTTTAGCTTCTTGAATAACATTTTCAGCCTCTTGTTTAACAGAGATTAGCTGATTTTGCAATTTTTCCATTCCCTCTAGTTGTTGCATCGCTTTATCAGCAATTTCACGAATTATCACCCGTCGCAGAAGCCATAATAAAGCAATGACTGCGATTGGAAATAGACTTAATATAACTAACCAAACATCAAGTAAGATAGTTGTACGGCTAAAAGCACCCTTAAAATCAGATTGGACTTGCTGTTGAATTTGCTTTTCCGTTCTAAGTCGGGCTAATTCTTCCCGTTCCTGATTAGATAACACCGGAGTAGCAGTTAGTGCGGGGGAAGCTAATGGTGCAGATTGTCCACTGGCAATTCCAGAGGATAGAAGTAAGGGTAAAAATACAATAGTGTATTTTATAATTAAAGCGAAAACAGTTTGATTTTTGCTCTTCATAACAACCATCCCAGTCTGTTGGTCAGTTTTTGAAGCGGCGTGCCTCTCTCCAATCTATAGCAGAATTGAGTGGTTAAATGTTGTGGAGGCAGTAGGAAATGCTGAACAATCCTTAACTAATCCCTTCCCTCGTCCCTGAGTATACGTACAACTTTAGTGGTAGAGCATAGTCAACTTTTTGACATTTTTTGTTAGGTGTTGATCTACCGCACTAACATTAGATTATCTAGGATAAGCAGATTGCTTGTTCTCAAACTAACTTAACAAAGGCAGTAGAAAATGAGTCGCATAAATCCTTATACACTGCAATTGCAGATTACTCGAATGTTCGAGCAAGGGCAATCATTTTTTGCCACAACCAAGGTACAGGAATGGTTGAAAGAACGCAAACACAATCCAGAAGATTATGACATTATTTTCCATAAAAAACCTGCTCCTCCTGGTTCCAAAGAAGTGATGGTAGTGGAAATTGAGTTACGTCGCAAAGATGGGCAACCTGTAGATCCTTGGTTGCAGGAACAAGCAAATCTCCATGCCTGATTTTAGCAACTATAGGAATCCGGTTTGATTTTTGAACAAAATTAAGTATTTGTAGGGTGCGTTACGCGAAACGCTAACGCACCAAATCCTTAAGAATGGTGCGTTACGCTGTCGCTAACGCACCCTACGTATCTGTTCAAAAATCAAATAGTAGTCCTATAGCAGTTTTCCATTTAAATTCATATTATCTTAACAGAATTTATCAAAAAAGAGCGTTCCCAATTGGGGAACGCTTTTTGTTTACCGATAAAGCGATCGCATTAAACTGGTTGTACTGGGGACTGGGCAAGAAATTATTTTAATAATAGAATTAATAATTTTTTGTAAAATCATCGATGATTATTTGTTATTTAAAACCGCCTTTGATACTCTACTACAGCCTGACTATCATCGCTTAAATTAGTGGAAGCACGCACACGAAACTGATCGTTGATCCGGTAATTAACACCCCATTGGAAGGGGTCATTTGTTGTCAAAATTTTGATACTGGAAACGGATATTTTGGAAGAAATATCAACCCCAGCCTCGGCTGCTAATTCCAAAGTTGAATTGCTTCTTCCCGCTTCGGGATTCTCAGAGAGAACGGTAGGAAATATCCGCAGTTCACTTAAGCCAAAGGTACTGCCAATCTGGCTAAAAGCTGACTGAAAATTGTTTAACACAGCCGAACCTGCGATGTTAATTAGACCCAAAGTACTGTCACCACGTCCTTGGGTGTCTACAAACCCACCTCCTAAAAGAGCAACAATTTCGGTTTGACTACGTGATGGGCTACTTGTTAGTTCTAGATTTTCATTTAGTTTGCTGGCAAGTCCGTTGATAGTGGCTTCGACTCGAACACTCTCTAAGGCTGATAAACCTGTGCTATTTACCCGGCCGAAGTCATTACTTTGAGTTACGTCCAGTACTTTAGCAAATAGCCGAATATCTAAGTCGGGATCGCGGGGTTGAGAGGGACTAAAAGTTGCGGTCTGTGTATAGCCGGGAGCAAGGTTAAATTGGGTAGTAAATAAATTCACGCCACCTTTCTCTAAGCGGATAGTGCCATCGGGTATTGGCTGATTGATTGGTCCGTTAACCATGAGATTACCAGTGGCGCGGAAGCTGAGAATCGGGGGACGGGTTATTTGGACGTTTTTGCCTAGTTCCAAATCTAGATTATTAAATCTGGCGATCGCATTTCCAGTCCCGCTCCCAATTTCAGCTTTGCTCTCTTTATCGGCTTTTGTCGGTGATACGCCAAGATTACTATTATTTGCAGAGGAAGTGGCATCGGTAGATTCTGCCAGCAATACCTGACCATCAAATAAATTTACTTTACCGCCAATTATGGGATTCAGGGCAGAACCAGTAATCTGCAAATTGCCGCTAGCGCCTCCCTGGTAAAGTCCCTTGAGATTCAACGCTAGCTGTTCGAGGTTAACAGTTAGGGGATTGTTGATGGTCACGTTGTCATTGTTGAAAATGGGAATTTCCCCAGCAGCTTCTACCTGACCATGACTAAATCTACCCTGAAGATTTTGTACTAAGATGCTGTCAAAATTAAACAGCACTTTACCTCTAACATGTCTGAGCTTACCTGGCAAAGCCTGGGCTGAAAAAGTAGCATTATTGACAGTAGCAATTCCTTCTACTTCGGGTTTTTGCAGTGTCCCGCGTACCTTTAGGTCTACTTCTCCTTCACCTTTCTCAAATACCACTTGATTAGTAAATGCGTTTAACAGTGCCAATCCCTCGTTTTCTAACTTCATATCCAGAGTAATTTGCTGACTGTCTGGTGCAACGGTTGCAAAAGGCAGTTTATAAGGTATGCTGCCAGTAATATCAACAGGTTTTGGCCCAGCAACTGCTACAGTACTACCAAAGTTTAAGCGTCCGTTGGCATAGCTGAAACTTGCTTTTGCTGATTCTATCTTGTTCTGATTTAGCATTCCTTCTGTGATTTGCAATTCTCCTCTAGTTTGGGGATTGGCAATGCTGCCTGCTAAAGCTGCTGTAGCGTTAAGATTACCTGTGATTCCAACTGGCAGTTTGACGACATTATTCACTAGTTGTACCGGAAAATTATTCACCCGCAGCTGACCAGATTGTTGATCGCCACCAACGCTACCTGTGAAGGCAATCAGCCTGTTTTCAGATTCGAGCCGTAAAGGTCGTAAACTCAAAACACCGTTTTCAAAGTTGCCTTCGGCAATTACTTTGTCGGCAGTATAAAAACGATTTCGTTCTTCCTTTTTGCCCCAAGCAAAATTTTGTCCATTCAAATTAAAATCCACTGATAATCCATTGGCTGTAGCTGTATTTACAGCCACTTCCCCGTTGAAAGTCCCCTTTAAGTCTGCCAAATCGGGTATGGGAGTGGAATCAAGTCGCTGTTGTTCCTGTTCTGCTACCAAAGTTTCAATTTCAGAAAACCGTTGGATTTGGTTTAATAAGGGCTGATTTAGCGCTCCTTGGGGTGTGGTGGTCAGATCCGATGCTGTGCCGTAGATTTCTGCTGAACCACCTGGCAAATTTTGTAAATCAAATATCTGTGCCACAGCTAGAACATCTTGGATCTCACCCTGATTGATGTTCAGTTTACCTTGTAGTTGAGGTCCTTTAGGGGTTTGAGCCAAAGTACCGACAAGGGCGTAGCGGCTGTTGCCTTTGAGAAATTCGCTACTTGCAACTGTGGCTTTACCATTATCGTAATGGAATTGAGCAGCTAAACGATCGCCTTTAAGACGGCCAATTTCTGGGCTGGCGATCGCTAAATTCCCCGTTGCTGCCAATGTCTGCTGATTAAATAGCAAATCCCCAGTTAACAACCCAGTTACCTTACCAGTACCCAGGCGAGTAATTGCTGGCGGAGTCAAATTCAATATTTTTAAGGGGAAATTTGCAACTTTGAGTGCCCAATCATTCCCTTGAACATTACCTGTTGCTGAGGCTTGCTGCCATTTGACTAAGAAGGATTTCGGGCGATTATTGGCATCTAAATTGAAGTCGAGGCGATCGCTATTACCCGCCAAATTCAAATTTAAACCGCGTCCCTGTGCTGAATCGATGTTTCCAGTTAACAACGGCTCAAAAGCAATATTTTGAACAACCAAGTCTCGTAAGTTGATTTGCCCGACTACATTTGGTAAGGGCAGCTTACCAGTGATTTGCCCATTAAAATCTACTTTCCCCGCCACAGCAACCTGATTAGGAAGAGTGAACGGTAACTGTTTGAGGTTGTAATTCTGCGCCTGAACGTTGAGATTTAAGGCGGTAATTTCCGGTATACCTGTTGTTTTGGCATTGGCTAATATGTTACCAGTAACACTTAAACCGGGAGCAGTTGCTCGCTCAATGGTAAGCCTTTCACCACTCCACGCGATCGCAGCCGTTAAGGGTTGCTCAAGACCGGGGAGACCTTGGGATAATTGCACCTGTCCAGCAGCACGCACATCAGCTAATTTGGATGATCCCACAGTGCCAGCTAATTGCAACTGACCGCCAAATTGACCACGCAATTGCTGATTGAAGCGATTTAATTGCACACCGGCAGCATTAACTACGGCTTGATAGCGACCATTGGACAATTGAATATTAGAAGCTGCGATCCTTCCACCTGCAACATCTAACCGTCCCTGACCACTGGCTTGGATAGTTTGCGGTTGAAATGACTCCACAGAACCCGCCACGTTTGCTTGACCAGTTAAGGCTCCCCGAAACTGCGCTGGGACTGCTACCAACTGCTGCAATGGGACATTATTTGCTTGAACTTGCGCTTGATATACACCATTAGCCAGTTGGATATTAGAGGCTGTAATGGTTCCACCTGCAACATTTACCCGCGCCTGACCGTTGGCTTGGATAGTTTGCAGTTTAAAAGAATCAACAGAACCCGCGACGTTGAACTGACCAGTTAAGGCTCCGTGAAACTGCTTTGGGACTGCTGCCAACTGCTGCATAGGCACATTCTTAGCCTGAACTTGCGCCTGATACACACCATTAGCCAGTTGGATATTAGATGTAACCGTACCATCGCCAATAGCAAGACTACCTTCACCAGTGCCACGGAGGGTTTTCAGGCTGAAATTCTCTCTATTGCCTGTGATTTGGAACGTACCCGCCAATGGATTCTTTAAAGCTGGGGGAGACTGTTTCAATATTTGTCCCAACCGCACACCATTAGCGACAAGTTGAGCAGAGAAGCTTTGGTCTTCCAGTTGGATATTAGAAACTGCAACTGTGCCGCCACCAATTTGAACTTCTGCACCATCAGGGCGAATCGTGGCAATTTTAAATGGTGCTGTGCTGCCTGAGAGAATGAGACGACCATTGAATAGTGCATCCGCCAAAGAGACATTTTGCAGTTGACTTTTGTCTACAAAGGGTTCCAATTTTACCCCAGAGGCAACAGCCACAGTTTGCCAATGCTGATTGGCATAACTACCAGTTGCCCGGACTATACCACCAGCTACATTCAGAGCCACATTGCGGAAAGAGACAGTGCGATCGCTAGCAATCGCAACTTCGCCAGTTCCGGGGTAAGTTCCATTAGGAGCTTGATATTGTACCACAGTTTCGACATTAGTGGGAGCGCCAGTTAGTTGGGCTGTAGCGGAGACATTGCCAATTTGGAAATTGGGTGTTGTTTCGTAAACTTTGGCGATCGCATCCCCTGAAACATTCTTGGCGGCGAAATTTAAATCCAGTTGAGGGTTTTTACCGAGTTGAATTGTGCCAGCGCCGGTGATTTCACCACCAACTTTGGCTTGACCTTGAATATCTTTTAGGGTAATTAAAGAAGAACTAGTAACAAGCTGAAACTTACTACTGATACTATTAAAATCAACTTGATCAATTCGGGCAGTTTGGATCGTGGCAACTGAGCCGGAGATAATTGGCTCTTTTATTGATCCAGTCATCTGCAAAGAAGCTTGTACTTGTCCAGCGATCGGCACAGGTAGTTTTACCTTGAGAGTCTCCTGAGCATTAGCCAAACTCACCGCATTGACACGCGCTGCCAACTTAAAACCTGCTTTAGTGTCGATAATTCCCGTAGCCACTAGGGGAATTTTGCCATAGTTGGTAGTGACATTATCCAACTGCAATTCCGTTCCCTGAAAGCGGAGATTTCCTTGGCTATTGCTCAACAGTTGCGGGACTTTGGGTATTTGAACTGTTACCCCTTGCACAGAAGCACTGCCAAACAATAAAGTCTGCTGTCCTGGCGTCAACCGAACTAATAAGTCGCCATTGGCTCGACCCGCCTGTAAGTTAATTGGTAACTTAATCAGATGCGTAATATCCGCAGCTAGCAAATCTTGCGATCGCACCTGAAAGTTCCCTGCTAGCATCCGAGAACGCGTCTCTCCCTGAATGGAAATACTGCCACCACTGTCTGCTTGACCCCCGACTTCAAACTGGATCAACTGATTGTTCGCTAAAAGTTGGGCAGATCCATTCAGTTGAGAAAACGTTACCGGGGATGAGGGGGATCTTGCTCCCCCTGCCCCCTTGCTCCCCTGCTCCCCCGCTCTCTTCTGCGGCATCAACGCTAGTTTGGCATTGCGAAACCGCAAATTGTCCAAATCGGTTTTAATCGCGGCGCCGTCAGGTGAAGGCGCGATTTTAGTGGAAACCCAGCGCCCTTGGTCATCCTGTTCAATGTAAATATCTGGGTTGACTAAGGTGACATCTAGCTTCAAGTGGCGGTTAAAGATTAGTTGCAACAGGTCAAAACCCACCTCCACAGATTCGATTGCAGCCCAATCTGGATCTGTGGGTGTGGCTGGGATAGCTGAAGCCCCAAACTGCACTCCCGTCAACGAAAATTGTGTGACTCTTCCCAATTTTACCGGACGGTTGAGTGTAGTCGTGAGACTTTGTTGTGCCAAGGGTGTTAACTCTGTTTGGACAAAAGTCCACAACCGCCAAATACCGACAATAGTTCCTAACAGTAAAAGTCCGCCCAAGGCAATGCTACCCCGACTCAAAACCAGCAACCACAGACGCTTGCGATTAGGGAACGGGGAGTGATGATCTGGATTGGGAGATTTAGTCATTTGCTTTCACTGCATTAATTGCCGGATATCGCTGGCACACACAAGCATTAACTGGCACATTGATTCAGTATGCCATTTCCAGGATACGCCAACTAAACTCAAGACCTCATAGGTTAAGTTACGGTATTTGGGAGCATTCAATACTTATGCTTAATAATATTGGCGTTTTCAGGAAAATCTGAATAGAGTGAAAATTGTCTCTGTGACTTTCCCTGAGGCACAATCTCGAACTTTAAGATGAATAAACCTTAAAAAGGACAAATGATTACACCAAGGGTCTTTGTGTTAATTTTTAATGCTCGAACGGAAAATGAGGGGATTCACACGATTCGGGAGGGCGCTCGCAATAAAATTCTGATGTTCGAGTCAGAAGACGATGCCACGCGCTTTGCCCTGATGTTAGAAGCTCAGGATTTCCCCTCACCTACACCAGAGCCGATGGATGCTGAGGAAATCAAGGAATTTTGCGAAAGTGCTGGATATGAATGGGAAATCATCCCAGAAAACAGCAATTTAGTTGTCACTCCCCCAGAACTGAATGTAGAAGAAACCGACTGGCAAGCAGATGCCCAGAAGGAGGATACTATTGAAGACACCTTCCCTCTTAATCAACAGCCAGTAAAAGAACCAGAATTGTCTGATTCTGAACTAGAGAAGATTCGTCGCAAATTGGAAGGATTGTTGTAATTAGTCATTAGTCATTGGTCATTAGCCCATTGGTTGCTAACTGACTAATGACAACGGACGTAGACACCCGAAGGGGGGCTGCCCGTAGGGTAGGACAAAGGACAAATGACAGAGGACAAATGACAAATTTGCAGGAACGCGGGCATCTTTTAACCGAGATGGTAAATCCTAACAGTCTAAACTTAGACCAGCTAAGTTCTCTGGAATTGGTAGAGCTGTTTAATAACGAAGACCAAAAGGCAATCGCAGCAGTTGCGGCGGCAAAAATTCAGTTGGCAGAGGCAATTGATCGCACCGCAGAGCGTTTGCGCCACGGAGGGCGTTTATTTTATATCGGTGCGGGTACAAGTGGCAGGTTAGGAGTGTTAGACGCTGCTGAGTGTCCACCTACTTTTTGTACACCCCCAGAGTTGGTACAGGGGATTATTGCTGGTGGTGCGGGTGCGTTGGTACGCAGTTCCGAAGATTTAGAAGATAGCATCGAAGATGGCGAGGCTGCGATCGCTGGGCGACACATTACTCAACTAGATGTAGTAGTTGGCATTACCGCCGGTGGAACAACACCTTATGTCCACGGTGCCCTTCATGCTGCCCGTCAACGGGGAGCCGCTACGATTTTTATCGCCTGTGTTCCGGCTGAACAAGTTAGCTTTGATGCCGATATTGACATTCGCCTATTGACAGGGCCAGAAATAATCGCCGGCTCAACTCGCCTAAAAGCTGGTACAGTCACGAAGTTAGCTTTAAATATCCTTTCTACCGGCGTGATGGTCAAATTAGGCAAAGTTTATGGCAATCGCATGGTGGATGTGGCGGTAACAAATCAAAAGTTACGCGATCGCGCCTTGCGAATTTTGCAAGACCTCACTGGTTTAAGTCGAGAAGCGGCTGGTTTTTTACTAGAACGCAGTGGTAAATGGGTGAAGCTAGCGCTATTGATGCACTGGACTGGCTTGGAAAAAGACGAAGGCGATCGCCTTCTTTCAGAACACCAAAGTAATCTCAGGGCAGCTGTTGTGAGCCATCAAAACCACAATCATGCTCTATAGATGGCTGCTATAGGATTCCTATTTGATTTTTGAACAAAATTAGGTACTGTAGGGTGCGTTAGGATGAAATCCGTAACGCATCATTCGTAAGGATTTAGTGCGTTACGCTGTCGCTAACACACCCTACGTATCTTTTTGAAAATCAAATAGTAGTCCTATACTTGTCTTAAGTAGCATGCCTTTTTTTAAAGAAGAAAAATTGACATTAAGGGATTTCCAAGAAATAAATTATCCATCTTGTGGGGCGGGCAAGATTCTCTCTCCAGAGTCATATTGCCAAGAGCGCTAATTAGCATAATTAAGAATAGTAAAGTTAAATAAATATTTTTAACATTTATTACCACTCTCAATTAACTAAAGCAGAACTCTCTAGAGACTGATAATCTTTTTTAAAGATAAATTCAGAACTTATACGGATATAATTCAGTATGGAAATTCTTAAAATAAGATATCAACACTCATACATTATGATCTGGACGATGGCAACCTACTTGAGTCATAAATCTTAGCAGAAAAATAAAATCTGCCAATAAAAACTCTATGCTAGATAAATTATTTCCTAGCAATGGTTTTGCTATCTTCTCATCTACCTTACTTTTAATAATCTTGATTTAGTCCGCTATATACCAAACGTATTTGTACTTATCACTATATAGCTTAGTATCGGTTTTTAATGGCTAGCTTTTTAATGAAAGGAATAAGTATGACTCACCCAGAAGTGATAGTTTCAAATAACCTAGTAAATGAATTTCAAACTTGTACTCAGCTACAATACAATGGCAAATTAAATATTAAGAGTTCAAAGGGCAGTCAATGGAATTTTTATTATCGGCTAGGACGGATAGTTTGGGCAACAGGAGGAACTCATCCCTTCCGGCGCTGGCGTAGACATATAGCTCAAAATTGTCCCCAAATTGATGTTGATAAGTTGCAGTTACGTTTGCAAGACCTATCAACCGATTACTGGGACTATAAACTGATAGAAATTTTTTATAAAAAACAGAAAATCCAGAGAGAACAGATTCAATCTATTGCAGAAAATACGATAGCAGAACTATTATTTGACCTAGCCTTGCAAGGAAACTTTGCTTCTATAACTTGCAATCGCAGCCAAGAAGTTATCTTAGAAACCCCCATCAGCTTCACGAGTGCAGAAATGTCTCTAAAGCACATGCAAGACTCGTGGAAAATTTGGTCACAAGCTGGTTTAGCAAATTTTTCTCCTGACTTAGCCCCAGTTCTGCGCCGACCAGAGCAACTTGAGCAGATGGTAAGTCCATCTGTGTACAAAAACTTTGTGAATTTAATCAACGGCAAATTGACTCTGCGAGATTTAGCCATAAAAATGAAGCAGAGTGTACTACCACTCACCCGTTCGTTGCTTCCCTATATCCTTAAAGGAATTATTGAATTAGTGGAAGTACCTGACTTGCCCTTAGGAGTTGCTGAAGTCAACAAGAACTCTACCAGCACTCAAGCAAACAAGCGAATTGCTCCACTAGTGGCTTGCGTCGATGATAGCCCTCAGGTATGTAAAATGCTAGAGGATATTATCACTTCCAATGGATTAAGATTTGTCAAAATTCAAGATGCTGTACAAGCTTTACCAACCCTAATTCAGGATAAACCAGACCTGATTTTCTTAGATTTGATTATGCCAGTTGCTAGTGGTTACGAAATTTGCACTCAGTTACGACGAATATCTACCTTTTCTAACACACCAATAATTATATTAACAGGCAATGATGGTCTTTTAGATAGAGTTCGTGCCAAAGTAGTTGGTTCTACAGATTTTCTTACTAAACCTGTAATGGCTGACAAGGTAATGAGTATAGTACGTAAGTATTTACCTAGACCGAGTGTATCCACTGACAATAGTAAATCTAATTTAGAGGTTTGTAATTAGAGAGAATTAGAAGCTATTTTTGATTCAATCCCGTTCAGTTAAGCCCAAAATTCTTGGTAGAGACGCACAATTTTGCGTCTCTACAGGTCAAAAACCAGTACCAAAAATCCTTAACCCAAGCGGATTAATTTTTAATTCGGAATTCTTCGTCAAAATTTATAGACTTTTTCACCTCAGTAAAAATTAAATTATTGAGGTGATAGAACTATTTTATTTACAGAAAAAATATTAAGTTATATTTATTACGTACTTTTTCTGAGGTTGATACATAAACATTGAATCAAAATTAGACAAATACAAATTTTGTATTTATAGCAGTCCTATTTGGTTTGTGAAATATTGGTTAGGGCAAAGGGGTTAGGGCTAGTCTCTAGTCCCTTCCATGTCTTTTTTAATTAAGCAATCATTTAGGATTTGTATGTCTAATTGTGTTTCCATTTTGAGAAAAAGTTAACGAGTAATTGCCATGAATACTGTTTTAGTTGTTGAAGATGGCTTAACAGATATGGAAATAATCAGCCGTTACTTACAACAGGCAGGTTATTCTGTGATGAGTGCCACAAGCAGTGAAGAGGCTCAAGATAAAATAGATAAAAATAAGCCAGACCTAATATTTCTCGACGTAATTTTACCGGGTAAAAGTGGCTTTGAAATTTGTCGAGAGCTAAAAAACAATCCTGAAACTAGCAAAATACCTGTGGTTTTTTGCTCTACAAAAAATAGTGACGTAGATAAAATTTGGGGTAATATGTTGGGCGCTGATGGTTATCTATCAAAACCGATTGATCGAGAGGAACTAGTGGTAATTTTAAAGCGATTACTTAATTAGTAAAGAAGTCACTATCTTTCAGGTAGAACCTCTACTAGATAAAACAAACTGCAAATAGTGGCTGAAAATAAATAATCAAGGACAAAGGATCAATAACTTTGGAAACCCAGGAAAAGTTTTTAAGTTTTAATTTGGGAGTAAGCGATACAGCCGTAATTTCGTTACAACACATTACAGAAGTTTTGCAAGTATCATTACCAGAAATATGTGGTGTTCCTCAGATGCCTAGTAGCGTCTTGGGTATTTATAACTGGCGCGGTGAGATGCTCTGGTTAGTTGATTTAGAGGAAATGTTAGGTTATCCTCCAATTTCGCAAGGGCCAAATTTACTTTCAAAAATGATGGCGATTGTTCTGGAAAATAAGGGTAAGTATTTGGGACTCTTGGTACGACAGCTTATAGATATTGAATGGCTGGATAGTAAGGAAATGAAACCCGCAACTGCTGAATTATTTTATCCTAAAATATCACCTTTTTTACAGGGATATTTTATTAATGATTCAGAGGACATGATTTTTAATTTGGATGCTACAAGTATTATTCAAGCTCCGATATGGTGTATTCATAATTGAGCCTTTAGTAATGGTTAATTAGGTATAGTATTTTGATAATTACTAATCCTTGATGACCAAAGATCAGATCATTCTTGCCTGCCACATATCAAATTACTACCCATCACAATTTTTGAGGTTAATCACATGACATTTTTGTATAGCAATAGCCATGAAAATGAGGTTCTAATCTCGGAAGTAGAAAATATTAATGGTGACCCGAATATAGCGAATATTGCTAGTAATGAAATATCTTTATTAAATGCGATCGCTCAGGAATTTAAAACTTGGCGGCGACAGTTGCAAGACATCGCAACTTATATGCGCCAAGCACCAGACGTTGATACACTACTCAAAATCACTGTAGCGCAAATTAGAGAAAAGATTGGCTGCGATCGCGCCTTGATTTATCAGTTTACTTCTCTGGAATCAGGTAATGTTTTAGCAGAATCCAGAACACTAGGTTGGACACCGACTTTAGGCGAAAATATTCCAGTAATTATTTTTGGGTTATATAGCAATAAAGACTATATAGAACCTGTAGTTATTGACGATATCAATCAGATTCAACTTACCCCTTATCAAAAGCAGCTGCTAGATAAATTTCAAATTAAAGCTAGTTTGAGTTTACCAATTGTAGTGGAAGGTAAAGTATGGGGGTTACTGTCAGTAAATAATTGCCAATCAACCCGGCAGTGGCAAGAGGTAGAAATTAGTCTCCTAGCTCAAATTACAACAGAACTAATCTACAAATTACAGAGTTTTGAATTTAAGAAAGAACAACAAAATCAAGCACAGGCAAAGAAATCAGTAGCTAAAGTCATTGATAAAATTCTCCACGCATCAAATATCGATAAGATTTTCCAAACAACCACTCAAGAAGTACGTCAATTACTAAAATGCGATCGCGTAGCCGTTTATCGCTTTAAACCTGACTGGAGTGGCGAGTTTATCGCGGAAACAGTGGGTAATGGTTGGATAAAAATGGTCGGTCCTGATTTTAATATGGTTTGGGAAGATAGCCACTTACAAGACACTCAAGGAGGACGTTATGCCAAGGGTGAAAGCTTTGTGGTTAAGGACATTTATCAAATGGGTCATGCTCAATGCCACATTGATATTTTAGAACAGTATGAAATGAAAGCTTACATCATTGCGCCTATATTCAGTGGAGAGAAATTATGGGGCTTGCTGGCAGCTTATCAAAATTCTGGACCGCGTGATTGGCAATCTTGGGAAGAAACCTTTTTAACTCAGATTGGCTTGCAATTTGGTGTGGCAATATCACAAAGAGAATATGTCGAGGAAGTGCAGAGGAAATCTGATCAACTAGCTCAGATACTTGAACAAGAGAAAGCTTTAACCAAAATAGTCGATCGCATCCGACAAACCTTAGATGTAGATACCGTCTTCAAAATAACCACTCAAGAAGTACGGCAATTACTAAAATGCGATCGCGTCGTAGTTTTTCGCTTCAATCCCGACTGGAGTGGTGAATTTGTCGCTGAGTCAGTAGTTAGTAATTCGATCAAACTGGTAGGACCTGATATTAAAACTGTCTGGGCAGATACCTACATCCAAGAAAATAAAGGGGGTCGATATATCCAAGGTGAAAGCTTTATCGCTAATGATATCCATGAGGTAGGTCATTCTCCCTGCCACGTTAACATGTTAGAGCAGTTGGAAATTAGAGCCTATGTGATTGTACCTGTATTTTCTGGGGAAAAATTGTGGGGATTATTAGCAATTTATCAAAACTTTGTATCTCGTGATTGGCAACCTTGGGAAGTCAGCTTTTTGATTCAAATTGGCTCTCAATTTGGTGTAGCTGTATCACAGGCAGAATATCTTGAACAAGTGCGAATTAGATCTGTACAACTAGCTCAGTTAGCGGATCAAGAGAAAGCTTTCACTAAGATAGTCAACCGCATCCGCCAATCTGTAGATGTAGATAGCGTCTTCAAAACAACCACTCATGAAGTGCGTCAATCACTCCGATGCGATCGCGTCGCAGTCTATCGCTTTAACCCTGACTGGGGTGGTGAATTTGTCTCTGAGTCTGTGGGTAATGGTTGGACAAAACTGGTAGGCCCTGATCTTAAAACCTTTTTAGATGATACCTATTTGCAAGAAACTCAGGGAGGTAGGTATGTCAAAGGTGAAAGCTTTATCGTTAATGACATCTATAAAGCAGGGCTTGCTCCCTGCCACATTGAGATTTTAGAGCAGTTTGAAGCCAAAGCTTACATAATTGTTCCTATATTCTTCGGCGATAAATTGTGGGGCTTACTGGCAGCGTATCAAAATTCCAGCATCCGTGAATGGCAAAGCTGGGAACTTAACTTTTTGCTTCAGACTAGCTTACAATTTAGCCTAGCTAAATCACAGATAGACTATTTGGAATTAGTTCGGGTAAAATCTGAGAAACTAGCTCAGTTAGCGGAACAAGAGAAAGCTGTCACAAAGATCAGCAACCGCATCCGACAATCTTTGAATGCAGAAGATATTTTCAAGATAACCACTCAAGAAGTGCGACAATTATTGCGATGCGATCGCGTCGCTATCTATCGCTTCAATCCTGACTGGAGTGGCGAATTTGTGTCTGAGTCAGTAGCTCATGGTTGGGTAAGACTGGTAGGCTCCGATGTCAAAACTGTCTGGGAAGATACCCACTTACAAGAAACTCAGGGAGGTCGATATGCCCAAGGTGAAAGCTTTGTTGTAAATGACATCTATCAGATGGATCATTTACCCTGCCATATTGAGATATTAGAACAGTTTGAAGTCAAAGCTTATGTAGTTGTTCCTGTATTTGCTGGGGAACAATTGTGGGGTTTGCTGGCAGCTTATCAAAATTCGGGAACTCGTGATTGGGAAGAATCGCAAGTCAGTTTGTTAGCACGTATTGGCAGTCAGTTAGGACTGACATTACAACAGACGGAATATTTGCAACAAGTACAAGCGCAGTCAGCAAAATTAGCAGAAGCAGCAACACGGGAAAAGGCAGCCAAGGAGTTACTACAACAACGATCTATTCAACTCCTAATAGCCCTTAGACCCGCTCTTAATGGCGACTTAACGGTACGCGCACCAATTACAGAAGACGAGCTAGGCACGATCGCCGATGCTTACAATAATACCCTGCAAGCACTGCGGCAAATCGTTATTCAGGTCCAGGGGGCTGCTCAACAAGTTGCCCAAACTTCTAGCGATAGCGACGCTTCACTGACGGGACTGACCAATCTGGCGCAACAACAATCTGAGGAAATTACCGCAGCTTTAGGCGAAATTCAACAGATGGTGGACTCTACTCAAGCTGTGGTGGCAAATGCAGAGTTAGTGCAACTAGCAGTCCAACAAGCCAATCAAACTATAGAGTCTGGCGATACCGCGATGAACCTGACTGTCAAAGCAATCCAAGGAATTCGTGAAACTGTTGCTCAAACTAGCAAAAAGATTAAACGCCTGAGTGAATCCTCGCAAAAAATCTCCAAAGTGGTGAATTTGATTGGTAATTTTGCCACACAGACAAACGTATTGGCTTTGAATGCAGCCATTGAAGCCACCCGTGCCGGTGAATATGGCAAAGGCTTTGCAGTTGTAGCTGATGAAGTCCGTTCTTTATCTCGCCAGTCAGCAGCAGCAACCATCGAAATAGAAAAATTAGTCCAAGAGATTCAAGCAGAAACCGGAGAAGTTGCAGTAGCGATGGAAACTGGCATTCAACAGGTGGTAGAAGGTACAAATCTTGTCAATGACACTCGCCAAAACTTAAATGCGATCGTTTCTGCAACTGCCGAAATTAGTCAGCTAATCGAGCGAATTACCGCAGCGACTCAAAAACAAATGATGCAATCTGTAACAGTAACTAAATCAATGCAAGATGTAGCAGGAATTGCTAATAAAACTTTTGCTGAATCTAAAGAAATTGCTACTGTGTTCCAAGATTTATCAGGGATGGCAAAAGACTTATTAACAACTTCTGGTAAGTTTAAAGTCAACTAAATTTTAGATTCTGGATTTTTGATTATGTATTAGTACTTACGCTGTAGGGGCAATTCATAAATTGTCCCTAAGAAGAAAATCATTCTTTTCAGCTATTGTTTGCGTAAGTCCTGTGTATGAATGAGGAGGATTTGAAGCGGAGAACAAAGCAGCTAGCACTGCGAGTAATCCGCTTAGTAGAAAGCCAGTCCACAGAGCCGAACGGCAGAGGTCATTGGCAAGCAACTAATCCGTTCAGCAACATCTGTGGGAGCTAACTATCGGTCAGCTTGTCGTGGTAAGTCAACCGCCGATGTCATTGCTAAATTCAGCTTGCGAGAGTAAAAAGCCGATGAAAGTCTTTATTGGATGGAACTTATTGTTGAGGTTGGTTTATTACCACTAGAAAAAGTGAGCAATTTGATGTCAGAAAATACCGAAATTCTAGCAATGACAGTTGCATCAATTAAAACTTTACGCAACAAATCCAAAATTTAAAATCTAAAATATGATTACAGATAAAGAAATTCGCGAACAAGGATACATCTACTTTCTGGCTGAAGCCCCAGAATTAGTTCAAATTATCGAGCAAGAACTATTTAGCTTGTCGGAAGGTTATAGCATTGCTAAAGTTCACAATTTAATGCGGGCTACTCATACACTTAAAGGTGGAGCCGCTAATGTTGGGCTAGAAGTAATTAAGATGATAGCCCATTTTTTAGAAGATGTCTTTAAGGCTCTATATAATCCTAAAGTAGTAGTGGATGCTGAATTAGAAACACTTTTGTTACAAGGTTATGATTGTCTTAGCATAGCATTAAATACTGAGCTAATAGGCAGTACTGTTAATGATGAAGAACTGCTACATCGAGCAACTTCAGTGTTTGCAGAACTGCAAGAAAAACTGGGTGATGCCTTTGGTGCTGAGTCTCATATTCCCACTTCTCAAGAATTGGGATTTGATATTGTGCAGTCAGTTTTTGAAGTCGGAGTAGAACAACGTATAAATAGTATTGCTGACGCTGTTAAGAATCCACCAAATAGTGACGAATTTATCGAGTTTTTACACTCTCAAGCTGAAGTATTTTTCGGCTTGGCAGAATCTCTAAATTTACCTGGATTGGGAGAAATTGCCCAAACAATTCTATCAGCGCTGCAAGCAAATCCTACCCAGGTGCAGCAAATTGCAGAAATTGCCCTTGCAGATTTGCAACAAGCACAAAAATTAGTATTAGCAGGCGATCGCACATCTGGCGGTGAGGCTTCTCCAGGTTTGCGAAAACTTACAACAGTGGCAAATAATGAGTTATCTGGAGAATTGCAAAATAATTCATCTCATGGCACATTTATCATCAATGAAGAACAATTTTACCAGTTTATCACTACATCTGATCGCAGTAAAAACGAATCTGTCAAACCAACAACTGCCAAGTTTTATTTAAAAGTAATTCGCTACATTTTTGGCTGGTTTAATCACCAGATGGAAATACCAGAGCCAGAACTCAGTTTGACTTTACTGGTTCCCACATTAGAAACAAAAACTCTAGTTAATTATATCGGAAATTGGCTGAAAAGTTTTCTTGATTTTGTCCAAGGTGAAGAAGATAGTCAAAGTCTTTGTATTTATCGACGCGGTATCATCTTAATCATCCTATTTGCGGTTGCAAAATTTCAATATTCTCTTAACCCGTCTGATAGCTACCTCTCAATAATTAAAATCCTACAGAACCAAATTCATAAATTAGCAAAAGAATATAAAAATTATCCTCCTGTAACTGGTGAAGAGAAAAATTGGCTTGATAGTCCCAAGTTACAAACACTGTTAGTTATTAAAGAGATATCTGTATCTCCTCAAGAAATTGATAACTTACTAGAAGCAATATGGGGAGAAGAAGCTAACCAAAATATTGCAGCTGAAGTAGTGACGATCCAGACTGATGATTCTTCAGAAAAGCTTGACTCATTAACTGTCAGTGAGCAGGTAGTTATAGATGTTTCTCAAACAGCTATTGAAGTCATACCTGATGTAGCTACACAAATCAACAACCAAATAGAATATAAATCACAGGATGTTCAAACTAAAAATTTGCGCCAACCTTCATTTATTCGAGTAGATACAGAGAGACTGCAACACCTCAATTATATAGCTGGAGAATTGCTGATTTACCAAAAACGGCGTAGTTTGCAAGATGAACAAATCAAAGAAATAATTGAGCAATTAGTACAGCAACTCACGAGACACCAAACAACTTTAAATGAATTACGTGATTTACCATTACAAATCCAAAATATTACCTCACAACAAACGCAAAATTTTGCAGCGAATTTTGACTCTCTAGAAATGGATGTATATACAGAATTTCACATGACATTGCATGAAGCAATAGAAGAGACACTGCAACTACAAGAAACCACAGAGTCTCTTGACTTGCTCGTGACGCAAGCTGCTCAAATTAGTGACAAGCAAGAGAATTTAACTCTTAATATTATAGATAGCTTAGTAGAATCACGAATGTCACCTTTAGGCAATATTCTGAATCGCTTCCCCCACATGGTAAGTAAGTTGGGGAATGTTTATGACAAACTTGTAGAATTGAAACTTACTGGTACTGAGGTACTAGTAGATAAAGCGATCGCAGAAAAGCTCTACGATCCCTTATTGCACCTAGTGCGTAATGCTTTTGACCACGGTATTGAAGCACCGCAAGTTCGCCGAGAGCTTGGTAAACCAGAACAAGGTTTAATCGAAATCTGCGCCTATCATCAGGGTAGCCAAACTGTTATCGAAGTTCGAGATGATGGTCAGGGATTGAATTTAGACAGAATTCGCAGAAAAGCTGTTGAATTTTATCCCATAGAAACTGAAGAAAAAACTAGGAGCTATGCTTCTAATCTGGCCGAGTCTGAACTTTTAGATTTGATATTTTCGCCCGGATTTTCTACTGCTAATAAAGTCAGCGAAATTTCTGGGCGCGGTATGGGATTAGATATTGTGCGTACTCAGATGCACGCACTCAATGGTTCAATTTCAGTTCAATCCTTACCCAACCAAGGAACAATATTCATCCTTAAAATTCCTTTTTCTATGACTACAGAAAAGTTAATGCTGGTTCAAGCCAAAGGTGTTGTTTATGGGCTTCTTTTGGACAATATCGAAAAAATATTGATTCCCTCTGAACAACAAATTAAAGAAATTGAAGGTAAAAAAGTCTTTCATTGGAACACAGACAATGATGAGACTATGGTCAGCCTCCGTCAATTTTCAAAGTTGATTGATTATAATGGTTCATTCACTAATAGTGCTACTCCATACAACACATCAAATAGTCATGACCCAAGCGTGGCGAAAAATCCGGTGCTTTTGCTACGACGAAATCAGGGAACGTTTGCTTTGGAAGTTGACCAAATAATTGGTGAACAAGAACTGGTAATTAGACCTTTAGGAAATGCGATCGCACCGCCAAAATACATTTATGGTTGTAGTAGTTTAGCCAATGGTAATCTCATCTTAGTCATTGATGCTTCATTGCTGGTCAAGTCTAGCGAGATCCAACAAACAACACTTAATATCAGGGCACTACCAGTAGCTTCTTCGTCAAATAAAAAAGCCTTACCGATATCAGGACATACTTTTCCATCTACACCATTACTCACTGCATCGACTTCCACAACAACTATAAAAACCCAACCCAGTTATTCTCAAGAGCCAGATAATAAATCACCAAAAGTTGTTTTAGTCGTAGATGATGCAATTAGTCTCCGACAAACTCTCTCTCTCACTCTGCAAAAATCTGGCTATCAAGTAATACAAGCCCAAAATGGTGTAGAAGCTCTAGAAAAGTTACAGCTACATCCTGAAATTCAAGTTGTCGTCTCCGATTTAGAGATGCCCCGAATGAATGGTTTTGAGTTGTTGAGCAATTTCCGTCAATACCCCAATTTAGAAAAAATACCTGTAGTAATTCTCACTTCTCGCAGCGCTGAAAAACATCGCCAGCTTGCTCAAGAATTGGGTGCAAAGGCTTACTTGACCAAACCTTATTTAGAGCATGAATTTCTTTCTACAATTAACAGCTTAATTAACAGTAATACAGGTGATTCAAACCATTTACTCATGGTGGCAAATCATTGATGCTTTTAGCTTGAAAAAACAGAATTTAGTAGTCAGAATTCAGAATTAAATTCTGTGGAATTGGTGTAAGAGGTTGTTTGAAAAGACCACTTCCCGACTGATTATCGGTGACATCGAAAAAGTCAAACTACCGTCGCACAAAGTTTTCAGGGTCAGCTTGAGCGTTGCCCAAAAATGGATAAAGTACAGCCAATATATCAGTTTACCAAACTTTACTCATATTCAGAATAAACCCAGGCAATATTAACTCGCCGCTAACGCTAGCAGGATTATTTAAACATTCCTCTGGCAATCCAGAACGATAAATATACACTTGACGGTGCTTACGGTCAATCAACCAGCCTAGCTGTATTCCTGGTTCCTTCATATATTCCTCCATTTTTTCCTTCAAAGTCTGGAGGTTGTCGCTGGGAGATTTGAGTTCAACTACAAAATCTGGACAAATGGGAGCAAACTTTCGCTGCTGTTCTGCTGAGAGACTATTCCACCGTTCTAGTTTAATCCAGGAAGCATCTGGCGTAGACACGGAGTGGCTTGTCGTCAGACATCGCTCTGCACCTGTTGATAACTTAAATCCGGTACTAGAGCTAAAAGTTATACCTGTACCATCTTGTTCTGACCAAACCCATAGCTGTCCAAATATATTACCTTCTCGATTTCCTGTCTCTGAACCAGTCGGAGGCATAATTACCAATTCTCCAAATTTATTTCGCTCAATGCGTAAATCATGATTCACCTGACAGAACTCAAAAAATTGTTCGTCTGTCATTTGCATGGATGAGGGAATTTGCAAAACCAAAGGGGATGAAAACATCGGTATTTCCTCTAGATTCTACTCAAATACTACTAAAAATCTGGTTATAAAGCCTTGAAACATTGGCTGTGAGGTGGCTTAATCTAGTTAGATTATTTTCCAATACAAAACTTACTAAATATTCTATCTAAAACTGATTCTGTTACTTCCTCTCCGGTAATTTCTCCTAGAGCTTGAATCGCACCCCGTAAGTCAATTGTCCAAAAATCCAGAGGAAATTGTTGGGCAATTGTTGCTTGTACTTGTTCTAAAGATATTTTAGCTTGAGTTAAGGCTGCTGCCTGTCTTTGGTTAATGGCTAAATCCATATCAGCAGCTTGCACTTTCCCTAATTGAACTATCTCTAAAATTGCTGTTTCTAAAACATCAATACCTTGATTCTGGGCTGCGGCTGTGACAATTTGGGATTTTGGGTTGCACCTTTGGTGCGCTTTCAGCGCAACTGGGATTTTCAATTGAATATTTTTCCTATCCTCTGCTTCTAATAAATCAATTTTGTTAATCACTATAATTAACGGACGGTGTTGTATCTGTTCGTAAATTTCTTGATCGCCTTGAGTCCAACCTGCGGAAGCATCGATGGTAAGCAAGACTAAATCAGCTGCATTGGCGGCACGATGCGATCGCTCCACGCCAATTTTTTCCACTTGGTCTGTTGTTTCTCGAATCCCCGCAGTATCTAGCACTTGTACGGGAATTCCCCCGACAACTAATTGAGATTCGACAACATCGCGGGTTGTACCGGGTAAATCAGTCACAATGGCGCGATCGCTCCGGCTCCAAGCGTTCAATAAGCTGGACTTACCCACATTCGGACGCCCAACAATTGCCACTTTTAAACCAGTGCGTAGCAATTCACCTTTGTCTTTGGTTTCCAATAATCTAGTTATTTCTGCGGCAATTTTATCAATTTCTGATATAATTGCTTTATCATCCAAAGGCGGTAGGTCTTCCTCAAAATCAATCCGAGCTTCAATTTCTGCCAAAATATCCAAACAGTTAGCGCGTAACTGACGAATTGGATGAGCTAATTTTCCTTGTAACCCAGCTAAGGCACTTTGAGCAGCTTGGGGCGATTTAGCTCCCACTAAATCAGCAATACCTTCGGCTTGAGTTAAATCCAATCTTCCATTTAAAAAGGCGCGGAGAGTAAATTCTCCAGGTTGCGCTAGTCTAGCCCCATTTTCCAAACACAGTTGCAATACCTGCTGCACTGCCATAATTCCCCCGTGGCAATGGAATTCGACGACATCTTCACGGGTATAAGAACGGGGTGCTTTCATAATCAACAACAGGGCTTCATCCACTAGTTGTTGCGTCTGGGGATGGCGAATGTAACCGTAGAGAATCCGGTGACTTTCCCAAACTTGTCGCCCTGGTGCATGAAAGAGACTTTGGGCGATTGCTATTGCTTGGGAACCAGATACCCGCACAATACCAACACTACCCTGTTGGGGAACAACAGCAGTAGCGATCGCGGCTATAGTTCCAGTCGTAGCAAAAATTTCCGACATGAGCGCCCTTTTTGAGAGTTAGGAGTTATACCAATTCTGTATGAAGATGCGCCAAACTACATGAGGAACGAACCGCATTCGCGTTAGCGTCTCCCCTTCTCACATTGGGAGAGGCTAGCGCCAAGGGAGAAGGGCGCATACTCCTAGGTCGAAGTTGGCAATGAGAACTCACGTTAATTTACTCCTGCTAAACTTTTAATAAAGGTAACTGATGTTAGCAACAAAGGCACGAGGAAAGGTTCAATGAATACTGTTGTGCTTAATCTAGAACCGATTGCTCATTTAACCGATGAGCAATTTTATCAATTGTGTATTGCCAATAGCGATTTAACCCTGGAAATGAATGCAGCCGGAGAATTAATAATTATGCCACCAGTCGGAGGAGAAAGCGGAAATCAAGAAGCAGACCTAATTACAGACTTGAATAATTGGAATCGTCAAGCTAAATTAGGGAAAGTTTTTAGTTCTTCAACTATCTTTATACTTCCAAATGGTGCAAAACGTTCCCCTGATGCGGCTTGGGTAAAGTTAGAACGGTGGGAAGCTTTAACACTAGAACAGCGAAAAAAATTTCCGCCACTTGTACCCGATTTTGCAATTGAACTGCGTTCCGAGACAGACCGGCTTGCACCTATCCAAGCGAAAATGCAGGAATACATAGAAAATGGTTTGCGTTTGGGTTGGCTAATTAATCCTCAAGATAAGCAAGTGGAAATTTACCGACTTTTGAAAGCTGTAGAAGTTATTCAAATGCCAGCGATTATTTCTGGAGAAGATATATTACCTGGATTTGAGTTGCAAGTATAGGTAGGCAATAAGTCTGACGGTATGGCTTTGCTTACGAACATTATAATGGTGATTTTTACTTTTTAACAGACGCTGGGCGATCGCAGCGGGTGTGATCTGCAACTGACAAGTTAAAATTTATCTGGAGCGTGATGCCTGATAGTGAAGAGTTAGGTGTGAAAATCATAACTCATAATTTTTAGAGAGGAATTTACTGTGGAGCAAAAAATTAACTGCGCCCAAGCTTGTGTTAAGGGGTGTGTTTTAGGGGATAAATGCCCCAATATCGAGTTTAGAGAGGCAGCCGCGAAATTTATTGAAGAGACTCCCTTAGATAAAATGCTGGAGTTGGCACAAGAACGTCTGCGAAAAAAAATGACGGAACCGCCAAAATGGGTTTTTCCTGAAGATCCATAGGATTCAGTCCAACAGGCACAAGCAAGATAGTGTGGAAGTTATATATATTTAATTCTCGCACTTTTGCCGCCAAGCGATCGCAGCGTTGCTTCTCTTCTTGTGCTGTGGAAACCAAACACCGAAATTTGTCAGGATTAAGCCATTCTCTAGCACCTAATTCTTCATCACCGCATCTAAAAGCACGTTGGCATCGAAACGGACTACATCGGTGCAAGGTAGCCCCGTTTCTGCTATTGTTTGAGCGATGCTTTCCTGGGCCGCAGACTCATCTAGATGGGCTGTATTCAGTGCTATACCCACTACAGAAACACTTCCAAAGGCACCTCCGGCGCTAGCAACGGTTTCATAAAGCCGAATCACCTCTGGTAAGGGCGGAATTAGTACATGGGGATGATTACGTACATGAACTTGTCCCGCCCGATGTACTAACACTAGTTGGGTTGGTTGCGAACCACGGATTAAGGGTAAAGTTGCCGTTGAACCAGGGTGTAGTAGTGAACCTTGTCCTTCAATGTGCAAAATGTCATAGTTTTTGCCATAGCGCATGACTATTTGTTCCACAGCACCGGCGGCAAAATCTACCCGCACGGCATCTAAAGGCACGCCGTCCCCTTCTAACATCACCCCAGTTTGCCCTGTGGCGAGGAATTTAGAACGCCAGCCCCGCAGTTTCGATGCCCAATGTAATTCTAGACTAGTTGACATTTTACCGATGGCCATGTCGGTTCCCACTGTCAATACCCGCCGACACGGGAGGGTGCGTGCCATTCCACTAGCAACGCTAATATTAGACGGTTCTTTACGCACATCCCAAATTAATTGTCCTGGTTTGAGCAGTGCATTTAATTCTGGGATACTTGCCATTGGTGTATGTAAACCATTCACCAGAGACATTCCAGCTTCTAAAGCATTTTTGATTTCCAGCCAGTAATCATCTGGTACAGCACCACCTCCGGGCGCAATGCCAATTACCAAAACTTCTGGCTTGTATTCCAAGGCTGCGGCTAGCGATGCCACAATTGGTACATCACGCTTGATACCTGTTAATTCTGGTAGGGATTTGCCAGCAGACTCGCGATCGATTACGGCTACAATTGGGGCTTCACTATAACGTAAAATTGCTAGCCCTGTTTTGCCCTGAGTCCCAGTAATTCCTTCATGAAGTAAGATAGCTACTCGTTGATTAAGTGGTAGACGCACTGTGTTGTACCCCCAAACCTGGTAAATCGTTTGGCAAAACTCTCCCTTCTTTTAGCAATGCACCTGTAAAGGGATCATCAATTAAGTTAAGGTGACTGTCTAAATCTAAATAATCAGCTAGTGGTGCTAGCTGTAATGCTGCTGTATTAGCTAGGGAACTGTCAGAATAGCAACCGAACATTACTTGCAACTGATATGCTCGCGCTGTATGTACCATTCGCATTGCCTCCGTTAGCCCCCCTGATTTCATGAGTTTGATATTAATACCATCCACGTAATTTGCCAAATGGGGAATATCGGCGCTTGTAAAACAACTTTCATCGACAAAGATGGGCAGGGGAGAGTTTTCTTTGAGTTTTGCTAAACTTTTTTCTTGTCCCCGTGGTAATGGCTGTTCTACATACTTTATACCTAAATCAGCCAGCCAATTGCACATTGCGATCGCATCTTCTAAACTCCAACCCCCGTTAGCATCAACAAAAAATTCCGGTTCCGGTGCTTCTTCCCGCACTGCTAGTAGCATTTTTTTATCTGCATCTATGCCATCTGGACTACCTAGCTTCACCTTGAAAAGGCGGACATCAGTAAACTTTAACCAGTCTCGCGCTCTCGCCCTGGCAGCTTCAGGCGAATTAATCCCAATTGTCACAGAAGTCGGGACTATTTGATTGCGATCGAGTCCCCAAATTTGCCACAAGGGTAATCCTACGCGCTTACCCAACCAGTCGTGCATTGCCATATCCAGGGCGGCTCTAACAGCAGAAGGAACCTGGTTTTGGATTAAAACTTGCTCAATTTGCTGTCTTTCTAAAGGGCTGAATGCTTGCAACAGTGGCACAACTTGCTCTAAAGCGTCTTTGATTGCATCAGTCGATTGCCGATGATTACCCACGCCAAATGGTGATGCTTCCCCCCAGCCTTCGATGCCATCGGCTGAAATCCTTACCCAGACATTCGTTGTCTGTGCTGTTGTACCGCGACTTATGGTTAAGGGAAATCTCTTATTTACTGTGAATAGATTTACATTTATTTGCATACTTGTTATACATATTATGATATTGCAAAAGCCACTGTACAGCAGTTTTCATGTATTTAGACCACAATTATAAGACCTAACCCCCAGCCCCTTCCCTACTAGCGTTGGGGAGAAAATCAAAGCCTCTCTCCGCACTTCGTGCCGCTACGCGAACGTAGGAGAGAGGTTTATTTGTGGTTCATTTACCTGAAAATCGCTGTAAGTTCAAAGTTTAGATGATCGGATGCATCTGTTATACTTTTTTACATTCATTGCTTAATGACTAAAGTTTTTAGAGATTATTTTGATGAACAACTTAAAAAAATGGAAGACTTTAAAATCAAAAATGGTTTTAGATCATCCTTGGTGTAAGGTAAGGCAAGATGAAATAGAATTGCCCAATGGTAAAATTATAGATGATTATTTCGTCAGTATTAAGCCGGAAGTTGCGATGGTTTTACCAATCACTAGTAATAAAGAAATTATTTTTGTCCGGCAATATAGACACGCCATCGGTGAATTTTTCTTGGAATTGCCAGCAGGTAATTTCGATCCCACAAAAGAGAGTGCAGAAGTAGCAGCAATTAGAGAATTTACAGAAGAAACTGGTTATATTTCCCAAGAATTTAGAAAAATCGGAACTCTATACGATAAACCGAGTAAGGATACCAATCAAATACACTTATTTTTAGCGGAAAATGTGAGTAAAGTTGGAGAGCAACAACTAGATATTACAGAAGAGATTGAAGTTGTATTTATTCCTCTAGAATTAGTTTTAGATAAAATTATTCAGGGAGAAATTTCTGTTGCAGGTACTGTAGCGGCTCTTTTTTTAGGTTTAAATTTTCTAAATTATTAATAATCCAAGGGTTAATTACAGGGAAACCCAACAAAATCAACGAAAATCGGCGGGAATCCTATCCTTTCAAAGGGTGGGAACAATACGGTTTGGTTAGAGATTGTTTGAAAAGTTTTTTGTATACGCCTAACCCTTGGAAATCCCCCTTCTTAAGGGGAGCCAGCGCGGTCTTCTCCCTTGGCGCTAGCCTCTCCCTTTGGGAGAAGCTAGCGCCAAGGGCGATAGCGCAGCGTTAGCGAGTCCGTGAGCGTCTGGGGGTTTCCCCCATGAGCTACTGGCGTGGGTTAGGGGGGATCAACAAATATTTGATACTTCTCAGACATACTCTTAGAGGTTGTTTGAAAAGTGTTTGGCTGTGATTTTAAGTACTTCTATAGCAGTCCTAAATCATTCGTAAACAATAAGATCCCCGACTTCTAAAAGAAGTCGGGGATCTTAGTCTCTCGATTTTCACAACTCATTTAGGATTGCTATATATAGATACCCCCGAACCCCCCTTGAAAAGCAGGGCTGATTCATTCCCTAAAAGACCTTAATTTACAAGCGTATCAGTCAAAAAAATCAGGTTTTTAAACACTCTAATTGGGTCAAAAAC
>NZ_JBALEK010000050.1:0-26937 GCF_036917815.1 Nostoc sp. | reverse complement strand
TCCAGAATGAAGCAGGAAGTAAACGCTAAAGCTGTCTATAATTTTTCTCGCAAGAGTTTGGTTTAGCTAACTTTAGATAAGTTTTTCATAACGGTTGAAAGAGAGCGCTACGTTGACATTATTGCTATAGTATCTGTAAATAAATGACATTAATTTGTCACTGGCAGTTAAACGACATCAATTTGTCCCGACGACAGATAATTAGTCCCAACGACATTAATCTGTCACCGACGACAAATAATTAGTCACTGTACAGCCTTGAATGGACGTAACTGGATTCGAACCAGTGACCTCTACGATGTCAACGTAGCGCTCTAACCAACTGAGCTATACGTCCTTAACCATACAATTACCAATACTAGCATATACTTATCTGACAATGCAAGTCAAATCCTCTTCCCTGCTGCCGCCACCAAAAATGCCTGATTTACGGTGTCTTTAAATTTCTCGAATCCAAAATGCCAATCCTCCTCCACGACCGCGAGCTGCAATGAAATTTTCCGTCACTAAAAAGAAGGCAAAGAAGGGTAGTTTAGCTATGGGTTGCTTGTAGAAATCTTCTGTTTGAACTTTGCCAGAACGGATTGCTCTGTTGTAAACAATACGACCAAATACACTGATAAGCATCTGGTTAAAGTCAAACGCCAATAAATTTTTCTTACCTAAATATTGCACTAGCCCCGTGAGCTTCAATAAAACTGGGCTAAATTCAACCTGATTACCAATTTCACCTCTGCCTGAATCCTGTTCCCAGGTGGCATTAAAGGAAATATAGATTGCGATAAACTTGGGTACATACAAACCCTTGCCTAAAACAATTCCCCCGCGCTCTCTGACTTTCTTAGTGCCAGTGGCAAAGCAAAGTTGCCATTTACCTAGAAGAGACTCAAGCGGATAAGTCAATCGTTGCCGCTTGGCAGCTTTTTCTGCTTGTAGCAACGCATTTACTAATATTTCAGCACTAGGGCGTATGCCTCCCTGCCCTCGATACGCAGCCGCAGCCTGGGATAGGACGGTAACAAAGTCAACAGATGTCAAATCAGCCATCATGAAGGCACTCTGGATTTAACTATTTCTTTACTTTTCTGATAAATTGTAGCGTTTATATGTTTTGTATCCTTCAGGGTAATTGAAAGTTTCAGAGATATAAGGAGACATCTAACTCACATCCCGGATGGTGTGGGGTCAGACTTTCAGCTTTCAACAAAATAGTTCATTTGTTCGCGTTGAAAGTGCTGGAACTGAAGTCCCCACCATAAAAATATATTATATACGTATTTATTTAAGTAACTATTTCATTCAACTTAGGCTTTATTAAAAATTCATATACTTTCTGCTTTAGTTACTTAAATATGCCAATTAAGAGTTTATTTTAGATAAATTATTTTTTTCAAAAAGTTCAGTAATATTCCTCTTTTAATAATAAGTTATCTATAAATATACTATTAATAAGTTGTGCTGGCTTAGTTGATTAAAAAACGTCAATTATTCCAGGTGTATCTATTTGCTAACTCTCGATGAGACCAATTCAATAGTGTTAAAATAACCGCTCTCTTTTTATAAAATAGAAGTGAAACTTCGCTTTGCCTTGTAATAAAGGTGATTGAGGGAGGTTTGGTTATTGTTAACGAATTAATGTACTAACAGGTAGTGGTCTATTCATTTATAAATCGCTGCGTTCAGATTTTCTTGGACAACAGCGCCATGATTTATCTTGGGAAATTGCGATTTTATTTACAACTAATAACAAACACAACTTCTTTAAGCTCTAAATATTTATCGACCCATTTTAGCAATTCCCATGCAACAATATATTTCTTCTTTGCTCATACTGGTATTAGGAACAAGTGCGACTTTCATCATTACTCCATCTCAAGCTCAAACTCCGGTAAAAACCAACAGTCAAAATACTGATAATGATAAGATTATCTCCATATCTTCAAATTCACCTGCCACTATCCAACTGAGTAATTTTGCCGATTCTGCTAATAGCAAACCATCTATCCTCTCTGAGGCAGCTAATAACTCATCTGCTGCTAATGCCGATATAACTGTAACTAAGCCTCAGCCAAGGATTCCTGTATTCAGCAGAATTTTTCCCACACCTTCAATGCAGCAATAATTAGCGGCTAAACACTTAGCTTACTTACTTGGACTAATCTGACTTTTCACGGCATCTGGAAAACCTCACTTCTATTTCTCTCTTCCTTTAAGGAGAGAGACTTTGAATTTTCCCCCTTCCCTCCTAGTTAGGGGGTTAGGTTTTTGGTGGACTTTTCCACATAACGTGAAAAGTCAGGGACTAATAGGGATCTACATTAGTAGATGATGTACAACCTTACCTAGATAAAATACTACCCCGGAGAGAGATTCTAATTGTTCTCTCTTGTTGGGGTAGGAGGAATATCATCTATGAGCCGTTCTCGTTTGTATGCAATATACTTTGACCTAGGTTCTTATGGAAAGAGGCTTCGAGTGTTACTGTCCAACGCTTGTAGGGAAGAGGCTGTTTTTGTTAGGTCTATTATATTGGACTCAACTGAGAACCTCTATATATGTAAGGTATATCCTGATTTGCTTTATGCTTGCAACTGACAGAGCAGTAAACTAAACCATTGATTTGGATCTGTCCACACATCAAGAGGTAATAAACCTTGTCCGGTGAGTTGCTGCTTGATAGTATTAAGATCAAATTTGCGAGAAATTTCAGTGAGGATAGTCTCACCTAGTGCAAAATTAATCTTGAGGTTAAGAGCGCGTAATTCGACAGCGTGCGATCGCACGCTGCGTAAATTGGTATTAATTGAGAATAAAAATAGTCCGTGGCTCTAGCCTTTAAAATTGAGCGATAAATCGCTCAATACGAACCCTGCAAAATTAATGACACAGACTATAAGACGTACCATCATTGTCAATAAATAAACCTTTACCAGGAAGAGAACCCAAAGGAATTACCCCCAGATAACAGGTCCCACGGCCATAAGCCTGCACCGAACCTAACTTTGCAAAAATTTTGAGCTTAGTTTTTTTATAATGTCTTAGTGGTAAGTCTTGCTTGATATACTATTGTTATAATAAAGACCATTTGTTTAGAAATAACCAGTATATATACTGGTTATAAAAATTGTTCAAAACTTCAACAACTTGAAGCTTGGGTCAGCAGGTTTTCTTACTATTAGCCATGATACTCGTTGTTAGGGTTGAGAAGGTGGGTAGGTATAGCCTGTCGTAGGCATAGTCTGCATCCGTATTAAATATTGAGCCAAAATACGTATAGCTTCTGATTAATTAACTCGAAATCAGTAAAGATAAAAGTAGTAAGGCTGACACAAACCGCCAAGTAATGCCTGAAATTCCTGCTAAAAAAGGATTATAAAAATAAGATTGCTATTTGAGGAAGTTACCCAAAAAAGCTTTTTTTTGGTGTGCCATTTGAAGTGTACGATGGAGGTAAGATGAGACAACAAGAGTGTGGTGTGACAGTATGGTTCACTGGTCTGAGTGGTGCAGGTAAAACTACTATCTGTAAATTTGTTGAGAAGGAACTCCGTATACAGGGATACAGAGTTGAAGTTCTGGATGGCGATGCGGTACGTCAAAATTTATGCAGAGGGTTGGGTTTCAGTAAAGAGGATCGAGAAGAAAATATTCGGCGCATTGGTTTTGTGGCTCACCTTCTTGCCAGAAATAATGTAATTGTATTGGTTTCGGCAATTTCACCGTACCGCGAAATTCGGAAAGAAGTGCGCCAAAGTATTCCATCTTTCATTGAAGTTTACGTCAATGCATCATTAGAAGTTTGTGAACAGCGAGACGTAAAAGGGTTGTATAAAAAAGCAAGAACTGGGGAAATTAAGCACTTCACTGGTATTGATGATCCTTATGAAATACCAATCTCTCCTGAAGTCGAATGCAAAACTAATGAAGAAAGCGTTGCTGAGAGCGCAAATAAGGTGTTAGAAAAGCTGGAAGAGTTGGGTTACGTACAGCACTTTGCAAGTAAATGAAGTATACCCCTCGCCTTTGAAATCTGCTGTAGCTGACAATTCAGGTCATCTGGAAAAGCCCACGAAAACCTAACCCCCTTCCCGATGCTCTAAGGGTGAAAATTCAAAGTCTCTCTCCTTCTAGGAGAGAGAAATAGAAGAGAGGTTTTCAAGATGCTGTGAAAAGTCAGGGTTATATAGTTTCTAGAGTAAATGATTTATAGACCTCTTGCAAAAGTCCTTAACACCCCACCCCCAACCCCTAAGAGCTTGCGGGGAGGGGAGCGTTTGCTTTACTCAAATGCGGGGTGGGGTTCTTTATTTTTGATTTATGCAAGAGGTCTTATGAGTTAAAGAAAGTTTTGAATTGTGACTTCTGCATTCTTCTTTAACTCATAACTTTTGCTACGATGCCAATAATTGCCTAATTAACCTGGCTACAGCTTTTTGCGTGAAACGGTTGGCAATTTGTTGACCTAAACGTTGTACATCTGAATTTACCAATAACTGGGCAATTTGGGGCGCAAGTTGCACCGGGTCAAAGCCTCGTGTTTCTTGGAGAATACCTAATATATGTTTGATATGCTCTAAGGTTTGTTGTTGCTCAACTGTAGCCGATGGGGTTTTATTAACTGCTGTCAATCCTATCCGTTCGCGCAATAGGGAGGTAAAGTTATGCAAAACATTTTTACCTAAAGCATCAAGTCCGTTAACAGATTCATCTACTAGCTTGTCACGAATAAAAGCGCCGCGTTCAGATGACAGAAATTCTATGCCCTGATTCAGCACTAAGTTAAAGTCGTAATCTTCACTGTTACGCGCATTACGTAATAAGTTTTCTAACCGATTCCAGCGAAATCTGCCATCTTTAAATAGCAAATCTTGCAATGATGCTCTTAGTTGCGGTGCTGGGTCGGTTAACAGGCGTTTAGAAACGTAGGGATATGCTTCGCTGAGAACTTTAAAGTTGGGATCTATAAATATTGCAATACCTTCAAGCGTCACTAGGGAACGAATAATTAAGGCGTAGTAGGGAGGTACGCGGAAAGGATACTCGTACATCAAAGCTGATAGTTCATCGGTGATGCTTTTAATGTTAAGTTCGGCAACACTGGCTCCTTGGGCATCAGCAAAGACTCTCGCAAAAGCTGGGATAATTGGTGTTAAATCGGTTTCTGGTGATAAGAAATCTAATTTAACGTAGTCTTTTGCTAATCCTTCAAAGTCACGGTTGACGACGTGGACGATCGCTTCAATTAAACCATAACGCTGTGCTGGCTGAATCTCGCTCATCATTCCAAAGTCGAGATAAGCTAATTTGCCGTCTGGTGTTGCTAATAAATTACCAGGGTGGGGATCGGCGTGGAAAAATCCATGTTCTAGGAGTTGGCGTAGGGAACACTGCACACCCACTTGAATTAGATAACGAGCATTTATACCTTGGGCGTTAATTTCTTCTGTCTGGGTTAATTTCGTACCGTTAATCCACTCCATCGTCAAGACACGACGATTGGTGTATTCCCAGTAAATTCTCGGTATATATATGTCTTTTATGTGACCGTATAACTGGAAAAATCGCTCGGCATTTTCGCCTTCGTGGATGTAGTCCATCTCTTCAAAAATGCGATCGCCTAATTCATCCAGAATACCAACTAAGTCACTTTTTACCCGTTTAACTTTTTTCTGCACCCAACCAGCGAGGTTACGCAAGATATACAAGTCAATGGTGATCCGCTCTCTTAAGTCGGGGCGTTGCACTTTAACGGCGACTTCTTCACCAGTTTTTAGCTTCCCTTTATAGACTTGCCCCAATGAAGCCGCAGCAATTGGCTGGGCCGAGAGTTCGGCATAAACCTCTTCTGGAGGTGCGCCTAATTCTTCTTTGATAAATTGGTAAGCAATTTCGTTGGGAAAAGGCGGTAATTGGTCTTGTAGTTTAGTTAATTCTTCTAAGTATACGGGAGGAACTAGATCCGGTCTGGTGGACAAAGCTTGTCCGATTTTAATGTAAGCAGGCCCCAGTTGAGTAAGCAATACTCTTAGCTGAGTGGCTCGACGGCGATCGTTTTTGACGACAATTCCCCGTTTATTATCCGACCACAACCCAAAAACAAAGGATAGAGTTGGCCACAAGACGGCGAAAATCCGCCGCACAACTTGCAATTTTCTTTTTTGGTAATGCGCCGCTATACTCACGGGGTCGTAAAGTATCTCCGGTTGGGCAGTTATCCTCAACTTTTGGGCAGCTAAGAGCCTTGGCGATGTCTGCGACGGGCGTAGCGACACAACCAAGCTTTCTGCACCATTTTTTTCTGGCACTATATCAATAATATCCAGTTCGCCTCGGCGATTTGTGCCGTTGCGACTGTCCTCCTGAATCGGTCGGGAACTAGGGGGAAGTGTCTTAACAATCATGAAGAAGGCCACCAGTCAGAACGATCACATTAAGTATTGTAACAATATGTTGAAGGATTGAGAATCGGGCCTTGGGCATTGGTCAATAATTAATAGTTATTCTTCCCCTGCTTCCCCTGCTCCCTACTCCCAAGTGGTCTGCTACACTTAAATTGGCATACTAGTTCAATAGTAGTAGGTATTGCTAGTTGCTGAAAGATTATACTTAATTGTGTTGTAAGTTTGAAGTATCCGGCATCTGCCTTTATGGAGAATTTGGCTTGATGTTGCTTTGCCTGCGAATTGAAAACTTTGCCCTCATTGACCAACTAGAACTAGAATTTGGCGCCGGACTAAATGTGTTGACAGGTGAAACTGGCGCCGGAAAATCGATTATCTTGGATGCCATTGATGCTGCTTTGGGCGGTAAAGTCTCTAGTCGAGTCATTCGCACGGGCACAAGTCGGGCGATGGTAGAAGCGACTTTCACCTCAAATCCTCCCCTAGCCGCTTGGTTAACTGAACAAGAAATAGATTTGCTTGATGAAAATTCCGTAGTCATTAGCCGAGAAATCACTGTCACTACTAGTAATATCCGCAGTCGATCGCGGGTGAATGGTGTGTTGGTAAATCGGCAAATTATGGGAGGAATGCGCGATCGCTTGGTGGAAATCACGGCCCAAGGTCAAACTGTACAAGTGGGACAATCTGCTCAAGTCCGGGACTGGTTGGATTTATATGGTGGCGATTCTCTGATGCAGCAGCGCCATCAAGTCGCCACGAGCTTTAGTACTTACCAACAAGCGCATTTAGCATTAGAAAAACGCCGGACATCAGAACGGGAACGGTTGCAACAACTCGACTTGCTCACCTATCAAGTGCAAGAATTGAAAGCAGCCAATCTGTGCGAAGCTAATGAATTGGAACAGTTGGGACAAGAACGGGAACGTCTGAATCATGTCGTCGATTTGCAACAGATGAGTTACAAGGTTTATCAGGCTTTGTATCAAAACGATCATGAAACCCCAGCCGCCGCAGATTTATTGGGAAACAGTGAGGCAACATTAAATGACATGGTGGAATATGATACCCAACTGCAACCCCTCTTGGAATTGGTGCGGGACGCGCAAGCTGCGGTAATGGAAGTGGGAAGACAAATTAATGCTTATGGGGATGGTTTGGAAGCCGATCCGCAGCGATTGGAAGAAGTGGAAGAACGAACTCAAGAATTAAAGCAAATTTGCCGCAAGTATGGGCCGACGCTTACAGAAGCGATCGCTTATTACCAACGTATCCAAGGGGAATTATCCCAACTCAACGACAGCGAACAATCGATCGAAAATCTCGAACAGCAAGAAAAGGCCTGTTTTGAAAAACTCACCCAAGCAAGTAATCTGTTAACTCAACTGCGGAGTAAGGCGGCTGCTAATTTAGAATCACGTTTGATAGCTGAACTCAAGCCCCTAGCGATGGAAAAGGTGAAGTTTCTGGTTGAGATAGTTCCTGCTTCCCCAACTGCGATGGGAGCAGATAAAATTACCTTTACATTTAGTTCCAACCCTGGAGAACCACTGCAACCTTTAACGGAAATTGCCTCTGGCGGGGAAATGAGCCGCTTTTTACTGGCGCTGAAAGCTTGTTTTTCTCAGGTTGATGTGGCTGGAACAATGGTATTTGATGAAATTGATGTGGGGGTTTCGGGAAGGGTAGCCCAAGCGATCGCTGAAAAATTACACCAGCTAAGTCAACGCAACCAAGTATTATGTGTTACTCACCAGCCTTTAGTTGCGGCAATGGCCGATCGGCATTTCCGCGTAGATAAGCAAACTATTAATCAAGGCAAGGGTAAAAAAGCTAACTCTGACAACGCCGAGCAGCGTACCGTTGTCAGAGTTACTACCTTGGATAATTTAACCACTCGCCGGGAAGAATTAGCACAGTTAGCTGGTGGTAAATCTGCAAGTGATGCGATCGCTTTTGCCGAATCTCTGTTATTACAAGCTGCTAACCACCGGCGCGGTGAGCAGAGTTGAATTAAGGGACTTCCAAGAAATAAATTATCCAAATAAACGAACCACAGAGGCGCAGAGAACACAGAGAGAGGAGAAATAGAGAGGGTTTTGGGTCAGTTTTGGGACATTTTTTTATTTGGAAGTCCCTAACACAAGCGTATTGCCTTATATTCCAGTTAAAAATCGAAGGTTGTGCGAATCACGCCCACATACTGTGTATCATTTCTGCTGTCGTTTTCTGGGTTAAGAATCACCCAAAAACCAGGAGTTACTGAGATATTATCGTTCAGACGATAGCGATAGAATGCTTCGATATGGTAAGCGTTGTTTCTATCTTGACGAACATCACTGTTAGAGACATGGGGTGGTATACCAAAGAGAATTCCTGGCAAGTTCCCCCTACCGCCCACATCTGGAAACGACATACCAATTGCCCCAAACCAGGCATTGGCATAGTCACCATTGTTCACCAACAGAGAATCTGTTCCACCCCTACCATTAGAAATATCACTCAAACCAGAGTTCTTGGCAGTTGCCCAGATATATCCACCCCAAGAGTGAATCTGGAAATTTGGAGAAAAACGATAGTATCCCTGTACACCGACAATGCTGTTGGAAGTGGCAATATTATTTCCAAAAGGAGAACTGGCGAGAACACTACCCGTTCCACCAGTGAGATCAACTACTCCACCAGGGCTATAGCCATGAGAGTAGGCCACACCAATAGCTCCTTCCTTACCATAATAGGCTAAGTGTGCTAGGGCGTTGTAGCCGCCATCAAATAACCCATTGCTAGCCGATGGGACATTGGGACTGCTTGCTAAATAGCCCAAGGTGAGAACCAAGTCTTTGGTAATGTTCCAGTTAGCGGCCGCACCGCCGCCACCTCGCCGGAATAAGGGACTGTATGAGCCAAATAGTGAGGGAACCCCATTACCGTCGTCAGCGATTGTGGGGGGAGTGACGGTGGTTGAAATGTCGGTGTAACCAATCCCTGTGGGCCCAACAACGAAGTTAAGAGAATCACTGACGGGGAAGTAGTAACGGATGTGGGGTACAAAAAGCGTATTGTTGCTGTCATTGTCGAAATTCAGGCGTGTCATTCCAGTACCCGTGGCTGCGGCAATTTGGCTTGCACCATTGGAATTCGTAAAGTTGCCAAACTCCAGCCGGACTCGTAACAAATCTTTGCCGGTGAAACTACTCTCCAAGTTGAGACGACCCCGGTCTGCAAAGTAGGTACGGGATTCATCGCGATTGCCACCCACTCTATTACCAAAGGTATCACTAATGGCGGTAATAATTTGAGCATTCAGCTTGGTAGTAGTGGAAAATTCCTGCTTCTCCAGCGTTGCTGTATGTACTTCTAGCGTATCCACCCGCCCACGCAGAGTTGTCAATTCTGCCGCAAACTCTGTTTGCAAATTTCGCACCACTGCCAAATCTTCTTTTTTGACTAAATCATTAGTACCCACAGCAATTAATTCATTCACCCGGTCTAAACAGGCATTTAAACCAGCCGCAAACTCGTAACGACTTAAAGCACGGTTGCCGCGATAGGTTGCATCAGGATAACCTGCAATACAGCCATAGCGTTCGACTAGTGATTGCAGTGCTTGGAATGCCCAATCAGTCGGTTTAATATCAGAAAGCTGGGAAACAGAATTGACTTGTCCCTCCAAATTCCTATTAGCATCTGCTGTACTCGAATCATCTTGTGGAGGTGCTGCCCAAACTGCTGGAATTGCCAAAAATAGGACAAAAAAGCTATAAAAAAGAATTTTGAGCATTGACTTGTTAGTTGAAAATGGTTGAATTCTGACTTTGTTAGGACTTACGCAAACAATAGCTAAAACCCTGATTTTTAGGTAGGGGCAATTCATGAATTGCCCCTGAGCGCGTGTAGTTTTGCGTAAGTCCTATTTGTAACGAAAGAGATTACACTCGAAGCAAAGCTTTCAGCTTATGAGCTAATCAGCATTCAAGTTACATATTTTGAGTTGAGGTTTTAGGTCACTTAAAGTAACGCTATAACTTTTTGCTCATTGCTGCTTTTAATAGCCGCTTCTATAATTCGCATTACATTAATTCCGTCTTCGGCAGTAACAGCAATTGGCTGATTATTAACAATGGATTTGTACACCGCATCGTAATAACCTAAATAACTGCCCTGTGAACTTTTGACTTTTTCCCGAATTACTTTTGTGTCTTTTTCTGTATGAAGCAACCCAGATTCACTTTCCGGTTCCGTATACCAATCCAGTGTGTTAGGCTTCATCCCCGCTACTAAATACTCTTCTTGTTTATCGGCTCGGCTTTTGAGAAAAGAACCCTTAGTCCCATGTATAATATAGGCAGGTGCAGGCTCGCGCACAAGGAAACTTGCTTTTAATTTGACGCGCAGTTGGTCGTAGTATAGTATCAATTCAAAATCATCATCTACCTGCGATCGCACTCTTGTTATGCGGATATCGGCAAAAATAGCATCAGGCATCCCAAATAAATGCAAAGCTTGGTCTATTAAATGCGGCCCTAAATTGTTTAATGTTCCTGCACCTGGACTTGGAACTTCTACGTGTTGTTTATGGCTGAGGGTTGGTTTATATTTTTGAAATTGAAATTCTGCTTCAATAATATCACCCAGCAAGCCTTCTTGGACAATTTTTTTGACTGTTTTAAAATCACTATCCCACCTCCGGTTTTGATATACAGATAATTTATTTCCCTGTTTTTGTGCCAATTCTTTCAGGTTTTCCGCTTCTGCTACCGTTGTGGTGAATGCTTTTTCTACCACTACATGTTTGTCTGCAAGCAAAGCCTGTTTAGCATAATCGTAATGTGTATAAGTGGGTGTATTGACTATCACCAACATTACTTGATCGTCTGCTAGCAATGCTTCTAAAGAAGGATAGCTTTTTACTTCTGGATAATCTTCCTGTATCAGCTTTTTACTTCTTTCCCAAGAGCCTGCTAATTGAAATCCAGGATGCAAATCAATGAACGGCGCATGAAATACCCTACCAGACAAACCATAAGAACAAAGAGCCGTATTGATAGTTTCCATCTTTTTACTGATTGACTGAAAGAAGAGTTTGTAAGTAGATAGGCATAATTAAACATAAAATAAAATCCTAGTTCTTAGTGAGCGATTCATCGCTCAAAACAACAATTATCAGGACTAAAGTCCTGACTACAAACTTTAATTTATTTACGCCTAGCTACTTATTTAGTTGTTGTCTGATATTTTTTCCGCGATGTAAGGGACTGACAAGAAATAAATTATCCAAATAAACGAACCACAGAGACACAGAGAACACAGAGGAATAAGGAGAAGAGAGTTTTTTCGCCAGTTTTTTGAGTATTTTTTTATTTGGAAGTCCCTAAGATCACAGATGGAAATGCAGACTCATATCATGTCCGTATAAATAGTTATGATTCCCACAGTCATTGCACCCCACCCCCAACCCCTAAGAGCTTGCGGGGAGGGGAGACAAAGCGTAGCTTTGGCGGGGTGGGGTTCTTCGGGTTTAATAAGTAATCAAGCGCACATGATATCATTGCAACCTCACAGGGGCAGAAGACACAGAAATCCAAATTACGCTAGCGCAGCGTTAGCAAGTCCGCAAAGGTCATTGCGAATTAAAAATTACGTATTAGCGGTACTAAATCGCCAATTACATATCTTCTAACTCAATTCCTTTGGTTTCTTTGATAAAAAAGAGAATGAAAAAGAATGAGGTAGCCGCCGCAATTGTATAGAGTCCATAGGCAGAACCTAAACCGAAATATTGCAGTATGGGAGGAAATGTTGTGGAAATCACGAAATTCGCAACCCATTGGATGGAAGCAGCAACCGAAAGTGCAGCTGCTCGAATTTTGTTATTAAACATTTCTCCCAACAGCACCCAAACCACTGGCCCCCAGGAAAAACCGAAGCAAAATACATAGAGGTTGGCTGCAATGAGAGCCAATGTACCCGCACTGCCGGTGAGATTGGGGTTTCCAGCAGCATCCAACGGAGCTGTGCCGAAAATAGAAGCCATTGTCCCCAAGGTCAAGGTCATGCCAATGGACCCTAGTATCAGCAAGGGCTTGCGACCAAATTTATCTACGAAGGCGATCGCAATCAGTGTTGTAATAATGTTGACCGCTCCTGTAATCACCGTAATTGTTAGGGAACTTTTTTCGGAAAACCCGACTGCCCGCCACAAAACGCTGCTGTAATAGAAGATCACATTAATGCCAACGAATTGCTGAAATACAGATAAGCCGATTCCTATCCAAACAATGGGGAGAAGTCCGCCACTTCTGCTTAAGAGGTCAGAAAATCTCGGCTGGCGTTCTTGAAGCACTGTCTGCCGAATCTCTTCAATTTTTGGCAGCACATCACCCCCCAAAATCTTGGTCAGAACGTTAGCGGCTTCTGGCTCCCGTCCTTTGGCAACTAAGTAACGGGGAGATTCAGGAATTGTTAAAGCCATCATTCCGTAGAATACTGCTGGCGGGACTGCTGTCCAAAACATCCAGCGCCAAGCTGCAACCCCAAACAAAAACGGCGAGTCTGCTGAACCTGCTGACACAGCGATAAAGTAGTCGCTCAATAAGGCGACGAAAATTCCCACTACGATCGCTAATTGTTGCAGAGATCCTAACCTTCCCCGCAAATGGGTGGGAGAACATTCGGCAATGTAAGCTGGGGCGATGACGCTAGCAACGCCGATTCCAATGCCACCCAATACTCGCCAAAAGATAAAATCCCAGATTGTGAAGGCAAGCCCAGAGCCAATGGCACTGATAGTAAACAACACCGAAGCGACCACCATTGCGTTGACTCGACCATAACGGTCTGCAATTTGTCCGGCAAAGAAGGCTCCTAGCGCAGAACCCAGTAAGGCTAGGGATACTGCCAGCCCTGTCACCCAACTACTAGTGTGAAAAGCTTTTGCTAGAGATAAAACCGCGCCGTTGATTACAGCAGTGTCAAAACCGAACAGGAAACCGCCGAGGGCAGCAGCACCAGCAATCAAAATTACATAAAATGTGCTGGATTTACGACGAACAGTAGTAGATGACATAGTTTATATATTGTGAACATGGGGCATGGGGGAATGGCACTAAGAAAAGCCTAAAGGCTTGTGTAGCCTCGTTCCCAGCCTCCAGGCTGGGAACGGGTTCTGAGAGGGCTGCTGCCTCTGGTCAAGAAAGAGGAGGCGGCAGCCCTCCGGGAATGGGTTCCCAGCCTCCAGGCTGGGAAGCAGTCAGGGTAAGGGCTGTATCTTAACTTAGTGACATTCGGGCATGGGGCATGGGGCATGGGGCATGGGGCATGGGGCATGGGGCATGGGGCATTAGTTAGTTATTCTCTGCATCCCTCAGTCCTCAATACCTGCCGTGTATACACAAGTCTTTTAAAGTTACTGCTTAACAACATAGGGCAAGTTAATTTTTGCAGGTCGATGCAACAAAGGTGCAGGTCAAGAGATTTGTGTGTACACCGTAGAATCCCAATACCCAGTCCCCTTTATCGTCTGGAACGTCTGCGTAACCGATCAATCATTACTGCCAAAATAATTACTAGTCCTTTGACGACTAGTTGCCAGAAGTAAGATAGGTTCAACAAGGTTAAACCGTTGTTGAGAATAGCAATAATCAATGCACCTAGAAGAGTGCCGCCAATAGTACCAATACCACCTGTAAAACTGGTTCCACCTAAAATAACAGCTGCGATCGCATCTAATTCATAACCCTGACCTAATATGCCACTAGCACTATAAAGACGACTGGCACTCATGATTCCTCCTAAGCCTGCCAGTAATCCGCTAATACCATAGACAAATAACAACACCCGATTAACTTTAATCCCGGTTAATCTGGCTGCCCGCTCGTTACCACCAACAGCATATATCTGCACTCCTAAAACAGTTTGCCGCAGCACAAACCAGCTAGCGATTACAGTCAGTAGCGCAATTATTACTAGCCACGGCAGGGGGCCGACATAACTATTACCCACCCAAGCAAAATCGATGTCTCGGTTAATCAGGGTTGTACCTTTGGCAATCAAAAAGGCTGCACCCCGCAAGGCAGTTAGTGAACCCAAGGTGACAATAAAAGGTGGCACATCCAAGAAGGTGATGAGGGCACCGTTGAGTAAGCCTAAAAGCAATCCTGCCAGCAATGCAGCAGGTACAGCCGCCCAACTTAAAGCCGGAAGGAGCGATACCAGTAACGCAACTACGGCAGAAACAGCTAAGATTGACCCAACGGAAAGGTCAATACCTCCGGTGAGGATCACAAAGGTCATTCCGGTCGCCAGCACAATATTGATTGATGCCTGACGCAAGATATTAACGATGTTACCGCCAGTGAGGAAGTTGGGAGAAAGGAATGCAAATAAGATGCAGATAATTACTAATATTGGCAGAATACCCGCAACTTCCAGCAGAGTACTGATTGATTTCCGGTTGCGGGATACGGGATTGTTGGCTAATTTATTGGCAGGCGGTCTGACTGTTTGACTCATGATCCTGATACCTCCGATGCTCCAGTTGCATAGTGCATAATCTTTTCTTGGGTGATTTCTTTACCAAGACTGTCATCCAGTTCGCCTACCAGCTGTCCTTCTCGCATCACCAAGACGCGATCGCTCATGCCGACAATCTCCGATAGTTCGCTGGAAACCATTAAAATAGCAACACCTTGTGCTGCCAATTCGCTCATAATTCGGTAAATTTCGCTTTTGGCACCGATATCTACGCCGCGTGTCGGCTCATCTAACATCAACACTTTCGGTTTAATGGCTAACCAACGCGCTAGCAGTAGCTTCTGCTGATTACCACCAGAAAGATCCATTGCTCTAATTTCCAAATTGGCTAGACGGATATTAAAGTTTTCCACCGCCTCTGTTGACAGCCGATTCACTGAAGCCCAGTTCACAATTCCACCCTTTGCATCCTGCTTGAGTGTGTTGATGGCAATATTCTTGCGGGCGCTCATCTCCAGAAATAAACCTTGGTCTTTGCGGTCTTCCGGGACATAGCCAATTCCCGCAGCGATCGCATCACTGGGTGTATTAATTTCCAGTTTTTTGCCATTCAGGAATACTTCACCACTGGCCTTCCGATCTGCACCAAAAATCAGCCGGGATAACTCTGTGCGTCCTGCACCAACTAGCCCTGCTAAACCCAGGATTTCTCCAGCATGAATTTCAAAACTAGTCGGCTCAATCTTCTTGCGGGCATCGCTCATATTTCTGACTGACAGCACCACTGGACCAGGATTCTTTTGCCGTTGATGTTCATAAAAGTCTTGCATGGAGCGACCAACCATCATCTGCACCAATCGCTGTGGAGAAATTTCACTGCGTGTCAGACTGCCAATATATTGACCATCGCGCAACACACTAATCCGGTCAGCTAGGGCATAGATTTCTTCCATACGATGGCTGATGTAAATAATGGCAATGCCATCACTCCGCAGTTTGCGAATTACCTCAAATAAATGCTCACTCTCGCGGTCAGAGAGGGCTGCTGTTGGCTCATCCATCACTAAAACGCGGCTTTTATCCTTCAGCGCCCTGGCAATTTCCACTTGCTGCTGTTCGGCGATGGACAATGTACCAACTATAGTCTGGGCGGTAAAATTGGCTCCAAGGCTTTCCAGCACTTCCTCTGCTTCGAGGTGCATCGCTTTGCGGTCTAAAAACTGACCTCGCCGCAACTCGCTACCCATAAACATATTTTCGGTAACGGTTAAATTCGGTGCAACATTCAATTCTTGATAAATGAGATTAATGCCCGATTTGCGTGCTGTCCCCGGATCGGTAATTTTCAGGGTTTGACCATTGATGCGAATTTCTCCTTCATCGGCAATGTAAGCCCCAGCCAGGATTTTCATCAATGTGCTTTTACCTGCTCCGTTTTCACCCATGAGGGCGTGAACTTCTCCCGGATAAATGGTGAGATTAACATTTTGGAGTGCAGATACACCATGAAATCGTTTTGTAATCCCTTGCATTTCTAACACCGGGGTGGTGGTTGGTGCATCAGTAAATGAAGTTTCAATAGTTGTTGTCATGAGGAGAACCTGTAAAAACTATTTAAAATTTGCGTAGGCGCAGCCCAAGCTAGGCATCACTGAGTTAGAAATTAATAAACTCATATTTGAATTGATCGCAAAATCATGTTTTAAAAGCTGACTAAAAACTTGAAAACCGAGAGTGGATAAGAGATATTTTCATACTTTGTTCTTAACGTTAGTTCATACAGATTGTTAAGAAAGTTTGAGTGCTAGAAATGGACACTCAGACTTGCCGATGATGCACATACATGGCGGTTATCAATTGAGTGCAGCAGAGTTTTAACCTCTCTCTAAACCTATCTTTCTATCAAGAAAAAGCCAGGAATTAGAGATGAGATGTTGTATTAATTTAAGTGAAAACCGCCGGACATTTTAGGTATGTGCAAAAACTTTACAAAAGCACCAAAGGATTCACATCAGAAGACATAATTTTCAATTGCAAATTCACAATTTTTATTATTTACCAGCCTTTTTCTGTGCTGACGTTATCTTTTGTGATCAACTTAACTGGAATTAAAATGGTAGAATTAGTAGGTTTCTTCCCATTTAAGATGTCGTTCCCAACCTGAACTGCTTTTTCGGCCATCCCTCGCGGATTTTGAGTAGCGGTTGCAGCATATAAACCATTTTTAGCAGCGATCGCAGTAATTGCTTCTGGCGCACCATCAACCCCGACAATAAAGAAATCTTTACGTTGTGCTTGGTTAGCTGCTAGTTCTGCGCCTACTCCACTCGGATCATTGATGGCAAAAACAGCATCAATTTTCGGAAAGGTTGTCAGCAAATCAGTCATAACTCTCAGTCCTCCATCCCGACTACCTTCTGCATTTTGGTTTTTCGAGAGGATTTTGATATCGGGATATTTGGACAATACATTCTCACAGCCACTAACTCGCTGAATTACCGAGTCTACTGGCGGCCCGTTAACTATGACAACATTGCCTTTCCCTTTGAGACGATCAGCAATATATTTGCAACTAACTTCTCCAGCTTGGACATTATTAGTAGTAATGGTGGCATCCACGCCTCCTTCTGCACCTGTATCTACTGCAATGACAATTCTACCTGCAAGTTTGGCTTTTTCAATTGCTGGCTTAATGCCACTTTTATCAGCAGCATTTACGATAATGATGTCAGTATTGGCAGCAGTGAAATTTTCAATTTGATTGCTTTGTTGGTTGAGGTCATAGGCACTAGAAACTACACTAACGTTGACATCCTTACCGCCAATTTTCTTTGCTTCTGCCTCAGTTGCTTGTCCCATGAGGACGAAGAAGGGATTACTTAAATCACCAACGGTGAAGGCAACTGATCGTAATTTTTTATTCCCAGTGGCGGTTTTAGTTTCTGCACTAGTATTGGTAACATTTTTGGTTTCAGTGTTAGTAGCAGTGTTGCTATCGGGAGAAGCATTTGTACAGCCGACAAGACTACCACTGATGATACCTAATATGCTAGCTGCGATCGTAAACTTTTTCACAAAAACCTCCTTGGGATGTTTGGAAGCTCAGTCGCTTCAGCGCTGAGAGGAAAAACGACTCACGCGACTTTAGTCGCATTGGATATTGGTCAAATCGAGTAACTATAACCATCTTTTCTATGGATAGTTTTGCAATATTTATGTGAGATACCTTGGATACGATCATCGCTAGTAGATATGTCGAAACTTCCCGAAGCACGAGTTGCTATACGACCAACATAACTACCAATTTTCTTACCTTTAGTAACTACAGCTTTAACGATATCCCCAGTTTGAAAACGAAAATGGTTCTGTTTATTAGTTCTATGACGATTTGGAAAACCAAACTTATCAGTCCCGCACATTTGTCTTGTTCCGTGACCAGTTGCTTTGATTAACAATGGTTTAGTTATCAAAACTTTCAACGTCTCTACATCCCCCACACAAGCCGCATCGATCCAATGAGTTTTGGGTAACTTCAAACGACATCGATTAAACTTTGTTTTTCCTCCAGACGCGGTTACAACAGGTAATCCAGTTGTTTTGAGCCGTTTCAATAACTCCCATCGTGTAGAGTTTACCGCAGCAGCATCTTTTAACGGACGTTTGGCTTGAGATTTGATTCGTTTCAAAACTTCCGGTTTTTTAGCTAGAAACTTCTCTATATCCTGTGTACCTTTTTTGAAATTACATTTTTCGCAAGCCAAACATAGATTCAAGATTCTATTCGTACCTCCTTTCGCTTTAGGGACAATATGCTCTATTTGTAATGGGATATCTTTAACGTCGCAATAGGAACATTTTCTACTCCATTTCTCAAGAAGATATTCACGAACTTCGTAACCCTGCAATTCTCCCTGTTGATACTCTGTTCCAGATATTTCTGGATTCTCTATTTTTTGCAAATCGAATCGAACTAACTCTTGAGAGATTCCGGTTATTGGAGCAAACTTGATTAACTTGTTTACCCATGTAACAGTAGTTTCTATTCGATGCTGCAAACTTGGCCCTAACCACCCCTCACGTCTCGAACGATTCAAGTATCTAGCTTGACGATATCGAGTGTGTCTAGAACGTCTACCTCGTCTCAAAGACTTTCTAGATTCTAAAGATGCTTTGATAGCACTTCCTCTATGGGTCAATTCCCCACCCCAAACAACATTAGAATTTCGCACCAAAGTGATTCCAGTCGTTTTAGAACCTGGATCGATTTTGAGTTGAATTTCTCGAACTGGTTCGATTGACTCGTTTTTGAGAATTAGGGTAAAAGGGTAACGACGAAATACAGCAGCTTTTCCAGACTTAAGTAAGTTTCTAGCAGTTCCAGGATGAACAGGGTTACAAGGTTTTTTGTTTGTGTCGATAACGAAAACGTAATTAGACATGATTTTAGAAACTCCGTAAAACGGGTAATGTTAGCTTCGACAAAGTTCACGGTCAGTACTATACAAACGACACTTTCCATAACCCAATAGGAATGTTTAATCGCTTGTTTCTAGAGCTTGCAACTAGCTACGCATTCCAAGGTAGGTTCTTTAACGTTTACCGTGAACGTAGGAAATTAATCCTGAGTCTGGTCAACTAAAACTGAAGTAGCAGATACTTAAGGAACTAGTCCTGAAGCCCAGTCACTTTAGTGCTGGGTTGTTGACATTCATATATCTCCTAGAAGTCATTTTTTATTACACCAAAAACGATGTATTTGTTAAAAAACAGGGTCAAGCATTGTAACCCTCTTTTATCAAGCCTTTTTCCGGATGTTGTAATTACGAATTACCAGCCTTTGTAGCTGCTAAGGTTGTCTCTAGTAACCAAGTTGACTGGAATCAGAATGTTCGGTGACTGAGGTTTTTTACCCTGGATGATATCGTTGCCAATCTCAACTGCTTTTTGAGCCATCCCTGCGGGATTTTGAGCCGCAGTTGCAGCAAATACACCATCTTTATCTTCCATTGCTTTGGTTGCATCTGGCGATCCGTCAACCCCAACAATAAAAAATTCTTTACGTTTTGCTTGTTTAGCTGCTAAATCTGCGCCCACACCGCTTTGATCGTTAGTGGCAAAAACGGCATCAATTTTGGGAAAGGTTGTCAGTAAATCGCTCATGACTCTCAATCCTCCATCCCTTGTCCCTTCCGCGTTTTGGTCTTTAGAGATGAGTTTGATATCAGGATATTTCGACAATGATTTCTCACAACCACTCACTCGCTGATTGATTGAGTCCATCGGAGTACCGTTGAGGATGACTACACTACCTTGACCTTTGATGCGATCGGCAATATATTGGCAAGCAACCTCACCAGCTTGGGTATTGTTGGAGCTAATCATCGCATCCACATCTGCATCAACGGCTGAATCTACTGCAATAACAACCTTACCTGCAAGCCTTGCTCGGTCAATAACTGGTTTAACTCCTTTTTTGTCAACCGCGCTGAGGATAATTAGGTCAGTATTCGCAGCCGTAAAATTTTCGATTTGGTTACTTTGTTGGTTCAGATCAAAGCCACTGGAAACCGCATTAACTCTGATATTGTCCCCGATTTTCTGGGCTTCTGTCTCAGCCCCCTTCTGCACTGCATTATAGAAGGGATTACCTAAGTCACCCAAAGCAACGCCGATTGTTTGCAATTTTTTATTTGCAGTACTAAGACTCTCTGCACTTGTATTAGTAACCTTGTTAGTAGTATTAGTAGCAGCGTTGCCATTTTGATCGCCATTTGTACAACCAACAACTGCGAAACCCAATATGCCAACTATGAGCAAAATTTTCTTCATATTCATCTATTTCTAACAACGGATTTAAATTTGAGAAAGGTCAGTAGAATATAAATCTGCACAGTCATCACAATAGGAACTAGGTCTAAAGTTTTCAGACCTAATGTAGTGATGCTACTACTTCATAAAGTTAGTTTTGAGGGTTTGTAGTCAGGAATTTAGTGCTTAGAAAATAAGGACTAAAGTCCACTACGAATCTGCTTACCCATCAATTTAAACTTGACAGACTAGTACTAGCTTTTGAAATTTCAACTCCAAAGGTCTTGTGATTTGAGGTAATTGGAGTTAGTACTATTAGCTTCACGAAACTAGATGTTTTGTTTTGAAAGCAAAATCATGAACATTACACCACTTCAAATAATCACATTATTTTTTGGTTAAATTACTTTGGTAGTGTGTACCCTGGAAACAGCTTTTAAGTGAAACTTCCAGAAATTAGTTTTATTAAACTTGTGAATTTTTATTTTGCTTTGACTTATTTCATTTTATCCTGCTCTAGCGAAAAAATTAATTTTGTTTATCGAACTTTACAAATAAAAAGCTTTTCAACCTCCTGTATTTAACCCAAAGTCTTTAATATCAAAGCATTCGCATAAATCAGCCTATTTAAGATTTATGGCAATGTTAATGATTTTAATATTTCTCAATAATTATTTCAGAAAAATAATGTGATGCTAGAGAATTATTTGATTTTAAAAGCTATATTTTGGGGAGCATCTGAATTTTGCAAGAATATGTTTGTCATTGGGTACGCAGCGATAGCGTAGTGTTCGCAATGACAATTTGTAACCTGAGTTTGATATAACTTGCACATTTGGGATGCTCCCATACTTTGGGAAATGTAAACATCCTTTAGTTAGATTTTATCAATTAACCGAAATAGGCTTGGCAAGCATACTTATTTATTATTTATCCCCCATGATTTTAGAGGTCATTTATCAAGTTATATAGCGGTGCGTTAGGCTAAAGCCATAACACACCCTACTCCTTTGAAGATTGTTGAATTTGAGTATAAATAATTTCCACCTATTGTACAAGTTTAAAACTTTAACGTCGCGGGTAAATATTTAGCCACCAAATCTTCATAGTATGGTTTTAATTTCTGCCAATCAGGAGGAATAGGATTTTTTGAATACAAATCGTAGGGATTGAATAAACTTACCCATTTAAACATTTCTTTATCATGTTTATCCATCAAATGCTGATATGCATTTTCACGATGTTGAGGATAAAATGAGTGATAGCGAAGCATATACAACGCAGGTTCGGGCAAATAGTTTTTCATCATCTGATAAAAATACTCATCATGCCCCCATGATATATGTACATTACTCAATCCACAGTTAGGCTCATAAATGCCATATTTAGTGTTGTAATCGAGGTTATTATAATCAGAATTTTCTTTGAAGAATTCTGAGAAAACAATCTTATCAGAAAATGCACAACCGACAGGATAAGTATCGCCTACGGTAGCCCATTGAGGTTCACCAAATAGACAAAGCACTTTCCCCATATCGTGAAAGAAGCCAGTAAGTACCATCCAGTCAGGATGACCATCGGCGCGAATTGCTTCTGATGTTTGCAATAGATGCTGTAACTGATCCATATCTGTATCAGGATCGGAATCATCAACCAATTGATTCAAAAATTCGACCGCATCCCAAACGGACATTTCTTTTTTATCAAACGTCAAAAATTCTTTTTCTTTTTGGAGTACAAAATCGTATGTTTGATTAATATGATTTAACCGATAAAACTCTTTCACCGTATCTCTAATAGTCGTTTCGTAATTTCTGTAATCTTCGGTGGTTTTACCTTCTTTAACTATACTATCTGGATCGGGATAGCGATTAAGCAAGTCTTTTTCCCATTCTTCTAGCGAATGTAAGGGATTGTTTTGAGCCTCAGCAATGGCATTATTTAGAGTTTGAGACATATCTTCCTAGTTGTCGATATTGTATTTGTTAAATGGTACTTCCGCACTCCATTGTGCGAAGGTGTGCAAAACCTGTATTAGAATTATTTTTGCACACGTGTGCAAAAACGCGTGTTAAGTTTCATTTCGTCTTTGCATACCCATGCATAATCTACTTCACTAAGTGTTTTCTCCGATCTGTTTGGTTCTGAATAAGAATGGTGGTTTTGTTTATGCATACGTATGCATAAACATTTTTAAATATAAGCTAATCTTTTAGATTACAGGGAGCATCCCAAATGTTCAAAAACCTTGATAGCCCTCATCCCCTAACCCCTTCTCCCAAAGTGGGAGAAGGGGAACTAGAATTATGTCTCCCCTCTCCCACTTTGGGAGAGGGGCTGGGGGTGAGGGAAAATATTTAAGCAAAATTGGGATGCTCCCATCTTACACACCTGTGCAAAACCTATATTGATTAATTTTTTTGTCGGACTCAGCCAGGAAGGTATCAATTTGTTAATTGTACAGCAGTGAAATACTTGACAATATTAGCCAACTCTTGTAGCTGGTTTATCGCTTCTGCACCCTCTAACTTCATTAATTCGCGATCGTCCCACAATTCTATCCAAGTAATCCCGTAATCAGACACTAAAAATCGAATCAGGTGCTTTTCTCTCAGGCTAACCATAAATGAAGCACTCTTCATTTGATCGCCACATGTATAACAAGACGCAGTATAGCCACGCCGCTCAAGTATAATTGCCAGGGCTTGCAGATTCATCACCAAGTCTTGGACGAATTCCTGATGTTGTTGCGCTAATCTTAGAAACACTAGTTTTCTCCTACCACTCCAGTTATGTGGTTGCTTTTCTAATTTCTTTAGACTTACATCTGATGTGATTTAGTTGCCAAAAGTTCGTGTTTTCGTAGATACGTGATTGATCTTAATATTACGGTTGTAACTAATAAGCTAAATTTCCAAAGTCGTTCTAATGTTTTGAACAATTACCTGAGGTGGCTGTGCAACATCCATACATAGAGTGTCTAATGGTTCTTCAAGAGTATCAAACTGGCTGTTGAGCAGTTTTTCGCTCATGTAATGATTGCTACGCTCTTGCAACCGCATTTGAATCAACTCATAAGATCCTTTGAGGTAAACTAGCTTGATGCCATCGCTATCCAATAGCAAAAATTGCCGATAGCTATCTTTGAGAGCCGAACACGCCAGCACTACATTTTTATTTTCTTGCAGCCAATGCTTTATGGCTGTTTGTAAATCTTGTAACCAAGGTATCCTGTCAGCTTCACTTAAGGCGATACCGCGCCGCATTTTATCAACATTCTCTGGCGAGTGGAAAGCATCAGCGTCGCTAAATTCCCATTCTAACGAGTCTGCTAGCAGTTTTCCGATGGTAGTTTTGCCAGAACCAGATACACCCATTATCAGAATAATCATTTTTTTCTTAAGAAAAGTTAAACTAATTCGTAATTTGTAACTCGTAGTTCTAGTTATGGATGCAGGTAAAAATCAGAACTCCTGACTTTTACCTGCAAAATGTGAGTTGTATTAAAATCTCTTGACAAATAACGATTATTTTCTATAATACATACAGTTGCACACGTGTGCAGTGTTTAAAAGTTAAGATTAAAAATGAATAAACGAAGAATTTCAATTGAAGATATTGCTCGGAGAGCAGGTGTTTCTCATTCTACAGTTTCACGCGCTTTACGAGATAACGCTCTAATTAGCCCGAAAGTAAGAGAAGAAATTAAGCGACTAGCGCAGGAGATGAGCTATGTGCCGAATGCTATAGCTCAAAGCTTGCAAAATAAACGTACTAATACTATTGGTGTAGTAGTAACTTCAATCGCAGATCCTTTTTTTGCTGAGGTAGTAGAGGGAATCGAGAAGATAGCCAGACCCGCAGGCTTGAGTGTTTTGTTAAGTGCTTCACACCGAGATTTTGAGCAGGAAATAGCAGCTATTGATACTTTTCATCGCCGTAGAGTTGACGGGATCTTAATAGCCGACTCACGAATTGGTAAACAGCATATCCAACAACTCACACAAATTGCTGTGCCAACAGTTCTGATTAATAGCCAGACCGAAGATCAATCCGAAATATTTCACTCAGTGGCAATAGACGATCGCTTAGGTGCTAAATTAGCCGTAGAGCATCTAATCAGTCTGGGACACACTGCTATTGGTTATCTGGGTGTAAGCGATCGCAGTAGATCAAACCAGCAGCGCCTAGAAGGATATCGAATAGCCCTTGCGGAAGCTGGTATAACACAAAATACTGATTGGGTTTCAATTAGTGACGAATATGATACCAGAACCAGCGATGTTGCCACCGGACAAAATATGCTTTCTAAACTATTGAGTGCGGAAGTGACGGGCATCTTTTGTTATAACGATATGGTAGCAATTGGCGCTCTGTTAGCCTGCCAAGAACTAGGTATTTTAGTACCGCGAAATTTAAGCCTCGTCGGATTTGATGGTATTGCTCTGGGCTGTTACGTTACGCCGGCGCTGACCACAGTCAGCCAGCCAATGTTAGAAATTGGTGGCTATGCTATGCAAATGTTACTCGATTTATTAGAAGAAAAAACTGTAGAAAACCGAGTTTTATCTCCTTTTCTAGTACAGCGTGGTAGTAGTGCAGCATTACACAACTGAGATGGGGAGTAAGCTCAATTACTTGAAAAGCACTGTAATAAAGAACCACAAATAATTTAAAAAAAATTTAACCAAACAAAAATTATGTTAACCAAAAAACCGAGTTTATCTCTTGATCGCTGCTTTTCTCCAGAACCAGTTCAAAGACGACTAGCCCATCAATTTTTTGACAGCATATCTGCGTTACCTCTGGTCTGCCCACATGGTCACGTAGATCCAGCTTTGTTAGCTAATCCCGCAGCCCATTTTGGTTCACCAACTGAATTACTGATTATTCCTGACCACTACCTTTTACGTATGCTCTACAGTCAGGGCGTATCTCTGCAAGCTTTGGGCATACCTACTAGTGATGGTTCACCAGCAGAAACCGACCACCGCAAAATTTGGCAATTGTTCGCCGACCATTTTTATCTATTTCAGGGTACTCCATCCGGGTTGTGGCTGAAAGAAGAACTAACTAACGTCTTTGGGGTGGATGAACCTTTAAATTCTCACAACGCTGGACGTATCTATGATTATCTGGAAGGTTTGTTAGCCTTACCTGAGTTTTCCCCTCGTGCTTTATTCAAACGCTTTCACATCGAGGTGCTTTGTACTACCGATGCAGCCAGTGATAACCTAGAGAATCAGCGATCGCTCCACGAATCAGGTTTTACTCAAATTAGACCAACTTTTCGACCAGATGCAGTAGTTAACCTGGATGCTCCTGGTTGGCGCGAAAATCTTACCAAATTGGAAAGCACTATTGGTAGAGAAATTATCACTTATGCGAATTTTGTCCAAGCTTTAGAAGAACGTCGAGCTTTCTTTAAAAAAATGGGCGCGACAGCTACCGATCAAGGTGCGGCTACACCTTATACCACACGTCTTTCTGACCAGGAAGCCGAAGCTATCTTTGCTAGAGCATTAACCGGCAAGCTGAATCCAGGGGATGTAGAACATTTTACCGGTCATATCTTCATGGAAATGGCGCGGATGAGTGTGGAAGATGGGTTGGTGATGCAAATGCATTGCGGTGTGATGCGTAACCATAACCGGGCTTTATTTGAGAGATTTGGAGCTGATAAAGGTGCTGATATTCCCGTAAAAATAGAGTGGACTGAAAATTTGCGCCCGTTGTTGTCAGCTTATGGTAACGATCGGCGTTTTCATTTAATCATTTTTGGTATGGATGAAAGTACTTATAGCCGCGAGATGGCTCCGTTAGCTGGTCATTATCCTACTGTATTGCTTGGGCCGCCTTGGTGGTTTCACGACAGCGTAAATGGTATGGAGCGTTATTTCAATCAGGTAATGGAAACTGCTGGAATTTATAATACAGCCGGGTTTAATGATGATACACGGGCTTTTGTTTCGATTCCGGCTCGTCACAATGTCTGGCGGCGTGTAGCTTGTAATTGGTTGGCTGGATTGGTAGCACGGGGATTGGTTGAGGAGGAGGAAGGGTATGAGATGGCTCGTGCTTTGGCTTATGACCTTGCTAAGGTTGCTTACAACTTGGACTAATACCAATTTTCCGAAATCAGTTCATATAATCCCAAAACCCTGATTGTAGAGACGCGATTTATCGCTGATTGTAGAGACGCGATTTATCGCTGATTGTAGAGACGCGATTTATCGCTGATTGTAGAGACGCGATT
>NZ_JBALEK010000049.1:0-43619 GCF_036917815.1 Nostoc sp. | reverse complement strand
GTAACGCTGTAGGAGTTGGAATCTCTACGCTAGCTGGCGCAAGCCTGTTAGAGCAAATTCTGACGGAGATTACAGAATCCCCGTGCGTTCACGCCCGGGAGTGTCAAGAGTTGAAAGAAAACTAAATTAACTCCTAACTGCTAAATCCTAACTCCTAACTTTTTGATGTTGACCAGTTTACAAAATTCCCTAGTCAAGCAAATTCGCAAACTCCACTCTACCAAGGAGCGGCACAAGCAACAGTTATTTTTACTCGAAGGGACGCACCTGTTAGAAGAAGCTTGTGCGGTTAACTACCCACTAGAAACAGTTTGTTGTACCCCAGAATGGCAAGCAGCCCACCTTTCGCTATGGGATGAGGCTTGTAGCCGATGCGATCGCGCCGAAATTGTCAGTAGAGAAGTCTTGGATGCGATCGCTACTACAGTCCAACCCGATGGTGTGGTGGCAACGGCAAAACGAAGCGAACGCCAAACTCAACTACCATTAACTGGTTTAGTGCTAGCTTTAGAAACAGTACAAGATCCCGGCAACCTGGGTACAATGATCCGCACCGCCGCCGCCGCCGGAGCATCGGGTTTGTGGGTAAGTGGAGATAGTGTAGATTTAGATAGCCCCAAAGTCCTCCGGGCTTCCGCAGGGCAATGGTTTCGCCTAGCAACAGCCGTAACCGAAGATTTAAAAGCGACAGTCCAACAAAGTCAAGAGGCAGGAATGCAGGTTGTGGCAACCTTACCCAGTGCGACTTTGACTTATTGGGAAGTGGACTGGCGAAAACCCAGTCTGATTTTATTGGGAAATGAAGGTGGAGGGTTGTCGGCAGATTTAGCAGCGATCGCCGATCAGCAAGTCAGAATTCCTTTGAGTCCTGGGGTAGAATCGCTGAATGTGGCGATCGCAGCCGCTTTAATGTTGTACGAAGCTCGACGGCAAATGATTTGTCAGTAATGAATTTTAACCCTATTCGGTTTTTGTTATTTCTTCGAGATATTGTTCAATATCAGCAACTGCGTCCTCAAGAGCCGCTAAATCAATATCTATCAAGTCTTGATCGAGTTCGACTTCCGTGAAATTACTAGTATGCAGTTGGGGGATATCTTCTTCTTCAGTCGAACTCTCTTCTAAGATATCCTCCAACTGTTCGAGGGATTTTTGAAACACCTGATCAGCGACGTGGCGCTGTTGTGGCTGATTTTGCTCCATAATATTGACTTAAAAATCCTAATTTTCTGAGTTAATTTTGATTCTAGTTCCTACAGATTTAAATTTGGCACTCATAACATCATAGTTGTGTGCTGTATCAACTTTAGCAGTGGTTATCAAGAATATCGATAACTGTCTGCAATTGCCAGAGCATCGATTCATCTGACTATTTCACGGTATCTGGAAAACCTCTGTTCTATTTCTCTCTCCTAGCAGGAGAGAGACTTTGAATTTTCCCCCAACGCTCCGAGCGTTGGGGGAGTCAAACTCCCCTCTCCGTTTCGGAGAGGGGTTGGGGGAGAGGTTATTTCAGGATTACTGAATTGGTGTTCTAGGACTGGAGATTTATCGCTACCGCTACGAGATACACTAAATCAAGTTTTGCTATGTTTAGGTAATTTTGATAAAACAGGTCTAATACTTAATTTGATAGACTATCCTAAATTTGAAATTATAAAAATTGGTAGCTCAGGGCTGATAACTAAACTATGAGTGAAGCCTTATTCTGTATCGAAAATCTGCGAGTTGCCTATCCTCATCGGAGTGGAGAAGAAGCAAGCTGGGCGGTTGATGATGTCTCTTTCACCTTGCAACCAGGCGAAAGAATGGGATTGGTGGGAGAGTCGGGTTGTGGTAAGTCAACTATCGGACGGGCAGTAATGCGTTTACTACCAGCCTCTAGTCGTGTTGAGGGACGGGTGATATTTCAAGGACAGTCGGTGTTTGAATTGACACCTAAGCAGTTGCGGAAATTTCGGGGTGAGGCGATCGCCTTAGTTTTTCAAGATCCCATGACACGCCTCGATCCCCTAATGACAATTGGTAAGCATTGTATCGAAACCCTCCAGGCGCACTCACCACAATTATCCACGCGAGAAGCCAAAGAAAAAGCACTTGCTACCTTGGCAAAGGTGAATATTCCCGCTAGTCGCTGGAATCAGTATCCTCATGAGTTTAGCGGGGGAATGCGCCAACGGGTAGCGATCGCCTTAGCTTTACTCCTCAATCCTAAGTTGATTGTTGCCGATGAACCCACCACCAGTTTAGATGTCACCGTTTCCGCGCAGATATTGCAAGAATTAACTCGGCTGTGCGGTGAAGAAAATATGGGATTGTTGTTGATTTCTCACGATTTAGCAATGGTGGCCGAGTACTGCGATCGCATTGGGGTGATGTACAACGGTAAGATGGTCGAAATGGGTTCTACAGAAACCGTATTTAAACACCCTCAACATGAATACACGCGATCGCTTTTAAAAGCAGCTTTACACATTCAAGCAGTAAATGATAGTGGAGAATTGATAATTGCCAATGACGCAGAAAAGCAATTACCGATTATTAATGATAAATCTCCAATTTTGAGTGTCACAGAACTCAAGCAATACTACACCATAGAACCTAACTTGATCGAACGACTGTTTAAGACACAAACACAGACAATTAAAGCAGTCGATGGGATCAACCTGGATCTGTATCCAGGAGAAATTCTCGGCTTAGTTGGGGAATCAGGTTGTGGAAAAAGTACACTATCACGAACAATTTTGCAACTAATTCGTCCCACTAGTGGCAAAGTTGAGTTTTTAGGACAAGATTTAACTAAACTGTCGCGTCAAGAAATTCGTTCTTCACGGCGACAAATCCAAATGGTTTTTCAAGACCCCCATGCTTGTCTCAATCCAGCGATGACAGTGGGACAAAGTATCGCCGATCCTTTATTGATCCACAATCTGGCCAATGCTGCCAAGGCAAAAGAGCAGGTTTTATGGATGCTAGAGAAAGTTGGGTTAACACCGCCAGAAGTGTATTATGAGCGTTATCCATCCGATTTATCTGGGGGACAACAGCAACGAGTAGCGATCGCTCGTGCTTTGATTACTCACCCTAAACTCTTAATCTGCGACGAACCAGTGAGTATGTTAGATGCTAGTGTGCAGTCGCAAGTGCTGGATTTGATGTTGCAATTAAAGGAAGAATTTGAGTTAACTTATCTATTCATCACTCATGACCTTTGGTTAGCAAGATTTTTGTGCGATCGTATTGCCGTGATGAATGGCGGTAAAATTGTCGAACTTGGTCTGACAAAAAAGATTTTTGCCAATCCTCAGCACCCTTACACCAAAACCTTACTAGCTGCTGCTCCCTTACTAGCACGCGCATAAAATCAGCAGTTATGAGTTTAAAATTCCTAACTCTTCACTTCTAACTCACATAACAATTACGATAGAAACCGTAGAATTGCTACTCTTAACACTGTATTATTTTTGAATATTTTCTGAAGATTTTTTTCGAGACGGTAGCAATGACTATTCGCCATGCGACTGAAACTGACTTACCTGCAATTGTGGCAATTTACAATGCCGCAGTTCCCAGCCGCATGGCAACGGCTGACTTAGAACCAGTATCCGTGGAAAGTCGCCTTGCTTGGTTTAAGGCGCGATCGCCTTCACAACGTCCACTTTGGGTAATCGAAGTAGAGGGAGTAATTGCTGGATGGCTTAGTTTCCAATCCTTTTATGGGCGACCCGCCTATATTATGACTGCGGAAATTAGTATTTACATAGCCCCTAACTTTCATCGATGTGGTTTGGGACAGCAACTCTTAGCACAAGCAATTACCGAAAGTCCTAGCTTGGGTTTAAAGACCCTAGTATGCTTCATTTTTGCCCACAATCAGCCCAGTTTAAAACTCTTTGAAACATTTGGTTTTCAACGCTGGGGACATTTGCCTAAAATTGCCGAACTTGACAGCGTTGAACGAGACTTAGTGATCATGGGACTGCGAATTAGTAAAACTCTTGTTTAAGGCGATCGCTATTTTCTTAGACTTGTAAATTAAATTCGCTCACAATTGGTCTGGATTAATTCCTCGTTCTTCTAGTAAAGCACGGAGAGCTTCTAACTGCGCCTCAGCTTGCTCTGCTCGTTGTCTTTCTTGCTGTCGTTGTTGGTCTAGTTCCAAAAAGGTCAAAAAGCGATCGCCATCAGGACGATAAATTTGCAGTTCTTCCTCAGTCAACTCGAAACGCACCCCCAATCGAGGGCTGACCCAACCAACCATTTGGTCAATCACTTCTAATCTTGAGTTTCGACGCTGCCAGCCTGTCAAGTCAACCACATCAGGTTCATACAGATAATATTCTTCTACACCGTAGCGCTCATAAAACTCTAATTTTTTCGCCATTTTAGAGATCCGGTTTCCAGGCGACCAAATTTCAAATACCACCTGCGGGGGAATGTGATCTTCAAGCCACTGTTGATAAGAACCTCGGTATCCTTTTGGTCTACCAAATACTACCATCACATCAGGAGCTTGGCGGAGCTTGTTATCATCTTCCACTGAATACCACAACAAGTCCCCAGCGACAAACACATTTGGATCATTGGCAAACAGCAGTTCTAAATTATTTTTAATCCAAACAATTAATTCAAACTGCTTAGTATTGTCTGCCATTGGCTGTCCATCGCTGTCAGGGTAAATAATGCCTTTTTGGGTGGAAGATGGTAACTGTGTAACCATTGCAATCATTCTCAGGTAATTCTTAGAGGATGGGTTAGCGATCGCTTTTTTCTCGCTCTTCTTATTTCACATCGTAGTCTAACCAAAATCCACTATTTGATCGGTGTAGTCATTTGGCTATAATTTATTACTACAAATCAAAAAATGTGCGATCGCACAACCTTTGTCTGCTAGGGCTAATTTTTATAGTTGTTTCCTAATCTTCTCTCTTGACACTGAATAGCTATAGCTTTATCGGATACCATTTCTCTAGCCCAATGTTCGCAGTTGTAACCCACATTCCGCACTTTATCTTGTAGTAAGTATACTGGTATTAAAGATTGCTATATATTTTCAATTTTGAAATTTTCTGCAAGGCGATCGCTCACTATTAGTGCCATTATACGAAGAGTAACTTAAAAGCAAAGATTATATAAAAGCAACTTATAGCGGTTCTCGAATAGAAGCAATACACTTTGACCTCACTTCCATTCCTCTCTCCTTTTAGGAGAGAGGCTTTGAATCTTACTCCCCAACGCTAGTAGGGAAGGGGTTGGGGGTTAGGTCTGTATTAGATTCAACCGAGAAGCGCTATATCTTTCGTAATTATTTAGGATGGACAAGCATGATAGATGGTAAAGCTATTTCTATTTCCTTATTTACAGGTGCTTTTGGTTTAGATTTGGGTATGGAAGAAGCAGGATTTCAGACAGTAAGTGTAGTAGAAAAAGACCGTGATGCTGCCAAAACAATTGCTCTTAATAGACCATTCCTTCAAGAAAGTGCTGTTTCTAGAGAAATAGAAAAAGTCAGTTCCCAAGAATTACTTGAGGAAGGGGGAAGGGTTTTAGATTTAGGTAGAGCCTTACGCCCTGGTGAAGTAGACTTAGTAACAGGTGGTCCACCTTGTCAGCCATTTAGTACCGCAGGTAAAAGAGGTTCAGTTATGGACCCTCGTGGTAGTTTATTTATGGACTTTACCCGTATTGTTAAAGAAGTCCAACCCCGATTTTTCTTGATGGAAAATGTGAGAGGTTTACTTTCTGCACCTCTTCGTCACAGGCCAATTAACCAACGTGGAAGAGATTACCCCCCTTTAGAATCTGATGAAATAGCAGGTGCTGCATTGAGGGTGGTATTAGCAGAAATGGAAGAACTAGGCTATAACGTCGTTTATAACCTTTTAGAAGCAGCAGATTACGGCGTTCCACAAAATAGAGAACGTGTAGTATTTATTGGTTCTAGAGATGGTGAAGCTGCTACATTTCCTTTGCCTAAATATTGTAAAGATGGTAATAAATTACCTAAATGGCGGACTTTACGAGATGCGATAACGGGTTTAGTTGATCCAGAACCGGAGTTTATGACTTATTCAGAAAGTCGTCTGAAATTTTTAAGATTATTGCAAGCGGGGCAAAACTGGAGACATTTACCAGAAGAATTAAAAAAAGAGGCTATGGGAGGCGCTTATAATTCTGGAGGTGGAAAAGTCGGTTTTTATAGAAGATTATCTTGGGATAAACCTTCGCCAACAATCACAACCAGTCCGCACCAAAAAGCTACAGATATGTGTCATCCTGTAGAATTACGTTCTTTAAGCGTGCGCGAGTCTGCAACAATTCAAACTTTCCCTGATGATTGGATTTTTTATGGTTCAGTAAGTTCTAAATACAAACAAATTGGTAATGCAGTACCGGTAATACTTGCAAAGGAAATTGGTAGTTATCTTTTTAATTTTATTCAAGGAAATCAACCGAAAGGCAAAGAGATAGCTGAACAACTATCGCTTTTTTCTGTATAGAATTTGGAACTGTATATTTTGTATTTAGCTTGTAGCCAATTCAGCAAAATCATTGTCAATTCTCTGCAACATATTTCTTACATGGTTTTCAACAAGGTCATAATCTATATGAATGTTATTCCAAAATTCCTTGCCAGCTATCCGAGGAATTTTATTGTCCTTAAATGTCCAATCACCTAAATTAAAAGCTGCTATAAATAAAGGGTTTTGATGAATACTTAATTCCTTTTTTGATCTAGGCGCTTGAGAACCAGTTAATGTACCTTTTAGAGTTTTTAATTGTGCAAATTTAACCGTTTCTTCGGAGAAAATGATAATATCAATACCAGTATAGCTGTTCCCATTCAGATGAGGTACAACATTATATCGCAAGGTGTAGGGGCACGGCACTGCCGTGCCCCTACGGGTGTACCTTACTAGCTTGGGAAATGCTATAATCTTAACTCCAAATTCAAATTCAGGTATAATTACATAAGGACTAATATCAGCTATTTCTTCCCAGAGTACTCCCATTTTTGTGCTAAGGCTTCTTTTAAAAAGTAAAAAGATAATCCCCATAAATAAATTTAGGGGATTTAATAATGATGTATTATTTCTCTCTACGAGACGCAATCATGCGAACGCGCTACGCCACGACGCTCGATGACTCGCTTGCCGCCGGCGCTATCGTTATAAATGTTTTTATTTGATTCCATAAATAAATTTAGTTGCTCTCAAACCATTTCTTTCTTTCTTTCTTTCTTTTGCCTTTTTACTTTTTACTTTTGCCTTGTTCCGCTAACGCACTCACTCTTCCATAAAGGCGATCGCTTTGTTTCAGTGGAGCAGTATCCAAACCGACAATTTTGTTACGTTAGTTTTATATTTACATGCATTGAATCTCTGTCGCCAACTTAATTAGGCAGACTGCTCTAAAATCCACGCAGCCTGAAAAAAATCGCGCTCACAAAACATAGCATAACGATAGGTTGAATGGACAACAGCATTAGTAGTGGCATAATTGTCAACTAAACTTTCTAATTGTTGTGCTAATGGTTGAAAATCTGCGCTGCTATAAGTACGAATCCAGTCTGTGTATTGATGATTAGGAATACCGTTAACAGCCAACTTTTCTCCCAAAAAGGCATACAAACGCATACAGGGAGACATCGCCGCAGCAGTTAAACCCACATCTGGACCCCAAGCAGTTGCTAACAAAAAGTCAGTATAGCGGCGGGTGGCAGATGCAGGTTCTACAGAATGCAAATTGACTCCCCACTGAGTAGCATAGCCACTATGCAGCCGCAGTTCTTCTAAAACTCCACTAGCTAAGTTATGAAATTTGGTGAAACCTAACCAATCTGGTGCTTTAGCTGCGGCGATGCTGTACGCACGGGCAAAAGCTTCTAAGAAAAAAGCATCTTGCCCCACGTAGTAAGCAAATTTAGCTTGCTCAAGAGTACCATCGCCAATGCCTTGAACGAAAGGATGCTTTAAGCAAGCTTGGGCTAAGTCTTGATTTGCTGCCCATAATTCGTTAGATAAAGTCATTTGTTATTTGTCATCTGTTATTATCTTCCTCAAAAAGGGAAGAACTGAAGCAAGACTGAGCTAAGACTTCCAAACAAGTCAACGAAACTGGGGCTACCAGCACTTACTTTATCATTTACTGGTGTTTGCAGTTCTTTAATAAAAGCTTGGGCTGTTTGCGTTCCAGTTCCGTTGTTTTGGGATGTAAACAATTTTTGAGCAACTTGGGCATCTTGGAATGCACCTTGTCTATCTAGTATTTGGTAACGGGCGACACCACGAGCTAGATAAGCACCCGCATATTCTGGTTTAATAGCGATCGCTTGATTAAAATAACTGATTGCTTGTTGTTCGTTGCCTTTTTGCCCTTCTGCTACACCCCAAGCATAAAATTCTTCTGGTGAAGCAATTTGTAATGGTATCCCAACTGCACCCTGGAAGTTAGCCCCATTCAGGTAAGCGCCAGTCAGTTCTGCATTTGCTAAATAAGTATTTCTCAAATCCGCACCCGTCAAATTTGCCCCACTAAATTTAGCTTCGCTCAGGTTAACACCAAATAAACTCGCGCCACTCAAGTTTGCACCCCGCAAATCCGCGCCGCTCAAGTTTGCACGGCTGAGGTTAGCGCCTGTGAGATTAGCACCGCTCAAATTGGCTCCAGATAAGTCAGCCATCACTAAACCTGCACTACTCAAATCACAGTTTTGGCATTGTTTAGTTGCCAATAACTGTCTAAGATGTTCAGAATTTGCTGCTTGTACGCTTGTTGTCAAACTAATGGTGGTTAAAAATGCGGCTGCGCCTAGAATCTGGTTTTTCATATTCGCGTAATATTTCTTACTCAATACTCAACATGAACTGAGACGGATTTATACCTCAACCTATGATATGAGCAATCTCAACAATTTGTCCTCTGTAGTTGCCTATATTACTTATAAATTGGCGATACCTTTCCTGCGGAACGCTACCCTAAGACATTGGAGAAAAGTAGTCAAGATATCATTTGTATACCTGATTTTAAATAAATATGAGACTATAGAAACATTAAGACAGTTAGAAAAACGTGAGTCAGCAAGACAAACTCTTAGAAAAAATCCTCTCTGGGACTTCTGATACAGACATCCCTTTTGCCCAACTGTGGCAACTTTTATATAGATTAGGCTTTGATGAACGGATTCGTGGCGATCATCGTATTTTTATCAAAGCTGATGTTGAAGAAATATTGAACCTGCAACATAAAAGAGGAAAAGCCAAAAGCTATCAAATTAAACAAGTTCGGGCAGTGATTGTCAAGTATAAACTAGGAAGTAAAAATGATGTTTCGATATGAAATTATTCTCTACTGGAGTGAGTTAGATCAAGCCTTTATTGCTGAAGTACCAGAGTTATCAGGCTGTGCGGCTGACGGTGATACTTATCAAGAAGCCCTGCATAATGTAGAATTAGTTGTACATGAATGGATAGAAACGGCTAAGGATTTAGGCCGTTCAGTTCCTGAACCTAGACCGCGTTTGATGTATATTTGATTGATACACAAGCTAAGTCAACTGATTTTTTAACATCATCAGAAATATTTGACATGCCCTAGATACAGATAAGAAAATCTCGGCCATAGGATTACTATTTGATTTTTGAAAAGATACGTAATGTCGTGGCAATGCTAAATTGATGCAATAGAAAAATTGAGTTATGTTTCTAAAATCTCAAGATTTCCAAGATTTGTAATACACTATTTTAGCCTTGCCATGCCACTATAATACTTAGATTTTTTCATAAATCAAATCGGATTCCTATATGGTGCTTCTCGTTTGTATGCAATACACTCTAACCTCTCTCCTTTTAAAAATTCGTGAAAAATTAGATCCCCGACTTCTCGAAGAAGTTGGGGATCTGGACATGGCGCATTTTCACAACTGATTTAGGATTGCTATAGCGGTTCTCAGTTGAGTGCAATACAGACCTAACCCCCAGCCCCAACCCTTGTAGCGTTGGGGAGTAATATTCAAAGCCTCTCTCCTTTTAGGAGAGAGGTTTGGAGAGAGGTCAAACTGTATTGCATCCAAGCGAGAACCGCTATATAGAGGAAGTCTAATTAAAAAGCTTAGTTACTAGCAACCTTACAAATAACCATAATATGTGATTTGTATTTGTCAGTAGTATAGTGAAGAAGTTGTAGTCCAGAACGTTCTATTTCTTGCAAAAGTTTAGGCATTTCATACTTGTGATGTCGCCAAATAGTAATCTCTTCACCTTCAGAGATTTCAATCTTTTTATCTATCCCCATTCGACTAAAATTTATAGTGTAATCATGAAGCAGTTTAATATTAGCCACTACACTATCGGTTGTTAAATCATACTTTCTCACAAGTTCACAATCTTCAGATTTAATCCCAATCTTATTTTTAACCCACCCATATATTTCTTCTACATGATACTTGCAGCCACCTCTAACTTTTCCATCCCATTGAGAGTTAGAACCAGTTTCATTAGTGAATACTAGAAAATCATTTTTCCCCATACTATCTCTAAAATTTTTGAGTACCTGATCTCGATTTTGATGATTCCCAATGGTAACTCCTAAGTGTAAAAATATTTTTGGTGTGTCGTCAATTTCAAGATTAGCTTGATTTTGGAATAAAATTTTGGGTATACAACTATTTTCTATGTCAATTGTGGAACTGATAAAATCGACTTGAGGAAACCATTTTCTAAAATTATTTCTGGATACATGAAGCAATTCTTCACTAATATCTAAGGCAACATATTTATTAATTTTATCCAACTTATTTAGTCTTTGAATAAATTTTTTAACTGGGTACGAATTTCCTGCACCAACGTCTACAATATTAACTTTTTCGCTACTTTTAATGTTGTCATCAAGGTATTTAAAATTATTTTTTAAAAGCTCAATTTCTACATTTGATATTCGATACCATGTAGGAATAATATATTTTAGATAAAAATCGTCCCAGATTTTTGCACCCCTCCCTTTATAAGAATACTTTAGAGGGATTTCTCGTTTGACTTCTAATGCATCAATTATCCCTAAAACTTCTTCCTCAGAAAAAAGAGAGTAGAACTCAGAACTTGGCTTTGCTGTGTGATTGATAGCAGTTGGGATATCCGAGGAAAGTTGGGAATTGCTATGAAAATTTTGAGCCATTATTCTTGTTCTTTGGTTTTCTGAGGTCTGGAAACGGATTAGCCGCAATTCTTGCCAAAAAGTTATTCTCCCATACCACTGTCCCAAAACTCGGAATTTCCACCACAACTAGGAGAGTTGCTCTATATTTCATATTCTCCACTCTCAAATAACCAATTGTTTTTTTACAATCAAAGTACGAGATAATTTTCAAAAGATACAGGGGTGAATACCATTGGTTCAGCTACCAGAACTCCAGGAAACTTCGTCGATACGGTCAACCCAGCGCGTGCTTAGAAGTTTAAGCACTTACCGATGGACTTCCCTCGGAGCATTGGTCAGCCTGTTGTTGTTGACGATCGCAAACGCTGTCACCCCACAACTATTTCGGTGGGGAATTGATCAGGGTATCAGCCAAAAAAACCTCCAAGTTGTGCTATACAGCGCCGCCTGGATGGTACTCGCCGCCATCGCTCGTGGTGTATTTAACTTTGGACAAAGCTATCTAGCAGAAGCCGTATCTCAGGGTGTAGCTTATGATCTGCGAAACAAAATTTTTAGCAAGATTCAAAATCTCAGTTTCAGCTATCACGATCAGGCGCAGACTTCCCAACTCCTAACCCGTGTCACCAGCGATATTGAGCAAATCCGTACCTTTGTCGGCACCAGCTTAATTCAGGTCATTGGTGGAGTTGTGACATTGGTAAGTATTTCGGTGCTTTTGCTGGTGATGAACTGGCAATTAGCACTGATTACCCTGACAGTAGTGCCCCTATCTGGATGGTTGATGGCACGATTCATTGGCCGAAATAACAAACTTTTCCGACAAGTACAAGAGCAACTGAGCAACCTCAATGCTGTATTGCAAGAGAACTTGCTAGGAATTCGGGTAGTGAAAGCCTTTGTGCGGGAATCAGCCGAAAGGTCGCGTTACACGACCATGAATGATGCCCTAGTCAAGGCAAACATGAAGACCATTAGCGCCATCCGTGATACCTTCCCGTTGATATTTTTGCTGAGTAATGTGGTCACACTGGCAGTTTTCGGCTACGGGGGAGCGCAGGTGATTGGAAATCGGTTCTCCATTGGTGAACTAGTGGCGTTTAACTCTTACCTAGCCTTGATTATCCAACCGATTTTGTTAATTGGATTTGCAGCACCCGCCATCGCTCAAGCAGCTGCTTCTGCCGAACGAGTCTATGAAGTTGTCGATGCAGAAGTCGAAATTCGCGATCGCCCCGGTGCTGTCCCATTTGAAACCTGCGGTGGTAGAATCACCTTTGAAAATGTTTCCTTTCGCTATCCAGGAGCCACAGATGAAACTCTCAAAGAAGTTTCCTTTGAAACCAAGCCCAACGAGCTAATTGCCGTTTTAGGGATGACTGGTTCGGGAAAAAGCACAATTATGAACCTGATTCCCCGCTTTTACGATGCCACAAAGGGAGCAGTTCGCATTGACGGACGAGATGTAAAAAGTTTCACACTCAAAAGCCTCAGATCCCGTATTGGGATTGTATTTCAGGAAACCACCCTCTTCTCTGGTACAATCCGCGAAAATATTGCCTACGCCAAACCCGATGCCACCTTAGAGCAGGTGATTGAGGTGGCAAAAACTGCACAAATGCACGATTTTATTATCGGTCTACCCGATAGCTACGAGACCATTGTGGGTGAACGGGGCGTAGGCTTGTCTGGTGGACAAAAACAACGAATTGCGATCGCTCGTACCTTACTAACCGATTACAGTATTCTGATTTTAGACGATAGTACCTCAGCTGTGGATGCCAAAACTGCTGCCCAGATTCAGGCCGAACTCGATGACTTAATGCACCAAAGAGCTTGTACAACTTTTGTAGTGGCTCAACGCATTAGCACCGTCAAGAATGCCGATCGGATTTTTCTCATGGATAAAGGACGATTGGTGGCACAAGGCACTCACGAGGAATTGATGCAAACTAGCCCGCTCTACGGTGCGATTTTGGAATCTCAGGTAAAGCCGAAGGAGAAAAATGATCGACAATTAGCATAATTTTTGATCGCAGCCTTGTAATAAAGACTTTTAATCCCAAATCTAAAATCTAAAATTCAAAATTGGTATGAGAGGCACTATTCCCGTTGTTGCATCTGAACAAACAACTCAGCAACTTTCCACCCTGGGGCGCTTTTTACAATACGTGCTACTCTATCGCAAAGAAATTCCCATCGCCCTGACATTAGTATTCATTGGTGCTATAACCCAGGCAATTGGGCCATTCTTTCTCGGATGGTCAATTGATCACCTGATTAAACAAGGGAATTTACAGGGACTACTACAGTTATTAGCTCTACTTGGACTGAACTATGGGCTTGGTATCTTAGCAATCCGAGGTCAAATTGTTCGAGTCGGCTGGATTATGCAGCGATTGCTGGCTCAACTGAGGCAAGACATTTTTATTAAAATCCAAAGTCTGCCACTCAGCTTTTTCGATCGCAGCGAAGCAGGCGATTTAATGAGCCGCTTGCTAAATGATGTCAATACCGTGAATCAGGCATTTGGATTGACCATCGCCCAAATGCTGGGCAACACTTTCAGTTTGGTTGGCATTGTTATTGCTATGCTCTCAATCAACCTAAAACTCGGTTTGTTGAGCAATCTAGTTGTGCCACTGATGATTTTTACTACAGGCTTATTTGCACGTTGGGCAAGAGCCAGATTTCGCGTCACCCGACAAACCATTGGGGAGCTTTCCGCGAAGTTAGAAGAAGATATTGGCAGCGTTCGAGAAGCACAGGCATTTAATCGTGTACAGATGAATATCGAAGAATTCGACATTCTTAACGCCGCCAATAGAGATGCCAACGTAGAGGCTGTAGCCATTACTTCAGCCTTTTTGCCCTCCATCGATTTTCTCAACACACTAGCAACCGCAGGTGTACTGGCTTATGGTGGCTATCTGGCGGTAACGGGAGCTGCAACAGTGGGTGTGGTGACATCCTTTTTACTTTACGTCCAGCAGTTCTTCCGCCCTATCCAAATTCTCAGCCAGTTTTACACCCAAGCTCAATCTGCTTTCGCCGGATTAGAGCGAATCTTTCTATTACTAGATGAACCGTCAGAACTCAAAGACGCACCTGATGCAACAGAAATGCCGCTCATTCAAGGTGAAGTGACATTCTCCAATGTCAAGTTTGGCTACAACCCAGATCAACTGGTTCTCAAGGGAGTGAATTTGCACGCCGATCCAGGGCAGATGGTTGCCTTAGTCGGGGCGACCGGTTCGGGAAAAAGTACAATTATTAACTTGATTTTGCGCTTCTATGATGTATCTGGCGGTGCAGTGAAAATTGATGATATTGATGTGCGTAGCGTTACTCAAGCAAGTCTGCGGCGGCAAATAGGCATCGTTTTACAAGACAATATTCTGTTCACTGGCACCGTCGCCGAAAATATAGCTTTTGGCGCTCCTTACGCCACTCAAGCTGAGATCGAAGCGGCTGCACAACTAGCAAATGTACATGAGTTCGTTACCTTACTCCCACAGGGTTATACAACTCAATTAGGCGAACGGGGCGCTCCCCTGAGCCAAGGACAGCGACAACTAATTAGTATTGCCCGTGCAGTGTTGATCAACCCCCGAATCCTGATTCTTGATGAAGCCACCAGCAGCATCGATACCCGTACAGAAGCGCTGGTACAAACTGCGATCGCCCGCTTACTGCAAGGTCGTACTAGTTTCGTAATTGCCCACCGCCTCAGTACAGTTACCCAGGCAGATCAGGTATTAGTAATTCAGCAGGGACAAATTGTCGAGCGAGGTACTCACGCTGAACTGATCAATCAGCAGGGTGTCTATGCCAACCTCTATGCCCTGCAACTGGGTGCAGCAGAGACAATGGTTCTTTAAAACAATCAGTGGTGGGTTCAGAGCCAACAATTATATGACTGGTAAACGCTTTCATCACATTGGCTTTGGGCAAGAAGATTTAGGCTCATCGCCTCCTAGCATTGCCCTATTATCTGGCGATCCAGAGCGATCGCACCTAATTGCCCAAACTTATTTACAAGATATACGCTTGTTGTCAGAAAATCGCGGACTCAATAGCTATGTAGGATATTTACCTAATGGTCGCCCCATCTTATCAGCTACTAGTGGTATGGGTGCGCCTTCATTAAGTATTGTGGTGAATGAGTTAGTACAAGTAGGAATCCGGCAAATTATTCGCATTGGAACTTGTGGATCAATTCAACCTGATATACCAGTCGGTAGCGTTGTCATTAGCAGTGCCGCATTGTGTCGCCAAGGTGCAGCAAATGACATTGCACCTGTCGAGTATCCAGCCGCAGCCGATCCTTTTCTGACAGTCGCTTTAGTTAAAGCCGCACGAGAATTAAAAATTGAACATTACATAGGAATCACAGCATCAGTTGATACTTTTTATGAAGGACAAGAACGCACTAATTCAGCGAATCCATATTTAATGCGATCGCTGCATGGCATTACAGAAGAATATCGGCGCTTGAATATCTTGAATTACGAGATGGAATGCGGCACACTATTCAAAATGGCAGGAGTGTATAATTTTGCTGCTGCTGCTATTTGCGGTGTAGTTGCTGGGCGTACTATTGGTGAAAATATCATCTTAGAACAAAGAGATATTGCTGTTAAAAATGCCATCGCAACTGCTGTCAATGCAGCAGCAACCCTTGAATAAGTTAACAAATTTTTCTTATATAACTTCTTAGCATACCAGATTTAATCTGCTCTAAGTAATTTTATCATGTCTTTACCTAATCTTTAATTATCAATCAGTAATTCTAGGTAAGATGTATTGAGCAAGATGCAATTTTATCTGATAAATAAACATAAATAAAGAAAATTATTATGGTGCTTTTTGGTTGAGTTCAATATAGACTGAACCCTCCAACCCTTCCCTTCTACAAAGGGGAGTAAGATTCAATTCCTCTCTCCTAAAAAGAGAGATGAATTGAAGTGAGGTCAAAATTTATTGCATACCAACGATAACTGCTATAGGATTCCTATTTGATTTTTGAACAAAATTAGGTACTGTAGGGTGCGTTAGGATGAAATCCGTAACGCACCATTCGTAAGGATTTAGTGCGTTACGCTGTCGCTAACACACCCTACGTATCTTTTTGAAAATCAAATAGTAGTCCTATATATATAGACAAAAAATATACTCAGAATAGCACGAGATGTTTGAAACTTTGTTGTAGTAGATATATGTTCATAAATATTGTATTAATAAACCTGGATTTTACCACAAAACTTTGTATTCATTATAAGGAGTTTAGTTATTAACCTATATCAGAAAACTTGGAGAGAAATATAATATGAAGAATGCTTGGATGCGTTGGATTGCGACCGTTAACTTAGCTGCAATCGCACTAATGCCGACGCTGATGTTTTTAGCATTCTCTCATTGGGCAACAGCTGACGATCCAGGAATATGTTATATGGTAACTTCCTCTGGTAAAACCATTGGATTGGGAAGGCTTTGTGGCAATATAGTCACACCTTTAGACAACAGAGTTTTTCGAGTCCCAATCAAACGCCGCTTTGGTGGAACTCCTATAATTGATGTCACCTTCAATGACAAAAAAACCTTTGAAATGATTGTAGATACAGGTGCCACTGGAACCATTATCACTCTAAATATGGCGAATACACTTAAACTCCAGACTACAGGTACAATGCAAGCTCAAATTGCCGATGGTAGCGAAGTAGAATTCCCAACCAGTAAGGTAAAATCTATTGCAGTCGGTGGAGTTACAGCCAATAATCTTCAGGTAGCGATCGCTCCCAAAGCAAGCATCGGCTTACTAGGCCACGATTTCTTTGGTAACTATGACATCAAGATTCTGGAGAAAGAGATCGAATTTCATCACCGCTAAGTTGTAATACCACTTAGACAGATGCTTGCAATTTGTAAAGATTTTACTTGCGGCATAGAAGATTTCCGAAAACAGCCGACATGACATTGTAGCTAGCCAAGTAATTTCACATACAAGGACAGACAAGCTATGTCAGTTGAAGGTATTGACGTTTCTGATAACAGCGAGAATATCGATTGGGAAAAAGTGAAAAGTGAGGGTATTGACTTTACTTTTGCTAGAGTGAACTACGGAACCTATAAGCAAGATAAGCAGTTTACTTCTTACTGGCCTGCCATTAAGAAAGCTGGTATTATTCGTGGGGCATATCTCTTCTTTCGTCCTTCTGAGGAGGTTGACCCACAGGTAGAAATGTTTGCTCAAGCCCTAGAAATAGAACCAGGTGATCTCCCCCCAGTGGTAGACATTGAACAAGACTATTACAATCATGGGCAGAACGATCATTGGGATGACTTGAGTTCCACAGAAAAGCTTAACCGGATTTCCAACGTCTTAACTGCGGTAGAAGTTGCTACAGGTTACAAACCGATCATCTACACTGGACCTAGCTTTTGGGACGATAAGATCAAAACCTCACGTTTTGCGGACTATGACCTGTGGATTGCACATTTTGATACAAACACTCCTACTATTCCAGGTGGGTGGAAATTTCAAACTTTCCACCAATACAAAGGCGACCAGACTGGGTTTCCTGGGATAGAGGGTGATGTAGATCGGAATAGATTCAACGGTGCTTTGGATCGTCTCCAAGCTTTAACCGTTCCTACTGTTTCACTTCAGGAAGGTCGCATCGGCCCGAATGTGAAAAAATTGCAGGAGACTTTAAAAAAAGTTGCCCAAGACTCAAGTCACCCAGAATTCGATCCAGGATCGCCAGATGGTATTTTTGGCCCAGCTACTAAAAAGGCTGTTATAGCTTATCAGGAAGCCAACAGTCTTACAGCTAATGGCATTGTTGCCCCTGGAGACAAATTAGCGATCGCTTAAGTTAAGCTTGATTTTCAAAAAAATCTTGATGGCTTGCACAAAGGCGATTAATCATCTATCTAAGTTATACGAACCCAAAAAAAGCATTTTTAACAACTAAATATTACTATTAAGTAACCGTAAATTCAGCTATGATGTCATGTACGCTTGATTACTTATTAAACCCGAAGAACCCCACCCCGCTAAAGCTACGCTTTGTCTCCCCTCCCCGCAAGCTCTTAGGGGTTGGGGGTGGGGTGCAATGACTGTGGGAATCATAACTATTTATACGGACATGATATGAGAGGGTTTGTAGTCGCATTTCTACAAACCCTTCCCCCAAATCAATCTTGACAGATTCCAAGTTGTAAATCCCGAATCTTGATTCTTCTTGTTTACAGCAATTTGAAGCCAAGGTTATTGAGAACTTCACGCAAGCGATCGCGTCCCTTTAAAGCCTCAAGAGTTGCAATTCGCTGGGCTGAGTGTTCTGACCAATCGCCAGGAATATTCATCTTTTGTTCAGTATAAAAGTCTTTGATGATGTCGTTGTAGTGAGCGATCGCTTCTTCTTGTTCTGCCAATTTATAGGTTTCACGATGCAGTATCGCTGACTGGGGCAACCTTGGCTTAATCGCCGCTTGAACTTTAGGATTCCGATAGCCGACACATAGACCAAATACAGGGAACACAGAAGGCGGTAAATTCAGTAGTGCTGCTACCTCTTGGGGACGGTTCCGTAGTGCGCCGATATATACTGTTCCCAAACCAAGGGACTCAGCAGCTACAGTTGCATTTTGCGCCGCTAGTGCGGCATCGACTGTTGCTGTCACAAACATTTCCAAGTATTCTAAAGCATCATGAGATATGCCGCGACTCTCAGCAACGTAACTTAGACGCGCCAAGTCTGCTAACCAAACCAAAAATAAAGGCACTTGGTTAATATGTGCTTGGTTTCCCGCTAGCTTAGATAACTCCTCTTTGCGCTGTTGATCTTCAACAGCTACCACACTCCAGGTTTGCAAATTCGAGGAAGTAGATGCAGATTGGGCGGCTGCAATTAGCAACTCTAGAGTTCCTGGTGGTAAAGGATCAGATAGATAAGACCGGATTGAACGGTGAGATAGTAATGCTGTCAGCGAATCATTCCATTCAATTTCAGGATTGAAGGGAATTTCACCGTAACGCGATCGCAGTAGTTCTGTAGGATTAGTCATAATCAATTTCCAGATTCACATTTCAAAATTTGTCAGATAGTTTATTCCTAACACTAATTCCATTTGTAGGGGCATATATCTCTATGCCCTGACAGCCGATTCATTCTACTAGTTTAAGTTTTTGGTGAAAATGCCGCATATTCTTCTTTTGTCAACACTGCATCCTTCACATTTATCTCTTTGGGAATTAACTTCAATTTATAATATGTATCTGCAACACCTTGTTGTAGATTTATCAGATTGTCGTCAACTGGCACAAGCCCAAAAGTCCGCCTATTAGTTGCTTTTTTCATCGTCTCTAAATCAATTCCTAACACAGGTGCTAGAGTTTTTGCTACTTCTTCTCGATGCTGTTTAGACCATTCTTCTAGATTTTCAATCTCCTCCAGTATTGCCTTGACAGTTTGAGGATTTTCAGTGACAAATTTGCGACTTATCAAATAATATCCTCCCTGTTTATTAATTCCAGTGCCATCAATCAGGACTCTAGCTTGAGTTGCCTGTTGAGCAGCTGCATAGAATGGGTCCCAAATTACCCACGCATCTACACTACCCTTGACAAATGCAGCGCGGGCATCAGCCGGAGCCAAATACTTAGGTTCAATGTCAGTATATTTCAATCCAGCTTTTTCTAAAGCTTGGACTAACAATAAGTGGGCACTAGACCCTTTTTGAAAGGCAATTTTTTTGCCTTTTAGGTCAGTAACTTTTTGAATTGAGGAATTTTGGGGAACAAGAATTGCTGAACTAGCCGGAGTAGCCGCAATCCCAACAACATAAGTTAGTGATGCTCCCGCAGCTTGGGCAAATATTGGCGGTGATTCTCCTACAGGGCCGATGTCAATACTACCTACATTCATCGCTTCTAGTAGTTGGGGCCCCGCTTGAAATTCAGTCCACTGCACAGTGATACCTTCTGGTGCTAAACGCTTTTCTAAAACACCCTTAGTTCTCAGCAAAACGGTCGTTTTTTGATAGCCAAATCTGACTACTGTTGCTTTATTAGAAGCAGAATTGCCAACAGATGTGGCACTGGGATTAGAAGAATTAACAGTCGATGTTGATGAACAGGCAGCAAATAGCAAGCTCAGAGAAAGACCTGTAATAAAAGCTCCCACTATTGGTAAAGGAGAAGAAAAGAATAACTTATAATACTGGTTGCTAAAGGGGATATTCCTGAACTTGACGGGGGATATCCACTTGGCAATGAAACGGCGAAAGATTACGTTAATCATCAAAATGATTACTCTGAACTATATCAATACTATAAACTTATAGGTTTACCGGAGTATATGACAATAAGGTTCAGTTAAGCAACACCTTCGCCAATTTAAGATCGGATTTACGCAAAAGTCGGCGCTCTAGTGAGACAGACGACAGGTGAAAACTGTCCTGTCCTTGTATAATAAGGGTTTTAGGTTTTGTCTAAGAGTATTGCACGCTGTATTTTTGGTTTACTGGTTGTTAAAGAACATTTACTAAAACCATAATCACACTTTAACACTGTATCACTAGTCTTAATTCTCGGTAGTTCATTCTAGTGATGTCATGTTGAACAAACCTGATAGACAAAAATGTTTAAATTATGCATCTATCGGTGCAGTGATTATGGGGCTGACTGGAGGCCCGATATTTTCCACCCTTGCCCAGGCTGAGGAAATTAGAACCCTCACTCCGATCAAACACGTCATTGTCATTGTTGGTGAGAACCGAACCTTCGATCATCTCTTCGGTACCTACCAACCGCGATCGGGTCAAACAGTGTCTAATCTGTTATCCAAGGGCATTATCAATGCTAATGGAACACCTGGGTCAAACTTTCAAGCAGCAACTCAATACAAAGCTTCCGTCACTAATACCTTCTCGATAAGTCCTGCTAACAAAGAACCCTATACAACCCTACCACCGCCGAAAGCTGGTGGTGGACAAGTTGCAAGTGACACGAATCCGCCTCCTTTCAAAACCTTGGCTGCTGCCCAAGCTGCCGAACCTGCGCTCCTAGCAGAGGATGTCAAGCTGCTACTGACCGGTGCAACTGGATTGCCGAGTGGTACCGTGGATACCCGAATCCAGAACGTAAATAACCTACGGAGTGGTCCTTTCGAACTAACTCCTAGTTTGCCTTATGACGCCTACGCAGCTAGCCCTGTACACCGCTTCTATCAGATGTGGCAGCAGACAGATTGCAGCATTAGCCATGCCAGTGCAGAGAATCCCAGTGGCTGTCTTAAGGATCTTTTCCCTTGGGTTGAGGTGAACGTTGGCGCAGGCAGCAATGGGAAGCCGTTTTCGACTTTCACCGATAAAGAGGGTGCCACCTCTATGGGCTTCTACAACGTCAACAAAGGAGACGTGGCATACTTCAAGTCTCTGGCTGATAACTATGCAATCAGCGATAACTACCATCAACCTGTCATGGGTGGCACTGGTGCAAACTCCGTGATGATTGGTATCGGTGATGCCATTTGGTACAGCAATGGCAAAGGCAATCCAGCCACACCACCAACAAATGAGATCGAGAATCCCAATCCGCAGCCTGGAACCAACAACTTCTACACCCAGGATGGTTATTCTGGTGGCACCTACACCAATTGTTCTGACCCCAGCCAGCCAGGGGTGAGACCTGTTTTGAGTTATCTGAATTCCCTCCCTTACAAACCAAAGTCTAACTGTGCAGCAAATACCTACTATCTGCTGAACAACTACGATCCTGGCTATTTTGGTAACGGAACGGTTAACAACGGGGTCACTAACAATGGCTTTGTGATCCCGCCGTCACCTGTTCGCACCATTGGTGATGCGTTGTTGGAAAAGAGGATTTCGTGGCGGTACTACGGTGAAGGTTGGAATAAATACGTTCAAAATCCCACCAGTAACACCAACGTCTATTGCAACATTTGCAATCCCTTCCAGTACGTGACCTCAATTATGACGAACGAAAAGGTCAGAACGGAGCATTTGAAGGACACCACGGATCTGGATAACGATATTCACAACAATTATCTGCCAGCCGTCTCCTTTGTGAAGCCTGGTGGCTTACTTGATGGTCATCCAGGATCGTCAAAATTTGATCTGTTTGAAGCTTTTAGTAAGAAGATTATCAAAGAGGTTCAAAGCAAGCCCGAACTCTGGAAGGACACAGCAATCCTGATCACAGTTGATGAGGGTGGTGGATATTACGATTCTGGCTACATTCAGCCCCTCGACTTCTTCGGCGACGGAACACGGATTCCTTTAATTGTGGTGTCGCCATACTCTCGCGGTGGTCGCGTTGTTCATACGTATTATGACCACGTTTCGATTCTGAAGTTTATCGAGAAGAATTGGGGACTATCGCCACTTACTAGTCGTAGTCGTGACAATCTACCCAATCCTGAGACCCGCCGCGCAAATCCCTATGTACCGATTAACGGTCCTGCGATCGGTGATTTGATAGATATGTTCGACTTCTCAAGACATTAGCGATTTGACGAGTTCTCAAGATATTCGCGATTTGATAGGCATTGGTAGAGAGCGAAAATAAATTCGCAATAGTTCACCTAATGTGCAGCTAACGAGATTCTAATGGAGGCGATCGCAGTTTGAACTAAGCAATTCTGTCATTGACAGTTTGAGGTCATAAACAATTTGTCAATAAGTAATAGTGCTGAAAACTTTGCGGAAAACAGACGTAGGAAACACAATTTTAGGGCTAGCGATGCCTACGCCTAAACGTCATTAAAACAAGCGCCATTTATTCTGACCCGAAAAAGCATTTACAGAAGTTAATTAAATACCCACACACCAGCATTAATTTTTAGCCAACCACTATTGACAAAAAGAGTTTCGCTTCACCTGTCACGAATAAAGGGGGAAAGTGCGATCGCCCCTGTCAATCTTCAATGCATATCCTCAAGTAAGTAGAGCGGCATGAATAATTCAAGGTTTGTAGTGTACCCCTTTGGGGATCTTGCTACGCCAGGGTGGTTTCATACGAAAAAAGAAAAATACATAAGTCTTGATTTCTCATGTAGAACCATAGATTTAAACATATTACTAATTCAGCAAATCAGGTTCTTCGCGCACAATCCTGTCGTAAAGTGGCTGGAAACTGAACCACCCATTTGTATGTGACCCCACTTGAGTTTGGGTTAAACGGGCTGTTTCGTGTTTGATAGTAGTGGGTCTGCCCGCAGCTTCTGCCAGCAATTGGGCTTGGCACGATCGCTCTAAGCTAATATACCAAAAGGCAGCTTCATCTACTGTATGTCCCACAGTTAAAATGCTGTGGTTACGCAGGATTATGGCTTTCTTTGGCCCCAAGGCTCCTGCCAGTCGATGACCTTCAGAAGTTTCTAAAACAACACCTGTGAAATCGTCAAACAGGGCGTGATCTTCGTAAAAAGCACAAGAATCTTGAGTCAAAGGGTCAAGAAGACGACCTAAGCTAGACCAGGCTTTACCATAAAGCGAATGGGCGTGAGCTGCTGCGATTACATCAGGTCGAGCTTCATGAATCTGAGAATGGATCGCGAAAGCCGCTCGATTTACCTGAGCATCGCCTTTAACCACCTCACCTTCTCTGTTAACTAAGATCAGGTCGGAAACTCGGATATGACCGAAGTATGTACCGAATGGATTTACCCAAAAATGGTCTGTAAACTCTGGATCGCGAGCCGTAATATGGCCAGCGATTCCCTCACTGAAGCCAAACTTACCAAACAGGCGAAAGGCAGCAGCGAGGCGTTGCTTCCGGTGTAGGCGTTCTTCTTCAATTCCCTCGAATACTGGGGGTTGTGGTCTATCGTACTTGGGCATATTCTTTATTCTTCTTCTTCTTTACAGGGAGCGTTGGAATATCCAGAGCGAAAAGATTTGACGCTCTGAGATTCTGGGATGAACTGGTGACGCAATACGCAACCAGTATCATTACCCAGGAGATGAATGGATACAGATGCACTCTGGGATGTGGTTTTGACGGCGTGGATATCACCATCTGGGGGTAAGAGGCGGTAGATATCGCCTGATTGAAGTGATGCCTGCGGCGGGCAAAGCCTACGCACTTCAGTTATTTGTAATTGTGCGTGTCCTTGGGCATTACCGCTATCTACACGGCGATAGACTGTTTCTTCTTGATTGCCTTTGTATAAACCAATCAATCCCCAAGCCAAATGGTCGTGGATGGGAGTCGTAGAACCTGGAGGAATCACCAAACTGAAGACTGACAGGGAACGGTCTTTGGCGCGATAAAGCAACCATTGACCAATACCTCCACCCATCCGGCTTTCGGGGTTGACTTGAGCAAACTTTTGGGGTAGCCATTCCTGTTGGGCAAGTAGTTCTTGAAAATATGGTTCTAGTCTGGCTAGAGTTTGTGTGCGATCGTCAACAGTACTAGCGCTAATTTCCCGCACTGTTGCTACAAAGGATCGTAGTTCTTGACTCTCAATAAACCATTGGTCTTCTGCTAATGGTTCTAAGATAGTGTGATTAGTCATCAGAAAATCCTCGATACGCCTGGAAACCACTTGACAATAGATGCGTGGAGGAAAGCCGAACGGCAGTTAAAACTGCCGTGCTTCTCCATGAAGAATATGCTTTGAACAAACAATCATTTGAAAGTGCATTTTGTGTTAATCGTTTACCAGTGTCTAAACTGTGTAAGCTAATTGTTCTTCTACTTGGATCTTTTTTTGTTGGTGATTTCTGCCAACCACCGACATAACAAAATCCAAATTTTGTATGCTTGATTATTGAGCCGCGCTTAAATCCCACACTAATCGTCCCACCGTATCTAGAACGAATATGCCCTTTAGTGTGCTGTAATACGTTAGCGTAGCGGTAGCGAGTCATCAAGCGTCATTACGAATTATTTTAGTGCCAGGATGAATCTTGAAGCCAAGTTGCTCAAGTTTTAAATGAGAAAGGGACTCCTTCAGAATGATAGTAAAGGGATATCGCTGAAATACGGTAGCTTTACCTTGTGACAATAGCAGCCTAGCATGGCTGATGCGTACTGGATACAAGGGTTGTTGGTTGGCATCGAGAATGAATACTTTGGTCATGAATTATATTCCTTATGAATGAATTATTAAGTAAGTGGGTGGGAAAATTTACAAGTGCCTCATTGCAAGTGGAAACTTCGCAAAGCATCTCGTAGAGAAGCAATTGGCATAGTGCATCACCTCAAAAATTACAAATCTTATTTGGGAATGGGGCATTGGGCATTTCCCTCTGCTTCCCCTGCTCCTACTTAGCTGTGGGGCAGATAGTCGCAGCAACATCTACCCTTTTCGGTAGAATCTTTTGTTCCAGCATCCAGTCGGCAGTCTTCTGAATTTTGGCAACATCATCAGCATTCGGTGTGACAAGAAACTGTGGCCCTTGATTCTCAGTTACCCGCTTGGCTACGGCTGGGGAGATTTTGATATCCTTAACCAGAAATTCGGCTGATTTTGCCGTATTTACATTCAACCAATCGTATTCCTTGGTTAAACCCCTGAAAGCAGCTTTCACCGCCTCTGGAGATTTAGCCGCAGCCTCATTACGCACAAGCATTACACTATAGGTGGGGGCTGGATGAGTTGTGGTGATTCTCCTCGCACCATGTTCTAATTCGGCAACTGAAACATAAGGTTCCCAAACTGCCCAAGCGTCCACAGTTCCTTGGTAGAGGGCAGGTGCAGCATCAGTTGGAGCTAAGAAGACACGCTGAACTTTATCTTTAGGAATGTTCTCTTTTTCTAATACTTTTAATAACAGGTACTCACCTGCACCAGCCTGATTTACAGCAACTTTTTTACCTACAAGGTCAGCAGGCTTACGAATAGAAGAATCACCACGCACTACGATCGCACTGGCCAATGACTCAGGTCTAGGACGCTGGACAGCCCCAATGCAAAGCTCCTGACCGGCAGCAATAGCTGACAATCCAGGAATGTCCCCACACCCACCGATATCGGCTTGATTAGCGCTAATTGCTTGGAGTAAAGTAGCACATCGATCAAAGGGGCCAGCCCATTCAACTTTGATATTCTCAGCCGCAAGCCTCTTTTCTAACTCTCCTCGTTGACGTGCAATTGGTACCACACCTCCCTTTTGGTATCCCAGGCGAATCAGGCTGGTTTTCTCTTGAGTCTGGTTACTGACATTTTGGGCAGTGATATTAGTATTTGCAGAGTTACTAGGAGTGCAGCCAAAAATCGCCAAACCTAGCCAGGAACTAGCAACCAATAATCCACTAAAGGACTTACCTGAGCGTTCTGATAATAAAAATAATAACTTTTTGAACTGATTCAACAACTTTTTTATTACTCCTTTTATTCAAGAAAAGGTAAGAATGAGAGTCTATATGTCAACTCCAGCATTCTTGTCTTTACCGCTCATTTAGGGATTTCCAAGGAATAAATCATCCAATTTTGTGGGGTGTCTCACAATAATTAGTTGGATATTTTTTATTGTGAAGTCTCTTAGCTATGATATTATTAGTTCCCTTAAATCCGGTAAGTTGGTCGGATAACCGTTGAATTAACTACAAGCAGAAATTATCACATACAAATTTAAAAAGCAATAGGCTAGTACCACAAGGCGGAATTAAAAATTAAAAATGAATACAGCGTAAGGCTACCCGTTGAACTTACGCTTTAAAAGGGGGTATTTGCTTGTAAGTGCAGGGTTTTTTCTAACTGTGGATGCTGGAAGCGAAGTTCTCTGGCGTGCAGATGTAACCGACTGGTAACTGCACGACATCCATAAAGGCGATCGCCTAAAATAGTTACCCCAAGTCCTCGTGTATCAGCCGCATGAACCCTCAACTGATGAGTGCGTCCTGTGAGCGGCGTAAATTCTACGCGGGTGTAGTCTCCTTCTCTGGCCATTACCTGGAACCGTGTCAAGCTGGGTTTGCCGTGTTGCCAATCAACTTTTTGCTCAGGGCGATTTTTAGGATCTCCCCATAGTGGCAAGTCAATCACATCTTGCTCAACTGTCACAGCGCCGGCAAGTATGGCTTCATAAACCTTGTGAATCTGGCGTTGCTGAAACTGCTGGCTGAGTTGGCGATGGGTTTGGCGATCGCGTGCTAACAACAAAATACCAGATGTTTCCTGATCTAAGCGATGCACAGATGCAAGTGCCATACCATCCGGTAACAGATGACGTAAGCGACTCAAAACACTATCTTGGCCATCGCCATAACGACCAGGCACCGAAAGTAGCCCAGCAGGTTTGTTGACACCAATCAGCCATTCATCCTCATAAATAATGGGGATCTCTCCCTTAATAGAGGGGAACGCTGGGAAATTACTTTCATTGGAGCTACGCAAATGTGTTAATGTATTTAGCAACAGTGGGTTAGTTATGTAAAAATCCCTATTAGGGATTGAAATAGGTTTTAATCCTGAGAGCAAAAACCCCATCAATGGTTGACATCGCTCGTCACACGCGCCATAAAATTCTCCGCGAATTTTATCCTGATTTACTGAAGACGCACCCCACCAAAATTCCGCCATTGCCAGTGGTTTGAGATGATGCGTTGCCGCATAATGGAGCAGCTTTGGGGCACAACAATCTCCTGTGCCAGTGGGTGAACCTCCTGGCATCAATTGCTGTAATGATTGCGATCGCCCCGAAAAATTAGTCAGGCTGTAGCTAGCCTGCATCTGAGCTTGTAATTGACGAGACAATGCTTTACGCCGTTGTTTCAATTCGGTAATTCGCGCATCCGTTGCGGCAATTAACTGTTGGAGGGGCTGTAATACTTCATTTTGCTGGCGTTTAAGTTGTCGTCGCTCAATTCCCTGCTGACGACTCTCTTCGTCGAGTTGTTCCAGGGCAATAGTTAGGGCTTCTGGAGTCAGTGTATTGCAGACTTGCTGACGTTTTTCCTGTCGTTGATATTTGCAATGGCGATGGCGATCGCTCATTACTTGCAACTGCTGCTCAAATTCATCAAACAGGGTTTGGTACTGCTGGCGTTCAGTCAGTTGCTTTAAAGTAATAATTTCTTGCTTAATCGTGTCCAACTCAGCCAAAGTGCGGGCTTCCTCGAAAGCAACTTCGTCTCTTCCGGGAATTAGCGGCACCCAGCCCTCAACGACACTGCAACCATTCAAAAGACCGGAAAAGGCTTTGAGTACCCGTTGTTCGCCATTAGGCAGTTCAACCAATAGTATTCCATACATCTTGCCTTCATGAGAATAACAGTCATTGTTGGCAAGTTGTTGCATTAGTCCATGAGCGATCGCTTCGGACATTGGGGTGCGGGGTAATTTTAAGCGAGCGCCACTTTGGAGACAACGCCCTTCGTACCAATAACTACAAGATGAGTCGCTGATAGTAAAATCGCAGTCGATGAAATCTGAAAGTGTGTGGAGAAATACCATACAAGGTATGATTACAAATTTAGTTGATCCTAATGTCTGAAATTATTGCCCATACTAAGAAGTTCGTAGTAAGGACTTTAGTCCTTGTTTTCTAAGTACTAAAGTCCTTACTACAAACTATTCATTACTAGCGAGTGCGATCGCTTAGATTGGGCGGGTACGCCAACCCAGCCAATTCAACTTCTATAGCAGTTATCGTTTACGTGAGGTACACCCGTAGGGGCACGGCAATGCCGTGCCCCTACACCTCGTGATGTAACCTTGTACTGCATCTGAATGGGAACCGCTATAATCCACCATTAGCTACCAGGAATCGATGAATCGCTCTCTGGTGGATTGTCTTGTTTTGGTGGAAGCGGCTGTTCGGGTGAATTCTCTTCTTTAGGTGTAGATTCTGGATCTTTTATCCTATCATGCTGTTCTTGCCCTCTCAGTCCAACATCTGATGAATCGCTCTCTAGTGGATTGTCTTGTTTTGATCGAAGCGGCTGTTCGGGTGAATTATCTTCTTTAGCTATAGATTCGGGAACTTTTTTCATGCCATGCTGCTCTTGCCCTCTCAGTCCAAGATATGTTGCCGCACTGATTCCTTGTAGTGTCAGAAGTGTATCATCAAATTGCGGCATTGCCAGATTTTTAATCACCTGCACAATAAAGAATAGTCCGAGCGCAACTGTCCAAATAAATGTTTGGAACCGATGAAAGTTGACTCCATTAATGTCCGATAATATATCGGTAAAAAAACCTTCAGAAACGTCTTGACTACCTTTTCTATCTTCCTCATTACCCTGTCCATCAATTAACGAAGTACCAAATGCAGTTACAGAGTTAACTCCTAATAAAATTAGTGCTTGTCGATTCAAAATATGGGCATAATCTCCTGTTATGCCGTAGATAATCAGGTAAGAACCAAAAATTAGAAATGTCCAAAAAGCCAGTTGAGATATTGATAGGCTGAAAGGGTTTTTGTTATTTTTTTTCCTCCCAAGAAAAAATTGACTAATTCGGTTTTTCCGATATTCCATTTGAATCCCAACAGTTTCAACCTCTTGTGTTTTTTTAGAGTAATAAACCCCTTCTATTCCTGGGCTACGAAGGCTGTTTCGGCAATACCTAGTGAATATTAATGCAATAGACAGAAGTAGAACCAGAGACAACCAAAATCGCCACGAGAACAGAACTATTTTTAATTTAGGCGGTGAGAGAGGATTACTCACCGGAATCGCCAGTTTCTTGGGACAGCCGACTCCCGGAATCACGTTAATACTGTATCTATTTCCTTGACCAAGAAGCGTATTCCATGCAGATTGAGACGAGTCGGTACGTTCAAGTCGAAAGGCTAACCAATTATCATCAACAATTTTGCTTTGATCTTTATCTGGAACCGTGACGAGGACTGGTTCTCCGTGGACATCCTCTAGTTCATAGCCATCCAGGTACAATACTAATTGGCGAGGATCAAATGAGTTGCCTTTAGGGGTTACATTTCTAGTCGCTGCTGCTAATCCTTCAACTCTTATCCTGATGCGATCGCCCATTGTAACTTGGTTACGATCATTGTCAGCAATAACTTGTTGAGTTTTGAGACCAGGAGGTACTGAACATACCTGAGGGGATGCAAAATTCACAGAAGGGACATCTGAACTATCTTGAGCAATTACTGCAAAGTTGATAGAAACAATCAACAGAAAAACCAACAGAAAAATAGCAGTAAATCTTTTAACATTTCTATACATCGCTCGGTATTCCACCACCAGTGATAACTATGTCGGTAGTGTAAGACGTTTCGGAGTGTCATTAACAATTCAAAATTCAAAATTCAAAATTCAAAATTAAAGACATTTCAGACGAACGCGAGTGCGTCTCCAAGAATTGAGGAGTGCGGTCTTGGGGTCTCCCCAAGAGGAGCAACTCCGGGGGATTTAAACCCCGACTGAAATGGGTGCTACATCTAGATTGCAGGTTCTTAAACCCTTTAAGTTACAATAAATCCGTGTTATTCAGCACCGTTTATTCTTTGCAAACCAGTGTAAATATTGAACCGTTCTCCGCGCAGGAATCCAATTAAGGTAATCCCGAACTCCTCGGCTACAGACACCGCCAAACTACTGGGAGCGGAAACAGAACAGACAATGGGAACTCCAGCAGTTGTAGACTTTTGCAAAATCTCAAAACTAGAGCGTCCACTAACCAGGACAATACAATTATTTAAAGGCAACTCGTCACTGAGCAAAGCTGTACCAATCAATTTATCCAAAGCATTGTGTCGCCCAATATCCTCCCATAGGTTTAACAGTTGTCCTTGAGTATCGAAGGTAGCCGCAGCGTGTAAACCCCCTGTAGCAGTGAAGATACCTTGAGCAGCCCTGAGCTTGTCTGGTAAACTGTAGATGATCTCAGGTGTTACTGTTGGGCCAGAAGGAATCACTGGACATCCTCGTAGACGCAAAGCTTCAAGGCTAGCTTTGCCACACACCCCACAGGCGCTACTAGTGTAAAAATGACGCTCCAATGGCTGTAAGTCTGGAATCAACCCATCCCGCAGTTCTACATTGACGATGTTATGGCGTTGCTCACCATCTACTAATTCATCTACGCAGTAACTTATCCGTCGGATATCTTCTCTGCGGCTAACGACTCCTTCACTGTAGAGGAAACCAGCAGCCAGTTCAAAATCTGCTCCTGGTGTCCTCATAGTTACAGCTAGCGTCTTCTGGAAAGGAACAAGACGAATTTCTAAAGGCTCTTCAGTAGTGAGATGATCTAAACGAGGTCGGACTTGACCTTTTTCCATTACCCAAACAGTGGCTTTGGTTTTGCTTTTAGTTGTTGTTGTCATATTTATGAGAGTTGGTGAATTGAAATTTTGATACTAATCTGGAAACAGAGTAATGCTATTTGTATATTAGATGTCTCTTTCATGCTCACCAACTACTTTGTGCCGTTGAGCGAGATCGCTAGGTTTCTGTTTAGGAAGTAAAATGAACCTAAAATTTTTGGCTTTCAGGAAAATTTTATTGGCAATAGTCTTCGTGATTTCCCTGAGTTTTGCAGGATACTTAGTGGGTAGTAACATTAGTCAGAGAGTAATTGGAAAATCTTTTGCTAAACAAGTTATATCTACCTCCACCGTCGGAAAAAGTTCTCGACTACAGAAACTTTTAAATGAGATAGTTGTAGAACAGAAAATTCCTGGGGGAGTCATGTATATTTCTACACCTAAAGGTTCTTGGCTGGGAGCATCTGGTGTAAATGACTTGTCAACTAAAGCCCGGATGAAAACCACAGATGGCTTTTCTATTGCCAGTATGAGTAAAACTTTTATGGCGGTGGTTGTGCTGAAATTAGTAGAACAAGGGAAGATAGAATTAGATCAGGCGATCGCAACCTACTTACCAAGAGACATCAGTCCTCATATTATCAACAGCGACAGAATTACAGTTCGTCAACTGCTCAACCATACCAGTGGTATTGCAGAATACCTAGAAACAAAAGAGTTTATTGAAGCTACAGCGAAAAGAAGTCGCTCACAGCCTTGGACAGCTAGAGAAGCTATTCCGTATATGTACCAAGAACAACCGCGTGCAAATCCCGGAGAAAAATTTATTTATACTGACGGTAACTACATTCTTTTGGAACTGATTGTTGAAAATATCACTAAAGGAACTCTCGCCCAAGCAATCCGCAGTCAGATTTTAAAACCATTGGGATTAAAACATACCTTCACGGAACTGCGCGAACCGACAATTGGAGAAGTAGCTACAGGTTATGGCGATCGCCATAAGCGTGGTAAGCTAGAGAGCTACGCCGAAGTCAATGATGGCAATGGTTTAGGAGATGGCGGATTGGTTTCAACAGCAGAGGATTTAGCCAAGTTCGCCAAAGCCTTATTTGTCAAAAAAACCTTACTTTCGTCGCAGATGATGAAAGAAATGCTGAAATTTAAAGATAATGGCGAAGGTTATAGCTATGGGTTGGGTGTAGAACGTTTTTCATCTCCTTTGGAAACAGCAATTGGGCATAGTGGTACAGCTTATGGCTTCGTAACATTGCTTGCATATCTCCCTAATCAAAAGACCACCATAATAGTGCTGCTAAACAATCAGGATGTTGATATTAAATCAGTAGCTAGGACAGGTCTAGATGTTGTCGAAAATAAATGATATAGCAATCCTAAATCATTTGTGAGAAAATGCTAAATTAACCGAGCTTGCTAAAGTCAAATATTTGACAACACTCCAAACGAACTGCTAGAGGATCTACTTGGGTTTTTGAAATCACTCAAAACAGCCCAAAAACAGCCACTAGCCACATACAAAGAACTCTTAGAACGCATTGATTATCTAGAAATGATAGTAGGTATTCGTAAAGGACTAGATGAGTTTGAGCAGGGTGAAGGAATTCCGGCTGAACAAGCCTTGGCAACCCTACAACACAAACTTGGCATTCCGCCTCGCCCATGAGTTACCAGGTTATCATTCAACCCACTGCCTTTGAAGAAATCGAAACATCCTATCGTTGGATGTGCGACAATCTGAGTGCTGAATTAGCCAATAATATCATGTCCGCTTGATTGCTTATTAAACCCGAAGAACCCCACCCCCGCCAAAGCTATGCTTTGTCTCCCCTCCCCGCAAGCTCTTAGGGGCTGGGGGTGGGGTGTATTGACTGTGGTTAGCATAACTAATTATGCGGACATGATATAACTGGTATTACGAACTTCAAGACGCGATCGCTTCACTTCAATAATTTCCTCATCGCTGTAGCATAGCACCAGAAGCACCAGTGATTGGTCGTGAAATTCGGCAACTCTGGGTTGGAAAACAAAGAAAATATCGAGTGCGTGTTTGTTGTTAAAGAAAATATTGTAGCAATTCTTCATGTTCGCAATAGTCGCCAATCTGATTTAGGTGAAGATTCTGAGTAAAGAAGTTAATTTTGATATTTCATCGCCTGAGGGTCATCTTCCCGTAGTAAGCGGGAAACTAGAGGGGAAAGTTATAATTCTTTTCTCTCGCATTGAGACTTATGAAGTTTAGCATTTAAGGCTTTCAGCTTACCTTAACTGTTACCGCAAAATGCAACCCTAATGCATCTAGTAAAGCATTCAGGCAATAAAATTCTATTTCTTCTTTCTCGGATAATATCTGTTCGAGTTTGTCATAAACTTGCTTAACTTCTACAGAAAATTGATCAATTCCACCTTTTGCCTCGATCACATTTTTCAGCGCCTTACTTAACATTTTCGGGTCGCCTTCTTCTAAAACAACTTCGATATAAACTGCTGCTTCTAATGGGTCTTTGAGGCCTTCAATCAGTTTTTCGTGATAGATTGCACTTTTAGGCATTATCTCTACTCCTGTAATCTTCCCAATATTCTTTTGCTTTATCAATATCTTTTTCTTGAGTACTTTTATCACCACCGCACAAAAGAATAATAATTGCTGACCCTTCTTGCCCAAAGTAAACGCGATAACCAGAACTATAGTCTATTCTCAGTTCACAAACCCCATCTCCCACTGATTTACAATCACCGAAATTACCTGTTTCTACTCGGTCAAGCCTTGCTCTAATTTTAGCCTTTGCTTTTCTATCTGGCAAAGAGTTAAACCACTCAAAGAAAGGATTGATACCGTTATATGTTAAATAATTCCTAACCTCCTTTGGTTGAGCTTCCATGATTTTTAGAGCAAGTCTGCATACTTTAAATCGTATCTGGGTCAACACCCAATTCTCGCAACTTTGCTGCTAGGCGTTCCGCTTTTTGTCTTTCTTGCTCGGCGTGTTCCGCTTCCGACAGTGCAATTTCTTCAGGTGTAGGCATTAACTGTCCTTCCGCATTGAAATAGCGCAATTGATTTTCATGAACACCCAAATACAAACTTAGCTGCTGACTCCACAACAATCCTTCTGGGTTGGGTTCAATCGGTTGATAAGTACCACCCAACAAAATAAACCCAGCAAATTCTAGATTTCTGGGGTCAAACCAGAAATATTCCGGGGTGCGAAAGATATCTTGGTAAATTTGTTTTTTTAAGCCCTTGTCAATCGCTGCCGTTGACTTTGAAAGCAGTTCTATAATCAAATTCGGATATTTGCCGTCCTCTTCCCAAACAACCCAACTATCACGGGGTTTACGTTCAGTATCCAATACAACAAAGAAATCTGGACCCCGAAAGTCTTGGGATTTACGCTGGCGTGGACTGTAATGAATGCTAAGATTGCCGGCAGCAAAAAAGTTGTCGTGGTCTCGCCACCACCAATCAAGGCATTTGATCAATAGCAGCATTTGCTGCAAATGTAGGTATGTTTCCAATGGTGGTTCGTTACTTTCTAAATCCCCTGGTGGAAATATAACATCTTCTGTGGTTTCAAAATCTTTGGCGACAGACATGGCTGCAAGTTTTGGAGTAATATTAAGTCGAGTGTAGCAGTGGTCAAGCGTTAATATTAGGTTTGCTTTTCTAAGCGTACTATTGCATTATAATCAGGAACTCCTTCGAGCGATCGCTTACTTTTATCTAGTAGCACATTCCCTTCTGGCCAATGTACTTGCAAGTTTCTTGACTGAATTGGGGCAATATAGACTTGACAGGATAACTCGCCTAACTCATTCTTCAGAATTACCTTATCCTCATTTTTTAAACCCAACTGTGCCGCATCACCAGCATTCATTAGTACCGCCTCTCGCACCGCCCCAGTAATTGCATCCTTGCGTTCCTGCACCATACTATTAAATTGTTTGCCTCGGCGCGTTGCTACTAAGAAATAGCCTTCTGGTAATTCTCTTTGGCGTGGCGATAATACCCCAAAGTGTGCTTTACCATCGGCTGTAGGAAAATTCCAACCAAAGCATAAATGTGAGCCGCCATACTGAAACTGATCGCCAGCTTGCTGTAAGTGTTGAATACCTGCATATTGGGGGACAACTTGAGCAATTTCTTGACGGATAGCAGCTGTATCAGCAAACATCAGCTTATCTGCCAAATCTGGTTTTACCCGCCTTGCCAATTCCAAAAACACTTCCCACTCTGGACGCGCTTCCCCAATGCGCGAACCCGGAATTTCTGGACTGAAAATTACCCGGCGTTCGGTGTTAGTTTCTGTGACTCCTCCTGGGATTTCGTAGCGAGTCGTCGCAGGTAAAAGCACCACAGTATCAGCCGGTTCCACTAACATTTGGCTGGAAAGAACAATATCTATATGTACCCGCAAGGGTATTTGCTTCAGCGCCGCTTCCACATAATCTGGTTCTGGTAGTACTTCTAAAAAATTCCCGCCCACGGAAAACAATACATCTAATTGTCCCTGATGTGCGGCGTTAATCATTTCTGGAGCAATTAAACCTTTAGTTGCTGGCACTTCAAAGCCCCAATGCTGACTCAATTGGGCAGCATTTTCTGGAGTGATAGATTTACCACCAGGAAATACTGTGGCGTAACATCCCATCTCTGCACCACCCTGCACCCCAGAGTGACCACGAATTGGCATCAAACCGCAACCTTCCCGACCAACAAAACCTTTGGTGAGAGCTAAGTTGATGATACTTCGCACATTATCTTCACCGCATTCATGCTGGGTAATGCCCATACTCCAAACAAATACGGCTTTATTAGCTTCTTTGACCATTTTGGCAAAGGCAGACATTTCCTCACGAGATGTGCCAGAAAGTCGCTCTAATTCTTCCCAAGATTGGCTTTCTAAGGATGCTTTGAGTTCGCCAAAGCCAACTGTGTGCAAATCTATAAATGACTGGTCTACCCAATTGTTAGCAATTATATGTTTAATAGTGCCATTCAAAAATGCTATATCCCCGCCCATGTTAATTAAGAAGAAGTCTTCGGCAAACTTTGTACCGAAAACAGCACTTTCCACAATTGAGGGCACCCAGTAGCGCTCCATTCCTGGTTCGCGGTAAGTGTTAATAACTACAATCTTAGTGCCAGCTTTTTTGGCGTAATGGAGATACTTAACGGTGACAGGCTGATTATTGGCAACGTTGGAACCAATGAAGACTAATAAATCAGTTCCAATCCAATCTTTATAAGAACAGGTGGTAGCCGCAGCACCGAGAGCCGCTTTCAGTCCTGCCGTGCTGGGAGAATGGCAAATGCGGGCGGCGTTATCAATATTATTACTTCCCATTGCCCGCACAGCTTTTTGGGTAGCATAATAAGTTTCGTTGACAGTACCGCGACTGGTAACATAAAAACTGAGGCGGTCTGGTGTGGTAGCGTGGATGCGATCGCTAATTACCCCTAAAGCTTCATCCCAACTCACACGGCGAAAGCCTTTTTCCCCGCATTGACGGATCATCGGGTAAGGAAGTCGTCCCAAATCGCGTAATTGGGCACTTTTTTGCTTTTGTAACTGCGAGACATCTGACAATAGTACAGGGTCAAAAGCTGGCATAGTATTCATCCGCAATAGTCGCAATCGAACATTGCAGAGATGGATACCATCTAAAGTCCAGTCTTTCATCCCCGTTGTTCCGAGAGCGCAACCATCACAGACACCTTTATCGAGGATATTCCACGCATAAGGTAGTTTGTCACGAGATAGCCAAATTGCCCGAAATACCTCCCAATAGTTGTTAGGGTACTGTTCGCCAATGCCAAAGGGCTTCCAACTTGCCCAGTGCTGGGGTGTCCAATATTTCTTCGGTTTGGGTAACATGACACACTAAATAGATGCTATGTGGTGATTCTTTTAGACTACCGTTTTTAGTAGCATTTAAGTAGCAGGAAGCAGAGGAGGAATAATTAATGCCCAATGCCCAATGCCCAATGCCCAATTACTAAGGAGTGAGATAATCCGATGACAGGTAAATTAGAAGGAAAAGTAGCAATTATCACTGGTGCTTCAGCCGGAATTGGAGAAGCAACCGCGATCGCTTTGGCTTCAATTGGAGCAACAGTAGTACTCGCTGCTAGGCGTGGCGATCGCATTCAGGCATTAGCAGAACGCATCGAAGCTAGTGGTGGCAAGGCATTGCCTATTATCACCGATGTCACTGATGAAACTCAGGTAAATAACTTGGTGGCAAAGGCAAATGCAGAATTGGGAAGAGTCGATATCCTTGTGAATAATGCCGGGATTGCCTTACTCGGCACCATTGAAGAGGGAAATAGCTCAGACTGGCGGCGATCCTTCGACCTCAATGTACTCGGACTGCTATATGCTACTCATGCTGTTTTGCCTCTATTTAAGGCGCAAAAATCGGGGCATATAGTCAATATCTCCTCGGTGGCTGGCCGGACAGCGCGGGCGGGTCTCGGTGTTTATAATGCTACTAAATGGGGTGTTAATGCCCTCTCGGAAGCATTGCGCCAAGAAGTCTACAAGGACAACATTCGCGTCACCATTATCGAACCTGGTTTGGTGGATACGGAAATTGACAACCAAATTACCGATCCCGTTGCCAAACAACGGATTCAAGAACGACGCAATTCAATTCAACCTCTGCAAAGCGAAGACATTGCTGCTGCGATCGTTTATGCCCTGACGCAACCGCCGCGCGTTAATGTCAACGAAATCCTCATTCGACCAACAGGACAAGAACATTAATTCAATATTGGATTTTAGATTTTGGATTTAAGGAAAATCTAAAATCTAAAATCTAAAACGGGAAAGGGAGTTATACGATAATTAACTTATCTTAGAGGATGTTTGAAAAGTTTTTTTTGGTAACATCTAAGCCTCAAAAACCTAACCCCCCAGCCCCTCTTCCCTACAAGAGAATGGGGGTTTCAAAGCCTCTCGACCTTTCGGGGAGAGGTTTGGAGTATACTTTACAACTTTTCAAACAACCTCTTAGATTGATAGTGAAATTACTGAAGATTCTATATTATGTCACTCAGAGTCGTAACGACCTCGAAGCCGGAAACTTACAGACAAGATTATTAGATGCATCACACTCTGGAATCAAGTTACAGCAGTTTTCATGTATTTGAACCACATCTGTCGTAGGGGCAATTCATGAATTGCCCCTACCGCGTGGTATATTTACCTGAAAATCGCTGTAACTACCCTGAGCGAAGATGAGTTACAGCGATCGCTCAATGAAGCACTACAACAGCAACCACCGAATTCTGATATTTGGATATTTGCCTATGGTTCAATGATATGGAATCCCCTAATCACATACGCAGAGCGCCGTTCTGGGATCATTTATGGTTGGCATCGGCGCTTTTGTACATGGATGATTCTCGGTCGCGGTACTCCAGAAAATCCCGGATTACTCTTAGGACTCGATCGCGGCGGTAGTTGTCGTGGTATTATTTATCGAATTGCTGCTGCTGATGTCCCATCGGAATTACTGCTGATTTGGCGACGAGAGATGTTAGCTGGTGTCTATGTTGCTCGTTGGGTGAAGGTGTTTGATGGTACGCACGAATTCCCTGCGATCGCTTTTGTTGCCAATCGCCAACATCCCAGATACGCTCATCAGATACCATTAACAACCACTGTTAATAGCATTGCCACCGCATCAGGAAAATTGGGTTCCTGTGCTGATTATCTGATGAAAACTGTTGATGGATTAATTGCAGAAGGCATTAAAGATAGACAATTACTTTTGTTACGCAAACAAGTGTTGGCAAAACAACAAACACTTTTAGATAAATCGGACATCGGGAATCTCAACTTTAATTGACAACTGAAAGGGGAGTGGCACTGATACCGCGCACAAAAATATCTACACAGGTTTCAATATAGTCTTCACAGCTATAACTACCTTGATTGAATTTTACACTACGGCATAGCATTCCAGCTAACAGCATTCCTGTAAACATATCGACGGCTGGAAATGGATCAAGGTCTGCTCTGACGGTGCCTCGTCTCTGACTCGATTGCAGGTAAGCTATGAGTTTTTCCCCTAAAGGCTTGACAGCTTCTTGAATCACTTGTTTCGCTGCATCAGGATGACGTTTAGCCTCTCCAATGAAGGTACGAATTAAATCTTCCTGTGCCTCTAGCATATTATTGTAAAGATGGGCATAGTGTCTTAAATCAATTTTTAGATCCTGCGTCCACGCTTCGGGGTATGCAAGGGCTTCTGTCTGGAGTGCCAAAGCATTTTTCATTACTGCTCCCAGAAGTTGTTCTTTGCTAGCAAAGTGGCGAAATAAAGTCACCTCATTCACACCAGCAACACGAGCTATTTCACGGGTAGTTGCTCCTTGAACACCTAAACTAGCAAATACCTGTGAGGCAGCTTCTATCAAACGTGTACGGGTGAGAGTTGATGAACGGATGGTTTTATTCATTTATGCTGGCAAGTACTTACTTACATAATAGTTCATGTAGAAAAAGTTGTTGTGTTAACCTTCTGTAAAACAAGATATTGCCATCCTAGCAGTTATCAATTTGGAGATTTTTTTTAATTGGAAGTCCTTAATGTTTTACTCATTTTAGTAACTGGAACAACTACACCACTTCTTAAATAATGAGGCGCTCTTTTAATGGCAGTAAATCCCAGTCGTAAATAAAACCCTTCGGCATAAAGGCTAGCAGTTGTAATTACCTTATCTATACCTTGTTCAATTGCTTCGTCGCAAAAATGTTGAACTAAAGCCCGGCCAATTCCTTTACCTTGATATTGAGGATGAACATATAGCCCGATGAGTTCATCAATAATGAAACTAGCAAAACCGATAGCAGCATCTCCTTCCATCGCAACCCAGAAAGTTTCGACTTTCATACTCTTCAAGATATTTGAACCATCAGGTTTGTCACGGTAATTACGCCAAGCTAAAAGTTCTTTTTGGGTGTACAAAGTTGCAGGCAGAGCTTTGATAGCAGCAATATGAATTGCACTCAGCACCCACGCATCTGTTTCTTGGGCAGGCCGAAGAGATATTTCGTTAGTGTTCATCTATTCAAGGCTGGCATTCAGATTATATGCCTCTTTGACTTTCTGATACAAAGATATCAACTTTGGTTATAAAAAATTTTACTTGCGTAGGCGTAGCCCATCGTAAACATCGCAATACATCAACTAGCTGATATTAACAGTTTGCAATTGAGTCACAACTCGCTTGACAATTTGCCGTCTGATTTCCTGAACATTGTGACTCGCAGCTGTAACGCTAGCAAGTACAGCCACAGGAGCAGTTTGGGGAGAACCACTGTTAAAAGGGGGTTGGGGATTGTATTCAATCCCTAGTTGAATTGCTTGGGCGATCGCTTCTCCAAATAACTCAGCAGCGATCGCCAGTCCAAAATCAATGCCGGCTGTCACACCAGAGCCTGTAATTCGATTCCGATCAATGACAACCCTTTCTGCAACTGTCTCAACTCCCAACATCTCAAGCAAATTCAACGATAACCAGTGAGTAGTAGCGCGATACCCCTGAAGTAAACCAGCCGCAGCTAGTAGCAGAGAACCAGTGCAGACAGCTGTAACGTAGCGGGCTTGTTTCCCTTGGATCTTGAGAAAGTCAAGTAACTTTTCATCTTCCATTTTGGCATTGATACCTGGACCTCCTGGCACAAATAGCACATCTAAGGCTGGGGCTTGAGCAAAGGTTGTATCAGGTAGAAAGGTGAGGCCGAGATTGCTCCGAATTGGTTCGAGTGTTTCCGCCAGCAAATACAATTGCGTGTTCGGCAATTTGGCAAAGACTTCGTATGGTCCGGTGAAATCTAATTGCGTCACATTTGGGAACAATACTATCCCAATAGATAGAGAAGAAACTTGTTCTATAACAGTCATTATTTATATCCTTGTTCACGAAAATCTCGATCCAATTGCTCCCCCAACTTGCCCAATAGTATAACTCCTGAAATATAAGTTACGGTAATTTTATCGGCAATAAGTATATTAAGCTTTAATCACCCTTAAATCTATCGATAAACCGTATATTATGGATTAAGCAATAAAACAACCTACTTCCAAAGACTAATTTTGAAGTAATAAAGCAATATCTGATGATATTTGGCTAATTTTGCGGTGTTTATTTGAATACAGAGTATTTAGCAAGCCAGAAGACATTAGAAAGTCAAAAGGAGTGAATGTGATCAACGCCATACAGATTAACGAAAACTTGACAACCACGGGACAAATCATACCCAAACAGCTTGAGCAAGCTATCCAAGAAGGTTTTAAATCAGTTCTCAATTTGCGATCGCCTGATGAGCTAGGATTTTCCCAGGATGAGCAAAAAGTAGCGGAAGCATTGGGGCTGTATTATCAAAACGTTCCACTCAAAGTGGATCTGAAAAACTTGAATGAAGAGGTGATTACCAAAATCCTCACCACATTGGAACAAATTCCTAAACCGGCGGTTGTGCATTGTGCAGCCGGGATGCGCTCAACTGGAATTGCGCTGTTAAGTATCGCTATCCAGGAAGGATTAACACCAGAGCAAACCTTAGCAAGAGCAAGGAATCTAGGCTTTGGATTCTTTGAACACGCCAGCGTTAGTCCCCGATTGAAGCAATTATTTGTGGACTACGTTAACAAACACGCAAAGATAGCTATATCTGCTAGCTGTTCTTAAGGTATTAGTGATTGTTAATTTTTACAAAGCTTGCTATACAAATCATTAAATTAAAAACTGTTCTTGCTGATAGTAACAAACAAGAACAGTTTTTAACAGCGAAGCCAAAAATAAGAATTTAGGCATCTTCAAGTTCAAATTGAGCCACTGTAACGGCATTAAAAGCAAAAGCGAAAACTAATGGCATTGGCGACTGAAACCAAAAGGTAAAAAGAACAGCGATGATTGTGCCAACTACTGCGGACATTGACCACATTCGCTCTTCAAAAGTCAGTCCTTTTTCGGCTTTAATCAATCTGAGAACACTAACTGGAATTGGTTCTGGCATTACCCCACCCGGAGGGAAAGCCCAGAAGTTGTTACGCCGCTCGACAAATAAATCCGTCCAGCCATTTTCTTGGCACCATGCCTCGATCCATTGAAGTGAGTAGTGATTCATCATCGGGTTTGGGAGTTCGGTTTGTGGAAGTTGTGTACTTGGTAAATGTAAACTCTTGGAGATTCCTGAAGAATTAACTAATCGCTATAAAATTAAGGCTAGTTATGAAAATTTTAAGCTTTGTTAAGCAGTTGAAACGCATATAATTACGCTCCAACCTTGCTTTCATTAATTAACAGATTAACAGTTGATTGGGGCTAGTTACTTCAAAATACAACAAACTTTACTTGAAAAATCGAAAGTCAAGAATTGTAAATAAGCTAGTGAGTATTACTGCTTAATAAAAATCTTTATATCGGGAAATTTAAATCTCAAAATGAAGAATTGTAAACAAATCAACAAGCGTAGGCGTAGTCCATATAGATATTTTTCTGATGACTTAAATTTTAGATACCTCTCTGAGGGTAAATAGAATCAAAGTGAAACTGGCAGTAAGATATATGAGCAAATTAAAACTTACTTGACTCAGAGCAAATATATGTTTAGTATACTTTGGGGTATTGTTGTTGTACTGATTGCTTTTTGGGCATTAGGGCTGGCACTTCATATAGCCGGAAATTTAATTCATGCACTGTTGCTTTTGGCTATTGCCCTTGCTATCTATAATTTTTTCAAAGCACGGGATGTGTGAGTATACTGGTTCCCGACCTGATGAGGTAGGTTTTCAAAGTTACTAACCTTGGGATAAAATATTTGGTCTACCTCCGTTGCTTAAAACGCCATATCATTGAGTGCGATCGCTCCACCAACACCAAAAGCGATCGCTCCTAATATTGCCACTCTCCAGCTAAAGGTGAGAAGCGATGTCTACCACAGGCTACGCATCCACCTTTTTGCGTTACAAAATATTAAGCTAGGGAGAGTTAGCTAAAACAAAAAGAAGCCTCTCGCTCACCCTGTACTCAGGGGAGCGATGAGATGAATTTTTGGGCAATGAGGAAGTGACCAACAAGCGAAATTGAACGCAGTTCAATCAGTAATGTTGGTCGGTGACGAATTGCCATCTTCCGGTCTGTCTTGAGATTGAATATATTGCTTTAAAGTCGTAATGGTTACACCGCCACAACTGGCAACAAAATAAGAGCCATT
>NZ_JBALEK010000048.1:0-184747 GCF_036917815.1 Nostoc sp. | reverse complement strand
TCATTGATCAAATGATTGCTGCGAACGAAAAACCTACTCAAGCTAAACAAGATTGATTAGGTTTAGATGAGTATTTTGCAATTAAATTCTTCCCTGATCAACTGAGGGACGGTAGAATATACCTAATTTTCGTAGCTTCAAAAGCCAAACTATGACGATGCATTCTACACTCCAACGTGCATTTACTAACCGCCGCGTCCTGAAAGTGATCAGCGGTTTGAATAACTTCGACGCCGCTAGCGTCGCTGCGACTGTCAAAGCTGCTGAATTTGGCGGTGCTACTTTTGTCGATATTGCTGCCGATCCCGCTTTAGTCAAGCTAGCTAAAAGTTTGACAAATTTGCCAATTTGTGTTTCAGCAGTGGAACCAGAAAAATTTGTGCAAGCTGTAGCAGCTGGTGCTGATTTAATTGAAATTGGGAATTTCGATTCCTTTTATGCTCAAGGACGACGCTTTGAGGCTCCAGAAGTGTTAGCGCTGACTAAGCAAACCCGCGCTCTTCTCCCGGAAATCACCTTATCTGTCACCGTTCCTCACATTCTGGAACTAGATCAACAGGTACAGTTAGCAGAAGAACTGGTGAAAGCTGGAGCGGACATTATCCAAACCGAAGGCGGTACTAGCAGTAACCCTGTTCACCCTGGAACTTTAGGATTAATTGAAAAAGCTGCCCCCACCTTGGCAGCAGCTTTTGAGATTTCCCGTGTGGTGTCAGTGCCAGTATTGTGTGCTTCAGGTATTTCTAACGTTACCGCACCATTAGCGATCGCTGCTGGTGCTGCTGGCGTTGGTGTTGGTTCTGCCATCAACCAACTCAATAGCGAAATAGCAATGATTGCTGCTGTGCGTGGCTTAGTAGAAGCCTTAGCGACTGCAAAGGCAGTAATGAGTTAAGAGTGATGAGTTGAAGAAGTTAGGAGTGATGAGTTAGGAGTTGAAGAAACTTATTTATCCAAAACTCCTAACTTCTAACTCCTGTACAGACGCGATTAATCGCGTCTCTACTCCTAACTTCTAACTCATAACTTCTTTCAACGCATAAATCACCTGCTCTTGCTGCTGTTCGGTTAGTTCTGGGAACATGGGCAAGGATATGACTTCATGACAAGCTTGCTCGGCTATTGGTAAGTCGCCAATTTGATAGCCTAGACTTTGATAAACTGGCTGCAAATGTAAAGGGTGGGGATAGTAAATCATTGAACTCACACCTTGTTCTTGCAATTGACTACGCACCCAATCTCGATATTTGGCGCTAGAACCATTTCGCCCTTCGCCTGATATGCGAATAGTGTATTGATTCCATACCCCAATACCGCCAGGTAATTCTTGCGGTGGGACAATCCCCGGAACTTGACACAGGTACTTGTAGTAATAATTGGCGATATCTCGCCGCCGATCATTCCAAATATCTAAATAACGCAGTTTAATCTGCAAAATAGCTGCTTGGAGAGCATCCAATCGGCTATTTACACCAATTTCTTCATGTAAATATCTAATTCTACTGCCATGATCTCGTAGTATTCGCAGTTTAGTGGCGATCGCCGGATCATTAGTCGTGATTGCGCCGCCATCACCACAACCACCAAGATTTTTGGTAGGGTAGAAACTAAAGCAACCAATATGTCCAATACTTCCGACTTTTTGATCAGCCCAAATTGCCCCTGTAGACTGAGCGCAATCTTCAATTATTGACAAATTGTGAGACTGAGCGATCGCCATCAATGATGTCATATCCACGGGTTGTCCAAATAGATGAACCGGGATAATCGCTTTAGTTTTGGGTGTAATGGCCGCCGCGACTTGCTCAACGTCCAAATTAAACGTAGTAGCATCAATATCAACGAAAACAGGTTTTGCACCCACGGCGCTAATTACTTCAGATGTAGCAATAAAGGTGAAAGGCGTTGTAATCACTTCATCGCCTGCACCAATTTCTAAGACTCGTAACGCTAAGTAGAGCGCATCAGTACCAGAATTACAAGCGACACATTCAGTAGCAGTATTGTAAGCGGCAAACTGCCGTTCAAAGCCTTCGACTAAGGGACCGCCGATATAGCGCCCAGAAGCCAGAACCTCTAAGACGGCTGCACTTACTTCTGCTTCGATGGTGGTGTATTGCTGCTTGATATCAAAGGCGGGAATAGGATTTACACTTTGGATCATGAGTTCTCATTTTATCGGGAGATACAAAGGATGCACTTCAACAGTCAATTTTTGCTGATTGAATTGTGAATCAAAAAGAAGCTACTAAAAGACTATCGCCCAAGATACGCATCTATTAGGTAGGGTTTTTACTTAAATTGTGGGGCGGTGAACTACCGCACAGTTAATTTACAGATAGTAGGCATATTAGGTGTCCGCCATGTTAAGGTCGTACCATTTGGAATTTTGAATTGATAAAGGTGATATATATCAACCAAGATCCAACACATCGGATCAAAGTTCCTCTTGTGTGGGCTGCTTTGAAAAAAAGATACCAGGACATAGAGAAGCCATGCAGGATCTGATCAAGCTGGATTTCGTGGATTTAGCTATTGCTGTGGGATTAATGGCGATCGCCATTGGTTTATCTGCCTGGGAAAAATTAGGACTAGAGTTAAACTTAGCCCTAGCGACTGGGAGAACCATTTTACAACTTCTTGTATTGGGATACATTTTAGATTTCATCTTGGCTTTAGACAATGCTTGGGCAGTTTTGGCGATATTAGCAATAATGCTGACAATTACGGCGATTGTCGCACGAAATCGTATCAGCCAAAAAATTCCTCGGGTGTTGCCTTTGGTGTGGGGTGCAATTTTAATTAGTACCGCCCTGACAGTGTTTTACACCAACTTTTTAATCATTCAACCAGAAAGATGGTATGAACCACAGTATATAATTCCCCTGGTAGGGATAGTCTTAGGTAATGCTACTAATGCGGCTGCGATCGCAGGCGAACGTCTTGTCAGCACCATTAATTCCAGCCATCTCGAAATCGAAACCTATTTGAGCTTAGGTGCAACTCCAGAGCAAGCAGTTAGCCAGTACCGTAAAGAAGCCATCAGAACCGCATTGATTCCCACTCTCAATCAAATGATCCTTATCGGGATGGTGGCAATACCAGGAATTACCACCGGACAGTTATTAGCTGGCGTGAAACCTCTAGATGCTGTATCATATGAAATTTTGATTATGTTCATGGTGGCTTTCGCTAATTTACTGACAACAGTTTTACTTACTAAAGGGTTGTGTCGTCAATTTTTTAATTCTGTCGCCCAGTTGGTGAGGTGAAGCGGTTAATCTACATCCTTGAGTATTTCATCATCTTACCCTGGTAGATCAAGGGTAATCAACAGTGCTTGATTCAATTGGGCGATCGCTTCCTCAGAAAGTCTTCCCCGGAAATGCAATAAGCGTGATTTTGAGAGTACCCGAATCTGATCTGTCATTGCCAGCGAATCATGAGTCAACCCACCGTCAGGTTGCTGGATCAAAACTTGTGTGGGATAGATCCGCTTACTTGATCGATATGTTGTGCAGGGAACTGCCAGAACCACAGGACTGGCAGCATTAATTACATCCCGGCTGACAATAATGACTGGACGGGTTCCACCCTGTTCTGATCCTTCAGTTGGCTCTAGACGGGCATCGTAGACTTCACCCCGTCTCATTCTGAAGTTTCCTCAAGCTTCAAAGCCTCCCACTGAGCCGGAGCAAATTCTGCCTCCATCTGCAAAACTTCGGCTTGATACTCTACGTCATTTGCCATTTCTGCTAAGGCTGCATCAATTTCTGCCCGTTTTTGAGCAGCGAGTTCACGCCGTAATGCCCGTGTTACAAACTCGTTACGGCTTCTGGCTTTTCCTGACTGAACAGCTTTATCCGTTGCCTCTAACAAATCTTTTGGCAGGGTCAACGTTGTGCGAACCGTCTGTTGCTCCATACAGTTTTAGCAAACGATGTTTGTTTTGATGACTTTTATAACATCATTTTAAATGAAGCTGAAGCATATTTGAAAATCCGAGAGGAATTTTTTACTGAGAATTTTTAACTGCTGTATAGTCTTCAGATGCTAGCTTAATAATGGGAGTACTGAAAATATTCCGTTATATTACCTGTGTTTAGACGGTAATAGTGTTTTCACAACAAGGTAAATTAAAATGGCATTTACTAATTATAAAACTATTAGTGCGGTAATTAAAAAATTTCAAATCAAGTATGTGCAGTCTAATTTTATGCTAGAAGTAGAATTTCCAGCTAAAGAATCTTTCAAAGAAGAATTAGACTTGCTATTTACAGATGGAGTTATTGATAATTCTGAAGATGCTATTTGTGAAAATCTCATCTATCCAGTGATGCACCTGAGCAAAAAATAACTGCAAAACAACTTTCTCAAGCTATAGGCTACAGCCACCATACAACAGCAAATATGATGTATGGGCGTTTAGCGCGTTTGGTCGGTGAGCAGTTGGGTTACAGCCCAGAACCAGAGAAGTTAGGCACACTGGTCACATTTGAGAAACGCAAAGGTGAGTGGCACTGGGTTTTAAGACCTGAAGTTGCACAGGCTCTAGAAACACTGGGATGGGTTGTACGCAGTACGACAGAACTATCTAATCAAGTTTTTTACGAAAAGATTTTCAATGAATTAGTTTATGACCAAGACAATCGCAGTCCTCCTGATAATCGAAGATGGGCACAGTTCAAGATTGGATGGAAAAATGCAACTCTACAGCGAAGATATTACACTGACGAAACGTTGAATGCAGTTCTTACGTGGAACAATTTGGGTTATCGCTTTGGAGCAAAGTTAGGACATCGATCTGAATTAGAAATTAACAAAGTCTATGACTTTCTGGCTCAACGATACTTAATAAAAGGCGCTGAGTTAAGCCCTGAAAACACTGCCAGGTTTTTTCCTGATGAGTTAGATTCATCGGAAATATTTCGTGAAGGAGCGGTACGCCAAGTTTCAGTCAACGCTTATGAGCGAGATCCTAAAGCTCGACAAAAATGTATTGATTATTACGGTTCAAGTTGCTCTGTTTGCGATTTCAATTTTGGCAAAGTCTTTGGGCAATTCGGCGAAGGTTTTATTCATGTGCATCATCTACGCCCTATTTCAGAAATTGCTGAGGAATACAATATTGATCCTGTGAAAGATTTACGTCCTGTCTGTCCAAACTGCCACGCTATGATTCATCGCCGTTCACCTCCACTCAGTATTGAAGAAATCAAAGTGTTATTAGATACTTCTGATCGTAGTGATTTCGCTACCTAACGTTACGTTGGATTTGCCCAAAATCAAAAATTCCTAACTCCAAACTCCAAACTCCAAACTTTTCTATCCGCCTAAAGTCCGTGTATAAATTACCTGACCCTTGGAATCATAGAGGAAAAGAGACAAGTTGGCATTCTCACCAATTACGGCTAGGGCTTCTCGTAAGATTTGCAAGTGATTGGTAACATCAACAGCAGTATCCGAGTTCTCAGAATAAGGATTAGCCGAATTATTTTGCCTTATTTGGTCATACTCAGGGGTTAGCCGGACAAGAATTCCTGTGTTATCTATGCTAAAGGTGCAAATCCGAATTCCATTAGTACAGGTTTTATCTAAATCGGTGCGGGTTTGTTGCAAACTACTAACAACTTGTAGTTTTTCTTGTGCTTGTTTAAGGGCTGCTGAATAGGGTTCGATTAAAGACTGGGCTTGAGTGTAGTACAAGCTATCTTGGGAAACTTTTTTAGCAGCTTGCAAAGCCTGATCCCAGTATATTGCTGCTGCTTGCCATTGGTTTTGTTGCTGATATACTTTGGCTTGGTTGGCGGTGCTAACGGCTTGTTGGTAGGTTTTAACAGCTAATTGTTCTTTAGTAGCGCGATCGCGTACTACGACTAACTTAGGTTTATAATCTACCAACAGCTTTTGGGCTTCTTCATATCCAGCGCTAGTTTCGGGAATAGTATTCAAGGCATTAATTACCACCAGCCAAGTAGACTGCACCTTTTGCCAGTCATTCAACGATTTAGCAGTAGCTTGCCGATTTTCGGCAGAAAGGGCTACAGCTTTTGCTGCTGTTAGTTTTTTCAGCCATTTTTCCTCAGTAAATATCTGCTGATTTACAGCGTGTAAATGGACACGATAATTAAGTAATTTCCCTTGTGCAAGTCCATAAAGTTCACTACTGGAATTTATCGCTTCTAGTGGCGCTATAACCTGCCGCCATAAGTGTTGCCTAGCTTGTAATTCCTCTAGGCTATGTGCAGGAGTTTGAACTTTTTCTGTCGCCAAAGCTCCCGTTTGCAAAGCCTTGACCACCTGGTTGATTTTTTCTGACCGCCCAGACAAACTTGCTTTTAGTTCTTCTGATACCTGGTAACGGGGGGACCAACTAGGAATTATATTCAGGGCTGTGCTGGCTGCTGCAAGTCGCTGTTGTACAGCTACTAACTCTTTTTCAGACTTGGCGCGGCGCATCAGTTGCGGGGATTTTGTTTTTAATTGCTCGGCGTTTTGTATTTCTTGACATTCAGACATCACACAAGGACGAGTCAAGAAGTAAGCACCACCGCCTAAAACTACAATTCCCAACAATGCTGCACCCAGCAAGATAGGTTTGACTTGAAATGCTCGCTTAGAAGCCGACAAATTCGGCACATCTGCAAACGGGTCAAACACTTCCTCTTCGTCAATCTCATCGATTGATTGAGTATATGTCAGAGATGATGAGGGGGATGAGGAGGATGAGGAGGATGAATAAGAAGATATTGCTTCCTCATCTCCCCCATCCCCCCATATCCCCATCTGTTTCAACGTCAACAAACATTTGGCATAAGGGAGTTGTTCACCAACAACTCTGAGGAAACATTGCACCCGTTGCTCTTTGCGGGGCGCTATAGACTGAAGTACCTCCTCAATGACTGCAAAAATTAGTTGAGCGTCAACTATTACATCTGATGCGTGTTGCGTTAGAATCATTAACCCGTCTTTATTGACGGCACACTTAACCTCGAAGACTTCAGCCGTTGAGACTTCTACAAGTAATTGTTCCTGCAAAGTCTTGGCTAAAAGCTGTAAGTCTTCCTGCTGGACTGCTACTTTCATAGAGCTTTCCCGCTAAATTACTATATTGTTTTGATTATTTTTAAGGAGATGAAACGAACTTTCTCGGTTTGTTGAATGCAAATGCACAGTTTAACCAACCACAGCTTGAAAATCTGAACGACCAACTTTCTAACACAAATTCTGAGTTTTCACCAAAAATTTAAAAAGTAGTTATTGTTCGCCTCGCTACATTTTCACAGTGCTAGATGCAAAATTAAATAATCTGTCTTCAGATATAAATTACAAAGAAAAAATGGGAATAATAGAGTGTTTGAGTATTCTCACTGCATTATTTAGTGACAATTAAATTCACAGCAGCTACTGCTCGGCAAAATTCTAGTTGCAGAGCAGTTGTTACCAAATGATCCAAAGGTTAAGAAAACGATGCTATGTCAGAGGGTTTTGACAGAAATGCTAGTTATCTTCTATGCTGGGAAACTTGCTGAGGAGATTAATTAAGTGTTGTAGCTATGTCACAAACAGGTTAGCTATGAGAAATGATCTGCCTCATTTGCTGAATTCGATAAAATTGATCCGTGAAAAATAAACTTTTATAGCTGCCAAAAGCTTAATTCTGCAATAAAGGTGCTGCAAAATATTAAGACAGCAGTAAGCAAAAACTTGGAAAGTGTCAATACAAGGTGTATCAATGGATTTATTAGAGTACCAAGTTAAAGAGTGGTTTGGGAAGATAGGCATTCCGGTATTGCCTTCCCAACGAATTGACCATCCTACAGATTTGAAACGTTTAAAAATTCGCTTTCCGATTGTGCTAAAATCTCAAGTACATGGAGCGGAACGGGCAAAAGCAGGGGGAGTTAGGTTTGCGGAGACGACAATCGATGCGATCGCAGCTGCTCAAAATATCTTTAGTTTACCAATATGGGGCGAATTGCCAGAAGTTGTGCTGGCAGAATCCCAATACGACGCTAACCAGGAATTTTATCTAGCGGTGGTTTTAGATACTGCTGTCTGCCGACCGGTACTTTTAGGTTGCAAAGAAGCAGACATTGATTGGGAGTCGGCTGGAGAAAAAATGCACCATGTTGTCGTAGAACAAGAATTCTCGCCATTTTATGCCCGACGATTAGCTTTGAAAATGGGTTTGCAAGGGACGCTGATGCAGTCGGTAAGCAACGTTCTCCAGAAGATGTACCAGTTATTTGTGCAAAAAGACCTGGATTTAGTCGAAATCAATCCCTTGGCAATCAGTGCGACTGGTCAAGTTATGGCTCTTAATGGTAAAGTCAGAGTCAACGAACGGGCGATCAAGCGTCATCCCGATCTTGCTGAGATGGCGGCAAAAATTATCAGCCGTCATACCAGTACTGAAATCAACGGGATTTTGGGCGACTGGGATGGTGTGCAAATGCATGGGAAAATCGGTATTTTAGGTAATGGTACTGGTTCGGTAATGGCAACTTTGGATTTAGTCGCTAATGCTGGTGGCAATCCAGGTGTTTGTTTAAATCTACGTCACGCTTTCCTTACAGATACTACACCAACGACCTTCCGCGATCGCCTAGAAGCAGGTTTGAAACTGCTGGAGGCTGATAAAAGCATTCAAGTAATACTAATTAACTTCCTAGGTACCATTCCTCAAATTGAGGAAGTGACTGAAGTTATCGCCAGAGTTGTGCAGCCAGACAACAGCGAACTTCAATTACAGGTTGTACGTTCTAATGGTAGTAAAGTTCGGCGAGAGCTTAATTTTCCATCTTTAGTTGTCCGCCTTGCTGGTTCTGAATTTAATGCTGCGAGAAAATATTTAGCAACACTAAAAACCCACAGCAACGCGCTCCTCGTGGTAGAAAATTTAGATGAGGCAGTGGCGGCAGCAGTTCGTCTTGCTAAACCAACAGCTAATAAGAAGTATTGACACTCCCCGCGATAAATCGACGGGGATTCTTGGTTCAACGAGAACACTTAAAACGTGGTTCCTTGCGTTACCTAGCCCAGAGGTGGGACTCTCCCCAAGCGTTAACTTTGGGTATGCCCTACCCTAGTTGCATTGTTGCAAGTCCTGTTTAGTTTGAAACAAATAGTTTCAAAAATCTGAGTCGTCACGCTCGGTATAAATCTTTTACCTACTGCTAGGAGGAAACTAGAACAATGCAGTAGAACCGCATAGATGAGGCAGTGCGGTCTTGGGGTCTCCCCAAGTAGAGCAACTGCCGTTTAATTGTCTTGGCGAAGCCTCTCCCTTTGGGAGAAGGTTCAGTGCTTTGTCTTTCGACTCGTGGTTTTTTAAGTGGTTGATTACCTTTCCACTATCATTAGTATAGTGTATTGGTACACTAATTAATTGAAAGCTCTCGTAGAACAACGTAGCTCTAAACCCAATTTTCCCCTAAAAATTGAATCAATACGACACTGTAAACTTGTCGTTTTTATGCTCAGTGGTTCAAGGCACTGGGTTGCCAAACTTACGGTAATTTTTTATGAACCTAACGCCAGAAAGTAAAGTTTTAATTCAAGGCTTTTGTGAATTTATATCAGGTACTTATGTTACTCAAATGAAAGCTTATGGCACAAATTTGGTAGCTGGTGTCAATGCTGGATGCGGCGGACAAGAACTGCATGGACTGCCAGTATTTGACTTAGTAGAGGAGGTAATAGAGAAATTTGGGGCGATTGACACGACAATTATTTGTGTAGATCCTTACGACGTGCTAGATGCGGCATTAGAAGCGATCGCATCTCATATTAGCCAGATCGTTATTATCACAGCTGGCGTACCCCCTTTGGATATGGTGCAATTACTCCGCAAAGCCGAAGCCTGTGAAACTTTGGTAGTCGGGCCAAATAGTCCGGGGATCATTGTACCGGGGAAAATTCTCTTAGGGACTCAACCTAGCGAATTTTATACCCCTGGTTCGGTGGGGATTGTTAGTCGTAGCAGCACCCTCACCTACGAAGTCGCATACGAATTAACAAAAGCAGGTTTGGGGCAGTCGATTAGTGTCAGTATTGGTAGTGATGCCATCGTCGGTTCCTCATTTCTCCAATGGCTGCAAATTCTTGATGAGGATGAAACCACAGAGGCGATCGTTTTAGTCGGCCAACCTGGTGGTGGTAGTGAAGAAACAGCAGCCCGATACATTGCTGAGGCAATTGATAAACCAGTAATTGCCTACATTGCAGGCCGACTTGCACCACCAGGAAAAAGTTGGCGTCAAACCGGGACTTTAGCAACGGTTATCGGACGCGATCCTAACTTTGGTACAGCCCAAAGTAAATTAGCTGCTTTAAAAGAAGCGCAAGTTACAGTAGCCGAACGCCCTTCTCAGATTCCAGAATTATTGAGAAAGGAGATTAACTAATTACTAATTGGTAATTCGTAGTTAAGAATTACGAATTACCAATTACCAATTATTTTAATTAGTCAGTCTTGGGAACGATTTTGAGGAAACAGGTAGGCGATCGCAGCGTAACCCGAAAAACTGAGTAAACTAACCAAAAAAGTAGCCAGAATAAATGTAGACATAATGTTATACTCAATGCGATTCCCAAATCTTGGCATCCATCAACAAATCAAGATTTGGGATACTTTCAAATTAGCAATTGGGTATGACACAGCCATGACTACCTTGTGTCAATCCCTCGGATCTCAAGGTTTTTGGCTCAACTCAAGCCAAAGGCAGAAAAAATCGAAACGTACTGCCAACTCCCAATTCGCTTTCTACCTGAATTTTACCGCCTTGTAGTTCAATTAAACGGTGGGTAATAGTTAAGCCAATACCCGTGCCTCCCGAATGGCGATCGCGCGATTGGTCGGCTCGCCAGAAGCGCTCAAACACATGGGACAAATTTTCTGGAGCAATACCAATACCTGTATCCACAACCGCAATCCAGAGTTGAGATGCTTCAGTCCCAACACTAATGGTAATTGAACCTTCGTTAGTATAATGCACTGCATTACCTAGCAGATTAATCAACACCTGTTCTGTGCGGTCAATATCTGCCAATACAGCAGGTAGGACAGATGGACATTTTAACAGCAGAACTGGTCCATCTTCCAACAATTGATCGGTAAATTTCTCCACTAATGACTCTAACAACGGACGCAGATTTACCCGTTGGATATTAATTGGTAGATAACCCGCTTCAGCCTTAGATAGTTCTTGTAAATCGTTCACCAATTGCTCTAACCGCCTAGTTTCTTTAGCTAAACGCCAATAAATTTCAGGAGACGCTTCAATTTCCCCATCAGCCAGTTCTTCTAAGTAGCCGCGCACCACTGTTAACGGTGTTCGTAGTTCATGAGTCATATCTCCAATCACTTCTCGCCGTCGCACTTCAACCCCCTCTAAACTGGCTGCCATGCGATTGAAACTAGCACTCAGTCCACTGAGTTCGGGAATATCAGACACAGGTAGTCGTGCATCCATTTGACCTGCTGCAAATTTTTGGGTGATTTGTTCCATCTCCGTCAACCGTTGCATAATCCGGCTGGACACCCAGTAACTCAACCCTCCGGCGGCGGTGGTGCCGACTAAGACTGACCAAAAAGTGCTTCGCTGCCAAGCAAGTTCAAATCCTGCAACCAATTCAGTACGGACATCGATTAAGTCGAACCCCTGATTTTCTAATCGTTCCAAATGCAAGACAAACAAGCGGGGGGAAGAGATTTTGCTGATGCTTACCAGACTAGCTACCCCCACGATCATCACTACTAAGTGGGAGAAAAATAGGCGCGTTCTCAGCCCCATCTTCATAATATTTACGCCACCAGAGGATCTTCAAATTTATAGCCAACCCCAACAACAGTTTTTATAAAAGTCGGATTTGCCGGATCAGGCTCAATCTTTTTTCGCAACCGAGCTACATGAGTATCCACCACTCGCTCATCGCCAAAAAAGTTATCTCCCCAAAGTTTATCAATGAGTTGAGTACGGTTCCAAACTCGACCAGGATTGCTGACAAAGGTGGTTAGCAAGTTAAATTCCAGGGTAGTTAAGTCCAAAATTTCAACCTCCTGAGAATTCATCTGACGATTGGCAGTGCGCTGGTCTACATCGACGATAAAGTGTTGAGTACGATTGACTTGATGTTGTCCCCCTTGGCGCAAGCTACGCCGTAATAGTGCCCGCACCCTAGCTACCAACTCTCTGGGGCTAAAGGGTTTAACCATGTAATCATCAGCACCAGTAGATAAACCAATGACGCGATCGATTTCCTCACCCTTAGCCGTAAGCATCAAAATGTAAGGATCTTTTGCACCTGGTTTCTGGCGAATTCTGGCACAAACTTCCAACCCATCCAAACCAGGAATCATTAGGTCTAGAATGATTAAATCAGGTGGTTGTTCCTGAAACATCCGCAAAGCACTCATCCCATCGCGGCTAGTGCGACAAAAAAATCCTTCTTTTTCTAAAGAGAGTTCGATTAAATGAGCTATTTCTGGTTCATCTTCAACTATTAAAATATCCATTTCAATTAAAACCGAGCAAAATACGCAGATTGAACTAACTGGGGACTGGGGACTGGGTATGGGTGGGGTTTGAATCATTGGTGTCAACTTAACGTGAAAGTCAGTCTATAAACCGCTTTTAGAGATTGTCTCGTTCCCAGTCTCTGACTGGGAATGCCCGTCGTTGGGGCTGCCGCCTCAAGACTTGCGGCAGCAGCCCAATTGATCTGCATTTCCAGCCAGAGGCTGTAAACGAGGTTTTAAAGGGGCTTAGGCTTAAATTGATGTGACACCAATGGGTTTGAATCCCACCCAATCTAATAAACCTTCTACATTGCAATAGCTCAGTATAGACTTTGAGAGATTTGAAATAGGGTTTTAAAGGTTTGAATTTGATGGTGTGCGATAACTATAGCCAAGATTAGAATCTTTTTGAATGTGTGCTTTAATACTATCGAGGTCAATAAAGCAGTCAGCAACATCAATCAAGCTTTCACTAGTAGTTGTTTGCAGACTGACCACTTCTACTCGAACTCCCATTCTGCTGACAGCGTTCACCGCATAAGCTAAATCTCCATCTCCACTGACTAAGACCGCAGTATCATAGTAAGGAGCTAAAGTTATCATGTCTACAGCAATTTCTACGTTCAGATTTGATTTTTTTAAATTCTCTGCTGCTAGAACAAGATCCTTTGCCACTACACGATAGCCATTACGACGCATCCACAATAAAAAACCCTGTTGTTTTTCATTGCTGATATCAACCCCAGTATAGAAGAAAGCACGCAAAAGTCTTGAACCGTTGGTTAAATGACAAAGTAATTTAACATAGTCAATTTCTATACCGAGTTGTAAAGCTGTATGAAATAGGTTTAAGCCATCAATAAAAATAGCAACTCGACCACGATTTAATTTATTGAAAATCAAACTATCAGGGACAGGATCTCGCATCTTGGTATCTTTACCTTTGACAGGAGTATCGCTCAAATTTTGCCCTTGCCAATGTGGTTTAGCTTTGAGTACTTTAGATTCCTTAGATTCCTTAAATTCATTTCGTTGTTTGCTAAAATTAGTTATAATCATTGATACCTCTGATTTTAAAGTTGCTAGAGAAAGTTTTGGGTAAATTGTCTATAGTATAGTCTGTGCTAGAATCCGTGAACCGTCATCTATCTATTTTATTTTACAGCCAGGAAGTTGAGATTTACACTAGGCTCAGGACGCTCAAATAACGACAGAGTTAGAAGCATTGACACTCTCAGGTCTAAAGACACTGAGATTCTACAGATAGAGTTAGACTAATTTAGTCTAACTCTCGCTACGACGGCCAAAGATCGTCTACTGAGTTGATCAAGTAAAATACCTAATCTTCCCGCTACTTTTCTTAAAATATTAGCTGCGCCATTCAGGTCAGCATTAACAACCAATCCCTCAGCAGACTGATACAAACCACGTTTAACTCGTTTTCCAGATGCTTTCCACCCCAAAGGTTTTTCACCATATTTAGGTAGGGAGTCTCCATCAAGAAAACTAGCCTGACTAGTATAAGCCTCTTCTGTTACCTCAAACCTAATTCCATGTAACTCACATAGTTGACATAACCTAGCTCTTAATTTACCTAAAGGCATTTGAACAAATTTTTGGTTGTTCAACTTACCCATATTAGAATTACTTTTAAATCCCTCATTCCAACCGATAACTAGAGTACCAATCCCATGTTTAATGCAGTGATCAATAATTAACCTAGCCGTTTTATTAACACCATCTTTCATCTGATGATGACGTTTTCTAGTTACCCTATCTAACCATTTATCCCAGTAACCTTGAGGTTGATTCTCTTGCTTAGTTGCTACTTTCTTATTCCACAGTTGATTAGCTGATTTCAAAAACTTAGCATCTATCAAAAATGAATTGCCTAATGTATCAACACCAGCTGCTAAGTTTTGAGAAGTTCCCAGGTCAATACTCAAAGCCTGATTAATATCTAACTCGTGTTTTGGCTTGTCAACTAAATAAGAAATCTCCAGATAGAAAGCTCCATTTTTCGGGAGGATAGTAAACTCTTTCACCCTTGAGTAATCAATATTAGATGGTAGTGGTAAAGAAAAACACTTGAGATTAAACCATCTATTAACCGTGTTACCTAAAGGAAATTTAATTCTATCTCCCTCTAGAATCGGTCTACCTAGTCCAGTGTTGGGATAAGCAACTTTGAAAAGTTTAGAGCCTTTGAGATATTGAGGAGGTCTAGGTTGAAAATGTAGATTACCTTTGTTAAATTTAACTTTCAATTCTTTAAAAGATTTAAAAGCTTCAGTAACAGACATTAAAGTTTGTTGTGCAGGGATAGATGGCAAAGAACTACTTAAAGTAGTTTTAGAGATAGATGGCTCATAAATTAAATCAAATTTGCCTGTTAGTAATTTACCTGTCTTAAAGAGTATTTGTCTAGCGAAATAGACTCCGGAGTTATATAATTTTCCTGATTGCTCACAGAGATATTGCAATATAGCTTTAGTATCTTTATCTGGGTGCAATAATAATTGTTGCACACCCATTAAATATTTTTCTTTACCCATCTTTTTGCCTGTTTGTGATATTATTACTATCGCACAAAATTAAAGAAAAAACTCGAGTGACTTAAGTCACTCGAGTCGCTTATATCTCAGCCCTAAAGGGACTGAGTTTTACGCTTACCGAGTGTTTAGATAATAATATAATATGCGATCGCCCTTAAAAGCTAAGTCGTATTTAGGTAATCTTTAATGCAATGGTCAATAATACAAGATTCCCGACTTCTTTTAAGAAGTCGGGAATCTAAGTCTTAACCTTTAGCTAACTTGTCGTTGGATGTGTAGTAAACCTTACTACCGCTATCAGGTACAAAATGGCAGCCTACACCTGAATTCCATAATGACTTCCAAATGGGTTCTTCCGATTTGTGGAAATACTCACCCATCACTGGTTTTATTGCCTCAGTCGCCTTCAGCAAATTGTAGTGAGGGATGTTAAGAAATATATGGTGAGCAACATGAGTACCGATATCGTGATGGATATGATTAACCAAGCCATAATCACGGTCAATACTAGAAATCGCGCCTTTCAGGAAAGTCCAATCTTCTCCACGATACCACGGAAGCTCTGGCTCAGTGTGGTGCAAGAATGTCACCAAATCTAGCCAAATTATGAACACAAGGTAAGGCGCAGCGTAATATTTCAGGAACCACATCCAACCCCACTGGTAGGTAAAGAAACCCAACAAACCTACCATACCAATCAAAAGTGCAGTACTAGTAAGAACATCCCATTTTTCCGATGGTTTGAAAAGCGAACTGCTGGGTAAAAAGTGAGAACCTTCTTTATTAGGAGAACGCTTAAACAAATACACAGGATAAGCCAATAGAAAAACATAATATCGGCCAATTTTTTGCTCTAAAGGCATCTCCTTGTATTGTGATTCTGTCACAGGATACCAGCTTTCATCGTTATCGATATTGCCAGTATTTTTATGATGTGTTCTGTGACTAATTCGCCAACCATGATAAGGAACAAGTATTGGTGTGTGAGAAAGATGTCCAATCAAATCATTGAGCCATTTATGCTTAGAAAAAGATTGGTGTCCGCAGTCATGTCCGACTACAAACAAAGCCCAAAACATCGTTCCTTGCATTAACCAGAAAATCGGGAAGAAAAGCCAAGAATCCAGGTAATAAGCTACTGCATAAAGCAGACTGATAATCAGGATGTCACGAAAGAAGTAAAAAAGTGATTTTGTCACATTGGGCTGAAAGCATTCAGCAGGAATTGCAGCTTTTAAATCCCCAAGTGTGAAAGGCAATTTAGTTGCATCCTCAGACGTTTCACCGCCAGGAGGATTGTTGAACGTGATGGTATTTGATTGCACTGGATTCTTTTGTTGGATGTAAATCGGAACTTTATTTGAGAGGATATCATCTCACCTCTAGGATGCCCACGAAACTAGCGATCGCTAACACGCAAGAGGATAATTTCTGGCAAGAATAAAGAATTGCCAGATTTTATTTAAACACAGCATGATAAACGCTCTTGAATCGACAAGAGCGTGAGTTTAATCACAGTGCTATTTATTGCTCTGTATAATGTTCGTTGAAAGTCTTATAGCCAACATCAGTTGTGTATAGTTGACACTGGTCTGTAATCTGCTTCATTAAAGACCAAGAAAACTGACACTCCTCATGGAGATAAGGCTCCCAATTTTCTTTGATGCTGCTGTAAGCTAACCGCAAATTATAAGAAGGAATCGCTGTGGAAATATGATGAGGGACGTGAACATTGATATCATGGCACAGAATTTCTATCCAACGCGGATAATTGCAATGAATAGTCCCAAATAGTTGTGCTAGAGCTTCGTTCCACTTGTTCGCTGTCGTAAAAGGAACATCTGCGGCAGTATGGTGAACAATAGTAAAAGTACTCATCCAAAAATGGTAAATCATCCAAGGCACTAGCCAAAACTTGACAAATCCCCAGATACCAGTTGTGGCGATGAGAATCGGAAAAGCGATCGCAGCAAACACTACTACTACAGCCACAGAAAGCTTGATACTTGATTGGTCTTTAGTTTTGAAGTTCCGCCAATCAAAATGCACCACAGCCCAATGTCCAATGGAACCTACCCACCAGAAGCGTTTACGCATGAACAGTTCAAAAGCAGACTGTCGGGTTTGATCCCAATTTTCAAACACTTCTGGTCTGATTGGATGCCAAGCGTTATCCTCATCCAGCTTGTTGGTATGAGTATGGTGATAATTATGCTTAATGCGCCAACTGTGAAAGGGGTAAATTAACGGCATCATAAAGAAATGCCCTACCAAATCGTTTACCCAACGACGTTTGGCAAAAGACCTGTGACCACAATCATGGCCAATTACAAAAAAACCTGTTAAAGCAGTACCCGTAAAAATCCAAGCTAGAGGCAAAAGAAACCAAGGAGTGACGATCAGGCTGTAATAACCCAAGGCAACTGCCAAGACACTGAGCAGTACTTGTGTCCAAGCTTTGCGACGGTTCTGTTGAAAACATTCCCGTGGCAGGGTTTTGACAATATCTTTGAGCCGGAAGTCGGAATTACCAGGCTCGTCACTTAGTTTCTGGCTATTAATTATTGATGTAGTCATGGACACCTGAAAAACGACAAACTCCTCCACCAAGTCACCAAAAAGCAACTTGTCACACAAATTATTCACATTAGCGCTTCGGATTATAGCAACCTAACCGATACAAGCGCACCCGTAAATAGACCTTTGAAAAGTTAGGAGTGAGGAGTGATAAGTTAGGAGTTATAGCGCTTGTTGTTTCATAAGAATTTGTGGGTTTCAAAATTATGGGTTGAGAAAAATCCACAGGAAGATAGACGTTTCAACGCCTAATTCACATTAAACGTGACTCCAAACTCCAAACTCCAAACTCCAAACTCCAAACTCCAAACTCCTAACTAACTTTTGTTGGGGCTAACTTTACATTAGTAGCCAGACCAACTGCTTGTAGCAATTGAACTGTCATCCAGGTTAAATCGATTTCCCACCATTCCAGCCCATGACGAGCTGAGTATTGAAAGGCATGATGGTTATTGTGCCAGCCTTCACCGAAAACTAGTACAGCTACCCACCAGCAATTAGTTGAGCGATCGCCAGAATCATAACTTTGATAACCAAATTTATGAGTGGCGCTGTTCACCAACCAAGTGCAGTGGTAAACCCACACAATCCGAACAAAAACTCCCCAAATCACAAAGGGCAAGCCACCCAGAAGCAAAAGTAATACACCCAGAGCAACCTGGATCAAAATGAAATATTTTTCTAAAAACTGATAAACTGGGTCTTCGGCAATGTCTTTGGTGAAACGAGGAACATCAGCGTGAGCGGGACAGTAGTGAATCAGCCAATCCATGTGGCTCCACCAGAAGCCTTTATTAGAATCATGGGGATCAGCGTCAGTATCCGAGTTTAAATGATGAATCCGATGTGTCCCGATCCACTCAATTGGGCCTCCCTGACAGGAGAGTGTGCCGAAGAAAACCAAGAGATACTCTAGCCATTTGGGAGTTTGAAAACTGCGGTGAGTAACAAGGCGATGAAATCCTAGAGTAACTCCTAAACCACCTGTTACCCAATACAGCAAGAAACCCACACCAACTGCTGTCCAGCTAAAGTTACCAGGAACAAAGGCAAATAAAGCGCCAATGTGCAGTCCAATGAAAAACAGGGTATTAACCCAGTTAATTTGAGGTTTGGTTGAAGTAGCAATTGTCATGCAGTAACCTGAATTTTAATTTTCCAGCCTAGTATGTGCGATCTGAAAATCCGCATATCTATAATTTAATTTTTTTTGAACGAGGAACTGATGAACAGCTTAGAACAGCTGCGGCAAGCAGAACAGGCACTATTAGAAATTTTTTCGGGAATTGACACTCAGGTCAAGCATAATCTAAAACGAGTGCTGGATGCTTTTCGTAATCACCGTGTGGGCGCACACCACTTTGCTGGTGTAAGTGGCTATGGTCACGATGATTTAGGACGAGAAACTTTAGATAAAGTTTTTGCGGAAGTTATGGGTGCCGAAGCTGCGGCGGTGCGAGTGCAGTTTGTTTCGGGAACTCATGCGATCGCTTGTGCTTTGTTTGGTGTCCTCCGTCCTGGAGATGAAATGTTAGCAGTGGTTGGTTCTCCCTACGATACCCTTGAAGAAGTCATTGGTTTACGGGGCCAAGGTCAAGGTTCCCTAATCGAGTTTGGCATAAATTACCGCCAATTGGAGCTAACTCCCCAAGGAACTATAGATTGGCAAGCTTTAACCACTAGTGTGGCCCAAAACACTCGTTTAGTGTTAATTCAGCGTTCTTGTGGCTATTCTTGGCGTCCTAGTTTATCAATTGCCGATATTGAAAAAATTGTCCACTTAGTCAAACAGCAAAACCCGAACACCGTTTGCTTTGTGGATAACTGCTACGGCGAATTTATTGAAACCAGAGAACCCACAGCCGTAGGTGCTGATTTAATGGCGGGGTCATTAATTAAAAATCCTGGTGGCACCATTGTCAGCGCTGGCGGTTATGTCGCCGGTCGCGCCGACTTGGTAGAAGCATCCGCCTGTCGCCTCACTGCTCCCGGTATCGGTAGTTATGGCGGTGCTACTTTTGACCAAAATCGTCTCCTCTTCCAAGGCTTATTTCTCGCGCCGCAGATGGTCGGAGAGGCGATGAAAGGGACTTATCTGACTGGTTATGTATTTGACAAACTCGGTTATCCAGTGAATCCCGCTCCTCTGGCTCCCCGTGGGGACGTAATTCAGGCAATTAAACTCGGTTCTGCCCAAAAGCTAATTGCTTTCTGTAAAGCTATACAACAGCATTCTCCTATAGGTTCCTACTTAGACCCTGTTCCAGATGAAATGCCGGGGTATGAGAGCTTGGTAGTCATGGCTGGGGGGACATTTATTGAAGGGAGTACTTTGGAATTATCAGCCGATGGGCCTTTGCGTGAGCCTTATGTGGTTTATTGCCAGGGGGGAACTCATTGGACTCATGTTGCGATCGCTTTAGAAGCTGCGATCGATGCAGTTGGTAGTAATGGCTAGTAATTAAACCATATCTATCTTGAAACCTGTAGTTTTTCCGTGATGAAAAGGATTTGCCCTCATCCCCCAACTGACTTTTCACGTTATGTGGAAAAGTCCACCAAAAACCTAACCCCCTAACCCCCTTCCCTAGGAGGGAAGGGGGAAAATTCAAAGTCTCTGACGCCACGTGCAACAAGAGTGGCTCGCCGCCCAACGCAGTGGCTCCTCCTTAAAGGAAGAGAGAAATAGAAGTGAGGTTTTCCAGATGCCGTGAAAAGTCAGATCCCCCAACCCCTTCTCCCATATATGGGAGAAGGGGAGGCAGAATTTCAAAGTCCCTCTCCCAGACATGGGAGAGGGATTTAGGGTGAGGGCGAAAACTACGGTTCTCAACTTAGATGAGGTTTATAGCAAAGTACTGTTTCGGTGAAAATAACTTTTTAAGCACTTGAACTCTAGGTAGGTGGGCATGAACTACATACACCAGAAGATATACAAGAGATACTGGGAACTATTACACTGTGGCGAATTAGAACGTTTCTTTGATAGACAGGAGAACGGCAAGTAATGAGCGATCGCCATACACGTCTAAATGTCTACATCCAAGGTCAAGGATTCCCCATTCTGGGCTTACATGGTCATCCTGGTACTGGTCGTAGTCTTTCTGTCTTTACCAATCATTTATCAAAACGCTACAAAACTGTTGCCCCTGATTTACGTGGATACGGCAGAAGTCGCTACAACGGTAATTTTGAGATGAATGACCATTTGACCGATTTAGAAGCGCTGCTAGACCGCTTTGAGATTGAAAAGTGCCTAGTATTGGGATGGTCACTTGGGGGCATTCTGGCAATGGAGTTGGCATTACGTTTACCAGAGCGTATTACTGGGCTGATTTTGGTGGCGACAGCCGCAAAACCCCGTGGTAGTCATCCTCCTATTACTTGGCAAGATAATCTATATACTGGTGTTGCTGCCCTATTGAACTATCTAAAACCGAGTTGGCAATGGAATATTGAAACTTTTGGGAAGCGATCGCTTTTTCGCTACCTAATCCAACAACATACATCTACCAGTTACAACTACATCGCCAAGGAAGCAGTACCGGCTTATTTGCAAACCTCTCCTGCTGCTACTCGCGCCCTTTATAGTGCAATTCAATCGGGATACAATCGACTTCCAGATTTGCAACAAATTCAATGTCCTAGTTTAGTACTTGCTGGCGATCAAGACCGCCACATCACATCTGATTCCAGCTTAGAAACTGCTCGACACCTCCAAAATTCTGAATGGCAGTGCTATCCCAACACCGCCCATCTTTTTCCCTGGGAAGTTCCCCAGCTAGTGCTAAATGACATTGATCATTGGCTGGAAGAACATCCGCAAGTAATTGGTAGTCAATAATCCAAGGGTTTTTGACTCTTAAAGAAATAATTCGTAATTAAAACTCGCAATTACGAATTATGTTCGCCTAACTTAAATTTGACCGCCAAAGGCAGGCTGTACTTTGCGGTCAAATCTTTCCCCCAAGTCGTCAGCAATTGTTAAGGTATTAGGTTTGCAACGCTTGACACTCACAACAATTCCCGTAGCTCCTTCAAGCTCCAAATCTTCTATGTATCCTTTGCTTGCTAATGTTGCATCGGAAGAACTCAGAAATGGGCCGAAGTAGTACGTGCAGCGCGGATTCTGCGTTACAATCTCTACCCACCAAGCCAAGCCGAGGTTCTCAAACGTGTTAATTAACACTTCCTTGAGGTTATGCCAAATGGTTTTCATGGTTTTCGTCGATTTATAAACGTGCTACAGGGTGTTAAACAATATGTTGCTTTATGATCTTTTACATTTCTTTATACTCTGTTAGGTTATTTTTTAAAAGAGATTTTTGGTAATTTATCTAAGTGCAGCGTATTTAGCGATCGCTGGCGATAAATTTCATAAAGCGCCATACCCGCCGCTACCGAAGCATTGAGGCTGGGAGTCTTACCTTGTAGAGGAATCGATACCAAAAAATCACAGGAGCGTTGAGTTAACATACCCAGACCTTCGCCTTCTGAGCCGATTACCAAAACGATTGGGCCAGTGAAATTCACTGTATGCACGGGTTCGCTACCACTTGCAGCAGTGCCGTAAATCCAAAAGCCAGCTTCTTTTAATTCTTCTAAGGAGCGGCCAAGGTTGACAACTCTAGATACAGCAAAATTTTCTAGAGCGCCTGCTGCTACTTTCATCACAGTAGAAGTGATCCCAGATGCCCTTCTTTGAGGAATCACCAATCCTTGAGCGCCTATTGCTTCGGCGGTGCGAATAATTGCTCCCAAGTTGTGGGGATCAGTAATTCCGTCAGCCACGACAATTACGGCATCGGTTACAGATTTGCACTGCTCAATTAGATCGGGCAATTCGATGTAGGCGTAGGGAGCAATTTGTGCCGCCACACCTTGATGATTAGCACCGTTGGTGAGATAGTCTAAGCGCTTGGGTTCAACCTCGTCAATAACTGTGCCGTTTTCCTTCGCTTGCAGCAGACAATGGTGAAAGCTGGGATCGTAGCGCAGACGGGTAGTAATCCAGATGCGGTTGAGATTGCGTTGATTTTGCAATGCACTCAATACTGGATGACGACCGTAGATGAGATCGCTATCTTCTTCTGTTGGTTGTGTAGATACAGACGGCTGAGAGAAGTTGCTATTTCGTTGTCGGGAGTTGCCATAACTGGAGTTGCTATCTATTTTCCGGGGATTGCGAGTCGGATTAACAACAGAGATGGTATTGCCATCTACTTTCCGGGGATTGCGAGTCGGATTAACAACAGAGATGGTATTACCATCTATTTTCCGGGGATTGCGAGTTGGATTAGCAACAGAGATGGTATTGCCATCTACTTTTCGGGGATTGCGAGTTGGATTAGCAACAGAAATGGGGTTGCTATCTATTTTCCGGGGATTGCGAGTTGGATTAGCAACAGAGATGGGGTTGCTATCTATTTTCCGGGGATTGCGAGTCGGATTAGCAACAACACGTTTACCTTTAATTTTTACGGGTTGTCCACGATTGGGTTCGCTAGAAGTCCTAATTTTTCTTGGTTTATTCTGCATTTGAGTTATGGATATAGCGTATGGTTGATTATCCCGATTACCTCAATTTCTTGAACCTAATCTAGTGTTGCGGCAACTGTGAAATTGAGTTTTCACTCTTTTTCTATCTGAAGTACTTGCAATAGTTCGGTTAGACGCTGGTAATCAGTGAGATATAAGTAGCCAATTAAGGTTTCTAGACTAGTTGCCTGTTGATAAATTTCGGGATTAAGTCGCTTAGGGCGTCCTGTTGCGGCGTTTCTACCCCGTCGGACAATTTCTAATTCGGTATCCCTGAGATGAGGAATCAGCGATCGCAAATGTAGCGCTTGTGTTTCCGCTCTTACCTGCTCCACTACCAGACTATGGTAAATTCCTGACCGCTGCAATGGCAGCAGATAGAAAATTCTAACATATAATTCATAAATTGCATCCCCCAAATATGCTAGAGCAGTAGGAGAAATTTGTTGCACTTGTGATCGGGAAATCTCTTGGAATGGCGCTGTGGTTGCCAAGAGTGCTTGATTCCAAGATAAACTCTGTTTGCGAGTTTCATCTTGTCCATCTAATAGCTCTTCCTCCTTTGACTTCACAAATAAATCATTCCTTCACTGGCTCTATTTGGCAGGCATTCTTGACAAAGACTGATTTTTCTGAAGTACGCCATGATAGTATACTTAGCATAATCAATACTATCAGAATTACTTCCTAATTTCATCTTGTTGATTGAGAGTTGGCATTTAAAATCACCCTGATGTAAACGCCTATAAACCAAATTTCGGCTACTTCTTGTGGTCTGTGTCTAAGATAGGGTAAAATCTGAACATAAAATTCAGCCTTTGACTTGATCGGGTTGTCATACTTACTTAGTAAGCGACAATCTTTAAGTATACAGCATCAAGTCAACTTTACTTATAGACAAATTTGCTGGCTTTGTATTTCTTACAAATTTCTCAGACTTGATTATTTATCCGATATTCTAGCCAACAATTACATACCCAAGAATTGGGTGTCTATATCTTTAGTTATTGCTCAACCTTAAACATAATAGCTCAACTGGTCTTATGCCTCTCCCACAAGGAGAGAGGTTTTGTGCCAGAAGTTTTAAAAATTAAGCTATCCGATGTTGAATCTGGATAGCTAAATTTAACTCTCAGGTCGAGCAATCAAGACTACTTGACGTTTTCTAGAGCGTCTTCAACTGATTTTTGCAGGGAGAGAAACTTCTCTAGGCGAACAAGCTTGACCGTTTGAGTTACGCGGGCATTCGTGACAATTTGCAAAGTACCATCAGCAGTTTGAGCCTGCTTGGCTAGCTGCACCAAGGCACCCAAGCCAGAGCTATCAACAAAGTCAATCTGTGAGAGATCCAAAATAATGTGCTTAGGACCTTCATCAATCTTGCTGCCAAGTGTCTTGCGAAATGTCGGCTCAGAAAAAGCATCTAACAAACCTGTGAGGCGGAATAGCTGACAGTTATCCCGGACTTCACGAGTGCCCCTCAGGCTAACGGTTAGATTTAGTGGCTCAGCAATAATTCCCTCCTCATGAGTTAAAGTGAACGCTCAAGTATAGATGGTTTTTGAGCAAATTGTCTACAATCTGTTGGAATAGGGGATTGGGGATTGGGGATTGGGGATTTGAAAATAGTATTTTTAATCTTATTTCCTAGTCCCTAGTCTCCAGTCCCCAGTCCCTAGTAGTCTGTCAAGCTACTTTTGAGGGGTTTGTAGTTGCACTTTAGCGCTAAAGCGCAACTACGGACTAAATTAATACCCCTCAATTTAAACTTGACGGATTACTAGTCGCTAGTCCTTATTTTTACCTCACCTCTGCCACGGATTGACGTGCTGTTCGCATGGATTGAACAAATTGCTCAAATAAGTAATCAGCATCGTGGGGTCCTGGACTGGCTTCTGGGTGATACTGTACAGAGAATACAGGTAGAGATTTGTGACGTACCCCGGCAATGGTGCGATCGTTTAAGTTTAGATGGCTGATTTCCACAACTGCCGTAGGTAAAGAATCTGGATCAATAGCAAAACTATGGTTTTGGCTAGTAATTTCTACCCGTTGTTGTAAACCGGCAGGCTGATTCAAACCACGATGACCAAATTTGAGTTTATAGGTTTCTGCTCCTAGTGCATGACCTAAAATTTGGTGTCCCATACAAATACCAAAGATGGGTTTTTGACTTAAAAGCAGTGCTTTGGCAGTTGCAATCCCTTCGGTGACGGCAGCAGGGTCGCCAGGGCCATTAGAAAGAAACACACCATCTGGATTGTATTTGAGAATTTCCTCTGATGGCGTATCAGCAGGTACAACAATCACCCGACAACCGTAACTTACTAAGCGACGCAATATATTACGTTTTACGCCAAAGTCAAGGGCAACAACGGTAAAGGGTTCCCCAAGATTTTCCATAGCCTCAGAGTTGAATTCCCAAGCTGGAATTGTGGGATCTGCCCATTCATAAGCCGTTGGGGTGGTGACTTGACGAACCAGATTCAATCCTGCCATATTGGGAGCCGCTAGTACCTGCTCTAGCAATTCCGCTTCATCCAGAATGGTTGTAGAAATGCCACCGTTCATGGCTCCAAACATCCGAATTTTGCGGGTGAGGGCGCGGGTATCGATGCCGTAGATCCCTGGTACTTGGTTTTGTTTGAGGTAATCTGGTAAAGATTGTGTCGATCGCCAGTTACTTGGACGGTGACAAATATTCCGGGCGATCGCACCCTGCACTTGGGGACTATCTGATTCTTCGTCTTCAGAATTTACGCCAGTGTTCCCCAATTCAGGATAAGTAAAAATCACTATCTGACCGGAGTAACTAGGGTCAGTCAAGACTTCTTGATAGCCGGTCATGCCAGTGTTAAACACCACTTCTCCGATCGCGGTTCCCGTAGCACCGAAAGACCAACCGCGATAAGTGGTTCCATCTGCTAGGACAAGTAAAGCTGGTATTGCTGCGTCAGTCAGGGGCATAGTAGATTGGGGAGTGGGGAGTGGGGAGTGGGGAGTGGGCATTGGGAATGGGGCATTGCGAATGGGGCATTGGGAAAACTCAATCTTTATTCTCTATTCCCTATTCCCTATTCCCTATTCCCCAATACTGCGATTGTTAATTATCCCATGAGTTGAGCAATTGGGAGTTTTTAAGATAGTTAATTAAAATTAAAAGGGAATTAAAGTAGCGGGAGTGGATTTGGCAAAGCTAGGGCAGTTAATATTAATTATGCTTCAGTCTTTTTTATCCCGTGCAACCCTAATTTTTGTATCAAGCGCTCTAGCGGTTTTGTGTGTTGCCTGTAGTGAAGACAAACAAAACACTGCGACTGGTGGCAATGAGCAACCCACGCCAATTGGGGATCTGGCATCAATCCAGCCTACTGTGGAACCAGTAACACCAACACCTACCCCAGAAGTGCCGCCGCTAGATCCGTCTGAAAGTGAACCAAGTCTTTTTGAAATGGGGCGAGACAAAGCTGTTGGCGCTTGGAGTATTAGCCAATCGGCTCAATCTCCAGATGACTGGAATTTGGTGGCGAGTCAGTACCAGGAGGCGATCGCGCTGATGCGAAGAGTGCGGCGACAAAGCCCAGAATTTGCGATCGCTCAAACTAAAATCACTGAATATCGCCGCCAAGTTAAATATGCCCGACAGCAAGCTAATCCTCGTCCTGTTGCAGTTAGAGAACCTCATAAAATAGTAGTAGTAGTTCCCCAGACAGAAAGCACACCAAAGTTTACCTTACCTCCACAAGAAACAAAACCGTCATCACCAGAGCCAGATTTGCCCTCATCAGCAGTGGTGATTCCAGATCAGGCAGTATTTACAGCCCCGATTAAAAGGCGAATTGGTGGTACGCCAATTGTGGAAGTCACCTTCAATGGCCAGCAGAAATTTGAGATGATTGTGGATACGGGAGCCAGTGGGACTGTAATTACCCAACAGATGGCCGATGCTTTGGGAATCGTGACAGTGGGGAAAGCTAAGGCAAACACTGCGAGTTCCAGAGCTGTAGAATTTCCTGTGGGCTATGTTAATTCGATGGCAGTTGGCGGGGTAATAGTGAATAAAATACCAGTAGCCATCGCCGGGGCGGAACTAGAAACTGGACTTTTAGGACATGACTTTTTTGGTAACTACGATGTCACCATCAAGCGTAATGTGATCGAATTCCGTCCGCAATTGCGATCGGAAATCAATTCCCCAGAAACTCAACTAAGTGTTCCAATTTCGTCCAAGCCGCTCCACTCTGTAGGATATCCTTAGCGATTTTAATACCCTCGGCGTGATCGAGGAAGGCGATCGCTCCCCCTACTTGCAGCGCCAACGACGCATTTAAGGCAACTGCATCCTGTTGCGCCTGAGTTCCCTTACCTTGCAGCACCGCTTTGAGAATCACCGCATTCTCTTGGACATCCCCACCCCGAAGCATACCGATGGGAGCAGGCGTTAAATCCAAATCTAGGGGATTAATGGTAGTTAACTGCACTTCTCCCTCCGATAACACCGCTAAGTCAGTTAAATCTCCTAACCCAGCCTCATCAAGTTTTTCTCGCCCATGCAATACAATCGCCTTTTCCTTGCCCAAATTCTGTAAAGCTTGGGCAACAGTCGCCAAAAGTTTGGGAGTGAATAAGCCCACCACTTGCCCAGTTGGACGCAAGGGATTTACTAAAGGCCCAAGCAAATTAAATACCGTTCGTACCCTGAGAGTCCGCCGCAATTGGGCAACAGCCTTGAGTGCTGGATGCCAACCAGGGGCAAATAAGAAAGTGATCCCCACTTCTTGTAGTGCTGCTTGCACTTTTTCACTAGAGGCACTTAAGTTTACACCCAAGGTTTCCAATACGTCTGCACTTCCCGTAAGACTTGACGCTGAACGATTGCCGTGTTTAGCGACGGGTACGCCATAAGCTGCCGCAACAAAAGCAACTGCTGTAGAAATATTAAAAGTTGATGAACCATCTCCACCTGTGCCACAGGTATCAATTAGGGGGATTATGGATTGGGTGGATTCTTCGCCAGTCCCTAGTTTTGATTGAGATTGCAATACTTCCGCCATACCGGTCAACTCGTCGGCAGAAACGCCTTTAAAGTTCAGCGCTGTTAAAATAGCTCCCGATAACTCTGGGGGAACCGCTTCATTGAGCCAACCTTGCATCAATTCAGCAGCTTGAGTGCGGGATAAGGATTGGCCATCGATTAATTGTTGCAGCAGGAGATACCAGCTAGCAGAGGATTCTTGAGCAGGGATTGGAGAAGTTATCATAGCTAAGGTTTGTATGTTGTAGCTATATTGAGAGCTATGGAAGTTATCCTACCGGAAAATTGGAAGCTATCAAAGTTAGGTTTAAATCTCAAGGCTTAATTGCAAAGCTGGATTAGCAAGGTTCTGATTTGGTGCTTTATTTTCTAAATAAAGTTGAACTTCGTAATTACTAATGAATAACTCCTTTCCTTTAGCTGCACCACTCTGCTTATAGTTATTCATCCCATACTGTAATTCCCACTCCGAAATATTAGCCCATTGAAAATTTTCTAGAATTTGCGGTGAATTGTCGTAGGTAATTAACCAGCGATGATGACATTGTTGCAAAAGTTCAGCAAATCTCTGATGTTCAAATGAGGTGTGCAAGTCACCCCTTTTACCATATAGCTTTGATTTTGTAGCACTAAAATATGGTGGATCTAAAAATAAAAATACATTTTTTCCTTCTGATTCTAATAGGTGGCTGTAATCCAAATTAGTAATTTGGACATTTTCTGATAAGATATTTTCTAACTTTTCGAGTCGTTCTATTGAAGAATCAGTAAATCTTTTATGAAAAGCTTCTGGGGAAAAGCCACCTGATTCTACAGTTCCAGAAAAAGTAATTCTATTGAGGACAAAAAAGCGGACTGCTCTTTCTAAATCAGATAAATTATTGACATCTACACTAGTCAATTCGGCAAAGAGTAATTTGCCATCTGTATATTTGACTTTAATATGCCGAATTTCTTTAACTAACTGAGGTAGTTCAGATTGAGCAAGCTTCCAGAATAAGAATAGTTCGCGGTTTAAATCGTTAATCCAAATTTTGACATCAGGAAACTTTTGTCTTAAATAAATAAATACAGAACCACCACCCACAAAAGGCTCTCGGAATTCAGAAAACTTCTCTGGCAAATATTCAACTATTTGATTTATTGCTTTCGACTTACCACCAGGATATCGGAGAGGACTTTTGAACATAATTATAAATCCTCACATTTGGGGTAATATAAACACTCAATTTGTTTGCTAAAAACTATTGTTGTATGCTCTGATTAAATCAACATCAATGCTTTCATTGTCTGCTCCTGTAGCGTAACCCAGGTTAATGCTTCCAGCATGACTTCGGAAGCGTTGGCGATCTGCTTCTTTCTCTGTTTCAGTTTGCGAGTTTTCACCTCTTAGAGAACCATACTGCTGTTCTATGGAAGTAGCTACCAATTCTGGAAGAGATACACCTGCAACCTCGGCTTGTTCCTGCAATGCTGCGTAGACTTCATCACTTAATTCCAAGCTTAAAACCTGACTCACTGCACTATACCTCAACTAATATAGGACTCATATTTGATTTTTGAAATACACGTAGGGTGCGTTATGCCTCTGGCTAACGCACCACCTAAAGGTTTGCGTGCGTTACGCTACGCGATAACACAACGCCAGTCCGCTCAAGTCGGGAAACCCGCCCACGCGGCTGGCTCCCCTACATACACTCAGATTGTTTCAAAAATCAAATCGGATTGCTATATGACCTTTTAATCCTAACCCACCCATCAAGCGCATATTTACAGCGATTTTCAGGTAAATATACCACGCGGTAGGGGCAATTCATGAATTGCCCCTACGACAGATGTGGTTCAAATACATGAAAACTGCTGTAAGCAACGGAAGCATTATCTTTTGATAATCAGGTATTGCCATTTTTATCTATCTAAAAGTTTACAAATATGAGACTATAGGCATTTTTAACATCATTTATAAAGAATTGGTGAAAAACAAGTTAAGCGATCGCAAACCTGCTAAGATAAAACTACGCGTCCGTAATATATACTCACGAACTAAATTCTATCTTGAGTTTATGTTGCAATTTCGTAAAAGTCTGTTACATTACTTTACAGGCAGTTATAACTGTTACAACATAAAGGCTCGGAGTATTATTTATGGCAGACGTTAAGAAGACTACGCCTTCAGTTTCAGAAGATCCTAATGCTTTGCGCTGGGGCTTCACTCCTCAGAGCGAAAACTGGAACGGTCGTTTTGCAATGATTGGTTTTTTATCCGCCGTTGCACTTGAAGTATTTTCCGGTCAAGGAATTTTACACTTCTGGGGCATTCTCTAAATTTAAACGTTTTTATCTTCATTAGATTATGAGGCAAGGCGGGGATTAGTAAAATTGTCTGCCTTGCCTCGTAATCTCAAGAATTACAAAACTTGCCGACAACTACCGTGATGAGCGAAATATTAAGTGCTAAAAAAAAGGACTGAAGTCTTTACTACAAACTTGCTTACTCTTGTTTCAAGATATCATCATCAATCGATGTCTTCTCATTAATGTCTGTTGTAGGAGATTCAGAAACTATCACAAACTCTGTCTCTTGTGTATGATCATTTCCCCATTTATCCAAAACATCTTTAATTAACACCTCTTGCAACCAAATTTTGGCGACAACAGTTAAGGGTAGCGCTAGAAATAATCCTAAAAAGCCAAAGAAAGTGACGAAAAATAGCTGGGCAATTAAGGTGATGGCGGGTAGCAATGAGACTTGATGCGCCATGACAACGGGCGTGATGAAATTACTCTCTACCTGTTGAATGATAAAGTAGAGAATCAATACAGCGATCGCTTTCCAAGGTTCATCCAAGAAGGCGATGGCCATTGCTGGTATGACGCTCATCGTTGGCCCCAGATTGGGAATCAAGTTAAAAAATCCCGCTAAAACTGCTAAAGCTAGTGCTGCCTTAACATGCAAAATTGATAAGCCAATCAGACTCATCACCCCCACTACACAGATGGCAATAAAAGCGCCTGTAATCCATCCCTCCAAAGAGACTTCACATTTATTTAAAATCCCATCTACCCGCCGCCGATAAAATGAGGGGAAAAGTCGTATAAATACTTTGCGGTAAGCAACGGGGTCGGCTAGCATCATTCCTGTTAAAACCAACACTAGCAAAATCTTGAGGACGACTTCTAAAGAGCCAGATACAAAGGCAAAGGAGTTTCCCAGTAGCCGATTGGCGAAGGGCTGTACTTGTTGGATCAGGCTATTGATATCTGGGATGTAAGGAACTAACTGGTCAGGAATATTAGTTCTCAGGGCATCAAGCCAACCATTAAAGCGCTCAAACCCTTTGGGAACCTGATTGGTTAGTTCTTGAAACTGCTGTGCAAATGGCGGCACAATTAGCCAGAAAAAACCTGCGACACCTGCAAAAAAGATAGCTACTGCAAGGAGGACGGCGAATCCACGCTTCATCCCAAAGCTTTGGAAGCGTTTCGCTAGCCGATTTAAGGTGGTGGCTAACACAACTGCGGCAAACATTAGCAAAAGCACTTCCCGAATTTGCCACAGGATGTATAAAGAAAGAACTATGACGATTAAGCCGATCCATTGACCGAGGTTCACAGGCTGACTCCCAACGGTTGGCGAGATGCAATTTTTTGGTAATTCAGCTAGAGTAACTGATTTTAGTAACTTGTGCGTCTATGGTTTGAGTTAATTTTGTTTCTGTGTTTGGAATCGCCACAATAGCGCGATCGCTATAATCACAATCGGCAACAATACTATAATCAGCGCGTTGGTTGCTGTCGCCGGAATTGATAGACTTGGCGCCGCATACTTAATTAATAGCGATAACAAAGTCGAGAGTAAAAGCAGTTTCAGAACCAATCCTACTTGATTTTCCATAAAAGTACGGCATATAAATTTTTGGGGATATACATGAATTTGGGCTGTACCCCCTAGTTTCTACAATAAACCTAGTAGTCTGTGAAATTCATTTTGACGGTTAGAGAGACGCGATAAATCGCCGTCTCTACAGGTAATTTATCCATCAATTATTTATTGACAGACTACTAGAGATACAATATTTATTTTTCTATTGCATCAATTTAGCCTTGCCTTGCCACTACTTACTTTCTCCAAGGCCCTAATTCAAAAAGGTGGTAATTCTTTAAGAATTGTGAAGCGAATATGATTTATCGCCAAATCACCGATGGGGATATCTTCTTTGGTTAGCCGCGCACCTTGACTTGTCACAGTTTCAAAGGTGATACCTTTGCCAATTTCAATGTGATACCAGCATAAGCCCATAAAAAAGCGCGTGGGATAAGGACCACCTTCATCCACATCGTCAGGATTTGATTCCATTGGCAACCAGCCAAAATTTGGGATGTAGAACTCCAGCCAAACATGATTAAAGTCGGGTTGTAGCGGCACTCCTAATAAGTCACTATGGGGAGGACATTTATACCTACCTACGGTGCGGCACGGGATACCATTTAAACGGGATAAGGCAAGTAAAACGCCAACATATTCGCCACAGGAACCAACGCCCCGTTCTAAAACTATGTCTGGCGTATCAATGTAAGGTTTAATACCGTAGGATAACTGATCGTAAACGTAGTTGCGGATGCTGTGCATTTTTCGCAGCACATTGGTTTCAGAACCAATGGCTTCTCTGGCGGCATGGCGAACAATGGTAGTATCCATTGCTAAGTCGTCGTCATCGACTAGGTAGCGTGTTTGTAATTCTGGGGACAGTTCAGGAACGTCTTCCACATTTCTGGGTGTGATGCGATGCTTAATCCCTCGAACTTCCAAAAGTGCTTTCCAGCCAAATATATGCCGTTCGCCTGGGGCAAGAGAATCAAATTTAAATACTGCTACACGTTGTCCCTCGATCACTTCTTCAATAAAGGGCATACCAATGGGTTCAACGTGTTTCACCTTTTGACGCTCAGTTTCCGATGGTAGGGCGATGCGCCATTCTACATCAGGTAAATAAACCTCGTCTAAGGGTGCAATTTCCTCAGCATAAGACATTTCAATCAGATAGCCGTTAGAGAGGGCATAATGCTGATCTGGATCGTAATGATAATACAGAGGATGAATAAAAGTGCGATCGCGGAATGTTAACTCATGACTTGGATCGGCGTTGGGGTTGTCCCGGATATAAGCTTCTTCTGAGGCGTAGGCGACATAAATACTTTCTTTGCCTGTTTCGCCATTTTTATGTATCGCTATGCCTGTGGGACATTCAAAGGGTGTCAGGACACTAAATTGAAGCTCACCTGTGGCTCTGTCCATCGCGTAAACTGATTGTTCGGTGCGATCGCAAATCCACAGCATTTGTTGGTTGACTGCCAAATTTTCGACCCCAACGCCTGGGGCATAAAATCTGGTAATTTCTTTTCGGGTTTCGCGGTCAAAAACCAGAATGTAGCCCAGCCTTTGACAACTGACATAAACTGTTGTTTCCCAAACAGCAACGCCATCAGCCGGATAAGGCAATGTCACAAAATGTTCTAGACCGAAAGCATTGAGCTTGCACAAGTAAACACTATTTTCTCGGCTCACCCATAGCGTATCTGACCAAGCCGCTAAACCAGTGACATCGGTAAATTCTTTAACTTGATGAGGATTGAGAATTTTGCTGTTGTCAGAGGTGGGATCAATCTCCAGTAGATGCCCTTTAATACTGTCAATGGCAATCAGTCTATCTTTAACGAAAGTAATGCCACACAGGGCAGCAGCAGTCAGCGGTCGAATTGTTTTTTGCCCAAACATCTGGCTAACGGTCAAAGTGGGGAGTGCAAAACTCATAAAACCTTGTGGGAAGTGTAAAAACCCCTGATTTTTAGGTAGGGGAGTGAAACATGACTCCAGCGATTTTAACCGCCTTAAGGAGGCAGGAGGAGGAAGGCAGGAGGCAGGAGGTAATCCCCATAAATAAATTTAGGGGATTTATGATGGACGCTGTATTTTTGGCGCTGCGCGTCTCAAAATACATTTTTTTACCTTTATTCATAAATAAATTTACTTGCTCTAAACCCGTTTGGCAGAGGGCAAAAATATATTTTCTTCCTCCTGCCTCCTGCCCTCTGCCTTTCTTCGGTCACGCCAACTGCTTGATATGGAATTGCCATATTTATAGCGGGGTAATGACAATTATCGGTAGAATGTGTTCCAAAAAACTCTTTCGTGAGAAATAATACTATGTCAAAACCGGAGGAATTTACAATTGTTAAGAATAACATTTACACTGATCCGACTGGGCGATCGCCTTAATGTAACTTTAGAGGATGGAATTCCTGCCATGACTAAATTATGATCGAATTTTGTAACCATTTCCTGTGACCTACACGATGTCTGCTAATTCTCTGCCTGAAGGTGCCGTCATTTGGCATAGTTTAGAAGTTGATAAAGCCCTAGACCTGCTCGATAGTGACGCAGACAGAGGCTTAACACCCCAAGAAATTGAACAGAGATTGCAAAAATACGGCCATAACGAGCTGGAAGAAACTGCTGGCCGTAGTGCTTGGGAAATTCTGCTAGATCAGTTCAAGAACATTATGTTGTTGATGCTGATTGGCGTAGCTCTCATTTCTGGGTTTTTAGACCTGATGGCTTTGCGCGAGGGCAGATTAAAGCCTGGTGAAGTGCCATTTAAAGATACCATCGCCATCTTAGCAATTGTCATCCTCAATGGCATACTCGGCTACGTCCAAGAAAGCCGTGCCGAAAAAGCCTTGGCAGCCCTGAAAAAAATGACCTCTCCCTTAGTGCGGGTGATCCGCGAGGGTAGACAGGTGGAGATAGCAGCCAAGGAACTAGTTCCAGGGGATGTAATGCTGCTGGAAGCTGGGATGCAGATCGCCGCAGATGGACGCTTGATCGAACAGTCTAATTTACAAGTGCGTGAGTCGGCATTGACTGGTGAAGCCCAATCTGTCAACAAACAGGCAACGCTAAAATTGGCACAAGAAACAGATTTAGGCGATCGCCTAAATGTCGTCTTTCAAGGAACCGAAGTAGTCCAAGGACGGGCAAAGGTTCTGGTGACTAACACCGGCATGACTACAGAATTGGGTAAAATTGCGGCGATGTTGCAGGCGGTAGAAAGTGAACCTACGCCTTTACAGCAGCGAATGACTCAACTGGGCAATGTCTTGGTTACGGGTTCTTTGATTCTGGTGGCCATCGTCGTTGTCGGTGGCGTGATCAAGGATGGAGGTTTTAAAAACATCCAAGAACTCTTGGAAGTCTCCTTGAGTATGGCGGTTGCTGTAGTCCCAGAAGGTTTACCAGCTGTAATTACCGTCACCTTGGCACTGGGAACCCAGCGAATGGTGCGCCAAAATGCCTTGATTCGCAAATTGCCAGCAGTGGAAACCTTGGGTTCTGTAACCACTATCTGTTCTGATAAAACCGGCACCCTAACTCAAAACAAAATGGTGGTGCAATCGGTTTTCACTAATAATAAAACTTTTCGCGTCGCCGGCGAAGGTTATGTTCCCACAGGGGACTTTCAGTTAAATGGTCAAAAAATTTCCCTAGAGGAATCTCCAGAAATCTCGGCGTTGTCCGTCGCTTGTGCTATTTGTAATGATTCGGTGTTGCAAAAAGAACAAGGTGAATGGGCAATTTTGGGAGATCCCACAGAAGGGGCATTGTTAACACTGGCGGGAAAAGCCGGAATCGAAAAAGACCAGTGGAACAGTAAGTTACCTCGCGTTGCGGAGTTTCCCTTTTCCTCGGAACGGAAGCGGATGAGTGTGATTACTCAGGTGGAGGGAGTCGCCACAGGTGAAGCGTCTTCCAGAGGTGTTGATCCAGCGAATGCCTCCGGCACACCAAAGGTGAACACCGGTTTTCTCCAATCTGAACCTTACTTAATGTTTACCAAAGGTTCTCCAGAGTTAACCTTGGGACGTTCCACTCAAATTCATTTGGGTAATGACACAGGGACTTTGACCGAAGAACAACGCCAGAAAATTTTGGCAGAAAATGACCTGATGGCCAGTAAAGGTTTACGGGTGCTAGGTTTTGCCTACAAACCACTGGTAGAAATCCCACCAGAAGGTTCAGACGAGGCATCTGAGCAAGATTTAGTATGGCTGGGATTGGTGGGAATGCTCGATGCGCCCCGCCCAGAGGTCAGGGCTGCTGTGCAAGAGTGCCGGGATGCAGGCATTCGCCCAATAATGATTACTGGCGACCACCAACTAACAGCACGAGCGATCGCTACCGATTTAGGAATTGCCCAAGAAGGCGAACGCGTCCTCACAGGTCAAGAATTGCAACGGATGACTGACGAGGAATTAGAGCAAAATGTTGACCTAGTAAGCATTTATGCCAGAGTTTCGCCAGAACACAAACTACGAATTGTCCAAGCACTGCAACGCCGGGGTCGATTTGTCGCAATGACAGGCGATGGTGTCAACGATGCCCCAGCCCTCAAACAAGCCGACATCGGTATTGCAATGGGCATTACTGGCACCGATGTCAGTAAAGAAGCCAGTGACATGGTGTTACTTGATGACAACTTCGCCACCATTGTCAGCGCCACCAAAGAAGGTAGAGTTGTTTATACCAACATCCGCCGCTTTATTAAATACATCCTCGGCAGTAACATTGGTGAAGTTCTCACAATTGCCGCCGCACCTTTAATTGGTTTAGGAGGCGTTCCCCTTACCCCCTTACAAATTTTGTGGATGAACTTGGTAACAGACGGTTTACCAGCCTTGGCCTTAGCTGTGGAACCTCCAGAACCCGATGTCATGCAACGTCCGCCTTTTAGTCCCCGCGAAAGTATTTTCGCTAGGGGATTAGGTTCTTATATGATTCGCATTGGGATAATATTTGCCATTCTCAGCATTACCTTAATGTTGTGGGCTTATAAACATACCCATGCTGCTGGTTATCAGGGCGATCCCGAAGCTTGGAAGACAATGGTATTTACTACCTTGTGTATCGCCCAAATGGGTCATGCGATCGCCATTCGTTCCAACAACCGACTGACTATTGAGATGAATCCCTTCTCCAATATTTTTGTACTAGCGGCTGTTGTCGTCACCACGATTTTGCAGTTGATGCTAGTTTATGTCCCACCCCTGCGAGATTTCTTTGGTACTCACTACCTAAATATGCAAGAATTAGGGGTTTGTATTGGCTTCAGTGCCTTAATGTTTGTGTGGATTGAAGGGGAGAAGATATTTTTGCGGATTATGGGCAAGAAGGCTGTGTAAATGGGGCATAGGGCTACAGTTCAGTTAAGCATTTCCTCCTTCTCTCTGCGTTGCGCCAGTTGCTTCTCCCTTGGCGCTAGCCTCTCCCTTTGGGAGAAGGGAAGACGCTGCGCGTAGCAAGTCTCTTAACCGCAAGGGCGCACTGGCAACTCTATTGCCTCTGCGGTACCCTGCGGGAAGCCGTTCGCGTAGCGTCTCGTAGAGAAGCGTCTACGTTAAAAAAATTAACCTTCCCAAAGAGTTTTAGCCTTAACCCAACCGTATTGGGGCATAGGGCATGGGGCATTGGTTATTAATTAATTATTTTCCTCTACCCCTCTGCTCCCCTGCTTCTTCTTCGTCTCCCTTCTCTCCAATGCCCAATCCTCGCTATGTACCTGAAAACTCTAAACCTCCGACAATTTCGCAATTATCAAGACCAAAAGGTTGAGTTTACTGCTGCTAAAACAATTTTGGTAGGAAATAACGCTCAGGGAAAGTCGAATTTGTTGGAGGCGGTGGAGTTGCTGGCGACATTGCGATCGCACCGAATGACCCGCGATCGCGATTTGGTTCAAGAAGGGTCAGCCATAGCCCAAATTAATGCCACCCTTGAGCGACAAACAGGCGTTAGTGACCTGACCTTAACCCTCCGCCGCAATGGTCGTCGTAGCGTTGCTCTCAATGGTGAATTGATCCGCCGTCAAATGGATTTTCTCGGCGTTCTCAATGCAGTCCAATTTTCCAGCTTGGATTTAGAACTAGTACGCGGCGGCCCCGAAGGCCGCCGCAACTGGTTAGATACACTCTTAATTCAACTTGAACCAGTTTATGCTCACATTTTGCAGCAGTATAACCATGTATTACGCCAGCGCAATGCCTTTTTAAAAAAAACTCAAGATTCACTACTGGACACTCAGAACTCAGAACTGGCGGTGTGGGATGCACAATTAGCTACCACCGGAACCAGGGTAATTAGACGACGCGATCGCGCCATCCAACGATTAGCTCCCATTGCTACTGCTTGGCACGCCAGTATCAGTGGCAGTACTGAAATTCTCCAAATCAAGTATGTGCCGAATATTCCTTTAGAAGACAACCATCCAGAAGAAGTACAACAAGCTTTTTTAGCAAAAATTCAGCAGCGAACCGTTGCTGAAATGCACCAAGGCACTACCCTTGTCGGACCCCATCGAGACGAAATAGAATTAACTATTAACCAGACACCCGCTCGTCAATACGGTTCTCAAGGTCAACAACGAACGCTGGTTCTAGCCTTAAAATTAGCTGAATTACAATTAATTGAAGAAGTCGTCAAAGAGCCACCATTACTATTACTTGATGATGTTCTTGCCGAACTAGATTTATCCCGCCAAAATCAATTGCTTGATGCTATTCAAGACCGCTTTCAGACTTTGATTACTACCACTCATCTGGGTTCTTTTGATTCCCAGTGGTTGAAGTCCTCCCAAATTCTTTTTGTCAAAGCAGGAGAAATAATCGGACAGTTATAATAGTTATGGGGAGCATCCACTTTTGGAATTACCAGGATTAAATTCGGTATTCGCGGAAAACCCCATGCAATACGCTTGGGGATGGATAGAGCCTTTGAGAATCCGTTTCTGGATTGCTTAAGAATCCCCATCCGCCTATGCGGTGGGGAGTATCAAGTCTAATAGTGAGTGCCCGTTTTCCGATGGTTGATGGCGGTTACCGCATCGGGCTTGAGTAATTTACCTTCGTCTACAGTTGCATAGACAACCCAATGATCGCCACATTCCAGACGTTGACTGACTGAGCATTCCAAATATGCTAGCGCCTCTGTGAGGACGGTACAGCCGTTATCTGCAACTGCTGTACTAAAGTTGGCAAATCGATCTTCCCCAGGCGCGAAAGATTTACGGAAATGCTTCATGTAATCTTGATGATTGCCTTCGGGTAGAATATTTAAGGCAAACTTACCGCCTGGATACATCAAAGATTCGATCGCTCGGTCTTTGGCGATCGCCACAGTTATTCCGGGTGGGTTGAAGGTGGCTTGAGAAACCCAAGCGCCTAACATTGCGGTAGACACTTCTCCTTGTTTAGCTGTCACCACACAGACGGAACCAACAATCCGACCAACAGCCTGTTCTACTGGGGTAGCGGCTTGTTGGGGTACGCGTACCTTTTTAGCTTTTCTCAGTGCTTGGGCAAAGTCTGTACCTAGTTCCTCACAAAATTTGAGAGTGACATCATCAGGTTTAAACTTCACCTTCAAGGTATCAAAGCCAAAGCGATATCCAGCATCCCGCAGTTTACCTTCGATTAAATCAAATGCTTCGCCACTCCAGCCGTAGGAACCAAATACCCCAGCGAGTTTGCTGTTGTCACCGCTTGATAACACAATCCCTAAAGCAGTATGAATAGGGGTTGGCGCATGACCACCGATGGTAGGAGAACCGATGATAAAACCCTCTGACTGCGCTAGGTTGATGCGAATTTCATCAGGGGTAGCAAATTCGCAGTTGATGGATTTAACCGCGACTCCACCTTTAGTTAGTCCCAGAGCGATCGCGTGTGCTAAAGTCGCCGTATTCCCGTAAGCTGAAGCGTAAAGTAGGGCAACGGAAATCTCGCGATCGTTGTGAGAACGGCTCCACTCTCCATAAGCTTTGGTGAGTTCGATTAAGCTGCTGCGTACCAAAGGGCCATGACCTACAGCATACATTCTCACCTGCAAATCTGATATTTTCTCCAAAGCTGCCTGCACATGAGGAATTTGGGGAGCCATCAGGCAGTTAAAGTAGTAACGCTGGTCTTCTTTGAGCGCTTCCCAGTTATCATCAAACACTTCATCACCACAGAGATGAGTTGCAAATAACTTATCTGTGTAGAGAATTTGGGTTTGCTGATCGTAGGTACAAAGTCCTTCCGGCCAGCGTGGACTGGGAGTGGGGAAAAATTTTAAAACATGACCCTTGCCTAAATCCAGAGTTTCTTTCCCCCGCATCACCAACACATTTAAATCTTGCTCTAGAAAAGCAGCACGCAAATTGTTCGCACCGGGAAGAGAACAGACAAAAGTTACCTGTGGTGCCAGTTCTAAAATTGCTTTGAGGGTTGCAACTCGGTTGGGATTAAAATGACCCAAGATGATATAATCCAAAGTTGTCAAATCTAAAGTCTGCCGCAATGCCTCTAAATAAATTTCGGTAAAGCTTTCTGGCGGTGGATCAATAAGTGCGGTTTTATCAGCTTCAATTAAATAGCAATTGGAGGTAGTACCTCTTTCAAGTGCATATTCAATTTCAAACCGCAGACGTGACCAACTACGTGCCCTGATCGCCTTAGTATTTGTAGCAATTGGTAAAACTTGTACGTCGCGTGGCTTGGAATTGGTCATAGCTGTTTTATAGTTGGGGAATTGGGCATTGGGCATTGGGCATTGGGAATTGGGCATTGGGCACTTGTACTGAGCGTACCCCTCCGGGGATCTTGCTACGCGTAGCGTCTCCAAGAGTTGCCGTTGGCGCAGCCTAAGAAGAGAAGTATTGGGCATTGGGCATTTGGCATTGGGAACAAGGAGAATAACCCATACTCCTTACCCCATGCCCTATGCCCCGTGCCCCATGCCCAATCTTTAGTAGTAATTACCTACTTTGCGATGGCGAACTGCTGTCAATCCGTCATTTTTAGAGACACGACCTTCTTGGACGGTGCAGTATAAAATCCAGTGATCGCTGCATTCCATGCTGCTCTGGATTTCACATTCGATGTATGCTAGAGCATCAGTTAGAATCGGAGAACCGTTTTTTGCGGTTTGAGTTTTCACTCCTGCAAAGCGGTCAGCACCGGGATGCAAGCGTTTGAGAAAGTGCTTTTTGAGTTCTTGAAAATTGCCTTCTTCCAAAACGTTGAGGACGAAGCGATCGCCTACTTGCATTAAGGAATCAATGGCGCGGTCTTTAGCAACGGCAATTGTCAATCCTAATGGTTGCAAACTCGCTTGCGTTACCCAGGATGCCAGCATTGCACTTGACACATTATCTTTTTTGGTAGTAACTATATATAGTCCACTACTAATGCGACCCAGCGCCTTTTCCATGTTGACATCAAGGGACTTGATTTGCTTGATATTGCGTTCGCGCACTAGCAATTGTCCGATGTCTTTACCCGCTTCTTCACACAATTGGAATGTTGATGTGCTGGGAGCTTCTTTAATCCGAATGGGTGGGAAAGCTTCTTTGATGCCAGAGTCAAGAAATTGTCTGCGGAGTGTATCAATGGGTTCATCATCCCCACCGTAACATTCAAACAGCCCAAGAAATTGCTTGTTCTTGGCAACAGCTAACACCGAACTGATACTAGCTTGGGCGGCGGCGGCGGTAGTCGGGGGCATACCGATAATGATCCCAGCTGCTCTCCCGGCTAGTTCTTGAATTTCTTGGCTCCCAGCAGTACTCAGATCCAGTACTTCTACCCCAACGCCAGTTTTCAGTATACCTTCGGCAATTGCGTGACCAAGGCGTTCGCCATACCCATATTCTGAGACAAAAAACAAGCCAACTGTTGTTTCTGCTTTAGCTTGTTTTTGGCTCCAGTTTTCGTAGCAGCCGGTTAGAACATCTAAATGGTGGTATAATAATGGTCCGTGACCGTTGGCGATAATATTAATCTTTCCGAGATCGCCCATCCGCTTCATCGCATTCAGCAGCGAACGAGCGTTAGGGCCCATCAAGCAGTCGTAGTAAAATCTAAAGTCAGCTTCGATCGCTTCTAAATCTTCGTCGAAGGTGCGATCGTCACAGAAGTGCATCCCAAAAGCATCACAGGTGTAGAGGATTTGGGTTTTGCGGTCAAAGCTAAAGATTGTATCTGGCCAGTGCAGGTTAGGGGCACTCACGAATTCCATTTCGTGTCCTTTACCAATATCGATGCGATCGCCAGTTTTCACAACCCGCTTAGAAAATGGATCGTGTACTAAGCCTTCCAAAAACTGAAGCGCAACTTTTGAGGCTAAGACGGTAGCTCTAGGAGCTAACTGGAGAACATCTTCTACTAAGCCGCTATGATCTGGCTCTGTGTGACTAACAATTATATAATCAATTGTTTTGGGATTAACAAGACCTTTGAGAGTCTCTAAATACAGATCGCGAAACTTCTGGTGAGAAGTATCAATCAAAACTGTTTGTTCGCCCCTAATTAGATATGAATTGTAGGTTGTGCCGTTTTGCAGTCCGAATTCGATATCGAAGCGATCGCGGTCCCAATCAAGAGAGCGAATCGCCGTTGTATTAGGGGCAATTTCTACAGTTTGTATAGTTAGCCGATGTGGAACGTTCTCTGCGTTGGCCTTGCCGGTCGTAGACATCGCTACCATTATTCGTCTCCGAGCGCAAATTAACAGGTTTTTCTTCTGCCCCCATTCTCTCTATTATTTTTTGTTTAAGTTGTAATAAATATCAGTTTTTTAAAAATTTAACTTGTATCAATTATTACTGTTTTTTAGCAAAATTTATGACTCAAAAAATATACTAATTATTAATTTATTCCTCAAGATTTACTGAGTATTTAATTTTGCTATTTATCTAGTTTTATCCTAATTCAAAAATATCATGCCGATCGTATTTTTTGAAAAAAAAGCATAATTTGACGCTTCACAAAAATCCTCACCCTCAACTAACGAGTTCGATGGGAATTCGATTTTTTAACTAGGCACCGTGTCGATCCAGTCCTCGAACAACTGCGTAAGGGACTGACAAATAAAAAAATACTCAACTACTTCTTGTGGGGTCGGCAACTTGCCATTGGTGTCAACTTAAGATAAAACCCCTTTAAAACCTCGTTTCCAGCCTCTGGCTGGAAATGCAGATCAATTGCGGCTCTGCCGCAAGTCTTGAGGCGGAGCCTCAACGACGGGCATTCCCAGTCAGAGACTGGGAACGAGACAACTTCTTGAGTTTAGATAATCTTTTATCAGATATCCTTAGATTTAGTGTTCAAGTTTTTATCAGAATTCGCGAAAAACCCCATCCGTCTATACGGTGGGGATGGATAGCGGTCTGCTCTGTGGAGCGCAGTAGACAATCATTCCTTGCCGCCTGACTGCCCTTTAATGTAATCTTTAACTATTTCCAATGGCGCTCCACCGCATGAAACTACGCATTTAGAGTCATGCCATAGTTTAACTTTTTCACCCCAGTAAAACTTACCTATTTCTGACTTATATTGTTGTCTTAAGATCCTGCTAGAAGCAGACTTAAGCGAAGCCATTAAATCAGAAATATTGTTGTCTGGGTGTAGGTTGATTAGCAAATGAACATGATCGGGTTCTCCGTTAAATTCCTCAAGGATGCACTGATTAGCAGTCAATACCCGCACAAAAATAGGCTCCATATCTGCAAGCATGGCTTCTGTAAAAACTAACCTACGAAACTTAGTTACGAAAACCATGTGTAAATGAATATCAAAAACTACATGCGCTCCTTTCCTCAAACTATCTCTACTCACTTCGAGTCAACCCTAGAATCTATGATATAGTATTGAGAATAACACAATTACACGATTCGACTGATGATGTACGCCTGTCAGCAAGTACTATTAAATCCTGATAAGGATCTAAAAGCAATCTTAGAGTTTTTGTGTGGTGAAGCAACAAAACTTTCTAATTGCGGAACTTATTACGCACGTCAGCTTTACTTGAAAACGGGTATTATTCCTAGCAAGTTTGATTTAAATAATGAGCTATCTGACAACATTCATTTTGCGGCAATGTACTCCCAAGCAGCACAGCAATGTTTAATGCAGGTGCAAGAGTCATTCAAATCTTATGTGGGACTGCTAAAGGGAATAAAAAATGGGACTGTAACGCCAAAACCAAAACTTCCAGGATATCGAGATGGAGGATTAAGCTTGGTAACATATCCGGCTCCAGCTATAAAATTGAAGCCTGAAGGTCTACGTTTCCCGTTGGGTAGTAAGGTTAAGACATGGTTTGGAATAGCCGAATTTTACCTACCAATGTCCTCAAATCTTGATCATAAGCAAATTAGAGAGTACCGGATTCTGCCTAGAAATGGTGAATTCTATTTGGAGCTTGTTTACAAACTTCCGACCATTCAATCTGATGTAGATTTTAGCAAAGTCATTGGCATAGACCCAGGACTCAATAATTGGTTAACTTGTGTTAGCAATGTTGGTACATCTTTAATTGTCGATGGATTACATCTCAAAAGTTTGAATCAGTGGTATAACAAGCGGGTATCTGTCCTGAAGGAAAATCAACCACAAGGTTTTTGGTCTAAGCAGTTAGCTCTCATCACCGAGAAGCGAAATAGACAAGTCAGAGATGCTGTCAATAAAACAGCTAGATTGATCTTAAATCACTGTATTGATAACAAGATAGGAACAATCGTTTTTGGGTGGAATGAAGGTCAGCGCCAAAACATCAATCTTGGCAGTAAAACTAATCAAAAGTTTGTTCAGATTCCTACTGCTAGGTTGAAAGATAGAATCGCTCAACTCTCTCAACAGTACGGATTGAAGTTTGAGGAAACTGAAGAAAGTTACACTAGTAAAGCGAGTTTTTTAGACTCTGATTTGCTACCTACATTCGGCGAAAAACCTGAAGGGTGGCAAGAGTCTGGTAAGCGAGTTAAGCGTGGTTTGTACGCTTGTGCAAATGGTACAAAAATAAATGCTGATGCCAACGGTGCAGCAAATATTTTAAGAAAAGTAGCGGTGAAGCTTGGGCTAGACCTGAGTGGAATCAGTAGGGGTGCGTTGATAGCACCTTTGAGAATCCGTTTCTGGATTACTTAAGAATCCCCATCCGCCTATGCGGTGGGGAGTATCAAAAATAGACATATACTGTCTCTCTATTGATGAAAGTGTATAAGATGGTCATAGCTTTGAGCTATCAGCCATCAGCCACCAGTTCCCAGCCGGAAGCTGAGATGCCAAATACTCAAGGCTTTTGATTCAACTTAACAAATTGACTATGAATTCTGAACAAGTCAAAAATTCTCTAAATATTTCCCCAGCTATACGCGTGGGAGTACTGGGTTTCGGCGGACTCGGACAAGCAGCTGCCAAGGTAGTTGCTGGCAAACAGGAAATGATTTTAGTTGCAGCAGCAGATCAAAAAGGCTACGCTTACACTGCTGACGGTTTAAATACTGAAGAATCTATTGCAACCTATCAGTCCCAAGGTTCAGTGGGTTATTTAGAGCCAATTGGTACATTAACAAATCAAAGTATTCAGGATTTAATCGAAATAGCTCAACCTGTTGATGGGTATTTTTTGGCTTTACCCAACCTACCTAATGATTTTATTCCCACTGTCGCCAAGGAGTTTATCAAATCTGGTTGGCATGGGGTACTAGTAGATGCGATTAAACGCACCACTGCTGTAGAACAACTCCTCGCAATGAAAGAGGAACTGCAAGCCGCCGGTATTACCTATATGACAGGATGTGGTGCTACGCCTGGACTGTTAACAGCAGCAGCAGCATTAGCCGCCCAAAGCTTCGCTGAAATTCATCAAGTTGAAATTACCTTTGGGGTGGGAATTGCTAATTGGGAAGCTTACCGCGCCACCGTTCGGGAGGACATCGGCCATATACCTGGTTACACAGTGGAAACTGCTAGGGCGATGACTGATGCAGAAGTAGAAGCATTACTAGATAAAACTAATGGTGTGCTTACCTTGACAAATATGGAACATGCTGACGATGTGATGTTAGAAGTAGCGGGGATAGTAGGGCGCGATCGCGTTACAGTTGGTGGTGTAGTCGATACCCGCAATTCCAAAAAGCCCATCAGCACCAATGTTAAGGTAACAGGACGTACCTTTGAAGGGAAGATTTCTACCCACACCTTTACTCTAGGAGATGAAACCAGCATGGCAGCCAATGTCTGCGGTCCGGCCTTTGGCTATCTCAAAGCTGGTAAACAATTACACCAACGCGGCATCTATGGAATATTCACTGCTGCGGAAATTATGCCTCAATTTGTTAGGTAAATAGGGGACTGGGGACTGGAGACTAGGAACTAGGGACTAGGGACTAGGGACTAGGGACTAGTTTTCTTTCCCAATCCCCAATCCCCAATCCCCTATTTATAATAGTATTTCGGTGCTGATAAATCGGAGGTAAGTGTGACCACTACCGTACACTGGCAGGAACGAGTTGGGAATCAAAGGGATTGGGTTTGGCGTGGCTGGCAAACTCGCTACACTTACATTCGCCCTAGCCAAAATCACCACAAAACAGCACCCCTAATTCTGTTACATGGCTTTGGCGCTTCCATTGGTCATTGGCGACACAATTTAGAAGTGTTGGGTGAGCATCACACAGTTTACGCCATAGATATGTTGGGTTTTGGCGCTTCTGAAAAAGCCGCAGCTAATTACAGCATCGAATTCTGGGTTGAGCAGGTTTACGACTTCTGGAAAACATTTATCCGTCAACCAGCAATATTAATAGGTAATTCCAACGGTTCACTGATTTCTATGGCCGCCGCCGCCACCCACCCCGATATGGTACAGGGTATGGTGATGATGAGTTTACCCGACCCGTCATTAGAACAAGAAGCAATTCCTCCTGTGCTGCGCCCACTCGTCACAGCAATTAAAAATATTGTTGCTTCGCCGTTGATACTGAAACCTGTGTTTAACTTCGTGCGCCGTCCTGGGGTGCTGCGTCGTTGGGCTAGTATCGCCTACGCTAACCCAGAGGCGATTACCGATGAACTCATCGAAATTCTCGCAGGGCCTCCCCAAGATCGCGGTTCTGCTAGGGCTTTTAGTGCTTTGTTCAAAGCTGCAATCGGAATTAATTTTAGTCCCAGTGTCAAGACAGTATTACCAACCTTAACAATTCCCATGCTTTTAATTTGGGGACAAAAAGATCGGTTTGTTCCCCCAGCCCTTGCTAGCCAATTTGTCCAGTACAACGAGAAATTGGAACTGCTGAATCTGGAGGATGTCGGGCATTGTCCCCATGATGAATGTCCAGAACAAGTTAACCAAGCGATTTTAGATTGGATTGAGAGATGGGTTGGCGTAGGCGTAGCGAGCCGCAGGCATCGCCAACCGTTGATTATTCCCTAATGTTCTAGTTTGGGTGCGATCGCGTCAGCACACCTAGCCAATGGTCGCTTGACTAGAGTCAACATCTATAGTGCCATTCACAGAACGCGCCACAGAAATCATCTGATTGAGTATTTCCTGACTAGGAACTTCACCTTTCAATACCACAGTGCTACCAGTTTGAGCCACCCAAAGGGTATTAACATCATCAAGTCGGGGGTCTTCATCAAATGCCAACGCTACCCGCTTTGCTAAACCACTTTGGTCATATTCTCCGCTTAATCCCAGACGTTCTGGGGGTATTGATTGCGTAGCAGTAGAAGCGTCATCAGTATTAGTATCTTGGGCTATCGCCTGTGGAGCCGGATTTACTTCTGCATTTTCAGGTTTTTCCATTCCAAATAATCTTTGTAACCAACCCATAAAAACTTTTCTCCGATTAGAGGCTTAACAAATCTGAGTATAAAAGCTTTGCAACAAAAGCTGCATCTGCCAACAAAAAGATATACATTCGATGAAATTTTTGCTTGCAGGATGATTTCTACACAAATTCTCTATTGAGAATGCAATGAGTGCAACCATTAAGTTTAAAATAAAAGGTCGCACTGATTTTTTAGTGCGGTAGTACGTCTAGCGTAGCCCTTAGCTAGTGTCTGCGTTACTCAATTCCTGCTCTAGCCTCTGTTGGCGAAGATGAAACATACCCTTTCAGTTCTCGTAGAAGATGAGGCGGGTGTTCTTTCCCGCATTTCTGGTTTATTTGCGCGTCGCGGCTTTAATATTGAAAGCCTTGCTGTTGGTCCTGCCGAACAAGGAGGAGTCTCCCGAATTACAATGGTTATACCTGGTGACGATCGCGTCATCGAGCAACTCACCAAGCAACTGTACAAATTAGTCAATGTCCTGAAAGTACAGGACATTACCGAAACCCCTTGCGTCGAGCGCGAATTGATGCTTTTGAAGGTGAATGCTAGTAGCAGCAATCGCTCAGAAGTGATCGAACTCTCTCAGATTTTCCGGGCGCGAGTCGTAGACGTGGCAGAAGATTCTCTCACCTTAGAAGTTGTGGGAGATCCAGGTAAAATGGTAGCGATCGTGCAAGTGCTGCAAAAATTTGGTTTGAGAGAAATCGCCCGCACTGGCAAAATTGCCCTAACTCGTGAGTCGGGTGTGAATACCGAGTTACTCAAATCTTTGGAAGCAAAGGTTTAGTTGGGAATTTAAATCAAGACTCAGAAATACTCAACCGCAAGCACATAAATCAAACGCCGCAGAAGTCATAGTAGCAATTGTTACTATGACTTCTCCTTAGTGACTGCATAGGTTCTTATGCAACACTGACTCCTAGCGTATAAGACAAATCATCTCTAGAGATGTTATTGGGATTAGAGAAAGTTCCGCCATCTTGAGGTAAGAAAGCATATTTACTCACTGAAATTGAGTACGTACCTGCACTGAGGAAACTGCTGATTAATGACGAACTGCTAGCGCCATTATCATCATTAGATTGCACTAAAGTCCCAGTATCGTTAAACAGTCCGAGAACTGTATCTCCAGATGTCGCTGTATTGATAGTCACAGTTCCTGGATTTGCTAAAGAAAATGTAAAAAAGTCGAAATCGGCATTGTCCCCCGGTTGAACTGTTGCAATCTGGCCTGAAAGATTAACGTTTGAGCCTGATGATAAAGAACCTAACCCTTCAGCGCTGTCTAGTGTGTTGTTTGTAGCTTCTCCAGCATCTTCTCGCTCATAGAAAAGGAAGTCATCACTATCAAGTCTGAGATTGTTTCTCCCCTGCACAACACCTATAATCTCATCTGGCTCTGATCCCGGTTTGTCTACGAATATTCGTGTGTTGGTTCCAACAACTTGCAGGCGGTAGTCTTGCAAAGGTCCTTTGAGTTCAATTCGATCTTGGCTTGAGTCGAAGTCAGTAAGAGTAGCTAAGTCCCCAAAACCAGGATTCACACTGTTGTTATCGTCGTAGAAAACATTTAGAGCGTCCCCCAGGATAAATCTATCTGCCCCAGCCCCGCCAGTTAAGGTATCAGCCTCCCCTAATCCAGGTGGAAGCAGACTACCGGGAAAATTACCGATGAGGATATCGTCTCCAGCCCCCCCATTGAGTATGTCATTGCCAGGTCCACCTTGCAGGCTATCATTGCCGTCCTCACCATTGAGGATATCATCGCCGATATTACCGTCTAGTGTGTCATCGCCTGCTCTTCCATTCAGAGTGTTGTTAAAAGTATTACCAAAGAGGAAGTTATTAAGACTGTTACCTGTCCCATTGACGGCGCTAGTTCCCGTCAGCCTCAGGTTCTCCACATTAGCACCCAGTGTGTAGGTGGCAGAAGACCGAACGATATCTGTGCCTGAATCAGCAGCCTCGGTAATGATGTCAGTATTACTGTCAACAATATAAGTGTCGTTGCCTGCTCCCCCATTCAAGCTGTCAGTACCCAAACCACCATCAAGTGTGTCATCTCCCAGTCCACCGTTTAGAAGATCATTTCCATTTCCACCATTTAGACTATCATTGCCATTTGCACCGGATAATTGGTTATTTTGGTTGTCGCCAATAATGATGTCATTTGCATTTGTGCCGATGACATTATCAAAGTTGACTACAGTAAATGGCAATGTTCCCAAAACAGGAATGTTATTGGCAGCCAAACTTTGGGTTTGCAGGTTAACGGTGATAAATACCCCAGCCAAAGATTTGGATGCATCTATAGTGTTATTGGCAACACTAGCATTAGCAATAATCTTTTCTATGTGCAAGAGTTGATCTTGCCCCAATCCCCCAGCTTTTTGAATCGTTCCGACACCTGACAAGGTAATAGTTTGACTTAGTTGACTGTAGTCTACGGTATCAACGCCATCTCCACCATCAATGTTGTCATTACCTTGACTGCCTTTGAAGGTGTCAGTGCCTGCACCACCTTTTAGAGTATCGTTTCCTGCACCTCCATCAAGTGTGTCATTGCCTACACCACCGATTAGGCTGTCATTGCCTGCACCACCAATTAGACTGTCATTACCTGCAACACCATCAAGTGTGTCATTGCCTACACCACCGATTAGAGTATCGTTTCTTGGAGTTCCCGTTGCCATATTATTTATTTATCCCGAATTTCTCACTAATATGTAAGTTCAGCCTCAGTCAAAGAACTATTCATCAGTTCAATGTAGATTACTTGCCATTTGTGTAATCTAATGTTAATAAACATTAATTATTTGATTAGGAACTTCTAAACAAAAAATATCCAACTACTTATTGTGGACTGACCCGAAAAGCCCGCTTTTGATAGTGAGCAAACGAGACAGCTACTCTACAAAATTAGATAATTTATTTCCTGAAAATCCTAATTGATTACCCAAATAGTAAGTAATTAGGCTCAATATTTTGGCTATTTTTCCCAAATTTTTTGAACTTATCTGTAACTATTTAATTACCATGAAGTACAAAGTTACATAAAATTCTTTACTGAATCTTTAAACTTTCAATAAATCCGATTCATAATACATTGATATATGTTTGTAAGCTTTAATTAAATTGCTTGCTCCAATCTACTGTTTTTTTTGGTACAAGCTGCCAATTTTTTTAGTTTAACGGTGTATTGTCGTTAACTTAGGTTTCAATATAAATTTTTTTGTTAAAAAGTATTTTTTTAATCATAAAAAATACTTTTATATTAAAAGACTATTTTAAATAGATAAGTTAAAGTAATGTATTAACCCAGAAATATTTGTGCTGGATAAAACTTAAACTTTACATAAATTTTATATAGTTATTTAGGATCGGAAAATTAGCGATACCTGGGGCGGGCTAGACCCAGGGATAAGCACAGAAAGCATTGAAACAAAGTTCAATGAGCAAAGGTATATCTGGGAGCATCCCAATTTTGCCAGAACATATTTGTCATTGCGTTCGCCCCTGACGTTCCCGTTGGCGTAGCCTCTCGTAGAGAATGGTAGCAAGCGACAGCATAGCGATCGCAATGACAATTTGTAACCTGAGTTTAATATAACTTGCACATTATAGAAACTCTAGCTGCGATTCTGATTTCTCAATTAACTTACAGCATCAATGGTAAGTTGATTGCTGCTTATCTCAACCTCATCCGGCACAATAACCAAGATATAGTCCCAGGCTTGATTAACCCTTCTCTGCGAGACGCTACGCGAACGGCTTCGCTCAGGGTTAACCTGAAATGCCCAGATGCATCTATTGAGCTTCCTGTCAACTTTCCTGATGTAGCGAAGACACCCAGATTTTTATATGGCGATCGCTTGCGTTGGCTCTCAACTGAAAGCAATACTGACTGGGGTATTGTCATTGGTCGATTTTATAGCAATGCTTGCGATCGCTGCTGCTGGAGTTGGTGGTACCTAATTTGGTTGAGCAAAAATAGCCCCAGTGCTGCTTGGACATCTGCCGATATTGCTTGGGAAGAGGATTTAGCACCAATCAGCGAGGAAACAGACTTATGAATCCTCATCCACTCAAGCAGCGAGAACAAGATTTGATGCAACTCTACATTTACTTATAGCGGTTCTCAGTTGAGTGCAATACAGACCTAACCCCCAGCCCCTTCCCTATAAGGGAAGGGGAGTAAGATTCAAAGCCTCTCTCCTTTTAGGAGAGAGGTTTGGAGAGAGGTCAAACTGTATTGCATCCAAGTGAGAACCGCTATAATATTTGAACTTTAATATTATAAAACGGTTAGCTTAAATATTAAAATCCTACGATGAAAGAACTATTTCAACATATTCATGAGGTTAAAAAATCAAAGGAGACGCGATAAATCGCCGTCTCTACAAAGGACTGATTATTGTAAAGACGGCGATTTATCGCGTCTTTGCGATCTAGGGCGTGTGATCAAAAAACCTTATCCAAACCGTATTGACTTGTGTTGTGAACAAAAATACTTGTGTTGTGAACGAAAATACTTGTTTTTTTAACGAAAGTACTTGTTTTCTGAACGAAAGCACTTGTTTTTTTAACGAAAGTACTTGTTTTCTGAACGAAAGTACTTGTGTTTTGAACGAAAGCACTTGTTTGACAAACCTCGCCCAATGATGATTTTATCAAGAGTAATGTTTAAACGACCAACAGGCGCGCGTACACTACAAAGAATATCTTCAGCTTCCGCTATTCTATTTAGTTGAGTGCAATATATTTCATGACTAACAAAGCGATTACCAAGGTTCTTCTCTGCAAACCACGCCAAATGCACTTGTAACTCACCAATTAAACCAACTCTCGCCGCAGTAAATTCTTGAATTGCCGCCTCCAACTCAGACAAAGTAGCGCGGAAAGTTTCTATATTCTGATTAGCGATATCTTCAGCAACTAATCCCTCAACTTCGGGTAAATCCTTATGTCTATTGACTATTCTGGCAACCAGGGAATCTGTGATCTTTTCCCCTAGCCCAAACAAATATACTCTGAAATGCCCAAACGCATCTACTCACATCTTGCACCTAGCCCTAGCGATTAGAAATCACGGCTATACAAACTCTCGTCCGCCTACGCGGACTAACGCAAATCAAGGCTTTTCAACCTGCGGAGGCAGGTAAAGTCTCGTGTAGCCGCGACTTCTAGGCGCCTGGTGCAAGATATAAGTCTATTGAGCTTCCAGCTAACTTTCTCGATGTAGCGAAGACACCCAGATTTTTATACTGTCAGAAATAAGGGCAAAAAATCACAAGTAATTTACCGGACATGACATAATTTTTATTTTTGTTTCAAGAATAAATAAATTTGCTTGTATCCTAATTATGAATTACAAATTATTTGGTAATAACCCAACAATCAGGAGAATCTCATGAGTTCCATCACTCAAATCCAACCTTTAGATGTACCCAGTGCGATCGCTAAACGTCGTTCTATCAAAACCTTTAAAACAGACCCCATCGCCCCAGAACTGCTCAAGCAACTGGTAGAGTTGACCGTGGCAGCGCCCAGCAGCTTTAATATTCAAGACTGGCAAATTATTCTCGTGCAAGATGAGGCGCAAAAAGCAGCCTTATCAGCAGCATCGTGGAATCAACAGCAAATTATCCAAGCACCAGTTACCTTTGTGTTTGCTGCCGATGCGAGTGCATCTGAAAAAAACTTGACCCCGATAATTGAACAGGCTCTTGCAACTGGGGCATGGAATGAAGGCACAGCGAATTATTTTAAAAGTGCTGTTCCGCAATTTCAACAGGGGCTGGGAGACAAGCAACGGGAGTATGCCATCAAAGATGCGATTATTGCTGCTACCCATTTAGTATTAGCAGCCGAAAGTCTGGGTTTATCTACCTCTTTTATGAATGGTTGGCTTGAAGACAAGGTAAAAGAAGTGATTGGTGCTGGGGATAATCCAGATTTAGCGATCGCTGTTTTAGTTCCTGTTGGCTATGCAGCTGAACCACGCTTAAATCCTGGTCGTTTGCCATTCTCCTCCAACGTCTCTGTAGACAGAATCGGTAATCCTTATGCAGGGTAGCTTTCCTAAAATAGCCTGATGGAAATAGTGAAACCCAATATCATCTTAGGTTAACGTTGGGTTTCACCTAATTCAACTAGCCTGATTATTTGGTGGTATTTGTTCCGATGGTGTTTCCGCCGGGGGAGCAAGTACCGCATCTGGAGCAATTTCTTCTACAGGAATTGGTTGTTTGTCTTCAATTTCAAAATCTGCTTGCGCTGCTTTCACAATTCAGCAGATGGGGGATGTGGTGGTATCGCTTCCGGTACAGTCTCAATTTTTGCTTCGGTGTCAGTATGCTGTCAAGGATAATCTAAAGGAGCGAGGTCATGATAACGGCTTTAAAATGCTGGGGCTAACGGCTACCCCCTTCAGAACAGATGAGAGTGAGAAGAATTTGCTAAAGTTAGTTTTTCCTGATGACATTATCTTTGTAGAACACCTGAGAAAGCTAATCGCCAAGGGAATCCTTGCTGAACCAATATTTGAAAACCTAGAAACATGGAATTAGGTTTGAGATAACAGAAGAAGCTTATACTAGTCAGGCTAGTTTTTTAGATGGAGACTCCCTACCTAAATACGGTGAAAAACCTTTTGGGTGGAAAGCATCTGGAAAACGAGTTAAACGTGGTTTGTATCAGTCTGCTGACGGGTTGCTTGTTAATGCTGACCTGAATGGCGCAGCTAATATTTTAAGAAAAGTAGCGGGAAGATTAGGTATTTTACTTGATCAACTCAGTAGACGATCAATGGCCGTCGTAGCGAGAGTTAGACTAAATTAGTCTAACTCTGTCTGTAGAATCTCAGCGTCTTTAGACCTGAGAGTGTCAACTAAATTCATTAAAGCCTTAACTTATGCTTCTTACCGAACTTATACCGCTAGTTAAAGAATTATCCCATACTGATAAACTCTTACTAATACATTTGTTGGCAGCCGAGTTGTTGAAGGAATCAAGTTTAGTTCCATTGGATGCTGAGGATAAAGTAGCTAGTCTTGGCTTATATGATTCTTTTGAGGCTGCTGCTGTTTTAGCGAAGGCATTAGCAGAAGAAAAAGCGGCAACACATGGTTGATAAAGTTAGATTTGCATTTACTGAGGTAAATCCAGAACTCGGCGCATTGAGTACGCTGCCTTATCTACCCCTAATTCTGACTTATCAGAATCGCTCTGTAAGTGTATCAGGCTTGCTAGATACTGGTTCTACTGTCAACGTATTGCCCTACGAAATCGGGTTAAGGCTGGGAGCAGTTTGGGAACGTCAAAGACTCTCCGTTCCATTGGGTGGTAATCTGGCTAGGTTTGAGGCGAGGGCATTGGTGTTGATGGCAAATATTGAACAATTTCCGACAGTAGAGCTAGTTTTTGCTTGGACAAGAGATAGAAATGCCCCATTGATTTTAGGACACATGAATTTCTTTTTAGCGTTTGATGTGTGTTTCTATCGTTCTGAATTAGCGTTTGAAATTAGCCCTAAAATAGCCTGATGGAAATAGTGAAACCCAATATCATCTTAGGTTAACGTTGGGTTTCACCTAATTCAACTAGGCTGATTATTTGGTGGTATTTGTTCCGATGGTGTTTCCGCCGGGGGAGCAAGTACCGCATCTGGAGCAATTTCTTCTACAGGAATTGGTTGTTTGTCCTCAATTTCAAAATCTGGTTGGGCTGCTTCCACCAATTCAGGAGATGGAGGATGTGGTGGAATGGCTTCCGGTATACTCTCGGTTTTCGCTTTGGTGTCAGTAGTAACTGTCTCCTCTGCTGGTTGTTCTAGTATGACAGTAGTTTTTTCGATAATCTCAATCACAGGTTGCTCTGCCAAAACAGAGGTAATGTCTTCAGGTTTGGGGGTTGTGGGTGTCTTTTTACTCACAGTCTGTTGCACCTTGTCTTTCGCGCCACTGAAGGTGCTACCAAGACCTTTTTGCAACTGGCCCAGCCGTTCCTGAAGGGACAACTTATTCACCTGTTCCTGAATGCCAATTTTCACCGTCTCAGCACTGGGTATTTGGGTTTGTTGTGCCTGCGGGGTCAATTGCCGACGTAATGATAGAGTTTGCCAGCCAAACCAGACCAAAAGAGCCACACTAGCCACATGACCCAGCAACAAACCCCCGGAAATACGTGGTGCAAACACCCATAAGACTAAGGCATAGAACAATCCTACACCACTCCAAATAAAATCATTCTTGCGGTGGATTTCTGGGAAAAAGAAAGCTGCTAGATAAATGGCTAAACTACCAACACCGACCACTAAAGCTAGGACAAATGCCAGCATTCTTTGGTTACTCCTTACTACGTCCTTTGATTATTTCAATTTTGCAAATTTTGCCAGTCAATTGTTGATTTAGACACAATTTAAAATTAATTATCTATGTTAGTTGGAGATTTTTGTCATTTATATTAAGTCTTAAGGTCTTCTTTAGGGGAGAAGGGAAAATCTCGGACTACCCTTAAAGTAAAAGGATCTGCAAGAGTTAGCCAGAAATTTTCTATGACATTACAAAGCTTTGGTGTGATTGGATTAGCCGTTATGGGTGAGAACATCGCTCTCAACGTTGAGCGCAATGGCTTCCCAATTGCAGTTTACAACCGCTCCCGCGAAAAAACGGATGCGTTTATGGCGCAGCGCGCGCCAGGAAGGAACGTCAAAGCCGCCTTTACCCTAGAAGAATTCGTTGCCTTATTGGAACGTCCCCGCAAAATTCTAGTAATGGTGCAAGCTGGTAAGCCAGTTGATGCGGTGATTGCTCAACTCAAACCCTTGTTAGAGGAAGGCGATATCATTATTGACGGTGGCAACTCTTGGTTTGAAGATACGGAACGACGCACTCAAGAATTAGAACCTGCTGGGCTTCGCTATCTTGGCATGGGTGTCAGTGGTGGTGAAGAAGGGGCGCTAAATGGCCCATCTCTGATGCCTGGGGGTACAAGAAGCTCTTACGAGTTTCTATCGCCAATTTTCAACAAAATTGCTGCCCAAGTCGATGATGGCCCTTGTGTAACCTATATTGGCCCTGGTGGTTCTGGTCACTATGTCAAAATGGTACACAACGGCATTGAGTATGGCGATATGCAGCTAATTGCTGAAGCCTACGACTTGCTGAAAAATGTCGTTGGATTAGACCATAATCAGCTACACGATGTCTTTGCTGAATGGAACACCACCGATGAACTCGATTCATTTTTGATCGAGATTACGAAGAATATCTTCCCATATATTGACCCAGAAACAAATAAACCCCTGGTGGATTTGATTGTTGACGCTGCCGGTCAAAAGGGAACTGGACGCTGGACTGTGCAAACTGCGTTGGAATTGGGAGTCGCTATTCCCACAATTACAGCAGCAGTTAATGCCCGGATTATCTCTTCGATTAAAGATGAGCGGGTAGCAGCATCGAAAGTCCTCACCGGACCCAGTGGCAAGTATGACGGGCAAACTAAGGACTTTATCAACAAAGTACGCGATGCCCTTTATTGCTCAAAAATCTGTTCTTATGCTCAAGGGATGGCATTGCTATCCACAGCTTCAAAAACATATAACTGGAATTTGGATCTGGGCGAAATGGCGCGGATTTGGAAAGGTGGTTGTATTATTCGCGCTCGCTTTTTGAATAAGATTAAGAAGGCTTTTAGCGAAAATCCAGCTTTGCCTAACTTGCTCCTCGCTCCCGAATTTAAGCAGACAATTCTCGACAGACAGACAGCTTGGCGGGAAGTGATTGCGACAGCTGCAACACTGGGAATTCCAGTACCTGCATTTAGCGCATCCTTGGATTATTTTGACAGCTATCGCCGCGATCGCTTACCCCAAAATCTAACTCAAGCCCAACGGGATTACTTCGGCGCACATACCTACCTGCGTCTTGATAAGCCCGGAACTTTCCACACCGAATGGGTACCTATTGCTGAAGCTAAAAAGTAAATTTTCACATCTCTATATCAGGATCTTGTGAAAGGTTAAAAAGTTTCAGAATATAGTTTTAAGAGTGGCTCTGAGTTTCAGAGCCACTTTCTTTTTGATGTTGAGTTAATGAAGTATTGTAAAATTTACTATAGCAGTTATCGTTTACGTGAGTTACACCCGTAGGGGCACAGCATTGCCGTGCCCCTACACCTCGTGATGTAACGTTGTACTGCATCTGAATGGGAACCGCTATATGAATAATAAAAATCACATAACTATGGGAATAAAAATAATATGATTGGAGTTGCGATCGCAGGTACTGGATTTGGTCAAAAAGTCCACATCCCTGGATTTCAAGCACATCCTCAAACTGAGGTTGTTGCTGTTTATCACCGAGATATAAATAAAGCTAAATCCATCGCCGAATCCCATAATATCCCTCACGCCTCCGATTCACTTACAGATATTGTGGCGTTATCAGAAGTGCAAGCAGTCAGCATCTCTACACCACCTTTTCTCCACTATGAAATGGCAAAAACTGTACTGGAAGCTGGGAAACATTTATTACTAGAAAAACCGACAACTTTAAATGCAGTTGAAGCTAAAGAACTTTATCAGTTAGCTAAAGAAAAAGGTGTGGTTGCGACTGTAGATTTTGAATTTCGCTTTGTACCAGCATGGCAGTTATTTGCTGAATTATTATCAGAAGACTATGTGGGTAAGTTGCGCCTAATTAAAATTGATTGGTTAGGTTCTTCTCGCGCTGATACTTCCCGCCCTTGGAATTGGTATTCTGACAAAGATAAAGGAGGCGGTGCATTAGGATCTTTAGGTTCTCACGCCTTCGATTACATTCACTGGTTATTTGGGCCAGTTCGTAGATTAAACGCCCATTTAACTACTGCTATTCCTACACGAGTTGACCCTGTTAGTGGGGAATCTAAGCCAGTGGATACAGACGACAACTGTATATTAACACTGGAATTGGCAGATGGTACACCTTGCCAACTTGCTATTAGTGCGGTTGTTCATGCAGCAAGAACCCATTGGGTAGAAGTATATGGCGATCGCGGTACATTAATTGTGGGCAGTGAAGATCAAAAAGATTATATACATGGTTTTCGGGTTTGGGGTTCCCAGCCAGGTAAACCTCGAACGGAAATAGAAATACCAAATCGGTTAATTTTTCCCAAAAATTATGCTGATGGGCGCATTTGTGCATTTATCCGTGTAGTAGACCAATGGGTACAAGGAATTGAGCGCAATCAGGAAATTATACCATCACTACGAGAAGGAATTTATTCTCAGTTGTTGATGGATTTATCTCATGAATCTGATCAAAAAGCAAGTTGGGTAGATGTTCCCAGCTTGTCAGAATTTCTTAGCAGCTAAAAAACAAATGAGCAAAACTCCCCGCATTCGTATCCCATTGGAAGTAAAGAAGTATGTTTTTCAACGTGACAAATACCAATGCCGAAGTTGTGGTAAAAGTACTGTAGAAACTAACCTCAGCATTGACCATATCATTCCCCTGGCTCGTGGTGGTCAAAACGATATCAGCAATTTACAAACTCTTTGCTTTACCTGCAATCAACAGAAAACAGACAATATTGATCCCCGTTTTCGGCGTCATTTTGATTTATAACGGTTCTCCTGTGGATGCAATAAAGCCGGGCGAATCGAATTCGCGGCGACACAAACAAAGTCCGCCTCCGCGGACTAAGGAAAAATTGAGGATTTGAAACCCACGGAGGTGGGTTTTGTCTGTGTAGACGCGGTTTCTAACCGCCCTTTTAACTGTGCCTCCCTAAATCTATCTCAATTGATTTGAGATCATGCTGACATCAACGGCTAACTTTTTGCCCAACTTAAGCAACTGAAAACATTGATTATCCCCTTCATTGTCAAGGTTAGTAATACACACTGGCGCGATCTGACTGTGCAGACAACTAAAATATAGTTCTTGCGATCGCTGTAGGGAAATGTCAATATTTAGTTGATCCCCGACATCAATCAACCGTTCCAGTAGTTGGATATCTGCATTAAAACTACCATTGGCATCGTGCAATAATTGCCAGAGCGATCGCGCAATTAATTTTTCTAACATCTGCTTCCCTTCAGGAATATTCAGCCGACAACGCAGATGTTTTGCTTCAGTTGCGATCGCTTCCAATTCTAATAGGTGACTCCAACTCTTTTGGGGATCAGCAATTTCTTGCTCAAGCGATCGCAATGTCATCAGACAACGATGCCCTAAAGCAATATCGGCTGCAACCTGCAATTCTTGGGGTACTGCGATTTCATCTCGATGAAACGCCATCAGTACGCCATAATTATCACGGTAGGCTTGGGTATACAACTGTCCTAAACGTGTCAGTGTTTCCTCACTCAGCAGCCGCATAATTCGGTGGCGTTCTTCAGCAAATAGATTTTGCAAGCTGAAAGCTTCTTCTCCAAATAGCTGTGTCATCGCCAAGATAGTCTGAGCCGCACTCGCTTGTTGCAGTGCGCCAAACAGCTTTTCTTTTAATTGGCTGTAGTCACGCCGCCCAGTAAATTGTTGAATGCCGCAATGGAAATCCCAGCCTCCCAAATGCAGAACTGCAAATACTAAATGCTCACTTTCCCAAGTAATCTCTGATACCAGCTTTAAATTTCCCACAGCCAGAGTTAGCGATCCCATCCGTTGCAGTTGGTAATCTAGCTCATTGGCAGCGTAGCAATAAACCCGCTTATGGTAACGCTGAGATTGTTGATCGGCAGCATCTTTTCTCGGCAAAGAATTGTGCGTCTCTGCTGGTTTCTGATTGCTAAATAGGGAAGTAATGGCGTAATGGGCTGCTACTTGCTTAAAGCCAAGTTGGGCGGTTAGCACCAGTTGGCGATAAATTTCGGCACCGTGTTTGAACTGATCCACATTACTGGGGGCTAAACCAAGACGCTTGACGAAGCCTTTTTCTAACTGCACACCAGCCACATCCCCTGCCAATTCCAAAGCACGGGCGGCGTAGCGCAAAATTTGCGTCCCCTCTGGACGGGAAATTTCTTCAAAAAACCAACCGCAACTAGTGAACATCAATAAAGCGTGACGCTGCATTTCCAATAGGCGGAGAGCGTCTACTTGTTCTGCGGCGGTGAGTTTGTGGGTTTGATGACGGGCGAGAAAACGGTTAACATTTGCAGCAGAGCGATCGCGCATTACTTGGATATATTCATCCCGTGCTAGCCAGGGATCGCGAAATAACTGCCTACCTTGTTCCTCATACACCTCAGTTAGCTGATCCCGCAGCCAATTTAGGGCATCCCGCAAGGGACGACGCCATTTCTGATGCCAAACACCGCCTTCCCCACCGCAACCACAGTCATCTTCCCATCTGCCGACACCGTGGGCACAACTCCAGGCGGTGACTGACTTCAATTCCACTTCCCAATCGGGAGAATTTAAGCTGAGGTAGTGAGCGAAGTTCGTCACCTTCCAACCCTGTTGGGGAAACTCTTTGGTAAAAGCGTAGGCTAAAGTTTTCTCAGTTCCCTTTTTGTGGTGTCCAAAGGTTTCCCCGTCCGTCGCCACAGAAATCAACTGTGCCAGACGATGATCCCCACGCACTGCTGAACCGATACGTCCGGCAAAATGACTCGAATTATAAACGACATCACTAAAACCCATATCCCGCGATATCGGCCCATCGTAGAAGAAGATATCAATGTAGGGTAATTCTTCTTTTCGATCTTCTTTAGGGCTAGTGGCGATCGCACTCAGAGGTGAGGATGAAGTGTCTAATGTCGGCTGCAAATAACAACGATAGGGACGGGTAGAATCAATCTGACTCCCCCCGACTTCGATCCATTCAGGATGGGGATGATCTGGAGTGGGGAGGGGACGGCAACGCAGTGCTTGAGACGGCGCAAGGATAATGAAGCGAATACCTTCAGCAACCAGAGCTTCTAGGGTGGCGTAGTCTACAGCCGTTTCTGCTAGCCACATTCCTTCGGGATCGCGGCCAAAGCGGGAGCGGAAGTCTTCTTTACCCCAGCGAATTTGGGTATATTTGTCGCGTTCGTTCGCCAGAGGCATGATGATGTGATTGTATACTTGCGCGATCGCATTGCCGTGACCATGTAAGCGATCGCTACTCTTCGTATCCGCCTCTAAAATTCGCTGATAAACCTCCACATCGTAGCGTTCTAGCCACGACATCAGCGTTGCCCCAATATTAAAGCTGAAATACTCATAATTGTTGACGATCCCCACCACTTCACCTTGGTCATTTAAGACTCTGGCAAAAGCATTTGGGCGATAGCATTCCCAATGAATCCGCTCATTCCAATCATGGAAAGGTGCAGCGCTCGGTTGGCGTTCAATTGCGTCCAGATAAGGGTTTTCCCTTGGTGGCTGGTAAAAATGACCATGCACCGTCACATAAACACCATTAGCCTTTCTCAGGGGATCGGTTTCTTTGGTGTTATTGGGATCTGAATGTAATGCTAACGTTGAGCCAGAGCTAGCTGGCATTTGGGCAGCAGAAGTCATGTATATTTATCCAAAACAAAAAACTTGCACTTGCACCGAAAACACCGTGCATAAACCTTTCTCCAATGGTTTCCGCACAAAATCCGGTATAAAAAACAACTATAGAACCCAACCAAATTTTTGACAAAGCGATTTTATTGTAGTGGGAAATCTGCGTTATTGCACAGCCCTTTCCCTGAAGGCTCAAAGTAATTAGCCATTGAACAAAGCCTCAGTTAGGGGTTTTCTCTTCTTCACCGCCAATCAAAATTTTAATTGTCTTTTAATATATTAAACCTTATTTCCGATGTAATATATTGGCACAGATTCATACTTCTACAACAAAAGATTACAATAACTCATTATATCGCAATTTTATTTTACACAACATCCGCAGCAGTGAACTGAAAGCAGTACAATCTCTGAATTGCTCTATAGACGGTTGAGAGTATCATATCGAAGTGCTGAGTACCGAGTTGTAGGAGAAATTCATGAATTGCCCCTACAACTCTCCGATAAGATACCCTCAACTTCAGACAACAAATGTCAACCAAAAACATTATTCTTTTCGTTCTATTGCTGTTTATCCCGGTTTCTCTAGCAGCCCACTTTCTGGAGTGGGGAGAATTAATAGTTTTCATTACAGCTGGATTAGCAATTTTGCCCTTAGCAGCTTGGATGGGTACAGCTACAGAAGAAATTGCTGTTGTAGTCGGGCCATCATTAGGGGGCTTATTAAACGCCACCTTTGGCAATGCTACAGAACTAATCATCGCCCTCGTAGCCCTGAACGCTGGGTTAATCGATGTAGTCAAAGCCAGTATCACGGGATCGATTATTAGCAACTTACTACTGGTAATGGGTTTTTCCATGCTTTTGGGAGGACTCCGCTACAAAGAACAGACATTTCAGCCAATTGTGGCGCGGGTGAATGCTGCTTCGATGAATTTGGCGGTGATTGCCATTTTGATGCCCACGGCGATGAATTACACTTCTCAAGGAATTAACGAAGAAACACTGCAAAATCTTTCTATTGCTGTTGCTGTAGTATTAATCTTGGTTTATGCCCTAACGCTGCTATTTTCGATGAAAACCCACTCTTATCTATATGATGTGGGTGTAGCGGAGACAGAAGAAGAGGAAACCCCTCACGCTAAACCAAATATGGTGTTGTGGGTGGGCGTGCTGCTAGTATGCACCTTGCTAGTCGCAATTGAATCAGAAATGTTGGTTGATACTTTGGAGGTGGCCACATCTCAGCTAGGTTTGACAGCGCTGTTTACAGGGGTGATTTTGGTTCCCATCGTCGGTAACGCGGCGGAACACGCCACAGCAGTCACCGTAGCGATGAAAGATAAAATGGATCTTTCCCTTTCGGTAGCTGTGGGATCAAGTATGCAGATTGCCCTATTTGTCGCACCCGTGTTGGTGATAGCAGGGCGGATAATAGGACAACCGATGGATTTGGATTTCAAACCCTTTGAATTAGTCGCTGTGGTTGTGTCAGTGTTGATTGCAAACAGTATTAGTTCCGATGGTAAGTCCAATTGGCTGGAAGGTACTTTGTTATTAGCTGCCTATACAGTATTGGGTTTTGCCTTCTACTTCCATCCAGTTATGGAAGGTATGGGGTAGTACCGCAAGGCGGAAGTTAAAAGTTAAAAGTCAAAAGTTTTGTATATAGGATTCCTATTTGATTTTTGAACAAAATTAGGTACTGTAGGGTGCGTTAGGATGAAATCCGTAACGCACCATTCGTAAAGATTTAGTGCGTTACGCTGTCGCTAACACACCCTACGTATCTTTTTGAAAATCAAATAGTAGTCCTATATCAAGGCTTTTGCAAGTTTTAAAACGGTAGCTTGATTTCCGCCATGCTGTACTAGTTAGTAGTGCGTAGGCGTAGCCCGTTGTAGACATCGCTCATAGTTTAACCCATTCGTGCAAGTCCCCACCCTTAACGCCAGTAAAATAAAGAGATATAAGAGCGATCGCCTTTATGAGCTACTGCCTTAATCCCCATTGTCCCAAGCCGGAAAATCCCGATCATGTCAAGTTTTGTGTGACTTGCGGTTCTAAGTTACTCCTCAAAGAACGTTACCGTGCTATCAAACCAATCGGACAAGGTGGTTTTGGCAAAACCTTCTTAGCTGTGGATGAGGATAAACCCTCAAAACCACGCTGCGTAATTAAGCAATTTTATCCCCAATCTCAAGGCACTAATACCCTTGCCAAAGCGGTAGAGTTATTTAACCAAGAAGCGGTGCAGTTAGATGAATTGGGTAAACATCCCCAAATTCCCGAACTACTGGCATATTTTACCCAAGAAGACCGACAGTATCTTGTACAAGAATTTATCGACGGGCACAACTTAGCCCAGGAACTAGCACATAGAGGTGCTTTTAGTGAAACGCAAATCCGGCAATTACTAAATGACTTATTATCAGTATTGCAATTTTGTCACGCTAGACACGTAATTCACCGCGATATTAAGCCAGAAAATATTATTTTACGTAGCGGTGATAGCAAACTAGTTTTAGTAGATTTTGGTGCTGCTAAATCTGCCACTGGCACTGCCTTAAATAGAACTGGTACTAGTATTGGTAGTCCCGAATATGTTGCCCCTGAACAAATGAGAGGTAGGGCTGTTTTTGCCAGCGATATTTATAGTTTGGGTGCTACTTGTATTAACTTATTAACAGTGCGATCGCCTTTCGATTCTTATGATACCAACAACGATACTTGGGTATGGCAGCAATACTTGAAAACCCCTGTTAGTCATCAGTTGAATCGCATTCTCAACAAGATGCTAGAAAGTATTCCAATTCGGCGTTATCAAACAGTAGATGAAGTTCTCAACGACTTAAATCACCAGTCACAAGTAGCAGCTACGCCAGCGATAGCGGCAAAACCGATCCCTCAATCACCACCCAAATCTCCACCAGCTTTTGTACCGAAATCTCCTAGTCAAATTGATAGGGAATTAGAGGAAATGAAAACCCAATTTTTGGGTAGCAGCAAACCTCAACCAAATAAAATACAGCCACCAAACCCCACATCTCAAACTCCTAGTACAAATAAAATAGATGAAGAATTAGAAGAATTAAAAGCCAAATTTCTTGGGAATAACAATCCCTAAAAATACACTATGACCTATATCCTCGAAAGCTACGGTGTACACATAATTCCTAAAAACCTAGTTTTGTAAGGTGTGTTATGCCGTAGGCTAACGCACCATCCCAGATTTTTGGTGTGTGATATTTAATCCCTAGATTTGGGAATAATACTAGTGTCATCAGCTTTTATAAACCAATGCTCAATTTAATGTTTGCTTTTGGATACTCCAGCCTTGGTTATATACTTTATAATTCTGGCGACTATCAAGGAGCCATTGAAAATTATAGTCAGGCAATTTTACAAAATTCAGAGGATTGGATATCATATTTTAGTCGTGGTGTGGCTCGTTCACTGACAAAAGATTACCAAAATGCAATTGAAGACTTTAATGTAACAATCCGGCTGAGTCCTCAATATGCTCAGGCTTATGCTGAACGCGGTGTTGCTCGTGCAGCAATCGGCGACAATCAAAGTGCAATTGAAGATTGTCATCGGGCGATTCAATTAGATCCGCAATATGTACGAGCCTATTTTGGACGAGGTGCAGCGCATTTTTACTCTGGTAACTATCAAGGTGCGCTAGAAGACTTCAACCTGATCGCCAGCATAGAACGTTCTGCTATTTCTTACTACAATTTGGGCATTTTGCAATATTCTCAGAGTATTAATAGTCAAGCCATTAAGCACTTAACCAAGGCTCTTTATGTAGATCCCAATTTAACGGCTGCTTATTATGTGCGAGGTAATGCGTGTTATGACTTAGGAGATCAGCAAGGTGCATTTGCAGATTTCACTGAAGCAAAGCACATTGAAGCAGTAGGTGCAGGTGAAATATATTCTGAGGATGAATTTGCTTTCTACGCCAGGGGTTTGGCTCGCCATCGCTTAGGTAATCGGGAAGAAGCGATCGCTGATCTCCAAGAATCAGCCCAAATTGCTTTAAAGCATCAAAACACAATATTTCACCAAAAGGCGATCAACTTCATGAGCGAAATTCAGTCTTAAGTAAGGGATTTCCAATAAATAAATTATCCAAAAAAACGTAGACGCTGCATCGGCTTGCCGCAGGCTACCACAGAGACAAGGCAGCGCGGTCTTCTCCCTTGGCGCTAGCCTCTCCCAATGTGAGAAGGGGAGACGCTAAGAGCGATAGCGCCGGCGGCAAGCGAGTCCGCGTACCCTTACAGGGAAGCAAGCTACGTTTTTAGCGTCTCGTAGAGAGCGTCTGGGGGTTTCCCCCATGAGCGACTGCCGCGCAGAGAACACAGAGAGAAGAGAAATAGAGAGGATTTTTGCGTCAGTTTTGGGATATTTTTTTATTTGTCAGTCCCTAAGTCGGCATGAATAAATCATTTGTTTCCTTGCGAATGAATAATCCAGTTATACTTGTTGCCCGACGACGTTGGACAATTAGTGGTTGGCATCCTCCTGATGATTAATTTCAAGAGTTTGTCAGCATCTGTAATCCAGATTATCTGGATCTGTAGCTAAAATCAATATGAAAGCGATCGCTATTTCAACTAAAAATATCAGCTAAAAACCCTATACTTAGAGGTGCAGCAATGGTACAACAAGTCACACCAGAAACCACCATCGAAGTCATCTATCCGGAAAGCGACGGACAGCCAATGGCGGATAATACAGAACAATTTGCATGGATTGTCAAAATTAAAGAAAATTTAGAAATCTTATTTCCATCGCCAGCTGATGTATTTATCGCCGGAGATTTGTTTTGGTATCCACTTCAAGGAAATCCTAATATTAAACAAGCGCCAGATACGATGGTAGTTTTTGGCAGACCAAAAGGCAAACGGGGTTCCTATTTACAGTGGAATGAAGAAAATATACCACCACAGGTAGTATTTGAAATTCTATCGCCAGGTAACACCCTCAAAGAAATGACCAAGAAATTGCATTTTTACCAGCGTTATGGTGTGGAAGAATATTATATTTATGATCCCGATAAGAATGATTTAAATGGCTTGCTCCGTTCTGAGGATAGTTTTGAAGTCATCGAAGAGATGAATGGCTGGGTAAGTCCGCGTTTAGGAATCCGTTTTACACTAACACCGGATACCCTGGAAATTGTTTCTTCCACCGGACAAAAGTTTTTGAGCACCGGAGAAATTGACCAGTTACGGGAACAAGAACGCCAACGTGCAGAACGGGAACGTCAAGCAAAGGAAGCGGCTTTACAAGAATTAGAAGCGGCTTCACAAGAAAAGGAAGCGGCTTTACAAGAATTAGAAAAAGAGCGCGATCGCTATCAAGAATTGTTAGCTAAACTCCAAGAAAAGGGAATTGACACAGATAATTTGTAATTGCTGCTATTGATGGTGCGTTATACTGTCACTCCTGGCTATGTCTAAAATACCATACTTGTTGATGCATCCTAGTGGCGTGACAAGGCTAAAATGTTGCAAAAAAATTGCTTGGTTGGGGAGCCACTGCGTTGCGCGGGTTTCCCGCGTTGTCGCAAGTGGCGTTGGAGGCTTTGCCAAAGCCAACATCCTGATATATGTTGAGTTGCGCTCCGCTCCACCCAACCTACGTCTAAAATAGCCTACTTGTTGATGCGTCCTAGCGCTGATGCTGGTGGATACTTATGAGATGGGAATTAAAAATTTAACTATGGAACAACAACCGATACAAGTAATTGGAGGTGGACTAGCTGGAACAGAAGCAGCTTGGCAAATCGCCCAAGCTGGAGTACCAGTAATTCTGCATGAAATGCGTCCAAAGCGATTTAGTCCGGCTCATCATACAGAACATTTGGCAGAATTAGTGTGTAGTAATTCCTTTGGGGCAATGGCAAGCGATCGCGCCACTGGATTATTGCACGAAGAATTACGCCAACTGGGTTCTATCGTCATCTCCAAAGCTGATGAACACGCCGTCCCTGCTGGTGGGGCGCTAGCGGTAGACAGGGGACAATTTGGCCAAGACTTGACTCAAACTTTAGCACATCATCCTTTAATTGAATTCCGCCGGGGTGAAGTGTCTGCGATTCCTGAAGGAATTGTGGTTTTGGCCACTGGGCCTTTAACTAGCCCCGATTTAGCCGAAGATTTGCACCGCTTTACGGGGATGGAATACCTCAGCTTTTTTGATGCAGCTAGCCCGATTATTGTGGGAGAATCGATTAACCGTGACGTTGCTTTTATGGCATCACGTTATGACAAAGGTGAAGCCGCTTATCTCAACTGCCCAATGAATAAAGAGCAGTACTTGCACTTTCGGGAAGAACTCTGTAAAGCTGAACAAATAGAACTTAAGGGTTTTGAACGGGAAACGGCGAAATTTTTTGAAGCCTGTCTACCCATAGAAGAACTAGCGCATCGCGGGGAAGATACCATGCGTTACGGCCCCCTCAAGCCAGTGGGATTGTCAGATGCTCGCACCGGAGAACGTTATTATGCTGTGGTGCAGTTGCGACAAGAAGATAAAGCCGGTCAACTGTGGAATATGGTAGGATTTCAAACTAATCTGCGTTGGGGTGAGCAAAAGCGCATATTTCAGTTAATTCCCAGTTTGGAAAAGGCAGAGTTTGTGCGACTGGGAGTGATGCACCGCAACACTTTTATTAATGCTCCCCAGTTAATGCATCCTACCTTGCAATTTAAAGAGCGTCCGACATTGTTAGCGGCGGGACAATTGATTGGTACTGAAGGCTACACGGCGGCGGCGGCGGGTGGTTGCTTGGCGGGAATTAATGCAGCAAGATTAGCTTTGGGTAAAGAACCTTTGGTTTTACCACCAACAACAATGATGGGTGCGTTATTGGAATTTATTAGTTCCGCTTCGCCGAAGCATTTTCAACCAATGCCGCCTAACTTTGGGATTTTTCCCGATTTAGGAGTGAAAATCAAAAGTAAACCGGAGCGTTATGGACGTTACCGCGATCGCTCTTTAGCTGATTTGGCAAACTGGAAAGCTGATAATTAATGGGAATTGGGCACTTGTACTGAGCGTAGCCGTTGGCGCAGCCTCTCGTAGAGAAGTATAGGGCATGGGGCATGGGGCATGGGGCAGAAAAAAATTCTTTAATTTTGAATGCGTGAATTTTGAATTGATTTCTCCCCACTCCGTATCTATTCTTTAATCAGATTTTGGGAATAATCCTCATAGTGTTTGAAAGCATCTTTGTGGTTGGGCTACACACTATGAGAGGGCGATTTCTTGAAAAAAAGCAGATTTATTACACTTTATTGGTTGCATTTTGCTGCATTTTGTGGATATGTTTGGCATTCATTCCAGCCCAGGCAACATCCACAGGCTCTATTGATACTCTGCGACAACAGCAGCAACAAATGAACCAGCAACATCAGGGTGTAGTTAACGAACGCGATCGCTTAACTAATCTTCAACAAGAGGCCCAAAAAAACCTCACTGGTTTAAAGCAAAATGTGCAAACTACAGATGGCTACATTCAAGAGAGCGAATCACGATTACAAGTCGCTACCCAACGCCTTCAGCAGTTAGAAGCTGATTTAGCTGTGGCGGAAAGTTCATATCAGGAGCGTCAAGTAGCAACAGTAGCACGATTGCGTTATCTCCAGCGATCGCCAACTTCTGTGGGATGGGCAGTTTTGCTCGAAAGTGAAAATATTAGCGACTTTTTCAGCCGTCGTCATCAGTTGAAGTTAGTGTATCAGGCAGACGAGCAAATTTTGGTAAAACTCAACACCCAAGCAAACCTGATCAATAAACAGAAGACAGAATTAGAACAGCAAAAAAACGAAATTGCTTTGATTCGTGAGCAACTCTTAGCAGAAAAAGCCGATTATCAAACCCAAGCGCAATCGCAATCAGAATTGATTCTACGCCTCAATAGCGATCGCCTCGCCCTAGAAGCGGCGCAAAACCAGCTAGAGAGAGATTCCAAAAATCTGGAAATATTGATTCAACAAAAGGTAGCAGAAAGCAGAGCAACAGAATCGGCGCAAACAAAAACCAATAGCCGAACAAGTGCGATCATTCGGGGAACAGGTGTAATGGCATATCCTAGCGATGCTCCTACCAGCAGTCCCTTCGGCTGGCGGATACACCCAATCCTTGGCTATCGTCGCTTTCACGCCGGGTTAGATTTTGCCGCTAGCTATGGTAGTACAATTCGGGCAGCCGATTCGGGCAGAGTGATTTTTGCTGGATGGTATGGTGGTTATGGTAGAGCTTTAATTATCGACCACGGCAATGGCATAACGACATTGTACGGACATACCAGTGGGTTGTATGTTACCGAAGGACAAGCAGTTGAACGCGGACAAGCGATCGGTGCTGTCGGTTCTACAGGTTTCTCAACTGGCCCTCACCTCCACTTTGAAGTGCGTCGAAATGGTACACCGGTAGATCCAGCTAATTATCTTTAAGCCACAAAGCAAGTTTTTTCAGGCTGCAAATTCTATCCTAGACGTGTTATAATGCTGAAGACTAAGGGCGCGTAGCTCAGTGGATAGAGCAACAGATTCCGGTTCTGTGGGTCGGGGGTTCAAATCCCTCCGCGCTCGTTACCTTTACAACACTAATCGCAAAATCGAAGGGTTATTTTCTCTCAAGGGATAAACCCAATTTACCCTATGAAAGGAAATGAGGGTGGATAGATGGGATATAAAAAAATTATAATTAATGCCTATTAATATAATTTTGGATTACGGTTTATCTATAAAAACTGTCTTTGATAATTCCTAAGAACTTACTAGACAAGGGATTTCAGTTATCTTTGCTAGGACTTACGCAAACAATAGCTGAAACCCTTATTTTCCGGTAGGGGCAATTCATGAATTGCCCCTACCGCGTGTAGTTTTGCGTAAGTCCTATTTGCTTAAAAATTAGTCTCAGCTTTTAGATAGTCGATTGCTAATTATTAGGTGGCGTGTTATATAGCCTCTATCGCCAATAGTTTAAAAAACTAAAGAATTTATATTACAGCTATTTTTAGGTAAATAGACCACGCGGTAGGGGCACAGCATTGCTGTGCCCCTACGATAAATGTGGTTCAAATACATGAAAACTGCTGTAAGCTTGACTTTTTTGATATTTTGCTTATAGAAAATACTTTGATTTCATAGTAGTGCTGCTTCTGGGTTAGCACAATATTACTTGTATTAATTTATACGCTTCTGGATGCAAAAACTGTATACTTTGCATACTTCAATATATTCTCATCAACTTTTTATGCTTGCTAGGGAATCCAAAGGAAACGGTACTCTTAATACACAAATGTCAGAAAATTTCTAATTTCCATACGTTATTTAACAACTGCAACTGGGAAACATAAGATGTAAGGCAAAATCTGCTACCGGGAAAGAAGGTCTTTATGTCACAACCAGAACCTAATATATTACAGCTTGCTAAACAAGGAAACCCAAAAGCTATTGCGACTATAATAAACAGACAACTAGAGCCTAAAGGTATCGTTGCTCAAGTTGATTTAAAAGATAACTGCTTACAAATTCTTATAGAAGCAATTCAATTGCCGCCACAACAGATTATAGTTGAATACTTCCGTAAGTCTTTCACAAGCTTGGGTGCTAGTGCAATCAAAACTATTAAAGTTTATGGAAAACGACCGGGAGAAGTATTTTTTGATTGGCGACACTATTGCACTAAGAGGACATCTTCCTAGTTGTTTATGGGCAGGTATAAATGATGACTGGTTTGAAAATAGAAGGGAGAGATTGATTACCCTTTTTTACCATTTGGAAGCTAGTGGTATTGGCAATATTTTAAAGCAGTAATTATTCTCTAGGTTTCTCAACTTACTCAACATAACTCAACATAACTTTATGAGCAAAATTGTTCAAAATTTCCGTCGCTTTGGCATAGGACGCATCGCTTCACGACCTAAGATAAACATCCCCGCGATACCTAAACTGACAAACCAAATATATTGATACCAGTATTGCCGAATCTGCTCAACTGTATTGAGTTCTCGATGCAATGTGTTTAAGTAAAGCAACAGCACCAATATCATGAGCGCTCCAAAACCAACAAAGCTCAAGCCAACAAAAATTCGTGTAGGACGCAGTTCAAAATCACTAATAGTGTCTAGGTCAATTTCTGCCAGTTCCTTCAATGAGTCATCTGCCAAAGATGAAATCGCTTGGAATCTATTGCTCAGTGTTGGTGGCAAAATCGGCGACAGTGTTGCTACAGTTGGGCGACGTAGCAAAGCCTCAGTATCTCGCAGCAATTTCAGTGGCTTACGGTTAGTAGTTGGTTGAGCAAACTCTATGTTGTCTGTAGGAGTTGGGGTATTGGCATTGGCTTTGCTTTCAAAATCCATAGCACGCTTGTGAAGAACCAGGATATACATAGCCTAGCGAATCAGGAAACAAATGGGTCAAAATAATTCGTAATGACTCTCTTGACACTCGCTAACGCTGTGCTATTGCCCTTCGCACATAGGGTGAAATTAGCATGGTGTGTAGTTCAGTCTAAGAGGTTGTTTGAAAAGTGGTTGACTGGAATTTTAGGCACTGATTGATCCCCCCTAACCCCCCTTAAAAAGGGGGGAACCGGAATTAAACCAATTCGCAATGACGCTCTCTACGAGACGCTAAAAGCGAACGCGGACTCGCTACCGCTACGCTAACGCAATTACATTTTGTGACGGGGACTTAAACCCCCAAACTTTGTTAAAGTCCCCCTTTTTAAGGGGGATTTAGGGGGATCTCCAAGGGTTAGGCGTATACAAAAAAACTTTTCAAACAACCTCTAACGACTTGATAGCCTAGCAAGATTTGAGGATTAAAAACATGGTGAGCCAGCGCGTTGGGCGGGTTCCCCGACTTGTTCGCGCAGCGTCTCCCCCTGGGAGAAGCGACTGGCGAACCCGTAAGGGTGAAAAATCATTCATCCATCTCTTTTAATGTCGCTAATGCCGATGGAGATAAACGACTCAGATAGCGGAATATCCAGTATTTAAAGATAGTGTTTAAAATCACAGGAAATGTAGCAATAAAGAAAAAGATGACATTTCTACTGGCTGGCAAACCTAAATGTTCTGCGAATCCTTGAAGAATTACCTCCCACCCATCTGGTGAGTGAAATCCGACAAATATATCTGTAAACAGAATAATTAAAAAAGCCTTAGCACTATCACTGAGACCATAGACAATGGTATCCATAAAAGACTTGAGAATCAAAATTTCTCTTTTGTTCAGAGCGATAATTATCCCAAAAGAAATTAGTGATATTAAATCTGCAAAAATATTGCTAATAGCACTACTACTTTTAATGTGAAATTCCTCAGCTATCTCCATTGCTTTGTCTTTAATTTTTTCTTTGGTTATCTCTGAAGAAAGTGAAGGCGCTTGATTGAGTAAATATTCAAATCTCAATTCTTGCTCAAAATTATGTAATTCGTGCAGAGCTTCTTTCTCCATATCAGAATTGATCAGGATTTGAATTTTATTCTCTCCTCTAATTTTTTCTAATATGGGAGTTACTAAAAATTCTTTAGATAAATATTGAGTTAAAAGTGGTACAATAATTAGAACTATTAAAAATCTTATAGCAGTTTTTGTCCTATTTCGAGAAATTCGGTAATTTCTGATAAATTCTTCTTCTGCCTGGGGTGCAAAATCTGCTTTGATTCTATTAACTGTTTTGCCTATAGACCTCGGAAACACTTCAGGATTTTGAGATGGAGATGTTGCATTAATATCATTGATGTTAGATAATTCTGACTGGTTATTAATTTCGCTGCGGTTGATTTGTGGGGGTTGAGAAGTTGGTATTAATGCGCTATCGCTAATTAGTTCATCTTTGATGGCGTACTTCTCTACGACTTCATCAATAACCTTCAGTTTCTCTAATAAAACAGAATTAGATATATTGACAATTCCACGACTAAGTTGAAATTCTGCAAGCCTGATTTTAATAATAGTTAAGTTCTTATTAAGATAAGCTTGCCAATAAGACATCATATTTTCAGTATATCTTACTGATTGTGAAGATATTTTTTTGTGATCAAAATGTTCAATTTCAATGTTTTTAATTCTCTGAGCTGCTTGGTAAGCTTCTAAGAGTGCCCTTTCTGGTGTATCTAAATACCAATGGTTAAGCGATCGCAAGTATTCTTTCAGCTTTTGGTGAAGCAATCCTGTTGTTTTTGCAAATGAATTTTTCATTATATATATGAGAATTTATATAATGTGTATATAGTTATATAACCATGAAAAGTGGTTAATAGCCAGTTTAAAATATTATTAACTATTACAGTATAGTAATTATAAACCCAGCCTACCATTTGCTCGTACCCAGGATGGGAGAAAGCTGCTATTGGCTATCTATACCAACCTCTACGGCAGCTAGATGATGAACTGCCAGACGCATAAAAGAAGCGCCAAGTCAAGAGATAGCCCAGGAAAAAACAAAAACTCCACGGGTGAAGTGGAGTTGATTTAATTAGGGTTTCTTTTGTAAGTACAAATGTACCACAAGATATAAATAATCGCAAGCGTTTGGGTAATTTCTACAAAACTCAACTGCTAGGATTTTGACAGTGGTTCAGGAGTGCTGAGTGCTTTTTGCCCACTGCTACCTCTATAGTATTGAGGAAAGAGAGTAATGTTGAAGGTTTTTGCTGACCGTGGTGGTACATTTACAGATATTGTTGCTGTTACTAATAATCAAGCAATTATCGATGGACTTTCAAAACATCCTGAACGTTTTTTAATTGTGACTTTGCCTAATCAGCAATGGATTATAGTCTACAAACTACTTTCAGAAAATCCCGAACAATATGAAGATGCAGCCATCCAAGGTATTCGGGATATCATGGGTATTTCTAGCAACGAACCCATTCCTACTGAAGCAATAGAAGTGCTGAAAATGGGGACAACAGTAGCAACAAATGCGCTCTTAGAAAGAAAAGGCGATCGCGTCGTTCTTCTCATCACTAAAGGGTTTAAAGATGCACTGCGAATTGGCTACCAAAATCGTCCTAATATCTTTGCCCGTCATATCGTTTTACCAACCATGCTTTATGAGCAGGTGATTGAGATAGATGAACGCTACGATGCTAGAGGAAATGAATTAATACCCATAAATGTTGAACAAGTCAAAAGTGACTTACAAGCAGTTTACCATACAGGAATTCGGAGTTGTGCTATTGTTTTTATGCATAGCGATCGCTATCCTGCTCACGAACGACAAATAGCCCAGATTGCCCAAGAAATCGGCTTTATACAGATATCCGTATCTCATCAAGTTAGCCCGTTAATGAAGTTGGTCAGTCGAGGGGATACAACAGTAGTCGATGCTTATTTAACTCCGATTTTGCGTCGCTACGTCAACCAGGTAGAGAGTGAATTGAAAATGGGGAATGGCGAAAATAATCACTCCCCACTCCCTAGTCCCTACTCCCCGATCAAATTAATGTTCATGAAATCTGACGGGGGTTTAGTCGCAGCCGAACAATTTCAAGGAAAAGATAGTATTCTAAGTGGACCGGCTGGGGGAATTGTTGGCGCAGTCCAAACTAGTAAAAGGGCTGGTTTCGAGTTAGTTATTACCTTTGATATGGGAGGAACAAGTACAGATGTTGCCCACTTTAAAGGAGAGTATGAACGACAATTAGATTCAGAAATTGCTGGGGCGCGAATGCGAGTTCCTGTATTAGCAATTAATACCATTGCTGCTGGCGGTGGTTCAATTCTCTTTTTTGATGGTTCTAGTTATCGTGTCGGACCGGAATCTGCTGGTTCAAATCCTGGGCCTGCTTGTTACCGGCGCGACGGGTTATTAGCGGTTACTGATGCCAATGTGATGTTAGGTAAAATTCACCCACAATATTTTCCCTCAGTTTTTGGAATTGATGGCAATTTACCTTTAGATAAAAATATTGTCATTCAGAAATTTACACAATTAGCTCAAGACATTGCATCTGCTACAGGAAATCATTGTACACCCGAACAAGTAGCTGCCGGATTTATTGCGATCGCAGTGGAAAATATGGCGAATGCAATTAAAAAAATCAGTCTGCAACGCGGTTATGATGTCACACAATATGTGCTTTGTTGTTTTGGTGGTGCAGGCGGGCAAGTTGCTTGTTTAATTGCCGACACCTTGGGAATGAAAAAAATATTTCTACATCCTTATGCTGGCGTTCTTTCGGCTTATGGAATGGGATTAGCTGATGTGCGGGCAATTCGAGAAGGAGGAGTTGAACAATCTTTAACTCAAGCATTAATTCCTGAACTACAGCAGTTAATGGAATATTTAGAAACTCAAGCTAGAAGTGAAATAAATGAAGCAGATAGTCAATTAGAAAGAGTCAGAAAAATTAACTTAAAATATGAGGGGACTAACTCTATATTGACCGTTAATTTCGCTGATGATATCGTAGTGATGCGACAAGAATTTGAGATTGAACATAAATCTCGTTATGGTTTTATTCAATTAGAGAAAAGCTTAATTGTCGAATCTGCCTCAGTGGAAGTAATTCAGAAAATGGATACTCCCGAAGAACCTTTAATTATTCAGACTCGCCCCTTAAATGAAGCTCCGACATCTGTTGAGACAGTAAGGCTTTTTAGTACTGATAGATGGTATAATACCCCTGTTTATCGGCGGGAAGATTTGCAGCCAGAGGATAGTATTAATGGACCTGCGATCGTTATCGAAAAAATTAGCACGATTGTAGTTGAACCTAACTGGCAAGCGAGATTAACTAAATGTAATCATCTGATTTTACAGCGTCAAGAGGTTGTGATTTGAGGAATGAAACCCAACCGACAAATCTACAAATCTTTAGGACTTATGCAAAACTGCACGCTGTAGGGGCAATTCATGAATTGCCCCTACCTAAAAATCAGGGTTTTAGCTATTGTTTGCGTAATACCAATTCTGTATGAAGATGCGCTCAACCATATTTAAGTACAAGAAAGAAAAACGAACCGCATTCGCGTTAGCGTCTCCCCTTCTCACATTGGGAGACGCTAACGCCAAAGGAGAAGGACGCATTCGCGCAGCGTCTCGTAAGAGTTGGACACAAAGAAAGAAGTTAAAAGGGTTTGGCGCAGCCTCACAAAGAAATGGTATTAAGTCCTATCTTATTAAACGAGCAGTATTGAGATTTACCCGACAGGCTTTTGATCCCCCCAACCCCCCTTAAAAAAGGGGGGCAAAAATCCCAACTCCTCAAAGTCCTCTGAAAGTTTTAGTTACTACCTTTTTCTGGTTTGGCATAGTTTTTGCACTAAGGTATGTGTAAGGCGATGGCAATAAGAGGAGATATGGGACAGAACTTGGCATCTCGCAGGCAGAGTCTATTAGCACTCGATTGGTTGAATGTATTTCTCGCAGATATTCAAGGTGGTGTCGGTCCGTTTTTGGTTGTCTACCTCACGTCGAGTCTGCATTGGAACCCGGCTCAAGTGGGTTTGGTAATGACTATCTCTGGATTGGCAGGAGTAATAGCTCAAGCACCTGCTGGAGCGTTAATTGACCAGGTTCGTCAGAAGCGATCGCTTATTGTCATGGCGGCTGTGCTAATTGCCATCAGTTCACTTGTTACTGCCACTATTCCATCCTTTACTGCCGTTGCGACAGCGCAATCCTTTACTGCTGTTGCGGGAGCATTCTTTGCCCCTGCCCTTGCTTCTATTTCTCTAGGATTAGTTGGGCGACAGGGAATTGAGCGCCGCATCGGACGTAACCAAACCCTGAGTTCGACTGGAAATGTGGGGGCGGCATTGCTGGCAGGATTAATCGGTCAGTTTGTCGGTCAAGCAGTTATTTTTTACTTTATTGCCCTGATGTCGGTAATAGTAATTGTTTGTGTGTTACGAATTCGTAAAAATGACATTGACTATCGATTAGCGCGAGGGGGCGATGATGGCGATAGTCAGGTTCATGTCTCTAAAATTACCAAGATTTTGAGCGATCGCCGTTTGCTAATCTTTGCGATCAGCGCGGTATTATTTCACTTTGCCAACGCCGCGATGCTGCCTTTAGTGGGTGAAGTACTGTCTCACCACAAAGGCGGCAGTCCACCTTTATTCATGTCTGCCTGTATTATCACAGCCCAGCTAGTGATGGTTCCACTGGGAATTTTAGTTGGTCGAGGGGCGAGTCGCAGCAAGCGTAAACCAATCTTTTTACTGGCCTTTCTAGTATTGCCGATTCGTGGTGTACTGTATACTTTCAGCGACAACCCATTCTTCTTAGTATCTGTGCAATTATTGGATGGTATAGGCGCAGGAATTTTTGGCGTAATGCAGCTTTTAGTAATAGCCGATTTGACCAAGGGAACTGGACACTTCAATTTAGCACAGGGAGCAATTGGGGCTGCTGTTGGGATTGGTGCTTCCCTGAGTAACTCTTTGGCTGGCTTTGTCGCTAAAGAATGGGGGTACAATGCTAGCTTTTTGACTATGGCGGCGATCGCTGCCTCTGCTTTGGCTTTCTTTTGGTTCTTTATGCCGGAAACTAAATCTACATCCCATTCAGTCGGCTCTAACTCGGAGTTAGCGACGGTGGGAGAATAGGCAATGGTAATTCTTCGATACCTGGTGATTTTAGTCAGTTACGTTGGGTTGGGGTTGGGCTACTTACCGGGACTGCGAATGAATCGTGCCACCATCGCCCTTGTGGGTGCGGCTTTGTTGATCGCATTGGGATTGCTGGATTTATCGACGGCGTGGAGGGCGATCGATTATAAAACCCTGATCTTCCTGTTCGGGATGATGATCATTAGTGCTAATCTGACGGCTTCCGGTTTTTTCCGGCTGGCTGTCGATTACACAATCCGCAATATCCACAGTCCATTGGGGTTATTAATAGTACTAACTTTTGGTAGCGGTATCCTCTCAGCGCTGTTCCTCAATGACACCATCGCCCTAATTCTCACACCTTTAGTAATTAGTGTTACCCAATTACTCAATCTCAACTCTATCCCCTATTTGCTGGCGCTGGCTGGCGCAACTAATCTCGGTTCTGTGGCTACCCTCAGTGGTAATCCTCAAAATATCTTGATTGGTTCCTTCTCTGGTATTAGTTATCTAGACTTTGCTAAAGCTTTGACACCACTAGCTTTGATCGGCTTGGTAATTCAGGTGGCTTGGCTGTGGTGGTTGTATCCAGAAGTGCGTTCGCTGCATCCTTATCTAAAAGTAGAACCACCCCATTACCGCATCTTTAAACCACTGCTAATTAAAAGTCTGCTAATTACCGCCGGATTGTTGGTAGCTTTTTTGATTGGCATTCCCACTGCGGAAGCAACGTTAATTGCGGCTGGACTATTATTAATAACACGCCGCATCAAGCCAGAACGAATTTTAAAAAAAGTGGACTGGGATTTGCTGGTGATGTTTTGTGGGCTATTTATCCTAACTGAAGGTGTGCTGAAACTCGGTTCGCTGCAATGGTTTTCCGGGTTTGTTCACGATCCTTTGAGCATTCTGGGAGTGACGGTATTGCTGTCGAATTTGGTATCCAATGTCCCGGCGGTACTGCTGCTACATCACCTAATTCCTCATCCCGACACGCAGACTTGGCTACTACTAGCGGCTGCTTCCACGCTGGCAGGTAATTTGACGCTGTTGGGGTCTGTGGCCAACTTAATTGTAGCAGAAGCTGTTGCTAAGGAAGGATATCGGCTGACATTTAGGGAGCATTTGCGATTTGGACTACCGTTGACTATTGTAACTGTGGTACTCAGCTATTTTTGGATTTACTGAGTTTACGAATGTGGGAAGAATCGATTCCGGCTAGTTGACGGTATTTAACGACAGTGCGACGGGCGATCGCTATTCCAAATCGCAGCTTCAGTAGTTTTGCACCAACTGCCGCAGTGTTGGATAGAGAATTGTTTGCGTTTCTAAATGCATTTCTAAAGAAGAAGTTGAATTTAACATGGTTCAAAGAAGTCTGCCTGCGGGGACTTTTTAGGGGATTGTTTGTGAGGCTGCGCCAGATTTTCTTTCTTTGTGTCCAACTCTTACGAGACGCTACGCGAATGCGCCCTTCTCCCTTGGGGTTAGGGGGGATCAACAAGTGCCTAAAATTATAGCCAACCACTTTTAATACATCCTCTAAAAAATAAAAATAACTTGGAGTTTTAATTCTTTATTCTGAAAAGTAATCTCAATTTGCCTGATAAATTCTCGAAAGTAAAATCTTCGCTCTGTTTCCGACAAATCTAACCAAAATTGTGGTATTGAAACAGCTTGGGCAACAGAACGCAAGTTAACTGGGGGGAGAGTCGCCAACTTTGCTTCGAGTGCAGAAATTTCTGTGCGGAGTGTGTAAGCTCTTAACTTTGCTGTTTCGGCATCTAAAATCCCAGTTTCAATTAAAGCGGGTAACTGAGCAAGTATTTCTTGCTGACGGGCGATCGCTTGCCCTAAACTATTCTTAATTGCATCCAACTGGGGAAAATTCACCCCAGCGACAGCCAGAGGTAAATCATGGCAAACCGTTTCAATTGTATGTTCCAACACCTCTTGATAGGGAATAGCCTTACACTTGGGGCGTTGGGGACAGCTAGTAGAACGTAAATAAAGATATTCTTTGTCTTGGTTGCGTTGGGTGACACGAGTAACTGTTAGATGTGACTGACACTCGCTACAGACAACCAACCCAGCTAAAGAACGCCTAGCACTAGCAGTTCGGGATGGTAAACGGCTGTTACGGCGTAAAAGTCGGTCAACTTGGGCAGCTTCTTCCTTAGAAATGATGGGAATATGGGTATTGGAGATAATTTCATCATTTTGGTAAGCAGTATTGCCGCGATAAACTGGATTAGTCAGCCAGCGTCTTCCGGTAGTTACAGAGATTTTTTTGCCGTATTTTTTCGCCAGGTAACGAACTGAACCTCGCAGCGAACCATAGAGTAAAAAGTGTTCAAAAAAATCTTTGACTACTGGTGAAGTACTGCGGTCAATGGTATATTTTCCCTTACCTCTGCGATAGCCGTAGGGAACTTTGCCGGGTGGCGGTGCAACATCGAGACGATTTTGGGCGTGTCCTTGGCGGATACGACGACTGCGTTGTTGACGTTGGATTGCGTGTAGCAAATTTAGTAAGTCAGCGCCCAGAGGGTACTTTTCGGAAGTATAGGGCTGTTCAGTGGCGATTACTGCTACTCCCATTACTTCAAGTTGATTCAAGCGATCGCTAATTTCCTCTACAGTATCCCCCAATTCTTCCAACCGACGGATTAAAAGATAATCTGCTCGTTCAGTTTGGCAATCGGTGAATAATTGTTGTAATTGCGATCGTCCAGAAGACTCTTGCTTGCCCAAATCTTCATAAACCCGATCCACCTCCCATCCCCAATCGGCATGATCGGGAGAAGATTCTAGTAGAGGATCGGTGTAAGAGTAGGCAATTATTTTCATTATTTATTGGGCATTGGGCACTTGTACTGAGCGTAGCCGTTGGCGCAGCCTAAGAAGAGAGGTATTGGGCATTGGGCACTTGTACTGAGCGTAGCTGTTGGCGCAGCCTAAGAAGAGAAGTATGGGGCATGGGGCATTGGTTATTAATTCATCTTCCTCATCTTCCTCATCTCCCGTTTACTGCTGACTCAATTCGATAATATTCCCATCGGGATCTTGAGTGAAGAGGGCAGGGCGACCGGAGGCGCTGGCTTGAATGGGATAATTATGATTGAGCAATTCCTGTTTAGCGGTGTCTAAGTCAGCAACGGAGAAAGCAATGTGAGGATTGCGTCCCCATTTTTCGTTTTGGTTTTCGGTGGGGACAGTAGGTGCAACAATCAAGTGAAGTTGGTAATCGCCAACTTGATACCATGCACCAGCGTATTTCAGGGAACGATCTATTTTGGCTAATCCCAAGACTTTGCCATAAAAGAGTTCAGAGCGTTCTAAGTCAGTCACAAGAATGGCTGTATGGAGACTTCGGGTAATCTGCATTGTTGGTAAGAGGTTGTTTGAAAAGTGGTTGGCTATGATTTTAGGAACTTGTTGATCCCCCCTAACCCACGCCAGTCGCTCATGGGGGAAACCCCCAAGACCGCGCAGGCTCCCCTTCAAAAGGGGGGAACTGGAATCAGGGATGCCCCATGCCCTCATAGGCTTAACGGCATTTTAACTATAAACCTTGTCCAGCCTTGAAAACTGGTAACTTCAATCGTGCCTTCGAGATATTCTACTAACTTCTTCACTAATCCTAAACCTAATCCTGTGCCGCTCTGTTGCCAGCGATCGCTCTGAGGAATTCGGTAAAACGGCTCAAAGATTCGAGATTGTTCTTTTTTGGGGATTATCACCCCGGAATTGCTAATTGTAATTTGAAAGTAGGGAACTTGAAGATTATCTAATACACCTGATTCCCCATTGTCATTTATTAAACTTTTTGTGGTGTAAATTACTCGAACATCCAGCGTCATCTCTCCATCAGGTGGAGTGTACTTACAAGCATTGTTGAGTAACTCTGAGACAATTTCAGTCAGGCTAGCCAAATCTGAAACTAAAGGGGGTAAATCTGAAGGAACGCTAACTTGTAAAGTCTGTTGTCTAGCTAGAGCAAGTTCTTGAAAATACTCGGCAACATGAGGCAGCCAGTTTTGGAGTTGAATTGAAGTTAATTCTAACGGATAGACATCTGCATCAAGCATTCGTATATGCAGCAAATTGTCTACTAAATCTAGCTGTTGTTCGCACTGTTCACGCAGAATAGTTAAGTAATAGCCTACAGATTCAGATGGAGAAGATGCTTTTAAATTTAAAATTCCCTGCTGATCAAGAAGATTTTCTAGCACGGAAATTGCCATTTTGATGTTTGACAAGGGCGTTCGCATTTCATGAGAAGTGGTTGCCAGAAAATCCTCTTTCAACTGGTTCAGTCTTTGAAGTTCTGCCACTTGAATTTCTAGTTGTTGGGCACGTTCGGCAGCGAGATTGCGTTCTTCTATTAGTCGTCGTTGCGTGTCATCCCGAAAAACCAAGACGGCTCCTGTAATTACACCACTGTTATCTCTCAGAGGAGTAGCACTATCAGCTATCGGTATAGTTGTCCCATCTTTGGCAACGAGTAAGACACCACTGCTTAGATAGATAATACTTTCTTGTTGGAGGGCTGCGATAATTGGATTTTCTACGGTCAGCCGAGTTTTTTCATCAATGAGTTTGATAATTTTAATTAACATTTTGTCTTTCGCTTCATTCCATCGCCACCCTGTTAGGACTTCAGCTACTTGATTGATGTATTTTATATGTAATTCAGTATCTACTACAATTACTCCGTCACCCATTCCTCGAAGCACAGAACTCAAAAATTGTTCGCGATCGTAGCGATTAAGTGCTGTTTGAATGGCAACGTAGAGTTCTTGCTCTTTAATAGGTTTGAGAATATATCCAAAGGGGGATGTTAGCGTTGCCCGCTCCACAGTATTCTTGTCAGAATGACCAGTGAGGTAAATAATGGGGATTTGCAGACGATGCCAAATTTGATCTGCTGCCTGAATGCCGTCCATCTCACCCCGTAACCTGATATCCATTAAAATCAAGTTTGGGAGCAATTGAGTTGCTTTTTCAATTGCTGCTTCTGCTGAATCAGCCATATCTAAAACAGTGTATCCCAGAGACTCTAAATTTTCTTGCAAGTTGATGGCAAGAATATATTCATCTTCAACAACAAGAACTCTAACTTTCTCCTTTGTCGGTTTGTTTGATGGGATACTAATCATGTTTATGTGCGGCTGTTTCTAAAAGTAATTTTAAACTGTGTTCCCTGTTGAGAGTCAATTTCCAGCTTTCCCCTTAACTGCTTGACTAAGCCCTGGACAAGTGTTATACCCAGCGTTTTAGCTTTCTTGCTATGGAAATTTTCAGGTAAACCGATACCATTATCTCGAATAATGAGCATCAAGGTGGACTCGGATTCTTGAAAAAACCTCACCTCAATTTCCCCTGCACGATTACCAACAAAGGCGTATTTCAAAGCATTGGAAACCAGTTCATTGATAATCAAGCCGCAAGGAATGGCGGTTTCAATGTCGAGGCTAGCATTATCAACTTGAATCTTCAGTTTAATTTTGCTAGAACTGACGTTATAAGAATCAAATAAATGAGTTGTTAAATCTGGAATATACTGAGCAAAATCAATATCAGCAAGGTCATCAGAGCGGTATAGTTTTTCATGAACTAGGGCAATGGAAGCAATGCGGTTTTGGCTATCGCGCAGAATTGCTGTCACCACAGGATCTTCTGTGCGTCTGGACTGCATTTGCAGCAAACTGCTGACAATTCCTAAATTGTTCTTAACACGATGATGAATTTCTTTGAGTAATACCTCCTTTTCTTTGAGAGAGGCTTTGATTTTTTCCTCCGCTTGCTTTTGCTCGGTGATATCTTGTTGGACAGCTACAAGGACGCTTCCATACTCAGGATGCTCAAAAACAGAAGCGGTAGCGATAGACCAGAATGGAGTGCCATTTTTTTTAAGATTATGGACTTCATAGGTGATTTCACCGTGTTGAAGGACAGCAGTGGTAATTCCCTGATTAACTTCTTCAGGTGTGGTATGTTCATTTCCGTAGTTGACAATTGAAACATGCTGACCGATTAATTCACCAGGTTCATAGCCAAACATCTGCTCAAATTTAGGATTGGCGTAGACAAACACGCCATCTGTGGTACGAACTAGGCAAATTCCCTCTGCCATGTTGCGGGCAATTACTGCTTGTAACTGTAACATTTTTTCAGCACGTTTGCGATCGCTGATTTCAACTACCACAATACCCATACTAATCGGTTCATCGGGTTCAGACTGAATTGGAAAGTAGGAAGCTAGCCAAGTCCTGATGACACCAGGAAATTTTGGGGTTTCTCCACTGATTTCCAAATCCAGAATCGATTCACCCGTTGTCAAGACATGATGAAATATTTGCTTCTGCTTTAGTGCCAAATCAGGGACAATTTCCCACGGTGTTTTGCCAATATGCGCGGCTGCGGGAATGCCATTAATTTCTGCTAATGCTTCATTAATGAATGAATAACGCAGTTCTCGATCCATAATGGTTATACCAACGGGTGCGTTATTGATGAAGGTATCCAATAATTTTTGCTTGTGAGCTAGTTCTCGCTCCAAAATCTTACGTTCTGTAATGTCGATTGCTACCCTACCCACTAACTTTTGTGCAGACAATCCGAAAATCGGGAACTTGTATACTAAGAACTCCCCAAGGGTGCCATCTGGACGGACAGCAACTTCGATCACCTCAAGTACCTGATTTGTCTGAGAGACTGTCTGAATGTGATCGAAATGTTGCCGAGCAATTTCCGTTGGATAGAGATCAAAAATCGATTGCCCAATCACCTGTTCGGCTAATAATTTAAATGTCCGCAAATATGTTTGGTTTAGATAGAGTACACGTCCATCTGTATCAGTAATCCAAGCTAACACTGGGCTGTTGTTCATAAATGCCTGAAACCGGGCTTCACTTTCTCGCAGGGCTGCTTCGGTTTGTTTGCGTAAGCGAAGCTCGTCGTAGACATCGGTGATATCTCGCCCTTCTGGAATCAACAAAACAACTTGACCCGTCTCATCTAGAAGCGGACGTAGTGAAAAATCGATGATTGCAACTCGGTTATTTACACCGAGAATATCAACTTCATAGCGGATAAACTCTCCTTGAGCAGCGCGGGCGATCGCTTGTTTTAATTCTTCTTGAATTTGCGGTGAAATTGTCCACCAGTGCGCTTCCCAAAAAGGGCGATTGATCACATCTTCAAGTTGAAGTCCGGCAAAACTTAGCGCTGTGTGGTTCACCTCTAATAAAATGCCATCTGGCCTTAGCAATCCTGTGAACTGGAAAGTGTTATTGAAAATGGCGCGGAATCGGCGATCGCTTTCTTGCAACTTGGCAGTGCGTTCCTCTACTTTGGCTTCTAACTGGGTATTAAGAGTTTGGAGGTTGTGGTAAAGTTCGGCTTGTTGGATAGCGATCGCTAATTGCACCGTCAGTTGCTTGAGCAATTCCACCTCAAAGGTTTGCCATTGTCGGGGGGCAGAACATTGATGGACGATAAATAGCCCCCAAAGATCAACTGCTAGAGTCTCCTTGTTCTTTAATAAAATCGGGACAACTAAATTCGCCTTCACCTGAAACTGCTCTAAAAGTTGAATATGGCAATCACTTAAACCCGCTTCGTAGATGTTCGTCGCTGTCCAGATTTTTCCTCGGCGGTATTCTTCCCCCTGAGTTCTCTGAAAACAGGTATCTTCAACCTGAAATCCCAAGAATGGTGTCCATTGGGGTAATATCGACTCCGCGACGATGCAACCCTGCATCTGTGAGATTAATTGATACACCAGCACGCGATCGGTATTGAGTAACTGACGGACTTCTTTGACACTAGTGGCGAGGATATCTTGAAGCTTCAAGGACTGGCGAATATCAAGAGCGATCGCTCCGACTAACTTTTGTTGCTCCTGTTGTTGTTTTAGCTGCCGCATTAGCTGCATCTCCTTGATTGCCCCATGAACCGCCCGACAGAAATTGTCACAGGTCAGTTTTCCCTTGACTAGATAATCTTGCGCCCCACTCTTGATAGCTTGAACTGCGATGCTTTCGTCCCCCTGCTCAGTCAGTATAATTACTGAAATGTGGCTGCTGGAACTTTGCCTCTGTAGCTGAGTGAGAAATTCCAGCCCATCTAAATCTGGCAATTGATAGTCCAACAAAATCAAATCCGGTATTTTCCCTTGACAAGCTTGCAGCGCCTTATTTCCCAACTCAAACTCATAAATATCATAAGTGTAGCGATCGTCCTGCTCCAGGAAACGGCGATACAAAGCTTTGTCTTCAGCAAAGTCTTCTACGAAAAACACAGTTATTGGCTGGACTGTCATACCGTTCGGCCTCCTAAGAAAGTAGAGAGATGGCGCAATCCCTAATCCCCGAATCAGGAAATCTGGACTTTTTTTGATCGCAGACTACTATTTTTAGTCGTATAAACGCATAATAGAATAGTGACTGATCTGTTCGCCCCTTTACAATCTCTCAAACAAGGTGACTGGTTCAAGCTGATCTGCGGAGCCAGCTTCCAGCATTTGCCGGCAGTCAGAAGTTTAACGTTAGCCTATACTCTGGCGGGCGCTGACTGCATAGATGTTGCAGCTGATCCGGCGGTGATTGCAGCAGCGCAAGCAGGGCTACAAGCAGCCAAATCTCTGGCTATGGATGCCCAAAAGCGAGGCTTTGACTATAAAGGCAATTCACCCTTTTTGATGGTCAGCCTAAACGATGGAGAAGACCCGCATTTTCGGAAAGCTGAATTTAATCCTACTGAGTGTCCTACAGACTGCCCTAGACCCTGTGAACGGATTTGTCCGGCACAAGCAATCGTGTTTAACAGTACAAAAGAAGACTTTTCGGGAGTAATATCCGAAAAATGCTATGGCTGCGGTCGTTGCCTACCCGTGTGTCCGTATGAGATAATTTATACATCATCATGCATTTCCACGCCAGGAGCGATCGCGCCATTAGTGATATCAACGGGAGTAGATGCCGTAGAAATCCATACACAAGTCGGGCGGTTAGCAGAATTTGAGCAATTATGGCAAGCAATTTCACCGTGGGCCGATCAACTAAAGTTACTAGCCATCAGTTGTCCCGATGGCGAGGGGATGACTGATTACCTGAGAGCGCTGTATGACCTAATTGCCCCACTCAAGGGCGCTTTAATTTGGCAAACCGACGGTCGTCCCATGAGTGGTGATATTGGCAATGGCACCACTTTAGCCGCAGTGAAATTAGGGCAAAAAGTTTTGACAGCTAAGTTACCGGGATATGTGCAGTTAGCAGGCGGCACTAATAGCTATACCGTTGCTAAATTAAAGGCAATGGGACTACTTAAAAAGGCAGGGGAGCAGGGGGCGGGGGGCAGAGGAGAAGAATTATTCCCCCTGCTCCCAGCTAAGTGCCCCCCCTCCTCCATTTCTGGGGTCGCCTACGGTAGCTACGCCCGTGTACTGCTGTCACCAATTCTTGAACAGTTAGAGAATAAGGAGGTAAGTAACACTGATGTAAAGGCGACTGTTCGCCTAGAAGAAGATGAACTATTACTTTGGCAAGCTGTAAAACTTGCCCATTCTCTCGTTTCCCAGATCAAGTCACAGCAGGAGCGTTAATCGCTCGTTCGGAAAATTACTCAGGGCGGGTTCTCCTGCACGCAAATGTCCTCGCTATCTCTAAAAACGTCACCGACCAATAGAAAGCATGACGATTACAGACGATCTCCAAAAGTTATTAGACATTTTGCCCCAAGACCTGCGACAAGCACTAGAGAGTCATCCCAAACGAGATAGTTTAGTAGAAGTGGTCTTAGATTTGGGTCGTCGCCCAGAGGCTCGCTTTCCTAATCAAGCCGAGTATTTGAGCGAAGTACCCGTTACTCAAGAACAAATAGATGATTGTATTCAACGAGTCGGAATCTTTGGCGGAGATAATCGGGCAGGAATTGAGCAAACATTGCATCGGATCAGCGCCATCCGCAACCGCACGGGTAAGATTATTGGCTTGACCTGTCGTGTTGGTCGGGCGGTATTCGGAACCATTGGCATGATCCGCGATTTGGTAGAAACTGGTAAATCGATTCTCATGCTGGGTCGTCCAGGCGTGGGCAAAACTACTGCTTTACGGGAAATTGCCCGGGTTTTAGCGGATGAACTGCATAAGCGAGTAGTCATTATTGACACCTCCAACGAAATTGCTGGGGATGGTGATGTTGCCCATCCCGCTATTGGTCGCGCTCGGCGGATGCAAGTGGCTCATCCAGATCAACAGCATCAGGTGATGATTGAGGCAGTGGAAAACCACATGCCAGAAGTCATTGTCATTGATGAAATTGGCACGGAGCTGGAAGCTTTAGCGGCTCGTACTATTGCAGAACGGGGTGTACAACTGGTGGGTACTGCCCACGGGAATCAGATCGAAAATCTGATTAAAAACCCCACCCTGGCTGATTTAGTTGGGGGTATCCAAGCTGTGACGCTGGGAGACGATGAAGCGAGACGACGAGGTTCTCAAAAGACTGTTTTGGAGCGTAAAGCCCCGCCTACCTTTGAGATTGCAGTGGAAATGTTAGAACGCCAACGTTGGACAGTACACGAAAGCGTTGCTGACACGGTAGATAATCTGTTGCGGGGTCGTCAGCCTAGCCCACAAACGAGAACCGTTGACGATCAAGGCAAAATCGGTGTTACACGCCAGTTAGCTGTTGTCAATGGTCGCGGTGGACAGCTAGGGACAGTAGAAGAATCTTTCCCACCGGCACGCCCGTCTAATGGCTGGCGTTCATCTGGACAAATGGTAGCACTGCCACAATTGCCTGTAGAGCGGGTAACTGGACGCAGTGAGTTTGATCGTTTGCTGGATGAATCCTTCAATTATTCGGAAAGCATTGATTTGGATGCTGCCACTAGACAGCCAGGACCCAACGGTGAAGATTTGCCATTGCACGTTTACCCTTATGGGGTTAGCCGCCACCAACTGGAACAGGTAATTAGCGTGCTAACTTTGCCCGTGGTATTGACAAAAGATATAGATAATGCTGATGCAATTTTAGCACTGCGATCGCACGTCAAAAACCACGCCAAATTACGCCAAATGGCCAAAGCGCGTCATGTACCCATCCACGTGATTAAGTCCAGCACCATTCCCCAAATTACCCGTGGTTTGCGGCGGTTGCTGAACATCGACGACCCAGATATGGCCGATGACCTAGAATTGCAGCTATTTTTGCACAATGGTAGCGATGATGAGATGGATGCCTTGGAAGAAGCAAGACTTGCTGTTGAGCAAATTGTGATTCCCAAAGGACAGCCAGTGGAGTTATTGCCGCGTTCTCCTCAAGTCCGCAAAATGCAACATGAGTTGGTAGAACATTATCGCCTCAAGTCGCATAGTTTTGGCGAAGAACCAAATAGAAGATTACGGATTTATCCGGCGTAACCTGACCTCAACCCCTCTCCGAATTGGAGAGGGGATGTCACTAAAAGACACTTAACTTAATGTCCTATAGAGAGTTTTCTTTAAGAAAAGTAAAACAAGACTTTAATCTCACCTTGGTAGAAGGTGGGCGATTTTTACCTCCTATAGAACCAATTTCACCTAGTCCCTTACTGGCTGAATTTTTAGCAGAAAGTATCCAGCTAGCAATTGCAATGGGTTCTGAGAAAGCTAGATCAGAATTGATTATTAGTCCAATATTGTTTGAAGTCCGAAAAATTCTCAACAGACAAATCAGTTTCTTTTCTGGAGAAGAATTTAATGTTGAACCAGAAGTTGGACTGGCGGGATTTTGCGACTTTCTAATTAGCATCTCGCCAGAACAGTTATTTATTGAAGCTCCAGCAGTGGTAATTGTGGAAGCTAAAAAGGAAAATCTTAAAGCTGGTTTGGGGCAGTGTATCGCAGAAATGATCGCCGCCCAAAGGTTTAATGCCAAATACGAAAAACCGATTGCTACTATCTACGGTAGTGTTACTAGTGGGAACTTATGGACTTTCCTCAAGTTAGAGGACGGCACTGTAACTATTGATTTAACTGAATATTTAATTCCCCCAGTAGAGCAAATCTTAGGTATTTTAGTGTGGATGATTCAGTCACAGTCAGATTAAAATTTGGTTTCGTTGAGAGTGGCGTGAATAATTCAAGGTTTGTAGTAAGGACTTTAGTCCTAATTTGAGGGCTGGAGCCGCTCACTAAGAACTCATCTCAAGATTTTTTACATTACTTAATCTACTTTGATTTATTCTCACCTACTTACTTATATAGCGGTTTTCGTTTGGATGCAATACACTTTGACCTCTCTCCTTTTAGGAGAGAGGCTTTGAATCTGACTCCTTGTAGGGAAGAGGCAAACAACTAGAAGGTGGTATTGATTTATCAGGGGGACAATGGCAAAGATTAGCGATCGCTCGTGCTTTGCTGCGACTCTCTCCAGCCGAACTAGTCATACTTGACGAGCCAACAGCGAACCTTGATCCGAAGACAGAACATGAGATTTACAAGAATTTAACGGGAGTCTGAAAGCCCCGGAGGAACAGGCGCACAGCGCCGTATTCCGTGCTTAAGACCGGGGATGAAAGACGACTCGGTGGCTTTTAAGCCACCGTAAATATTGCGTAAACTTTTTAATCCTTTCTTTAATCTTACGCCAAACATGGTAGTATAAGAGAGGAGGTAAAAGAAATGCTTGTTTTTGAGTTTAAAGCTTATGGAAAGTTAGCGCAGTTTGCAGCAGTAGACGACGCAATTCGCACTGCCAAGTTCATCCGCAATAGCTGTATTCGTCTATGGATGGACGTAAAAGGCACGGGTAAAAATGATTTGCAGAAATACTGTGCCGTACTTGCGTCTAACTTTCCCTTTGCCAACGAACTCAATTCGATGGCTCGTCAAGCTTCTGCTGAAAGAGCTTGGTCGTCTATCTCTCGGTTTTACGACAACTGTAAGAAAGGTATTCCAGGCTTAAAGGGTTATCCCCAATTCCAGAAAGATTGTCGTTCTGTTGAGTACAAAACATCAGGATGGAAGCTTGCAGATAATCGTAAATCCATAACCTTCACCGATAAAAAAGGTATTGGGCGATTAAAACTCAAAGGTACTCGTGATTTGCACTTCTACCAAATTAATCAGATAAAACGGGTTAGATTGGTCAAACGTGCAGATGGTGTGTATGTTCAATTCTGTATTGATGTTAACCGTTTTGAAAACATAGAACCTACCGGTAAAACAGTGGGGTTAGACGTTGGATTGAAAGAATACTACACCGATTCTGACGGGAAAATGGTTGAAAACCCTAAGTTTCTTCGTGTTGGTGAAAAAGTTCTTAAACGTTCACAACGTCGCATTTCCAGAAGGGTAAAAGGTTCAAAGAACAGAGGCAAGGCTAGACAGATTTTAGGTAAGCGCCACCTCAAAATAAGTAGGCAACGTAAAGACCATGCTGTGAAATTAGCACGGTGCGTAGTTCAGTCTAACGACTTGATAGCCTATGAAGATTTGAGGATTAAAAATATGGTGAAAAATCAAAGTCTCGCTAAGTCCATTAATGACGCATCTTGGTATCAGTTTCGTGTCTGGGTTGAGTACTTTGGGAAGGTATTTAAACGGGTTACGGTTGCGGTTAACCCGCAATACACGAGCCAAGAATGCTCTAGCTGCGGTGAAGTTGTTAAGAAAACACTATCCACCCGAACACACGTATGTTCGTGCGGATGTGTCATGGATAGAGATGAAAACGCAGCTAGAAATATCCTTAGTCGGGGATTGGGTACAGTAGGGCATACTGGAACCTTTGCGCTGGACGCAAGCAACGCTTGGGGAGATGAAACCTCTACTTTTGTTGGTGAAAACCTGCATGAGCAAGTTATGTCTTAGATTCAAGAATCCCCGTGTCTTCAGACCGGGGAGTGTCAAAATATTTTGCACAGCTTGGCGAAGGGAAGAATAGCCGTTGTAGTCAGCCATCGCCTCGCCTTGGCAAAACTAGCAGACCGAGTAGTAGTACTAGAACACGGTGAAATTATCGAGGTAGGCACTTATGACGAACTCATCGCACTAGGCGGACAGTATCACTTGATGTTTACTCGTCAAGCTAGTAGTTATAACTGAGTGTGGAGAGAGGTTAGCGATCGTAGAAGCGGCAATCAGAGCTATGGAAGAGGCTTAACAAGATTTTGCCCTATGCCTTCCTTAGTTCAACATGATACTTTATACTTTTTTGATCTCATCCTCAGTAATTTACCTTATTATCTTACAAAAGATTGTAAATAGAAACCGTGTAGACTCTGAAGCCAAGAATGATATTTCTGTTGAATAATTAAGGTGTCTAAATTAACTACTTCCTTTTTAAAAATACTGAGGAAAAATGTCAACTGACTTTAATCAAAACCAAACCACAGATTCTCCTTGGAATCCTTTCCTCCCCACTAAAAGAGATATAAGCAGAACTGAAGAACTAGCACAAAAAAGCCCTATTGTTGCTGGTGTGTTAACATTTTTTCTTCCCCTTGCTTGCATGATTTATCTCAACAGAGGAGTAAATAATCTGAAAATTCTTGGATATGTATTTGTCACTGCTTTTATAGTAGGTATAGCTTCATACGAAGGTAAAGCTAGTGGAAAAACGCAAGGAATAGGTAATCTAGTTGGATTATGTGGTCAAGTAGCTATAATTACGGAGAATGTCAAAGCAGTAACTCTAGCCCGTAAGCGATTAGCTTCTCAGCAGTCTTAATAATTACAAAATATTAAGTTGTGTGCCTCAGCCGAAAATTATAAACAAGCTTTTACTATTTAGTATATAAGTTTGCCACTAAACAAAAAAGCCTGCTTTTGCAGGCTCAGATATATTTCACACAAACGCGATACACTACTCTGGTAACTTATATTGCCCAACAATACGCTTGGCAAACTCTGGAACGTGCGCTGCTAATTTCTGTGGATGATTCCGCTTCACATACAAATAATTCCGAGTAAAGTGAGAATCAATGGAAAACCGCGCATATTCCAAACCCTTAGGGCCGATTTTTTCGATGACGACACCCATCAGTTTTGCTGCCCACATCGGCAGGGTAACGCCTTTATCGTAAGCGGGAATACTTTGCTGTACAGCTTCTTTGCGATCGCCTTTAGATGTCACTGGTTGAGTATCTAACTGGTCTTTCACCAAATCCAGCATTTCCTTGCCAGTGTCATTTCTAACTACAATCCATTGCCAGCCGAAGGGTGCGCCCATATAGCCAACGACTAAATCGGCTAGGGAGTTGACGTAATCAAAGCAACTCATACAAGATGGGGCAAAGACATCTTTGAGTTGGTTAGTCTTCAAGCCAAAGAAAGGTACAGTTTCAGATGAGCCATCCTCATGTTTGAAGTGAACTCGAAAGTCTTGCATGAATTCGTAATGCACAACTGTATCAGGCGATCGGCTGGTGGTTTCTAAGAATTTTTGCAGTCCGGCGCGGTTAACGTTATCTACGCAGGGCGTACCCAAAACATAGAGTTTTTCTAAGCCAAGTTGTTTTTCTACGGCTCGTAATGCCTGGATTTGGCAACCAACACCTATTACTAACAGCCGCTTCATCCCCGATTTTTCTATCTGTTCCAACACGGAAAGGTTGGGGGAAAGTGTTGGTTTATTTACCCGCGCTGCTAGTATTTCTTCTGGAGTCCGGGCGATGACGGGCATGGGTTGAAAGCGGTCTTCTTTGGTGTTCTGCACACAGACGACACCTTCAACTAAGCCACGATTGAGCATTTCAATGGCAATACTGCTTACAATACCCGTCCATTGTGCGCCTTCGATGGGTTGTTGTTTTCGCGCCGCTATCATGTCTTGGTGAACACCAAAGTAGAGTTCATCAGGATTTTCAAGATGGCGCGATCGCGTGTGCGTTTCTTCTTCAAGTTCACCTATTTGCTGATTAATAAAAGCGCAGGCTTCCTTGACATAATGAATATAGTATGTATCGCATAGTCCACACTCGCTACACAGTTCTTTTGCAGGGCGGCGGCTGGTAGGTTTTAAGGCTCTGGCTTTTTTGTGAGGAAAAACTGAAGTCATATAAATTTTTTGTTTTATCCAGGAATCGCTTTTATTACAATACCTTTACTCGCTGATGGGCAGACAAGAAATGTTTTTAAACGCTCCGGGTAGCAAAGTAACACAGAGTTTTGCCTAGTTTAATTATCTGATTGCTTTAGGGACTTCCAAATAAAAAAATATCCAACTATTGATTGTGGGGTGGGCGTCTCGCCATTGGTGTCAACTTACAGCGATTTTCAGGTAAATATACCACGCGGTAGGGGCAATTCATGAATTGCCCCTACGACAGATGTGGTTCAAATACATGAAAACTGCTGTAACGTAGAAGTCAGGTAAGAGAAAGCGTTGAAGAGTTGCCCTCATCCCCTAACCCCTTCTCCCAATATGGGAGAAGGGGAACTAGAAAATTTGCTCCCCTCTCCCCAAAATGGGAGAGGGGCTGGGGGTGAGGGCAAAACTCGCACTCAGCGATGAGTAGGATAAATGGAATTTGATTTTTGATACACAGATAAAAGCAGACATTCCCAAACTAGCCGTGGTTGAGCGTAAGCAATTAAGTGTTTACGAGCTTCTTCTAACTGGTTTATGATACTAGTTTGATGCCACTGTTGCCAGTATAATTGCTGAAGATAATCAATTAACCACAGTTGCGCTTCTGTATCTAAATCTTTATCAATTTTTTTGGCTAACTCCAAGGCTTTGCGGTAGGAAGCAGGGGCTTTTTTCAAGTCTTCGAGTAATTCCGGGGGAATAGCTTGTAATTGCTTATAAGATGCGATCGCATTTCCGGCACTACCAGCTGCTATGCTCAATACTGCCTGATTTTGCAAAATTTCCTGATGACCTGTTTGTGTGAGTACAACAGCCAAAGACTGTGCATCTAAGCGATAAAAAGGAATACGTTGACAGCGCGAAACCAAAGTGGGTAATACAGACTCAGGTGTAGGTGCAATTAAAATTAACGTCGCCTGTCCCGGTTCTTCCAAGGTTTTAAGTAAAGCATTGGCTGCTGCTTCTGCCATTGTTTGAGCTTCCTCCAGCACTACCACATTCCTTGGCGCTTCCAAGGGCGGACGACTCAGAAACTCGGTAATTCCCCGAATTTGCTCTAGTCGAATTACAGGTGCTGCCTTACGCTTCAGTCCTTTCTCCACTGCTTCTGCTGCTGTTAATCGTTGTCCCTGGTGTTGGTACGTTGGTTCCACCCACAACAAAGCTGGGTGATTTCCTTGACGCAGACGGTTTTGTAAAGATGCAGTGACTCCCATCCCACCAGAAAATAGCAACTCTACAAAACACCTGGCTGCTAAACTCCTTCCTACACCATCTGGCCCCACAAATAAGTAGGCTGGAGGAACCCGATTTTGTCTGACAGCCTGAGTGAGTAATTCTATGGCTTGCTGTTGTGCTACAACTGGTGCAAATGGGTTATTGGTCATTGGTCATTGGTCATTGGTCATTAGACATCTGATGAAAAAGAATGTAGAGATGTAGCACTGCTACTTCTCTACAAGGGTTCTGGGTAACGCATATTTAATTTCTGGAGATGTCTATTAGTGATTAAAGGTAGGTTGGGTTGAGGAATGAAACCCAACATCAATAATCCTTGATTTTGTTGGGTTTCACTTTGTTCGCTGAGTATGATTGTGACTTTTTTACTCAGCACTGCTTGGGTAAATAATGGTAGATTTGATGGAAATCCTTTACCCTTAAACCTTAGACGTGAGAAATCTGGATATCTCCGCATGTGCCAACACAGCACCAGGTTCGCGCTGGAGAGCGTTGTAATACTTTCTCTCGAAGGTATTGCCTGTCTCTAACGGTACAATCAGGGTGCGAACATCAGCAATCAATTTTTGGAAATCGTCCAGCAATATTGGTTCATCTGCTTGCAGCATTTCATCAACTTGCACAACCATCTCAGAAATCCGATGTAGCCAAGCAAATTGTTCATGAGCGATGACGAGCTGAAGTAGTTCTCCGCTTGATACTCGTCCACTAACCTGTTCGTAGGCAATGCGTTCAGTCTCCAGCAACATCTTGTGAAGGTGGAGTAATTTGTTTCGTAAATCACGCAGATATTGATGTTGATGTATTCTTTGTAGAAGTGTGTTAGAAGTCAATGTTGCCCATCCTCTCGTTACAATAGTCTTCAATCGCTTAAATAATTTCTAAGCATTGGGCATTGATAACTCTTCTCCATGCTCCATGCCCTTGTGAGTGAAGTTTTTTATGTATTTGGTTTTCTTGCTAAGAAGCATTATAGTCAACATATATTTTTGTAACCGTTATATCTTATATAAGATTAATCATATATTAGCATAAACTTATAAGAAGTACATAGTGTAAAACCGATCGAGAAAATATCAATTATGGGAAAACCGTCTTCATGTCGCTAGCATACGTAATTCTAGGTCTTCTTCAGCAGCAAGAAATGACGGGCTACGACCTCAAAACCAGCTGCTTTGATCAATGCATCGCCCATTTGTGGCCAGCAGATCAGGCACAAATTTACAGAACTCTCGATAAGCTAGTTGAGCAAGGCTGCATTACCTGTACCATTGAGATTCAACACAATCGCCCCAACCGCAAAGTCTACAGTGTGACAGAGCCAGGAAAAGCCGAATTCGCCCGATGGCTGGGGATTCATCAGCCCTTACCGACTGTACGAGAGCCTTTGCTCTTACAGTTGCATTTTGCAGATCAGTTGTCAAATGAAACCATCATTCACCTACTAGAGCAACAATTGGCGGCTCGAAGCAAAAAGCTTACTGAATGTGAAATCATCAATTTGCCATCACTCACTGATGAGTCTGCCAACCGTGAGCAGTTGATGCAAAGGCTGGTGCTGGAGTTGGTAATCCGAAGAGAAGAGACTTATATTGATTGGTTGAAGATTGCGATCGCACTTATCAGTCAGCAAAAGCCATTACCCTACTCTACTGCTAGTCTGTCAAGTTTACATTGATGGATAAGCAAGTTCGTAGTAAGGACTTCAGTCCTTATTTTCTAAGCACTTTAGTGCTTACTACAAACTCTTTATTAGTAGCTTGACAAAGTACTATAGGAATCCGATTTGATTGCGTGAAAAAATCTAAGTATCTGTAGGGTGTGTTATCGCGTAGCGGAACGCACCAAAAGCTTCGGGTGGTGCGTTAGCCAGAGGCATAACGCACCCTACGTATATTTCAAAAATCAAATATGAGTCCTATATTTTCGTGATTTGTTATTTCAGCAATCTTAGTCCACTGAGGGTAACTAATACTGTAGAACCTTCATGTCCAATTACGCCGATGGGTAAGTTAATATTTCCCAGAAAGTTGCCCACTAAAAGCAAAACAATAAAACCCAAGGCTACGACTATATTTTGTTTGACGATGAGTTGCGATCGCCTACCTAAATGTATCGCTACAGCAATTTTTTCTAACCTGTCTGCCATCAATACTATATCTGCGGTTTCCAACGCCACATCACTACCAGATATTCCCATCGCTATACCCACAGATGCTTGTGCTAAAGCTGGTGCATCATTAATTCCATCGCCCACCATTGCCACAGTTTGATATTGTTGCTGTAGACTGCGGATGACATCCAGCTTATCTTCTGGCAGAAGTTGGGCATATACCCGATCAATTCCGACTGCTTTGGCGACACTGTGAGCAGTTTCTTGATTATCCCCGGTTAACATGACAATTTGTTCAACTCCCAGTTTTTTTAACCGGGTAATGGTTGCGGCTGCTTGGGATCTTACTTGATCTGCGATCGCAATGACACCCATCACCTCAAATCCGGCTCCCCTCCCGAAGAGCGGGGAGGGGTTGGGGGTGGGGTTCTTCGCTACCCAAACCACAGTTTTACCCTCTTGCTCCCAAGATTGAACTATTTCTCGCAATTCTTCAGGTAAATTTGTGACATACTTCTGTACAAAAATGGCATTCCCGACAATTACCTGTTGTTCTGGCAAAATTCCGACAATTCCCTGTCCTGGTATAGCTTGCACTTGCATTGCACCAACCCAATTTAAATCACCCTTTGGGTTCAACAGTTTCGACTCGACGGGAACCGCCAAGACTCGAACTGTTTCACCAGCCGCCTGTACAATCGCTTTACCGATGGGATGTTCCGAAGATGATTCCACACTAGCGGCAGTTTTTAATACATCATCTTTAGTGTATTCACTAACTGAAACTACCTGGAACACCTGCAACTGTCCTGTTGTGAGAGTACCAGTTTTATCAAATGCGATCGCTCGGACTTTGCCAATCTTCTCTAATTGCGCCCCATTTTTAAACAAAATCCCCTGTCTTGCACCATTGGCGATTCCCGAAAGCAGCGTTGGCATAATTGCCGCCATCAGCGCACAGGGAGAAGCCACCACCAGAAAAGTAAGGGCGCGATAAATTGTTGTTTCCCAATCCCAACCCCAGAGAAATGGCGGTAAAGTTGCCAGCAATATCCCGGCGACTACAATAACTTTGGCATATCCCTTCTCAAAGCGATCGATAAACTCTTGGGAAGGAGGTGCTTGAGTCTGCGCCTGTTCTACTAGGCGTATCACACGCTGAATCAAACTACTTTGGGCTGGTTTGTGTACCTTAATTTGCAATGCACCATAGCCGTTGAGTGTGCCGGCAAATACTTCTGCGCCCACTGTCTTCTCTACAGGTAAAGACTCGCCTGTAATTGCAGCTTGATTGAGAGTGCTGTAACCAGATAAAATTATTCCATCAGTAGGAATTAGCTCTCCGGGTTTGACGAGAATCTCATCACCCACCTTTAGCTGACTGATCGGAATTTCCTCTTCCCTTCCCTGAACCCAAACCCTCGCTGTATCTGGTGTCAAACTCATCAAACTCCTGATACTCCGCTCAGTTCGCGCCATTGCATAGCCTTCTAGTGCGCCACTGATGGCAAAGATGAGTATCAAAATTGCCCCATCAATAATCAGATGATATTCTCTTCGCCATAAGCCAAGGCTAGCAGCACCAATGGCCGCCACAATCATCAGCAAATCTACATCGAGTTCCTTTTCTTTGAAGAGGGTAGTCAATCCTTCCCGCGCACTTTCGTAACCACCAATCACATAAGCAGCAGGTAGTAGCAAGAATGCCAATCCCAACCAACCGAGATGCAAGGCGAACCATCCGAAAAATAACAGTAAGCCGCACAAAAGGGCTGCTACGGTATCTGCGTGTTCTCTGGTGAATTGGGTGAAACGTTGGGGGTAGAGCATGAGAGGTGAATTAACAGGGACTCTCTCAGGCTAAACCTTGACATTGATGTTAATGTCAAGGTTTAGCCTGAAAAATGCTCTGACACTAATCGCCTCTGGCATCAGGGCGATCGCAAAAAGTGCTAAATCTTGTTGATACCAGTGTTAAAGTTCAAGATATAAATAACAGTATCAGTATCTCCCGTGGCGCAGGCTTAAATTTATTGCAGGAGTTCATCGTAAAAAATCATGGAAACCTTACAATCTTTAGTAATGACGGATATGTCAATATAGGCGATAATATTATATATGAGAACAAATGTACTAATTTTAGAGGAACCCTGATTAATATTGCAATTCGGTGTGATGAATCTTGCTACTGCCTAGCAACTGAAGCTCATCAACTTAAGAAGCGGTTATTTTAAAGAGGGAGATAGAGGAATGGCATACAAAATTTTTGATCTCGTCGGGAAATACGCCATCAGCGCTGAGATTGGACAGAAGGTATATGACCAGATTCATCCAGTTCTGCTTTCTGGCAACCCTGTAGAATTAGATTTTACTGGAGTTCAGGTTTTTGCTTCTCCTTTTTTCAACTTTGCGATCGGTCATCTTTTAAAAGATATTCCAGCAGATAACCTTAATCGGCTGGTTGAGTTCACCGCTATCAGTTCTGAGGGTTGGACTGTTCTTGAGCGTGTGATTGCCAATGCGAAGCATTACTATTCCGATGAGCAATTTCGGAATGCGGTTGATGCAGCGATCGCAGAGCAGGCTGCAACTTTTTAACGTGTCGCGGAAGTCCCCACCTTCAATGTACTCATAAGGTGGGGATAGGGAGCGGGGGATGAGGATTACATCCAGTATTATTTTTTTGCGCCAGCAAAAACAAATACTGGATGTATGACGAATCCCCAATTATTTTATTTGATTACTTTACCAGAATATATATACGTGGTAAAGTATAGATGTTAAGGAGGTGAAAGTGAAGTGTTGCACAAGGTTGTACAAGTCCGTTTATATCCATCAGTTCAGCAGCAAATTCAATTAGCGCAGGCTTTTGGGTGTGCTAGATGGTGGTGGAATTACGCTCTAAATAAGTCAATTGAGACTTATTTAGAGACGGGGAAAGGACTTAGCCGTGCAGCACTCAACGCATTTCTTCCTGTACTCAAGAAAGCAGAAGAAACTATTTGGTTAGGTGATTGTTACAGTCAAATTTTGCAGGCTACAACACTCAATCTAACCACCGCGTACAAAAACTTTTTTGCAAAACGTGCTGGATTTCCTAAGTTCAAATCTAAGTTTGGAAAACAGTCTATCCAATATCCTCAAAATGTATTGATTGTAGATGGTTCACTCAAGCTCCCTGGTAATATCGGGATAGTAAAAGCCAAAATACATAGATCGATTGTGGGGATAATAAAGACTGTTACTGTCAGTAAAACGCCATCAGGTAAATACTTTGCATCTATACTCACCGTTAGCGTAGCGGGCGGGCAAAGCCCGACGGTAGAGGGTGAAAATCCTGTGATCTCAGAGGGGAAGATTTACGGCATTGATTTAGGGTTGAAGCACTTTGCTGTTGTAACTGACGGTGTTCATATTTCTAAATACGATAATCCTAAGCACCTTGCCAAGCACGAGAAAAACCTTAAACACAAACAGAAAAAATTAGCGCGTAAAGTCAAAGGAAGTAAGTCAAGAAATAGATATAGAAAAGTTGTTGCCAAGGTGTACGAGCGAATTAGTAATTCGCGGCAAGATTTTCTGCATAAACTTAGTTATAAGTTGGTCAGCGATAGCCAAGCTGTCATAGTAGAGAATCTTCATGTATTAGGCATGGTTCGTAATCACAAATTGGCAAAATCAATATCTGATGTTGGCTGGGGAACATTCACTAACTTTTTAGCCTATAAACTGGAACGCAAAGGCGGGAAGTTGATTGAAATTGATAGATGGTTTCCCAGTTCAAAACTTTGCTCTAATTGTTTCTATCAAGTGAGTGAGATGCCATTGGATGTCCGTGAATGGACTTGTCCTCACTGCGGTACTCATCATGACAGGGATGGAAACGCGGCGATAAATATTAGAGCGGAGGGTATCAGAATGATCAAGGCGGAAGGTTCAGCCGTCTCTGCTGTAGGAGGGGAGGTAAGTCCTATTCTTGGGCGAAAGTCTAGGTTTAGGCACTCCCCCGCGATTACAGAAGCTCCTAGTTCAGCCGAAGGCAACTAGGAGTAGTTCACCGTATGGTGGTCAACCTTAATATCCAAGCTGATATCATCGACATCAAAACTGACAATCCCCAGCAGGATGATATTTTTCTTGTAGATACCAACGTCTGGTTTTGGCAGACTTATACAAATGCTGGGTTTGGTACTAAAACCTCCAAATTCAGCAATTATCTTAAATATATCAACCAAGCTCTTTTAAATGGAGCCACACTGACATATTCTGGGTTAATTTTAGCTGAACTAGCTCATATTATTGAGAAAACTGAACATAACATATATATAAAATCCTATGGGTTTTTGCCAGTTAAAGAATACCGTCATAATTACCCAAACGAACGGATGAATGTTGTTGCCGAAGTTCAGTCAGCTTGGAGTCAGGTTAAGGCGCTTGCTGTTCCGGTTGATCTGACAGTAGATGACGCAACAACTGATGCAGCACTAAACAGATTCCAAACTCAAGCTGTTGATGGCTATGACTTGCTACTTCTCGAAGCTATTAGCAGAGCAGGAGCGGGGAAAATTAAAATTATCACACATGACATGGATTATGCTGTTGTTCCAGATATTCAGGTATTTACGAGCAACAACAACGTCATCCAAGCAGCTAATAGACAGAAAAAATTATTGGCTAGCAGATAGTTGATCTAAGCTAGGTTAAAAGCGATCGCGTTTCCTAAACCCTCCGCAACAATTAACCTTTATCAAGACCAGATTAATTCGTGGAAATCAAAAGTAGCGATCTGACAATTAAGCAGTTAACGCACTTGGTAGGAGGCGGTTTAACTCCGCGGATGGTGCGCCATTACCATCAATTGGGACTGCTACCGCAACCAGTGCGATCGCGCAGCAATTACCGTCTCTATACCCAAAAAGATGTCCTCCGGTTGCAACGGATTGTCGCACTCAAACAGCAAGGGTTTCAGCTAAACCATATCCGCAATATTTTGGAAGTGGAACCAGAAGCCGACACAACTGTTAACCTCATGGGACAACTCCAGCAGCAATATCGGGCGGTGATGCAACAAATTTCTCAACTGCGACAAACTGCATCAGCATTAGAAGGATTATTGGGGCGCGATCGCCATTGTCAAATTATCCAAGCGGAAGTTTTGGCACAACTGAAGTTACTCGATGTCGAAACTCAAGCTGGATTGGGCGGATTGGAAAATCTCTGGAATGGCTTGGATGGGGAAATTCATACCCATTCGGAAGCTTTTACCGAATCGCTACAACTCTTATTACCTGATTTGTCTCAACGTTCGGAAATTGAACAACACTTAATTTCTCAGTTGGTTTTGGCTTGTGGCGATGTGAGTTTGGTGTCCTTTATCAAATTGAGTCGAGATGCGATCGCCGCTAGTCGAGAAGCTTTATCTTCAAGGTGTGAAATTGTTGTCGATACCCAAACGGTTGCTGCTGCTTTAGATCAAACCCGATTACTTCACTTGGGATGCCGCACCGAAACTTTGATTGATAACCCCCATATTACCACTGCCACAGAAGCAGAACTGGCCTTTTGGCAACATCGAGAATGGCGATCAAAATTGCAGCAAGTAAGTAATGGTTGCATACTGGTAGTTGGTTATGCTCCCTCAGTACTTCTGGAAGCTTGTGAAGCGATGGCCAACCAGAAAATTCAGCCTGCACTAGTAATTGGAATGCCCATTGGCTTTAGCCATGCTCCCGCAGCCAAGCGACAACTGATGCAACAAGGGATACCTTATATTACAGTTGAAGGAACTTTGGGAGGTGGCGCACTAGCTACAACTGCCCTAAATGCCTTGGTGGAGTCACTGATTGATAAGCCAGATTGTCATTGTTATCTCAAAGATGTAGTAGATTCTTCTAAGTCCTGAACAATGAATACTGAGTATTCAGCACTGCTTCAGAAATATTTATCCAGTTGAACTTCTTCACAAGTAATTTGGCTGGGTTATACTCGACCGAAAACTGATTTCATATTGCCATGAATGATAAGTTACCAGCTATTTATTTTTACATTCCCCCAAACCAATGGCCTAGCGATCGCATATTAGAAAATTCAAATCTTTACTGGCAATGGCAAAATTCTCTACGTTACGGTCAAGGGCGATATAACTGGACTCTACAAACCTATCTTCACCTCAAAAATCAGGGATTTCCATGTCAATTGGTAGGAACTTTACCCACCGAAGGAATTGTTTTGGCGCATCGCGATTTTTTGCCAGACAACCTACAACCAACACCACAATTATTGATTGTTTGTTTGCGTGCAGATAGAAGTCATCATCCTTACGCACAACTTCATATTATCCAAAATACTCAAGATGAAATTACAAAATACTCTCCAAGCCTTTGGCAAACTTATTATCTGCCCCATTGGCCCCAGTCTGGATTGATTCCTCGCAATCATCAGCGTGGTGATACATTTGAAAATGTTGCCTACTTTGGTCAAGTAGAAAACTTGGTTTCTCAGATGCAAACAGCTGCCTGGAAACACCAAGTCAATGCATTAGGTTTAAATTGGAGTATTGTGAACTTTGAACGCTGGCACGACTACAGTGATGTGGATGTTGTCATTGCCGTGCGTAGCTTTGATAGCAATACATATAACTTTAAACCAGCATCTAAATTATATAATGCTTGGCAAGCTGGAGTTCCGATCATTCTTGGTCGTGAATCCGCTTACCAATATGAACGTAAAAGCGAACTCGATTATATAGAAGTAACTTCTGTTGACGAGATAATTGCATCTCTGAAACGCCTGCGCGACAACCATAAATTACGTCAGTCAATGATCGACAATGGTCGGATTCGATCAACAGAAACGGGGATTGAGGAACTGACTGCACGGTGGGCTAGCTTTTTAACAGACGTAGCCTCTCCTACCTATGAACGCTGGCGAGATGCATCCAGTTGGCAACGCCAAATATTTTTACAACGCCGTTGCTTCATTTTGAAGACAAGTAATATTAAATCTCGCCTAAATAAGCTTTTATCAACCCAGAATTAGTTAAAAGGTAATAAAAGAGACAACCGCAATGTGGAAAGGGTAGTTACGATAGTTGGCAGCTTTTATACAGATACTGAGAATAATATTGTTAAATAATATTGAATTTGGTACACTTTACCAGCTTTAATAATTCAATAATTCATAGTTGTCGCCATAAACTACCAACTTGGATAAGTTGCAACATAGCTGAGAAAAATTTATAGTAAACAGACTTTAGCATCCAAACTATGACAAAGTATAAACTAATATAAGTGTGTTGAATTTAGGAGGCAAGATGAACTCACACTAAAAAGCGTGGAATTATAACAAGGACGCTTTGGATCGAGACCTGGAGGGCGAGATACAATTCTTTCTATACTAGTGAGCAATAACCCACAACTAAAGTTTCTGTTAATACTTCTTCTCTTTCCTCCTGCTTCCTGCCTTTCTTTGTAATTAGAAGTAAAGATAACTCAGATGTATAATTAGCGCGTCTCCTCCATCATCCAAAGATCGCGATTTAGGACTGGCAGGCTTTCTATTTTTTACTTTAATAAGGTGTATATGTGGCAACAAGAAAAAAAAGATACTTCGATAGTCAGGCTGGTATTATGGGTTGCCCTAGCTACAACCCCGATGGCAGCAGCTCTGGTGGTATCAGCACCGATGCTGGCACAATCTACACCTGAAGCTACCTCTTTTCCACTGCCGGAAATAGTGCAGAATGGGACGACAGTGCGGATTGACGGTTCCAGTAGCTTAGGTGCAATTAATCAAAGCCTGAAAGAAAGTTTTGAAAAACAGTTTGCCGGCACAAAGGTTGAAGTTGCTGCTAACGGCACCAGTACAGCACTGAAAGATTTGCGAGATGGCAAAATCGATATAGTAGCAATGGGGCGTGGCTTGACACCAGCAGAAAAAGCCCAAGGGCTAGAGCAAGTTCGCCTGCGCCGTGAAAAGATTGCCATCGTGGTTGGTGCAGATAATCCTTTCAAAGGAAGCTTGACTAATAGGCAATTCGCCCGGATTTTCCGGGGACAAATTACAAATTGGTCACAACTGGGAGGATCGCCAGGGAAGATTCGGTTAATTGATCACCCTAACACCAGTGAAACTCGCAATACTTTTCGGACTTATCCAGCCTTCAAGAGTGCTCAGTTTGCTACAGGGCCAAATGCCACCCAACTGACTGACGATAATACCGCAGAAATTATCAAACAACTGGGCAAAGACGGTATCAGCTATGTGTTAGCTAATCAGGTGTCGAAGTTACAAGGTGTGCGAGTTCTGCAATTAAATCAAACCTTGCCAGATGATACTAAATATCCCTTCTCGCAACCTTTAGTTTACGTTTACAAAAAAAATCCGAGTTTAGGCGTACAAAATTTTCTCGGCTTTACCTTGGCATCCCCAGGACAGAAGGCTATACAACAAGCTAGAACTACTGAAGCCGAGGCGATCGCCGCCAGCGTATTACAACCTATTGTTACGGCTTCTCCCACTGTTGAGACGACACCAACTGCTGCACCTTCCCCTAGTGCCACTAGTTCTGCATTTGGAGAACAGCCTTTTGTGGCGGCTCCAGCACAAAACAGTCCAGTTGTAAACAAGCAAACCCCATTGTGGTTGCTGCTACCTTTATTTTTTATTAGTGTCGCTGGAGCATCCCTATGGTGGGTTCTAGGGAAACGCCCATCGCCCACTGAGAAAACAGACGACTTACCAAAACCAAATCCTCATCTACCCAGCCCAGAAGATAGAGAAATGGCGGTGCCCAATGGCAGCACAGATCCCTCCCCGAACGGAGTGATGCTTGAAGAGCAGCCAGTTCCAGACTTTCAAGAGCAAGAAACCCGCGATCGCACTCCTTTCAACATCTACGATCAAAGACAATCTGACCTAACCGAGAATGCTACTCAGGGGTCATCAAATCTAGTCCAAGAGGCAACAAATGGCACCTCTAACCTCTATGAAGGCAGAACCTCAGAAAATAACAACTTGGGAGCCGCAGCTTTAACCGGTGGTGCAGCTCTAGCAACGGGCATGGGTGCGGCTACCTGGTCTGCCTTTACCAACCAAGAAACAGATGCGATTGATGAGACAGGCGAGGTAAGTAATTATATGGAGTCCAGCCATCCTGAGTCTGATGAAGTTGCCTGGGACACAGAAGCCCCGGCAGCTGTAGTAAATACTTTATATCCTCACCTGGCTAATATTCCAGAAGATGTATCTGATGTGGAACTGCCTTCTGATGAAGTGACAGATCCACTCCCAGAATTACCAGATGTGCTAGAAGTAACATCTGATTTTGGATATTGGGACACAGAAATTGATGAAGATCAGATAGATCAGGAACTTGAGGCAGAATTGAACTGGCTAGAGAGTATCACCTCAACTGAAGATACAGCTCCAGTAGATGAATTGCCTTTACCACAGTCTGGCGATGGGGAAGCCTCAGCGCCACAAACATCCTCACTGCTCGATTTGCCAGAATTGCCAGAATTGCCAGAATTGCCAGAAGACGCCTTGAATGTGGTGGCCGATGCAGCCGAACCGACGATCAATTTGCAATCTCAAGGAGCGCCGACTGTTGGAGAAGGTGTTAACTCCACAGATTTGGGCGCGGCTGCGGCTTTAGCAGCAGGGGCGGGAATGGTATCCCAGGCAACCACTTGGGCATCAGATGCCCAAGGAAAAACTGATATCGCCGCCGAAACAGCTATTGGTTTGGATGAAGAGAGCAGTATTGTCCTCACACCGCATACTTACACATCGGCTGACGTCTCTTGGAAAACTATAGTCCGCAGTTCCCATTGGGCTGATGTCTCTTGGGAGATTTCCGAAACCAAGAAAGCAGCCCTGCGCCAACAAGGTGGCTCTCAATTGGTAGTGCGGCTCTATGATGTCACTGGAATAGATTTGAGTTATCAAAATCCTCAATTTGTCCAGCAGTATGAATGTGAAGAGACAGCACACGATCGCTTTGTCGAAATTCCCATCACTAATCGGGACTACATCGCCGAAATTGGCTATATCGCTGATGGCGATGCCTACGGCGGTAAACTACGCTGGTTATTCATCGCCCGTTCCACCATCGTTCGCGTTTTCAGTCGGATACATCCAGATCCCATCGTTGATCGTGTGCCAATCACAGCCGAAACAGCTATTGGCTCAGTAGATGCAGATGAAGAGAGCAGTATTGTTATCACACCACATACCTATACATCGGCTGATGTAACTTGGGAGATTTCCGCAGCCAAGAAAGCAGCAGCGTGGCAACAAGGTGGCTCTCAATTGGTAGTGCGGCTGTATGATGTGACTGGCATTGACTTGAGTTATCAAAGTCCCCAGCTGGTACAGCAGTATGAATGTGAAGAGACAGCACACGATCGCTTTGTAGAAATTCCCGCCAGCGATCGCGATTACCTAGCTGAAATTGGCTATATCGCTTATGGCGAACACTGGTTATTCATTGCTCGTTCTGCGATCGTTCGCGTTTTCAGTCCGATCCATCCAGATCCCATCGTTGAAAATCTGCCAATTGCCGCCGAAACAGCTATTGGCTCAGTAAATGCAGATGAAGAGAGCAGTATTGTCCTCACACTCCGCACTTCCACATCGGCTGAGGTAACTTGGGAGATTTCCGAAACCAAAAAAGCAGCGATGCGCCAACAGGGTGGCTCTCAATTAGTAGTGCGGCTCTATGATGCAACCGAGATGGACTTGAGTTATCAAAGTCCCCAGATTGTCCAGCAGTACGAATGTGAGGAGACAGCACGCGATCTCCTGGTAGAAATTCCTGTTACCAATCGGGACTATATGGCGGAAATCGGTTATATCGCAGATGGCAATCGCTGGTTATTTATCGCCCATTCTGCGATCGTTCGTGTCTTCACTCCTGTGCATCCAGATCCCACAGTTGAAAATGTCGCGTCAACAAGCGAAACAGCTATTGGCTTGGTAGATGTAAAAGAAGAGAGCAGTGAAAAAGAAAGCAGTATTACCCTTACGCCTCGCACTCCCAAGTGGGCTTATGTCTCTTGGTACATTTCCCCCACTCAGAACCAAGCGCTGCAACAAGAAGGCGGCTCCCAATTAGTAGTGCGGCTCTACGATGTAACTGAGATTGACTTGAGTTATCAAAGTCCCGAGCTGATCCAGCAGTATGAATGTGAAGAGGTAGCACACGATCGCTTTGTAGCTATTCCCGTGAGCGATCGCGACTACATGGTTGAAATTGGCTATATTGCTGATGGCGATGCCTACGACGGTAAACTACGTTGGTTACTCATCGCCCGTTCCGCTAATGTTCGAGTCTTCAGTCGTTCCAACGGAGATTTTTGGTTTGTAGCCGATGCAGAGTTAATTATTCACGGAGCAACCCAACCAAATACAACCGTAAACATTAGCGGACATAGCATCAAAACCAAACCCGATGGTACTTTCCACTTACGTCTTCCCTTTTCGGATGGTTTAATGGACTATCTGATCACGGTAGCTGCTGATGGGGAATCCACAAGAACTATTCATAAAAAGTTCTCTCAGGAAACTTCCGAAAGCTAATATTAACCTGAGTTATCCCCTCTCACCTTATTCTCCCTTTTTAGGGAGTTTAGGAAGGGGGGATTTTATTATATAGCGGTTTTCAGATGGATGGAATACAGTTGAAGGTTTTTTTAGTATGAAGCGTAGACACAAAGTAGCTTTTAGTTTGACATCATTGATTAGTTTTAACTTACTATCTAGTTTAGTTGCATTTAATGGTGCGATGGCTGCGCCAACGTCAAAGACGAACGCAGCACCACCGAGAACCCCAGACAAAACTGTTAATTGCGAGATTTTAGTTGTCGGTGGTGGACTTGCCGGTGTCGCCACAGCTTACGAGGGCTTACTAGCAGGGCGAACAGTTTGCCTAACGGAAATTACCGACTGGCTGGGAGGACAAATTTCTGCTCAAGGGACATCTGCGTTAGACGAACGCCCAACTCAGCGAGCTCTCAAATTCTATTCTCGCGGCTACCTAGAATTGCGAAACCGCATTGGGCGGAAATACGGTAAACTTAATCCTGGTGACTGCTGGGTAAGTGAATCTTGCTTTCTTCCCCGCGATGCTCACACGATTTTGACCCAGATGCTTAAAGATGCTGAGAAGCAGGGCAGAGGTAAGTTGCAATGGTTCCCCAACACAGTAATTAAGGATTTAGAAATTGCTGCTGATGGCAAAATAATTAATAGTGCGATCGCCATCCAACATCAACCACCAAAAGGCGCACCACCTCTCAATACTTTTACCTTATCTCAAACTATTGAAGATGACTATAGCTACGAAAACTCATCTCGGTTTACTAAAACTATTCTCCGTTTCATCCCCAAAGCAACGAAAGGGGATGCTCCTAAATGGTATGTCGTAGACACCAGCGAAACCGGCGAAATTATCGCCCTTGCAGATGTTCCCTACCGATTAGGCATTGATGCCCGTTCCTACCTAGAACCATCTTCTTCTAGCACCAACAACGATCCATATTGTCCTCAAGGCTTTACCTACACCTTTGCAATGGAGGCAACCAAGGAACCGCAACCGCAGACAATGCCCCCATTTTATTTAGAATACGCCCCATATTTCAGCTATGAATTAACCCGACTGGCTAACTTTGATTTAGTTTTCACCTATCGGCGTATTTGGAGTCCAAACAAAGGGAAACCAGAAAAATTCGGCGGTATAGATTTTACTGCGCCGACACCGGGAGATATATCCATGCAAAACTGGACTTGGGGTAACGACTACCGCCCCGGAACTGCTAGTGATAACTTAATTTACACTCGTCAACAATTACAAGCAACTGGGCAGTTAAACCCAGGGGGTTGGATGGGAGGATTGCGGACAGAAACCCTCCGCAAGGCTGAGGAAAATGCCCTCTCTTTCTATTACTGGTTGGTAGCTGGGACTACAGATTCCCAACTTGGGGATGGTGTCAAGCAGCAGCAAGCCAATAACCGCTTTGTTTCCGGTTTAAATTCCCCAATGGGGACAGTGCATGGGTTATCGAAATATCCTTATATGCGCGAAGGACGGCGGATCATTGGCCGCCCCAGTTGGGGACAACCCGAAGGCTTTAGTATTGGGGAAATTGATATTTCTCGTCGAAATTATAATGATGAGTATTATTCCAAGACTTTGCCAGCAGATATGTATCGTCGGCTACGAGCAGCCCTTGCAGGTTTGGAAGCTGTATCAGTAATTGATGGTAAAATTCCACCAGACAAAGCAATGCGACGGACTCGTTCTACCATTTTCCCCGACGCTGTGGGTATTGGTCACTACGCCATAGATTTCCATCCTTGCATGGTGAATAGTCCCCCAGAAGCCCCTGGTAACATAGAACATCCAGGGGAAAGACGTGCTGCTGGACAAGCTTATCCCTTCCAAATTGCTCTGAGGGCAATGATTCCCCAGAAAATCGACAATTTGCTAGTAGCAGGCAAAAGCATTGCTACTAGTCATATTGCTGCGGCTGCCTATCGCGTACACTCCTTTGAATGGTCATCTGGCGCAGCTGCAGGAACTGTGGCTAGTTTTGCGCTCAAAAATGCGATCGCACCTTACCAACTAGTCAATGACTTACCCAAGCAAGAGCCACAACTAGAAGCACTCAAAAAGCTTTTGCAACAAAATGGCAACCCTACCGCTTTTCCCGATACATCTATTTTTAACGAAAACTGGGATAGTTGGAAATAGGGATTGGGGAGTGGGGAGTGGGGATTGGGGATTGGGAAGAATTTACTCCCTCACTCCCTCACTCCCTCACTCCCTCACTCCCAACTCCCTAAACAATCAACTAAACTAGTTACTTGTAGTGTAGTTTTGTAAAATATTGTTGATCAATTGTTCTACGATTATGATACTTTCAGCAGATTTTTACGGGATGGCCACAGCACCAACTATCGCTCCTGAACGGTCTAGTCAAGTTATCCGTAAGACTTATCCGAATTACAAAGTGATTGTATTAAACGATGACTTTAATACATTCCCACATGTGGCTGAATGTTTGATGAAATATATTCCGGGGATGACTGGCGATCGCGCTTGGGATCTGACTAATCAGGTACACTATGAAGGTCAAGCGATCGTCTGGGTTGGCCCCCAAGAACCTGCGGAACTCTATCACCAGCAGCTGCGCCGAGCAGGTTTGACAATGGCACCTCTAGAAGCAGCTTAATCATCATGGGCAAACCCACCGCCGATTCCCTCCGCACGGCTTCGCAAAAAGCTGCCAGACTGGTTTGGAATCACTCAACACACCTTTCTGGACTGATTCCCATTTTAGAACGTCTTTGTCAGCACGATGGCATCCAAACCGTGACACCGGGAGTCATTGGGCGGGCAAAAGGTCACTGTCCAAAAATGCAACTGCGCGTCTCAGTACCAATTCGCGGCGGCTATAAAGTCATCGCCCGACAGGGAAAGACGGTACAAGAGGTGTTTATTTTAACGACTTTGCCCCAAGATCAACTAGAAGCGGCATTAGCGATCGCCATGAGATAGTTAGTTAATCATGCCCAATGCCCAATGCCCAATACTTCTCTACGAGACGCTACGCGTAGCAAGATCCCCGGAGGGGTAGGCTCAGTACAAGTGCCCAATGCCCAATGCCCAAATGACTATTCCTCAACCTGATGTACTGCAAATTTGTGTAGCGGCAAACTAACGATGCAAGAAAAAGTTAAGAAATATGACAGCGCCGTAGTTATTTTCAAAGTCATTAGCACAGATTCCCAGCCTGGTAAAACTATTTTCTCTATGCCAAAAGCTACACAGTAAACTAGCCAGTAACTAAAGCTCATTCTAAATAGAATTCGCTCTGTTTCTTCCACATCATTTGTTTCTTGCTTACCGTCCCACAGTAACACCAGTCCAATAATGCAAGCCACAAAGGAAACAGCAACTACAAATTCGTGACAAAATATATTTAAGGAATGCATTTGTGTTTATTCCCACATTTTCTAGTTAAAACTCAGTCTAAAGGAATATTCCTTGCAGAAATACAAATTATTTACAAACCTCAATAGAGTAATAAGATTTATGTAAAGAAATGCAACAAAAACTTTTGTTTTGCAAATCTAGATATTTTTAATAAAAATTAAAGTATAGGACTCATATTTGATTTTTGAAATATACGTAGGGTGCGTTATGCCTCTGGCTAACGCACCACCCGAAGCTACAGATACTAAAAGCTAATTTAATTAATTTTACATTACGTAACATAGTTTTATTTATTGTTGCCCACCACACAAGATTGGAGAATTTATTTGTTGGAAGTCCCTAATTATTAACACCGTTCTACTTAGCTGAAAGAGCTGAAAGCCTATAGCGGTTCCCATTCAGATGTGGTACAACGTTACACCACGAGGTGTAGGGGCACGGCACTGCCGTGCCCCTACGGGTGTACCTCACGTAAACGATAACTGCTATAACGCGCTGCTTTACTAAGGTTGATAGCGAAGGCTAAAGTAAAAGCCATCATCCTGAGCGTTATTACCGCGATCGCTCAGATCGATAAAGGGAAATCCATAATCGAGCCGCATAAAGAGATGATCAATTCCCAATGCCTGATTCCACAAGAATCCTAAGCCTGCACCCACCAAAAAAGTTTGATTTGGTAACGCATTGGGATTATTAGACTGATTCCAGACGGCTCCCATGTCCACAAATGGCGCAAGTTGAATCGTAGATAATCCCGATTCATTGCGCTGCACTGTGATCCGATCTTCCATCGCTACCCGAAATCCATTATCCCCAGAACGGATATTTTGACGATACCCCCTTACAGATTGTCCACCGCCAATCACAAATTGCTGTGATGGTAAAAGGCTATCTGGTGTTAGCTGCAAGTCTGCTTGGATGAGTAATAAATGATCGTTGCTGAGTTGCTGCACTCGTTGTACTTGACCTAGCCAGCTGAAAAAGCGACCATCAGGTATGGGGTCACTGTTGATAGTTGCGTCTAATATATCTATGCCAAAATTAAATTGCGATCGCAAAAACCAAGCTCCTTGAGGTTCGCGTCTGGTATAATCTTGACCAAATTTAATTACACTGGTGCGGCTCACACCATTGGCATCAGGCCCAATACCAAAGGGGGTTGCGAGGTTATCGAAGAGGAAAGTTTGACCATCTTGATAGCTAAATCCCAAGGATAGGGCAAATTCTTCTTTGGGCGATCGCACTAATGGTTGACGATAATTGATTTCATAAAGATCCTGGTTTGCCCGAATGCCAAAAGCATTAAAAGGTGGCTCAGTAATTTCACTGCGATTAAATGCGGCTCGAATCTGCACTTTGCCATTCATGGCGTTAACGGGGACTTGATAACTAAAATCAAAGGCATCGGAACCACCAGAAAGTGTATGGTAATAAGAGCCTGCTAACTCATCTCCCATACCGGTTAAATTGCGATCGCGCAGTTCCACACCCAATCTTTGGGCGCCAATACTGGGAGGGGAATAATTATCTACACCCAAGCTACCAGTTACAGGATTTGCCTCTTCAACTCTGACAAGCAGAACACTTTGAGCAACCTTACCCGTTGGACGCAGACGCGCTTCCACATTGGTAAATAAGGGATCGAGTCGCAACAGTTTCAATTGTTCTTCGAGTTTACCAGTATTCAGAGGAATACCAGCACCTAATTGGATGCGACTACGAATATAAGATGGGTTTAATCGTCGCGTTCCTTCGATGTCAATCTCTGTCAAACGCCCTTCCAACACCCGAATTACCACAATCCCATCGGCGGTACTAGGTTGCTGAGTCTCTGGAATCGCTCTGGAATTTATATAGCCTTTATTTAAGTAAAGTTGCGTAACGGCATCGGCGGCTTGTCTGATTTCTTCTAAAGTCAAGTCTCGTTCTTCAAAGGGTTTCACGACTCGATTCAAGTCATTTTCATTAAAAACTGTGCTACCTACAACCTGGATTTTGCGAACTCGAATGCGTTGTGGTGTTTCTGGTTGGGCGTTCGGTTTTGGTTGATTGGGGTTAGTTACCGGGGGAGATTCTGTTTTCTGTACTATTTGTAACTTTGGCTGACTGCTATTTTCAGCCGAGTCCGGTGTCAAGATATTGGCTGTAGCTTTAAGTCCATTTGCAGTTACAATCCACACCGCAGGTAGAATTAGCAATCCGCACTGAAAAGTGAAACTGTGCTGACTCCATTTATTACTTGCCAAACTCCGCCAAGTGTCTAACTGATCGGAGAAATAGACAATTCTTTGCTGATTTGTTGCTCTCGGATTAACACCAGTTTCTGTTTCTTTTCTCATTTATCCTCAGTGGGATGCCTGATCTCACGACTGGGCTGATTTTGATTTTTGAGTATGCTATGGCTGTATGAATATTTCAATATCATATTTTTGACATTCAGATTTCAGAAGATTTGTAACTAAAACTATAATCAACAGGGATTTCTTCTCAGTGATAGTCCCTAGCATTATATTGTGGTGACAGGTAGAAAACTTGGGAAAACTTCGATGTCACCACTGATCTCCATTGTCATCGTCAATTACAACCGGGAGTCTTACCTTCAAGAAGCGATCGCCAGCGTCTTAAAGCAGACATGGCAAGATTTTGAGCTACTAATTTGGGATGATGGTTCTACAGATAGATCAGTGGCGATCGCAAACGCTTATGCTCAACAAGATGGGCGAGTGCGGGTAGTCCAAGGGCACCATCAGGGAGTTGCTGCGGCTTGCAAGACAGCGATCAGCCAAACTAGCGGCAATTATATTGGCATCGTAGACAGTGATGATATCCTCGCCCCTACTGCCCTTGCCCAAACCGCTAAAGTCCTCAACCAGCACCCAGAAACAGGATTTGTTTACACCGACTACTTAAATATTGATCAACAGGGTAAAGTTATCGGCTACGGTCATCGTTGTGACATTCCTTACTCCCAAGAAGGTCTGTTGGTGAACTTCATGACTTTTCACTTCCGCCTCATGCGGCGTTCAGTTTACGATCAGGTGGGAGGTGTTAACAAGTCGTTCCGCTATGCCGAAGATTACGACCTGTGTCTACGACTTTCAGAAGTAACCCAGGTGCGCCAAGTCAAACAGCCTCTGTATTTATATCGAAATCATCCCCAAAGCATCTCTGTTAATCGAAAAAAAGAACAAATCCTCTGGTCTGGTAAAGCGATCGCTCAAGCACTTTGGCGACGCGGATTAGCAGAAAAGTTACAAATCGATGTAGAATTGCCCACAGGTCGCTTCATATTACGGCGTAAAAAACCTCTCCTGCCCAACATCGCCGCTTTAGTCCTAGCTGTTGTACCTCTGGTGGCAGCCATGAGTGCAGGATTAGCCCAAGCCCAAAAAATTGTCCCTGCTGCCGATGGGACAGGCACAATTGTTACACCCAACGGCAATCGATTTGATATCACTGGCGGTACGACTTCTCGGGATGGTCTTAACCTCTTCCAAAGCTTTCAGCAATTTGGCATTTCACCAGGACAAATCGCCAACTTTCAAGCTAGTCCGGCGCTGCAAAATATTCTTGGTCGAATTACAGGCGGGAATGCCTCGGTGATCAATGGTTTAATTCAGGTGACAGGTGGCAATGCTAACCTTTTCTTGATGAATCCAGCCGGATTTATTTTTGGAGGAAATGCCAGTTTAAATGTGCCTGGTGCTTTCACGGTGACAACAGCCAACGGCATAGGTTTTGGTAGCAGTTGGTTTAACGCTATTGGTGTTAATGACTACAAGAGTTTAGTAGGAAACCCCAACGGATTTGCCTTTAGTAGTAATCAGCCGGGGGCGATCGTCAATGCTGGAAATTTGGCAGTAGGTGCTGGGCAGAATTTGAATTTATTGGGCGGTACTGTAGTCAACACCGGGCAACTTTCGGCACCGGGAGGGCAGATTACCATCACATCCGTACCGGGACAAAATTGGGTGCGTCTCAGTCAACCAGGAAATCTCTTGAGTCTGGAAATTCAGCCACTCGCCTCTAGTAGCAGCCAACCCAATAACTGGACAATTCCCATTGCATCTTTACCCGAATTACTCACAGTCGGTAACACTGGGTTAACTGCTAATGCTGATGGAACTGTGCAACTGACAGGTTCTGACGTCAAAATTCCCACAAATCCAGGTACAACAATTGTTTCTGGCAAAGTGGATGTATCGAGTCAAACAGGTGGTACGGTAGCTGCTTTGGGTAAAAGAGTGGCGGTGATTGGTAGCAATATTAACGCCTCTGGAATTAATGGCGGCGGTACCGTGTTAATTGGCGGCGATTACCAAGGTAAGGGGACTTTACCCAACGCCAATCAGACTTATGTTGACTCAAACTCCGTTATTAATGCCGATAGCAAATTGAATGGAAATGGCGGACGGGTAATTATTTGGGGTAACGACACAACCCAATATTTTGGTAAAATTTCGGCTCGTGGAGGAGCAAATGCTGGAAATGGTGGTTTTGTGGAAGTTTCGGGGAAGGAAAACCTGATTTACAATGGTAATGCTGACCTGACTGCTAAAAAGGGTATTATTGGTAACTTGTTACTAGACCCAACCGATATCAATATTGTGGCTACTGCTCCACAACCGCAGGATGGCTCTTTGCCTGTAATCTTCCAAGATGCTACTCCAGCAACCTTCACGATTTCCCAAAATGCCCTACAAAGTCAGGATGCTGCTGTTACTCTACAAGCAACTAACAACATCACAATTGACAATGGCGTATCTTTAAACTTTGTGAATAATGTTGGAAAACCAATTACATTTACCGCAGATGCAGACAATAACGGTGTCGGCGCATTTACGATGGGTACAGGCAGCAACATCAACACTAACGGCAGAGAAATCGCCATTTCAGGAGCTAGCTTATCACTAGGAAATCTAAACACAACTGGTAATTCCGTTAAAAGTGGGGATGTAACTTTGTCTGCGAGTGGCAATATTAGTGGAGGCAACATTATTGCCAGTGGAAATGGCTATGGATCTGGCAATATAGGTGTCACCAGCACCAATGGTGCAATTACTTTAGGGAATCTCAACACCAACAACAATACAACTGGTGGCTCAGTAACTCTCAATGCCGCAAGCAATATCACCACTGGGGTAATTGATTCGTCTGCGGGGAATACTCAAGGTGGCAACGCTAGAGGTGGCAGCGTTACTTTACAGACTACCAATACTGCTGGCAGCACAATTGGTTTTACCAGCATCAACACAACGGCCACAGCAAACTTTGGTGAGGATAACACTGTTAAAGGTGGCAATGTGCAAGTGCTAACCAACGGGCTAGTTCAAGGAATAGGGACAATTAATGACACTGGTATAACGATCGCTACTGGTGGATTTTTTACTGGTAGACAACAAGTTACTAGCGCTCAACCTCTTGCGGGAGGTACTGTCACAATTCGACATGATGGTGGTCCAAACAATGCAGATTTTATCGTCGGCAATGCAAGTGTCAATGGCACGGCAGGATCAATTAATACAGGCGATAATTCAATCACTGCTTCCACTAATTTTCCAGTTTTGCCTAATGGCAAAGATGCAACTGGTACTCCAATCGGCATCACCATTACATCTGTGAACACCCCGCCGACAATCACAACAAATACACTCCTGTCATCTAGTGCCCAACCCAATCAAGCCTTTTCTTTCACATTTACTGCCAACACTAGTGATGTGAATCTCGATAATACCACCGTTGTCATTGATGCCATCCAATCAGGAACCTTGAAACGAGGCAATACCACTTTAGCTGCGGGAGACACATTAACTATCGGTGAAACATTAAATTATACGCCACCAACTAATACCACAGGGCTAATCAATGCTTTCACAGTCAAGGCTAACGATGTCAAGAATGGAGGACCTAGCATTCTTTCATCCTCAACACCTGTACAGGTAGCAATCGGTGTCAGCAAGCCAGATCCCATAATATGCACATTTGCTTGCACCTCAGTACCACCACTAACACCACCAGTTCAGGTTAGTAGTGTCGGTGGTATTGATACCAATTCCACTCCCGAAGATAAATTCACAGATGATTTTGCCAACCATTTAGGCATACCCACTCCTCAAATCAAAACACTGGATGATGCCAAAGATATTGCTCGTAAAATTGAAGAAGCCACTGGTGCTAAACCGGCATTTATCTACATCAGTTTTGTTCCTGTGGAGATTCTCCCAGGGGGAAATTTAGGCAAAGCTCAAAAATCTACTAAACAGTTAAATACCGTAGCAGAGCAGGATAGCGATCAACTGGAAATAGTCGTAGTAACAGGAAAAGGTGATCCGATCCGCAAGCGTATCCCAGAAACTACCAGAGCCAAAGTTCTCCAAGTAGCTCAAGAATTTCGTGACCAAATCGTTAGTCCACAAAACCGTCGCCGCACTGGTTATTTGCGTTCATCTCAACAACTTTATCGCTGGATTATTGCACCACTAGAAGCAGATTTACAGGCAAGAGGAATCAACAATCTGGTTTTTTTATCAGACATCGGTTTGCGTTCAACCCCAATGGCAGCACTTCACGATGGTAAGGGGTTTCTAGTAGAAAAATATAGTATTGGTTTGATGCCCAGTCTGAGTTTGACTAACACCCTTTATAAAGACATTAGAAAATCTCAAGTTTTAGCGTTAGGGGTTTCTCAAAGTACTCAGGGACAAGAACCTTTACCGGCAGTTCCCGTTGAGTTATCAAGACTAGTGTCTAAACTTTGGCAAGGCAAATTATTGTTAGACAAGCAAGCCACCTTAGAAAATCTCAAAACTATCCGCCGCCAACAACCTTTTGGGATTATTCACATGGCAACCCATGCCGATTTTGCCACTGGCGCTTTGAGTAATTCCTATATTCAACTATGGGAAGACAAGTTACGCTTGAACCAATTACGACAGTTGCGTTTGAATGAACCACAAGTTGAAATGCTGGTGCTGAGTGCTTGTAGAACAGCCTTAGGGGATGAAGAGTCAGAACTGGGATTTGCGGGTTTAGCAGTGCTGGCAGGTGTGAAAACTTCTGTTGCTAGTCTTTGGTCGGTTAATGATGCTGGTACAGCAGCGTTGATGACGAAATTTTATGAGAACTTAAAGACAGCTCCGATTAAGGCAGAAGCTCTCAGACAGGCTCAGGTAGCTATGGCTAAAGGGCAGATTTATGTAAAGGATGGTCAAGTGCAAGGTTTGGGAGTAGTGGGGAACTTGCCTTTACCTGCTGATAGTGCTGATGAATCGCTTATGCATCCTTATTATTGGGCTGGATTCACAATGGTTGGCAATCCTTGGTGAAGGTAGGGAGCAGGGGGAGTAGGGGGAGTAGGGGGAGCAGGGGGAGTAGGGGGAGCAGGGGGAGTAGGGGGAGCAGGGGGAGTAGGGGGAGCAGGGGGAGCAGGGGGAGCAGGGGGAGTAGGGGGAGCAGGGGGAGCAGGGGGAGCAGGGGGAGGGAAGAGAAAACTTTAGTATTTTTTACGACCGTTATAGCTCTAAATACACTTATTTCTTTCTCTCCCCCTGCCTCCCCTACCTCCCCTGCTTCCCCACCTCACTGTTAGAGCATTGCTCCCGTTCAAGTCTGTCTCTCTCCGGTGGTTTTGAGTGCGTAAGTACTGTACTTCTTCAGTGCCAGAGTTAAGCCATCTGCGATCGCTACTACACTAAGATTAACTCGCTCGTCTTGATGCAGTTTTTGATTAAAGGCACGAATTCTTTTAGTTCTATTATCTTGCACTTGGGGGTCGGCAACCTTACCTGACCAGAGGACATTATCGATGGCAATCAGTCCCCCCGGACGCACTAATTGCAGCGATCGCTCATAATAGCCATCATAGTTGCTCTTATCTGCATCGATGAAGGCAAAATCAAAAGTTTCCACTTCTCCACTGGCGATTAACTGATCCAAAGTCTCCAAAGCTGGGGCAATGTGCAGTTGAATTTTATCCGCCACTCCTGCTTGCTGCCAATAGCGCCGAGCGATCGTTGTAAATTCTTCACTAATATCACAGGCTACCACCTTACCATCACTCGGTAACGCCAATGCCACCACCAGGGAACTATAACCTGTAAATACCCCAATTTCCAAAGTTTTCTTAGCTCCCAACAACTGCACCAGTAAGGCCAAAAATTGCCCCTGTTCAGGAGCAATCTGCATTCTCCCTATTGGATACTGGGATGTTTCCTGCCTGAGTCGGGTTAAAATTTCCGGTTCTCGGAGAGACACTGACAATAAATAGTCATAGAGGTTTTGTTCGAGTCCTAGTGTTTTAGTTGTCATGAGATTGGGGTATTGGGCATGGAGAATAGGAGATGAGTCTTTGATACTCGTAGCTAAAGGCGGGCGAGACGCCCACTCCACAAGAAATAGTTGAGTATTCTTTTTTGGAAGTGCCTTATGCAAGAAGCGATGTCTACGACGGGCTGCGCCTACGCACAAACATTCTATGTGTTTTTATATTGCACACCAAGTCTTTGCTTGAGTTACTCGCCTAAACCCTTCTAGAATTGAAACTACTGCGGGAAATTTTATTAATAAACTTACTTTTATTCTGGGAGGTATGATGAGCCGTCCAATAATTCTTGGTATTGTCGGCGACAGCGCTGCTGGTAAAACAACACTAACTCGAGGAATCGCTCAGGTACTCGGACCAGAAAACGTCACGCTGATATGTACAGATGATTATCACCGTTACGATCGCCAACAACGTGCAGAAATAGGGATTACTGCCCTCCACCCAGACTGCAACCACTTAGATATTATGCAGCAACACCTGTCGTTGCTACGCACAGGACAACCAATTCTCAAACCAGTTTACAGCCATAAAACCGGCACATTCGAGCCACCGCAGTATATCAAGCCCAATAAATTCGTGATTATTGAGGGATTACTCGGTTATTCTACCCGTGCTGCCCGTGATTCCTACGACGTAAAAGTTTACCTTGCACCCCCAGAAACATTACGCACTAAGTGGAAAGTTAAGCGGGATACGCAAAAGCGGGGCTACACTGCTGAACAGGTAATAGCGGAACTAGAAAAACGCGAACCAGACTCAGCACAATTTATTCGTCCGCAACGCCAATGGTCTGATATAGTCATTAGTTTCTATCCACCCATTGGGGACGATGATGAAACCAATGGACATTTAAATGTTCGTCTGGTATTACGTCCGACAATTCCCCACCCAGATTTTACTGAGATTATCAACTCTGGCTATGGTAATTCTGATTCAGCGATTCGCCTGGGGCTAGACAGGGATATGAGTAAGCCTGTAGATGTCTTAGAAGTTGATGGTCATGCCACCTTAGAACAGGTGAATAAACTAGAGCATATTATTTGTTCTGATATGCCCCATTTACGAAATATTTGCGATCGCGAAAGCAATCCAGAACTGGGTAAAATTGCTGGTACAACTGGTGAGACAATCCAGAGTTATCCCCTAGCACTCACCCAGTTAATAATTACCTACCACATGCTGAAAGCGACGCAAATTTATCAGTAAGTTGGTCGCTATCGGTTTTACAAGGTAGTTCCCCAAAGTGGGCAGCAGTTTCTATTTCATCCCAGTAAGAATCGTTAACGATAAGTAAGTGGGCGTGAATAATTAAAGGTTTGTAGTAAGAACTTCAGTCCTTAAAATAGGGCTAGAGCCGCTTACTACAAACTAATTCAATTAATTTTACATTACGTAACATAGATCATAGATAACTGGGAGCATCTCAGCGAAAGCAAATATACCAGGCGATTAGAAATCGCGGCTACACAAACGTACCCCGTTGGGGAACCCGTTCGCGTAGCGTCTCCGAAGGAAAAGGGTAGGCCGCCTACGCGGACTCAAAGAATTTGAAACCCAGGTCGGTGGGTTTTGTCTGTATAGCCCCGAATTCCATTCGCCAGGGCAGGCTAAATTTTTAAATTTTGAAACTTTGTAAACTGGGGATTGAACAAAAGTTTCGCAGTACCTGTAGGTCCGTTGCGGTGTTTAGCTATAATCACTTCTGCAATGCCGCGATCGGGAGTATCGGGCGAGTAATATTCATCGCGGTACAACATGATTACTAAGTCGGCATCTTGTTCAATGGAATTGTGAACAATAATATTATTTGCAACAAAATTATGTAAACTAGGAACCGTAAGATCAAAGACTTCTTCCTCGCCGCTATATTCAATTGAAAGTATCTCATCCCAATAAACATCACTTTTGGCAAGAGCAACCATTTGAGATGATTGAACAAGGTGTCTTAGAAAGCAACCTATTGACTCTTGGGGTTGTGAGAACAATTCTTGAGGTACAAATTTTTCATCAGACCTTAAGCCAAAAACACCGAGAGAGTCTAGCCATTTGGCTATTGGATTTCTCACACCATGAGTTAGATGCTGTGCTGCGGATAAGTAAACTTGATACCAGCCACCTTCAGGTGAAATTTTAGAAATAATTGAATCTCCAAAAACTTCTGTTGCCAAGAAAGCAACATTCTGAGCTAAATCTATCTCTCTGGTAGTGTACTGTATGGCATGACTATGCAATGTACAACCGTCGCCAATTAAATGCCCTAATAATGCAACTTTGGCATAAGTAATGGTTTCTTTACCACGATTGGGGAGATGTCTTGGTAAACATAGATGTTGTTTAGGAGTTAATTCATCAAGTCTTTTCCAGCCATTAATTGTTAGAAACTTGTGATTACCTGTGGCACGGATTTTTCTACCCAATCGAGTTGTTAAAGTAAATAGGGGCTTGATACCGGTAGAAAAAGCATTGCTAACAATTGCCTTTTCTAGCTGCATTGTAGCTTCGTTCAACGCCCAAACTGCAAAACCAGATTTTCCTACTAATTCTCTAATTGGTACTTGCAGTCCGCCCGAAGCTAATGTCACCAGACTATCGCCTGCTAAACAACCAGACTCTCTCAAATCTGATAACATCGGGCGTTTGTTAGTACGCGCTTCCACACCTCGACTCAACTGAGATAGGGCAATAACTGGTACAGATAATTCCCGCGCTAAACCTTTGAGTTGACGGGTAATTTTTGATAATTCTTGGACGCGATTATCACCTGCTCCTTCCATCAATTGCAAGTAATCTATTACAATTAATCCTAATTCAGTTCCTTGTTCTGCTTGCAGTCTTCTAGCCTGACTACGTATTTGTGTAACTGTAATATTCGGCGTGTCGTCAATATAAATCGGTATCTCGGAAAGGATACCAATAGCACGGCTTAAAGGTTCCCACTGTGTTTGACTGAGGCGGCCAGTCCGCAGATAACTACTTTCAATTTGGGCTTCGCTAGCTAATAGACGTTGCGTTAGTTGCTCTTTGGACATTTCCAAACTGAAAATAGCAACTGGTAATTTATAAGAAGCGGCGATGTTATGAGCTAGGTTTAAGCAAAATGCTGTATTGTGAACACAAATATCATTGGCAACAAAATTGTGTGTTTCTGGAATTGTTAAGTCATAAACTTGCTTGTTACCCACCGACTCAATCGTAACTATTTCATCCCAATAAACATCACCTCTTCGAGGTTCACCAGTCGCCTGCGGAGGGAAACCCTCCCGCAGCGCTGGTTCACTGGTTGCTAACTGTTGAAGTGGTAAATTATCTAAAGCTGTGGCTAGTATCCAAAGTCTTTCCCGCTTTAAAGCACGTTTCCCAACATGCATATTTGTATAACCTTGAATTCCTGCACGTCTAGCTAAACTACTCCAAGTCTCATTACCTTTCGCTGCTGCTATTTGTGACCAAATCTCTATAGGTATCAAGTCACGATTAGTTTGATATCTCTTTTGAGATATTGCATCTGCAACTTTTGCTATTGCTTCTTCTTTACTGAAGATACCTATTTCGGCGATAAAAGCTTTGATAGATAAGGCATCAGTTATATCTAATTTCCACGCCATTCTGCGGGTGTTGTTATACTTGACAGACCGCTTTCTCAGAGAGGCGATGATACCAAATCTTAATAGAAGATGTTGGATTTGCCTTGCTAATTTATGGCTGACTGTTGCATACCCTAACTGTGATTGACCGCTAGTAAGTAGTGTAGCCCATCCATCTGTAGCAAAGAGACGATTAAGAAATAAAGAGATTTGCGATCGCTCTAATTGAAAAACTATGTTTGGGATAGTTTTAGAATGAGCATCTTTACCCCACAAACCTAATTCTTCTAACCAAAGTGTCAGCGAATTTTTCCGAGATTTGCTCATGCAGGCAAATCCATGAGATCCAAACTCTTCTGACTCTAATTGTAAAATTTCGCATAATAGCTCAAAAGTTTCTAAATTTGGTACACACTCTCCTTGCTTCCAAGCACAAAGTAAAGTAGGGCTGACCCCAACTAATTGACTTATATCTTTTCCTGTCAATAACTGCGATTGAATTGCTAGTTTAAAACTTTCAGCAAAAACCTGTCTTTGAATGGCAATAAATTCTAAATCTCCTTGAACACAAAGTGATGGTGTGCGTTTTCCTTGAGAAGTTTCCCAACGCCCTTTTAAACCACCAAAATCCGCAACTGCTTGTGAAAAATCGGCTTGCAGTAATGGATTCCCATTTGTAAATCGTGGATTGCAGTTAGTTAATCCGCCATCGCCAATTAAATAAGCTAATAACTTGACTTCGCACTCACGGATGGTTTTTGTACCAAATACATCTATTTTTCGCGGGACAGCGATTTTATCGCCAACTTTCAGATTTTCTAGCCTTTGCCAGCCTTTAATAGTTAAATAGGGATGAGTGATTGTGGTTTCAATTGAACGACCCAAGCGAGTAGTGACACGAAAAACCGGCTTGATACCATCATCTACAAATGCAGACGGTTGGGTAAGGATAAATTTCCAGTCGTTGTTTAACGTCAATAATGAGCCATGACGTTGGTTATACAATTCTTCAATTGTGGCAATCTGTCCATCTCCAAGGACAATTTCTGAATCAAAGCTTAGGCATTTCCCCATTGATGGGCGACCCGCGACAATAATTAAATCAGAACGCTGAAAGCCACTGGTCATGGCATCTAAATCGTAAAATCCGCAGGGAATTCCAGGTAAGGCAATGCCTTGATTTCGATCCTCAATATCCTGGAAATTATTAATTAGAGTATCAGAAATGTGAACTAAACCCGATTGGGGACGCTCTTGAGTAACACCAAATACTTTCTGTTCTGCTTGATCTAAAACCTGTGGTAACTCGGTTTCTGTCTCGTAACCAAGATGTACAATTTCATTGCCAGCTTTAATTAAGCGCCGCCGCAGGTATTTGTCCATGACTAACCCTGCTAAGGCGTCGATGTTGACGGCTGAAACTGTGCGATCTACCAGAGTTGCTAATTTATTTCTGCCACCAATGCGGGTTAGCATTTCATGGTCTGTCAGCCAACTTGTGACTGAGAGCAAATCTGTGGCTTTACCTTGAGTATGGAGCCTAACAGCTGCTTGATAAATATCTTTGTGAGCGCTAATGTAAAAAGCCTCGGGAAGGAGGCGATCGCTAACTCGACTAATCGCTTCTGGATCTAGCAAAATCCCCCCCAAAATCGCTTCTTCCGCCTCTATATTTTGGGGTGGGAGGCGTAGTTTACCGCCGTAGGCATCGCTACCATCGCCTTGAAAACTCCGTTCTTCAGCCATAAACGATTTTAGTTTTGAGATTTTGCTAGAGACGCGATTAATCGCGTCTGTACAGGACTAGAGACGCTCCCTCATCCCCCTGATCTTTACGTCCCTCTGCTGAGTTAGCTAGCGACTACTTGAATATCGACTTGCGCCGCTACTTCAGAATGCAGCTTAATTTCGGCTTTATAAGTACCAAGGTGGTTAATATCGGGGATGGTAATGCCACGCCGATCGATTTCTTGACCGGTGGCTGCCTTAATTGCATCTACAACATCTTGAGTGGTGATGGTACCAAAAATTGCTTCGTTTTCACCAACTGGCTTGGCAATTGTCAAGCTGCCAACTTTTTCTAAAGATTCTTTTTGCTCAAGAGCTTGTTGTCTGAGTTCTAATTGCCGTTGACGCTCTTGCTCACGACGACGTTCTACTTGCTTGAGAATACCAGGGGTGGCATTGGTTGCCAATTTTTGGGGAATCAGATAATTACGAGCGTAGCCAGGAGCTACTTCCACTAAGTCGCCAGATTTTCCCAGCTTGCTGATATCCTGATTTAAAACTAACTGTACACGTTTAGCCATCGTTTTTGATTTTTCCTGTAAAATCTGATTAATTTGGGTTTGGGTAGCTCACAATGTCATTGCTGTATTCCAAGCTTCTTGGCCTAATACCCTAGAGCTTACAGATCGTAGCGAAAGGAAGGGTGCGATCGCAACTATTAGCGCTAGAAAATTCCCAGACTGGGGAATGGGGAATGGGGAATGGGGGGAGAATAATCAATGCCCAATGCCCAATGCCCAATGCCCAATGCCCAATGCCCAATATTTAAAAGTTATTCTTCATTTCCCGTATCCGTGCAAAAGTTTGCACTCCATCGCTACTCTTAACGTTTGATTGTAATGATGGCTGATCCCAACGTAAAAAGGGATTGGTGAGCTTCTCCACTCCCAGTAGCGAGGGGATGGTAGCTTCTCCTCGACTACGGTAAGCTTTCACTTCATTGAAGCGCCTTTGTAAGTCGGCGTTGTCCCCATCTACAGTTAGGGCAAATCGCAGATTGTTTAAGGTGTATTCGTGGGCACACCAGATGCGTGTATTATCCGGTAGAGAGCGCAGTTTGGTTAAAGAGTCTACCATTTGGGTCGGTGTTCCTTCAAATAAGCGACCGCAACCGCCAGAAAATAAGGTATCGCCGCAAAATAAATCGCCTGTTTCACCAGGTTGTTCGGGGGGAAAGTAGTAAGCGATGTGAGCGCGGGTATGTCCGGGAACGAAGATAACTTCAGCTATGCGGTTTGCAAACTGGACGCGATCGCCTTGTTGCAAAAACACCTGCTGTCCAGGAATTCTCCCGCGATCCTCGGCTCCTCCATAAACTATCAGTTTGGGGAATTCTTCTATTAACTGCTGATTACCACCCACATGATCGTTATGGTGATGCGTGTTGAAAATTGCTACCAACTCAGCTTTTAATTCTGCCAGTTTCTCTAATACTGGTTGAGCTTCTGCTGGATCGACAACAGCCGCGATATTTTGCTTGTAGTCGTGTAACAAAAATATGTAGTTGTCTGAGAGCGCTTCCAGACGGATTACCTGCATTACCTCTGCCTCCCTCACAACATATATTGGTATTCAGTAACAATTTTAAGACTCATCGATTCACAGGGCTACTTGCATAAGCTACATCAAGTATTTATACTTTATTCAGTATAACTGTAATCTACTATTGAGCATAATAATGCACTGCTATAATTATACAGTGAATACACCTAAAAAAAGCAAAGAAAATCTGAATTTATCAGTGAATTTTCTCTGGTAATAACCGCAAATACAAAGTTACATTTATCTTATTCTTTTGGATTTAAGGATATAAATAAATTTACATTGAGTAGATCGAGTAAGCCTTTGATATTTAACATAATATCAGTAAACAGGTGGGATTTCAAGTCGGTTAATTTTTATTTAAAAGTAAAAAACCTTTTATATTAAATGTTTATGGGAACCATTTTATGAATTCAACAAGAGGATTTATTACCATTCTGACCGGACTTTACTCTTTTCAAGATTGTATTCATTTTTTAGCGGCTATTAGGAAGTTTCATCAAGAGCCGATAATTATTTTAATTGACCAAGTTCCGGTAGTTCTCTATCCGTTATTAAAGGTTTTTAAAAATGTAATTTTAAAGCCAGCCCCTGCAAATGAAAATACTGTTTTAGCATCACGGGAAGCAAAACTGGCTCTATATGCAGCCTCTGAGTTTGAGAAAACCATTTACCTAGATTCAGATATTTGCTTACTTTCGGATATCAACGACGTATTTGAGTATTTGGATGAATATGATTTTCTGTTAACTGAAGATGTGCAACCTTCTGTTCTAAAAGCTACAAATTTACTGCGTGGAAATCAAGAAGAACTTTTACCAAATGTTTTGCAAATTCTGCAATCTGTAGGTTTACCATTGAAAGCAGATAGTGTGCAATATAATGGCGGTTTTATGGCTTTTAGAAAAACAGAAGTAACCAAAGTATTCTTTGAAGAATTTAAACGCTATTTTGAGATTGTCAAAAATAACCAAGATAAATTGCTTTTAAAAGATCAAGGGGCTTTTGCATCTGCGATCGCATCTGTACGCCCTGACATGAAAATCCTACCACCTACCTATAATTATCTCAGTAAGTGGGAAGAGGATTATGATATTCAGGATCAAATTAAGGTTCTTCACTGTACCTATCCTTATCGGCCTCAATATGCTAAAAACATTTCTCGTTCCTTATATACAAGGGCTTTTGACAGATTCGCTCAAGTTTTTTTACCCAATCAAGTTACAAATCCCTGGCGTAAAAAATGATGCATTTATAAGCAGGTAAATTAGCATTTATGAAAGATAGATTAAAGGTATCGTTGCTTGTCTGGAATTTATCTACTAATGATGGTTTCATTCGTGCTTCCTTGTTAAAAGCGGCCTTGACTAAGTTGGGATACGAAGTAAAAATCCTGGGCTTCTTATTTGGTAATGAGTTGTATGGAGCAATTCCTTTAGGTTCTGAAGTATATGCTGTAGAAGGTATTAATTATCCCAGCTTTTTAAAATCTGTAGGGAAAATTTTAAAACATATTGATGGAGATATTATTTATGCAATTAAGCCTCAACCAGCAAGTTTTGGAGTTGCACTTCTAAAGAAACTATACACTCGCCGACCAGTAATTTTAGACATTGATGATTGGGAACTTAGCTGGTATGGCGGTGATGAATGGCAATATCGTCCCACACTCAAACAGCTAGCAAAAGACTTACTTAAAAAAGACGGTGTTTTGAGATTACCTAATCATCCTTTGTACTTGAAATGGATGGAAGCTTTGGTAAATCAAGCTAATGCAGTTACAGTACATACTGAATTTTTGCACCAACGTTTTGGTGGTACATTTGTTCCCAATGGCAAGGATACCTCTTTATTTGACCCCACTCAATATGATGCTGAGTCTAGTAGAAGCCGTTATGGTTTATCTGAATATCGTATTTTAATGTTTCCTGGTGCGCCTAGACCTTATAAAGGTCTAGAAGATGTTCTTATAGCGCTCGATAAAATTAATCAGCCAGACTTAAGACTAGTGATTGTAGGTGGTAGTCCTTATGATGATTACGATCAGCAACTTGAACAAAAGTGGGGACGCTGGATTATCAAATTACCAAAGTATCCAGCTGATGTAATGCCTGATTTGGTAGCTGCGGCTCACATTGTAGTCGTTCCCCAACGAGATACTCCAGAAACTCGCGCTCAATTTCCCCTGAAGTTGACAGATGGAATGGCAATGGCTAAACCTATATTATCAACACGCGTTGGAGATATTCCCAAAATTTTAGGTGATACTGGTTATTTAGTTGACCCTGCTTGTCCTGAACAACTTGCTGAACAAATTCAATTTATTTTTCAGAATTTAGAGTCAGCAAACCAGCAAGGTATCAAGGCAAGACAAAGATGTGTAGAACACTACAGCATAGAGGCTATGGCTTTTACGCTCAAGTCAGTAATTGCTCGGTTGTGAATCTTGATTGGAGATTGGGGACTAGGGACTAGGGATTGGGAACCCAACCAAATCTTAATCATATTTTCTTCCCCAGTACCCAGTAACCAGTCTCGGAGTGCCGTATTTATTTGATGATTAGCTTTTTCTGACAAGTAATTTGTGAATAATATTAATAAATGAAAGTGGCATAAAAATATCCAATGTCTACAAAAAAACTACTACTAAGATTCGCTAAACCCTATCCCGGTTTGATTCTGCTGACAATATTATTAGGATTTTCTGGAGCTTTATTTAATGGGATTAGCACAGCTTTAATTGTGCCGGTGGTTTTAAAAATCGTGGGGCAAGAAGTAGATTTAACTACTGCCCCTCCCATCCTCAAAAGGATGATATCTCCCTTTGATAGTACTCCAGAAAATTACCGGATAGTGGTAATGGCTGGGGCAATTATCCTCACAATTTTTTTAAAGAACTTAGCTGCTTATGCCAGCGCCTTAACATCGAGTTCTTTAACCAGAAAGCTGACATCGGATATGCGCGAAACCGGATTAAGGCTGTTACTAGACATCGATCTAGATTATTATGCCAAGACAAAGGTTGGCGATTTAATTAACCGTCTTGGTGGAGAAATTGGTCGGGCTGCAAGTGCTATAGGTAGTACAGTTAAGATAGTTATTCTGGGAATCACAATTTTAGTTTTTGTCGGTTTATTGCTGTCAATTTCTTGGCAGTTGACAATTGTGGCTACGCTTTTGCTGTCGTTGGTGACGTTAGTAAATCAGTATGCCATTTCCCGGTCTAAAAATTTTGGGAAGCAGCTTAGTGAGATGTCTAGGGCATACTCAATCTCTGTACTGGAAATCCTAAACGGAATTCGGCTGGTAAAGGCGACGGGAAATGAAGAAAAAGAATATGAACGGATTAAAAAATTAATTCGCGATCGCGAATTAGCAGATTTCCAATCTCAGATTAATTCCGAAGCGATCGCACCTCTGAGTGAGGTGATGGGTATTACAGCTTTACTGCTGATTGTAGTTTTGAGCAAAACCTTCTTTGCTAGCCAGGTTTCTTCCCTTTCTACCGTACTCCTGACATATTTATTAGTGCTACTGCGAGTGCTACCATTGATTTCTCAGCTAAATACTATTCGCAGCAACTTTGCTAGTACCGCCGCCAGTGTGGATATTAGCAATGAGTTTTTAAGCCTGCACGATAAGCCATTCATGGGCAAAGGTGAGCTTCCCTACACCAAATTACAAGAGGGAGTGTCTTTTAATTCTCTTTGCTTTGCCTACCCTGGTCATGAGAAGTTAGTACTCAAAGATGTAAATTTATATTTACCACATGGCACAACCTTAGCATTGGTAGGCGGTTCGGGTGCTGGTAAATCCACTTTAGCAGACCTTTTACCTAGATTCTATGACCCGATCGCTGGCAGTATTAGCATTGACGGCATCGATTTGCGGGAGTTCGATGTAATATCCCTGCGAAAGCGGATGGGAATTGTCAGTCAAGATACCTTTCTTTTCAATGACTCGGTGAAGAATAACATCGCTTATGGGCGAGCAGAGGCTACTGATGATGAAATTCTGACAGCAGCGAAGCGGGCAAATGCTTATGAGTTTATTAGCAAATTGCCTCACGGATTTGACACCTTGATTGGCGATCGCGGCGTGATGTTATCTGGTGGACAAAGACAGAGATTAGCGATCGCCCGCGCCCTCCTGCAAAATCCTGAAATTCTGATTTTAGATGAAGCCACCAGCGCTTTAGATACTGTTTCCGAACGTTTAGTACAGTCTGCACTGGATGACTTGAGCCGCGATCGCACCACTCTAGTAATTGCTCACCGCCTTTCCACAGTCCAAAAAGCTAATCAAATAGCTGTGTTAGAGCAAGGACAAGTAGTAGAGACAGGAACCCATGAAGAACTTTTACAAAAGGGTGGTTACTACTCACGTTTGTACTCTATGCAATTTGCCGAACGTCCTGAAACTGCTACCAAACACAATCAAAGCTTGCTCCGCATCTCTCACGAAATTCGGACACAGATGAACTCGATGATTGGGTTACTGCGTTTATTACTTGATGATTTGGTAGACGATTCCCAAGAACGGCACGAATTAATAGAAGACTCTTATAAATCAGCGTTGAGAATTCTCAACACCATTGATGTTTTTGAGGATGTTATTAACTTACAAATCCGGGGGCAAATGCTCTCAATTTCTGATCACAATCAGAATGTTATCAGTAACCATTATCAAACCTTTAATCATATCTCCGTTGAGTTTCGGACTTCTATTAACCTCATACTTAGCTCTCTCCGCGCTCTAGCTGATAGTTCGACATCCACCGCAGAAGAACAAAATGGATTAATTACTGAAAGTTATGAATCTGCTATATATTTACTCGAGTATTTAGGAAAGTTTGAGAGTAATATTAATGCCTAAAATTATGAAAGATCCTACTTTAAAAAAACACTACATTTTTTTCATTGGTGAAGAGTTACCCCAGCCAGAAGCTCACCTAGTGCAGTCTACAAATGCAGCTAATGCCGCCGCCAACTTAGGATACTCAACAGTTTTGGTATACCCTGAAAAAGGAGCAAAAGCGATGAACCTAGTTAATCTAGCTCGTCCTTTTCAACCGAGACAAACCCCAACAGAACTGATTAAATATTACAATCTACATGACAAATTAAAAGTTGCTCCCTTACCGATGCCTTGGCCAATTGACCATTTTCGGAGCAAATTTACTGACTCTAACACCATTGCTAGCAAATATTATTTACCATTTCACATACTTCCAACTGCCAAACTTGTCCACAGTCGCAACTGGAATTTTGTGAAAGCTGCCATCAAAAATGGTACTCCGGCAATTTACGAACACCACCACCACGAAGAGAAGCCATTTGAGACAGAAATTGTCAAAAATCCGCTTTTGCAAATTGCTGTCACTGTTGTAGACACCATCCGTGAAAGCATGATTAAAAATGGGATGCCTCCAGAAAAAGTAATTACGCTGCACAATGGTTTTAACCGCTTATTTATGGAGAGACAACCAGAAAAAGCCGCCGAATGGCGTAAAAGACTATTGCCAGACGACAGCCAAAAATTAGTAGTTTATGCGGGGGCGCTACAGCAATTTAAAGGCATTGATGTATTAATTGATGTGGCGAAAGAAATGCCTAATGTGCAATTTGCTTGTGCCGGTGGTAAGCCGACAGAAGTCGAATATTATCAGCAATTCGTCAAAGAAAAACAGATTAGTAATATTAAATTTTTGGGTTATATTTTGCATAATGAGTTAGCATCTTTGCTACAAGCAGCCGATGTTTTAGCTCACCCTCATTGCTCAGGAAAGGCGGCAACTTTCACATCTCCCTTAAAGCTGTTTGACTACTTTGCCTCTGGAACTCCCATTGTCTCGACAGAAATTCCATCATTAGTTCAGTTTCAAGATACTAGAGCGATCGCTGCTTGGTGTGAGCCAGATAACCCCAGCAAATTTGCCGAAAGTCTCAAGCAGGTTTTAGAAACTCATCCCAGAAAGATCGAAGGTTATCCAGATAGTATCGAGTTTGTCAAGCAGTTTTCTTGGGAAAATCGGGCGGCAAAAATCCTTAGTTATGTTGATGAATCTCTGCTGCCTTTATTTATCGCATAAGGAAGAATGGAGGAGATGAAGGAAAATGACTAATAACAAATAACAAATAACAAATAACTAAAATGACTCTTAAAACTGTAGGAATGATTAGCAGCTATCGAGGTTTAGAAACCAGAGCCGATTGGCTATGGCAACAAACCCCGCATCAATTTGGAACTTGGGGCAATATGCAAATGCAGGCGCTAGCAGCAAAACCAGATTTCCTGCTGATGTATCAATTTGATTTTCCCCAAGCATCGCCGCAGAAATCTTGGTTAGATAGTTTTCGCAAAGGGCAGCAAAAACCAGTAGTCAATGTTGATTCTCTACTGCGTGGTGTGAGTCAAGAGCGGATTATTTATTTACTACGAGAACCGCCTTTAGATGAAATTGTAGAAATAACTAATCAGAATTATCAACAAGCCCAGAAGTATTGCGGCTACATTTCTGGACCCGATGATTTTGCTCCCACTCCTGACTATATGCCTGCTATTTGGTATCACTCAAATTCATTTCAAGATTTAAATGAAATGCCACCACCCGAAAAGGTTGCCCCATGTAGTTGGATTACTTCGGGTATTAGCCGCACTGCTAAACATCGCCAGCGTTTAGACTTTTTGCAATCCTTACAATCTAGTGGCATGAAGTTTGATTTGTATGGGCGTAACTTACCAGAATGGGCGAACAAATCGGGAGAACTGAGTAATAAATGGTATGGCATGGCACCATACTATTACAATCTATCAATTGAAAATTATGCTGATAATAATTGGTATGTAAGTGAGAAACTTTGGGATAGTTTACTTGCTTGGTGTCTGCCAATTTACTATGGTGGACCGGCTGCTGATAAATTATTGCCACCGGGTAGTTTTTTAAGATTGCCCAGTTTAGATGAAAAAGGCATTGCCTACATCCAAGAAGTGACAGCTACGCCTGATGCTTGGTATGCTGCCAAAGATGCGATCGCAGAAGCGCGTCAAATCATCTTACACAAATTAAACCTACTTAACTGGTTGTCAAACTTTGTTGATCAACACTCATAAATTATGAATGGTATTTGTACCCTTGGCAATGATTATGTTTTCGATCAACTGGTGGCTTTGCTCAACAGTATTGATGTGATTTTAGGCTCAGAAATTCCTGTTTGTATCTATCCTTTCGACGATCAGACACAACGGATTGCTGATGAAATAGCTAAACGCCCGAATGTATTTATTTACGATAATCAGGAATCAATCAATCGCTGGGATCAATTTATGCTCACAGCAGCCCCAGAACGATTGAATCGGAGTAAATCGCGTTTGTATGGCGCTCACCGTCGTTTTTGCGCTTTTGATGGACCTTTTGATAAGTTTATCTATTTAGATGCAGACACCTTGGTAATGAACTCACTCGCGCCAGTGTTTGACAAGCTAGATAGTTATGATTTTGTTGTCTACGATTTCCAATTTAAAGATGTTAGTAAAATATATAATGTTAATTCCCCGAAATTACTAGAAATTTTCGAGCAAAAACGCATTGATTCCGAAATATTTTGCTCAGGTTTCTATGGTGCAAAACAGGGAATATTTAACTCAGAGCAAAGAGATTGGCTGATATCCAATTTGCAAAAGGGTGAGGCGGAACTTTTGTATGAAGGTGCTGGTGAACAACCATTAATCAATTATATGGTAATGAGGTCTAACCTTTCTATTTATAACTTTGCTCGCCAACTCCCAGATAATGAAAAAACAGGATGTTCTGCCACATCTAAGCACTTCGAGGAGCGAGAACATCTTCTTTATGACAAAGGTAATCGACTAACTTATCTTCATTATATTGGGATTCCTCCTAATATCAATCAAGCAGTCTGTGCTGGAGAGAATATTGAGTTTCCCTATCGAGATTTGTTTCTCTATTATCGTTACTTACACGAACCAGAGAAGCGCCCATTATTTCAAAATCCTCCTAAGAGTTATAATGACGCTCCAGTACCAAATTTACTTACCAGAGCTTTACGAAAACTTAAGTTAATTAACCAAGGATAATTTATGACTAGGGGCATTTATATTGTTGCCAATGACCGCGTTATTGATAATGCTATTGCTTTACTCAATAGCATTCGTTACTATGACCGTGAAGTTCCCATTTATCTCATACCTTTTAATGAGAATTACCACAAAGTAGCAGAACAGCTTGCTACCTTACACAACGTCCAAATTTTCCCAGATTTAGAACTTATTGATACATTTACCAAACGCATCGGAGAAATTTTTGATCGAGATTTCCTCGCCTTACCTAACAAGATGCGTAAACTGGTGGCGTGGTTTGGCCCTTTAGATGAATTTATTTATATTGATACGGATATTGTGGTTTTTGAAAAAATCGCCGACAATTTAGACAAACTTTCAGAAGTTGATTTCTTCTGTTGTGATTACCATCATGCCAATGACAAGCTGCGAAATATCTTTTCCCCATTTGTGAAAGAGCAGCAAATTTTTTCTGATGCCCAACTTCAAGATGTTTTCAACAGTGGTTTTTGGGCTTCGAGAAAAGGAATTATTAGCGAACAACAAATGGATGAAGCTTTGCGCGAATGTGCAGCACACCGCGAATATTTTGATTTCTCTGAAGGAGTTACAGACCAACCAATTTTAAATTATCTTGTTCTCAAACTAATTTCCAAGCGTGGTAATCTCGTCAAAATTCCTGGGGGAGGACCTGGTAGTTGGGCGGGTTCGCAAAATTTCCAACAGCAAGACTACGCCCTCTATGACCGAGGACAACGACTAAAATATCTCCACTGGGCTGGGACGCGGATGAAAGCTGGTAGTCCCTATTGGCAATTGTGGGAACACTATCGTTATCTCCATGAAGGTAAATTCGCTTTCATCCCCAAACTGACTCGCCGTTTATTTCCCTTTGTTGCTGCTCGTACTTAATATTAGGAGTATCCCAATGATTGATGGCATTTATATCTTAGCCAATGATGTTGTCTATGACCAATTAGTTGCTTTGCTCAACAGTATAGAAGCTAATGCTGGTAGGAGAATTCCTATTTGTATACTTCCATATAATGAGCGATTAGACAAGGTAAAAGCAGAGATTGCATCTAGAGAGAATATCAGCTTATTTGAAGATGATGATTCCATAGCTTATTGGGATAACTTTGCTATTAAGATATGGAAAAATTACCCTAGAGCGCAAAAAACTTGGCGAGAATGGGGCTTTCCAGAACTCTATGAGTTACCAATGCACCGCAAATTTTGTGCTATTGATGGTCCATTTGATAGATTTATTTATTTTGATGCAGATACTTTGTTAATGGGGCCTGTAGATTATGTATATGAAAAATTAGATGTCTATGATTGGGTAGTCAATGATTTTCAATATAAGTCTGACGTAAAATTTATTTTTGATGGTTCGCCAGAGCTTAGGCAGCAAGTTTTTAACTCAGATAATTTGCAATCCAAAGTATTTTGTGCTGGTTGGTTTGCCACTAAGAAAAATATTTTTTCTCCAGCGATAAGAGCGGAATTAATTGACAAATTAATAGCGGGTGAAGCTGATGTCATGGCTTTTTTAGCACCTGACCAATCTTTATTTAATTATATGGTGTTGAAAAGTGGAATTTCCTATTATAACTTTGCTTTTCATGACTGCGAACAAGCAACTGGTAATCACTGGAGTTCTCAATTTGAGGAAGTAGATAATATCCTCTACGACCAAGGGCGGAGGTTGACATATTTACACTATATGAGCATAAGTTCATCAAGTTTTACTAAACTTTGTAGTGGTGAAGATGTTAGTTTTGCCTACCGAGACTTGTTTTTACATTATCGGTATTTAAAATCTTCAGCAGATAGACCTCAAAACTTTAAGCGTCCCACTCTGCTCACACGGTTACAAAATACCACTAAAAGTTTTCTGAACCAAAGGGTTAGTAATATTAAGCTGAATTATCGCAATTTTAAGGATAAAATTACTCAATAATTGAGCAAGAATTAACTGACAGCAGAATTCAGAAGTAAAACAGGCTTTATACCTGGCGTTGAGATTTAGCTTGTATACAACACCCAACTTGATATCTGCTGTAATAGTTTTTTGTTCAATTAGCTACTGTCTGAATCATCTCAACCCCTAATAGGGATTTTGGTGAATTGCAATCTTAGAAGAAATAATAGAATTCATGGAAAGCATCACGGGTTTCAATCCCTAATAGGGATTTTGGTGAATTGCAATAGAGGGTAATTTCGTTGGGCTAAGAAATCTCGTTAAGGTTTCAATCCCTAATAGGGATTTTGGTGAATTGCAATTCAGGCATATCAAGTTCATATCCATTAAAATTGTCATGTTTCAATCCCTAATAGGGATTTTGGTGAATTGCAATGCAGTTTAAGCTCTATATAGATGCGAAAAAAGGAATGTTTCAATCCCTAATAGGGATTTTGGTGAATTGCAATTTAGCGATCGCCTTTACCTTTGGGAAAATTATATATGTTTCAATCCCTAATAGGGATTTTGGTGAATTGCAATGAATTTATAAAGACCGAAGAACTACAAAAGTCAGTTTCAATCCCTAATAGGGATTTTGGTGAATTGCAATCAACATCACTTGCAGCAAGTCCAGCGATCGCCCCGTTTCAATCCCTAATAGGGATTTTGGTGAATTGCAATCCAGAGTACTTTACTGTCCGCCATGTACCCTCAACGTTTCAATCCCTAATAGGGATTTTGGTGAATTGCAATAATGGGGGTACAGGATAGAATCAAGTAAGGGATTGTTTCAATCCCTAATAGGGATTTTGGTGAATTGCAATCCCCGGCAATCCCCCCCTTTATCGTTGCTTCGCATTTGTTTCAATCCCTAATAGGGATTTTGGTGAATTGCAATTTAATTATTTGGGATTTTTAGAAGATAAATATTTAGTTTCAATCCCTAATAGGGATTTTGGTGAATTGCAATCTCCTGATGAGATGGGAGATGTGGAAAGCTATACAGCGTTTCAATCCCTAATAGGGATTTTGGTGAATTGCAATAGGATTAGCATTGAGTACAATCCTACTAAGGAAATGTTTCAATCCCTAATAGGGATTTTGGTGAATTGCAATTATACTATATCTGCATTGCCAGAGCATGAGCATAGTTTCAATCCCTAATAGGGATTTTGGTGAATTGCAATCTACTCATCAGTGCAAGGAATTGAGCCACCTTGCAGTTTCAATCCCTAATAGGGATTTTGGTGAATTGCAATGTTTTCCTGACGAGCGTATTCGCTTCATTGACGAGGTTTCAATCCCTAATAGGGATTTTGGTGAATTGCAATTGATGCTTTCAGCACTTACTCATTCAGCTTCATAGTTTCAATCCCTAATAGGGATTTTGGTGAATTGCAATGATAGGGTGTATTTTAAAGTGTCAAAAATAATGTTTCAATCCCTAATAGGGATTTTGGTGAATTGCAATGAGTAGACTGACAAACGTGAAGATACCACGGCTATATGTTTCAATCCCTAATAGGGATTTTGGTGAATTGCAATTCGTTTTTCCTCACACATAATTCCCTATCAATCGTTTCAATCCCTAATAGGGATTTTGGTGAATTGCAATTCTATTTCTAATCCTTTGCGTGATTTGATAAAAAGTTTCAATCCCTAATAGGGATTTTGGTGAATTGCAATCTTCAAAAGATGGATACCGATACTTACATCTCATGTTTCAATCCCTAATAGGGATTTTGGTGAATTGCAATGGCGGGAGCCTGAAAGCCCAGCTATATTTAGTTTTCAAGGTGCGGTTGCGCGATTCAAGGCCAATCATAGCATTAGAGAATTCGTTTGGAAAGAGTGCCAGGAAAATTTAAAGGCTAAAACCCTATTTTGATAAGCATTTCAGAGATTGCGCGGATGAGGATTAGGTGACTAATGGGGTAAAACCCTTGCTGGAGTTGGGATAGAAGCACTTTTTTGGGGCTATGAAATTTGTACACCTACCCCTCCGCGCATTTGAGATGTAGAAAGCTAGCTAGAAGGGGACTCAGCAAAGAAAATTGTTTCGTCCCGTGGCTGTTCTCCGCCAATACGTTCGACTTTTCGCTGACAACAGCCACAGAGAAAATAAAAGCGAACGCTGTCTGTGTCGGGTTTTATTAATTTAGCTAAACGCGATCGCAGTTTAGCATACTGAGTGGGTGTGATATCGCACTCAAACACACTCAGTTGCATCCATTGTCCGTAAGACTTGAGAATTGAATGGATTTTTGTACGACGCTTATCTTCTGGAATGTCGTAGCTGACAACAATATACATGGGAGTGAGGGAGAAATGACAAGTTATTTGAGAACTAGGGGAGGATATTTATCGATTTGGTTCATGAGGTACTTACTTAACAATCTCGCCTGAATTTCAAAGGATTCTTGGTAGGTACATTTGTTTCCCAGGACTGGATGTTTGAAACTCGATAGTTTCTTTTGTTGGTAGGCGCTAAGAAATGTACGCAATCCTTCTTTGGTTAAATTTACGGCACCACTGAGCGGTTCGGTGGTAAAGTCAGCTAAGGTGAGCGATCGCTTGTTAATCAGCGACAATACTACAGCATCCACTATTAAAGGGCGAAATTCTTCCATCAAGTCTAAGGCTAGGGAAGGTCTACCATAACGCTCGACGTGTAAGTATCCTAGATAGGGATCGAAGCCGACAATATTTAAAGCACTTTGCACATCATGGCGTAGTAATGAATATCCAAGACTCAGTAGGGCATTAACTGGATCGGTTGGTGGGCGGCGGCGTCTGGCTTCAAATTTAAATTCTGAGGTTTTGATTAGGTGTTGAAAGCAACCAAAATAGGCTGCGCTACCGGCACCTTCTAAGCCTCTGAGGGAATCAATATTGTTAGTGTTTTCGATTGGTGCGATCGCGTTTTCCAATCGAGTGATGTTATTATTCAAGTCAATATCAGGATGTTCTCGCTGAGTGCGAAGTAAGCTATGGCGGTAATTTTTTAATTTACCCCGCACAAATCCTTTGACTAAATGTATCGCTGGTTGTGATTCTCCCACAGCTTGCCATTGGGCTTTACGAACAAAGATATTTTTGGTAACTTCCGGTTCTAAACGCCCTAAATATCGTCCATTTTGTGTGAGAAATGTTAAACAAATATGACGTTCTAAAAGTTCATTGACAACGGAGGGAGAAACGGTAGCCCGTCCAAGTACTACAATTCCCTCTATTTTAATTAAAGGGATATCTAAGATTGTTTTTTGTTCAGCTTTGACGGTGAGACGTTCGTCAAGTTTGCCGATAAAAGCATCGGTTTCCATTACGTAAACTGTTCCCATTTTTGATGATTCCTAGTAATAATTGGGGTTTGAGCGAATATAGCGGTTCTCGGTTGAGTGAGGTACAAGAACCCCACCCCCAACCCCCTCCCCGCAAGCGAGGAGGGGACTATGATTAGGAAACGCTATAGAATTGGCCAGAGTATGATTTAATTGACTTCTTGATAAGTTTTGACTTTATCGGTTGCTTTGGGTAAACATTGCGAATAAAGACTACATCCTTGGCAGCGTTTGCTGTAAACTGGTTTTGGCATCACTCCTGTTTCTAGGATATTTGTGACAGATTCAATAGTAGCGATCGCACTTTGTCGTAACTCTGCATTAATCTCTACTAATTGCCGTTTATGGGAGTGAGCATAATAGATATATCCAGTAGTAACTGGTTGTCCAGTCATCTCTTCTAAACATAAGGCTTGGGCACAAACTTGCAACTCATCGTTATCCCATTCGCCTTTGCGTCCCCGCTTGTATTCTACTGGGTAAATTTGACCGGATTCGGCTTCAATCAAATCAGATTTACCGATGAGTTTGTATTGCTCTGACTTCAGCCAAATTGCTCGAATCTGCCAAGTTTCTCCTCGCTGTATATCGCTTGTAGTGTGGACGCGATCGTGTAAAGTTGTACCTTCAATTGTGTATTGATTATCGGTAAACTCGCCTGCACAAAACATTCGCCAACAGCGATGCGGACAAAAGGCGTATTGATTCAATGCCGCAATTGAAATATATTCTAATGAAGGGGATAGGTGAGAGGTTACAGGGGACAGATAATTTTTCATATTTTTACTCATTCTCATTCTGTATTGATTAGTCGATTACGAAGCGTAGTAAGCATTTTGCTGATTTCTGTGATTAGAAATAAAGTGGAGTTTGCTTTTGATTGAGGTATATAATTCAACCTTACAGTCAGCATTAAAAAAGTTTCTGTTTCCATTAACGAACCTTTAGCGATCGCTAAAAAGTTTGCATAATCTTTTTTCGTTCCTCGTGCATGACCCTCAGCTATATTTGCTGGTACTGATGCTGCTGCTCTAGTGATTTGCGAAGTCAATCGATAAGTTTCTGTTGCTGGAAATGTAGCAGTTAATTGATATATCTGCACTACCATATCCATTGATTTTTGCCAAACAATCAAATCTCGATGCGACTCTATTTTCATAGGTCATAGGTGATAGGGGACAGGTGACAGGTGATAGGTTACAGATTACGTCGGTTATATTTAATACATTATTTATAACCTATCCACTATCCTGTGTCCGGTCGATTTATTTACAAACTATCCCCTGTCCCCTGTTCCCTGTAACCTACGTGCCATACCCATTCCCATTGTTGTTTTGCGACCGATTCCTGCATACAAAGCAAAATCAGCTAAAGCGTTAAGTTGCTTAATTTGTATCGGTTCAATTTCTCCCAAAATCTTGTAGTTAACTTCGCCAATAATGCCAATAAATTTGCTGCGGGAGTCGGCTAATATTTCTGTGTGAATGTTGACAAAAGAAGGGAAGATTGACTCGATGGCAATATGAGATAATTCTATGCCACTGTATTTATTCCACCGCGAAAGTAGGGAATTAAAAACAGATTCTCTGGTAGGAAGGGTACTATCATACTGTCCTTGACGGAAGGCGGTGGGCGTGGAGAAGCTAAGGTTAATGGAAGAATTGCCATTGCTAGCTTCTTCGTATAATTGAGCATAAGTACTGGCATTTGCCCAAGGTTGAATAGATTGAGGTGTGCCTTGAATGCTGGTAATATACAAATCAGCTGGGCCAAGATGCCAAGGGCGATTGGGATTAAGATTTAGCCAGAGTTGGGTAAGTTTGCCAAATAGAGTGTCATCTAATAAGGAGATGCGCCACCAACAAGGAGTACCTGCGGGAATGGGTTGTTGATGTGAGTACTGCAAACTACTGCTAGTAAAAATTTTAGATTTATATTTACCCCGATCCTGTTCCCTATCCCCTATCCCCTGTCCCCTTATTTGTAGAGGGGAGAGGGTGAAAGCTTTATCTGCGGTAGAATCGTGTAAGCGATCGCCCAATGTGGTATCTACAGAACTAACTAGAGTTAAAAATAGGGCGTGGAGATGTCTACCTGTAAGATACTGTGGTGGAATGGGCGATTGAGGTAGCAAATTCAACACTAAACTATGAGGCATACTTTCTCTTTTTGGTTGTAGACTGAGTGCTTCTTGACTCTACAGTGAACTCAGGGATTTCCTGGAGTTCAGCATCACTCAAACTATACTGCTCACAAACTAAACTTAGGCGATTTCCGGGGGTTTTGACAGCGTTAACCGAATGGGTTAAATCACCTTGAAAATAAACTAAAGTATTGATTTGGGGCTTAATTTGCCCAAGTTGGCGTTTGTACGACTTGAGTACCAATTCTCCCCCTTCCATATCTGCTGGTACGCGCACATAAAGCACACTGACAACCGCCGGCGGTTCAATGGTTTTGGAGTAGGAACGTAAGGAGCGATCGATATGCGGATCGACGCGGGAGCCTTCTTTTAGCTGTAAAGGATTGAGGTAAAAAGCATTACAATTCGCCTGGAGAGCCAAATCTAGATAAGGTTTGAAGTAGGGAAACTGCTGTTCTACTTGTGCTAATCCAGAACGCTGAAACACTACAGAAAATCCTTTAGTGGCGACAAAATCGCGGTTGAGGTTGTTGATCGCAAAGTAAGGACAAGCTTGGATTTCTCCCCACAAGTTGTTTAAGTAATCAGTGGGGAAGGCGTTGGATTGTTGTTGATAGTGTTTCACTGGGGATGTGGTGGGAGAGTAGTTCAAGAGTTTATCAGGTTCAACAGCACAGGGGAGAGTAGGTTAAGAACTAATCAGTATTTAAAGATTTTGTATATGTTATGATTGACGATTTCTTGTCATTATGCTGGTAAAGTAACTTTTCCTCAAAGTCAGATGTTTTTAGTTTAATAAAAACCCCTGGTAGTTCAACAAAACCAAATTCGGAGTTGTAGGGATATTCATATTTACCATCAAACATGCCTGCACCTTCGTTATTGGGTGAAATTTCAATAAATATATCTTTTGAATACGCAGAACCCCACCCTAAATCTCTTGACTGCCATTGTGTATTTTCATAATTGTAATAACGCTCATAAACATAGGTATTAGCATATTGATTATTTTGGTTTTTGATTAGACGATCAATAGGAACTGTTACTTTATGTTTTTGTTGGTTGCCATTTTCATCTTTATAAAGATAAATCAATGTTGATGATGGCTTCCAGCTACGAGTAATTACTAAACCCTTTTCATGAGCAGGTTGACAAGTTAAGTCTGCCCCATAAACATAGTCATGTAGCATTGAAAATAGTTCTACTACTCGATAATCATCTACTTGTTGGGTTCTAGAAATACATTTAGCAATTAGTTGAGTATCAAAATTTTCTAATGATTGGAGAGTTTTTTGATATTTTTGCCATCCTAAATCATCTAAGCTATTTGCAAAATCAGGAATTTCATCACCTACTACAATTACTTTGGCATCTGAAATGTTACCTTTGCGGTTACAGCGTCCTGCTCTCTGAATCAAATTTTCAGGTGGGCAGATTTGAGATATTAACACCTCAGCATTCAAGTCACAACCAACTTCTATTGCACTGGTTGTAACCAAAATATAAGGCTGGCTGTTTGCATCCATTTCTTGTATTTGTTTATAGATAGCTGGCCTAATATGGTCAGCAATTCTACCATGATAGAGAAATATAAATTTTCCCGAAGTATCAGTATTTGAAGCAATATTTTTAATTAAATACTGGTAAATAGCTGCTGCATCTTTAACAGTTTCAACTACAGCAATAATTCGGCTATTAGCTTTTGATTGCCATTCTTTAAGAATAACTTTTGCAATCTCATTTTGGAACGGTTCAGGATTATCTTGGTCACGTTTAAGATGACTATGCCATTCAAAAGCTTTTTTATTGAGATGAGGTTGTTTTAATGTTTGTTGCTGAAATTGATTGAGTTCTTCTAGGTACTGAGAGTTCTCTACAAAATCGATTAAATCTAAATAGTTAAATCGCTCACAATGCTCTATTGGCATAGTAGCTGTCATTAAAACAAGAGAGCGTCCGGCTTCATAGAGAGATTTGACCAAGCTTTGAAAATTTGTAAATGATATTTGATCATAAGTATGAGCCTCATCAAAGCAAATTAAAGTTTTTTCTCGATGAATCCTTAAAGGGAAAATGAAAGACTTTTGTTTATCACCAAACGCAAAATAACGATATAAAAACTTATCCAAGGTTGTTAATATAACATCCCCTTTATATAGATGACGGCGAGAATTGATATTTAGTGTAGAAGTGATATCTTCCCCATTGCGATAAACCCATCTGTACATCTGCGCTCCTGTGTCCACAACCAGAGATATTTCACGTTCTGGTTGTAATTTTGAAAATTTCTTAAGATATTTCTCAATTCTCTCTTTTTGGTCTTCTAATAAACTACGAGCAGGTAAAGGTAGAAATAGACGATATCCTCTCGCTAATGCTGGAAATAAAATAGCTTCCATTTTCCCCGAACCTGTAGGAGATTTCAGCAGAGTTGCGGGATGCTCATTATTAGCTATAGCTTCAAATACTTCTCTTTGCATAGGATTAGGAACAAAATTTTCTCCTCCCAATGCCTTATAAATAGAGTTGCAATTCCAATGTTTTAAGTTATCATTTGATTGATAGGCACTCATAGTAATTGATTTAGGCTCTGATTTTTCAGGTTTTCCTTGCTGAGACTGCCACCAGTTCTTAGCAATTTTATCCAACACTTTACCTAATTTATAATCTTGTTCTGTATTTAGACAGTTTTGCAAACTATCTTTATCAGCTTGGCTAAGTTCCATTGACCAATATTCAAATGTAAGTGGAATACTATTTTTATTAAAAGGACAAGGATCAATCAAGTAAATCTTGTCATCCAACTCAGATTTTGCAGTTGTGTAATCCATAAAGGCGCGAGATTCTGCCTGCTCGTCATCTCCAATAACACGACAAGCTAATTCTGCTTCTAGCTGGTCGCACATCTCTAAAATGTAGAGTTCACGAGCATAGGTAAGTGGGTCTTTAGCTAAGATTTCAGCATAATATTGAGATTCTTGCTTTAACTTGTAAGTATCTCGACTAATATCATTTACGGAAAAATCATGATGTCCTATAGCTAGAGTTTTTGCCCAAATATCCGGGCTATCAGCTGCAAATCGATGCCCTTTAAATGAATAAACATATTCTTTAAACTTCCTAATTTGAGTAGTTTTAACTTCAAGATTAAACTTCTGAGGTTTACCCATATCATGAATATCAGCTGCTTTTAGAACTCGCTGAAACGATTCTTGACGTTCTTCTAGCGTTATGCCTGGGAAATCATCAATATTCCAAGCTTTGACTAGTCTTCTAACGTTACCTACATGATTACCCAATGGTTGGAAGTAAACTTTACTGGGTATAGGGTTAGATTTTTCAGGAAAGAATACTCGACCAAAATTAAATGGATGCTGACGATCTGACTTAGACATAAACTTCCCCTTTCAACATATTTATGAGAGATACAGGAATATGAATTTTTCCATTGGTGTAATAATCTAAAGTTGGAGGATCACCAATTGGATGAGCAAAATAGGCAGTAACAAAAGGAACAAATCCATTTACATGAGTGGGGTTCTGATCTAGAAAACCCTCCCTTTCAGAAACAGGTTGAATATTTTCTGACCAGTCGTAGCGATACAGGTTATAGATATCGCAACCTTTAATAAAGTGATTGCTTTGTAATAAGTCTTCCATTGGGACAATTGTTGATGGGTTAGCCGCAATTGTTTGACGTTCCATCTCAATTAATCCTGAAACTTCTTTAACTACGGCATAGCCTTCTTTACCTAATTTACAGCCGTAGCCTTCCAATTTTTGAAAGTATTCTAGACCTGCTTTAGATTCGCTGATTACATAACCAACTAATTCTTCTGCAATGAAATATTCCCATGTGTGAAGTTGAAAATTTGCCTTGTCTTCATCCAAGTAAAGCCTGGAGAAAGAATCATGGTTAAACTCTCGCATTCCCTTCCGATAAGTCCGATGTACTCCGCTCCACTTTCCTGAGACTGGGTATGCACCCAAAGCTATATAACTAGCTGGTAGAGCATAAATTGGTGGATTTTCGTTGTTCACGCGAGTCTCAGGAATCTCTAACTCGACGCTCATCATACCGAGTCTGCGTAAAAATCCCGATAGAGTAGTTGGCGGTACAAAAGGATAAGTTGCAATGTTAAGAATTGACCCAGGCAGGATGCGAAATGTCATCGCTGCCGTAGGCTGAATTGTAAATTTGAGGCAGTACATGACTTATGCCTGTAAAACGTTGTCAACGAAGTTGCTAGAATATTCCTGCAATTTTTCTAAAGCCGCATCACCAATCCACCGCTCAAAATGTGTTTCTTGAATATGGTCAGTAGCATCTTCAGGTTTTCTAGAAAGTCGGATAAATTCTGCGATCGCTTCTTCTGGATTATTGATAGCAGGGGATATGATTGGACGTTTACGTTTTGGTACAAGATAGCGATCTACAACTAGCAATGGTTGATGTTCGCTAGATTCTGCGATCGCAATTCCCTTCGGATTACCAGAACCAATGCGAGGTAGAGAATCTAGAAAAGCATAGCCAACAGAAGCAAACTCTTTGTCAGTTACACTCAATGCGTGGTTAGATACTGGATACAGAATACCTGGCTGGTTGTACTCTCGTTTAAAGGGTATCGGCTTATCTTCTTTGTTAGTTAATTGATTAGCTATACGTGCAGGGTGCATAGCTCGTTGCTTTTCTACAGGATAGATTTCCTGTACGGCCACTCCGCCACCGTGGGTAACACGACCAATCAAAGTTTTCTTTCCAGCAATTAAACCGCCATAGGTAGCGCATATAGGACAATTTGGTAAAGTGCAAGTTTCAGGAATACCACACTTTTGTTTGTCTCCGAGTAGTTCACCTGTTTTAACTGGTGCCCAAATTAAGCAACGGCGTTCTACACCTTTTCTTTTTGTTGGAGAAAGATAGCATTTTTCGATTGAGCGAGGTTCGGTTGAAAGTGCATCTTTAATCTTTAACTTCACCGTTTCAACTAAGTTTACATTTACCTGTACCTCATGCCCAAAATAAAGTTCTTGAGAACCTTCTAGAATGGCATAAATATCAAAGTGTAAACGTGGATTATTATCATCCGTCTTGGGAAGTCCAGTAGCCATGATTATTTCTCACTATTTGATTTAAGTTTGCGAACTAATTCAGGAAAGCGTGTGTAAAGAGAAAGCTTAAGTTGATACGTCAAATCTTTCCAATCTTTATCTTGAGAGTAGCCATTCTCCGCAAAATGTGCATAAGCTTTCAAAACATCATCAGCATAGAGTTTAAGCCAAGTTTTGCCTGAATCATCTTTTTCTTCTCTTCCTGATATTTCTAATTCCTTTAGTAATTTGTTGGTTTGTTCATAGATGAAGTCATTATCTGGATTTTTCCAGAGTCTAGCTTCTACACTAGTTTTTTCTTTATCTCCTAAAGTGGCGTAGTAGCAGAAAGCAACTGCATCATCGACTTTTTCAATTATTTTGCTGACTTCTCGTTCTGCATCTTCTGGTTTTAGCCTTTTAACTGTGGTTTCTAATGAGTGAGCAAAAGCATAGGTTAAACCAGTTAAAGCAGCTACATCTCTGTATAACTTTGCTCTTTTTAAGAGTTGATTATCTGAACCCATAGAACCTCCTTTTAATTCTAAGTTTTTTTGTAATATCTTCCAGTAAGCTTCACGAATCTGCTCTAACTCTAAATAGTTAGCAGTCTTAGCAACTTTTGTAAGAGTGTAGTCTGCCAAATAAGGTAAATCTTGGTGTACATAACGTATAGCATCTCCTAAATTCATATTGATATCTTTACCAGCTATAATTATTGACTGGCTGTAGCTCTCCATTAGACCTTTGATAAAAATCAAGTGTCTGCTTAATAAAGGTATTGGTTCACTACCTTGAGTAATCAATAAAAAGTTGAAGTCTGCGATAACTTCTGACGGAAATATAGAAGCTACTTTAGCGAGAGCATACTGAACTTGACCTAGTTTTTTAGCTGCTATTTCACCTCCATTTGTGCGGTCTGAGGCTAAAACTATATAACGGCCTGCACTCAGATGTAACTCTTTATTAGTCAACATTCTGATATAGTCTTTAACCTTAAATTCAGATGCAATATTTTTATCAGCAGTTTCAAGTCGCAAGATAATACTTTCATCTGTAACTTTCAGTGGTGAAGCAAATGCTAATGCAGAACACGAAGCACAAATATGAGGTCTACCCTCACTTGATGCTGATTGACGACGCTGAGAAGGTCGCTCAAACATAAATCTGAGAACTTGCCAGCGTGCTGTTTTTGGGTCAACTTTAACACCGCAGGAATAGCAAAATTCTTTACTATCATCTCCAGGCGATCGCATTTCTGGTAAAACTAGCTGTTCAGTCAGTAATGGTGGAGGTAGTGGTTCATTCTGCTGATTCTCTAGTAAGCGGTATATTTCAGAAATACACTGAGTAAAAATATCACCACGAGTTGAATTAATTTGGTCTGTTGCAGTTCTATTAAAATTTTTAGCAATTGCAATAATTTGACTAAAAAATTCAGGATTTTGCTGTTTATCTTTTTCAACAAAATTAAAAGGATTTCCCTGAGATTGCCTTAATAGCTCAAGCTTATGCTGAATAAATTTTTCAGTGAATATAATTTTACCATTCAGTTTATATTGTTGCTTTTGCAGTTTACCGCGCTCAACTTGACTTAAGTCTAAATCGGTTAGCTTAACCTGAATTATTTTGACCTCTTGCAATATAGCATTTTGTTCTTCTAAAGTTTTGCCAAAACCTTTTTGAAAATACTCAGTATATTTGTTCTCTTCTTTTGATTGCATAGCCTCTTTAGCTTGCAAGTCCTTCTGTTTAGCCTTGTAATCTTTGTGATTTGGATCAAGTGAAGCAAGTTCTTTCTGAAGATCGTTGATTTGGTTTTGACGAACTTCTTGCCGATTTCTAACATCTCGATAAACAGCAAGATACCAAGCTGCTAATACTGTTGACTGTTCTTGAGTTAAAATTGGCACGTCTAAAGTGCTAAAGCCACGTCCAGAAAGAGTAATAGCATTCAGCATCAAAATAAAAGTCTGAACTAATCCTGGTAACTGAAATTGAGTATTACCATTAGCTGAAAAAGCAACATTATTTAAGAAATCTTCCCAAAGTGTCCTGAAGTCTGGAATGGATTTTTGGGGAATAAAAACTTGTACGTGGTAAATACTCTCAGTCAATACAACTATCTGATATATCTTTTGCAGATATTCCAGAAAACGGTCTGTAATGCTTTCAATAGCCAATCGAGCTTGTAACTCACCCGGTAAAGGAGATTTATATAAAAGCTGAGTTTTACCAATTAATTGATTTTGATAAAAAACTTGGTTTCCTTGTTTATCAAGGTTCAGAAAGCTTTCATCTATTGGGTCATTTTTTGCAAGTCTTAGTTCTCTGATCAACTTGGATGAACTAAACGCTTGAGCGATAGTCACAGCCTCCGATTGACTTGCTAATGCTGAAATTAAAGTCTTTGAGTCTTTAACAGCCAAGTTTGCAGCAAGAGCAGCTGTGAGGATTTTTAAATCAGCATCATTAATCATCATTTCAGCTTTTAACAGATTTCTCCCCATACTCAGTACCAAGGTGATAACACAATATATCTGGATCAGGAATATTGTCCTCAAGTTCTGTCACTACACTTTTTTGCAAACAGACTATTTATAATTACATCTATGAATATGGCACAAGTAAATTAAAAGTGCAATTACATTTTATAAATGCCGAGAAAAAAAGAAACAATTACACTGTCAATTCCGCCAGGAACTAAGGAACAACTAGAAGCGATCGCTCGCCTACTCAATATCACTTGGGGCAAAGAACCCAGTGTTTCGGGCTTAATAGTAGCGATCGCCCAACAATCTCTAGAGGTCGGAAAGCCCTTCACGCTTGACTCTAACCAAATTAATGCCTTACAGCAAGCAATAAAAGCTTTGAACGATGCAGGTAACATCGGAGAAGCGCAAACTGTACTTGCACTTTTGCTGGAACGTGGCAATATTGAAGCGCCTCTACGTCAATTACTGATGAAACAACTTAGTCAACCTATCCAAGAATGGCGGAGTAGGATAGAAGAACTGAGGAAAGCAAAACAGCCTTTCTACCTTCTCTATTTCAACTCTCAAGGTCAGGAATTAGATTACAAAGTTCGTCACGCTGAGGTGCGCTTTTTTGAGAAACGCTTTTATCTGATGATCTGGTGCGAAGAGACAGCAGACGTAGAAAACGATATTCCAGAATTACCCGAACTTTGGCACAATCGTTGCTTAAGCTTTGAGCGAATTAAGTCTGTTGTACCTACAAGTGGTGATTGGCGAGGTGAACTTGATTATGTAAAAGTGCAATTACACTTTAGAGGTTGGCTAGCCAAAGCCTATCAGCCGAAAAAAGATGATATTGAGGATGACATGATTAATGATGTGCGTCACGTAGTGCGGCGAGTAGCTAACCCCTTCTGGCTGATTCGAGAAGTATCGCCTTATTGGGAAGATTGCGTGATTGTATCACCAGAGAGTCTGCGCGATCGCCTCAAACAAAAACTCCTCACCCTATGCAATTTATACGATATCGAAACCAGGAGTTAAATTTTAGTAGCCCTAGAGTTCCAGTCTGAGGGCATAATTTTATTCATGCAAGAGGTCTATTTTTCAAGCTGTAAGGATTGCTGGAGTTCCACCATTACGCCTAAGTTTTACAGGATCTTGGGAAAAAGAAAAAGCGTAGTTCGGATTTCGGTAAGTAATTAACTCCGAAACCGATATTCTATCCGAACTGGAATTTTTAAGTTTTGAATGCCATCAAATTGATAGTATTGACCTCGCATTTGGACATTCTGGATTAAGCTCACTGGAGGCATATTCACAACATCATAGCTAATCACTTGATTAGTGAACATCACATCTAAAGGATTTAATGGATGTGTACAAGTGAATATACCTTCAGCAATTTTAGGTTTCGGTAATGGTTCAACCGTCACTTCAGCCTTGCTCATCCATTTACCCAAGCGAATCCACTTTGGTAGTTTGAGTTCTTTTTGAGATATGACAAAAAACTCAAATCGACTTTCTGCTGCTATTTCCTTTGCTCTGCCAAAACTAGGGATATTTTTCTGTGTTTTCTCCATTTCAACATGGTAGTTGTTATTAGCATACTTCCAGGTGTTGAGGATGGAAGAATGATTGAGCGATCGCGCCGGAGTTACGTAAATTTGCTGTTGATTGAGAGGCGTTAAATGCTCCTCATATTTTGGCACTTGTTCAGGGCAAAAATAGCGATAGGAATGTTCTTCAGCAACGGTAGTAGAGTGGATTTTACTATCAACTAAACCCAGTGCATAACAGAGAGCATAATTGTGAATTATTGCTTCTGTTTCATACAATCGCCCGATTTCACGAGTTGCATAATAGAGACTGTCATGAAGTTCTATTTGACAGCGATAAATAAACACCATCTTGCTTACTCCGCTACAGCAGCAGCTTTCTTATTACCCTTGGTATCTTTTTTAGCGTCTTTCTTGCCTGATTTAAGAACCCATGTTTGAGCATAAACAGATGATTCAGCATTTGCTTGAGTCAACATTTCTTGCAATCGAGTTTCATCACTGGTGATAGACTTAACTTCATTCAAAAGTTGTGTAAAGGATGCACCAACAAAATCAGTATGAGAAATGCACTCTTGAGACATTAGAGCAGTAATTGCTTGTCTAGCCGCCTCTAAAACCTCATCTTCATTGAGCGGATCAGGAGGATTAATTTGCTTTGGAGTTGCATTGCTCATTACGTCATATATCTTTTGAGTCCAGAGAAGATTACTAACAATCTCACCATCAGCGAAGATGACTCCAACTAACTCATTACGCACTCTACCGGTGCGGGTAGTCTGCGCTCCGTAATGGCGTGTCCTGAGAATATTATTGAAAACGTAGAGAAATCCAGTTTCAGTAGGATCTTTCAGCGTGACAATGCTGGGGAAAAAGACTTGAGGTAAGATATGGTCTTGACTATTAATACGGCTGGTTACTTCCCCTTGACGGCTCATCGTCCCATTTTCAAAAGGTGCATTGAGGGTAAAGTTAAGGTGAGAATCATCAAAGGGTGTAATAGAGTACGCTGTGTCTACAACTACTTTAGATTTCTCAGAACCGGAATCACCAATCGCAAAACCGTAGAGAATACAATCAGGAGTAGTTTTGCTGAAATCTACGTTATAGTCGCATTTTTCCCAGTCACCAATTTTGTAGTTACGTAGTAATTCTCTACCTGTTAAACGTTCTGGTGTAGACTGCTTGCGCTTAAACATTGCCAGGCGACTAATAGGTTCTTTGTTTTCAATTCCAGCACGTACCCTGGCTTTATTGAGTTCACCATCTGTCTGAAATAAAGGATAAGACTCGGTAACGCGAATAGTAATGAAATGAACATATTTCCCCATTGGTTTAGCAGGGATTACATCGTGGAAAAATTTAGAATCAAGTGTTTTCAAGAATTTCATGATTTGATTGCTCCGATTTAGTTAGTTGGAAAAAAAGAATAAATTAGACTGATGCTTCAAGTTCTAATTCAGGAATATCATCAGGTTCATCTTGTGGACGTGCTTTACGTTCTTCATCATCTGCTAGGCGATAAAGGTATTCACAAGTATCTCTAATTAAATTGAGTTGAGTACCTGCTAAACGTGCGCGATCGCTTTTAAAACTTCCCTCAAATATTTCTTTCACAAAATACTTAGAAAACTCATAAACTGCTTGACGTTCTTCTTCGGAAGTTAAAGCAGGTTTCCACTTACCATCAACTAAAGTTAATGTTGGTTTTCCTTCAGCAGCTTTACGTCGCACATTATTCATCAACTTTGATAAACGAGCAGCTACCACATCTATTAATGATTCAGTATCACTAGCCATAGATTTATCAATTTTCAAAATTACATCAGCAGCCTCATCAATTGGTTTGAGAATTGCATTAGCTTTGGCATATTGACTTTTAGAACGATAAAAACGACGATAGAGTTCTGTTAACTTACGCAGTTGATTCACAGCTTTTCCTCCTGGTTCAAAATAGTGATAAAAATCCAAGTATAGGCGAACTTTCGCCATAGGGACAGAATCAATTTTGTCTTGCTTTCGCAACCATTTATTAAGGTAATGGAAGACATAGAGAGGACTAGTTTCTAAATCACGTGCCAAATCTGCTAACTTTCCCCAATCTGGATCGCCATCTTTTTTACGGTTAACTTCCAGGTGAATAGAGTAAGCAGCAGTGAGAGCATTGAGAGGAGAAAATTCACGCTTTTCTGAACTACGAGGTAGAATGCTATCTAAACGATAGTTATCTTTTTGAATCAAAGAACGAATCGCTTGATGTTCTCCATCAATTAAAACTGTTTGTTCAAAATCAGCACCATTAATGAAAGGTGGTACAGGTGATTCGGATGCAACTACTTTCACATCGAGAACAAGCGGTAACGCTAATGCTAACCAAGCTGGTGTTACCCAAGATTCTGTATCTGTAGCGTCTCTTCCAGGCGGTAAGCCTAAAAAGAAAAAGGTCAGAGTTTCATGTTCTGGAAAGCTAATTTTGAAAGTGCGGTCATCTTCTGGCTTTAGATTTTCTTTAATCAAGAGAGAATCAACTTTTTGGTAATCTTCAATTTGAAACTTTGCAACTTGATTTTCTGCGATAAAATGCTTACGCATTTCAGCATCAAACCGAGTTCGAGAAAATTGATTGTAAGCTTTTTGCAAAAACTTATTGGTTTCTGGGGTAAAAAAGTAAGTTGGGTAAAGGTAGAGATAGCGATATTTGCGTCCTTCAAAATCTGCTCCTACGGCATTTGTTTGGTTCATCAAAATTTGTCTCAACATAATTTCAATTGACCAAATTGAGCAAATTTGCCGTTTAGCAGCTTGAGCATTAAATAAAATCTGACGATTACTGTAGACTTGAGGAGCAAATAAAGTCGCTGATTCCATCTGTTCAGTCACAGTAAATGAAGAACTAGAAATTGCACAAACATTTTCTCGTCCTCTACCCGTAATTTTGGCGGCATTATAGCGTTTAAGTTCAACTAAAAATGAGTCCGGCTTTGGTTCTATAACTGCGCCTGTTGGTAAAGAAATAACTTGGTTGACATAAGTTTTTAAATCATTCCAACCATCGGGCATATCCTGAAACTCTGCTAAAATTGGTCTAATAAAAGCAGCAGCATGATTCACCATCCCTTTCATAACTTCCAGAATTTGAGCAAAATCTAAACCTGAATGATTGCGAAAGTATTTTGCTGCTAGGTAATACCAATCAAGAGGTACACCACCTGTTTTTTTCAAAGATTGAATTTCTCTGATAGCTGGAATTTCTGCTGATAATTCCAAATATTCAGCTAGCTTTTGTGTCAAATCTAAATCAGGAATACTTTTTCTCTGATTTTTTGCTAATTGTTTCTGCCAATCATTAACTTTTTCGCACCAACTACCCCAAATCCCTCGACACAAAACATCACCAAATTCTGCCAAGCGATCGATGCGGATTTCATTAGAAATTTGTAAATTTAACTGTGCTGATAGTTCGCCTTGTGCTTGATAATTTAGCAAGCTTTCGCCTCGCTTATCAGCAGAAGCAGGTTTTGAGTCTGGAAGTAGTCGAGAAGTAGCATTAATGCTAACTTCCATTAATTCAACTACATCAAAAAATAACCAGTAATAATCTGCAAATTTTAATCCCTTACCACCACGATTAAAACCTGTCTGTCTTTCCTTCAGTTTTTCTGCACATAAGTACTTTATTTTGGCAATAACTTGTTCAGGAATTCCATCAGTTTTAATCAGAGGAGCATCAACAGTAGCTAAATAGACAACACCATCAGGTAGATAGAGTAAAGGTGTATAAAAATCTTCAGGATGTGCTGCAATTAAAGAATTATTGAAAATATTTGTAAGAACACCGCGATTTTCTGAAAGGGAATGATAGGTAAGTTGTAATTGATGATTGCTTAATCTTGCAAGCAATGTAGCTAAACGCCCATTTTCTACATCTCTCGGATGTTTAATAACTGAAGCAAATAAATCAGATAGTGAAACTAAGTCAATTAAAATCTGTCTAATTCTGCTATCTAGTCTTTCATCATTTAAAGGTTTTAAGCCACAAGTACTTAAACCTAAATCTGCATCATTTTTAACTCCTGCATTGCTGCTAATCTCAATGATGTCATCGATAAGTTCTTCCCATTTTTCGCCTAGTAAGTGGTATAAGCCAAAATCTAAAATCTTTTTGGTAATGTACCCACGTCCCAGATTCGGAGCATCTTCTTTTTTTGGTGGTTCTTCTTCCCAATTGCGAATGATTAAATTTTGTTCTAACCAATCTCGATAGTCAGGAAATTTTTCATAGTCATGCAACAAGTAGGAAACAATAAATACAGAGGATTGCAACTCTTCACAATTACGCTTAACTGGATTTGTGCCTATTTCTTCTGCTTGTAACTTCTTCAAAATTCGATAGCTGGGAAATAGACCATTAAGTAAGTGAGCAAGTATAGATTGGTCGCCAGCGTTGTCTCTACGAAGTGGTTTTTTCCCTGCTGCTGCGCGTTTGGCATTAATAATTTCTACAGTTACTTCAAAGAATTTACCACCCTTAGCAGTTGCACCTGCTAGCTGTCGAATTAAATTAGGTAACACATAATCGGCAAACTTTTCTAGGATGCGATCGCCTTCATTTCCTTTTGTCTTTTTTACAGCTTCTTTAAATAACCGAATAGTGAGCAGTTCGCGTTTAACAGGCGATTCATCATCCTCATCTTTTGCTGAATCAAAATCTGGCACTTCTTCCGGTAAATCATTATCAAATTCGTTCATGAATCTTTATCCTCTGGATCAATTGGTTGATACTCTTGAATATTGCCGTTGCCAATTATCCACAACTTCCCCGTAACATCTGCGGCTTCTAACCCAGTAATTAATGTTTCAATAGCTTCACGCCAATCAGCAAATGTGTAGCGAGAGGGTAGACGAATAATTACAATTCCTGAATAGTTAGAGGGATTATATTTCAGACGATTTCCGAAACCGCGATCGCAAGTGACTAAACATCTACCTTCGTGGCGACAAACATCAATAACTTCGGGATCGGGTGCAGAACTTAAGCCTTGTCCTGGTACTGTTGCAACATCGTGTCCTGCTAATTGCAATAAAGTTACAACGCGCAAGTCGATATTTTCATCTAGCTTTAATTTCATGCACTTGCTTCTTTTTTTTTGTTCAAAGGCAGTTCCACAAAAACATCCCGCGCCATCTCTGCACCGTAAGCGATGCAAGCCAGTACATCTTCTCTTTCTATGCTTGGATAAGCTTCAAGAACTTCTTCAATTGTTGTACCACCAGCTAAATAATCCAAAATTAGTGATACCCAAATACGGTGTCCGCGAATGCACGGTTTACCGAAACAAATATTGGGGTCGATGGAAATTCGAGAAAGCAGATTATCTTTAGTCATTGGTAGTCCTCCAGATTTCGCGTAATTTATCTAAACAAATCCATTCGTTGTTCTTCTTAACCTCAACATACTCCCAACCATTAGCTGCACCACCCGTTACCTTTGTAGCTAAGGGACTTGGTTTATCAAATTCTTCTCCGTCGTAAACAATAGTTCCTCTTGCAGAAATTTCTAGACTATTAATATACTCACGACCCCTTTTCTTAGCCTCTTCCCGCTTCAGTTTGACTCTAACAGCCATTCCTCGCTTAGTCATCCCTGCGTCGAATAGCTGACTTAACCTCACATGAGAATTGTCTGCCTTATTTTCTAGAGTTTGATTTTCGAGATTGAGAAATAACTGCGTTGAGGATACTTCCGGTTGACGTATCTGATTAACTGGTATTTGCTCAAACCACGAGTTATTTGTCTTTAAGTATTCTGGAAGCCAGTTTAAAAACAAATGGCGTAAGCTTTCTGGCATCCGAGAGATATCGTCATCATTGAGATGAATGTGCATAAAAATACCTGATGAGGTGTGTTCTCATCATCTTGGCATCTACCTCACAAAAAATCAAGTAGTTACTGTTGCCTATTGATTAAGCTACTATTTATTGGCTAAGGATGTCACTGTAGCCATCTGATACCGGACACAGGATCGTGTAATCTATATATAAGGAGAAAGAAACGCAGTGCAGTACTGCATAGGCATTAATGCCTAAAATAATACCTCTTAGGGATTGAAACACTGTTGCCTTCTGATTTCGGGCTAACTTCTTTCTCCTCAACCTTTTAAGCCAATTCATCTTTGATGCTCCTTTAGCTTATATTGGCAGCTGTAACCGCTTACAGCAACTTCAACATATCCATCCTTCATCGTCTTTTGGCTTCCAATGCCAAGTTAAGGTTTCCAACAACAGCGCATCTTGTCCAAAAGTAATGGTGTAGCGAGGACTTCTATCCTCTGGCTCGTTGGTGAGGGAGTAAGCTTGAAAGTGCATAGGTAATCCGAGAGTGGCGCGTAAAAAGTTGCGATCGCGGTCTGAAATGAAGCACACTAGTTTACGTCTACTCACAGCATCACTAATTTGGTTGATACCGTAGCCGTGTCGTTGTGAAATCTCTAAACCTTGTAGTTCGTGTTGTTTATCTGGTAGAACTTGCACCTTACCAGATTTAGCTAATTCTCTCAGATTTCCTGGATAATAGAAGTGCCAATCTTCCCGCACATCCCGATAGCCTTTGAACTTTAAATAACACAAAGCTTTATCAAAGCGAGTAGTAATTACTCCAGCTTTCTCGGCCTTTTCCATAAAGCTATTTTTATCCCATAACTCGAAAATAAAGTTATTGAAAATGCCAGGAAGATTATACATTTTAAATCTTTCTGCTTCTGGCTCATCTGGATTAGTTAAGTCATAAATTGCACAATCTAACTGGCTACTTCCCCGAAAACTCCTAGCTTCATCAATAATTTTTGTTTTTCCTTCACTCTGACAGCGATAAAACTGTGCATTCATCTGTTTAATGCTAATTCCCAAAGCATTTTGAACACTAGTACCAAATTTCTTAGCTACCTCTGGATATTTCTCTTTGATATGATAGTTTCCTTGCAGCTTTGAATAGATATAAGCTGACTGTATACCACCCCATCGTTGAGGATATCGCTCAAACTGATTTTTAAATGTCCAAAATTCATTAATGGCATTATTAAAAGTAATGCGGTCATAAGTTTCAGCATCTTGTAAAGGATGGGATTTATCTGCAAATAATCTTGCAACAAGAAAGTTAGGTATTAAAGCATAAGCTTGATAGGTTTCAAAACCTTCATGTCTGCCAAGTCTACCAAAGCGTTGAATAAAGTTTCCTGCATCAGCAGCTTCAAAAACTAAGAAATTAATCCGAAAGTCCACGCCAACATCAATTGTAGATGTACCCAAAAGTAAGTCTGCTTCGGCAACTGATTGAGATTTTTCTGTTTCCCCTGTTAAGCCAGTATTTTCTCTAACCTTCCATCGCGGTTCAAAAATAGATTTTAACTTGTCTATTAGCTTTTTAACTGCGGCAATGGAATTGAGAATAATTGCACCTTTACTGTTAGGATAGTCTTGAAAAAATTTTAAAACCACTGTTTCGGCATTTTCTTCTATCCATTTATAGCTAGAACTAAGATTAGGCTCTATTCCTTGAGGGAGGCATAAGTTAATAGGTTGACTAATCTGCCGCCAAGCATCATTTGAATCATCTAAAGAAAATTTATAAGCTCCAACAAGCTCTGGAGCAATTTCTTTATATCTAAGTTGAGCTTTTTCTAGAAAAGTCTTTAATAAGTCATTAGGTGTGGCGGAAAGAAAAAGGAATTTTTTATGAGCATCACCAGTGTGTTTCATTAAAAGTATTGTATTGATCACACTAGCTATTTGTGGAGATGAAAAAATATGAAATTCATCATAGATAAATAATTTATAATTTTCATCTATACGTCTGAATAACCTGTCAGGATTATCTATTTTTCCTCTCAAGTAATAAAAATTATGGATGTAATGGAAAATATCAGGGTTCGTCAGCAGAATTTCATAGTTAGTAGAAAAATCTTCTATCCCATCTCGTTTGGAAGACAGCTTACCAGTAGCTATATATTTTTCCAAAATAGCCGCATTTAAGCGATTAATTTGAGGTTCATACTTGGGTTGAAATTTATCTTTGTATCCTTGAACCTGTTTTTCTTGATCTCGTGCGAGTTCATTTGTGGGATACATTGCCAAAGTGTACGTGCGATTTGTCATTGCTGACAAATAAGCAGCCAAACTTTTACCATCGCCTGTCATGGCTCTATTAAAGACAACATCAATATTTGGATCTTGTAATGCTTGATAGGTTTCTGCTTGATGCCAAGAAAGCGACCAATTATTGGGTAATTTTACCCCGTCAGGTGTAGGGACGGTTTGAGAATAAACAGGTTTGAGATTTATGCTGTAATTTTCGGACATATCCTTGAAAATTCCCTGCGAATGCTTAGTTGATCTAAAGTGCCACGTTGAAAACTTATGAATCAAAGCAATTTCTGCCACCAATGGTGGCAGTTTTATATATGTGCTAAATACCACCCACAAATTTCTGCAACCATTGGTTGCAGTTTTTTAGAAGGGTATAAAACATCTCCAGGCTATTTCTCGCACCATTGGTGCGAGTTTTTCACTTTGCTTAAAAACTGTCCGTAACTCGTTGTTATTCCCTATAATGCCATGCAAAATAGAAGTTGCCAAGATATATCCGTATAAAAGTGTCCGTATAAAATATGAGTCGAAAAGGTCAATCTATTACACTGTCGATATCAGAACGTGATAAAGCCGAGCTAGAAGCGATCGCTCGTGAATTCGGTATGATGTGGGGAGAAGACCCTAATATCTCTAAGTTAATTAAAGCGATCGCTCAACGTCAGTTACTCATCGGTAACAATAACGATTGGAAAGAACCACGCATTAGAGCATTACATAGATGTATCAATGCGTTGACAGACATCGGGCAAATTGAACAAGCCCAAATCATTGCAAACTTACTTCTCGAACGCAGCGAACTATCATTACCCCTGCGAGGCGAAATCGAACGTTTCTTAGAGAATTTGCCCCCACCTTGGCGCTTAGAAATAGACCGCTACATCTTACGCGAACAGCCTTTTCAGCTTTCCTATCAAGATGCAGCAGAGCGTGTGTTTAATTTTACCGTTCGCCATGCAAAAGTTACACCCCACGAAAAGCGGCAATATCTTGATTGCTGGTGCGAAGAGACAGAAGGAAACTTTGATATCCCAGAACTGCTTCACAACTGGAGTTTACGATTAGACAGGATTACAGAAGCTGCTGTCATGCCAATTTCTGGTGAGTGGCGAGCTAATTTAGCCCAGATAGAAGTGGAAATGCATCTATTTGCTGGCTTGGCTTTTGCCTATCAAGCTAAACCAGAAGACAATATTAATGAGTGGCTACCAGATAAAGCGCGAGTTAGGCGAGTTGTCAGGCGAGTATCTAGTACATTTTGGTTTATGCGGGAAGTGATGCAGTATGCGCCAGATTGTGTCGTGATATTACCAGACAATGTGCGCGATCGCCTTAAACAAAAACTCCGCACCCTCTGTCAGTTATACGATATCGAAACCAGGAGTTAAGTCTTGTGGGTTAGGCATCTTACCTACTCTATTAATTATTTAGTTAATATTCCTGAATGACGAAAACTTGTTGGCTAGATTTGGGCTGATTCTGCTTTTTAACTCGAATGAGGCGATTTTTCAAGTCTTCTGTTTGTTGCAGATAGGCGTAGAGAGCGTGTATTTGCCCTGCATAGTCTCTATCAGTTTTACAAATGATTATGCCTTGGTGATAAATAGCACTACGGTGTAGGGCGATAAAGTCCTCACGATTGAGGGTAATGACGACTCGCTGATTTTGGGTTGCAAAGGTGAGAACATCTTCATCCGGGATTCCTTGATTAGCTTGTCCGGCTTCTTGGGAGGTGAGGATATCATAACCATACTGGCGGAGTTCTAGCACCATATCTGTGGGAAAGTTCTCATTGGAGTAAAGCTTAAACATTATCGTCCTCATTGATAGCAGCCAGCACACCATTTAATTCTTCCTCGTGCTGTGCGTAGTATGCCCATGCTGCCGTTAAATCATCTTTAGTGAGGGTGGGATAATTACGCAGCAATTCTGCATCATCTGCTCCTTGCTGACGGAAAGCTACTAGTGTCCATACGGGAATGCGGGTGTTGCGAATGCGTGGTTGTCCACCGCAAACACCTGGAGTTAATTGAACTGCCATACTGTTGAGGCGTTCTTGCAGTAAAAGACGTTCTTCCAGAGTGAGGGAGGTGATGATTTGCAGCAGTGAATCGACCAATCTTGTGTTCATATATTTCTACCATCCTCTACTTATCGTAAAATCTGGTCAATCATCCTATTGGCTTGCGAATCGTAACTACCCCCAAATAAATTGAAGTGATTCAAAATGTGATATAGGTTATAGAGTGTTTTTCTCTGCTCATAGCCTGCATCTAACGGAAATACGTCGTTATAACCCTTATAAAACCCTGCTGGGAAACCACCAAATAATTCTGTCATGGCGATATCAACTTCTCTATCTGCAAAATAAGTTGCTGGATCAAATATCACTGGTTCTCCCGACGCAGTACACCCAGCATTTCCGCCCCATAAGTCGCCATGTACTAAGGAAGGTTGCACCTGATGATCTGCCAAGAGTTCAGGGATAGCTGCTAGTAATTTGTCTTGCTGAGGAAAATTAGCTCCCCGTCGCCTTGCCAACTGAAATTGATAATCCAAGCGATGTTTAATATAAAATTCCGTCCAGTCTGCTGTCCAAGTATTGATTTGCGGCGTGGAACCAATGGTATTATTAATTTTCCAACCAAAACCTTGACTGTTGCTAGCTTTATGCATTGCCGCTAACTTGCGCCCCATTTCTTGCCATAAATTGCTGTTACCGCTACCAAGTTCCAACCATTCCAAAACGATGTAGCTAGAATTATCAGCAGTACCCCAGCAAATTGGTTTGGGAACGCGAATACTACCTATTGCTAGCATTTCTTCTAAACCCAACGCCTCAGCTTCAAACATCGCAACTTGGGATGCAAGGTTTTGTTTGACGAAGTAGTTTCTCTCACCATTAGAGACAGCATAACCTTGGTTGATGCACCCGCCACCAACTGATCGCCGTTGCTGACTCTGGAATTTTTCGCCCGTCACCTGACTAATATGGGTGTCGATTTGAGTCCACATGATTAAATTGGGGAGTAGGAGATTACCTATTGCATCAAGGGTATATTTAAAGTCCGAGAATATTGTACCCGTGACATTCTTCGTTGTCACTTGGGTTAAGCGATGAATGGCACTAAGAAAAGCCCAAAAGCCTGTGTAGCCTCGTTCCCAGCCTCCAGGCTGGGAATGTATTCCGAGAGGCTCCGCCTCTGGTCAAGAAAGAGGAGGCGGCAGCCCCCCCAGAATGGGTTCCCAGCCTGGAGGCTTGTTCCAGTCAGCGCAAGGGCTGTATCTTAACTTAGTGCCATTCGGTTAAGCGATCGCGTGTATCATATTGCCGTGCTGTAGTTAATGGTGTCGTCAAATATCTGTTGGTGACAAATAATATTAATTGTTGGGTTTTACAGAATCGATGCGATTCTACTTCACAACACTAATCGACTTGACGATTCTGAAGTGCTGCTATTCATTGCGGCATAGGCGCAAGTTTTGAGGCGGCAGCCCCCCGTTAAGTATTCCCAGTCAGAGACTGGGAACGAGACATTGGAGAATTTTTTTTGGAATTAGCTTAGACCAGATGTTGCAAGCGAGTCAGACGTTCTGAGTAACTTTTCATTACCTCTAAGGCAAACATAGGTGTTTGCTCAACGGCAAAGAGAAACCTTTCTTCATTAAGGAAAACCAGTTTGGTATCCACCTTGGCAATAGCTGTGTAAGTTCTATTTTTTACTCCTACAAGTACCCCGGCACCAAAAACTTCGCCCGTTTCAATGGTTTCTACAATTTTGCCATTGACTAATATATCTACCTCTCCTTCCAGAATGCCATATATCTCATCACCAGACTGTCCTTCTTCAAAGATGACTTGGCCTGCTGAAAATACTTTAGGGTCGGATTGTTTTTGAAAAATACTGACTGTTACTACAGGACTTAGCATTAGAGCAACCCCAAAATTCTTTGTTTTTAAACGAAATTTTTGGATAGGCAATAGGCGAACCCAGAAAATTGTACTACTTTCTGTTGATTAACTCTCAACCTCTGCAAAATTCCTGATTGTCTAGAGCAAAAAAGACTTCTAAGAAGATTTTACTACGTAAAACCGTCCCTCTCCGAGTCGGAGAGGGAAAGACTTGAACTAAAGGAGAGGTTTATTGAAAGGAGAATAAAATAGCGAATTTTGGTTTTCAGGCTATCTTCTATAATTAATAAAACCTGCACACCTAATTCTAGGCATGAGACTGTGACCGAATCAGGAAGTTACAAAGATACTGTCAACCTACCCAAGACTAACTTTGATATGCGGGCAAACGCCATCAAGCGTGAGCCGGAAATCCAGAAATTTTGGGAAGAAAATAAAATCTACGATCGCCTCTCCAAAAATAACCCCGGCGAATTATTTATACTGCACGATGGGCCTCCCTACGCTAATGGCTCACTCCATATTGGTCATGCTTTAAATAAAATTCTCAAAGATATTATTAACCGCTACCAACTGCTACAAGGGCGTAAAGTTCGCTACGTTCCTGGTTGGGATTGTCACGGATTACCAATTGAGTTAAAAGTTTTGCAGAACATGAAGTCAGCAGAACGGCAAAATTTAACGCCTTTACAACTACGGCAAAAAGCGAAAGAATTTGCTTTAGTTACTGTAGATGACCAGCGTCAAAATTTTAAACGCTACGGTATTTGGGGTGATTGGGATAACCCTTATCTAACTCTGAAACCGGCTTATGAAGCGGCTCAAATTGGCGTGTTTGGTCAAATGTTCTTAAAAGGCTACATTTATCGCGGTTTGAAGCCGGTTCACTGGAGTCCCAGTTCTAAAACTGCTTTGGCGGAAGCTGAGTTGGAATATCCTGAAGGTCACATTTCCCGCAGTATCTATGCAGCTTTTGCAATCACAGGTTTGGCGTCAGCTGTAAAACCACTGTTGGCGGAATATCAGTCAGATTTGGGTGTGGCTATCTGGACAACTACACCTTGGACAATTCCAGCGAATTTGGCTGTGGCGGTGAATGCAGATTTGAATTATGCAGTGGTGGAAGTAGAACCCCACCCCCCAACCCCCTCCCCGCAAGCAGGGAGGGGGAGTGAGGAAGTTTCTTCTCATTCTCCGTTAACAGAAAGAGTGAGGTTTCGCTATCTCATTGTTGCTGCTGATTTAGTCGAACGTTTATCTTCGACATTGGGAGTTGAGTTAACTCTAAAAGCCACCTTTAAGGGGAATGACTTAGAACATACTACTTACCGTCATCCTCTATTTGACCGAGAAAGTCCGATTGTTATAGGTGGTGATTACATTACTACTGAATCGGGTACTGGGTTGGTACATACTGCACCCGGTCATGGTCAAGAAGACTACATCGTTGGTGGGCGCTACGGTTTGCCCATCCTTGCGCCAGTGGATGACAATGGCAATTTTACCGAAGAAGCGGGTGAGTTTGCGGGGTTGAATGTGCTGGGTGATGGGAATCAGGCGGTGATTGATGCCTTAAATGCGGCTGGTTCTTTGTTGAAGGAAGAACCATATCCCCACAAATATCCTTATGATTGGCGGACGAAAAAGCCAACGATTTTCCGCGCCACTGAACAATGGTTTGCTTCGGTGGAAGGATTTCGGGAAGAAGCGTTAAAGGCGATCGCCACGGTAAAATGGATTCCAGCCCAAGGTGAAAATCGCATCACGCCAATGGTGGCGGAACGTTCCGATTGGTGTATCTCTCGTCAACGGGCTTGGGGTGTACCCATTCCCGTTTTTTACGACGAAGCCACTGGGGAAGTATTGCTGAATGAAGAAATTATCAACCACGTCCAAGGAATTATCGCTGAAATTGGTTCTGATGCTTGGTGGGAACTTTCGGTTGAAGAGCTATTACCAGAATCCTATCTGCAAAATGGTAAGTCGTACCGCAGAGGTACAGACACAATGGATGTATGGTTTGATTCTGGCTCATCTTGGGCATCTGTCGTCCAACAGCGTCCAGAGTTACGATACCCTGCTGATATATATTTGGAAGGTTCCGACCAACATCGCGGTTGGTTCCAGTCAAGCTTGCTCACCAGTGTAGCGGTAAATGATGTTGCACCTTACAAAACTGTCTTAACTCACGGCTTCGCTTTGGATGAACAAGGGCGGAAGATGAGTAAGTCAGAAGGAAATGTGGTTGACCCAAATATAATCATTGAAGGCGGGAAAAATCAAAAAGTAGAACCGGCTTATGGTGCAGATGTCTTGAGATTGTGGGTATCATCGGTAGATTACTCCGGCGATGTCCGCATTGGTAAAAACATCATCAAGCAGATGAATGATGTTAGAGGCAAAATTCGGAATACGGCGCGGTTTTTGTTGGGTAGCTTGGATGATTTTGACCCCGAAAAAGATGCAGTCCCCTTCGAGGAATTGCCCGAACTTGACCGTTATATGCTGCACCGCATCAGCGAGGTATTTGAGGAAGTGACGGAAGCCTTTGAGAGTTTCCAATTCTTCCGCTTTTTCCAAACGGTGCAGAATTTCTGCGTGGTGGATTTATCCAACTTTTATTTAGATGTGGCTAAAGATCGGCTTTACATCAGTGCAAAAGATGCTTTTCGCCGTCGCAGTTGTCAAACAGTGCTGAAGATAGCCTTAGAAAATTTAGCACGAGCGATCGCACCAGTATTATCCCACACCGCCGAAGATATCTGGCAATATCTCCCTTACAAAACACCTTACAAGTCAGTGTTTGAAGCCGGTTGGGTGCAAGTAGAGGAAAAATGGCGTAATCCAGAGTTAGCGGAATTTTGGGAGGCGCTGCGACAACTCCGCACCGATGTTAATAAGGTGTTAGAACAAGCCAGGATAGAAAAACTAATTGGTTCTTCCCTGGAAGCGAAAACTTTGATTCATATACCTCACAAACAATTAGGTGATGCTATCAAAGCCTTTAACCCAGTTAAGGGTAACGGGATTGACGAACTTCGGTATTTATTGCTGACTTCCCAAGTGGAATTATTAGATTCTGCTGAAGGATTGAAAGGATTAGAATACACAGCGCAGACGGAAGACTGGGAAATTGGTGTGGTGAAAGCAGATGGGCAAAAGTGCGATCGCTGTTGGAACTACTCTACCCATGTGGGAGAATCAGCAGAACATCCCCTAATTTGCGAACGGTGTGTTGCAGCCTTAGCCGGAGAGTTCTAGTAAATATACGTCAGTTCGACGGTTATAAGCCCCCCAATTTATCGGGGGGTTGGGGGGATCTTCCTGAGCAAAATATGATGAACTGAACTCTATTGGATACTAAATTTTCTCTTTCACTAACTTGCTAAATTACCAAATTCTGTATTTAAATTAGCACTGAACTCTTGACTTTTGACTAACAATGATATCCTTAAAAAATCAAATTATTTTGATCACTGGTGCAAGTAGTGGTATTGGTACTGCTTGTGCAAGAATCTTCGCTGGTGCGGGTGCAAAACTGATCTTAGCGGCACGACGGTTAGAACGTTTGCAACAGCTAGCAGATACTCTCAGTCAAGAATTTGGTACTGAAATTCATTTATTACAGCTAGATGTGCGCGATCGCCGCGCTGTTGAGTCTGCCATTGCTACTCTACCCCCCACCTGGTCTGAAATTGATATTCTCATTAATAATGCGGGTTTAAGTCGTGGTTTAGACAAGTTGCACGAAGCCAACTTTCAAGACTGGGAAGACATGATTGATACTAACGTTAAGGGTTTACTTTACGTCTCACGCTATGTCGTTCCGGGAATGGTGAATCGCGATCGCGGTCATCTGGTAAATTTAGGTTCCATAGCCGGACATCAAACCTATCCCGGTGGCAATGTCTACTGTGCTACCAAAGCTGCTGTGAGAGCAATTTCTGAAGGTTTAAAACAAGACCTGTTGGGGACGCGGATACGTGTAACTTCCGTTGATCCTGGGATGGTAGAAACAGAATTTAGCGAGGTGCGTTTTCACGGAAATACTGAACGCGCCAACAACGTTTATCAGGGAGTTACACCCCTGACAGCAGATGATGTCGCTGATGTGATATTTTTTTGTGTGACGCGATCGCCCCATGTCAATATTAATGAAGTTTTACTAATGCCTGTTGACCAAGCCAGCGCTACCCTGGTTAATCGGCGAACATAAAAGTAACCCATCCTCAAAGGAGAGAGACTTGGAATTTTCTCCCTTCCCGACGCGAGAAGGGGGTTAGGTTTTTCTTCGGCTTTTCCATGTGAAAAGTCAGTTCAGCTTACATCTAGGGAGTTTGTTAAGGCTTTACCTACTCAGCTAGAGTGAAGTTGATATATAAAAGAGCAATTTTCAAATGACCATTTACTTTTATAAGGTTTGGCAGCCTTATGGCTGTTTTTCTAACTTTTCTCCTCACGGAATCCACATTCAGGGTACTTACTGGCAAACAGTTGAGCATTATTATCAAGCGCAAAAATTTGTAGGTAGCACAGATGCGGTAATTATACCCGTTATTCATACTGCCGCCACCCCAGAAGAAGCTGCCGCTTTGGGAAGATGTAGCACTCGCCAATGCCGTCAAGACTGGAATTTAGTGAAAACTCAAATTATGCGAGAAGCTGTATTCAAAAAGTTTCTCACTCATGCTGATATTAGAGAGATTCTCCTAATGACAGGTGATGAGATTTTGGTTGAAAACTCCCCAACCGATTCTTTTTGGGGCTGTGGTGCTAACCAAGCCGGTCAAAACCATCTCGGTAAAACTCTCATGAGTGTCCGTGAAGAAATTCGTAATTTACTATCTTTAACAGTAATTTACGAATAATTTAATCAAAATAGTTACATTCAACATAAAGTCAGTAGTTAAACGGGGAATAAGAAAATTCCCCATTTGAAAAAGTTACCAATAATTTAGTTATTGATTTGAATAAATCTTAATTAATTGAATTCATGGGCAAAAATCGGAAAAAATATTTTTAATTTCATGAAATTATTCAGACATTAATTTAAGTAAAATTACTGGAATATTTCAATGATTGAGAATATAAAATTAAGAAGTGCCAATAATTAAAAGACTAAAATTTTTGTAACTTTAGACTTAAAATCGGATGAAGATCAAGGTACTGCTAAGTTAAAAATTTTCATTAGGGACAATTTTATAAAAAATCATACTTCAGTCATGGTGTATATAGGCGATGACACTTAGCGATAAACCAAAGGGTTTGCAGCAAAGCTTAGACCAAGAAAGTTTACTGCATCAGATGATCAACCAGATCAGGCGATCGCTCGACCTCCAAGAAATATTAACGACTACCGTTAGCCAAGTGCGTTTATTTTTGGGTGCAGATCGGGTGAAAGTGTATCGCTTTGGTGCTGATGGTAGTGGTGAAGTGATTGCAGAATCTATTCATGAGGAGCGTCTACCATCTTTATTGGGGTTACGGTTCCCAGTTCATGATATTCCAGAAGCCGCCAGAGAGATGTTTTTGTTAGTTGGCCAACGTTCCATTGTGGATGTGGCAAACGGAAAGATCGGGCTATCGCCTCTACAGTCAAAAGAAACTGGTAAACGTCTACAAACTAATATCCACTATCGGCAGGTAGACCCATGTCATATTCAATATCTAAAGGCAATGGGCGTGCAGTCATCGTTGGTAGTACCAATTATACATTGCAACCCACAAGAACAATCGGCAAAGCCTAAACTGTGGGGATTGTTGGTATCTCACCACACCGAACCGCGAGAGATTTTGAAGCCGGAATTGAAAGTATTGCAGCAAGTTGCTGACCAGGTAGCGATCGCGATCGCTCAAAGCGATCTACTCGCCACAGCCCGCGCCAAGCAAGAGCAAGAAGCTACTATTAACCGAGTTACCACACTATTGCATAAACTGCCAACAATCCAATTGCAGGGAGCGCTAGAAGCAGTAATTACTGCCTTTGGTGGAATAGGTGGCAGGCTTTACATTGAACAGGCTGGGGAAGTGTACACCTGGGGCGACCAACCGATACTCCCTTACGAGTTAGATAACAGTATTATCGAACAGCATCCGATGTGGCAAAAGTGGATGGCTGAGTGCAAACAAGGTAATATTTGGGCAACTACTGACCTCTACAAAGAACCACATTTGCGAATTTTGGCTTTAGCGTTCCGTTCTACTCAAATTCGCGGACTGATGCTCATTCCCCTACATTACCGCGAAAAATTTATCGGTGTATTAAGTATTTTTCGCTCTGAATTTGAAACAGAAATCTTGTGGGCGGGACGATGCGATCAAAATCGGCGACAACTGTTACCTCAGCTTTCCTTTGAGGTTTGGCGAGAGGAGAAAAAGGGGCAATCATCTGAGTGGAAGCCCGAAGAGATATCATTAGCGCAAGCTTTATGTGAGCATTTCTCAATGGCAATTGAGCAGCAGCAAATGTATAAACAGGTACAATCCCTCAATGTCAACCTAGAACTGCGGGTGCAAGAGCAAACGGCTGAACTCGAAAAATCATTACTGTTTACCAAGGTAATCAAGCAAATCACAGAGCATATTCGCCGCACATTGGACTTGCAAACAACCCTGCAAACTATTGTTCGGGAAGTTCGCTCACTGCTAAATTCAGACCGAGTGGTGATTTTCCAACTGAAGAGTAAATCGGTGATTGTAGAAGAGATTAATGGCGATTGGCAGTCAGTCTTGGGAGTGAATGCACCATCGCAATGCTTTCCTGATGAGTATACCCGTCTATACTCTCAGGACAGGGTACGGGCAATTAATAACGTTTCAATTGCTTCTTTAAGTGATTGTCATCAAGAGTTTTTGCTAAGTCTGCAAGTCCAAGCAAACTTAATAGTTCCAATTAATATCGGTATGGAACTATGGGGCTTATTAATTGCCCATGAATGTAACGCTCCCAGAAATTGGCAGGATGCAGAGATTTATTTATTGCAACAGCTGGCAGATCAGGCTGCGATCGCTATTCAACAAGCACAACTCTACAAACAAACCTCAGAGTCCGAAATTCAAGCCAGAAATCAAGCTGCCAAGTTAGAGCATACCCTACATCAACTTCAAGAAACACAGACAAGATTGATTCAGACCGAAAAAATGTCTGGCTTAGGACAGTTGGTGGCGGGTGTTGCCCACGAAATCAACAACCCTGTTAACTTTATCTACGGTAATCTGTGTCATGCTAGTGACTACACCGAACAACTCCTAGAAATTTTACGTCTCTACCAGTTACACTATCCTTATCCCCATAGTGAAATTAGCGCTGCGATCGAAGCAGTTGATTTTGAATTTTTAGTAGAAGACCTCCCAAAAATCATTACCTCAATGCAAGTAGGAAGCGAACGCATCCGCTCAATAGTGCTGTCGTTACGCAATTTTTCTCGCTTGGATGAGGCTGACAACAAGCGCGTTGATCTGCATGAAGGCATTGACAACACCTTATTAATTTTGCAACATCGGCTGAAAGGAAATGCTAAATTTCCAGATATTGAGGTAATCAAAGATTATGGCAACATCCCACTGGTGCAATGCTATGCCGGCCAAATGAATCAGGTATTCATGAATATTTTCAGCAATGCCATAGATGCCTTAGTAATGGGGAATGAGGACTGGGAAATGGGGACTGAGGATTGGGGACATTTCGACAAACTCAGTGCATCGCTGGGGACTGGGGACAACAGGACAAGGAGACAAGGAGACAAGGAGACAAGAGGACAAGGGGACAGGGAGTACAAGCTATGCCCAATTCCAAGTATCCAGATTTCCACTAAAGTCTCAACAGACAACTCTCGTCTGTTGATTCGGATTAGTGACAATGGACCAGGAATGACTCAAGAGGTAAAAACGCGGATTTTTGACCCATTTTACACTACCAAACCTGTGGGCAAGGGTACAGGATTGGGATTGTCAATCAGCTATCAGATTATTGTCGAAAAACATGGGGGAATAATGGAGTGCATTTCAGAACCTGGTAAAGGTACAGAGTTCTGGATTGAGATTCCCATTAAGCCTTTAGCTAAAATAATTAAATAAAGGTAGAAGAGTAGGGAACAGGGAAGGCACGGCAAGAATAACTAATGCCCCATGCCCGAATGGCACGCTTGTAAAGCCCAAAGACTTATGTAGACTCGTTCCCAGCCTGAAGGCTGGGAACGTATTCTGAATGGGCTGCTGCCTCTCGTCAAAAAAGAGGAGGCGGCAGCCCTCAGGGAATGGGTTCCCAGCCTCCAGGCTGGGAACCAGTTGGGGCAAGGGCTGCATCTTAAGGGATTTCCAAGAAATAAATTATGCAAATAAACGAACCACAGAGGCGCAGAGAACACAGAGAGAGGAGAAATACAGAGGTTTTTGCGTCAGTTTTGGGATATTTTTTTCTTTGGAAGTCCCTAACTTAGTGCTATTCCCTCATGCCCAATGCCCAATTTTCAAGATAAGTCCGAAATAGGCACTCCTCTAGGTGTAAGATTATACGAAGTTGAATAGCGAGAAACAGTTTAAATAGCGTCTTATGTCAATTATTGCGCTCAGGGCGTGGTATCTACAGGATTATGAGCCGATTCCAGAACTGGAAAAACGTCCGCCAGACATTCGCTTAAGCAAAAAAAGTCTGCTGAAGTCAGCATTGCGAGCAGACTTTTTGGAAGAAAGTGACGAAGTTAAGAAATCAACTTGGTTTGGGCGTTATCTGGAAGGGGAAAATATTGAATTTTATATTGAAGGTAGTGGCGGTTATTGCGTCTCTAACATTGACTTAATTAGTCATGAAATTTATTTCACCAAGCAGGCGGTGTTGGCTCAGTTAGAACCAACGATTTTTTTATCTTATCAAACTGAGTATGTTGCAGCGACAAATATTCTCAGAGAAGAACTACGAAAAAGTTTGGATAGTTTAAACTTGCGATCGCGTCTTCCCCTAACATTAGTAGAATCCTCTCGTCCCACTGGTGCTACCGTCCGAATTAACCGCACAGTCATGCGAAAAATCCGTAAGAGTTTGTTATTTATCGCTGACACCACGGCCATTGCTAGCATTGATGGTAAAGAAACTCCTCAACTAATTCCCAGTCCCAATGTCTGTATTGAAATTGGCTATGCCATCCAAAGTAAGCGAACTGAACAAATTCTCTTAGCGCAAATGCAACGCCCAGAATTAGAAGGGCAATTTCCTTTCGACTTACCCACACAACAAATTCTCCAATTCCAAGACACCACAGAACTGAATAACATCCTCACAGTCACAATTGAAAACCAGCTAGCACGATTCAAATTGTTTTTTTGAACAACGTAATATTATTTACCAAAAATCGAACTGGAGTACACCTAAATTATTTCTGAGAAACTAGATCCCCGAAACCAGATCCCCGACTTCTTTGAGAAGTCGGGGATCTGTAGCTTTCACCACCTGGTAAACATTCAAATGATATCTAACGAGGTTGTTTGAAAACTATTTAGCTGTGATTTTAGGCACTTCTAGATCCCCCCTAACCCCCCTTAAAAAGGGGGAAGAATCGAAGTCCCCCAATTTATCGGGGAGCCACTGCGGTCTTGGGGAGCCAGTCCGGTCTTGTCCCAGGGGGAGACGCTAAAAGCGTTAGCGAGTCCGCGTACCCTTACAGGGAAGCAAGCTACGCTTTTAGCGTCTCGTAGAGAGCGTCTGGGGTTTCCCCCTCCGGGTTCGGCAGTCCCTCTTTGTTGGGGCAACAAGACCGGGCTGCCTCACCAAGTGGAGGATCTGGCGTGTCTCCCCAAGTAGAGGAGCCAGCCGCGTGGGCGGGTTTCCCGACTTGAGCGGACTGGCATCAAGTGGCATGGATTTAGGGGGATCTAGAACGTTTTGCTACCAAGAAGAGGACTTTTCAAACAACCTCTAAAGATTTTTGATATTAGTTCTCTAGATAGATCAGAAATTTTGTAGCCAAACTTTAATATAAAAAAGTCAAAAGCAAAAAAAGCAGATTCTCAAGAAAGGAGAAATTTCATGGGTAACATTATTGCTTGGCTGGTTTTGGGTTTAATTGCAGGTGCATTAGCTAAATTATTTTATCCTGGAACCCAAGGTGGGGGTATTCTCTCCACCATTGTATTAGGAATCCTTGGAGCCGTATTTGGGGGTTATTTGGGTCAAGTATTGCTAGGAAGTAGTTCCGCAGCCGCCGCATCTGTAGGAGCTTTATCCCTTGGAAGCATTTTATTTGCTGTTCTTGGTGCTATGATACTGATTTTCATTTGGGGTTTGCTGACTCGTCGAGCTGTGTAATTAGCCCAAATTAGCTAACAGTCTTGGGAATCACTTCTAGCTGCAATAAACCGATAAAATGACATTAGAAAAAGAGCGAAAAACTATAGGAGTTTTCGCTAAATGTTCCGATGCACAATTGGTACTTCAGGAACTAAAAGCTTCTAATTTTCCGATGCAGAAAGTTTCTGTAATTGCACGGAAAACAGAAGAACAAAGTGATATTGCTGGTGTTGAAGTTAAAGAGGACACTAGCAATACATCTGAAAAGAATCTTGCTGGAGCCTTTACTGGTAGTGCTTTAGGTGGTTTAGTCCTCTGGGTAATTCCTGGTATCGGTCCAGTCATCCTAGCCGGGAAAGAAGCAACTGCGATCGCTACCACTTTAGCAGGTGGTTTGCCTACTTTTCTTCTAAGTTTAGGAATTCCAGAAAACCAAGCACGGGGTTACAGCGATCTTGTCTGTAAAGGTTACTATTTGGTGATAGTAACCGGCATAGACATAGAAACTCGTCTTGCTAAGAGGATTTTTAATCACCGTGATCTTCAACAGTGGGGGGTTTATGAGCCATACTCCACCCCAAATAGTCGCTATAAACACGCACTTGGTGTTTTTTACACGCACCAAGATACCGAAAGAGCGCTTACTGAACTGAGAACTGCTGGCTTTCCGATGAATCAAGTATCGATAGGTGCTAAAAATACAAGCAATCTAAGTGATATTTATGCAGAAAATATCACCAACTCCCAAGATAAGTACGCTCATTTAGGGATTCCTGATGATTTAGCTAGATATTACGATCATCATCTCACCCTTGACCATTACGTAATAGTTATAAAAGGCACTGATATTTACATAGCAGGTGCGAGGGCTATTTTAGAGAGTAACAACATCCAGCATTTTACTATCTATAGCCAATGTGAACTTGATGCAGCTAGAAGCGATCGCCAGATTATTATAAATTTCTAGTTAAACGTCAAGTTAATATCAAGAGGTTTTAGGAATATACTTATCCTATAAATTACATATTCTCCGAGTATAGGTTGTATTTTACTATTCAGGCTTTTTGTCAAGCCCCAAAGTTATTTAGCGATCGCAACATATTATAATTCCTAAGCCACCGATAAATTCTACCTTTTGCAATTTGCAGAATTTGGGTATTGCTAAATTAATTACTGTACTCATATAATGAAAGCCACGATTTTTTAGTAACTAAAGTCTGATGTTCAATTTATTCTTTATAGTTTAAGAATAAGTATTTAATCATCCACCGCAAGATTGAATTATAAAATAAGGTTATTGCTTCTTTTGAAAGAAGTTATGCTATCTAAAGGGTTATTCTTTTTGATTATCAGAATGTTAGAGGAATAGATTATAGCTGTTCCCATTCAGATGAGGTACAACATTATATCGCAAGGTGTAGGGGCACGGCAGTGCCGTGCCCCTACGGGTGTACCTTAATAGCTTGGGAAATGCTATATTTACATACTTATTTAGGTGACATTTGTAAATATATTAGGATACAAATAATATTTGGGGTGCAAAAACTAGACATATCCCACAAAAATGAAATATCCTAAATCTGTTTTGGATAGTTAAAAAACCATCAGAATAGTCTCAAAAACCGAAATAATTTGAATACCTGCGTGGAAGAATGCTGAACCGTTTGAAGATTGGAACCAAGATTGGAGTAAGTTTTGCCCTGAGTTTGGCAACTCTGACCACCATTGGTCTAATCTCCTACCAAAGCACCAATGAGCTAATTGAAACTTCGCGCCAAGAAAGCCATACCTACCAGGTGTTAAGTCAGCTTGAAGACCTCAACTTGCAACTGACAAATGCTGAGACTGGGCAACGCGGTTACATTATTACTGGAGAACAGCGCTATTTAGAACCTTATAATGCTGCCATCCAAGTAATGAATCAAAAAGTCAAGGAACTTTTGAGGTTAACAGCAGATAACCCCAACCAACAAAATCGGCTTGACATTTTACAGCCACTCCTAACTGAAAGAATGGCTGTAATGAAAGATGTCATTGAGCTACGGCAAAGCCAGGGCTTAGAAGCTTCCCAAAAAGCTGTGCTGACAGACCAGGGTAAGCAGCTGATGGATAAAATCCAGCAACTTATCCAGGCAATGAAAAACGAGGAGAATACACTGCTGGAAAAGCGCTCTGCTAAGGCAAAAGCTGCTGGACACCAAACGATCGCGAGTATTGTTTGTAGTATTCCCTTATTTTCTTTGCTCTTAGGTTTGATCGGATTCGCCCTGACTAGACATATCTCAGTACCGCTCAAGCGAGTTTCTGATTTGGCAGAAAAAATGGCGGATGGGGATTTATCGGTGAGTTTACCAGATAGCGATCGCCAAGATGAAATTGGTGTGTTGACGCGCACCTTCAACCAGATGATCTTTAATCTGCGAAACACAACTCAAAAAAATGAAGAGCAAAACTGGCTAAAGTCTAACTTAGCTGAATTTACCCAGATGCTCCAAGGGCAGCGAAATCTGGAAAGTATGTCTCGAACGATCTTGTCGAATTTAGCACCACTGGTTGGAGCATCCCAAGGCGTTTTTTATGTGATGGACTCTACAAACGACCAACCAGTGCTGAAGTTGTTAAGTAGTTATGCTTATAAAGAACGTAAAAATTTAGCAAATCAGTTTGGCTTGGGCGAGGGATTGGTAGGACAATGCGCCTTAGAAAAACAAAGAATCCTCCTCACGGAAGTTCCCAGTGACTATATCCGCATCAGTTCCGGCTTGGGAGAAGCTCCGCCGCTAAATATTATTGTGTTACCTATACTCTTTGAGTCCGAAGTAAATGCCGTAATTGAACTTGCCTCTTTCGGGACTTTTAAACAGTTACACCTGACATTTCTAGAGCAATTGAGTGAAAATCTGGGTGTATTTTTAAATAACATCGCCTCACAAGTGCAAACCCAGCAACTACTTGAAGAGTCTGTTACTTTAACAGAAGAACTGCAAAGCCAGCAAGAAGAACTACAGCAAAGCAATCAACGGCTAGAAGAACAGGCCCAGGAGTTGGAGGAATCACAATTTCTTGTCAAGCAGTCTAACGAAGAATTACAACAACTCAATGAGGAGCTAGAAGAAAAGGCAGAATTGTTAGAAGCGCAAAATCAGGAAGTTGCCCGCAAGAACCAGGAAGTTGAACTGGCGAGGCAGTCTTTGGAAGAAAAAGCTGAACAACTGGAGTTGTCTTCCAAATATAAGTCTGAATTTCTGGCGAATATGTCCCACGAGTTACGGACACCGCTAAATAGCCTGTTAATTTTAGCAAGGCTGCTAGCAGATAACTCTCTTAGCAACTTAACCGACAAACAGGTAGAATACAGCCGGACTATTTACTCGGCTGGTACTGATTTGCTGGAGTTGATTAATGACATTCTAGATTTGGCAAAAATTGAGTCGGGTACGATGTCCCTCGATATTGAGCAAATTGCTTTTGCAGATTTGGAGACATCTCTAGAGCAGACTTTCCGACAAGTTGCCCACAACAAAGAAGTCAGTTTTACTATTGAACTGGATGAGAAGTTACCCCCGACAATTTATAACGACTCCAAACGCCTGCAACAAGTGCTGAAAAATCTCCTAGCTAACGCTTTTAAGTTTACGGAACAGGGAAGCGTCAAGTTACGAATAGCCGAAGTTGATCATCTGATGATTGCTTTTGCCGTCAGCGACACGGGTATAGGCATTGCAGCCGAGAAGCAGAAGATTATTTTTGAGGCATTTCAGCAGGCAGATGGCACCACCAGCCGCAAGTATGGGGGAACTGGTTTAGGCTTGTCCATCAGCCGCGAATTGGCTCAACTGTTGGGAGGGAGAATTGAACTAGTCAGCGAACCAGGACAGGGAAGCACCTTCACCCTTTTCTTGCCCAGGCGACAGGAAAAAAATGGTGAAAATACTCTCACTACACCATCCCTTGATACCTCTATCCGCACAGCATCGACTATAAGAGAAGTGTCAATAGTCGAAAGCAGACCTACGATTTTAGATACTTCTCCATCCGTGAAAGTACTTACCACCTTACCCAGCGAAATTCCAGATGACCGAGAAATAATTCAACCGGGCGATCGCACTTTGCTAATTATCGAGGATGATGATAAATTCGCCCGCATCTTACTAGATATGGCGCGTGAGCAGGGCTTTAAAGCGATTGTTGCTTTACAGAGCAAACAAGGTCTAGCACTCGCACAACAGTTTAAACCCAATGCGATTATGTTAGATATCTATATGCCAGAGATGGATGGTTGGACGGTGCTGGATCGGTTGAAGCATCAGCCAGATACCAGACATATACCAGTACATATACTTTCTGTTGATGAAAGAAAGCAACGGGGATTACAGCTAGGCGCCATTACCTATCTACAAAAACCTGTTTCTCCAGAAGCGCTAACTCAGGTATTGACTGAGATTAAAGGCTTTATTGAGCGTCAAGTAAAAAATCTCCTCGTCGTAGAAGATGATCCCGTACAAGCCCAAAGTATTATCGAACTAATTGGTAACGGCGATGTTCAGAGTACAGCAGTGGGTACGGGGGCAGAAGCCCTCTCGATTTTGCGATCGCATCACTTTGATTGTATGGTACTCGATCTCGGTCTGCCCGATATGACCGGGTTTACACTAATTGAGCAGATCAAGCTTGAACCCAGACTTTTGAAACTACCGATCATCGTCTATACCGGCAAGGAACTCAGCCGCCAACAAGAAACCCAATTGCGGGGACTAGCAGAAACAATTATTATTAAAAACGTGCGATCGCCAGAGCGGTTATTAGACGAAACTGCCCTGTTTTTGCATCGGGTGCAAGCAAATTTGCCCCCACCAAAGCGTCAAATGTTAGAGCAACTACATCAAACAGATCCGGTGCTGGCTAATCGGAAAATTTTGATTGTCGATGATGATCTCCGAAATATTTTTGCCCTCACCAGCTTTTTAGAAAGCTATCAAATGCAAGTGCTATTTGCCGAAAATGGCAGAGATGGCATCGAGACGCTGCAAGCTAATCCTGAAATTAATATCGTTTTGATGGATATCATGATGCCAGAAATGGATGGTTACGAAACCACCCGCGCCATCCGCCTGCAACAACAGTTTCGCTCACTACCAATCATTGCTTTAACTGCCAAAGCTATGCCAGGTGACAAGGAAAAGTGCATCCAAGCTGGAGCCTCTGACTACATCACAAAACCTGTAGATCCTGAGCAACTGCTTTCACTACTCCGGGTTTGGCTGTATCGGTGAGAGAGTGGGGAGTTAGGAGTTAGGAGTTAGGAGTTAAGCTAAAACACATCTAATTTGCAGATTAAAATTTTCTCAACATCTTGTGGGGTGGGCATCTTGCCATTGGTGTCAACTTAACGTGAAAGCCAGCCTAGAACAAGCTTTTAGAGATTATCTCGTTCCCAGTCTCTGACTGGGAATGCCCGTCGTTGGGGCTGCTGCCGCCAGTCTTGAGGCGGCAGCCCAATGAGATGCATTTCCAGCCAGAGGCTGGAAACGAGGTTTTAAAGGGATTTTGGCTTAACTTGACACCAATGGCATCTCAATACGGTTCGGATAAGGTTTTTTCATGACAGATCGTAGATCACAAAGACGCGATAAATCGCCGTCTTTACAATAATCAGTCCTTTGTAGAGACGGCGATTTATCGCGTCTCTTCCCTTAACCGAACCGTATTGAATGGCATCTTGCCCGCCTTGATTATGCAACTTACAGCAGTTTTCGTGTATTTGAACCACATCTGTCGTAGGGGCACAGCATTGCTGTGCCCCTACCGCGTGGTCTATTTACCTGAAAATAGCTGTAAATGCTGATTAGCTTAGGAGCTGGAAGTTGGGAGTAGAGACGCGATTAATCGCGTCTGTACAGGAGTTAGGAGTTGGAATTGTTAACGGTGCTTATGCTGCTCTAATAGTTGTTGCGCTCTTGGCTTGTAAATTAAATAGAACAAAGCTTCAATATAACGTAATAAATCTTCCCGATTTTCCTTTGAGGTAAAGTTCCAGAAGCCATAAATTCGTGCTAATGATAACAGCTTGGTAGTATGAATTTTCCAAGTATAAGTAGTGTAAACCCGCTCAATTCCTCCCTGAGAAATTTCATTCCAGTAATTAGGATTTTGTTCGCATTTAGTGATGAAGTCTAAAATTTTTGTAGCTGTCTCCTCTAAATTTGTCGGGTTAATGTAAAAACCATTAACCTGATTTTGAATAATCTCCAATGGTCCACCAAATTGTGTGGCAAAGGTCGGTAATCCTGAAACCATTGCTTCTAAAATCGTTAAACCAAAAGCTTCAAATAAAGCTGGTTGTACAAAAATTCCCTGATGATCGGCAATGACTCGGTAAATTTCACCGGAATCAGTTTTGGAAAGACGCACACCCAACCAACGGATCTTTCCGTGGAGATTGTATTGGTCAATGATTTGGTAGAGTTTGATAATTTCGTCACGTTCTTCGTTGTCGCCTGATTCTTCGACACGTAACTTACCCGCTACCAAAATTAAGTTGCAATGCTCCTGTAATTCTTTACTTTTACCAAAGCATTCGGCTAAACCTGTGAGGTTTTTGATGTGGTCAAGACGCGCCATTGAGAAGAGAGGACGCTTACTAGGATCGTCGAGTTTGCCAAAGATTTGGGCGGGATCTTCTAGGGTAAATAGTGTTTCTGCAAGGCGTTGGCGATCGCTATCCACTCGATCTTGAGTCTGGGAGTAAGGAAAATAGTAATTCTCATTTACTCCAGGCGGTACGACATTAAATTTGGGACTAAATAATTCAATTCCATTGGTGACATGATACAACTCCGGCATGGTGAAGCATTTGTAAGATTCATACTGTCCCACACTATCGGGTGTGCCGACAATTTCTTGGTAAGTGCTGCTAACAATAAAATTGGCAGCATTCATCGCAATCAAATCAGCAGTGAATTGCAAAGAAAAATGATATTTATCTTCCAAATCTTGCCAATAGAGGTTACTGAACAAGTATTTAGATTTTTCCAACGCGTGAGCAACATTGCATTGGGTAACTTTCAACCGTCGCGCCAACAAAAACGCCACTAGATTCCCATCAGAATAATTACCAACTATTAAGTCAGGTGTGCCGTGAAATTCTGCCCGGAGTTCTCTTTCTGAGTCAATGGCGAAAGTTTCTAGATAAGGCCAAAACTCAAATCGGGAAATCCAGTTTTGAGTCATGTTGGGATTAAATTCCCGTAAAGGTACTCGCAAAATCCAAGCGTTTTCGCTACCGTGGACTTTTTCTAGGCGTTGATTACAAAGGGTGCCATCACTGTTGGGAATCAAGCGGGTGAGAATAATCACCTTTGGCTGGACATTCAATCCCTCTAAACCAGCTAGCAGGACATCTTCTTGTAGCTGCTTTTCTAGACTCTTTGCTTGATCGAGGACGTAAACTACCTGACCACCAGTATCAGGTCGCCCCAAAACGCCCTCTTGTCCAAACCACCCGTGAGCTGACACTAAGACGATTTTAAAAATCATCGGGACGCGAGAGATGAAGGCTTCTAGACTTTGAGGGTCGGGAGAATCAATCAATTCATCGAGAATATTTAAGCTTTCCCGCACTCGCGCTGCGGTGTTACCCCAACCCGGTTCAAAACCCATTGTTTGCAATGGGAGCCGGAATTGTTCGTATAGTTGATCGTTGGGACGATTATTGACAAAATCGATCGCTTTTTTAACTTGCTCGGAAAGTTGCTGCTGTGATTGAATGCGATCGTTGATTAGCAGTTGAACTCCGTTGTAGTGGTGCAGGCGCAAGAAATTAAATAAGCTGTCCAGCAATTGTTTGGAGTCTTGAAATAGTTGGCTGGAAAGATAGCGGTTGAGAAACTGCACCCCCTTACCAATATTTTTGGGGTCGCGGATGACTGGAGTGTAGTCATAAAATGGCCCGAAATCTAACTCTAGCAGGCCACCGTCATTAGGATGAGATTTATTGACGAAGCGATCGCGCAAATCCAGCAGATCCTGCACCGTCATCGGCTGAATGCTCAAGTCTGATGTCAACCAATAAACTTCTTGGCTGGCAATCTTAGAACGGATAATGAAACAGAAGTTGGAGTCCTCCTGAATAATTTCCTGAGTATAGTAAATGAGTTTGCCTAACTCGGAGGAAGTGTAAAAAGCTTCAGGTTTCTGGGATTTTGAGCAATACTCACTATATACATTGAGTATGTCGTTCCGTAACAAGTACTTCTTTTCTTGTTGGCGTAATTCACTAATAAAGGAACGCAAATCACTTCTTTCTTCACTATCTAAGACTGCTTGCAGCAATTCAGACATAGCAACTCCACTAGATGACGATGTTTGCACTCTTGACTTTCAAGGCGAGACAAGCCTCTACCTTCTCTTGAACCGCATATAAACAGGAAATGACACAGATAAATATGATTCATCTGTGTACCTACAAATATCAACTTTTCCGCAGGCACTTAAATCTATGTTCTACTTTCCTTAAAGTATCTATGACTCAGTATTTTTGGCTCTAACTAAAGGAATACAATTTTTATTTATTTTGATATGTAGCAGTTCTCGTCCCTTGTGAGGTACAAGAACCCCACCCTACCCTCCCCGTATGTATTAGCTACGGTGTACACACATCTTTGTGCTAAGAATTTGTGTAAAAATAACCTGAACAATTTTTGTGTGAAAGCTAGATTTAGCAAGCTATTCCAAACAAATTTTGTACAACTTATTTTTACATGATGCCTAAGTGCAAAATGTGGCTTGATCCCCCTAAATCCTCCGATAAATTGGGGGACTTTGATTCTTTCCCCCCCTTTTTTAAGGGGGGTTAGGGGGGATCAAAACTTTGTGGGGCTAGGTTATAAGACTTGTGTGTACACCGGAGGTATGTATTGGGGAGGGAACTGGATTTACTGTTTCCCCCCTTTATAAGCTATCCATTATAAACATCTTTCTTAACAGAAAATTTGACAGAAGTAAGGAGTTATGCAGTAGAGGAGGAAGAAAAAAATCAGCAATGATGC
>NZ_JBALEK010000047.1:0-126010 GCF_036917815.1 Nostoc sp. | reverse complement strand
ATACCCAACGTGGCAACGACGAATGAGACGCGAAACGATGATGGTTGTTATCTTTGAAGCTCCGGCTTCAGCGAAGCAAGCCGGAGTACTTCACACTTATAGCAACTTATAGCAGTTATCGTTTACGTGAGGTACACCCGTAGGGGCACGGCATTGCCGTGCCCCTACACCTCGTGATGTAACGTTGTACTGCATCTGAATGGGAACCGCTATATTTGCCCATAATTTAACGATAGCTGAGATAGCATAATTGAAACGAATTTTACTAAAACATCGATTCAGTACTCAAAAACCTAACCCCCCAGCCCCCTTCCCTGCAAGGGAAGGGGGAGTAAGACTCAAAGCCTCTCTCCTTGTAAGAGGTTGTTTGAAAAGTTTTTTTGTATACGCCTAACCCTTAGAGATCCCCCTAAATCCACGCCACGTGCTTCAAGTCGGGGAACCCGCCCAACGCAGTGGCTCCCCTTAAAAAGGGGGACTTTGACTCCGGTTCCCTCCTTTTTAAGGGGGGTTAGGGGGGATCATTAATGGGGGATCATTAAGTGCCTAAAATTACAGCTAACCACTTTTCAAACAACTTCTAAGAAAGCGATCGCAGAAAATAACATCCGAAATAATAGACTTCTTGCATAAATCAAAAAAAGAACCCCACCCCGCCTTTAACTTACGTCAAAGTCTCCCCTCCCCGCAAGCTCTTAGGGGTTGGGGGTGGGGTGTTAGGGGACTTTTGCATGCTTGTCTAATGACTTTACCGGAGTAAGACTCAAAGCCTCTCTCCTTGTAGGAGAGAGGTTTGGAGAGAGGTCAAAACTGTAGTAGACCCAAGCGAGAACCGCTATAATCATTTTTTGATTGCAATATTTCTTGCTTGTATCTTCCTAAAATATGTCCTCCAAAAGTGACGGCAATTACAACCAAATCGCCTTTACTCTGGAAATCCTGAGACTTCTAGCCGAAAAGTCACGGCGGCGGGAAGAATTAGCAGATTTACTCTCAATTTTTCTAGAAAAACACGGTAAATCTGCTGATAATGCTGATGTTAAGCAAAAACTTACCCGCACGATTCGTAAACTTAGAGACTGCGGTATTGAAATTAAAAGCGGAACTCACAGCCCCTACGAACTAGTCGAATCAAATTTCCCCGTACTTCTGTCTACCGAACAGCGAGAAGCCCTTGCAGTAGCTGCATATTTCCTGGCTGATATGGGCTTTTCGGCGCAAGCAAGCCAAATTCAACGCATCGGTAACTTAACAGAGTCGGATATTCCAGCCTTTATTAAAGTTAATTTTAGTCCTCCCGTTGACTATAGCGAGAATAAATTAGATATTATCGTTCGCCAACTGCAAGAACGCTTTGTGCAACAATGTCGTTATACCATTCGCTATCAAAGTAAACCAGGAGAAGGACGAATCTGGGATATTGATCGTTCAGAACTGCGATCGCACGATGGTGTTCTCTACCTATTTGCATTTATCCCTGATTGGCGTTCTTGGCGGTTTGACTATTGGCATAACATCGACCAAAATCATATCTTTCGCCTTGACAAAATCGCCAGTGTTGGTGCTGCATCCGATACTCATTGGGTATCCTGTGACTTTCCCACATTAAAAATCTGCTATCGCACGAGTGGACAACTATCTAATTATCAACCTCGACGCAAGGATGAAACGATTATTTACAGCGATCCAGAAAGAAATTTCTCTGACATCGAAGCAACAGTAGATTATTGGTTTTGGTTTCGTCAACGCATCTTAAAATATGGAGCCAATGCTCAAATATTAAGTCCACAAAACTTAGCTGATGAAATTAAAAAAGAGTATGAGAAGATATGGGAAAAATTATCATCAGATGAAAACAGTAAAAATTAAAGGTTCCTCAGTAATAATATCATGTCCGTATAATTAGTTATGTAAACCACAGTCATTACACCCCACCCCCAACCCCTCCCCGCAAGCGGGGAGGGGAGACAAAGCGTAGCTTTGGCGGGGGTGGGGTTCTTCGGATTTAATAAGCAATCAAGCGGACATGATATAACCCAATACAGTTCAGAATGAGCAACAAAACACTTGTAGAGACGGCGATTTATCGCGTCTCGAAAACCAAAAATTGTTGCCAGTAGCCCTTAACCCAAGCGTATTGTGATATAACCTGTCAAGTTTAAATTGATAGGTAAGCAATTTCGTAGTCAGGACTAAAGTCCTTACTACAAACCCTAAAATGCTTCTATGAAAAGTCGGTAATCTTGTTTATCACCAATAATTTAGGATTGCTATATAGCGGTTATCGAATGGAAGCAATACACTTTGACAAGAAAAAACACGATTTGCTGACAAGCTCAGAGGCTTCAGCCCTGAGTAGAAGCAAACGGCAGTTTTAACTGCCTTGAAAATGGTAGAATGAAGTACATCTAGTAGGAATAACCGCAGCTACGAGGAAACAACCTAGTACGGAGAAATCCCGGCAACGGACATATCCGACTCGATTCGGAATAGTTAAAGGGCAAATAATGGCAGGTTGCGGAGTAGTTATTATTTTTCAATTTTGTGGACTCTGAAAGATAAAGGAAAAGTAAGCACAATGCCAGCATTAAAAAATAGTTGGTTTGAGTGTCTAGGGTGTTTTTGCCAGCACCATTGAAAGTTCAGATTTGGACTCTTCAAGAATCCCTGTCCCTTTAGGGCTGGGAGTGTCAAATCTCTCCAAACCTCTCTCCTTTTAGGAGAGAGGCTTTGAATATTACTCCCCTTCCCGCACTTCGTGCCGCTACGCGAACGTAGGGAAGGGGCTGGGGGTTAGGTCTGTATTACACTCAACCCAGAAGCGCTATATCTTAGATAAAGGCAGAGTAGGCGTAGATAATCTCTGTTCTACCTTTTCAGGCTTCGTTTGCATAATTTCAAACTTCCAGTCTGAAGAATAATCAGGCAACTCATAACCAACACTCTTAACATGAGCCAACATCAACTCATCTCGTTGATGCCAAACAGCAAATATTTTTTCCCTGCCATCATATAGCGTTTCTAAATCAATTTGATAAACCTCATTTACTCGCTTCAGCTTCAAACCCAACAAATTTAACAGTCGGCTGAGTATTTTTATTGCTGAAACCTGCTCTTTCTCAGCGACTAAATTAAGACCAAGCGCTCTTTTAATATGTTTACTATGCTGAAAAGCAACATTTTTCAGCAATATCAAATCTGGATGATTTTCAGTAAATTCACGTTTTGCTTCGAGAAACTGAAGCATTCCTAAAGCTCTCATCGCCTCAACTTTGAGGGTATAAGTTTTTAAATCTGGGAGAAAAACTTTCCCTTCACCCCAAGACAATTGCTGATGCCATTCTTGCTCGTCTCTAACATGAAAATACTCGCTTTCGTGAGTCAAATAATAGTGAATTAACAGTTGACGATAATATCCTTGTTCATCCTGCAATTTCAGCCAAGGAGTAACTTCTACACCATACCTTTGTCTGAGAATATATTTGTTGATTTGGTTGCGTTCTCCATCCGTTAGGGAATGCTTCACTAATAGCTGCTCATATTCTACATAATCGATATCTTTAGCATTGGCTACAGCCGTTGCTACCGAGAGTTGATTTTGCTGTTTAATCTCTTTAATTTTACGTTTAATTTCTTTAGCTTTTTGACGGCTTTGTGCCCAATCTTTTTGAACCTTGACAATTTCTAAAACTAATCTTCTGCGGGTAGCTAAATCATTGGCATCAGTTGCCAAAAATGCTAGACGCAAATCTCTAATAATATTATTATGAACCGCATTACTCCGCATCTGAATTTGATGGCCATCAGCAATCAAACCATCTTGCATTGATTGCCGATAGAGGCGAATAGAAGCATTTACCCTTGCAGATAACTTCGCCCAAGTTCGCAAATGAATCGGGTCATAAACTAAAGGTAAATCCACATCTATTTTATGTAATGGACTCAGCAAGGCTAAGTTTTCTTTTTGATTTTCCTGATACCAATCAGATAGCAAGCGATAATTTGTACTCCCACTACCAATTAAGCCAATACCTCGTTTAGCACACCAGACAACACGCGGTACATCATCCCTCACTCTTGCTAATGCTTGTCTTGCTTCCGAGTCAGGAATTACCCCTTGAAAAATCCCATAAACTCGGTCGAAATGTTGGACATCAATACTAATTCCTGTACCCAGGCTAGGGGTAACAAAAACGCCGTCATATTCAGATATTTTTTGATTAATCGCTGCAATAAAATCAACTGCTGCGTGACCAGGTGTATTTGTAGTGTGACTACTAACTACCAGAGTTTTAGGAAATTGTCGCCGTAATTTTTGTAAGCGCTCTTTTAGATAACGTTCAATCGTTTCACAACTGTAACGCCCAGCCCGACTATCGGTAGTAACATAACATTTACGTCCAGCAAGTAAATCCAATTCCAGTTGGTGAATTAGGGGTGTAGGATTTGGTGAATCATAAAAAGTCACATCCCAACCATGCTGAGGTTTCCATTGATTAAGAACTACCCAAGGAGTTAATTTAATTCCCGCCAATCCCTGTAAATATTCAAGTGAAACATCTGATAAATCAGCATCTTGGGCAATTACTAACCCTCCACTGGTTAAGACTGTAGCAATTAGTTGCTGGAATAACTTTAATATTTTTACCCGTTTGTGCTTACAAGTATTACTGTTTAATAGATGCCATAAAGATTGCTCTACTTCATCTAAAATTACTATTGCTCCCCGCCAATTTTCCGGGTTAAGTTTCCAAATCGAATCAACACATAAGCCAAGAGATTGTTGAGTCAAGGGAGAGCGCAGGATGGGAGGAGCCGGGGCAAGTGTTTTATCAATACTTTTCGCCCCATCTTCTTTATGTGTTCCCCATTTAATACCAATTTTTTCACACAAAAATCGTCCGAGTAAAATTCTGTGAGTAATTAATAAAACAGGTTGATTTCTATTTTTCGCTTGCTGAACAACGCCTTGTAGTGCTGTAGTTTTCCCCGTTCCTTTTGCTGATTTAACTCCGACTAATCCAGAGGTGGGAAAAGGTATTTCACCTATATAAGGACGGTTGAATGTGAGTGCAGCCGGAATGCTTAACTCGGTGTGGGGTTTAGTTTGAGCCAGATAAATTTCTAAATCAACACTTTGCCGATAAACTTTATCGAAACTACTTGCACCTTTAGCAACAATAAATTCATCAACCCCTTTTTCTATTCCTGGAAGTTCAATGACTTTAACGGGGCAATTTTTTTGCTGGAATAAACAACCAAGTTGAGAAATCGCATTATTTACAGCCGCAATTGTCTTGGGTTGAGTTTCAAAATCAAAGCAAATGTAAAAGCTACGTTTTGTAATCGCAAACGCGGCTAAATCGGGAATTAGCTGACGACGAGTAACTTTGCCAAATTCATCTTTAACAACCCGATAACCACTAGTAATTCCGGGAATGGCAATAGCTACATATCCTTGCGTCAACAATGTGGCTGCTTTCTTTACACCCTCGCAGATGATGAGGGGAATATTCTGTTGCATCACCCATTGCCAAAAGCCTCTAGCTTCCCCATCAGGAGTAATGGTGATATTGTCAGGTATGACCAGATTGTAACGCCCAGCGACTTGCTGCCACACTTGTAAGGTTACGCGCAAACAAAACACCCGCGTTGGTGTGCTGGGGGGATGCTCGTATTTGATAGACTTGCCATTGTGATTCTGTCGGGGTTGGTTTGGCTTAAAGCATCCCCATTCCATCATTTGCCAATTATTCAAAGGGTCTAGTCCCGAACACCACCAACCACCTTCAGTGACATGAGCATAACGCTGCAACCATCCAGCTTTCACCATTCCGGTATTGGTGCGGGGGAGTAGCTCAGAAATCAATAGGTACTCATAAGCGGTTACGCCTTGGAGTGACTTAAAATTGAGTTGCACTAAGTGTAAGTCTATACCACTACTCTTGACTAATTCTTCAAGGTGTTGGGGGTGTAAATAGTGCAGATGCATAGGGAAAAGCCCGAATGGAAAGTCAATGAGATTAAAACACTAACACGCATCTGCTTTTTTTCTATACGGGATATTGCGATGCTTTAATGATGTATTTTTTACCTCGTAATCGGAGACACATCGGTTAAGACTCTAGTGGGTTATTCTGCCTATTAAATCCTCGAAGTAATAATTTTGTATTGTGATATTTGTTCGATTTTAATTTTTGTTTATCAGTAAATTTCTGCGTGAAGGAATGCGATCGCTAGAGGGGTTGCCGCAGCGATCGCTATAGGGTAACATTTTACAAGAATTTAACGGGAGTCTGAAAGCCCCGGAGGAACAGGCGCACAGCGCCGTATTCCGTGCTTAAGACCGGGGATGAAAGTGTATGCAAGCATGGATTCTCTCAAAGAAAAAATTTTAGAGAAACTAGAACGCCTTCCAGAAAATGCACAGCAGGAAGTTCTAGATTTTGTACAGTTTCTAGAGTGGCGAAAGGAGAATCGTCAAGAATTTCAGTTATCTGTAGTCACTGAAGAATTAGATGAAGAATCTGATGCGGGATGGCTAGAAAGCGACTTATCAAATTTGGGTAGCTATGAACCTTATGATTGGCAACCCGGCGAACTAGAGAAGGGTTTGCCTGTTAAGTATTGTGGGAAAGTTTTAGTAGTGCAATCTGAATAAGTGCTGACTAGATTAGTAACGGTAAATAAAATAGCGAAGACATTAATAATACAGTTACCAGATGACTTATAAGCTAATAGCTCGCTATACTTAGAACGCGCCTACAGCTTCCTTGGCGGCGTACAAAACCTCAGCGTTGATTTCTTTGAAACCGCGATCACAATTAAATTTATGAGTGCTGCACTAGGTTTATATTCTGTTAACTGAAATTATTACTGAATAGCACGTAAAAATTATAATTAACATTTAACAAATAGTTGCGATTGTTTCCAAGCTTTAAAGAGGCATTAACCACAGATCACCACTTTGAACAAGCTGGCTTTATTCGTCTGCTGAAGTCAGAATAAGTAATAATAAAAGGCATTCCTTAAGATATGCCCTTTATTATTAAGAATCACTAACCCGCTAATCTAAGCCCCGACAGCTTCCTTCGCGGCGTACAATACCTCAGCGTTGATTTCTTTGAAACCGCGATCGCGGGCAAATTTCTCAGTATTACGCTTCACTTTCCCACGCACAAATCCCGGAATCTTATTCAATTCTGCTTGACCATCTTTTGTCCAATTCAAATCAGAATCAGCAGAAATCCCTCTAGTAATAACTTCTTTGGTATCATGACCACCAAAGATTTCTAATAGGTGATCTTCCATTCCCAAAGTGAAGGAATTGTAGATTAAATCTGTAATCTGATTCGTGCCTTCGTAACCCATAAATGGTTTGTAACCAATGGGGAAGTTTTGGACGTGGATTGGTGCAGCAATTACGCCGCAGGGAATATCCAAACGCTTACCAACGTGGCGTTCCATTTGGGTGCCGAAAATGGCAGAGGGTTCGACACGAGCGATCGCATCCCCAATTGCACCATGATCTTCGGAAATTAGCACTTCATCGCAATACTCGCTAACCTGTTCGCGGAACCAGTCTGCATCATATTTACAGTAGGTGCCAGCCCAAACAACGTGAATCCCCATTTCTCGCGCCAGAATCTTGGTAATAGCGGCGGCGTGGGTGTTGTCACCAAAAACCACAGCTTTTTTGCCAGTCAAGTTTTGACAGTCAATGGAACGGGAGAACCAAGCAGCCTGAGATACATGGAGGGTTTGCTCATTGATGAAGTTTTCATAGTCAACTTCTGCGCCTTGAGCGTTAATTACCTGCTGAATTTTGCGAATACAACGGGCAGTTTCCACTACACCCATTGGAGTAATGTCTATATAAGGTGTGCCAAATTGTTCTTGCAGGTAAAGGGCTGTAGTCAAACCGAGTTCACGGTAAGGCACCAGGTTAAACCAGGCTTGGGACATCTTTTTCAAGTCATTCACGGAAGCGCCTTCGGGAATTAAGGTATTTACCTCAATTCCCAAATCAGCCATCAGCCGTTTCAGTTCGGTGCAGTCATGATTGTTATGGAAACCGAGGGTAGTAGTACCGATAATGTTAACTGAGGGTTTTGCAGTTTTGCCCTCTGGTAATTCGCCCCGCTTCCGGGCTTTTTCAATGTAGTATTGGACAATTTGATCCAAAGTGCGATCGGCGGCTTGCAGTTCGTTGTAGCGGTAGTGGTTCACATCCGCTAGCATGACATCTCCTTTTGCTTCCAACTGCGATCGCTCCACAAAGTTGTGCAAATCCTCTTGCAAAATGCTAGAGGTGCAGGTGGGAGTTAACACAATCAAATCTGGGTGTTCCTCGGCATCCTTGCGGATAATGTTATCTACCACCTTCTCTTGGGAACCGCGTGCCAAAACGTTGCGATCGACGACACTGGTTGTCACCGGAGTAAAATCCCTCTCCCGCGATAGCATAGAGCGCATGACGTTAAAATAGTCATCGCCAATGGGGGCGTGCATGATCGCATGAACATTTTTAAAAGAGCTAGCGATTCGCAGAGTGCCGATGTGGGCTGGGCCAGCATACATCCAGTAAGCCAATTTCATGTTTGTGTCTCCCTTTTAAACAGAAATAACTAAGTAAGTGGGCGTAAAAAATATCAGATAGAGCTTACCACCAACCCCTTCGGTGCGTAGTTTACCAACCTAGGCATCGCCCAGGGTGTCGTTGATAAAGAAGGGGAGAGGTTTGGAGAGAGGTATTATCTTTAATTCAGCCCATTTACTTATAAGTGCTTGATTATTAAATCGTTTCTGATTTTCTCAAACCTGCTGGCTGAAAAAAAATAAGGTTTGTTGCGGGTTTTAGGAGAGGCGATATGGCTGAAACCTACTTACTGCTTAGGATTCAGCTATCAATTTAAACAATATTCCTGTTGGTTTTGTAAAAAAATCTTAATGTTTCGGGAAATTAGACCTAACCCCCAGCCCCTTCCCTGCAAGGGAAGGGGAGTAAGATTCAAAGCCTGTCCCCTTTTAGGAGAGAGGTCAGAAGTCCCTCATTCCCTAGTCAGTTGCGTTTTTACCTAATTCGCTAGGATATACACAAGCTCATTTTCAGTACAACAATTATGGTGAAAACATCCTCCCAGCCTTTGGCAATTCCTCCTTTGGAAAATGGCGATAAACTTACCCGCTACGAATTTGAGCGTCGCTATAATGCCACTCCCAACCTGAAAAAAGCTGAATTAATCGAAGGGATTGTCTATATTATGCCAGCTGCTCTGCGTTTCCGAAGTCACGGTCAACCGCATGGTTGGATTTTGACATGCCTTGGTACTTACGAAGCTGCAACTCCTGGTGTAGCGTTGGGAATTGAACCTACCGTCCGCTTAGACTTAGATAACGAACCTCAACCCGATGTTGTTCTGTTGATTGTACCGGAAGCAGGTGGTCAAACGCGGCTGAGTGAAGATGATTATATTGAAGGTGCGCCAGAGTTAGTTGTGGAAATTGCTGCTAGTAGTGCGGCTATTGACCTTCATGGCAAAAAACAGGCTTATCGTCGCAACGGTGTTAAAGAATATATTGTTTGGCAAGTTTTAGACCAAAAATTGACTTGGTTTTCTCTGGAACAGGGTGAATATCTGGAATTAGTAGCTGATAATGAAGGCGTTTTGCGAAGTCGGGTATTTCCAGGGTTGTGGTTAGCGGCGACGGAGTTATTAGCAGGTAATATGCAGGGTGTGTTGAAGGTTTTACAAGCAGGTTTGCAGTCTGCTGAACATGGAGATTTTATTAAGAAATTAGGTAGTGATTAACCCATTGTAAATAGGGGAAGTCCCTTAGAGGTTGTTTGAAAAGTAGTTGGCTGTATCTTTGCACTTATTGATCCCCCCTAACCCCCCTTAAAAAAGGGGGGAACTGGATCAAAGTCCCCCAATTTATCGGGGGATTTAGGGGGATCTAAAAGAATTTGATACATCACTAATAACTTTTGAAACATCCTCTTAAGCAATTATGTTTGCACACCAAATTCTTCTGGATCTACACCCCAATTTACCCAGCGAATTGCTTCACGCGCTGAGTTTATATTCGGTGGAACTCGCAAGGCATGAATAAAGCTTGTGCTAGGGCAAGTCATTTTTAATAAATAAATTGATTCTTCATCAACATCAGCATCAATTTTTAATAACGTATATTCTTGCCAATTATCTAATTCAATAGCTTGTAATTCTTCGCCAATTCTGGCGTAACCAATACCCTCAATTAATACTCGCCGTAGTTCGGCATTTTCCTCTGATAAAAGCCATTCAGCTTGCCATTGCTGCGGGTGCATTTTACCATATTTTTCCGGCAAGGTTACACCGTGGTATGAGTACAAGCTATATCCATCAATAAATTCAATAGCGGGTTCGCCTTCAGCGTGGAGGCGATTTTGATTGTCAAAAGATAATTTTGTGGGGCGATCGCAGATAACTACTAGACTTTCTGAACAAAAAATTAAGCCACAATATTCAGCTACATCCTGCACAGCTTGCAAATGTCTTGCTGGATAAGCACAATTTAAAACAGAAATACAAAAATCAAATAAACAGCTATAAGCCAACCAGTATTTTGGTTCAAAATTTTTATACCCATCTACTTGAAATCTTTGTTGTACAATGAAATATTCTAGTGAAGAATATAAATATCTTAATATTTTTTGGTCAGTGTTGATAGCACAAAAAAACTTTGCCGAAATTAGGTTCCAAAGAGATTTCTCAAGTTGATTGCGAAACTGACTTGAAAGGTAGTTATCTAGTTATCCTCTTGGTTCTATGCATACATTAAACGAGATTGAGGATATAGCAGCAGGACTATCAATAAATATAATTTCAGGTTTAGCTAAATCATTTAAAGCGTAGACTTTATTTACCGATTTTACAGCTTTTTTCTTATTTATCTTCTCTGTTGAAAGCGCGATCGCCCTCCACTTCTGGCGATAAACCGGAATTAAAGCTTCTTCTTCAGGAGTCAGTTCGCTAATAATCTCACTCATTGCACTAACACTAAATTATAGGGTGGGTTAACGAAGTGTAACCCACCGTTATTTAACAGCGCATTTCTCATTCCCAGGTTCAACCTGGAAACGACCCGACGACCCGAAACTACTAAAAACAAACAGGACTTATAGCGGTTCTCGTTTACGTGAGGTACACCCGTAGGGGCACGGCACTGCCGTGCCCCTACACCTCGTGATGTAATGTTTAGGACTTACGCAAAAACCCTCTTAAACTCTCATTCCTCCGTGACCTCTGTGTCCTCTGTGGTTCGTTTTCCGTTACCTGTGCGTAAGTCCTAATGTTGTACCGCATCTGAATGGAAACCGCTATACGCACTGACTACATATTTCCGTCATTACACATTTTTAACTAGAGTTGCTAGACTGCTAATTTAACTTTCTACCATTTTTTGGTATCTGGATTATATTTAGGACGTGTCTATTTACTTTAAGAGTTACCTGTATTTACGAGTGATTCAGAAATTAAATCGGATTGCTATAGTTTTGCAAGATTTTTCTTTCACAATTACTCAATCAAGGAAAACAAAAAATGCTGATAACAAATAGCTTTGTTTATTCTTCTGCAATTATTAGTGCATTTGCTTTTATAGGAGGTGGATTTAAATATATTGACCAGGCATATGATGCTGGAGTTTTTAGTAAAGAAGTTGCTTGGATTATAGCTTGTTGTGTTGGAGTAGTTATGGGAGTTGTCATGGGAGTTGATAGCTACTCTGCGGAATTACTCCTTGCCATTGTCATCGGTGTCACCTTCATGTCTAAATTTGACAACTGGCCCTTTAGGATAATGGGATTGATAGCATTGCTTTTGCCGGGAATATTAGGTACTATACTTTCTGATTTTCGCTTACTTAAAGTTCAGTGGCTTTCACTGGGAATTCTAACGTGTGCAGCAGTGCTTGATGAATATCTCGATACTTTCTCTAATCAAAAAAAATTCCGGATATTTGAATACCGTCCAATACTTGAAATTGTAACACTCTTAGCAGTTATTGTGGGCTTTTTGCCACTGCAAACATATTTATCACTCTTAGCGTTTGATCTTGCGTACAACGCTGTTAAAGTAATAAGCAACAAGCTAGTAAAACCAACTTCTCAATCAGCGACATAACGCCAACCTTCAGGCTCGTATTCTCGCTGAATTTTCACCATCCAGTCACCTTGGGGAATAGAAATAGCTTTATGCTCCTCATGAGCTAGCAATGCCGAATCTGAAAAAACACGTAAGTAGAGTGTGCCATCTTTTTCAGATAATTCTGCCTTGCCCTCAGTAATCCGATGTTTATGACCCGTAACTTCGCCTTCTGCCAAAGTTAAATGAGGTATTTTTTGTCCTTCAACCTGCTGCACAGGTAGTAAGATCACATCACCCTGACGAATTGCTTGCATAGTTCTGCTTTCCTGAAATGGGTACAAACCCCACTTCGCTTTTGCTCTCAAGTTTGATTTAATTTTGGCACAAGCTCTATTAAAGTGGGGCATTAGACTCTCCCTCATCTCCCTCATCTCCCTCATCCCCCACTCCCCAATCCCCACTTATTTAAAAACTGTAGTCGCCAATTATGCGTTAGATAAGTTAAAGATTAAAATAGCTGGAAATTCACACCCAGCGTACCCTCATTTATCCTCTGGGATAGACTGGGCACTAAGTTCAGCGAATTTTCTCCCAAGCAGGCAGTTTATGTGAGGATTAAATCACCGCCCTAAGCGTGACCTTTGATCTTGACAATTTGCAAAAATTAACTCAATTTGACTGTTTAGCTTAGTAGCTATTCTTTTTTTTGGAATTTCCATGTCAACACTCGTCATCGTCGAATCTCCAACCAAAGCTCGTACCATTCGCAACTACCTGCCAGCAGGCTATCGGGTAGAGGCGTCTATGGGTCATGTGCGTGACTTACCCCAGTCAGCTAGTGAAATTCCTGCTGCCGTCAAGGGGGAAACGTGGGCGCAGCTAGGGGTAAATGTGGACGCCGACTTTGAACCGGTTTATGTTGTCCCGAAAGACAAAAAGAAAATTGTCACCCAGCTGAAAGAAGCCCTCAAGGATGTAGATGAACTGATTCTGGCAACGGACGAAGACCGGGAAGGCGAAAGCATTAGTTGGCATTTATACCAACTGCTGAAGCCAAAAGTTCCCACTAAGCGGATGGTGTTTCACGAAATAACCCAAGAGGCGATTAAAAAAGCTCTGAAAAACTGCCGCAATATTGATGAGCAGTTGGTTCGCGCTCAAGAAACCCGGCGGATTTTAGATCGACTCGTCGGCTATACCCTGTCTCCCCTGTTATGGAAAAAAATCGCCTGGGGATTATCTGCTGGGCGAGTGCAATCTGTAGCTGTGAGGCTTTTAGTCACTAGGGAACGCCAACGCCGCGCTTTCCATGAGGGTACGTACTGGGATTTGAAAGCTAGTTTGTCAAAGGAAAAAACCCCCTTTGGCGCTCAGTTGGTAACATTGGGAGGAACTAAAATCGCTAACGGTAGCGATTTTGACGCAGCGACCGGAGAAATTACCGCAGGTCGCAATGTCTTGTTGCTAAACGTTGACCAAGCGGTAGCGCTCAAGGAACGCCTAACCGGTAAAACCTGGAATGTTAACGACATCGAGGAACGCCCAGTGACGCGCAAACCGTCGCCACCGTTCACCACCTCGACGTTGCAACAAGAATCTAACCGGAAACTGCGCCTTTCAGCCCGTGACACCATGCGGGTTGCCCAGAATTTGTACGAGCAAGGGTATATTACCTATATGCGGACAGATTCGGTACATTTGTCAGATCAAGCGATCGCAGCAGCTCGCAGTTGTGTAGAAAAGCTCTATGGTCAACAATACCTCAGTCCCCAACCCCGGCAATACACCACCAAATCCAAAGGCGCACAAGAGGCACACGAAGCAATTCGTCCAGCAGGTAGCACCTTCCGCACCCCCCAAGAAACTGCTTTGGGTGGTCGGGAACTTGCCATTTACGATTTGATTTGGAAGCGGACTGTCGCCTGTCAAATGGCTGATTCTCGCCAAACTCAAATTACTGTGCAATTGCAAGTTGAGGATGCGGGATTTCGTTCTTCTGGCAAACGCATTGAATTTCCGGGATACTTACGTGCCTACGTTGAAGGTTCAGACGACCCGGAAGCAGCACTGGAAGACCAGGAAGTAATTTTGCCGAATCTGAAAGTGGGAGATCATCCGAATTGTACAGAACTGGAAGCAGTTGGGCATGAAACCCAACCGCCAGCTAGGTACACCGAAGCAACTTTGGTGAAAACCTTAGAAAGCGAAGGTATCGGTCGTCCTAGTACCTACGCCAGCATCATTGGCACCATCATCGACAAGGGTTATGCCCATTTGGTGGCTAACGCTCTCATTCCCACCTTCACCGCTTTCGCCGTCACAGACTTGCTGGAAAAACATTTTCCAGACATCGTTGATCCCAGTTTTACCTCAAAGATGGAGCAAACCCTCGATGACATTGCCACAGGTGAAGCGAAATGGCTACCCTACTTGCAGAAATTCTATCTAGGAGAAAAAGGGCTAGAAACCCTAGTTAGAGAACGTGAAAGTCAAATTGATGCCACCAAAGCTAGGACTGTAGAACTGGAGAATCTAGATGCCAAAGTCCGCATTGGTAAATATGGCCCTTACATAGAAGTCGAAAATGGTGACGGAGTGATCACCGCCTCAATTCCCAAAGACCTGACACCAGCTGACCTCGACCCCAAACAGGTAGAAGTATTGCTGCGGCAAAAAATCACTGGACCTGACCAGGTAGGTCGTCATCCCGAAACTGGCGAACCGATTTATGTGAAAATTGGGGCTTACGGTCCCTATGTCCAATTGGGCGATAAGACCGACGAAAACCCCAAACCAAAACAAGCCTCCCTACTTAAAGGTGTCACCCCAGAAACCGTTACCCTGGAAATGGCTGTTGGTTTATTGGCACTACCCCGACTATTGGGAGTTCATCCAGTCACTGGCGGCAAAATCCAAGCAAGTTTGGGACGCTTTGGCCCTTATGTGGTTCATGACCAGGGTAAGGAGGGGAAAGACTACCGCTCTCTGAAAGCGGCTGATAATGTATTGACAATTAGCCTAGAGCGTGCATTGGAATTATTAGCCGAACCAAAAAAGGGACGTAATTCTACTAACAGCAAGTCCAAGGCAGCCTTACGCGAATTGGGTACGCATCCAGAGGATGGGGAAACAATTAATATCTACGATGGACCTTATGGCCCTTACATCAAGTATGGCAAAACAAATGTGAGTATTCCAGAAGGTGAATCGGTAGAAAACGTGACTCTGGCGGCGGCGCTGAACTTGTTGGCTGCTAAGGCATCCACCGGGAAATCTACTCGCAAAACGAGTAAATCAACAAGTTCTAAATCTAAGTCAACTGCTAAGTCCTCAACAACCACTACGAAAAAAAAGCCCACAGAAGGCTAGTTGCAAGTCAGCTAATTTGGGATTTTAGATTGACGATAGCGTAGCGTTAGCGACGTTCGCGCAGCGTCTCGCAGAGAAGGAGCGTCTTTTAGATTTATTTTGCCTAAAAGGGGCGGGGGATGAACCCCAAAATTATTTTCATCCGAAATCCAAAATCTAAAATTCGTAGTTAAGAGTCTGAAGTCCGTTCCTTAACTCTTGACCCTTGATACCCATCCTTGATAGGATACAGTTCGGTAGGTTGCAAGTGTGATAGTCTAAAAGGTAAGGGAGAACACAACGCCAAATTTGAGAACTGGCTTATGTCCCAAATAGGGGATTGTGTTTGGACCCGGTTGGAATCCAGAGGTACGAAAATATGCCATTTTCTGCGTACCTGCGAATCAAAAATTGAGGTAGTATCTCAGGAGCGGTCTGTTCATGGACTATATAGAAAAGGTGCTGGAAAAGCTGAAGGAATTAGCTCGTAGGCTAATTGAGAGCCTGTTAGGGCCAGACGCTGAACCGGAACCGGAACTGATTCCGATTCCTGTGAACGATCGCTCACGGCGTCGCCACTAACCCCAAAGTGCTGAACTCAACTTTGCAACCCTTAAGCATTCTGGCATTGCATGGGCCAAACCTAAATTTGCTAGGACAGCGAGAACCAGGAATTTATGGCTCGTTGACACTAGCTGAAATTAACCGCCTGTTAGAAGAAGAAGGATTAAAGCTACAGGCGAAAGTTTTTTCTTTGCAGTCAAATCATGAAGGAATTTTGGTAGATACTATTCATGGCGCATTAGGGCAATATGAGGGGATTTTAATTAATGCAGGGGCATATACCCATACAAGTGTGGCATTGCGAGATGCGATCGCTGCTGTCAACTTACCTACAGTAGAAGTGCATCTGAGTAACATTTACCGCCGGGAAGATTTTCGCCATCACTCATACATCGCCCCAGTCGCCATCGGCCAAATAAGTGGTTTTGGCGTTGAAAGTTACTTGTTGGGCTTACAAGCTTTGGTAAATCATTTAAGAGTTAAGAATTAGGAGAGACGCGATTAATCGCGTCTGTACAAGAGATTAATCGCGTCTGTACAAGAGATTAATCGCGTCTGTACAAGAGATTAATCGCGTCTGTTAGGAGTTAGAAATTGGTCGTTGGTAGTAAAGTTAGGAATTAGCAATCTTTCATTAACTCCTAACTACATAATTTATGCGTTACTCTCCTATAAGTCGGTTCAAAGGTACTTTACTCGGAGCATTCCTGGGGGAAAGTTTAGCTTCTAGTGGTGAAATACAGTTTCAGAGTCACCTGGATTTGGGCAGAATGGCGGTTCTGGGTATCCAGAGTTTAATTGCGTCGGGTAGATTAGATTTAGATGATTGGATAGAGCGTCAGCAACAAGAATCTCTTCATTTAGCAGCAACTGATGACATCTCGATAAAAATAATTATTTCTACACTACCAGTAGCACTCTTTTTTCACGAAAATCCGATTAAGCTGCGACAAAACTTGCTACGTGTGCTAAAAATCTGGGAAGATGACCCAGTAGTAAGGGATGGAACACTAGCAGTGGGATATGCGATCGCTCTTGCCTTGACTGAAAAACTCGACCCCCTAACCCTTATCCCGCAAACAATTTCTTTTCTCGGAGAAACACCGACATCAATACCAAAAAACTTCTTAAGAGTCCAGAATTTATTAGAGCAAGGAGCTGGATTATCAAGGGCACAAGCTGAGTTTGCTAGAGAAGAACAACTCAGTAACACTATTGCTATGGCATTTTACTGCTTTTTGAGTACTTTGGAAGACTTTCGCCTTGCAGTTTTGCGGGCTACTCACAATGGTAATTCTCAAGTACAAGATGCTACCCCTCTAAGCTCACAGGCGACAGGTGTAATTACTGGTGCTTTATCAGGAGCGTATAACGGTACTGGTGGGATTCCCGTAAATTGGCAAGTCTTGCTCTTGCAAAGGAATTCTCCAGCATGGGGATTAACTAGTTTTTCGCAAATGTTAAAATTGACCGATGCATTTGTGGCGGTGTGGTCAGGAATGTATGATCTTACCTTAAATTCAAGGGAGTTAACAGAAGAAGGATATGAAGTTGCTCCGCTTTCAGTTTACGCAGCTCCTCGCGTTATTCGGTCGCGCTAACAATATTCGTAATTAGCGCCCGTCACCGTAGTTGCAGTAGCCGCAGATCAAATTTCCCTGATGATTATATTGTTTTGAGGTATCAAAGTCGGCAATTGCAGGCAGAGATAATAAAAATGCAGCAATTTTTGCAGTTATTGAACCAGCAATTGACTCACTGGCGGCGACAGTCCAAAGCACTACGCCGTAAGGGAAAGTTAATTAGAAGCCCCAAAGGTAAAAGCCATAGAAGGAAACTTCTAAGGACTATGCTCAAAAATATATTCCTATTTTTATCAAAAACCAATGAGAAAAGCGTCGGTGTCGCCCACCGTAAGCATCGCCGAAAACAAGAAAGAGCGCTAAGGTCAAAGATAAAATCGGTCAAAACTAAGAGTAGTATTTATGCAGTCGGTTTAGATTGGGCATATAAACAGCGTTACTCGGTAATTTTGGCGATCGCTATAGTATCTCTTACAGGTGTTATTGGGCATAAATTATATAACCAGACGCAACTCCAAGTAGGAAATACCGCGCCGCAGACAATTACAGCGCCTTACACAGCTAGCATCGAAGATCAGAAAAAAACAGAAGCCGAGCGCAAAGCCGTCAGTAATAGCTCCTTACAAGTGTTGATGGTTGATGCGCGAATGAACGAACAAATCAAGGAAAATTTACAACAACTTCTGGATGATGGCAACGAAATTCGCACCGTTGCTGGGGCTTTTCCTTTTTTTGATCCTGTAGTTTTATCCATCTCTAGCCAGCGTTACCTCCGCTCTTGTCCTGACTCGGAATGGCAAGCCGTGCTATTGGCTGTAAAAAATAGTAAAAATCAGCAGAATAGACAAACCCCCGCCTCATCACATCCATCATCTCTAGCTGCACCCAATCAAAAACGCCAACCGCCCATAAAACCCAAATCCGATTCACAGAATCCAGAAAAGACAGAGCCAGTTGATTTCTCTCAAAACACTGATTTTACTCAAGCCATAGCAGAACTAGAATCTTACCGCCTCACAAATTCTGAGAAAAACTTATCCTTACTGATTGCCCAAATTTCCCAAACACGCCAAAAATACACCCAAGCCACTGCCAAACTTTTAAAGTTAGAGACTGTTAGCTCAGAAGTAGTATATGAGGAATCCCTACTTTTGGATTTGTTAGATGCGGAGTGGGAAAAAACACAAAGGGGAATCCATGAGAGTACAGAGCGAATTCTTACCCAAGGCATCCCACAAGGGCTGCCAAAAAATATCTTAGAAGATGCGGTGAGTTTGCAATTACAGTCCTTTGTACCAGAAGACGCTGAAACTTTGGCAAAGAAGCTGTTGTTAGCTGTACTCAAGCCGAATCTGCAAAAAGATGAAGAACAAACGAGACAAAATGCTCAAAAGGCGGCGGCTGGGGTGCCACCCGTGATGGTGAAGGTACGGTATGGTGAGGTGATTGTCAAAAAAGGAGCGCAAATTACTGCATGGAACTTTGAGGTGCTGGAGCATTATCACCTGATTCATCGGGAGGTGAAATGGCAGGAGTTGGTGAAGTTAGGAGGTGTTATTGCGATCGCTATTGGCATTTTTGTCTGGGTAGAACGCCATATCGATTATGAATTGCGACAACGCGATCGCTTATTAGTATTGCTGCTGACTCTGAGTGTGCCAGGAGCGATCGCGATTGGATTCCCTTATACAACCTGGAGCGCCCTTGGTTTATTGTTGGGAAGTTTCTACGGTCCGGCTTTGGGGTTAACAGTTGTCGGCCTGCTGTTGCCGATATTAGGCATTAGCTTGGATATGAGTAAGGCTGCGCTTTTAGCTGGTGTCGGGGGAGGAATATTAGGGAGTTACATCGCCCAACGATTGCGATCGCGTGAGGAATTAGCATTATTAGGTGTGGCGATCGCTTTAACTCAGGGCAGCATTTATCTGATTGTTAAAATCTTAATTGGTCAAGTCTTTGGTTCAACCTGGTATATAGTTCTCCAAGAAGCTGGATTATTTGCTTTATCTGGCTTAGGCTGGAGTGTTGTCGCCTTGGGCTTGAGTCCTTATCTAGAAAAAGTTTTTGATTTAGTTACTCCAATCCGCCTAGCAGAGTTGGCGAACCCTAACCGCCCTTTATTAAAACGACTCGCTACTGAGACTCCCGGAACTTTTCAACATACGTTGCTTGTGGCTACCCTTGCCGAAGCTGCTGCCAAAGAATTAGGATGCAATGTTGAACTAGTCAGGGCTGGAACATTATATCATGATATTGGCAAAATGCACGACCCCCTGAGCTTTATTGAAAATCAAATGGGGGGGGGCAATAAACATGATACTGAGATTAAAGACCCTTGGAAGAGTGCAGAAATTATCAAAAAGCACGTAACTGAAGGGGTGGTGATGGCGCGTAAACACCTTTTACCGACGGCGATTCAAGCTTTTATTCCAGAGCATCAGGGAACGATGCTAATTGCCTATTTCCATCACCAAGCCCAGCAAATGGCTCAGTCAGATCCCAGTTTAACAGTAGACGACGCAGATTTTCGCTACGACGGGCCGATTCCCCAATCACGGGAAACCGGAATTGTGATGTTAGCAGATTCTTGTGAAGCAGCGCTGCGATCGCTTGAAGCATCGGCTAAACCTTTGGGAGGGAAGCGATCGCTCAAAGATGTCTCCACCGAACAAGCTTTAGCAATGCTGAATAATATCCTGCGTGCCAAATGGCAAGACAATCAACTCGTAGATTCAGGATTAACACGAGAAGAAATGTCACAAATTGCTCAGATATTTGTGGATGTTTGGCAGCAATTTCATCACAAACGCATTGCTTATCCGAAGTTGAAGGCTAGTAGTCTGTCAAGCTAGTTTTGAGGGGTTCGTAGTTGCGCTTTAGCGCTAAAGCGCAACTACGAACTAAATTAATACCCCTGAATTTACTAGTAGTGCGGTGCGTAATTCGTAATGCGATGTCTAAGACGGGCTACGCATATCTGTTGATAATCTTGTGAAGAGTTTTTTTTGACTGGGGCACTAGTGATAGCATATATGCTACCATGTTTACATGGCGATTAAAATTGTAGTTGATACCAGCGTTTTTATTAGTGCGCTTATTAGCTCTAAGGGTTCCAGTAGAGAACTCATTCGACGCTGCTTGAAAGGCGAATATCAGCCTTTGATGGGAAACGCTTTATTTACTGAGTATGAGTCAGTTATTGGGCGAGAAGAAATTATCGCCCAATGCCCTTTAACAAGCGTAGAAATTTCTGCTTTACTTACATCATTTATGAGCGTAAATCAATGGATTTATATTTACTACTTATGGCGGCCTAATTTAAAAGATGAAGCTGACAACCACTTAATTGAATTAGCGGTTGCTGGTAATGCTCAAATTATTGCCACTCATAATATTAAAGATTTCCAAAATGCTGAATTGTTATTTCCTAACTTATCAATCTTAAAACCCGAAGAAATTATTAGGAGTTAAACAAAAATGGCGACTTTAACTATTCGTTTACCAGACGAAAAACACAACAGATTAAAAGAACTTGCTCAAGCTAAAGGTATAAGTGTAAATAAGCTGATTGAAGAACTTTCCACCATAGCTCTAGCAGAATTTGATGCCAGTACAAGATTTAAAGCAATGGCGGCAACTGGAAATCCAGAAGAAGGTTTAAGAATACTGGCTAAACTTGATGCTTTGACTGAATAGAAATAAGGCAGAATTACTATCCCTTAAATTTTCATACAACTTTCGGTATGTTCACTGCATTGATATTGGCTGTTAATTGATTTGTACCATTCAGTCGAGATGCTTCAGATTTTGCAAAAGAAGTGGAACTTCCACCCTTTCTCGCAAGTTCAGCCATCCATTTTTTACTTCCAAATATTCCATTCATCAAAGCAGGAATACTCAAATCTACATCTAGGGTTTTCCAGTGTAATCCTTAAGTACACCTAACTCAATACTGCGTAGGTTTTGAATATTTGTAGGTTGGGTTGAGCCTAAGCGTTACCCAACAAACCCCGCAAAATGTTGGGTTTCGTTCCTCAAACGCCACATACTTCTCCCAGTGGGAGACGCTACGCGTAGCAAGATCCCCGGAGGGGTACAAGTCGGGAAACCGCAAGGGCGCAGTGGCTCCCCAAGCTACACATTTTTTATTTTTTTGCCTTAACTGAGCAGTATTGACACCTAACTAGATTTTTTGTAGATATATATGGTAACAATACCAATGACCAAAAATTCATTAATAACTAACTATACTACTGTTGAAACAACACGAAAAATACTGTCTGTAATAACCCGATAACAAAACCCAAAACACCACCTAAAGTTACAATTGCTTGCAATTCATTTTTGACGATTCCCTCAATTGCAGCTTCTAAATCAGCCGGTGAAGTTGATTTTACACGGTCAACTATCACTTCATCTATCGACAAAATCGGAATCGCCTGCGCCACAATTACTTCTAAATCTTTTTCTAAATACTTATCTAAAATTAGAGCCAACTCTTGACTCATGACTTCTAAAGAAGTACTGACAACAGGTGAAGTGCTAAGACGATTCAGCAGCACTACAGCAATATTTTCCCAATCCACAGAATCAGTTAATCCTTGTAAAAAATCGCTACCACTGTTTTGCAGGTAATGGCGGACACTTTCGCGGGTAGTCTTTCGGAGTTGGCGCACCGTTCCCATTGGCAAGTTTTGTAATGATAAATTTTGCAGTAATTTGCGAATGCGATCGCGTAACTGCAAATCTTGGGTCAATTCCTGCAAGCGAGTATTGGTAGCCTCCTTTTCATCCAAGCAAAAAGTTCGTAGCCGTGTGAGAGTATTACGTAAGCCAAACAAATTTGCTACTACCCAATAAGTCCCACTGGTTTTTTCGCGGAAGCCTTCATCGATAATTTGAATGGTGCGATCGGTCAAAAAATCAACTATCGCTTGGCGCAGCAAATCCGGTGGTAAAACTACTTGCAATAACCAATCAGCAAGGCGCGTGGCTTGTTCTTCACTAAGTTGAAATTCCAGCAATATCTGGTCAAAAATTTGATTGATCTGCGCTTCCAAAAAATCTTCACGCCGCGCTAAAATCTTGAGTAACCTTGGTAAAGATTCCCCCAGTAAATCCCGCAAAATCCCCGCTACGATTTTGGCACTTTTCTGGTTTTGATCTGTTTTTATTTGTTCAATGGCCAGCCGCAACAACCAGAGAATTGCTGCTTGGACGCGTTCTGTTTGCAACAAACGCCGCGCCAGATTTTGCAATTCTTGTGGTGTCAACAGTGACCCCATGATTGTATTGGAAATGTTTTTAGCCAGACGTTCCTGATTGCGGGGGATCAATCCAGGGGTGAAGGGTACTTTTCGTCCAGCAATATAAATTGCTCGGTAAGGACGGAACAACATTTTAATAGCTATATCATTTGTGAAATAGCCGATAATTCCACCCAGTACCGGGGGAGACACATAAAGCCAAAGATGAGACCAGTCCACAGGATTTTGGATTTTGGATTTTGCGGTGCAGCGCTGCGGACGGGTTTCCCTCCGCAGGCGACTGCACCAAGACGGATTTTGGATTCTAGATTAGAAATTAGGGATTGGGGATTGGTAATTGGCAGTTATTAGTTATGAGTTATTTTTCCACTAACTACTAACGATTTTCCATTAGCCATTACCTATTCCGCACTCCCCAATCCAAAATTACAAATCTAAAATTTGCTGACTACTAGCACTCCCATCATACCGTTTGCAATGGGGTAGTGTGTGGCAACAGCAAAACCAACTTGATGAGCTAACTCTATTTGCTCTTTGCCGATGGGAAAGCGATCTAAGCTGGGGCTGATGTAAGCATATTCTTCTTTTAAACCTAAATAGTTGGCAACTGGGACTACAAAACCGTCCAGATACAATTGCTGAAAGGTACGTAGCTGAGGATTGCTCGGTCGATGAAAGTCTAAAATTGCGGCTTTAGCTCCCGGTTTCAAAACACGGTACAACTCTTGGAGACTGCGGGGAATATCTTTAACATTTCTCAAACCATAGCCCATTGTTGCGGCATCAAATTGGTTGTCGTCAAAGGGTAAATTTAGCACATCAGCTTCTACCCAGGCGATCGCAGGCTGTGGGTATTGCCAATGTGAGCGTTCTTTAGCCTTTTCTAGGAGGTTTGGCGAAAAATCCACCCCATACACCTTCCCTGTTGCTCCCACGCGCCGTGCCAAACGTAAGGCTAAATCACCACTACCGCAACACAAATCTAATGCAGTATCTCCCGATTTAGCTGCACTCCATTTTACTGCCATTTCCTTCCAGATTCGATGCTGCCCCAGACTCAGCCAGTCGTTCAACTGGTCATAAACTGGAGCAATACGGTTAAAAATGGACTGAATTTCGTTAGTCATTAGTCATATCATGTCCGCTTGATTGCTTATTAAACCCGAAGAACCCCACCCCCGCCAAAGCTATGCTTTGTCTCCCCTCCCCGCAAGCTGTTAGGGGCTGGGGGTGGGGTGTATTGACTGTGGTTAGCATAACTAATTATGCGGACATGATATCATTGGGCATTAGTCATTGGACATTGGGAATTGGGAATTGGGCATTGGGCATTGGGAATCGGTTTTTGACTAATGACTAATGACTAATGACAACTAGTAAGAGCGATCGCCACTAATTGGGCTGATAAATTAATTAGTGTTAATTCATCTTCTCGCAAAGTGCAGGGTTGTTTCCACTGTAGGGACAATACGCCCAAAAGTTCATTGCGGTAGCTAACTGGAATCACTAAATGTGCTTGCACACCCGTATTTTGGTAGTGAATAGCATCAACTAGTTTAGTGTCTTTAAGTACATTTAAAGACACTTGGATTTTCCCGGTGGCGATCGCTTCCCTTGTAAGTGGGTCTTGAGATAACCAATTTTCTATTGTACCTGTATGACTGTAAGTTCCTTGAGTCGCAACCAGAGTATTTCCATCTGTAAGTTGTAGGATACAGCCTTCTGCCCCAAAAGTCTCACTCACAGCCCTAGCAATTGGAGCCAGAGTTTCCTCTAAGCTAGCAGCAGCTTGAGTTACCTGTACCAAAACACTTAGCAGCGCCATTTGAGCATGAGCGCGACGTAATTCTTCTGTACGTTGCTTGAGCAAGTCGTAGGTTTCTGCTGCTCTTTGCACCACCGCCTTCAGTTCCCCTGGGTCCCAAGGCTTGGTGATATATTTGTAAACTTGACCCGCATTAATTGCTTCTACCAAGTCTTCAATATCAGTAAATCCGGTGAGGATTATTCTCACCGTATCGGGAAACTGAGGTACAGTCTTGCTGAGAAACTCAGTTCCTTTCATTTCTGGCATCCGTTGATCGGAGATAATCACGGCTACTTCACCTTCTGCTGCCAAAACTTGTAGGGCGTTAACCCCACTATCAGCTTTCAGAACATTAAAGTCGCGTCGAAATGTGCGATAAAGTAGATCGAGATTGTCTGGCTCATCGTCAACTACCAAGATTTTCAGCTTTTTTGGTCGTTCGAGAGTCATCACTTGATATTGGACTTTATCCGTTTCGAGACTGGGATTATCCATAAGATATTTCCTTTATTTAAATATTCATTATCTTGTTATATTCCATACCAAGCTTAGTTGAGAATAGCGGAAATTTATCAAGAGTTTTTACGGACTTATGTTGAATATTTAAACATGATCATTGTGAGTGCTACAGAGGAAATTTGCCTGCCGCGATCGCCAGCTACCTTGCCTGGCTCTGAATTAGATCGGGTTGAATTAGGGACTAGGGACACTTCGACAAGCTCAGTGCATCGCTGGTGACTAGGGATAGGGATTCGGGAGACTTCGGCAAAGCTACTTAACCAGTGGGTAAGAAATTCCTTGATTATTTTGGTTGGTGTCTAAATCCCGATCCAAATCTTCCCAATCCCCAATCCCTATATTCAAAGCAGTAGGTGTGGGTAGTTCATAGATTAGAATAAGACTTGCTCATGAGGTTTTCACTAACCTCTCAAGTTGAAGCTTGCACTCCGATTATGACTGATCTACCACCCAACACTCAGAATCCCGAAGACAATGCTACGAACGATGTAGCACAAGAGTTACTGCGAAGGCTGAGGCAAAAACAAGGCAACTGGGTGGAATGGGGAACGGCGATCGCTTCGTTGCTAAAAGCCGGTTACAATCCCCAAGACATTTTTGAGGCGACTGGATTTGAGCCAATTCAACAAAATCAGGTGGTTGTTGGTTCCCAAGTTTACAATTCTTTGGAAAAGTCTGGAGTATCGGAATCAACGCGATCGCACTATGCCACACGCGGCAGTGATGTTTTATACGAACTGCGTTTGCTCACCCAAGAAGAACGCGCCGCCGCCGCCGAATTGATCTTTGTCCACAACGTTGATGCTGATGAGGCGCGGGAAGTAGCAAAAGCACTGAAAGAGTTCTCCTATTACCGGAATTTGCCAGAAGGGTTTTCTGCCCATCCTGGGGATGCTGTTGCTCACCAAGTTTGGAAACTCGCACGCCAAAATACAGATTTACAACAGCGATCGCGCCTAATTGCTAAAGGTTTGCGTTTTGCTCACACGCCAGCAGCCAGGAAACAAATCGAACAGCTACTAACTGATTTTACTACCGTTCCTCAGCGTCCAGCGCCAATTTTACCTTTTTACCGCCTGGAATTTGAAGAACAATTACCCCGAATCTTGCCCGTAGTTGGTGAGTTGCCATTATCACGGCAAGACTTGCAAGCTGTGCCGATATTGACAGAAATTGAACCATTTCGGATGGTTAAGTTTTCTGGAGAGCAAGCTTGGATACCTTTACCAGGTTGGCAAGTGCTGTTGGCGGCAGAAGATCCGGTGGTAATTTTAGCGAATAGCGATCGCTTTCCCATCCAAACCCAAAGCCAAATAGGGCTAGTTGTAGTAGTAATAGATCGTGCCCAACGACAATGGGATGCCTCTAGCTACTTTGTTGTTGAAAACGCTGGAGAATTAGATTTTCAATGGTTTGAAACTGAGCCAGAAATTCCTCTACTAGGACAAATTATTATCATTGTGCGTCCTAAGAAAATTCTGGATGAAGAATTAACTAAGGATTCTTGGCAGATTGACGAATAATTCAATTTTGGATTTTGGATTTTGGATTGAAGAATAATTCAGAATTCAGAATCCAGGAATTTTGACCAAGCCCCTTCGGGGCGGGAACAGGGAAGAGGGAACTCTTAACAGTGCAAGAATTAGCCCCGTTCGCGCAGCGTCTTTGCCAGGAGAAGATTTAGGGTACAGAGCAACTAAATTTATTTATGAAAGAAATAAAAACATTTTTTAAGGGGACGCGTAGCGCAAGAAAAAATACGTCCTTGTACAAATCCCCTAATTTTAATTATGGGGTGTTCCCTGTTCCCTGTTGCCCGTTCCCTGTTCCCTTTTAAGCTCTTTCATTTTACTTTTCTAAATCTTTGCTGCTAACAGTTGTGCTGCTCATTTGTTCTCGCAAAATTGCCACTTGAGAAATCATGATTTTCTCTAGTGCACCAGTTTCCATCTCTGTCATCCAACGAATCATTGAGGATAGAAATAGTTCTTTGAGGTAGGCAAAAGAAAAGCCTTCGGTTAATACAACCATCTGACTCACTCCCTGCTCAGACAAGCCCATAGCAGTTTTTAATTTATCATTCCACAATGTGATGTAGGCTTCTCGTTCTGGGATAGCTGGTAGATCAAAATGATATTTGCGGTCAAAACGACTGGGGCGCTCGCTAATTGCTGAATCTAAACGTTCTGGATGATTAGTGGTTGCAATGGTCACAATTCCTTGATTAGAGGCAAAGCCATCAAGTTCATTTAAAAAGAAAGAGCGGTTTTCATCATTCAATAAAGAGTCAATATCTTCTAATACTAAAGCACAAGGGGCAGACTGCCGTGCTTGTTTGAATACTTGACGGATATTTTCACTATCAGTAGCATACTCAGACTTAAAGCTTTTAACGTATAGGCAAGGCTGCTGCATTTGATTAATCAATGCTTTAACTGTATGCGTTTTCCCATTCCCTGGTGAGCCAATAAATAAAATACCGCGTTTCCAAGGGACACTGTAAGTGGCGTAAGTTTCACGGGATGCAAAGAAGTTTATTAGGTCATATTGAATATCTTCTTTAAGAGTTTTATGCAAGATGAGATTTTCAAAAGTTGCGCTTTGAATAGATTGAAATAGGTCTGGGTTTTTATCCCAGTAACCATCTTCAAAAACTAAAAGTTCATCACGAATTTGTGAGTTCCAATCACAAACTGCGGCAAAAAAGTTTTGAGCTATTTCTGTGCTACTCGCCAAAATCCAAACATAGCGAGTTTTACAATTTCCTACATGCCAACTCATTAAGAGTACATCAAGTTTGTTTTCTTGCCATGAAACTTGAAAGCTGGCATTTTCAGTATATTTATAAATTTGGTTTTCCATGCCATTCCACCCAGTGAGCATCTGGTTATGGATCTGAGTATCATATTTAATTTTGCAGAGATTTGCCTCAGCGTAATTTTCTAAGTTGAACGATCTGTCATTACTTTCTAGTAATGCTTTTTTAGGGTAAATAGCTGCTAATTCCTGACTAACATGATAAGAAATAGCATCATGAGGTAAGCTAAGTGCTTTTGTAATTAGTTGTTTAATTTTCATGTTTATTTATTTTTCTGGTTAGTTGGCGCTAATAAAGATATCAAATTAGGATAATCTAATCTAACATTAAGATGTACGTTTAGCGATCAACAAAAAAGTTACGAGTTGAAATACTCCACTAAAAATTGCTGAATTCTGAATTCTGGCTTGGAGAATTCTTCTTCAAAATATAAAATTTTATATGTCCGATTCTAAATTTACTGCTCCTGTGGCTCAAGAATTACTTCACTCAGAATTGTCAGAGCGATCGCCTGTTCCTTCTTTACAGGAGAAGATTCTCGCAATCCGTAACAGTCTACGCCCTGGACAACAGCAAATGGCTGATTGGCAATCTGGCCCTTTGGCTATTTCTGCTGTTCCTGGTGCAGGCAAATCTACGGGGATGGCGGCGGCGGCGGCGATCGCGATCGCCCGTCAATATGAGCGTTCATCCTCCCGCCGTCACTTGGTAGTCGTTACTTTTACTCGCTCTGCTGCTGCCAATATTAAAGCCAAGATCCGCAAAGATTTAAAGAAATTATCCTTACCTCAGACGGGCTTTTTTGTCTATACCCTACATGGTTTAGCGTTGAACATTGCCAACCGCCATTCTGATTTATCCGGTTTGCAGTTAGAAAATGTCACATTAATTACACCAACTCAAAGTCACCGCTTTATCAGAACTGCTGTAGAACAATGGATTGTAAATAATCCAGATATATATTTACGGTTATTAGAAGGTCATCAATTTGACGGAGAAGAGACAGAACGGTTGCGTCGTCAATCAGTGCTGCGAACAGAAGTATTGCCGGAATTGGCTAATACAGTAATTCATGAAGCAAAAAGTTCTGGGATATCGGCACAATTGTTGCGGGAGTGGAGTAAACAAACCACAGACGAATATGCAATTTTGAGCGTAGCGGCGGGATTGTATGAACAATATCAAAACTTAATGCGATCGCGTGACTTCATTGACTACGACGATATGATTTTAGCCGCACTGCGCGTTTTAGAAAATGACAGCGCCCGTCGTTATGAGCAAAAGCAAGTATTCGCCGTCTTTGAAGATGAAGCCCAAGATTCTAGTCCCCTTCAGACGCAGTTATTAGAAATTTTGGCGAGTGATGGGGGATATGAGGGAGATGATTCTTCACTCAATACAGACGCGATGAATCCAGACGCGATGAATCCAGACGCGATGAATCCAGACGCGATGAATCCAGACGCGATGAATCCAGACGCGATGAATCCAGACGCGATGAATCCAGACGCGATGAATCGCGTCTCTACAGCTGATTCTTGTACAGACGCGATTCATCGCGTCTCTCCTAACTCCCCACTCAATTTAGTCCGAGTTGGCGACCCCAACCAGGCGATTAACTCTACTTTCACCCCAGCCGATCCGATTTATTTCCGGCAATTTTGCGAAGAGTGCGATCGCATCGAACGATTGGCAACGATGGATCAAGCTGGACGCAGTACTAGAATGATCATTGAAGCTGCTAACTTTGCCCTTAAATGGATCAATAATCAGTGGTTAGCAGTAACCAACAACAAACAACAAACTCCTGACAACCGACAAGTACCATTTCGCTTGCAGACAATTCGCCCTGTGGAAGTTGGCGATCCTCAACCTAATGCCAACCCCGCACCCGTAGGACGCGGACTGGAACTCTATACACCGCGTGATATTCATCACACCGTTGAATTGTTATCTCAAAGAGTGATTGAGTTATTTGGTGAAGATCCAACACAAAATAGTGCAGCGATTTTAGTCAGAGAAAATCGCCAAGGAAGATGGTTAGCAGAGGCTCTAACAACGGTATGTAAAGAGCGTAAAATTATACTTTATGATGTGGGAGAACGCGATCGCCGTTCCCATGTCCCCCAAGAAATTTTGGCATTATTGCAATTTTGCGATCGCCCCCACTCCCCCGATTATCTCAAAGCCGCCCTAGAAGCATTAGTACAGCGCCAGTTAATTCCTACCCAAGACCTCAACGCCCTTGCTAGTCTACCCGAAGAGTTTTTGTATCCTAGTCCCCTAGCAGCAACCCAGTCGGAAACAGTACAAAAAGCTGCACGCTTGTGTCGTAGTTTACTCCGCGCTCGGTTGGAATTGCCCCTGTACCAGTTAATTTCTTTCCTCGCCTTGACCTTAAATTACGACCAGGCAGAATTAGCAACTGCTGACAAACTCGCAGAACGGGTTAATCAACAGATAGCTGGTAATAGTTCGATGGGGGGAATGCTGGCAGCTTTAAGTGAAATCGTCAGTTCTGAACGGTTTGAACCAGTGGAAACCGAAGATTCGGAAGAACGTTACACCCGTCGCGGTCAACTGACAATTATCACCATGCACAAAGCGAAAGGGCTAGATTGGGACTATGTTTTTCTTCCCTTTCTCCACGAAAACTTGATTCCTGGCAGATTTTGGGTTCCTCCCCAAAGCCAATTTTTAGGCGACTTTACCTTATCAGAAGTAGCCCGCGCCCAAATTCGCGCCACACTCCACGAAGAATCTGTCATACCGGATGTTAGTCAGGCATGGGAGGTGGCAAAGAATCTGAAAACATCTGAAGAGTATCGTTTACTTTATGTTGCCATGACACGAGCAAAGCTGCTGTTGTGGATGTCTGCGGCACAGAAAGCCCCCTTTACTTGGAGTAAACCGGATAATTTACAAGAACAAGCGCCTTGTCCGGTGTTTCCAGCATTAAAGCGCCAGTTTCCTGAATGTGTGGTGAATTTAGCGAGATGATAAAACCTATATACAAACGGACTTTCAACCCAGTCCCCAGTCCCCTGCTATAAAATCGGCTTTTCAGCCACAGGATGTTTTCAAAAATCAAATCAAATATTAGTCCTAATATATAGAAAGTTTAATTTTTATGTAGTATTTCAAACATTAAAATTAAGTCTAACTTTTGGTGTACTATTTAGTTGAAATAACTTTGGAAGTAGGAAGAGAGAAATTCATGTCTAATACTTACAATCCAAGGCAATATTGGGAGCAACGACTAAATAGTAATTTTACACTTAAAGGTGTAGGTCATATAGGATTTAGTGAGTCTTATAACAATTGGCTTTACCGCAGAAAAGAACTATGTATAGACTCTTGTCTGAGTGGAACGAGTTTACAAGGAAAGAATGTACTTGATATCGGCTGCGGTACAGGCTTTTTCGTTAATTGGTATATCGGAAAAGGAGCAAATATCACTGGGATCGACATTACTGATGTAAGCATTGAAAAACTCAAGCAAAAGCATGAATGCGAATTCTATACACAAGACATAACTGATTCAAATTTTAGTCTTTTCAATAATAAGTTTGACATAGTAAATATCTGGGATGTAATTTACCATATTGTTGATCCTAACCTTTTTAACCAGGCACTGGACAACATTGCAAGAAGTATAAAAGATGGTGGTTTGCTGCTTTTGACAGATTGGTTTGGTGCTTCTTCTGATAAGCGCATAGGAAACCATGTTCAAGCCAGATGCCTTGATACTTACAATCAGATTCTTCCAAATAAAGGATTTGAACTAGTAGAAATTTATCCTTTGTATTACCACCTGAATAATGTTCATGTGAGAATATTGGATAATTATCTTGGGAAGCTATACTTTGAACTTGATAACCGCAATCAAAAAATTCCTAAGAATAATTTATCGTTAGGCTTGTGGCGTTATAATCAAAAGAACGTTCAGTCTTCTCAATAGTTAGGAGTTATGAATAGTGATAAATATTCAATAACAAATTATCAATATTCATAATCATAACTTTGTAATCAATGAGTTTGATTTTTCCCCATTTACTCACAACGTGCTTTGACCATCAAAGCACGGATATAGTCATTTTTACCATTGGTATAAGCCTCGCGATCGCTCCGAAAACTTGCCGCCAAATCGCGTTTTAGAACTTCGTAACGTTTCGCTTCTTCAGGATGCTTTCTCAGATAGTCACAAAATAGCTTGCGTTCCCAAAATTCGCTGTCAATCTCGACTATGTGAACATGATGAGTACGTTGCTTTCCGTATGGTGGCATTCCTTTGACAAAAAACATCCGTCCAGGACGCGGGTCTTCACGCCAATAAACGTATCCCAAAGATGCTAAAGCTGGAATAGTAGATTTTGCATTTACTAAGGAACGGATTCCCACCATAATGTCAATAACTGGTTTGGCTGCCATTCCTGGTACTGCGGTACTACCAATATGTTCAATTTCCACAACGAAGTCATTGCCTAGTGCCTGCCAAATCCGCTTGGCTTCTTCTGTAAACAAAATCTGCCAACGTGGGTCATATTCGACTATATTGACCTCATCCATAGGTGAAATTAATTTGCTCTACAGCGATCGCAACTGCTTAAATCCTTTATTTAATTGCAGTTATAGCAATTTTCATAGTATATAATAATGGATCGTGTCGAACTAAAGCTAGACCATGCCTAAACTAAAGACTCGTAAAGCAGCAGCGAAGCGATTCCGTGCCACCGGCACCGGCAAAATCGTCCGTCGTAAGGCTTTCAAAAGCCACCTTTTAGAACATAAAAGTTCCGATAAAAAGCGTGGTATGCGCCAGAGTGCGCTTGTACATGAACGCGATGAACTCAACGTGCGCTTGATGCTCCCATATTTGTAAGTATTTCAGGAAATAAATTATGACTCGGGTAAAACGCGGTAATGTAGCTCGGAAGCGCCGCAATAAAATTCTCAAACTAGCTAAAGGTTTTCGCGGTTCCCATTCAACTCTGTTTAGAACTGCCAACCAACAAGTGATGAAGGCGCTACGGAGTGCCTACCGCGATCGCAAAAAGAAAAAGCGCGATTTCCGTCGCCTCTGGATCACCCGCATCAACGCTGCTTCCAGGCAACACGGCTTAAGCTACAGCCAGTTGATCGGTAACTTGAAAAAAGCTGATATCCTGCTCAATCGCAAGATGTTGGCACAATTGGCAATCCTCGATCCAGCCAGCTTCGGCAAAGTTGCGGAATTAGCAATTCAAGCTAAAGGATAAAGGTGGTAAGGGATGTATAACAGATGTAACAGATGGCAAGTAATTACTCGGTTACATCTGGTATTATCCGCCACTATTTTTTGGATTTTTTGCTTTTCCATAGTGGGGACGGGATTAACTGCATCTGCTGCCGAAATGTCAGAAATTCAGCAGCGAGGCTATCTAAATGTTGCCGTTAAAGATAACTTGCGTCCCTTGGGATTTAGAGATGATAACGGTAATTTGCAAGGCTTAGAAATTGACTTAGCAAAGCATTTGGCAGCTGATTTGCTTGGTAAAGCTGATAGTGTGAAATTTAAACCTGTAGCGAATCGCGATCGCTTATCTGTAGTCTTAGACAAGAAAGTTGATTTTGCGATCGCTAGAGTCACAGCAACCGAATCACGCAGTCGCATAGTTAGTTTCAGTGTTCCCTACTATTTTGATGGCACTGTATTAGTTACAAAAGATACCTCTGTGCAAAAGTTGAGTGATTTGGCAAAACAAAAAATTGCTGTACTCAACAACTCCAGTACTATCGCTCAAGTGCGGTACTATCTGCCAAGGGCCGAGTTAGTAGGAGTGAATTCTTATGAAGAAGCGCGAGAGAAAATAGAAAGTAATGCCGCCGTCGCCTTTGCCGCAGATGCTAGCGTTTTGAGCGGTTGGGTACAACAATATCCTCAATATCGGCTACTGCCAACTAAGCTATCAACTGAACCCTTGTCTGTAGTAATGCCCAAGGGATTGCAATATGATGAGTTAAGACGAAATGTGAATCAAGCGATCGCTCGTTACTTAGAAAATGGTTGGCTCTTGCAACGCTCTCAATATTGGGGTTTACCGTAAGAGACGCGATTAATCGCGTCTGTACAATTAATTGCGTCTGTACAGGAGTTAAGAATTGTCTCCCTCATCTCCCTCATCTCCCTTATCCCCAATAGCCTGATAATAGATTAGAGAAGGAACTTTATAATATTTGCAGCAATGGATAACAGTCTAGCCGTTGTTTATCTCTCAATTTTGGTGGTTATACTCACAATTGCAGCCGTGAGTGTGTTTCGCCAGATTTTCAAAACTCGCAAGGTTGAAGGCTCTTTTGCCAGGTTGCGAAAGAAGTTAGAGAAAGAAAAGGGTACGACTCAAGAATATTATGAGTTAGGCAGTATTTATTCCGAAAAAAAAATGTATTCCCAAGCGATCGCGCTATTTCAAAAAGCTCTCAAAGCTTCTGAAGAAGAGGGAGAAGAAGATATCGCCCCCATTTACAACGGACTGGGCTATATTTATTTTACCCAAGAGCAATATGACTTAGCAATTCGTCAGTACAAAGAAGCTCTCAAATCTAAACCAGACTACGTTACAGGATTGAATAATCTCGCTCACGCCTACGAGAAGAAAAAATTAACTACTCAGGCGTTACAAACCTACGAAGAAGCACTCAAATTAGCTCCAAATAACTCTATTGCTAAACGTCGTGCTGAATCTTTACGCCGTTTGGTTTCTGCGTAATTGCTAAGGGATCATAGCCCTCTCGAAGAGCCTACCGTGTATACACAAGTCCTAAAAACCTAGCTGATAGGACTTATCTCGTTCCCAGGCTCCGCCTGGGAACGAGATAAACGAAAAAACAATGGAAAATCAAGCTTTTTTCGACTTGTGTATACACCGTAGCTCGAAGAGCGGGGAGGGGATTGGAGGTGAGGTTCTCATAGTTCCAAATCACATAGTCAAATATAGTCAGACGTTTGCAACTTAGCTTTAAGCAACTCTACTTTTAGCATGGACACGCTTGAATAGTGGAGTTATCCGCCTTGGATGTACTACCTGACACCCCCTATCCCTTAGAATAGACTTGAGAGAGTCAAACCCTTCAGGATTACTTTTTCTGCCGATGTTGAAAGAGGCGTTCACGTCGGCATGAATCTTCAAACCAGCCTTACTGAGATACCACGCTCTTTTCACACGCCTTCCTGAGAAGATGTGCTTTACCTTATTGTTAGGGTGATAAATTGGGATATTGTCCCAATCAATAAAAGAACCCTTACTCGTGTAAGATTCTTCTCCAACTTTAACGGTGATGCCAACTCGTTCTAATTTATAAGTCAGCATTTCGATAAATAAGAGGTGTGGTATTTGAGTAAAATTCTGGTTTGTACGTTTACCTAAATTAAGACGTGTTTTCCATTGTTCGTTTTTACCGATTGATACGTGAGTTACACCAAGAGATAGAAGTTCATCCACAATCATTTTTGTGGACTGATGTAAATATGAATCTACGAATTGATTACGGTTACGAACGATGTTTGCAATTCGCCTTGATTTCCCAAAACCCTTGGCAAGAATTCCTCGAAACTTTGCAATCTGCTTGTTGTAAAACTGGTTTGCTGATTTTAATGGTTTGCCATTTACAATAATCGGCTGTATTGCTAAGTCGTTAAAAACAATCGTCGCTAGATTGTCTAAACCAATGTCTATGGCCGCATTCAGTTCAGGGTTTAAACGACAATTGAACTCACTTGTTTGAGGAATTTCATAAACTACCTCGATCGCATAGCATCCAGTTTTTGGGATAATTCGTACTTCGCATAAGTCCTCAAACTTTAGTCCAGGTTTTACCGGAATCTTAATTGGCGACATCGAAGGAACTACCGAACCCTTGCTAAATTCTCTTTTACCAATTGCTTGATTATTAAACTTAACTAAGTTTTTATCATCAACATAATTAGGTGGTTTTGGTCTCCCTGTGAACTTAGCCCTGTCGATTTTATAAGCTGCCAATGCCTTGTAGTAAGCAATCCAGGCATCTGCATTTTGCTTTAATACGAGTTGCGCTACTTTTGCGGGTAAGGCTTTGTAGTTCTCGTTTTGTTTAAATAAAGTGTCTAAGCTAGCTTGGGTTTGAGTTCCCCATCCGTAGAAAAAACCTTGACGTTGGGTGAATTGAGCGGTGTTGTAAATCTGTCGGGAAATAGTGGTAATCTCGCTGCAATAATCAAACCATTCATGTCCTTCTTTGATTATGTGCTTTTCTACTTGACGCATATTCTTGATTATGCATGACTAGATTATTTTACCATGAACCAGGGGATGAAAGACTATACCTGACTAGGTTAGACTATATTTTGTTTAAAGTTTTATAATACCTCACTCAACCGATAACCGCTATAGTATAGCAACGGACAAGGAGGTTAGGACATTAACTGATGATAAAACCTATATATAAAAAGACTTTCAACCCAGTCCCTAGTCCCCAGCGATGCACTGAGCTTGTCGAAGTGTCCCCAGTCCCCTGCTATAAATAAAAAGTTTATTTACTCCCAGATTTATCTGTAAGCTTTACTTTTATACTTGGTAATTTTATTTTCAAGTAAACTTGTTAATTTTATGCTTAAGTTTCAACCTCCTGGCTTTGGACATAAAATCATGCATACATCCTTGGGGGCAATGGTTTACTATACCCAAACTAATGCACCTTGGGCAATTGCTGATACTGAAAATTTACCTCCACTACTGTTTCTACATAACTTTGGTGGTGGAGCGTCTGCTTATGAATGGTCTAAAGTTTACCCAGCTTTTGCCTCTAATTACCACATTTTAGCCCCCGATCTCATCGGTTGGGGAGAATCGGCTCATCCAGTGCGGGATTATCAAATTAGGGATTATCTCAGCACGATCGCAGAGTTTATCATCCAAACTTGTCGTCAGCCCGTGACGCTGGTAGCCTCGTCTCTCACAGCCGCTTTTGCTATCCGCCTAGCTATTGTTCAACCCAATTTATTCAAAGCACTGTTTTTGGTTTCTCCCTCTGGATTTGATGATTTTGGACAGGGTGCTGGACGCAGACTTCCGCTTTCGGTAATCAATGCGCCTCTGTTGGACAATTTTATTTATATCCTTGGTGCTGAAAATGAAATTGCAGTCCGAAATTTTTTGCAAAGTTTTCTGTTTGCTAAGTCACAAAGACTATCCCAAGAGACGGTGGAGGCTTATTTAACTTCTGCACAACAACCTAATGCCAAGTTTGCCGCCTTAGCATTTTTACGGGGCGATCTTTACTTTGATCTGAGTTTATATATTCAACAACTGACAATTCCCACAGTGATATTTTGGGGAGAAAAGGCACAATTTACCAAAATTCAATTAGGACAACGCTTGGCAAATTTAAATCCAGGTGCAATTCAAGATTTTTATGCGATCGCAGATGCCGGAATATTACCTCATTTGGAAGTACCAGAGGTTGTTATTGGTCTATTGCAACGGTATCTTGGGTGAGTGGGGAGTGGGGAGATGAGGGAGAATAATTATAGCGCCTCTAAGTTGAGTCAAATACAGACCTAACCCCCAGCCCCTTCCCTACTAGCGTTGGGGGGTAAGATTCAAAGGATTGCGTCAAGCAAATAAAGATAACTAAGCTGAAGTTAAACCTTCCCTACTAGCGTTGGGGGGTAAGATTCAAAGCCTCTCTCCTTTTAGGAGAGAGGAATGGAAGTGAGGTCAGAGTGTATTGCATACAAACGAGAAGCGCTATAATACCCAATCCCCAATGCCTATCTAGAAAGTAACTGTGCATTTAATGCTTTAGTTATGCGATCGCCAGAAGCTTCTAAGTGAGCTAATGTGTAAATATCAAGGCTTTGACTAACTTGTTTGAGTCTGACATCAATGGCTTTTTGCAGTTGGCGCAATTCATACCAAGCCAATGTCCGCCCATCTTCAGGTGTATTAGTAGTACCCAACATCATCTGTAGTAAAATACTCAGATGTTCCCGTTGCAATGAACGGCGGATGCTAGAAATTGGCTTTGGTTCTCCTAGGGCGAAAACTTCTGTCCAGATGCCTGTTTGCAGAGTGTCTAACAGTTCTGGAATGGAAAGTGCTTGCCCAGGCAGAGTTTTTAATTCTATATCTTGTAAACGATTCAGGCGATCGCTGTCTAATAGCGATCGCAATATCGCACTTTGCAAACTCAAAATGCGATCGTGAATTGGATAATCAAGGCGGTTGTTCGGTGCAGAACTACCCCAGTGTTCCCAACGCGATGGTGCTAGTTGATTGAGCAATTCTGGTGAAAAACTGAAAGCATCCTCAGCAAACACATATTCTTGTAACTTCGTCAATGCCTGACGTTGTTTTAAAAGTGAAACTGGTACAAATGCCCAAGCAGCATCATCACTAGCATGGAGGCGCTGAAAAGATTGTCCACCAATGTACTTAGAAAGCAAGCTGGCATTCCGAAAATAATATTTAAGTACTCCATTAAATCTCAGGCGCAGGTTACTATAGCTTTCCCCTTTCGATAGATAACCCTTATCAAGGCGTTGCCACATAAAACGGGCATTATCCATTTGCCACTGCGAATAAACCAACACATCACTACTCATATCCCAGACATTTGCCAAAGGATTCATGTCCCAGATATCTTCATCAGTTGCATAAGATAATTCTGGTTGAGGCGACGCTAGTGCAATCTGCTCCAAAAAACTTTTTTCTGATTCGGGAATAATCGCCTCAAGTGTTGCTGATGGGTTTTTCTTATAACCATACTCAATTGCCCATTCGTCATAAGGTCCAACAACTCCTGGGAAATAGTCACCTTGCTGTACGCCCTGTGGTGCTATATTCACAGGTAGATAGTCCATCACCGAACCCACTAAACCTTTAGTGTGAGTGATTTCAGTATTATTTAATTCTTCAGGCGCTAACATAGTGCTGCCATGAAAGTTGTGGCGTAAACCCAGAGTGTGCCCGACTTCGTGAGCGATGATAGAACGCAAATATTGATGCACATATTCCTTCATCGTTTCACTACTGGGTGCAGTGTCTGGCAAAATTGACAACGCCAGCGCCCCCATAGCTGCTTGATCTGAGGATTCCATACTATAGCAGAACTCAGAAGAAGATAGAAGATAATTATTAGTATTTGCCTTCTGATTCCTAGCTCCTAGCTCCTGGCTTCCCCAAAGGACTTGACATGGGTTTTTGCCAACTTGGAAAGAGTGTCCATCGAAAGATGAATTTGCTTCCATCAGTGCATGATATTCTTGCTGAACTAAACGCACCATCTTGGCATCTACGATGATATCTGCATCCACTATTTCCCCGGTGAATGGGTTGACGCGCATCGGTCCTCTGGCAAAACCTGCATCTAAAGAATTGAACCAGCGAATAGTGTTGTAATGTACATCTGCTGGTTGCCAATCAGCATCATCTGGCATTTGTTGCACTTCAATGGCATTTTGAAATCCGGCTTTTTCAAATGCTTTGTTCCACATCAAAACGCCTTCACGAATTGCATCGCGGTACTCTAGTGGCACAGCATTTTCAATCCAATACACAATTGGCTTTTTGGGTGGAGATAAGGGGGCGTTAGGATCGGCTGGTTCTAGATGCCAGCGATTGATATAACGTACATAAGATTCGTGAGGATTCTTGTTAGAGAAATCTTGGAAAGCCGTAATAAAATATCCCACTCTGTCATCGGCAAGTCTGGGAATATAACCATTGTTTTCTCTCAACTGAGAAAAACTGTAGTGTACCTTCAGGTTGAGTGCCCTGCTATCGGGTACGGTGACTAAATTCGATCCTTCTAGTGATGAAAAACCGTAAATCGAATCAATTTCTACGTTTTCTGGGAAGCTGTTCATATCGCCAAAATATGACTTACGTGCATCTAAGCGGTAATCAGCCTGCAAAGAGTATTTCAATAGGGTACTTAATCCCGGAAAATCCTGCATTAGCAGTTCATTGAGGTTGATTAAAATATTTTGATTTGTTGGATTAATAGTGATTATATCGAGTGAATAAAGAACTGAGTCGCTAAATGAACGAGCAAGCGATCGCTGTTCTGCTCTACTGTCTGTACGGAATTTAACATTACGCACAACAAAATGCAATCTATTATTTACTCGTCGGAAGTAGAAGAGAAAATCAGAAAGAGGTAATCCACTATAAATCCCACTTTCTCCAACACCCGATTCCAATGTCACTATCGCTAGGTAGTCTTTATTTAGCTGCTCTGGTTTAATTTCTAAGTAAATTTTGCCCGAATCATCACTGCAATAAATTGTGAAGAGTCCTTCTAGTTTATCAATCCGATTAACAGTCCCATTAAATCGGCAAAAATCCTCCTTTCTAATCTCAGTCAGATTATTGTCAACACTTGCCGAGTTTTTCACTGCTGGGAGTGCATTTAATTGCTGCACATCAATATTTGAACTATTTGAAAGTTGGTTTGCTCCTGCATAATCAGTTGGTAAGAACAAGCTACACAATAATACTATACAAATTGCTAATTTCCTTATCCAGTATTTCATCCTTGGGCTTTCCACCTGAAGCAGTTCTCGTGTTACTGAAAAATGTCGAGTAGTTTTTCGTCTGTAATCCCTGCAAATATCTAGAGATTAGGATACAAATCCACTCAGTCAGATAAACAATGCCTCTAATACAGCACAGCAGAAATCCAGCTACCATCTCAATTAACTAGACGAGTTGCTCAACCAACTTGTTAAAGGTAGGCAAACTTCCGCCCCACTGTACTAGCCTAAAAGTCGTATGGCTATTTGATTGTTATTAGTAACTCTTTAGAAATTATCCATTAGGCATTTATGTCTGAAGATAGATAATTTTTAAAACTAAAGATATATGTTTTTTACTTCTATCTGTATTAAAAACCAAATGTAGCATTAAAAATGTATTTAGTGTTACATTTGAGAGCCGAAGAAATCTTAAGCATGATTTATAAACAAAGAGTGAGACTTCTAAGAAAACTGTTCTTTAGCAGCTATAGCGGTTAGCTTATATCTTGCACCAGGCGACTAGAAGTCCCGGCTACACAGACAAAACCCACACTTTGTTTGTATATAGCGGTTCTCGGCCCTTGTGAGGTACAAGAACCCCACCCCCAACCCCCTCCCCGCTCTTCGAGAGGGGGCTTAAGATATACCTCACTAGATTGAGAAACGCTATAGCCGCGATTTCTAATCGCCAGGACTAGGTGCAATATGTGAGTTAGCGGGTGCATCAAGTACATATCAAAACCTCACATCGATCAAGCTGTGCATAGCCTCATCTAATATTTTTCATAACCGAGATATGCCTTTTGTTAGAAGGATAATTAAATTTTTATAGTTAATCTTTATTGGTACTCCAATAAACAAGTTAATTGGCATGATAAATTTGATTTCTAGAATGATTAGTCACATCAGTTGCCTACTTAAAGGACTTCAGGTAAAAAGTTTTTTTGCTGTTGTCCTAGTTGGTTTTCTAATGCTGGCGACGAATGTTGGTTATGGAGACAATGACAAAGCCTTAGGTGAAAGAGTTCGCGAACAGGTACAACAAGATGATTCTCAAAGACCGAAGACAATAGGTGAATGGAATAAAGAAGCTCGGGAAACGGAAGGTTCTCCTGGTGAACGACTTAAAAAGATTGGTGAAGAGTCAGCAGAAGCCTTTAAACAATTTGGATCTGGGTACGTAGAGGGTGCCCAGAAAACTGCTAGTGATGTAGGGGACAGTGCAGCGCAGACAGGCAAAGATATCTCTAACAAAGTTCGGCGCTAAATGTGTTATTACGCTCTGCTATCTGCGAGTACTAATAACTTTTCGCCGATAGCCGATAAATGATATAGCGTTTATCTGTCGAATTGAGGTACAGCAACCCCACCCCCAGCCCCCTCCCCGCAAACGATAGGGGGCTATGATTGCAAAACTCTGCCCATTGTCTTACGGACGACATCAGTTATGTAACATTTATATTTATTTATACCGGATTAGTTCATTTTCTACAAGAGAATATGTATATTTTTTTACTAAATAACCAATAATTGAAGAGCAGCTAAGTAACTGTTGAATAACTGTTTGAAAACATGAAACAATGAGGAGATAGCTAAGACGGTAAAGAAAAAAAGCAGATAGATAATTAGCGACATGAAGCAATCTAAGAGTACGAGAAAGCGGGGACTTGTCCTAACGATCGCTGGGCTAAAGCGTTTACAAGCGGCGATTCTGGCTATGGAAAAGGCACAAAATAGTGGCGCTCACTTCACTCTAGAAGATTTAGGCGATCGCATGAATGTCTCTACCAAAACTCTAAACCGATTATGGTCGTTGAATACAGGCGTAGATCAAAAAACCCTGAAATTGTGCTTTAGTGCCTTTAACCTAGAATTAAATAGAGAAGACTATGCAATCCTGAGTGAACCGAATTATACTGAAAAGTCTCTAACTCTCTCGCTGAGTTTAGACAGCGGATCTCCGTCTTTATTCTTAGATTCATTTGCTACTCAACACCATGATCCACTCGAAAATCTTTGGTCATACCCAGATGGTCCCGTACCCCTAGATTCCCCCTTCTATGTCGAACGTCCCCCCATTGAGGAACTAGTTTATCGAGAAGTAATTCAAGCAGGTAGTGTGATTCGGATTCGAGCGCCAAGAGAGATGGGTAAAACTTCTCTTGTATTGCGGCTGTTAGCCTTTGCCCAGATGCAAGGTTATAGTACGGTAAACCTGAATTGCAACCAAATCGATTCTAGTTGTCTGACAGACTTAAACAAGCTTTTGCGTAGTCTTTGCTGGCAAATTGCCACAGAATTAGGCATTAACCCCAAGCTAGATGACAAATGGGATCAGGAAATAGGGTGTAAGTTGAGTTGCAGTGTATATTTGCAATCTTATTTGCTCAAGCAGAGTAAAAATCCAGTAGTTTTAGTGTTAAATGAGGTTGACCGCTTTTTTGAATATCCTCAAATTGCTCAGGAGTTCTTTAGTTTGTTGCGCTCTTGGTATGAGGAAGCACGACAAGATACTAACTGGCAGAAACTGAGGCTAGTGGTGGTTTACTCCACAGAAGTATATGTGTCGCTGGATATCAACCGCTCCCCATTTAATATTGGACTACCGATCCATCTGCCAGAATTTACTGAGTGCCAAGTAGAATACTTAGCCCAACGGCATGGGCTAGACTGGACTTCTAGTAAGGAAGTTAAGCAACTAATGTCTCTTCTGGGGGGACATCCAGCACTGATTCGCATTGCTATGTATTATCTCTGCTGTCAAAAAATCACCTTAGAAAAACTGATACAAGATGCGATCGCTAACGGCGGTATTTATCGTTATCATTTATGGCGACACTGGGCAATCCTGCAAGAAAATCCCAGTTTGGTAAAAACATACGTTGAAGTTGTGGGCGCAAAACAAAGCATTCTGATCAATCCCATCGACGCTCATAAGCTCGAAAGCTTGGGGTTGATCGCTTATGAAGGCGATCGCATCTTACCACGTTGCGAACTCTACCGTGCTTACTTTAAAAAACAACTAGGCGTTGCTGAACTTGAATATAAATCATTACAAAAACGTGCTTGATAAAAACTATCAGATACTCTTTCTCTCGCGCCCACCATATCCTCAAAACTAATTTGACAAAATACTAGCTGACCAATAAAGCTGATAATCCTCGATATAAAATATTCCATTATTGCAAGACATTTTGAAAAGGAAGTAATAATCTCCTGGCTCCCAGATACTAAATTCTTGCTCCTGTTGTTGAGCATTAACTGTTGAACCACCATTAGGAATACTCATATTAGCAATTTGTGTTCCATTCTGCGCTTTCATCAAAAAAACTTCCAGCAGGCAGAAACCCTGTAGTTCAGCACAATAACGAATTTTGAAACGGATTTTTCCACCATTCCGTAGGGTCTTTTGAATAGCAAAATTTTCGGTTTGAATGGAATTACCAGACAGATGAATATCTTTACCTTGTGTTAATATCAGGCATTGCCTTTGATTGAATGAACTCATGATTTTTTCTCCTCAAAAAAAATGGAGTGTATTGAGATAATTGCATTGTTGAAAACGGTTTGTGAGTGTCACAGTTGAATTTTCTCGCCATCGCCAATAAAATGCAATGACAGATAAGACAGTTAAGAAGATAGTTAAAAAGTAAATTATGATAGGCGATCGCAATCTAAACTTGGCTATTGCTTCTTGACGAGACGCTCTGCGAATGTGTTTACATGAATCCTCCGATAACGGGCGTCTATCCACCATCAAAGAATGATTAATACAAGCCGGAAACGACCTATTTTGCTAAATGCATACCAGCAAAGACGGCGATTTATCGCGTCTCTTGCCTTAACCGAACCGTATTGAGAGATACCTGACTTTCAATTCTCATAAATCAAATAGGAATATTTTCTTCTCAGTCAACAGCAGAAAATAAGAAGGAGCCTCCAAGAGAGTTCTATTTTTCTCTGAATACAGCAAAAATTATTCATGCAACAACAAAAATTCACTCAGATAATTGTAAATTTTTGTAAATTTGATGTCTTCAAGACTAGAAACCTGATATCTAGATAGCTAAACTAACAAACAGTGCATCTGTACTGTTAATTATTAAAACGTAGATTTGGCGCTATAGCCTTAATGATCCCAGTACAACTTATCCTCAAAAACTTCCTCAGTTACCGTGATGCAACTTTAGATTTTAGCGGTTTGCATACGGCTTGTATTTGTGGTTCCAATGGTGCGGGTAAATCCTCCCTTTTAGAAGCAATCACTTGGGCAATTTGGGGTGAAAGCCGCGCTACTGCTGAAGATGATGTGATCTATTCTGGTGCTAAAGAGGTTCGGGTTGATTTTACTTTCCAAAGTAACCAGCAAAAATATCGGGTGATTCGCACCCGAATTCGGGCAGCGACTAGCGTCCTCGAATTTCAAATAGAAATACCATCGGGGTTTCGCTCACTCACTGGCAAAGGGGTAAGAGCGACACAGGATTTGATTATAGAACACATCAAGCTCGATTATGATACTTTTATTAATTCTGCCTACTTGCGTCAAGGTCGTGCAGATGAATTCATGCTCAAGCGCCCCACGGAACGCAAAGAAATTTTAGCGGAGTTGTTGAAACTCAATCAGTATGATGATTTGGAAGAACGGGCAAAGGAATCTTCTCGTCAGTTTAAAGCACAGGCAGTAGAGCTAGAGCGTTCTTTGGAGTCGATAAAAATTCAGCTGCAACAACGGGAGACAACCCAAGCCCAAAGAGTGGAGTTAGAAGCTGAACTCAACCAACTGCAACAAGTGCAAGCTTTTGATAATATTCAATTACAAAGTTTGCAAGTTGTCTGGCATCAGCGCCAAAATTGGGAACAACAACTCAATTTTGTCAAGCAGCAATACCAAAATCTTACCCAAGATTGCGATCGCCTCCAACAAGAACAATCAGCTATTGGCTCTCAGCTAGCAGATTTAGAAAAAATATTACACCAAGAAGCTGAGATTAAAGCTGGATACGCCCAATATCAAAGTCTCCAATCTCAAGAAGAAGCTTTTGCTGTCAAGTTTGAAGAATACACCCGCGCTGGGCAGACTCGCCAACAAAAGCAACAACAGCTTACCAAACAAATTCACGAAATCGAACGGCAATTACAACAAGCCCAAGCCCAAATCGAAGCTTTACAGCAACAAGAGCGAGACATTCAGCAAACTCTCACCAAATCAGGTGAAGTAGAAGCGGCTTTGTCACAACTGGCCGCAGCACGTCACCATGTTGCTCGTTTAGATCAACTACAAATGCAAGTTACTCCCTTGTTGCAACAACGAGCAACTTTACAAAGCCAACTCGATCGCACTCATGCTGGTTTAGTAGCGCGACTCGAACAACTGCAAAGTACTGAGAACCAATTGCAACACCAGCAGCGCCGCCAACCGCAACTGCAACAAGCGGTGATGGATGTGGGAATCCAGATTGAGGAATTGGAGAAAAAGCGGGTTTATCTGCAACGAGTCCAAGAAAAAGGGCAAGAAAGGCGGCACTTTATTGAACGTCTGCAAGCTCATCAACGGGATTATCAAAAACAGCTGGGAGAATTAGAGCAAAAATTGCAAATGCTCCAAAATCCTGAAGCACTTTGTCCATTATGTGAGCGTCCTTTAGACGAACATCACTGGAGTCGGGTGGTGGAAAAAACCCAGGCTGAGTTAGAAGATACTCAAGGGCAGTCTTGGGTACTGCGGGAACAATTGGCTGTGTCAGACAAAGAAATTCAAACACTCAGGCAGGAATATCGCGATATATCCCAACAATTGGCGGGCTACGATGGTTTACGCGAACAACGGGGACAGTTGGCAGCCCAGTTAGAAGCGACAACTGATGTGCAACAGCAGTTACAACAAATTGCTGCCGAAAAACAGCATTTAGAGCGATCGCTCCAAGCAGGTGATTACGCTCCCGATAAACAAGCCGAACTCCGGCAGTTAGAGCAATATCTGCAACAAGCTAATTATAATGAACAAGATCACGCCCTCGCCCGCAGCGAAGTTGAACGGTGGCGCTGGGCAGAAATTAAACAGGGGCAAATTAAAGATGCGACTAAGCGACAAGGACAACTATTAGCCCGAAAACCAGAACTACAATCCCAAATTGCTCAATTACAAGCCAGAATCCAGCAGGATCAGACTGATTCTGAATGTGCTAAACAAATCGCGGCTCTTGAGCGTCACATTGCCGAAATTGGCTACAGTTCCGAGCAGCACAATAATCTGCGTATGGCTGTAAAGAAAGCTCAATCTTGGCATTTGCGATATCAACAACTCCTATCGGCACAGCAGCATTATCCGCAACTCCAGACGAGATTGCAAGAGTTAGAGGAGTCTAGAAGCGCCAGATTAACCGAGCGGCAAAAACTCTCTGGACAAATCGAAAGTATTATCCAGCAACTACAAGCAACAGCTAACCCATCTGCCCAAATTCAAGCTCTAGAGCAACAGCTAGCAATCCGTAGACGGCAACTCGATGAGCAAATAGCCAAGTTGGGGCGTTTAGAACAGCTGGCGCATCAACTGGAAACGCTGCAAATTCAGTATGATCAACAACAGCAGCAATTACAATCTTGCAAGCAAGAATATCGTGTTTATCAGGAATTAGCGCAAGCTTTTGGTAAAAATGGTATCCAAGCACTGATGATTGAGAATGTGTTACCGCAACTCGAAGCCGAGACAAATCAACTACTTTCGCGGTTGAGTGGTAATCAGTTTCATGTACAATTTATTACTCAAAAAGCTGGACGCAGCGCGAAATCAACCAAGAAAAATGCCAAGTTGATAGACACCTTAGATATTTTAATCGCCGATTCTAGAGGAACACGAGCTTATGAAACTTACTCTGGTGGTGAAGCCTTTAGAATTAACTTTGCCATCCGTTTGGCTTTGGCGAAATTATTAGCGCAACGGGCGGGGGCGGCGTTGCAATTGTTGATTGTGGATGAAGGTTTTGGTACACAGGATGCCGAAGGATGCGATCGCTTGATTGCCGCAATTAATGCGATCTCCTCGGATTTTGCCTGCATCCTCACCGTCACCCACATGCCCCACCTCAAAGAAGCTTTCCAAGCTAGAATTGAAGTCAATAAAACTCAGGAAGGTTCGCAGTTGAGTTTGTCAATTTAATCAAATCTTCCCAGTCCCTAATCCCCAATCCCTAATTCAATTGTATTTTACCCGTGCATCAAGACCTAATGAGCGGAGCTTTTTCGTTAGGGTTTCGGCTTGGGTGCGATCGCTAAATGCTCCAGCATTCACATAATCCCCTAAACCGGATTGCTCCGGGACAGCATTGGGTATATATTGCTGCACCTTACCCAGAGTATCATTATTAGAAATTGGCACTATTACTCTGTAAGGATTATTAGCAACTAATGTATTGCCATTGCTAACAGGTACTACATAGTCATTATTAGGAGGTAATACATAGCGATTATTCTCAGCTAATACATCACCATTATTCTCCGTATAATTACTTACACTTGAGATATTCAACCCTAATGCTTGCAAAGTTGGCGAATCTACATTTCCAGTAGAATTAAGTCCGGAAGATTGCTGGAATGCAATCAGAGATTGTCTAGTGTAATCACTGAAAAAGCCATCAGGATTGGCATTAGAGAAGCCCAACTGCGACAAACGCTCTTGAACTAATCTAACATTCTCTCCGCGATCGCCTACAGTTAGATAATTTCTGCCTGGTTGTTGAGCAGTATATCCCGTGGTGTAGGCTCTACGCACTGAGTCCAAAACTTGGGCATTGGCAATGCCATCAACAGGTAGGCGATAATTTCGCTGGAATGCCATTACAGCTTCTCTAGTCATTGGGCCAATATGCCCAGTGGGATTAGTCTTAAAATAACCTAGCTGCCGCAAACGCACTTGGAGTTCTCTCACTTGTTGATTAGAGAGACTCGATCTCGCTGGAGTCGGAGAGGAACCCATGAGTGTATTCCAAGTTTGTCGATTCACAATCCCATTGGCAGGTAGGCGATAATTTCGCTGGAATGCAATTACAGCATCTTTAGTAATTTTTCCAAAAATCCCAGTGGCATTAGCATTAAAGTAGCCTAACTGCCGTAAACGCTGTTGCAAGCTAGTCACGGCTGCACCAGTTTTGCCTTGAGAGAGAGTAGGATATTGAGCAACTGGCGATGCCTGCGGTGGGCTGCGCCTACGCAATCTGCCAGTGGTATTCCTACTAAAAGTTCTACTCTGACACGCTCGTTGCAAGGCTTGTTCAGTACTAGCACCCACAACTCCATCAGCAGTTATTCTATTGGCTTGCTGAAATTTGATCACAGCATTCTGAGTCAAGCTAGCAAACTTGCCACTTACCGGGCCGTTAAAGTAGCCTAACTTTTTTAAACATCTCTGACTACTGCTAACTTCAGTCCCATTACTTCCTATTTTCTGAAGTGCTAAAGCTTGCCCAGCAATACTCAGAAGCCCCATAGTTAGTGCCACAGGCAAAAGACGCATCGCCGCACCGCTAGATAACTTTTTCCAATTTAAAAATTTGAAATTGGCTCCGGCAGGAAAAAGCTTGACACTTTCGGATGCCTCGGATGCTAAGGCTAGCTCAGTTAAATAGCTATTTACCCTTGTTTTCACTTGCTTTTTTCAAGTTATGGCTATGCAAGATTATACCACTTTCTCTGTATTTTACTTATTTTTAGTATGATTCTTTACAAGAAATTTGCCAAGGGAATTATGATACACAAGCTTCTGTAGGGGGAATAATAAGCAATGTAAAGCTTTGAAGGCTTGTTTTCGATTTGCCTGAGAAAATTTTTGCTATATCCATTTGGGTTTCGAGGATGAGCAACGCAGACAAATAGTAAATTTAGTCTTCCATTGAACTGCGGATAATATTCAAGCTAATGTTCCACGGTATTTATGATATTCGCTTAGTCTTATTTTCCATTGCGTAGGCGTAGCCCGTCGTAGACATCGCCATGCTTACGGCTTACACCACACTTGATCTAGCTATAAGAGTCACAGACACTAAATCACCCGAAAGGTGGCCGTGGCTGCTAGGCGGAGCGATCGCTATGGGAATCGGCATTTGGGCAATGCATTTTATTGCTATGCTGGCCTTCAGTCTGCCGATTCCCATTAACTATGACTGGTTAATAGTTTTGATTTCGGTGCTACCTGCAATTTTCGCCTCTGGATTAGCCCTATCGTACCTATGCTGAGAACCTCCGGCTAAAAGCCGGGGGATGAAAGCTATTTGCCTGATTGATCAGGCATTTTGATTTTAATTGCTTTTTTGATTCTCAATGTATTTTCTCACAACTTCTGTACTCGCTGCACCAGTAGAAGCAACAAAGTAACTAGGACTCCAGAGGGAAGGAAGTTTTTTTAGGTGTGGAAACTCCTTTCTTAGATGATGTGATGCCCTGCCTTTAATCCATCTTGCCACATCAGCAGGGGATTCATGTGTTGGGACATTGAGAAAACAGTGAACATGGTCAGGCATTATTTCTAAGGCGATAAGTCTCCACCCATGCTCAACTACTAACTCTAATATAATTTCTTGCAAACGCTGTGCTACTTCTTTTATTAGCACAGCTTTTCGCCGTTTAGGAACAAATACAAAATGGTAGTTTAGAGACGAAACTGAACCGCTTGTGCGCCTGTATTCATAGTCTGATGCTGATAGTTTAGCCATTAATTAACTGTTGTTGACTTCTGTCCTGGCAACAACTATAGTAAAACATACAGGAGGTAAAAACAAGTGTATAAAACCTGTTCAGTTAGAGCTAAATTTAATGATGAAGAAACAGCCTTTTGGTTGAATCAGTGTGAGAATGCTAACAGCTTGATAAATTGTGCATTGTACGAAACCAAGAAAATTCATTACGCTAAGTTACAAGAAAATGGTAATACTTTTACTACTTATTGGCGTGGCGATGACTTCCGTGGTGGTTGGAAAACTTATAGATGCAGCACAACTTACCCAGAATTAGATTTAATTCTTAAGCAGAATGTCCATTACAAAGCAATGGCGGCTCAATCTGCACCACAAACATTAAAGTCGGTTGGTGAGTCAATTACAGCTTATAACGGACTGGTAAAAGCTTACTACAACGGTGAGGTGGATAAACCATCTTTACCAAAATATCGTCAGAAGGGAGGTCTAGCTGCTGTTACGTTTCCGCGTCAGGCTCTAAATTTTAATGAGGGATATTTCAAGCCTTCAATCAGTAAAGAAAGTAAACCAGAATTACTGACTGAGATTAGATTATATCTCCCAGAATTTATAGATTCAACTTGGGTTAAGGAAGTAACAATACGACCAAATTTTGGTCAATTATGGATTGACTGGGTAACAGAAATTTATCTAGGGGAACTCTTATAATTAATCAATATCTATCAGGAACATTATCCTGAACCAGTTCTTGCAGTTCAAGCAAAAGTAGAGTCTATTGATTTACCATTTTTGCTAGAAGATTTACCTAAATTGCTCCAATCAATCCAAGCCGGAGCGCAGCGTATTAAAAATATTGTGGAATCACTACGTAACTTCTCTCGTCTAGACGAGGCACAATTGAAAGCTGTGGATATCCACGAAGGGCTTAATTCTACACTGCTGATTCTTCAAAACCGTATTAGTTACGCGCCCAACAATAGACCAGAAATTATTGTAATTAAAGAATATGGTAATTTACCCCTAGTCAATTGCTATCCCGGACAGTTAAATCAAGTATTTTTCAACATCATTGCAAATGCCATTGATGTGTTAGAAGAAAAGCTGATTAGCTTAAAATCACACTCCAATTTTACACCTTTAATTCGGATTAGAACAACAGTTCATCAAGTCGGTTGGATTAACATTAAAATTTTTGACAATGGTTATGGCATTAATGAAGATATGCAAAATAAAATATATGATCCTTTTTTCACAACTAAACCAGTTGGAAAAGGAACTGGTTTAGGGTTATCAATTAGCTATCAGATTGTCGTTAAAACACATAGTGGTAAGCTCAACTGTATTTCGGCAAAGGGGCAAGGAACTACTTTTCAAATTGAGCTTCCAATTGATGTATTGATCAATACTTCCTCTTTTCTGGGAAAGCAATCTCAACTAGCTATATAGCGGTTCTCGTTCACGTGAGTAGGGGCAATTCATGAATTGCCCCTACACCTTGCGATATAATTTTGTACCGCATCTGAGTGGGAACCGCTATAAATGAAGCTATTGAGTAGACAAATCCCATTAGTGGTGTTGGCTGTGGTTTAGAAGTTTCACCTCCAGCCCAACATGGCAAACCAACTAATCGAAATAGCCAAGGAAATCCGATTTGGCGGGTACGGGGCGATAAAGCCCATTTACGGACACTGGTATACGCAGACGCGCACCGGGCGCATTGAAAAAATTTGCAAAATGCATCCCGAACCGTTTATCGAAATTCATCCCGGTGATGCTGCTCGCTTAGATATTGTAGATAATCAGGATGTAGAAGTGCGATCGCGTCGGGGTAAAGCGAAGTTTCCTGCTAAAGTGACAAAGGCGATCGCACCTGGTACAGTTTTTGTCCCCATGCACTGGGGTTCACTGTGGGCAGACAATGCCGAAGCTAACGCCCTCACCCATCCAGAATCGTGCCCCAATTCCCTACAACCAGAATTAAAAGTCTGTGCAGTGCAGTTGATAGCAATTTCTGTGGAAGTTACAATCAAAAACCATCAACTCCAGTCCTCACAATGGTAAACTGCAAAGTGTACCGATAAACTGGTAATTTATAACCAGCAATAGGTAATTTAGTCAATAATCAATAGTCAATAGTTCGTATCATTTTTTATGACTCTCTAATTTTGACTGTTATCAACTACTATATCTAAAGATGCTAAATCTCTAGTAACAAGAGGTTTGACTAGCGTCAATTTTCCCTATGGATAAAGAATAATCAAAGATGTAGAAAACTTACAAAGTATCAGCAAGTAATCTTTTTTTAATCCTCTAGATTTATCTATGGGATTTTCTTTTATTTTACAATCGGGTGCAGCATTATGAAAAAGCTACTAAGGCAAATTCTAGGAGCTACCAAAGATGAGAACTTCATGCACATCATCGAAAACATAGAAGTGCTAGTTTCTAAAGCTCTATCTATTTTCATGGTAATTGTAATTTTGGTAGCGATCACAGATTTAGGAATCTTTATTTTTAAAGAATTATTTACAGTGCCTTATGGTGAGTTTAACGCAACCTTGTATAAGATTTTCGGTTTATTCTTAAATATTTTAATCGCCTTAGAGATTTTAGAAAATATTACAGCCTATTTGCGAAAACACGTTTTTCAGGTTGAATTAGTTATTGTTACATCTTTAATCGCTGTTGCCAGAAAAATTATTATTCTTGATTTACAAAAAGTTGGAGGTCTTGATCTAATTGGTCTGGGTATAGCTATTCTTGCCCTATCAATTAGTTATTTGATAATTCGGATGAGTAATTCCAAAGAGGCAAGTTAAAATAATTGGTAATGACGCTCTTTACGAAACGCTTGCTTCTGTGCATGAGTACAGGGACACGAGAAAGCGTGACGCGAAGGTAATTCAGTTTTGTAATGGGGATTTAGACCCCGCCACAAATTTACCACTTTTCCCATTACTCCCCATTCTCACCCATCAATTTTGGGTTTGTCGAGCAATGACAGATTTCTTTCAATTTGAAGCAGACTTTGTTGATTCCCTGCGTTGCATCCCCATGCAGGCGCGTTGCAAATTAGATACCTGTGGCATCAAGCTAAAATTGTCTGATTGGAATCAAATGACTACAGCCGAGCGTCAAGCTTTAGTCAAATTACCTTGCACTACAGAAACGGAAATTCAGTCTTACCGCGAGCATATCCAGCAGTTAATTACACAACGCACGGGTATACCAGCAACAAAATTGCCCATTGAGCCTCATCCGGCATGGCTAGACTCTGCCACGGTACCACTTAGCCTTCAGGAAAAAGCTCAAGAAATAGGTGTAACCCTGACACAGCAGCATTGGGCAGCTTTAACGCCCTTACAGCGTTTTGCCTTGATTAAACTCAGCCGCCCAGGACATGAAAATGAAAACTTTAAGAGAGCGATCGCAGAATTTAATCTGCTTTAATAGTCAATAGTCATTAACAGAACAAATCATTAGAGCGCATTAAACTTTGTTAACTTGCCAACATGAAATGATACACTACAGCACAGCTAGTGCTGTGATGGATCAAAAATACTCACTTATGCTAAAGCCTAACGTAGCTGACTCTAATATTAATAAATTAATACTTACTTTATCAAGACTTACGGAAACAATAGCCAAAATCCAGTTTTTCATATAGGGGCAATTCATGAATTGCCTCTACTATCTACTCCCCTTTCTTAAGAGAATTATCAGTGTCAAAAACAACTGACAACAGACGACTGAAAATTATATATTTTTGGAATAGAACTAAATGCAGTAAAAACTACTCTTTGCTGATAACTTGCCTTGCGTTTAATTTGCAGCTAGGATGTCAAAAGTACAGCATCGATACAATCTGATTTATCCACCTAACAAGCCAGGTTTATGACAAACTCTCAGTAGATGGAATACTTATTTACATTAGGTGAAACAATTTGAGATTTTGCATCTACAATTTTAAATTTCTTAGCAGGAAGTGAAGCTATAGTGGATTTAGCAATGCTGCTGTTAATGTGGCTAAGGTTAGTCCTGCTGCCAAGTTATGTGAATAATTAGTTTAGAAACGCACTCTAACTCGATGACAGGCAAAAACGCAAGACATAATGCATTTCTGCGGCTAGTGTCTGGTAATGGGGCAGCTTTTGGAGCAGAATCTCGCTACTCGCTGTCCCCCAGTAAAGAGATGGTAATTGGACGCGACCCCAGCTGCCAAGTTGTCTTGGATGCCATGATGTACCGAATGGTATCTCGTCGTCATGCGGTGGTTCGTCCCCTCTCTCTATCCCCAGATAGCAAATTTAGCTGGGTGCTTTGTGACTTGAATAGTGCTAATGGCACTTATTTGAATGGACAACGCTTGTATGAATGTCAGGAATTGCACCCAGGCGATCGCATTTCTCTAGGTGCTGATGGGCCGCAATACGTTTTTGAGTACGAGTTTACCTCATTTACTCCAGCGACCACAGTCAACCAAGTTACACCATTACCTTCGGCGACGAACTACCACAACCACACCCAATTAAAGCAGCCAGATTCCGTTAGTTTCACCCAGCTTTTTCCGATTATTTCCACTGGTAAAGATTTAACTCGTAAAGCTTACCTGATACCGGGAATACTGACTGTAATCTTTGTAGTGCTGATGTTTGCTACAGTCGGCCAGCCACAAGCTAACCAAGTGATCGTGGCAACTTACATCGCCTTCGCTGCCTACTATTTTGTTTACCAACTTTGCGGGAAACAGAAGCCTTGGTGGGTGCTAATGGCCGCGGCATTGGGTACGATAATGATTTTGCTCAGTCCGCTATTAGATATATTTATCTTCGTGTTTCGCGGCCTTCTGCCTGGAAGCTTGCCCACACCCCAAGAATCTATCACCTTCACAGAGTTGCTGGTGCGGATGTTTTTTGGCGCTGGCTTGATGGAGGAATTACTCAAGGCATTGCCTGTACTAGGGGCTTTTGCCATCGGTAGAATGTTGTCTTCACCTTGGCGGGAACGCATAGGTGTTTGGGAACCTCTAGATGGTATTCTCCTGGGAACGGCTTCTGCTGTGGGCTTCACTCTCTTAGAAACTCTCGGACAATATGTGCCAGATATCACTCAAAATGTCACGCAACAGGTGGGTATAGGCGCTGCTGGTCAGCTGGCGGGTTTACAACTGCTAATTCCGCGAATTCTCGGCTCTGTAGCCGGACACATGGCTTATAGCGGCTATCTGGGTTATTTTATCGGCTTGGCTGTTCTTAAACCCAGTAGAAGTTGGCAAATTCTTTCTATTGGTTATCTTAGTGCCGCCGCGCTCCACGCTCTGTGGAATGCTACAGGATCAATCAATGCCTTGCTGTTGGTAGTTGTTGGGGTGTTATCTTACGCCTTTTTGATGGCAGCAATTCTCAAGGCACGGGCGCTGTCACCGACGCGATCGCAAAATTTTGCTACCCGATTTATTGGGCCAAAATAGGAGCAGGGGGAGATGAGGGAGATGAATTAATAACCAATGCCCAATACCCACTTGCCCTGAGCGGAGCCGTACCACTTCGTGGAAGCAAGCTACGCGTAGCGTCTCGTAGAGAAGGGATGCCCAATGCCCCATTCCCCATTCATATTTCAGACTCAGACTTATTGAGTTGAGTGAAAGCATAGGAAGCGATCGCTAAACTAACCTTTGCTTTCTCTACTTCTGATAAAGCTGTCCACTCGCTATTTTGAAGATTACTGATGGCAGATGCCGCGTTTTGCGATTCGCTACTTCGCATAGCGTAAGCGAAAGGACGAGCCAAAACTAAAAGATCCTCTGTTCCCCAACTTGGTAGTACTGTCTGAACACACTCAACCAGTTGCTCACTGATTAATTGGCGAGCAGCAAATATTTCCGCAGCTTTCGTGGCGATGGCGTTGAGCAATACTTGGGGGATACAGGTGGAAAAACTATTACGTAATGTTTCTTGAAGATTAAGCACTACTGTCTGTTGTCGGTTGTCATTATATTCTGGTGTAGAAGTAATGTCAGACCAAAGTGTGTCTAGGCGGCTATAAAAATCTGGCGATCGCCTCATCAGTTCTTCCTCTTCCAAATCTGGCATTCCGAACTGTTGTTCTAGTTCCTGAAAATAAGCTTCTGATTCCTCATCACCTGGATTCCAGGGATAGGTAGCATCCTCTGGTTCTAGTAACGCTTCTAATAACTCTAAATCTACTTGAGATGGCAAAGATGAGAAAGTGTCTGAGCCGTTAATTTTATTAGCCATATTTTCTTACCTAACGATTATTTGCTGGTATTGACAACTACAATTTCTTGGAGGATATTTCCGCAAAATATGTTGATTTTTTCTCTGGAAAAAACAGATTTTAAAAGCTGATGCTTAACATTCAAAATCTATTTATGCAATAGTTCTGCTAGGAATCTTCAATAATAAACTCCCAGATTTCACCTCTAGCACTTCCAAACTTTAACTGCATTCCCGATTTCAATGGGACTTCCTCTCGGAGGATTTGTTGCCAACCATTAGGGCCTAAAAACCAGGTTGTCCCGTAGGTGGAAAAATCTTGCAAGTAATAAGTTCGCACCAATGTAGCATCAGTCAGAGTATTACGGCAGAAGATTTCGGCGTGGCGTTTGGATACAGATGGTTCGGGGATGACAATATCATTATCTTTCGTGCGACCGATGCGGGTAACTCCATAACGCAGTGGCCAGGTTTTACCTTTTGGGGCGAGGGATCGTAAACTTGCAGTGGGAAGCGAGGAACCGATATCAGGAATGGCTGTATCTGGTAGTTCAGTAATGCCTTCATCCAGATTTTTAATCAGTTCGCCATTAAAATCTGGATGCAGGTAGAGAACAGGCAAAGTCCAAGCAGGTTGATTAAATTTATACAGTGTTAACAACTCTTGTCTAGCTAGTGCTACGGCTTCATCAATTGCTTTGTGCGATCGCAAAGCTTCGGTAAAAGCTTGAATAAAACTGTGGCTTTCGCGATCGGCAATTTCATCGCGCATCCCTAAAACAGCAGGCACGCCATGACGAATCAGTACTTCTGCTAAACTACTGGCGGGGATAGCTTGATGATTGATCGCAGCTGGTTGTGCGCCCCAACAGGCGTTGAAAACCGCTAGTTTCACACCTGTACGGGTCAATACTTGGGCTAATTCTATGCCATTTAGGGGCATATCTGGTCGCAAAAACAGTAACCCCCCATCTGGGTCTGGTAAACCATGTCCAGCATAAAAGAAAACATTGTATGCTTTGGTTTCTAATTCATCAATCAACTCCTGGGGAGTTGGTTGTAGGAGTTGATTCACTACACAAGGTGCATATCTTTGAGAATTACCACCCACAGTATCTGCAAGAGTTTGCTGTAAAATCACAGCTTCTTGTTCCAGTTGCAGCTTGTCATCATGACCTAAAACCAGCAGAATACTTAAAGCTTGGTCAGTTCGCAAATACGGTAGGGGGTCAACTTCAGTGCTGGTGCGACTAAATAGCAAATCTTGAGAAAGGGACATAGCCGATTGACCAGGTTCACGCTGCATAATTTCCCAAGGGAAAGCGATGAGATCCGGGTCGCGAATTTCTAGTCGAAAGCGCAAACGTGTATGCTGACCCATCGCAATCCCACGACTGCGTTCCAGACTACCGAGAATTTGTCCGTCAAATACCCAGCGCCATAAATTCATTCCCAAGTATTGCATCAGACGGCTGCTGTAGGGTCCAGTGGTTTGACCTGAAGGGGTTGAAAGCCAATCTATGGGCAATGGCTTGGCTGTTTGAGATGTTGAGTTTGAGGAGATATCTAGGGGACTATGACCAGCAAACATCTGCTGCCATTCTTGCCAGACTTGGGTCAGTTCAACAGGCAATACACAATCACGTAAAACGTAGCCACTGGGATAGGGAGCCTTAACCACCCAAATGGCGAAGTTATCAGTGCCAGTATTTAGGAGACGGGCGATCGCCAAATTCAGGGATGGCATGGATTCATAAAACTAAAAGCTAAAAACAAATAATTTCAAATAAAAATTCTTCAAGGTGAAAATTTTCGATTTTTTTGACCTTGTAAATTTTTTACTCTAATTGTTACCTGTTATTATTCCAGGTTTTTACAAGTTTATCGAGTATTTGATTCAGTTGGACTGATGACAGGTGCAGGTGATTGAGTCGCTGGCGCTTGTGTAACAGTTTTACATGGATTTGGTGCATCTGGTGGTAAAACAGAAAAGCTCAAATTGTTTAGTTTGGAGGAGTCTAGCAATACTTTTGCTGGCAAAGATTTTGGACTTGGTGGAACTGAGGTAGTTACTGCTGGTTTATTAGTATTAGCTGAACTTTGTGTGCTTTTATCAGTACATACTCGCATAAGCACTAAAAAATTCTCAGGTTCCGGTTGGGGATTTAATTTTTTCTCAAGAACTTCTAAATAAGTCCCACCGGGAAGTAATTGGTTGTTTACCGAGGATATTTCCTTGTTGGTTATAATTACCGAACGAGGAGAAAGGTTAGCAAGCGATCGCGGTGTAGGTGTATTTTCGATGGTAGGGTTGGAAGTTACTGAGGGATTCGACACATCGGGACTTGAAGTAGATCCCATTGTCAGGTACTTTACGAACAATCCGATAGAACCTGCTACTAGCACCAATATTAACGGAACTATCCACTGTAGCGGTAACTCGGAAGTTTTGGCTTTGACCGGCTCCTTTTCAGGAATCACCTGAGTTTTCTGGTTAGAGCTACCTAAAACTGTCGCATCTGTCGCTCTGGATGCCAAATCAACAGTTTTCGATGAATGACTCTCTGGAATGAAGGCTTTAATGGTGATTTCTGGTTCCCAGTATTGGACTTGATAGTGAACTAAAGCGACGGTGACATTATCGTGTCCATTTTTAGTATTAGCAATTTCGATTAATCTATCCGCAACATTTACTATATTTGCTTCCGCAACTAGAATCGGCAAGATTTCTGTTTCCCAGTACTCCTCCACCCGATCAAAATCACTCAAACCATCGGATGTGAGCAGAAAAACACAATCTTCATCGAGCATAAACCGTCCCGATGTGGGATGCAATGAAGTGCTCGGTCCCATGCCCAAAGCCTGAACGAGAGAGCCAGCAGCACTTTGTTGCACAGCCTCGCGGTAAATAGCATAACCTAGGCGCACTTCGCGGGAGGCAACATCATCATCAAGGGTAACTTGATAACAGCCGTGGCGTGTAATCCAGTAGGCACGACTATCGCCGACGTGGGTAATGTACATTTCATGAGCAACAGGCAATGCCATAACTAAAGTCGTGCCCATACGCTGCCGCCCTTGGCGGTTTTCAACGTCATTGCGTTGACTAATTTTGTCATTGGCCATGGCCACTGCCTTGTCTAGGTCATTCAGCAACAATGAGGGGTCGATGTGGTCGTAGGGAACTTTTGTTAGTTGCTGTACCTGTTGCTGAATCGTTTCAATGGCTAAATTTGAGGCAACATTGCCGCCCTCATGTCCACCGATGCCATCACAGACAATTGCTAAGGCTGTGGGCTGGGGTGGTTTGCTCACCAGAGTTCCACCGGGAGGGCTACAGGCATCTTCGTTGCGTTGGCGACTTGGGCCGGTGTCAGTTTTGGTGATAATTTGGATACTGGGTGTTTGCGATCGCCCTAATTGGGCTAGTCCCTGATCTAAAACTCCGATTAATTGGTCAGTGGAATTAATCTCTCCCTGAATTAAGGAAAGGCTAACGCGATCGACAAATTCAGTTATGGCTGGTTTGGCATCACCGATCAACTGCTGCCAAAATTCACCTAATTGAGGCAATTCTGGTGATGTTACAGCATCGAAACGCAAATCCAACAAACGTACTAATGAGCCTTCTACCCGTAATACGTAAGAGTCAAGTAAGCTAGAGGCGACACCTTCACTCGCCAGAGGTTGCCACAAATGAGCTATTTGCCACAACCAATTGAGTTGGCGCATTGATGTCGCATCACGCCAAGCGGTGGTTAACTCGCTGCCCAAATGTACTTGTTGGATAGTTTCATCTATTAATAACGGCGGTTTTTCTAAGAGTAATATTTCTTGATGGGAGGGTCCATCAGCTACAAAAATCACTCCATATACCTGCGGTACGTGTAAACGGTAGGGAATGAGTCTCAGGTAAGCTTTGAGAGGCTGTAAATTATCTAACTCAGGCGTTAGGGCTAATAAACCAGGCTTCGTATCTAAAAGAAGAAATTTATCAAGGACTAAATAGCGATCGGCCAATATTTCTCCAGGGCTACCCACACTTGGGGCATCTACCACAGCCCAGAGGTAATTTTTGGGTAGGGGCGTGGAACAGCGCTGGCAAAACTTGTGAGTCAGGGGATTGGCAGCCTGACAATTTTCGTTTGGACAGTACAGCGTTGCCGCGTCATTTTCCATAGTTTTCGCACCGATCAGCGATTGGCAATTTCTTTAACAGCATTAGTAGGGACAATCTAGACCGCTCATCTTTCTTAAACTTGACATACCCAGACTTTAGATGATGATTTTAGCTGGTGGATATCAGCAGGTGCTAATACTTAACTTATCTAAAGAATATGCTCCTAACTCAACCCCACAGCCTCATCATAGCTTCTATTGCCCTGTGGCTCTCCATCACCAAAGCAACTAACTCCAACCCTGTTACCAAAGCATAACCCAAGCATAACTGCACGATTTGCTTTTGCTGAATTATCCCATCATCAAGAGGCAGATAATGTTGGTATTTGTTTAGTTTATAAATAGGATAGCAACAATTAACTTTAATTAAGAATTAAGATAAGGCGATGTGCAACTTAATATTCTGTCCATTCTCCTAAAAGGAGAGAGGCTGGGAATTTTCCCCCTTCCCGACGCGGGAAGGGGATTAGGTTTTTCGTGGGCTTTTTCAGATGACCTGAATTGTCCAAAGGGTTCAGCAGTCCCCTACCAACTTATTTGCTTATTGTTTGTCGTCAATGGCAACTTGGGGGACTCCCATACTGTAGTTGGTAACACGGGCAGAAAGATTGTAGCTGATTTCGCCGAGTTGCAGGAGCGATCGCAGATAATGTTCTAAGTCTGACCCAACGCGGCGCAGGTTATAGTCTGTGAGGTCTGCGCCACTAGATGCTTCTACTAGTTCATCAAATTTTCGATAAACTTTTTGCAGGGCATCTTCATTCCAATTAAATTCGTTATCTGGGTCAATATCTAATGTTAAGACTTGTTGACTAGGAACCAGTTCGCCATCTCGGTCAATTTCTCCTGCAAAAATGCGGACATGCCGGGTTGTGGACTTGAGCAGCATCGGATTATCCATAAAAGTGTGTAAGATTTGGGTGGATTACACTGAAATTATTGTAAACGCTATATCTGAGCTTGAATGCTCTCAATTTACAAGCTTTGAACGCAGTTTCAAAAGGGTATATTGAATGGGCATAAGTAAAAATATCACCTGTACTGATTATCTTGCTACTTCTGTTATGAGTTGAAGATATATTTAGCTGCTAGTACTGACAGTAGTCCAATTATTTTTCTGTAAAAGTTAGTGGATTAAGTATTTTCTTTTCGTGTACTAATCTTACCTACCGCTAAAATTTTTGTATCCATAAACCCCAAAAGACAGTAGGGAAGGCATTCGACAGGAATAATTTGATCTGTATACATTTTTTTATGGAGAACAAAAGTTTTAACAATAATAATTGTGCCGATCAATTTATCCTGAATTTTCTATTGCAAAAAACGTACATCAAGTAATTTCACTGAATAGTGCTACATCGACTGCTGGCTTTAATAAACTCAAAAAAGTTAAGCGATTTTACTTACGTATAAACACCAAAATTAGAGTAGCAAGTCAAACGGTTGTTGACGTTAACATAAAGTTGAGGTAAAAACCTTTAAAAAGGTTGAACAACTTCTTACAGAAACTTTATTGTGTAGAATCTTAAAAACTGAATAATAGTTATGGCTTACCATAAACTACATCTGGCACAAAAACATCAAAATCTAGATAGGGAAAATTTAGCTTGTAAATAAAACACAGGAGAGTGAAATGGAATACAAAGGTGATTGATGAAGAAAAATTCTTAATTCAAGCACTTTGGATTCAAAAGAGATATAAAGAATTTTTGCTGGACATCTACCTCCTTACCCTCATGACAACCAAGTAAAGGAATCTCAATAGCTATGAACTCCAAAGCATTACCACGCCAGATAAATAATCTCGAAGTAGGTGTTTATGAGTGCGAAATCCATCTCAAATTCCGGTTGATTGAGGAAAAGAGTTTATTGAGCGATCGCGAGCAGCTCTTACAGGTGCTACTTGATGCTTTAACCGAAGGTTCTGATGACTTTCTGGAGACGCTACAAGCGTCTGTTAAAGCGCAGGAAGTATCTGAGTTTAAAGCCTCACCTCAAATGCGACGACAGCTAATGCGCTTGCGTAATGTTGCTGAAAATTCCACAACTTAAAGGTGTAATTTAAGTTGTGAAAAACGTGAATTGGGCATTAAATCAAATGTTGATCTCATACCCCCATTGCCATAAAAACTAAGCAGCAAGCAAGTAGAATTCATAAAATATTGTGATTTCTACTTTGTGAAAGTCTTATTTAGCAGCCCAAAGTCCCAGGAACAGTTTCCGCTATTAAAAACTTTGTAGCAAAGGGTACTGGTAGAATCTCAGAGCAAATTCAGCCGGGTGCATTTTACCGAGTTTTTATCAAAACATTGCAGGAAGAACAAAATCCTGTGTCTTTACAGATGGGGAATTGGACAACAGGTGCGAATCAAATGAAAACCAAAAAGACCAAAGTAAAAATAAATAACCTTCCCTTTAGCTTTTTGCTTTAGCTAAGTGCCTGATTTGCTGAAATACTTATGTTTTATCTATTACTGGTAATAGGTGAATGGCACTAAGAAAAGCCTAAAGGCTTGTGTCGCCTCGTTCCAGTCTTAAGACTGTGAATGTATTCTGAGAGGGCTGCTACCTCTCGTCAATAAAGATGAGGCTCCGCCTCTCAAGATGGGTTAAGAGCCTCCAGACTCTTAACCCATCTTGAGCAAGGGTTGTATCTTAAACTTAGTGCCATTCGGTAATAGGTCGTGGTTAAGCAGCCAGTTACCTATTACCTAAACGCCCCGCTACCGTTAACGGAACTGTTTTGCCCAATGCCCAATACTTCTCTTCTTAGGCTGCGCCAACGGCAACTCTTGGAGACGCTACGCGTAGCAAGATCCCCAGAGGGGTACGCTCAGTACAAGTGCCCAATACCTATTTAGCAAGACCGTGTTCTAAAGCAAAACGAACTAACTCTGTACGGCTATTAGTGCCAGTTTTACTAAATAAACGGCTGACGTATTTTTCTACATTGCGGACGCTGGTTTCCAAGCGACGGGCGATTTCTTTGTTCATCAACCCTTCTGCGACCAAGTTTAAAACACTTTGTTCTCTGGGAGTCAAATCAATTTTGAAAGGGGCTGGCGATTGGGAAATGGCATTTCTTTGAGTTAACAATGCCTTAATTTGGGCAATCTGATTGGCGAGTTCAGCAAGATCAGGGGTTTCAGCGTCATCTCCGGTACTTGCGGACTTAGCGGCACGGCGGGCTAGCAAATTTTCGACTATAGCCACTAACTCATCTGGATCAAAGGGTTTGGGTAGATATGCATCAACACCAGCATGATAGCCTTGGATGCGATCGCCTGTCATACCCTTAGCAGTTAAAAATACTACCGGGAGTGCTTGGAAGCGAGGGTCTTCCCGCAGTTGCTTAAGGAACTGATAGCCATCCACCTGGGGCATCATGACATCGGAAATCACTAAGTCAGGTGTATTCATTTGCATCCATTCCCAACCTTCAAGGGCGTTACTGGCGACTTGAACGCTGAAACCGCTCTCCTGCAAATAGTCTTTCACGGCTTCCCGTATCCCTGGTTCATCATCCACCAGTAACAATTGTGCTGACATTTAAAATTCCCTTAAGTTTTCCTTTTTCCAATTTAGCGAAAGTTGACAGGCATTGATCAGGAGTTAAGAGTTAGTGGAAATTTATCGCCAGGGAAAAGGAAGTGCTACTGTCGCAAAATCAGTTATTGGAGCTGTAGACTATCAGGCTGCTGAATATCCTTTAGCACACCATAGTCAAAACAGCCTGAAACCCTTAACATTATGGTTGTTTTTTAGTGGCTCAGGTCGGAGTTGAACCAACGACCCCAGGCTTATGAGTCCCGTGCTCTAACCAACTGAGCTACTGAGCCATGCTTTTCCAAATCATCTACTAATATAGCATACAAATTGGCTCAAGACTAGCACCTTTTGCAATTTTGTTAGAACTTTCATCCCTATTGAGGCCATAGAAAGCAAAAGAGGGAGGTAAACTCCCTCAACTAACAAGGCAATCTTTTAGTTACAGACACCGAAGTATTACAGGCGTTGCGGTAGAAAGGCTATTGGGTTAACAGCACCTTTACCTGGTGGATGGACTTCAAAGTGGCAGTGTGGTCCAGTGCTGTGACCAGTAGTACCCATTAAAGCAATAGTTTCTCCTTGATGTACCTGCTGACCCGGTTGCACGAGAATCTTGCTGTTATGAGCATAGCGAGTCAGACTGCCATCAAGATGGCGGACATCTACAACGTTGCCGTAGCCACCATTGTTCCAACCAGCTTTTTCTATCGTACCGTCAGCTGCTGAATGAACTGGTGTGCCAGTGGAGTTAGCAATATCAATTCCCTTGTGCGGTCTTCCCCAGCGCATACCAAAGCCAGAGGTGAGAGTGCCCTTTGCCGGCCACATATAAGCTAAGGTTGAAGTCGATGGAGGTGGTGTAAGTTCGTCAATGGGTCTAGGCAGATATTGATCCACTGCTGCCAAAGGCGGCATTGTCTGTGGAGAAACTGTGGTTCCCCGCATCTTTCCTAAGGAATCAGAAGCATTTACTCTTCTAGAAGGCGTTGCAACCCTCGTGGCAGATTGAGTGCCGGAGGGAGTCCACTGACTAGCAGACCCTAGATTAGGCAAGAATTCTGGGTTAACTGGCTCGCTAGGGCGTACACTAGTACGGAATTGGGGCTTAATTGGCTGAACGCTATAGTTGGATCTAATAGGTGTAGGAACTGCAATTGGTATCGCTACAGTATTGGGTCCAGATGCGGCGTTAGGTACAGTGAAATTATTGGGGGTAGAAATAGGACTGAGCATCGCAGCATTATTAGCTTCGGTAGCTACTGCTGGCACGGCTAAGTTACCAGACTGTTGAGCGCGGTATTTCTGCTGTAACCTCTGGATTTCCGCTTGTAAGCCCCGCAAACGGTCATTATTGTTGCTGTTTCCTCTTGCTACCTTATTTGCTAGTGTTTTAGGCTGTTGGATTTCGGCAAAAGCTGTTGGCACTGGACTTTCACCACCGACACCATAAGACCTAGTAGTAGGGGCTGTTTCTAAGTCAGTCGCACTATTTGCCTGAATTTGAATAGTTACCGGTGCAGGGACGGCAACGCTACTCTTGTCGGCAATGGTTGGTGATGGTGAAGTCGGTAGATATGAGTTGGCATTACCAATATTTATCGGGTAAGTGGAAACATGAGGAGTTTTGCTGGACTCCACAAAAGTGGGCTTACTCGCTAAAGTTGCCTCAACTTGAACAGCAGGAACAACTAGTTTTTGACTAATTTGCAGTTCATTGGGATTATTGAGGTTATTTGCCTTAACTAGTTCTGATACAGAAGTATTGTATCTGCTGGCGATCGCTGCTAGTGTATCTCCAGGCTTAACTTCGTAGGCTGTATGAGTGGAGGACGCAATAACTATTGGCGTCGCTGGTACAGATGCACTCGTCTGTGTCTTCTGTTTTAACCTTGATACCAGGTTCGCTTTGCTGGCATCGCTAGAAGTATCCAACTGCGCTAATGCAGTCTTCTCAACTACAGTTGTCGGCTGCGCCAACTCTATATCAGCTTGTGATAAATTTTTGGTTTCACCAGACCGCAACTGTGCCAGACTGCTTCTTAAACGGTTCGATTTTTCTTGTAAGCGATTCAGTGCGAACTCTTGTTGCGCCTTAAGTTGTGCATTTATTTCACTGTTGGCTGCGGTTGACGTTGCCACTGTTTGTGGCTGGGCAGTTAGTGATGTATTTATACTACCAACACCATCAGCACTAGAGTTAGACAGATTATTAACTGTTGGGAAACTAGTCTCGGCTAAGGTATTGTTCAATCCCTGTGCCACTTGAGGCTTCAGGTAGGTAGAATTTTTATAACCTGCTGTTGCTTGAGAAAACTTGTTTGATGCCGGAATTTGCAAAGACATTCCACTTGCCGCGACTTGCCATTTAGCTTCAAGCCCAGGCACTTGTGACACTGCCGTTGGTTCCACGATCACAGGATTCTCCGGCACGCTCACTGATGAGATTGCTTGGGACTCCAGCTTTGTGGAGGCGAATTTCACCTCGGTGTCAGGAACAGCAGGAATTGTTGACATTGCCTTTTGGCTGCCTACTGGCACTGCTGCTTGGGCTTGATCGCTTTGTCGAGTCACCAAAAGGCTGGTTGCTCCCATAGAGATTGCCAAGCCAATCATGGCGGCTTTTGTCCGCACCCGGCGGTTAACTTTTGGATTCATCATATTTAGCACTTCTACCGGGGCATCATCGCTGCTGGGGTTATTGTTCAACACAGCTTTTACTCTCTTTTTCAATGCTCGTTTCAAAGACGACCTCCTATGATCACTAGCGCTTAACTGACCCCGATTTTTCAGTTGGATACTAGTCAATAGATTTAGATCACAACAAATGATCGATCGAGATCACATTCACCAGAGATGCTTACGCAAGATTAACCTGCTTCTCTGATTTAGACAAGTTCACACCGGTTAGCAAAACTTAAAATTTGCTGTGTTTACTTGTCCGAACCACTCCTAACACCACTTAGGATTTTTTGCTCTTTACCATTTGTCCGCGCTTGTCTTGCGTCAATCGCGGGGACTGGACAAATTATTTGCCAAGTCCATAGTCGCTGCTGAGAATTAAATTGCTGCGACTTCTGGAAAAGTTATGCCCCCTGCTGTAGATATCTTCAAGATATTTCTACCCAATCCGTCTCAACACGAGACTTTACGTTGATTATTCCCTAAAAAACAACCGTATTAACTATCGGCTACTTTTGGGCTGCTTTTTAGTGTTCATTGAGTCAAAATCGCTCAAAGCAAGACATGACATGGTTTTAGCGCTTTTTTTACCCAATTTAGGATGTTTCAAATTCATCAAAATCTATCATTCAAGTTTGGCAATATCCCAAGTTTTATATACAGATTTCTTATAATAACCTTCCTCTCCTTGTAAGTATCTTCCACTACAATTTGCGGATAAACCCAGTTTTTGGTATATTCTTTTACATATTATTGCAGTCAACAAGAAAATTTTTGCCGCCAGAAATAAATCGTATAATAGGTTCCTCGAAAAATTATAAGTAAATACACTTACAACTAAAAAGGTAAAATCTATTGTAGATAGCCTAACTGACGACGGGTTTCAAATAAGCCAATTGCCACACTTACTGACAGATTCAAGCTGCGAACCCCCGGTTGGCTCATGGGAATATACAAGGTAGCATCGCAATCTGACAGAATTGCTGGTGATAAGCCCGTGGTTTCACTACCAAAAAGCAGCCAATCATCAGCTTGAAACTGAAAGCTGACATAATTACAATTTCCACCAACCGTATAACCCAACCATCTGCCTCCACGTTCCTGATGTATGGTTTTAAAGGCTTCTATCGATTCGTGATAGTGTAGCTTGACATAAGGCCAGTAATCCAATCCGGCTCTTTTGAGGTAACGATCGCTAATTTCAAACCCCAAAGGTCCCACCAAATGCAACTCCGTACCTGTAGCTGCACAAGTACGAGCAATATTACCTGTATTCGGAGGGATTTGTGGATTAACTAAAACTACCTGAGGCATTATCCGTATAACTTGCGTATTGTATAAAACAATTTATTGTCAATGTTAAATCTACCAAAAGGTAGAGGCTATTCATAGGTTTTGTTAATAATAATCAAGCATACTCATATCGATTAGATTTTTTAAACGAAGCAAAAACCCTCACAGAGCAATGCCTGAGAGGATATTTGGCGAAAACCAGGAAATATTAAGTTTTGTGTAGAAAAAATAAGTGCTTGTGTCTTTTTGTTTGAACAGGGGAGTAGGGAGTAGGGAGTGGGGAGTAGGGAGTAGGGAGTAGGGGAGATGAGAGGGATGAAGGAAAAGTAGAGAAAAGTTTCCCCAATGCCCAATGCCCAATGCCCAATGCCCAATACCCAATACCCAATGCCCAATGCCCAATGCCCAATGCCCAATACCCAATACCCAATGCCCAATGCCCAATACCTTTTGAGTTAAGCCAGGAGGGACGAACACAATTTTTCTTCGAGTTCGATTTCGCGCTGTTGGGTGGCGACAATAGCCTGAGTGATGACGCGCTGGCTGTCAAAACCGATTGCGTGTAATTGCAACCACTGTTGAGCTTCATTGCCTTCGCGGAGGATTTTGTGCAAAGGGGAAAGGAAACAGCTAAAGCCTTGTTGTTTAGCGATCGCCCAAACATCTTGGTACATTTGAGCAATCCAATCTCTCGCTACAATGCTTCTGCCATCTTGCCAATGCCTCAAATGAGCATCGAGACTACCAGCCGCCGCCGCCGCCTCGTTGTCAGCAGTGAGGGTGACGAGTTCTTCAGGAGAAAATGTACTTTGAGTTAAGGGATCGATGCTGGGATTTTCGATTACTTGCAATAAACGCGCTTCTAATAAAGCTGTAATGGCTAGCAAGGCAATGGGATCTGTAACTAAATCGCAAATTCGCAATTCTAGGCGATTTAGGTCATAAGGACGGCGATCGCCATTTGGTCGCACTGATGACCACAAATGCCGCACATTTTGCATAGTTCCAGCAGCGAGTTGATCTTCCACCCACTGGATATGATCGGCGTGGCTGGCAAATAACGGTACATGGCTAGGCGTTTGGGGGAAGAGTCCCCAACGGGTGGAGTGATAGCCAGTAGCTTTGCCATCTAGGAAGGGAGATGAGGCGCTGAGGGCGAGAAATAGAGGTGCTTCCATGCGGATGACTCGACATGCCCGCATTAATACTTCTGGGTCGCTAATGCCTATATTGATGTGTACGCTGGCGGTGACTACTTTTGTGCCGTAGGTGTTCTGAATGTAGTCATGATATGGGTTTGCTGGATCGGAACGGAGAAAGCGATCGCTCCCACCCAAAGATAAAGTACTTCCCGGTATCAATGTGTAATCGCCCAAACGATTGAGGTACTTTCGCAACTCTCGCCGGGGACGCAGCAAGGCGCATAATAAATTATCGTAATTAGGGGATGGTTGGGTTATGTATTCGACGTTGCGGCTATCTGGCTCCCGCATAAACTCACCCAAAGCGGCAACAATTTTGTCGGAGAGACCGACGATTTCACCTTGAGGCGTGCCAGTGTACATCTCAATCTCAAAGCCTTTTAATAAGACCACCTTCTTCTCCTCGGCTCTCTCTGCTTATAAATTGTATCGAATAAGACGAATCTCTGTATCTATCTTTCAGTCAATCAAAGGTTAAGAATCATTTAATTGCCAATTGACGCGAAAAACAGGATGACAGATTTATCGTAAATTAAAGGGTTTAAGGGGCTTCCAAAGAAAAAAATATCCCAAAACTGACGCAAAACCTCTGTATTTCTCCTCTCTCTGTGTTCTCTGCGCCTCTGTGGTTCGTTTATTTGCATAATTTATTTCTTGGAAATCCCTAAGAACCTGCAATCTACATGTAGCACCCATTTCAGTCGGGGTTTAAAAAATCCCCCGGAGTTGCTCCTCTTGGGGTCTCCCCAGACGCTCGCGGACTCGCTAACGCTGCGCTATCGCTTTTAGCGTCTCCCCTTGGGAGAAGACCGCACTCCTCTTCTCTACGAGACGCTACGCGAACGTCTGAAATGTCTTTAATTTTGAATTTTGAATTTTGAATTTTGAATTGTTAATGGCTGTCATCCTGAAAATTATTAGTACTGAAGTATGAAAAATATCCTAGTATGGGTTAATCACGGTACAGAATAAAATTATTGGGTGAATCAGTCTCTTGAACTATATTGAGACGTAGAAACTGCGCCCATACTTCATCACTAAGTAAGTTTAAAGCAGTTTGAGGATCGTGAGTTGCGATCGCGCCGATAACTTTACGCCATCCCTGTTGCAATAACTCAATAAAAACTTCTTCAGAAGAAACCTCATTTAGCAACGAAAGTGCCGTTTTAAAACTTTCTGAATCAGCTTGTATATTCTTCGACCTTAATCCTTGAAGTGCTACATTCAACCATATAGGCAGAAGTTCAAACCAATTATTTTTCTGTATTTCTTTGAGTGCAATATCTTCCATACCTAACGCGCCCCACACGCATAAAGGCTCGACAGCAAGTTGAGAATCGCGGTTTTCTAAAGCATTTCCCCATAATTTTTGAGCGTGATTTTGGAAGCGATTAGCGAGAAATTCATAAGCTTCTTGGACTTGATGTGGGATTGTAACTTTATAAACTGACTCACCTCGTGGTAGGTAATCGCCGCGATAAGATAGCCAGTTATGAGATCCACAAAGATGTATTTCCCGATCAACTATTACTTCTTTGACATGGGAATCTCCCAACCAAAAAATCTGTACACATGGTAAACCGTCAGGTGTTTTTATTGCTCGAAGTTTTTTCTCTACTTCTGGTGGAATTGGTTTATCTTCGTCTTCTAATTGACGCGCAATTCCATGTCCAATTAAAATCCAAACTCCGCGATTAGCTAATTTCTGTAACAGAGTTAGAAATTTTTCATTAACAACTGCCTGATTCACCCAGGGAGAATAAATTAGAACTTGACGTTTAGCCAAATTTAAAACTTCTAGAAAAGCTTGGCTAATTTGTCCATTGCGTAACTGTATAGCTTCACCTACCAATGTCGAACTATCTACTTTTTCAACAGCTTTTGTAGCAGCTTGTAGCGCCTTTTGGCGAATATTTTCGACTCTAGCTTCTATTTCAGTATTTTTCTGCTTGAGAATGGCTTCTCGTTCAAAATTGATGGTTTCGCTTGACAATTCGCACAATGCTTGCAAGGATATTTTACCTTCAGCGTGTAGAACTTCTAACCAATTTGATGCTGACTCTAAAATTTGCTTACCATTTCTTATTTGAATGCTCAATTTATCTTCAAGAGCATCAAAGATAACAAAAAGCGATATCTTTCTCCAAATTTTTTGAGTTGAAGCTACAACCTTATAGGAAGTGACGATTTTTCCCTCTTCTGGTACATGAAGTGCTAAACCTGAAGCTTGAATACTTTTTTGGATTTCCTCAAGGGGTAAGGAAGCAATATCAGCAATTGTCTGATCAATAGTTAAAAAATCTGCCAAGTCAGGCAAATTTATCACTGTCTCATTTAAAGATTCAGATTGAAAAGTTATTTTGTCGCTTAAAGGGTCTGTAATAGCATGAATTTGTATAGGATATGGCGGCTGTGGTACAAACCCTTTTTCATAAAATGAACGCCCTTCAGGAGTAACTGTTAGTGGCGATGTTGCTGATAGAGTTTGTAATGACCGAAGAGTTGTAGTAGTAGTTTTGATAAATACAGAATCTAGTCCAAGTACAGAGGCTAATTCATCTTCTGTTGGCGGGGGTTGAAATTCAATAGCAGCGCGGATAATAAATTCTTCAAGTACGTTAAACTGGCGAGGTTCTTTGATACTTACTTCTATAGGAGTTTGACGCAAACTATAACGGAATTCACGCGCTGCTAAAACTGACAAACTATGACTATGCGCTTCTATTTCATCTACCAAATTTTTGAGATTGTCGTCAATCGGTTTAGACGAAGAGGCGAGAAACATCAACGAAAACTCCATGTAGACGCACGATATTTGAAACTTCGGAGTACATACTCCCGATTTGTCCACGCTGTTGAGTAAATAGCGTCTACCCGTGCGCCTGCGATCGCTTTACCTTGAAGATCCCTGACTACCCCCGATCGCGTGTAAGAACGAATTAGCGTAATCATCACAGGGGTATAACTCCCAGCAATCACATCAACGGCTAAAGCATCAACCTTAGCTTGCCAATCAGGGGGTAATCCTGCTGGATCGAGGTCGAGGCGATAAATGCCAGGAGACATCCGTACTAAAATGCGATCGCCCTGGATTTGTGGTGAAAATGACTTAAGCGGTTTATTGTTCAAAGTCAACAACAAATCATCCTTATCTATATAAACTTCTTCGCCTCGATCCTGTTTGCCATTATTGTTCCGGTCAAAAAATACCTTAATCGACAGTCCGCCTTGTGTACGGAAGTAATTAGAACGGCGATCGCCTGGACTAATACCCCCTTGTAGATTCAGGCTAGAAGCTAAATCTATGCTGAAAGTTGCTTCATCGGAAATCGGCGATATACCTTGATAACGCGCCCGTAATAGCAAACCGGGTAAAACTGTTGTTGATAATGTGGCTAGTAGTCCGCTACCCTGAGAACCAATGCCATAACCTAATTGTGCTTCCCAGCGATAACTACCATCAATCGCCTTTTGTTGTGAACGATAGCGCCAACTGACACTTAGCAAGTTACCGCTGCGATCTTGATTCTGTGTTTCATAATTTAACAGCAGTGCGCTGCCACTATTAGAAAAGCGATTTTTAGACAAGTTGTAAGTCAGTTCCGACAAAGTACTTATTTCGTTACCGCGTTGCGTTAATTCTAGTCTACCGAGACGTTGCAGCAAATTCCACCGGAGGCGGTTTTTAGTATCTAAGCTGACACGGGCAAAGGTAAAGGCATTTTTACCACTCAAGTTAATTTGCATTCCGCCCGATGTCGCATCAGCAGTGTCAGTAGTTGTGAATAAGGTGAATTGAGGAGAAACTCGCCAATCTAGATTAAAACGGCTAGACAAGCGATCGCTGATAAATGCAGCACTCAATCTGGGAGATGGATTGTAGCGAATATCTGTGTTCACATCCCACTTATTACCCGTCAGTGCTGAAACTGCTACCTGCAAAGGGAAGTTTCTAGGACGCCAAAATAATTCTGCTAACATCCTCTTAAAAAAGGGGGACTTTAAGAGATTTTGAGCAAGCCTTTTTTAAGGGGGGTTGGGGGGATCTAAGACTTTGAAAACACGCCCTAGTAGTCCGTCAAGTTTAAATTGAGGGGTATTAATTTAGTTCGTAGTTGCGCTTTAGCGCTAAAGCGCAACTACGAACCCCTCAAAACTAGCTTGACAGACTACTAGCCCCCCTTTTTAAGGCAGGGCTGATTCATTCCCTAAAAGACCTTAATTTACAAGCGTATCAGTCAAAAAAATCAGGTTTTTAAACACTCTAATTGGGTCAAAAACCAGGCGATCGCACTTAAATTTACCGATTGAAACAGTAATTTTTCGATTACCAACTCACTAAATTTTCTGGTTGATACTCTTGACAAAATTCTGATCTGAACGAATGAAACAGCCCTGCCTTTTTAAGGGGAGCCACTACGCCCTTTCGGTTTCCCGACTTGTTCGCGTAGCGTCTCCCCCTGGGAGAAGCACATGGCGTGGATTTAGGGGGATCTAAAACGTTTTGCTACCGAGAAGAGGACTTTTCAAACATCTAAGGTAAGGCCATTCTCAGACTTTTTTGATGTAGCAAAGATTAAATTTTAATCATCTTTACAGATCACGCCAAACTTCAACTAAATTAATTCGACAACACATAGCAGGCAGACTTCATGAAATAGGAGTGGTTATATCTACTTCCTCCAAGGATGGTGGCGATTCAGAAGAACTAGCGCTACTTTCTGGTGTTGAAAGCTCATCACCTCCAATCCCATCCCATGAATAGTTACAGATTTTAGTGTGAAGCAATGTGCCAAAAGTCAGGTTAATTGCTAGGGCGAAGGAATCGATAAAAATTAGATTCACAAAGCGATCAATCATTAGACCCCCTTGAGCTAAATTGAGCATCAAGTTATATTTGCTTTAGACTACATATTCCACGATCTCTTTTCCAGAAATGCATCGGATCTCAATACTTATCAGTTCAAGGGTAAAGGGGATTGCGGGTAAGGGTAACAGTAAAAATTCAATTATTTATTTTCTTCTACAAAATTCTTGAGATTGTCATCAATAGGTTTAGCAGAAGAGGCGAGAAACATCAACGAAACCTTCATGGATACTGACAATATTTGAAACTTCGGAATACATACTTCCGACTTTACCTGCTTGATGGGTAAATAAATTATGACAACCCACAATTATCAGCAGTTCTTGAGCGCGAGAAAATGCAACGTTCACCCGTTCTGGCTTTTTAGCAAAACCTACATCTCCTTTGCTATTGTTGCGAACCATACTGACAATTACAACAGGTCTTTCCATACCTTGAAATCGATCTACAGTACCAGTACGAATTTCTAGTGAAGGGAAAAGTTCAGATTGCAGACGTTCATCGATTTTTCTTAATTGAGCGCCATAAAATGTAATTACGGCAATTTCTTTTTTTGGCTCACCATTAGCAACTCTAGAAGCCCAAGTATTCTCAAACTGCTGACACAGACGTTCAATCGCATCAATTTCTGGAGTATTAAAGTAAGAAGTTCCATTTCGTTGCTCTAAAAACTGATTTTCGATATGCGTTTTTACCCAGATAAGATGCTGAGATTCTTGGATGATTTCATCTGCTAAATGATGGGCGCGTTTTGTATCCGGCTCCAAAATACCAGATTCTAATTTCCCGTCATAAAACTGATTGATTGCTCCCATAATAAATGGATGCATTCGATATTGTGTAGTTAGCATTTGTTTGATGCTTTCATCAGCAGATTCAAACTGACTTTTAAACAGTGATTCTTCTAAGAATTGTAGCTCGTCTCGTGTATTACCAATTGTTTGAGCAACCTCTTCTAAAGTGCTAGTATCAAGCATGGGTGGTAATTGCCGATGATCGCCTACCATAACTAACTTTTTGCCTTTCAAAGCTGGGATTAGTAACTCTGGTGGAGTACACTTACTAACTTCGTCAATGATGACGACATCAAAGGATTTAAATTCTTCAGAAAAACCTCTATTTGCAGCTTGAACACAGGTAATACCAACGACGTTAGCATTATCTAAATAAATACGTCTTAAATCGTCGCTATCGCCTTCACTTGGCTTTCTTAATTTTTCTATCCAATCTTGAACAAAATTCTGATATTTATTGAGATAATTTTCATCCTTTTTGAGTTGTTCTTGCCAAGATTCAAACTGAGTATTAATAGCGCATAAAAAATCGAGATTAAATAAATCACCATGAGAATTTTCGAGCTTAAATTTATCAGGGATTCTTTGCCATTCTGTCACCCACCAGTTTCGTTCTGCTATTAAAATTTGTGATGGCTCTGGTTGTGACTTTTGTTCTATTTCACGTAGATTAATTTGTAATTTCTGAAGTTGCTGTAGAGAAGTTTCAGTTTCTTGTTTTAGTTTTGATAAATGCTGATTTAGAGAATTTCTAATTATCCCCAGCACTGCAAAAGGTTCTAATGATGAAATTAAGTTTTCAAGCTGACTAATGGAAGTTACCCAATAGTTCACTTGATTTGAAAATTCTTGCGGTTGCTCCCAAATATTTGATTGTGTTGCGAGATATTTTTCAACTAGAATCCGTAATTGAGCAGGTATATTTTTTTGATTAAGTTCTTGCAAGATATTTATCACTCGTCCAAGTTGCAAATTAGCATCTTGCTGTGCTTTTTCTACCTCAGCTTGAGTAATGGATATTTGCTGTTGGCTAACTTCATTTTTCTGAAGTTCATTTAATAGTTGTTGCAGATGCTGAAGCTGTTGTTCCGCTTCAGTTTTGACTTTTAAAACACATTGACGTGCATTTGCAAGGATAATATCTAGCAATTCTTGTGTAATGCGGGTGAGAGTAGAATCAATGTTATTCCATTCCCATGATGCACCATAGGTTTTTTGTATTCTAATTAAAAAAACCTGGGTATTCTCAACTAGTAATTTTCGCTGTTTGGGGTTGAGTAGCTGATAATTGTTAAACTGTTGATAGGTTTCTTGCCATTGGGTGCGTAGGCTTTGCCCACCGTAGGTATCGCTCTTTGATAGCACCATCGGAATCTGGCTGAAATTTTGTTGTAAAAAATAGCTAAAATTATGCTGTTTACCCAGCCTGTCGGTAAAACCTCCGTCTATCTCATAAGCGATCGCCTTTGTTAATACTTCCCATTCTGGCAGGTTAATTTTATATACTTTTGGTAAAATTGGTAACTTTAAGGTATTAGCAAACATCAACAAACCTAGCGGTAAATCTAGTAAATTCTCTGTTAGCGGCAAACCTGATTGCTGACAATCTTTTAAAGTTTGATACAGATGAGAAGGTGCTGTAGATTTCCATTCCTTAACTGCTGAGATAATGTAATCTATTTCCCGTTTACGATTTTCCCAAATCTGAATTGTTTGCTGTAAGTTTTGTAGCTTGGTAAGATATTGCTGATAATCTGGTTGTACCTGATTTAACAAGGCGAAATTTTGTTTGACAACCTGTACTGATGCTGCGACTTCTGATATAGCTTGACTTGCATCTTGAGCATAAGTCAAAGCAGTTTTAAATTCAGAAATTTCTCTGGCTACAGTGTCACGCAACCAAGCCGCTAAACCAAAAGCACCAAGTGCTGGACGCACAAAACCAAGTTCATTAGTATATTTGATGGTTTGACGAACATTTGCTAAAAATTCTTCTACTGAATTATCACCTTCTGTGTATGGCTTAAGAAGTGGCAAAAAGTCTGTAACTTCTGGAGCTTCCCATCTGATATTTTGTCCAGTATTTAGTATATTTTCCAGTCCGGCAATTAGGGATTCAACCTCATTCTGTTTTTCTACGGTTTCGTTATGAGATTTTTCTTGATTTTTAAAATTTATCTCTAGTCTTATCTTGTTTTTATGGAATTTATTTTGTTGCTGATTAAATTCTTCCTCTACTTGGAAGTAGGCTGTAAATCTTAGCGATGATGCGAGTAATTGACTGAAAGTTTGGATATTTTCGAGCCGTTGCGTAATATTATTTTCGCAGTCATTGGCTGTATTTTCTAGCCATCTACCAATCACTTGGTCTTCTAGAAACGGCTGTCCTTCTTCTCCAACTTTCTCGGCTCTACCCTTGCGTACAGCGCGAATAACTGGGTTGTGAACTAATCGACTTAGGGCGTTATCTACTGCTAAATTGGCTTGAGAAGCGATTAAGGTACGTCCACCACGAAGGGCAATTTGATAACATATCTCGGCAATTACGGTAGTTTTACCAGTACCTGGTGGTCCTTGAATCAGAACAAGATCCTTAGCCGCAAGTACCTTTTCTACTGCTGCTTTCTGACCAGGATTAGCTGAAGATAATAACAAATCTTGTGGTTGAAGTTCAATAGTTGTTTTGATTTGTCTAGCCTGAGAAGCATCGAATAAGAAGTTGCCCAAGTAGGGATTTTGGGTGTATCCATTATTCAAATCATCTAAAGCTTTTTTCTTACGCTGAATCTGCTGAATATCACCAACTGCCTCGAAACATAAGAATCCGGTAGCTGGTAATTGATAACGCTCTGCTGCGATATGTTCAGCTAAGTCGCGTTCTAATCTGAGGCTGATAATACAACGGTTGGGATCAACTTCTTCAACAGTCCCTAATTGACGACCGCTAATCCAATTTTTGCCGACGGGAGCAGTTTCAAAAAGCTTTAAATCTTCGTTTTTTGTGCGTCTGGCTCGTTCCCAAAAGTTTTGCACTTCGAGGGAATTTTGATAGAAGCCGTCAAGGGTGGCTGAGGCTACATCAATTTCAAAACTTATTCGTCTTTTGAAGTTATAGTTATGACTTACATAACGCACACAAAACTGACGCGCTTTAGCAATTTTTTCCTCAATTTGCAAAAATGCTTTCCAAGCTTTTAGCTGATCTTCTGTAGGTATATGATCGCCACAAACTGGCGCAGCTGCCATGCGTTTTAATGTTGCCGGCGGAATGTCGAGATGATGCTGATGATTGGGTAGCAAACGCAAGCGACAAGGTACAGCATAACTGTCGGCGTGTCCCCGTGAGGGTTGTAATAACTGAGCCGAAAGTATTTTTAAACCGTCGCGTCCATCTTTTGGTACAGCCGCTCGAAATCCTAATGTTTTTCTGAGCTTCTCAAGTCTTGCGGGTAATGGAAAATCATCGGAGTCTGTTGCTATTGTCAAATCCCAAATTTCTTCTCTTGCCTCTTTCCCCGCACCTTTGCGACGTACATAAAATAGAGAAGGCTTTTTTCCGACGCATTCATACATTAACTCGTTGGCGCGATCGCGCCGCTCCCGAAATTCGGGATATGATTTAAGGGCGGTTTCACCTTCAAGATGGCGGATAAAGCTATCAATTGCTGAAGCTATAAAGGTATAGCCCCAATCTTCAGAGTTGGTTTTAGTTTTCGAGGATTTTGCTGTTAGCTTATTTACCGCCAGACGAATGCGTTCTCCCTCGGATTCGGAGATTGTACTGGTATGGCTTTTGACTACAATTTTGAGTTTTTCGCAAATTAATAATAGCTTCTTGCTATCCAAATTTAATTCTTTTGCTAGTTCGTAGATTCTGAGTTTGCTGTTATTCATCCAGTAGTGCCTTTGCCGACAAAATAGGGTTTAAATTTAAATGCAAAGGGCGCAGAGGAGCGCAAAGTTTATTTTAGTCCCATTTTGCTAAGACTCTGCGTACCTTTGCGTTTAAAAACGCTACGATTTTGAGTAAGTCCTCAATCTTAAATTCATGGTGCTTTCATTGTTTTGTGTAGTATTGCTTACTAAGTGACTATAGTTTATACTGCTGGTAAACTTCACTGGCGGCGCGATGTAGTAGGGAATGCCGCCAAACTAGGGATTTCATATCATCAGCATACCCACCGCCAATGACGCAGGCGACGGGATAACCACTATTCATACAGGTACTTAAAACCTGCATTTCCCGGCGAAAAATCCCAGCATCGGTTAGGGCTAATTTGCCTAAGCGATCGCCTATATGAGGATCAACACCAGCATCATAAAATACTAAGTCTGGCTTGACTTTAGATAATAAATCTGCTAAGTAATTCGCCAAGGTTTGTAAATAAGCATCATCCTCCATTCCCACCGGTAAAGGAACATCCAAATCGCTGTTTTGTTTAGTACCAGGGAAATTGACTTCGCAGTGCATGGAGAAAGTAAAAACGCTGTTGTCGTCTTGGAAAATAAAAGCTGTGCCGTCTCCTTGATGGACATCCAAATCTACAATCAAGATTTTTTGGACGAGTCCAAGTTTTTGTAAAACACGACAGGCGATCGCTAAATCGTTGAAAATACAAAAACCAGATCCATAACTAGGAAAGGCATGATGAGTTCCACCCGCCGTATTACAAGCTAAACCCTGACTTAATGCCAGTTTAGCAGTGAGTATCGTACCACCTACCGCGACACAAGTACGATTCGCTAATGCTAGACTCCAAGGTAAACCAATGCGTCGCTGTGCTTTGGCATCTAGGGTTCCTTCACAGTAAGCTTGAACGTAGCTTGGAGTGTGGACTAACTCTATCAATTCTAGCGGTGGACGTTCGGGGGTGTGAAATTGTTCTTGATTAGCTACACCATCAGTTAACAGCAATTCGTAGAGTTGTCGGAACTTAGACATCGGGAAGCGATGCCCTTCAGGTAATGGGGCAACGTAATCTCGGTGGTAAATAATTGGCAAGTCCATAAGGAAAGAAAATCTCTAGCTCTGGCGATTTCTAATCACTAGGGCTAGGTGCAGCTAACTTAGATTGCTAATGCTCGTTTTTCTAATGGTAGTTCAAAGCGATCGCCTGGTTTCGGCTCAAGTACCCGCGTCGCCAGATTGTTTTTCTCAAGTAAGGAGCGGAATTCCTCAGCACTTCCTTTAGTCTGAATGAATTTCACCAGCAATCCCTCAAAGGCCACATCCCCACCAGCCGCCGTAGGTAATATTACTTGAGGCTGTAACGACTTTACTACTTCTAAAGCACTATTTTGTCCTTTAATAATCGGCCCAAGCAAAGGCAGCGTTAAGTCAATAAACGGTGTAATCACTACATCGATAGGTGCAGCTTGCTTAACTTCTGGGGAATGATACCCATGAGGCTCGTAATATACAGTTAAACCACTCTCCAATTCTTTGAGGAGATAACTATTTTCTACCAGAGTGGGGCCAATGGGTGAGCCGGGGAAAGCCTTGATTTCAACTTGATTATTTAAAGTGAAAGTTTCACCATGAGCCAGAGTTGTTACTTGGGTGTAACCTAACTGCTGTACTACCTTGGCAGCATTGGGAGAAGCTACAACCTGGATGCTGCGATCAAGTAATTTAAGCGTTGGTGGATGAGCGTGGTCTTCTAAACCTTGAGACAGCAGGATCAGATCAATATTATCTGGGATTGGGCGATTTTGCGATCGCGAACCTTTAAATAACCAATCCAAATTGCTAAAAATTAACGAACCAACCAGCCAAGGGTCAATTAGTATTCGTTTTCCGCCAACTTCCAGCAGCCAAGAGTTACTATCTAACCAAGTTAAAAACATAAATTTTATGAAAATAATGCCTACCTTCATTATATCGTTGCTTACTTACTCTTAAAGGTTGTTTGAAAAGTGCTTGGCTGTGATTTTAGGCACTTATAGATCCCCCCTAACCCCCCTTAAAAAAGGGGGGAACCAGAATCAAAGTCCCCCTTCTTTAAGGGGAGCCACTGCGCCCTTGCGGTTTCCCGACTTGTTCGCGTAGCGTCTCCCCCTGGGAGAAGCACGTGGCGTGGATTTAGGGGGATCTATAAGTATTTGCTACCGAGAAGAGGACTTTTCAAACATCCTCTGAAATACTTACAGGCATACCGAATTCTAGCTTTATGATAATTGTTAGACTGCCTTTGTTTAGCCTTCTTTCTTGTCGTGCTGAACTTCTTAGACCAAGAATTAATTAGAAGTATTTGCATATTCCATAACCCGATTCTTTCCTCTTCGCTTGGCATCAAGCATCGCTTGATTTGCCTGATTCAGCAAATCCTTAACCGTCATCCCTGGTTCTGATACAGCTATTCCAAAAGAAGCGGTGATGCTTTCGAGGATCTGATCGCCGTCCTTCAATTGCATTCGTTCAACATCTAGCCTTAGTTCTTCTACTCGCTTCCTAAGCGCTTCCATTGTCATATTAGGCATCACAATCACAAATTCTTCACCACCCCATCTGCAAGCAATGTCAAAGGAGCGAATAGATTTTAACAGCAGTTTTGCTAATCCCTTAAGAACAATGTTCGCAGTCAGATGCCCATAGCGTGAGTTGTAATATTTGAAATTATCGATATCAAGGAAAATAACACCAAGAGGTTCTCCCGACCGATCAGCTTCCGCTAGCCTCTGTTCTGTTATATTTTGCATATAGCTTTGATTGAATAGTTGGGTCATTCCATCCCGCAAACTATCATGGGTTAGACGTTGTTTTATCGATAGATTATTCAGTGCAATGGCTAAGGTTCTAGCAATAATCTCAGTAATTTCTTGTTCTTCTGGACTAATTTGTACAAGGTCATAGATATGTAAAATCCCAACTACTTCGCCTTGTCCAAGCAATGGAATACACAAATGTGCGCCGCTAACAGGCTGTATGAAGTGGCTGCAAATTAGTCCTGACTTCAGAGGCGATAAAAGGTTTAGTTTCCCTCTCCGCAATGCCCAACATTCAGATTGTGAAAATATTTCTTTACTGGTTTTTTCATCTCCCCAAATACTATTCATCTGAACATAATTCTTGGAATTAGCAATTATACAGATACAACCGCTCATCTTAGGAAACAGCTTGGAACAGGTTAAAGCGACCACTTGATACACCTCATCTTCAGACTCGCAGGAATAAAGCATATCTGCCATATCTGAGAGATATATAAGTTCTCGTTTTTTTGCCTCTAATTCCAGTGTTTTTTCTTCTAGCTGCCGATTTAGATCAGTGAGCGATCGCTGTGCTTCTATAGATTCTGTAATATCAATACTGATCCCACCAATGCGGTAAGCACTCGTTGCGTAATCGCGGAACGGAAACTTAAACGATAGCCAGTAGCACGGGTGATCGTTACCAGGTACTTTTGCCTCTTCAATCAGCTTTAAGGGTTGTAGAGTCTTCAAAACGACTTGATCGTTTTCCATTACCCGCCTCCCCTCTTCTGGATCTGGCAAAACTTCGCTATCCGTTTTTCCCACCCATTCTTGTGGATCTACCGAAAATCTAGACTGTATCTCCTGGTTGTAGTAGAGAATTCTAGATTGCTCATCTTTGATATAGGCTGCAAAGGGGCCATGATCTAGAAATAGCTGTTGCAGCTGCTGACTGCGTTGAAGTTCGCGGGTATCTTCTTGATATTTGGCGATCGCCCCTAAAATTCGATAAGCGGTTGGCATCAGGTAGAGTAAAGCAGCCAAGGAAATAACTGCCATTACATCGAGTACGCCTAAGTGCAGCAGCGACACTGACATATATGGCTCAAAGATCGCCAGAAGGTGATGAAATCCGCAAAGTAGTACAAATCCACCTGATAAGAAAAAGGCTAGCCAAAACTTAGAAGGGATGGTTGCTTTAGTTTTGGCAAAAAAAACCCCTATGACTGTGGGGATACCAAAGTATGAAAATGCGGTGATGCCGTGAGCAATTGTGCAATTCCAGTGAACAGGCTCCATTGCTGATCTGATATTAAGATTTGATCCGTTTCAATATAATTCTGGGTAGTCTCAAGATGTAACGATAGAAAGGATGATTTTAGTGCCTCATGCTTTAGTTTGATCAGGGAGAGGCTGAAAACCCCTGACAAAGTTGACTTACCAAGTGAGTGAGTTCGGGCAAAATCAATTTTTCCATCGCCAGTCGCACAGCATTACTGGAACCAGGAAGCGAGAAGATTAATTTATTTTGATAAACACCAGCAACAGCGCGAGAAGCGATCGCCCGCGAACCAATTTCTTGATAACTTAAAAAACGAAATAACTCCCCAAATCCCGGCAAAGTTTTCTCTAACAACTTCTCAATGGCATCATAAGTGGTGTCTCTGGCTGCAATACCCGTTCCACCATTGAAAATCACAGCATCTAAATTTGAGCTTTTACCCAGATTTTCTATCTGCTCTTGAATTTGGGTCGGTTCATCTTTGATAATCGTGTAGGCTCCTACAGCATAGTTAGCAGCAAAGAGTAACTGCTGAATTAGCTGTCCACTTTTGTCTGTTTCCAAAGTGCGTGTATCGCTGACAGTAACCACAGCACAAGTTACGAGAATTCTAGGCGAATCTGGATGAGGTTGTAGCGTCATAGGTCAGTCATAAACTTTTGATCCTGGATAATTGGGCATGGGCAATGGCGCATTAAACATGACAATAATTACCGATACCCGATGCCCGATGCCCTATGACGTCAGTTGCTTCAACGGAGGGAACCTCCGCAACGCACTGGCTCCCCTATGCCTCATTTTTGCTCAGTCCCAGATCGTTTTCTTCAGCGTACCGCTCCATGAAGCGCATAAAGCGATCCCATTCTTCGACAGATTTCATGACGTAAAGTGCTTCTAATTGTTCCGGTTTCCCGTTGACAAATTTAGCCTTGACCTCACGGGTAATTATCTCACCTTCTTCGTCAATCAAGTACATCCCGGTAATATCTTCAGTGCTACCTTGATCTAAAATCTTTGGATTGGTAAAAATAAACGTCGCTGTGCCACTGTCGCCACTGCGCGATCGCGTCAGCCGCACCTCTGGAGTTACCTCTTCGTCAAGACCTCTAGAAAATTGGATTTTCGTCATGATCAATGAATTTAAACTTTTGTGATGGTTAATTTAATATTCTCTCATCAATTAGAACACCACGATCTACAGGCTACTGTTATTCATTTTTTTAGTGTATACACTTAAATTACTTCCTTTTCAAGTAACAAAGTTACGAGGCGATGATTTTCAATTGTCACTTGCATCATTGCCCCAAATTGACCTAATTTAACCCTTTACCCTTTACCCCTCTTTTTTATTCCTATCTATCTTCTCTTGAACAGCATCCCGACAAAATTGCGCCGGGTTATCCTGTTTCTGTATCTCTTCCTTCATTTCCTTAGTAGCTCTAAAAGTAACATTTTCAGTTAAATCTTTACTTGGTGGATTATCAAAATTCTGAGGATTACCTTTAGGGTTAGGCATTGTTTAGAAATATAAATATAGCTTGTTTCGAGGCAAGCATCGAAATAGAATTTTAAATCGGTGAGTATGTTGTCTGGAAAACTTGTAACTCACCGATACCACTTTTATCAAGAGGTAATTCTATTTTATGTTCACACGGTCAGAACTTGAAATCAAAACTACTGCTGAGTTGAGAGACTTGTCTAGGTGTTACGGACTAAAGTCAACCGGGAATGGGGGATACAAGACCAGTTGGATTGTTACCTTGATGGCATTCCCACAGATAGCACTCGCTCAATTAAGGCAGGGAAGAGGATTAAAGTCACCAGGCTTTAGCGTTATTCAATTCCTTGAAGGGGTGGTAGATGAGATGAACTCACCTACTGATGAGCAAGCAGCGTTGATTAAGCTAACGATGGAGGGCAAAGCGATGAGCTATCCTGACCGATACGATCAGGAGAACCTGCTGAACTTACACAAAGCTAAGATGTACCTTGAAATAGCGATCGGATTACTAAATCAGTAAATCAGTTTACGATCCAGAAGCATTTAGTCCTCAGTATTGTGAGGCTGGCCTTTAGGGACTTCCAAGAAATAAATTATCCATTTTGTGGGGTGGGCATCTTGCCCGCTCTAAATCAGGGACGGGTGGACACCCATCCCACAAAAAATTTGGGATGTTTTTTTATTTGGAAGTCCCTTATTCACGTAGGGGTAATTCGTGAATTGCCCCTACGTGAGAATAATTCTTTGGGGAATGAGGAAGCGATGTCTACGACGCGCTATTCGGTGTCGCTATTCTCTCATTTTAATTGTTCAAAATTGATGGCGGAGCCGTTAGGAATGCATTCCCAGGTGGAACCTGGGAACGAGTAACGAGTTATTAAACTCCTAACTCCTAACTTTTATTTGCCAAAGCCTTTACCACGAGAGGTTGAAGGTAGACAAATGCAGTTTTCGAGTTGAGTAATTAAAGCTTCACGATCCAAATTTTGACCAATCAGCACTAGTTGATTTTTCAATTTACCTTGCCATTCATCATCATCCAAGGTGAAGCGTTTACCGCAAAGGTGGAAAATATGACGCTTTGGACTTTCGTCAAACCACATAATACCCTTCGCTCGAAAGATATTTGTGGGTAGCTGGTTATCTAAGAAATACTGAAATTTCTTAATAGAAAAAGGCTTGTCACTTTGGAAAGAGATGGAAGTAAAACCATCATTTTCTAAATGATCAGAATGATGGTGATCGTGGTCATGGTCGTGATGATCGTGACCGCATGTTGAATGGTCACGATCATCATGATGATCGTCATGGTCATGATCGTGATGGTCATGTTCATCTACCACTGTGTCAAAATATTTATCCGACTCAAACAGACCAACACTCAGAATTAAAGGAAGTGGCACTTGCGATCGCGTCGTGCGGATAATTCTGGCTCCTTCCTTGACTTCGTTAATTTTTCTTTCTAACTCATTCAAAGTGGCTTCATCAACCAAATCTGCTTTGTTCAGCACAATTACATCACCATAAGCAATCTGGCTGTATGCTGCCTCAGAGTTAAATAAATCTAGGCTGTAATTCGCCGCGTCTACCACGGTAATAATCGAATCCAAGCGGGTTAAATCTCGCAATTCTGTGCCCAGAAATGTTAAAGCTACTGGTAGCGGATCTGCTAATCCTGTTGTTTCCACTACGAGATAATCTAGATTTTCTTGGCGTTCTAAAACTTTGTAAACTGCATCTACTAAATCATTATTAATAGTGCAGCAGATACAACCGTTATTTAGCTCCACCATGTTCTCACCAGTGGAAACAATTAGCTCGTTGTCGATGCCAATTTCACCAAATTCATTCACGAGAACAGCCGTTTTCAAACCCTGTTGGTTGTTGAGGATATGATTAAGTAAAGTCGTCTTGCCACTACCGAGGAAACCCGTAATAATTGTTACTGGCATTCCTTGCTTGGGCGTATCCATTGTCGAAGATTCGGGTGTAACTGCTGATTGCATAGCGCTGTTATCAAATAGTCAAAAAATAGTAATGTAGCGCAGATAGTCCAGAAAACACTAGCATAGGGATGCTGGACTGTCATCCCGGCTGCTTTACCCTATTATTACGTATCTTCTTATTTCAGCATTACTCTGTTATGACCCTAAACCTTTACAATACCCTCACCCGTCGTCAAGAACCGTTTGAAACAGTCGAACCAGGCAAAGTTAAGATGTATTACTGCGGTGTGACGGTGTACGACTACTGCCATTTGGGTCATGCTAGAGCTTGCATCGTTTGGGATGTCGTGCGCCGATACCTCCAGTTTATCGGTTATGAAGTGCGATATATCCAAAATTTTACCGATATTGATGACAAGATTCTCAATCGAGCCTGTGTTGAGCATTCCTCAATGGAAGCTGTAGCCGATCGCTATATCAAAGCATATTTTGAGGATATGGCGCGGTTGGGAATCAAAGAAGCTGATGAATATCCCCGTGCTACCCACACGATGAATGGCATTCAACGGTTAATTCATGAGTTGGAAAATAAAGGTTTTGCCTACCCTGCTGACGGCGATGTATATTATGCTGTGCGGCAGTTTTCTGAGTATGGCAAGCTTTCTGGACGTAAGTTAGAAGATATGCAAGCCGGGAAAAGCGATGCCTACGGCGGGCTACGCCTACGCGTCAACATCGAAGATCCAGAATATCAGAAAAAGAAAGATCCCTTTGATTTTGCTTTGTGGAAGGCAGCAAAACCGGGAGAACCAGCTTGGGAATCACCTTGGGGCGCAGGTCGTCCGGGGTGGCATATAGAATGCTCGGCAATGGTGCGCGATCGCCTGGGTGATACCATCGATATTCATGCTGGTGGTACTGACTTAATTTTTCCTCATCACGAAAACGAAATTGCCCAATCTGAGGTTGTGACAGGAAAACCTTTAGCAAATTACTGGATGCATAACGGCATGGTAAAGGTAGATGGTGAAAAAATGTCCAAATCTTTGGGTAATTTTACCACTATTCGAGACTTACTAGATCGAGGAGTTGACCCGATGGCAGTGCGGTTGTTCGTGTTGACTGCTCAATATCGTACACCCATAGATTTTACCGACGAAGCGATCGCCGCAGCAACTAACGGTTGGCACACCATCAAAGAAGGGTTACTCTTCGGCTACCAATACGGCAAAAAACTAGGCTGGGGAGTGGGAACTGCCTCACTACTTCCTGAAACTGTTGAACGCTTCCAAGAAACGGTAAATAACGACTTTAATTTTCCTGGTGGATTAACAGTGCTGTTTGAATTAGCCAAAGAACTGCGTCGTCAGGGAAACATTCTTGTGCATGAAGGGAAAACCGAAACTTCCCCTGAGGAGTTACAGCGTCAATGGCAAACTCTCGTCACATTAGCTGGAGTTTTAGGTTTAGAAGCCAAGATAGAAACAGAAACTCCCACGAGTAGTGGTTTAAGCGATGCAGAAATTGAGGCGCGAATTCAGCAAAGGCGAGAAGCACGTATTGCCAAAAATTTTGCCGAAAGCGATCGCATTCGTGACGAACTTCAAGCAGAAGGTATTACGCTAATTGATAGTCGTGATGGCACACGCTGGCATCGTAATTAGAGGGGACTGGGGACTGGGGACTAGGGACTAGGAATAAATTGAATTCTCCCCAATCCCCAATCCCCAATCCCCAATCCCCAATCCCCAATTCCCCATTCCCTTAAATTATGTGGTCTGAACTTAAAAAAGCGATCGCTAGTTTCGATATTCCTGCTGATTGGATTGGTATTAGAGCCGTAAAGGAAACTTCTACTACCCGTCTAGTCCGTGACGCCTTACCCCAACTAAACGGCAAATCCTTCACTGTCGGAGCCATGCTGGAAGTTTTGGTTAATGGCTGTCTGGGTTATGCAGCAACTAACTCTCTAGAACTATCTTCCCTCCAAGCTGCTGCTCAAACAGCCTATAAACAGGCACTAGCAGCCAGTGAATGGTGGATACATCCCTTCCGTGAATGTGAGCGCCCGAAAGTCGTTGGTGAATATAAATCTCCATTTCTTGAGCCATTGGATGCTCTGAGTCCGGGAGAAATCAACGATTTACTAATTCGGATTTGCCAAACGCTCAAAGTTGATGACAAAATTGTGCAAACCATCGCCAGTGCCAGCACAACCGAGAGAGAATCTTGGTTTATTAGCAGCAACGGTTCAGAAGTCTATCAAAAAATACTATCTATAGGCACTAATTACGGAGCCACCGCCCAAGATGGAGCAATTGTACAACAGCGCAGCAACAACGGCTCCCAAGCAAACTGTTACCAAGGCGGACTTGAACTATTAAAACAAGAAAACTTATGGCATCGGGTACGGCAAATTGGCGAACAAGCAATAGAACTCTTGACAGCAGAGGAATGCCCAACCACCCGTACCAACTTAGTTTTAGCCCCAGATCAAATGATGCTGCAAATCCATGAAAGTGTCGGGCATCCCCTAGAAATTGACCGAATTTTGGGAGATGAGCGTAACTATGCTGGGGGCAGCTTCGTTAATAAAAGTGATTTTGGCAACCTAGCTTATGGTTCGCCACTGATGAACATTACCTTTGATCCCACCGTCCCTGGTGAATTTGCTAGCTATGGCTTTGATGATACAGGTGCTGTAGCCACGCGGGAGTACTTGGTTAAAGAAGGTGTACTTCAACGGGGTTTAGGCAGTCTGGAGAGCCAAGCCAGAGCAGGTGTAGCAGGAGTTGCCTGTGCCCGTGCTTCCTCATGGAATCGACCAGCCATCGATCGCATGGGTAACTTGAATTTAGAGCCTTTAAACGGTACTTTTGAAGACATTATTGCTGGGATAGAACACGGCGTTTATATGGAATCTAACCGATCTTGGTCAATTGACGATCGCCGTTACAAATTCCAATTTGGTTGTGAGTACGCTAAATTAATTGAAAATGGTAAACTTACCAAAACCCTTCGTAATCCTAACTATCGCGCCACAACACCAGAGTTTTGGCATAGTTTAATTCAAGTCGGAGATGCCACAAACTGGCAAATGTATGGTACTCCTTATTGTGGCAAAGGAGAACCAAATCAGGCCATTTGGGTAGGACACGGCTCACCTGTCTGTGTATTTGCTAATGTCGAAGTTTTTGGTGGAGGAACTTGAAAAAAGTTAGGAGTTGAAAGTTAGTAGTTAAAAATCTTCAACTCCCAACTCCTGTACAAACGCGATTCGCGTCTCTACTCCCAACTCTTGTACAGACGCGATTAATCGCGTCTCTCCAAACAGACGCGATTAATCGCGTCTCTACTTTTCCCTATTCCCTATTAATATTTAATATCTATGAAAATTGAGGAATTATCTGTATTAGAAGTCAGCTTTAATCGACTTATTGAAAGTTTGCTGATTAAAAAAGCAAAAAATGAACAATTCACCGTGAGACTCAGCAGTGAAATAAGTCAATTTACTCGTTTTAATCATGCAAAAGTGCGACAAACTGGTTGTGTCGCTGATGGTTGGATAGAACTGACTTTGATGCAAGATCAGCGCAATAGTGTTCGCCAATTTCCCTTTACTGGAAATTGGGATCTAGATTGGCAGTTAACATATACTGCTTTGCAAGAACTACGTGACGAACTTATTCTACTACCCATCGATCCATATCTAGTTTTGCCATCAGGAAATAATACCAGTCGAGAAATACATTCTGGGAATTTATTGGCGGCGGAAGCAGTAGTACCAACTGTACTAGAACTAGTTTCTGAATTAGATTTTACCGGGATATATGCCGGGGGATCGGTAATTAAAGCCTATGGTGATTCTAGTGGTAAAAAACACTGGTTTGCAACTGATTCTTTTACCTTAGATTACTCTCTATTTTCCCCATCTGGACAAGCAGTTAAAGGCACATTTGCCGGGAGTGATTGGGATAAATCTGCTTATATAGCCAAAATTAGCGAAGCCAAAAAGCAACTAGAATTGCTGACTCGCCCAGCTAAAGAATTGCCACGAGGACAGTACAAAACTTACTTTGCACCAGCTGCTGTCGCAGATTTATTAATGATGCTTTCTTGGGGTTCTGTGAGCGAAGCTGATATTCAGCAAGGAAACAGCTCTTTAGCTGCTCTATCGCGTCAAGAAAAACAACTTTCCACTGCATTTAGTTTGAAAGAAAACTTCCAACGGGGATTAGTACCACGATTTAATGAATTGGGAGAAATAGCAGCACCGGAGTTACCTATAATAGAAAAAGGATATTTGGTAAATACTCTGGTGAATTCTCGGACTGCTAAAGAATATCAAAAAATTGCCAACGGCGCTAATGCTTCAGAGACTTTACGAGCGCCAGAAGTGAGTCCGGGAAATTTGGTATTTGAGCAGATTATTCCGAGTTTAGATACAGGATTATATGTATCTAATTTGCATTACTTGAATTGGAGCGATCGCCACACTGGTAGAATCACAGGTATGACTCGTTATGCTTGTTTTTGGGTAGAAAACGGAGAAATTATCGCCCCCATTGAAAACTTACGTTTTGATGAAAGTCTCTATCGCTTTTGGGGAGAAAACTTAGTAGATTTGACTAATTTTCAAGAATTCATTCCTGAAGTCGGAACTTATGATAGTCGCCAACTTGGAGGTAGTTTAGTTCCTGGTATGCTAGTGGAAGATTTTACATATACTTTGTAATCAGTTCATGTAAATATCCTCTGGGAATGCAAAATTTTACACCTCTATTAGGAACACCAACCTTGTGTTTTTATAACTTGTTGAATGTCAGTTTCCAATAATTGAAAAGCAGACAAAGCTCTTAGGGGTGAAAAGTCATCAATAAGTTCAGCTAATCGGTGTACACGTTCGTTTACCGAGAATTGCTTTAGCCGCCGACCTTTCAACTCACTAGCTTCGTACAGAAGTCCATAGAGAATATTTTTTGGATCAAGTATTTGTTCAAGTCTACGAATATCTGGCAGTTGTAATAGTTGATGTCCACGAGGATTTCCTGCCGCTTTCCGTAGCGCTACTTCGTCAAATAAAAGCCACGCCTCCTGCATACGTACCGGAATCACACAAATATGAGGTGGCACTACTACTGATTTTTTAACTGCTTCTTCTAGCGCTTCTGAAATTTCCGTTATACGTTTTTCGCGTGGTTCTCTTTCTGCATCTCGGTGGATAAACAAGAGATTACAAGGATAGAGTTCTAAGCTGTTGATAATCCGTGGTAATAACTTTTTCGGTGGTTTGGGTAAGCGTCGTAGATCCGCCCAATTAGACTGGATAGCACACTCAACCTGATGCGCCCGTAATAACCAGGTGAGGATAGGCATCAGTGCTTTATCTGAACTGCCGTCTGACAGCAAAGTGTAGCAAAGTTCTTTCATGCCTATTCAGTAGGAAAACCGGGAATTAGTGGTTGAAGGTCAGTTCTATCCACAACTCGACGTTTTTTGGGTTGTGTTGGTTTTGATTGCTGGAGATTTCCTACTTTTCCATTACTCTCAGGCTCTGATTCACCAAGTACTACCGGATTCAAGTAAGCAAGTAATTTGTTTTTGGGTACAACATTCATGCTTTCTGGGTCTTTCTGTCGCCAAGTGTCAGGTAGACAAGCAAACGATACTCGCTTAAATCGCTTCCCTGAATCTACTGTTTCCTTTAATTCAGCAACCAATAGGCTGTCGTCAGGTACTTGCATAACTACTGAAGGTGAGTGAGTGTTGATGATTACTTGACGAAGGGGGTTATCTATCCCAATAGGTTCATCAACATCAGTAGCAATGTCTTGAAGTAGTTTGAGTATTTTGGGAATACGCTCTGGATGAATACCGTTTTCTGGCTCTTCTAAACACAAAAGACCTTGTGCGTGAGGGTCTAATTCTAGAACTGCTAATGCCAAAAAGCGCAGGGTTCCATCTGATAGCGCCCTTGCTGGATGTGATGTACTGTCTTTGCCAGTAACTATTACCGTCAAAATTTCACGTCGTTCATCCCGGTCAATTCCTACTTCACCTACATCATCAATCAGTTCTGCCAGCCGATTCGCAACTTGGCTGTAAACCTGTGCTTCCGCCTCATCATCTGACAGTCCATTTATGGGATGATTTTTGTTGATGCGTGCCAAGTGATAGAGTGTTGCAGCTAAGTGAGAACCATCCATATCTAACTTTGTGGGCGATGTAAATTCGTCTGGCTGCCGTAGTGCTGAAGGTTCTAACTGAAGTAGCCGCCAGGATTGCATTTCTCTTCGCGCCAGCAGCACCGTTGGACTTTCTGCCGCATTAGCCACAGATAGCACGGTTCGGGGAAGATTCATGGCTAGCCGAGACAAGGGTTTTCCATTCCTCCCGTCTTGATGTAGCTTAATTACTGTCTTTCCTTTGTCGTCTCCGGTTGAAATGAATGGTGAAGTTCGTCGCCCCTTAACTGCTGATTTACGCCACTCAACACTGTGAGGAAACAATAAGTTTTTCTTGGCATCACCAAGATTGATGTGAACTAACTCCTCTTTAATGATTTCTAGGGAACCTAAAGACCGCAAGCCATCATCTGATCTGTAAGCAAGGATGATAGAGTAGCGAAGAAAAGTAATACTAGCTTCCGCCTTTTGCCCTAGATCGTCTACACCCTCTTCTGGTACAATCATCTCGGCATCAAAGGACATTTCATCTGCATATTCGTCACCAACCCGATGAAACAGACTACGTACATCAGCTGTTCGACCTCCTTCATCTCGCACAGATAAGGCAGCTTCAATTAGTTGAATATCCGCGATCGCACTTAAAAATTTAATAGCATCAAATAAGTTAGATTTACCAACCCCATTAGCCCCGGCTACACAGGTAAATGGCCCGAATTGGACATCAACATCGACGAGGTTCTTAAAACCAGAAACTTTCAACCTAGTTAGCATAATATTCCTCTGTTGGCAGAAAAAATTGCAAATGTGCCAAGCAGATGTGGCTCACAAACAGAATAGACCTCCTTGTTCTAGTTTGACTGTACAACCTGAGAAATTTTGGGTCTGGTTGGATAAAACCTCCTTATATCCTGATACTCGCAACTAGCTCAATCAGCTGTCACGCCTCTAGCAAAGCATGTTTTGTATAAACGGGATGTGTATATTGCGTCTCTATAAGAAAAATACATCAAATCATCTTTCTACAACCCCGTCAGCCCAAATTGGTAAATGCTAGGACTACAGTTTATCTTTTTTTGCCAGGAGATGAGTTGCGCTGGGTGAGGTTATCAATTTGCAGTTGTTGGCGTCCATTGGTGACAATTCGCAACATCTCTTTGAGATCCTGCTCAATATTTCCCAAAAGTCCATCGGCATATTGATCGGCACCATCTTCAATTTCTTGAGCCTGAGCGATCGCAGTTTGTCGCATCAACTCTAACTCTTGCTGACAAGCATACCGCTTGCGGTCAATCTCCGCGAGGGTTTCTTGCATTATTCCCTCACACTCTTGTTGCACTTGTCGCCGCAGTTGTTCAGCTTCCTGTTTCGCTTGGTGAATAATATCGCTTTCAGCTAAAATTTGCGCTCTTTTTGCTTGTGCAGCCTCAACAACCTGCTGCCCATACTCTTCTGCTTCCAGCAAAATCTCGTCCTTTTGGTTGAGAACTGCTGCTGCTTCTTGAAAAAGTGATGGTAAAGCCACCCGGATGTAATCAAGCTGATCTAGTAGCTTTTCTTCATCTATGAGTGTGCGTCCCGTCAACGGAATCCTGAGACTAGAGAGAACTATTTCCTCTAGGCGGTTGAGTTCCTGCTGAATATCTATGCTTCCCTCTCCACCGAGATATTCTTGAGGTGCGGGATTGTTTCCGTTGAGATTGGGTTCGACATTGGAGATTTCTGATTGTAGCATTGGTATATATCCAGGGCAATGTGTGGGGGAACGAGATGATCGATAGAGCCACCAAACCTTGCAATCTCTTTTACCACACTACTACTTAAAAAACTATACTCATTTGAGGTTGCAAGAAAAACTGTTTCTATTTCGGTAGAAAGAGTTTTATTGGTGTGAGCCATTTGCAGTTCCACTTCAAAATCTGACACAGCCCGTAAACCCCGCAACAAAACTTGTGCTTGTCGCATTTGGGCATAGTTGACAGTCAGACCATCAAAGCTGTCTACTTCTACATTAGGTAGATGTTGTGTAGAATCACGGATCTGATCTAGCCGTTGCTCCACACTAAAAAGTGGAATTTTGTTAGGGTTCCGCAGTACAGCGACAATCACCCGCTCAAACAGCCGACTACCGCGCCCAATGAGGTCAAGGTGTCCCAAAGTGATGGGGTCGAAGCTACCAGGATAAATAGCAATCACAATTTTAAATATATCAAAGTTGTTTACGTGATTATATCGAAACAGTTTTACGTAACCTACTCAAATTTACCATCTTGCGCTCTGGGTAAAGATGCTAAATTCAATTGTTTTAGTGGCACAAGTTATGCTCAACTAGGCATTAGGAACTAGACTCCTAAATATGGATGCTGGATTTTTACAAGTTAGCCGGTAAGCGTAGAGCTACGTGTCTTTAGACCTGAGATATAAGTGAATTGTGGGGTTTTAACCCCATTCAGAATTAATTTTTGGTGCGGGGGGGGGCATAATATAGTTATGCCACAGGTAGAATAACCGCTAGCACAAATGGATAATCAACCCCAAAACGACTGGCTAGGAAAAAATAATGGCAAGTGGGTAGTGAATAAACCACTTTAAAAATAACTAGGATGCCAGCGCGGATCTAAATCCAGCAAACTAACTATTTTTCAAAAAACATTAAATGTACCGTGGGGCACACGGGAACAAGAGAACTCCTTCTCTAACGCTTAGGGAGATGAGAGCCACCTGGGATTATCTAAATTGAACTCGATGCTTGGTTCTATTGAACGGGTTTCAGGTTTAAGCATTGCCGCAAGGATAGGTTATTTTAAGGCACGTCGATGAACTAAGAATCTCAGTGTCTTTAGATCTGAGAGTGTCAACTAAGTCCCCACAATGTTGTGGAAGATTCAAGTGTAGTTCCAGTATCCGAGACACAAAAAACTCCGTACTTAGCAAAGTGCGCGGGTAGTTAACGAACTTTTCTAGGTAATTTTTCATGGCACTGGATTTTTCCGCCTTGCCTTTGGCATTTCAGTTTACTTCTCCAGGACCAATTCTGGTGAAAATAGGGCCACTCACAATCCGTTGGTATGGCTTGTTGATTGCCACAGCAGTTTTAATTGGCGTTATCCTTTCCCAGGAATTGGCAAAGCGCCGTAATGTTAATCCTGAGTTGCTAGGCGATTTATTCTTTTGGTTGTTGATTGGGGCAATTCCTGGCGCAAGGCTATATTACGTTTTGTTTGAGTGGTCAAAATATGCCCCAACTCCAGGAAAAATCTTTGCTATCTGGGAAGGAGGTATTGCCATTCATGGAGCGATTCTTGGTGGGGTTTTAGCTGCGTTAATCTTTGCCAAAATCAAACAGGTTTCTTTTTGGCAACTAGCAGATTTAGTAGCGCCTTCGCTGATTTTAGGGCAGGCGATCGGACGTTGGGGCAATTTCTTTAATTCTGAAGCTTTTGGCGATCCCACTGATTTACCCTGGAAGCTCTATATTCCACCAGATCGTCGTCCTCTAGATTACGTTAGTTTCGATTACTTTCATCCCACCTTCCTCTACGAATCTCTGTGGGATTTAATGGTGTTTGCGCTACTAATAACGTTGTTTTTCCGATCTTTATCCGGTAAGCCCCGTTTGAAGGTAGGCACACTGTTTCTAGTTTACTGGCCAGCCTATAGCTTAGGGCGCTTGTGGATTGAAGGCTTTCGCACCGATAGCTTGATGCTGGGATCATTACGGATGGCACAAGTAGTCAGCAGTCTAGGAATTTTATTGGGATTAGTTGGATTAGCTTGGCTTTACTTACTTAAACGCCCTTTACCCGATGTAGTTCCTACTTTTAAAGGAAATGGCGAGAGTGGGAGATGAGGAAAATAACCATGCCCAATTCCCAATTCCCAATGCCCAAAAATAAAAAATGCCCCAGAGTATTCTCTAGGGCTTAACCAGGGTGCATCTACCATTACTCTCTACTAGAGAAAGAGGGTAAATCCGGAAAGATACTGAAGAATCTGCCAAAAAATTTTTGAGGGATTGCCGTGTGTTCTTTTAAAAGTGAATATACAGAAAAACTGATGTATAAAATAACACAATATATTCTAGAACCATCTGTGTATATTGTGGGAGCAGGCCCTGGAGATCCTGATTTATTAACGGTGAAGGCACAGAAACTCCTGGCTGCGGCTGATGTGATTTTATTTGCTGATTCTTTAATACCCGAACAGATTTTAGAACTTTGCCGAGAAGATGCGGAGATAATTAGAACTGCGAATCAGACTTTAGAAGAGATTTTGCCGATTATGATCGATCGGGTGCGATCGCAATCCAAATCTCTCGTCCGTCTCCATTCTGGCGATCCTAGCCTCTACAGTGCCATCCACGAGCAAATGCACCTCCTAGCAGAGGCAAATATTCCTTTTGAAGTCATACCTGGTATCAGCGCTTTTCAAGCTGCGGCTGCCAAACTCAAAGTAGAACTGACTGTCCCTGGTTTAGTCCAGACTATTATTTTGACGCGCATTAGCGGACGTACAGAAGTCCCCGCTACTGAAGAGTTAGCCACTCTTGCGGCACATCAGGCTAGCCTCTGCCTGTATTTAAGTGCGCGTCATGTCGAAAATGCCCAAGCTAAACTACTCGAACATTACCCAGCCGAAACCCCCATTGCCATTTGCTTTCGCATCGGATGGCCTGATGAAAAGATTAGGGTTGTCCCCCTGAATCAAATGGCAGACTGTACTCATCAAGAAAAACTAATTCGCACTACACTTTATATCATCAGTCCAGCACTCTCCACAGCAACAGGGCGATCGCGTTTATATCATCCCGAACATAGTCATCTATTTCGCTCGTCTCATAATGAAAATTCCTATCCCAACTCCAAAACACTTGACAAGTAGAAAAAAAATAGTGATAATAGCAAAGTTGACAAACAAGGGACTGTAGTTCAATTGGTTAGAGCACCGCCCTGTCACGGCGGAAGTTGCGGGTTCGAGCCCCGTCAGTCCCGTTCCCACTTATAAGTAGTTAATGCTGAGTTCTGATGAGTAATATAGGAATTCGGCATTGCTTATTAGTTAGGGACTTCCAAATAAAAATATTCAACTACCTCTTGTAGGGTGTGCGTCTCGCCTGACCGTAGCTAAAGGCGATCAAGATGATTGACTCAAGATTCAGGGTTTAAATATAAGCTACATTTATCATGCTTTGCGAAAGAGAGAATTAACTGTGACTGTCAGAGTCAGAATTGCGCCGAGTCCAACCGGAAATTTACATATTGGTACAGCTAGAACGGCTGTATTTAATTGGTTATTTGCCCGTCACCACGGCGGGAAATTTATACTGCGAATAGAAGACACAGATTTAGAGCGATCGCGTCCCGAATACACCGACAATATTCTTGAAGGATTGCGCTGGCTAGGACTTAACTGGGATGAAGGGCCATTTTTCCAATCCCAACGCCTGGATCTTTATAAAGAAGCAGTACAAAAACTGCTAGATCAAGGATTAGCCTATCGCTGCTACACCACTTCTGAAGAACTAGAGGCTCTCCGAGAAGCCCAAAAAGCTAGAGGTGAAGCTCCTCGCTATGACAACCGTCACCGCAACCTCACCCCAGAACAACGCGCCGCTTTTGAAGCCGAAGGTCGCTCTTCTGTGATTCGCTTCAAAATCGAAGATGGACGGGAAATTGTCTGGAATGACCTAGTAAGGGGAAAGATGTCTTGGCGAGGTAGCGATTTAGGTGGTGATATGGTCATCGCCCGCGCCTCAGAAGAAGGGAGCGGTCAACCTTTATACAACTTTGTCGTTGTCGTGGATGACATCGATATGCAAATCACCCATGTCATTCGGGGAGAAGACCACATCGCCAACACCGCCAAGCAAATTTTACTGTATGAAGCAATGGGTGCAAAAATCCCAGAGTTTTCCCACACACCCTTGATTTTGAATGTGGAAGGACGCAAACTTTCTAAGCGAGATGGTGTTACTTCCATTTCTGACTTTCAGCAAATGGGCTTTACTGCTGAAGGCTTGGTGAATTACATGACATTGCTGGGTTGGTCGCCACCAGACTCGACGCAAGAAATATTTACCTTAGAAACAGCAGCGAAAGAATTTGGCTTTGAACGTGTAAATAAAGCAGGTGCAAAGTTTGACTGGGACAAGCTGGATTGGTTGAACAGTCAGTATATCCACAATACGCCAGTAGATAAACTCACAGATTTACTTATACCCTATTGGCAAGGGGCTGGGTATAAATTTGATGGTGGAAGGGAACGCCCCTGGTTAGAGCAACTAGTAACTTTAATTAGCCAAAGTTTGACTCGCCTGGTAGATGCAGTAGCTCAAAGCCAAGTGTTTTTTAGCGACACCGTTGAATTTAGCGACGAAGGTAGTACGCAACTGAAGCAAGAAGGTTCTGTTGCTGTCCTTGAGGGGATTGTCACAGCTTTAGAAAATCAGCCGCAACTGTCGGAAGCCGCCGCCCAGGAGATTATTAAACAAGTGGTGAAAGAGCAAAAAGTCAAAAAAGGCTTAGTGATGCGATCGCTCCGAGCCGCCTTAACTGGAGATGTTCATGGCCCGGATCTAATCCAATCTTGGTTACTACTAAATCAGATTGGTTTAGATAAGCCGCGCTTGAGTCGGGCTATAACGGAAGTGAATTAGCGATTACTTTTGAATTTTAGAAATATTTTAGATTTTAGGGGCGCACATTTGTGGGCCCCTATCCATAAGGCAATACGCTTTTCCTCGTTTCCATGCTCTGCATGGGAACAAGAGCAACGAGAAAATAATGGAAAATCAAGCTTTTTTCGACTTGTGTGTACACCGTAGATCCATAAGGTAGAGCAACTATGAGAACAAGAAATCATTGACTAATTACTAATGAATTATTCTCAATTTCACATCTAAAATAGTTAGTCAATTCTCCTCATGTTGGGAACTTGGTGTGTAAAATTCATGTCTTCAAAAACACTTAGAAGCGAACGTAATTACAATGCCGACAAAAGCGCTCAATAGAGGGATGAGATTATCGTTCATGATAGTTACGCTCTTCATCATATCGACAGTTAATGCTGTGACTGATGCTCAGGAAGCGCCAACGATATTTGGAGATGTCACCATTGGCTCTCAGTTTTCGCCAGACCCCATGACAGTTCGCGGGATGAGTGGTGGTTCAATACCTGGGAATCAAGTAGCTGGGAGGAGTGAAACAGCCACTGGTCCTTGTACCGGATTTGTTGATGAAACACCAGACCACACATTAGCACTAACAAGTAAATTTGACTACCTGAAGCTACAAGTGCAAAGTCCTGAAGACACCACCATGATTATCAAGGGACCCGGCGGTACTTGGTGTAATGACGATTTTGATGGCAAAAATGCTGGTATGGTTGGTGAATGGCTACCTGGAAGTTACCAAATTTGGGTTGGCTCCTACCAAAAAGGCAAGTATCTCCCTTACACTCTAAAAATTACAGAAGTTAAGTAGGGGATTGGGCATTGGTTCTTCCCCCTTATCTCCCAATACTGTTCGGTTAAGACAAGAGACGCGATGAATCGCCGTCTCTACAATAATCAGTCTTTCGTCTTGACGGCGATTTATCGTGTCTTTGTGATCTAGAATTTTCATCAAAAAACCTTAACCGAACCGTATTGCCTTATCTCCCTCATCTTTCCCTACTCCCTCATCTCCCCCACTCCCCAGTCCCCAGAATGAAGATTGAGAGCGGCTTGAACGGCACGAGAAGCATTTTGGAGAAATTATCCGTGTCTTTGTATCCTGCTGCGCTCCCTTTTCTCGTGCGATTTTGTATTAAAATTAAGTTAACTTTGATTAAGATTCTTGTTGGCATTGCCATAATGGGCTAATCGCTCTATAGCAGTGCATATAAGAGATCAAATTAAACAAAATGGATTTATAAACATCCGTTTAACAGCTTAAAGTCACATAGTGATGAACATTCTGTTGCTAGGGCTGATGAGTTGTATATGTATCTAGAGGCAAATTAAGATGAAATTCTCTTGGAAAGTCGTAGTACTCTGGACATTGCCAGCTTTGGTAATTGGCTTTTTCTTTTGGCAAGGGGCTTTTGCAGGCGCTCCTGCCGACATGAGTAAGAATACAGCCAATACCCGCATGACTTATGGCCGCTTTCTAGAATACTTAGACGGCGATCGCGTCACTAGCGTAGATTTGTACGAAGGTGGTAGGACTGCAATTATCGAAGCCCGCGATCCAGACATCGAAAATCGTGTCCAAAGGTGGCGGGTGGATTTGCCTATTAACGCTCCTGAGTTAATTAGCAAGCTCAAAGAAAAAGCTATTAGTTTTGATGCTCACCCCATGCGGAATGATGGCGCAATTTGGGGATTATTGGGCAATCTTGTGTTCCCAGTTTTATTGATTACCGGACTGTTCTTTTTGTTCCGCCGTTCTAGCAATCTCCCCGGTGGCCCAGGTCAAGCGATGAACTTCGGCAAATCTAAAGCGCGTTTCCAAATGGAGGCCAAAACCGGGGTCAAATTTGACGACGTAGCCGGGATCGAAGAAGCTAAGGAAGAATTGCAAGAAGTTGTCACCTTCCTGAAACAGCCAGAAAAATTTACGGCTGTAGGCGCACGGATTCCCAAGGGAGTGTTGTTAGTAGGACCTCCTGGAACTGGTAAAACTTTACTAGCAAAAGCGATCGCTGGCGAAGCAGGTGTACCATTCTTCAGTATTTCCGGTTCGGAATTTGTGGAAATGTTCGTTGGTGTGGGTGCATCCCGCGTCCGCGATTTGTTCAAGAAAGCCAAAGACAACGCCCCCTGTATCATCTTCATCGATGAAATCGACGCTGTAGGACGGCAACGGGGCGCTGGTATCGGTGGCGGTAACGACGAGAGAGAGCAAACCCTCAACCAATTGCTCACCGAAATGGACGGGTTTGAAGGTAACACAGGCATCATTATTATTGCTGCTACCAACCGTCCCGACGTATTAGACTCGGCATTGTTGCGTCCCGGTCGCTTTGACCGCCAAGTAACAGTCGATGCACCCGATATCAAAGGGCGTTTGGAAATCTTGCAAGTCCATGCACGGAACAAGAAACTAGACCCTAGTGTATCTTTAGATGCGATCGCTCGTCGCACTCCTGGATTCACTGGTGCTGACTTAGCCAACTTACTCAACGAAGCGGCAATTCTCACTGCTAGAAGACGCAAAGAAGCGGTCACCCTCCGCGAAATTGATGATGCAGTTGATCGCGTAGTCGCTGGGATGGAAGGTACTCCTTTGGTAGACAGCAAGAGCAAGCGCTTAATTGCCTACCACGAAATTGGACACGCCTTGGTTGGGACTTTGTTAAAAGACCATGACCCAGTACAGAAAGTCACACTCATCCCAAGAGGACAAGCACAGGGTTTAACTTGGTTTACACCCAACGAAGAACAGGGGTTAATTTCTCGTTCTCAACTCAAAGCTAGAATTACTGGTGCTTTAGGTGGTCGGGCTGCTGAAGAGGTGATTTTTGGGGCTGCGGAAGTCACAACTGGTGCAGGTGGAGACTTGCAGCAGTTGTCAGGAATGGCGCGGCAAATGGTGACTCGTTTCGGGATGTCCGACTTAGGACCACTGTCGTTAGAAAGCCAGCAGGGAGAAGTATTCTTGGGTCGTGACTGGACAACCCGATCTGAGTATTCCGAATCCATCGCTTCCCGCATTGATGGACAAGTGCGAGCGATCGTGGAAGAATGCTACGAAAATGCTAAGAAGATTATCCGTGAGCATCGGACTGTGAGCGATCGCTTAGTCGATCTGCTCATTGAAAAGGAAACCATTGACGGCGAAGAATTTCGCCAGATTGTGGCTGAGTACGCTGAAGTGCCTGAGAAGCAACAGTACGTACCTCAACTGTAATACTTGACTCAATTCTAGCTACCATCTGGAAATGAGTAAAATAACAAAAAATAAAATGAGGATGGTATACGCCATCCTCATTTTTTTGCCTAAAATTTTGGTTTTTTCAGAGCCAGTTAGCCAATTCTAGGACTTACGCAAGAAACCTCTTAAACTCCTATTCCTCCGTGTACTCTGCGTCCTCTGTGGTTCGATTTTCCGTTACCTGTGCTAAGTCCTGAATTCTCGGAAGTCCCAAAGATCATAAAGACACCACATTTATTTCTACGACATACCAAAGGCGATCGCGCAGTGTGTCTGAAAATACATTTTTTTCTAATACCATTTCTTTGTGAGGCTGCGCCAAATTTTCTCTCTTTGTGTCCAACTCTTACGAGACGCTGCGCGAATGCGGTTCGTTCCTCATGTAGTTTGGCGCATCTTCATACAGAATTGGTATTACCCATAAATAAATTTAGTTGCTCTATATCATGAGTCTGTTTCGGTTAGATGCCCAATACCCCAATCCAGATGCATCTTATGGAAGTTCCTCAAATATCAATATCCATAGGAGACTAAAGAAGGAAGAATAAAAGATATCTCATGGGTATTGAAGCAGCGAAGGCTGTAACTAGTTAAGGAGGATTTATGCGTGCAGTACTGATGGCAGGGGGTTCGGGAACGCGGCTTCGCCCATTAACTTGCGATCTGCCCAAACCGATGGTGCCAATTCTAAATCGACCAATTGCCGAACATATTATTAATCTCCTCAAACGACATCAAATTACAGAAGTGATTGCAACATTGCATTATTTACCTGACGTCTTGCGAGATTATTTTCAAGATGGCGGCGATTTTGGCGTTCAGATGACTTATGCCGTCGAAGAAGATCAGCCTTTAGGTACAGCAGGCTGTGTGAAAAACATTGCCGAACTTCTTGATGAAACTTTTTTAGTCATTAGCGGTGATAGCATAACAGATTTTGACCTCACGGCAGCGATCGCATTTCACAAACAAAAAAAGTCAAAAGCGACTTTGATTTTAACCAGGGTTCCCAACCCCATTGAGTTTGGGGTGGTGATTAGCGATGAGGAAGGACGGATTCGGCGATTTTTAGAAAAACCCTCTAGTAGTGAAATTTTTTCCGATACCGTCAACACTGGCACTTATATTCTTGAACCAGAAGTTTTGGAATATCTGCCAGTAAACACTGAATGCGACTTTTCCAAAGACTTATTCCCCTTACTACTAGCAAAAGATGCAGCCCTGTATGGTTACATCGATCAAGGTTACTGGTGTGATGTTGGTCACTTAGATGCCTACCGCGAGGCTCAGTATGACGCATTAGATCGCAAGGTACAACTGGATTTTCCCTACAAAGAAGTTTCCCATGAGTTATGGGTAGGCCAAAATACTTACATCGATCAGACGGCTGTGATCGAAACTCCAGCAGTGATTGGTGATAATTGCCGCATTGGGGCAAGAGTCCAAATTGAGGCCGGAACTGTAATTGGAGATAATGTTACTATTGGCGCTGATGCTAATCTCAAACGTCCTATAGTGTGGAATGGGGCAATAATTGGCGAGGAAGCACATCTTTCTGCCTGTGTGATTTCCCGTGGCACTCGTGTAGACCGCCGCGCCCATGTATTAGAAGCTGCTGTTGTGGGTTCGCTTTCTACGGTGGGAGAAGAAGCCCAAATTAGCCCCGGCGTGCGTGTTTGGCCTAGTAAAAAGATTGAATCAGGCGCAGTTTTAAACATTAACTTGATTTGGGGCAATATTGCCCAACGGAATTTATTTGGGCAACGTGGTGTGCAAGGATTAGCTAATATCGACATCACCCCAGAATTCGCCGTGAAATTGGGATCTGCTTACGGTTCTACCTTAAAACCTGGTTCTAAGGTAACGGTTTCCCGTGACCAGCGTAATATTTCGCGGATGGTGACGCGATCGCTCATTGCTGGTTTAATGTCAGTAGGTATTGATATTCAAAATCTCGATGCCACAGCTATTCCCATTGCCCGCACAGTTATACCTACAATGTCGGTAGTTGGTGGTATCCATGTGCGGGTACACCCCGATCGCCCCGACTACATTTTGATTGAATTCATGGATGCCAAGGGCATTAATATCTCCAAAGCCCTGGAAAAGAAAATTGAAGGGGCTTACTTTAAGGAAGATATGCGGCGGGCGCTAATTCATGAAATTGGCGATGTATCTTATCCTAGCCAAGTCATGGAGCGCTACTGCACTGCTTTTGAGAAACTTTTACATGTTCATACACTCCGCAACAGTCGGGCAAAAGTGGTGATTGACTATGTTTATGCCGTATCGGGGGCAGTTTTACCCCAAATGTTAGATAAATTTGGTGCTGATGCAGTCGTACTGAATGCCAGTGTCAATAAAACGGCGATGTCTGTAGCTGACCGCGAAGGACTGCTGACTCAGTTAGGTCATGTAGTGGAGGCATTGAAAGCTAACTTTGGTGTGCAAGTATCCGCTAACGGGGAACAGCTAATTTTAGTTGATGAATCAGGCTACCCAATTCGTGGGGAAACTTTAACAGCACTGATGGTCGATATGATTCTGACAGCTAACCCCAGAGGAACTGTAGTAGTACCAGTTCATGCTTCCAGTGCTATTGAACAAGTCGCCCGTCGCCATGATGGGAGAGTAATTCGCACCAAAGCTAACCCGACAGCTTTAATGGAGGCTTGTCAGAAAAACCCGAATGTGGTATTGGGAGGTAGTGGAGATACTGGTTTTATTTTCCCGCAACTGCATCCGGGATTTGATTCTATGTTCTGCATTGCGAAGATCATTGAAATGTTAACTATACAGGAGCGATCGCTTGCTGCGGCGCGAGCGGAATTGCCCCGTGTAATTCACAAAACTTATACAATACGCTGCCCGTGGACAGCCAAGGGTGCTTTGATGCGTTACTTAGTGGAAACTCACCCCGCCCAAAACCTAGAATTAATCGATGGAGTGAAAATTTGTCAACCCTATGATGACAGTTGGCTATTAGTTTTACCAGATGCTAGCGAACCACTGGTGCATTTGTATGCAAATAGCAACGATCGCGAATGGGTAGATGAAACTGTGAGAAACTACCGCACCCGTGTACAGGCATTTGTGGAAAGACAACAAGAATATCAACCCGCCGAAGTGTAATTTGTAATGGGCTACGCTAACGTAATTCGTAATTGAATTATTTAATTACGAATTACGTTAACGAGTCCACAACCGTCATTACAATAAATCACGAATTATACCGAGATGTTTTCAAAATTATCATTGGACATTATGACATTCGGGTAATTTTCTACCGGCGTAATTGCAATCAAAATAAATTAAAGCTTCCCCAGTATAGCGGTTCCCATTCAGATGCGGTACAACATTATATCGCTAGGTGTAGGGGCACTATTGACAAAATCTCTAAGAGATCGAATGAAACAGCCCTGCTTTTTAAGGGGGGTTGGGGGGATCTAAGACTTTGAAAACACGCCCTAGTACTTTATTTGATGCAGACAACAAGCTCAACACAGTCAAAACAGGAATTACAGCTACTTTCAGTATTTGGATTAATTTCATAAATGCACACAAAACTTACTTCCTCTAGCTTGTTTTACCGAAGTGATTTTTGAAACAAGTAATTATCTGGATGTTTTGTGAGGCGATCGTAAGGCATTTACAAGAAGTTGTTTTGTAGCCCACTCCTTATTGAGTTGGAATGAAGCGCCGCCCGCTTTTGCGGCTTTTTTCCGGAAATACTTCACAAAAGTTTACTCTAACTAAATGCAAAAATTTTTCAATAAGTCTGATAGTATATCTTCAAGCTTATTGATATTAATATGCATTAAGCTAGCGATATATCTGAGCTATTTGTAAACTTTCTCAGGAGGTAACGCTATGACAAGGATGGCTGTTCAAACACCAGAGTCAATTCCCTGGTGGGCAGGGAACGCCCGGTTAACCAACCTTTCAGGACGACTTTTGGGCGCTCACGTTGCTCATGCGGGGTTAATTGTTCTCTGGGCTGGTGTAACAACCCTGTTTGAACTTGCCCACTTCAACCCAGCCCAACCAATGTACCAACAGGGCTTGATTCTATTGCCCCATCTAGCAACCCTCGGCTGGGGTGTAGAAAATGGTGGACAAATAGTAGATACCTATCCCTACTTCGTCATTGGAGTATTGCACCTAATTAGCTCCGCCTTCTTGGGACTTGGTGGCATCTTTCATGCCCTACGAGGCCCCGCCATCTTAGAAGAGAGATTTTGCTTCTTTGGCTATCGCTGGGAAGATGCTAATAAAATGACCACTATTCTGGGTATTCACCTAGTATTGCTGGGTCTGGGAGCAGGTTTACTAGTTGCCAAAGCCATGTTATTTGGCGGTTTGTACGATTCTACGGTGGGTGAAGTGCGGATAATTTCTAGCCCCACCTGGAACTCTGCCGTTATTTTTGGCTACTTATTTGGCGGTGGTGGCAAACACTGGATTGCTGGAGTCAACAACCTAGAAGACTTGGTTGGTGGTCATATATGGGTCAGCATTCTCTGCATTGCCGGTGGTATCTGGCACATTACTACTCAACCTTTCGCCTGGGCAAAGCAGCTTTTTATCTGGTCAGGAGAAGCATACCTTTCTTACAGCTTGGGTGCTTTAGCTCTCATGGGTTTAATTGCTGCCTATTTTGTTTCTGTTAACACACTAGCTTACCCACCCGAATTTTATGGGCCAGCCCTGAGTATTGGGTTTGACCGCTTTCCTTATTTCCAGAGTGGAGATTTACTATCCTCTCGCGTTTGGCTGGCAAATGCTCACTTCTGGCTAGGTTTCTTCTTTCTTCAAGGGCATCTCTGGCACGCCTTACGCGCTGCTGGATTTGACTTCTCAAAGGGTAGAGTCATCCGTTCAACTCGTGGGGAGGCAATCTAACAATGGCAACTGCAACGATAACAACCCAGGAATCCGGTTGGTGGGCTGGCAATGCCCGATTCATTAACCTGTCGGGTAAGCTTTTGGGCGCTCATATAGCTCATGCTGGCCTGATTGTTCTTTGGGTAGGAGCAATGACTCTGTTTGAAATCACCAAATACGACCCCTCTCAACCAATGTATGAACAGGGGTTAATCTTGCTGCCCCATTTAGCAACCTTGGGATTTGGTGTTGGCGATCGCGGCCAAATTATTGATACCTATCCCTATTTTGTCATTGGTGTTTTACATCTGGTTAGTTCTGCCGTACTGGGTGCTGGTGGCATTTACCACGCCCTCTTAGGCCCGGAAATATTAAGTGAAAACACCTCTTTCCCTGGCTTCTTTGGCTACGACTGGAAAGATGAAGATAAGATGACCACTATCATCGGTATTCATCTGCTGTTGTTGGGGTTTGGGGCTTGGTTATTGGTAGCAAAGGCGGTGTTTTGGGGTGGTCTTTACGATCCGGTAGTGGCATCTGTGCGAGTGATTACTGAACCGACCATTAACCCTAGTCGCATCTTTGGCTATCTCTTCGGTGGCCACAATCGGTCTACTGTTGATTTTATCGATTTGCCTGTGGCTGTACGGTAGTGTATCGTTCCAAGGGCGCAAACCTGCCCAAGGAGAGCTACCGGAAAACATGAAAACAGCTAAGTCTTGGAGTGAGTTTAATGCTGGGTGGACAGTGGGTAGCTGTGGTGGAGCTTTGTTTGCCTTCCTGCTGTTAACCAATAGCAGTTTGTTTTTCTGAGTTGCACAAACTTGGCAAATAGGTATCCTTGCGATCGCGCATCGTCTCCCAGGGCAAGAAAATCGCAAATCATATATCAGGTGAAAATATGTCGAAAAAAATTGGTCTGTTCTACGGTACTCAAACTGGCAACACTGAATCTGATGCTGAAAAAATTCGGGATGAGTTTGGTGGTGATGTTGTAACATTACATCCCATTTACGAAGCGGATACTACCACTTTTGCTGAGTATGAATTGCTGATTATTGGCTCTCCAACTTGGGATATTGGTAAACTTCAGAGCGATTGGGAAAGCTTTTTCCCCGATTTGGATCAAATAGATTTTAAAGGTAAACTGGTTGCCTATTTTGGTGATGGAGACCAATATGGCTATGCCGATAACTTCCAGGATGCAATGGGAATTCTAGAAGAAAAAATTTCCCAGAAGGGCGGTAAAACTGTTGGCTATTGGCCAACTGAGGGATATGACTTTGAGCAATCTAGAGCTTTGAAAAATGGCAAGTTTGTCGGATTGGCACTTGATGAAGGTAGTCAATCTGATTTAACAGACGAGCGAATTAAAACTTGGGTTGCTCAGTTGAAGACAGAATTTGGTTTGTAGAAAGTCAACTTCAAGCCAGGGTGAATAAAATTCGCGGCTACACAGGCAAAGTCCGCGGAGGCGGACTAAGAGAAAATTAAAGTTTTTGAACCCACGGAGGCGGGTTTTGTTTGTGTAGACGCAGTTTCTAACCGCCGAAATTGATAATTTAGAAGTTACAGGTATTTATGTCTGATTCATTTGATGTTTTGTGGTTAAGTGCCAGTCCTGCTTTACAGCGTTTTGATAAACCATTACTTGATTATTTATCTGGGTATATAAATGTGGCCCAGTGGGAATACCAGCAAACTAAAGATGAAGCCAGTTCCATAGATAAAGCTGTGGAGTTGCTATATGACTTTTTAGAATGGTGCGATCGCCCCCTGCATTTAGCGGGACATGGGATGGGTGGTGCGATCGCCTTAACCTTTGCCCGTCGATTTCCCCACCGAGTGCGATCGCTCACTCTGCTAGCTGTAGCAGCTCAACCTGCAAACAATTGGCAAGCTCACTATTACTTTCAACGACAACTTTTTAGCATCAGCCGCGAACTAGTTTTGGCAAGCACCGTTCGCAGTCTATTTGGAAATCAACCAGCTCATACCACTAAGAAGTTAGTCGCTGCCTTAGATAAAGATTTAGAACAATCTCCATCGTCACACTCTTTGTTTAAGTTGGTTTATTTACCCAAGGGTGGAGTTTCTATGCCAATGATGGTATGTGGTAGCAAGAATGATCCCATAGTCAACTCACTTACATTGCATGACTGGTTTAATTGGCTCAAGCCAGAAGATAAGCTTTGGGAATACGCACAAGGATATCATTTCTTTCACTACTTCTATCCTCAACAGGTTGGCGAAGAGATTTTGAGTTTTTGGCAACGCCATCATCCGCATCTATTGGAAGCATCTGGACTATCTCTAAGCACTTCTACAAGTTATTCATAAAGGCAAAAAAACCCACTCTTAAAAACTAATCTTTTCTTGCGTTCGAGCGATGATATTTACTATTGTCGCTCCGCTTGCGCTGCCTATTTTTCCTCCAGTTTTAATGATTACATTTTGTAAATAGATGATCTAAATAAGAATTATTTTCAATAAAGTAAGTTTGTAATCTCAATAATTGGTAATTAGATTTAACGAGTAGAGTAGATAACAATCGGCAACGCCTGCGGTGAACTTAAGCTTTGCATCTACATACCTGGTAGTTGATTTGTTGTACTCATACGACATTTAACTGCTAAAACAAGTACCAACTAGTTGAGTATTATTAGCAACAATTACTAATCACCTGAACAATGCAGACATACGGCAATCCCAACCTCAAATTTGATTGGTGGACTGGTAACGCCCGCTTCGCCAATCTCTCTGGCTTATTTATCGGCGCTCATGTGGCACAAGCAGCGCTGACGACGCTCTGGGCTGGTGCGTTTACATGGTTTGAAATCTCTCGCTACAATCCCGAAGTACCGATGGGCGAACAGGGGTTAATTTTGCTTCCCCACTTAGCCACCTTGGGGTTTGGCGTGGGCGCAGGTGGTCAGGTAGTCGATACTTACCCTTATTTCGTTATCGGCGCTTTACACTTAATTTCTTCTGCTGTACTTGGCGCAGGGGCACTTTTCCACACCTTCAAAGCGCCAAAAAACTTAAAAGATGCCACCGGTCGCCCTCGGAAATTTCACTTTACATGGGATGACCCGAAAAAACTTGGGTTTATCTTAGGACATCACCTGATTTTCTTAGGAGTAGCTGCTTTACTCCTAGTAGGAAAAGCGATGTTCTGGGGAGGACTATACGACTCAACAATTCACGATGTTCGAGTTGTCACCGACCCCACCCTCAACCCCTTGGTTATTTATGGCTATCAAACTCACTTTGCCACAGTTAACAACTTAGAAGATTTAGTCGGTGGTCATATCTATGTAGGTTTGTTACTCATTGGCGGCGGGATTTGGCACATCCTCATAGAGCCTTTACCTTGGGCGAAAAAGCTTTTAATTTTCTCTGGTGAAGCCATCCTTTCCTACTCTTTGGGCGGTATTGCCTTAGCTGGATTTGTTGCAGCTTACTTTTGTGCGGTGAATACCTTAGCTTATCCCGTGGAATTTTATGGCTCTACCTTGGAAGTAAAACTCGGAGTTAGCCCTTATTTTGCCGACAGCATTAAGTTAGCTAACGGTGCTTACACTTCCAGAGCATGGTTAGCAAATGCCCATTTCTTCTTAGCTTTCTTCTTCTTACAAGGTCATCTGTGGCACGCCCTACGAGCAATTGGCGTTGACTTTAGCCGAATTGAAAGGGCAATAAATGCCATAGGTAGCGAATCGTAATAAGTGCTGAGTTGTGAGTGCTGAGTTCCGAGTTAATAGTTAGAAGTTACGAATTCTTCTCCCACTCCCTGTCAGGGTTTAGCAATGCTAAACCCCTACTCACTACTCACTACTCAGCACTCAGCACTTTTAAAGGTATTTAACTATGACAATTACAACTGATAGAACCTTAGCAGCAGACAAAAATTCATCGTGGTTAGTGGGTAATGCCCGTTTAATTGATTTATCTGGTCAATTATTAGGCGCTCACATTGCTCATGCAGGCTTAATTATGTTTTGGGTAGGAGCAATCACAATATCTGAAGTTACACGCTTTGTTCCTAGTATACCAATGTATGAACAGGGATTGACTTTGTTACCCCACTTAGCAACTTTGGGCTGGGGTGTAGGTGCTGGAGGTGAAGTAGTCGATACCTACCCCTATTTTGTAATTGGCATTTTGCATTTAATTGCATCTGCTGTATTGGGTGCAGGTGGACTTTTTCATGTTTTTCGCGCTCCAGTAATTTTATATAATGCTGGTGGACAGACGGCAAGATTTCACTATGAGTGGAATGACCCAAAGCAATTGGGTTTAATTTTAGGTCATCACCTAATTATTCTGGGTTTGGGAGCATTTTTGTTAGTGCTAAAGGCAACGATTTTTGGCGGAATTTATGACACTAACTTGGGAAATGTCCGCCTGATTAGCAATCCCAATTTAAACCCAGTAACAATTTTTGGTTACTTAGTTGGTCTGAAAGATGGTAGCTGGAATCCTTTAGGAATGGCAAGTGTTGATAACTTAGAAGATGTCATTGGCGGGCATATTTGGATTGGCTTTATCTTAATTGCTGGTGGTGCATGGCATATTTTTGTACAACCTTTTACCTGGATAAGACGAATTTTACCAATTGAAAATGCTGAAGAAATTCTTTCTTATAGCTTGCTGGGTTTAGCTTTAATGGCTTGGATTTCTGCCGCGTTTGTGGGATATAACACGACAGTTTTTCCGAGAGAGTTTTACGGTTCTGAACGTCTAGGATTGGCAGATATTCAGTTTTTTCTTGGTGTAGTGGCCTTCTTGGGTTACGTTTGGCACTCTTGGCGATCGTGGCATCAAGTAAAGACGCGATGAATCGGTAAAGACGCGATTCATCGCGTCTTTACAAATGGATAAATTAGGGAAAAACCTATTTAATGAAAATCAAATATTCCAGTCTAAAGAAATGAATATTCTAAATTTAATTCTTTCTCAAGAAGATTGATTTTCAATGAAATACGATCGCACTTGATGGGGTGTATTGAGGTGCGTAGCTTGCCGCCGTAGGCATCGCTACTTTACAGATGTTGATAAGCAAGATTTCTCAATGAAACCTAGAAAGAGAAGGTTGTTCGGACTGTACCAATATAGATTGTGTCATTATTACTGTTGTGTTCTGGGTTTGTAACCATAATTAGTCCCGGTGTAACTGCAATAGCGTCATTGATGGCATAGCGGTAAAACAACTCTAATTCCAGCGAGCTATTGGGATCTACGCGAGTTGCAACATTATTACTAGTCACCTTTGGCGGTAGTCCAATCGCAAACCCCCCTAAGTTTCCTTGTCCACCCAAATCGGGAAATGCTGCTGTCACCGACCAGTTCACAATGTCCGCATTGGCTCCCTGATTGTCACCTCCTTCCGCATGGGCGTATGTAAAGCCTGCCGACGCTGCCAAGGTGAATTTACGACTAACATCATAAGCCATATTTACACCATAGGAGTTAGCTGAAGTAGGACTGCCATTAAAGGGGTCGCTGGCATTGATACTGCCTGTACCAGTATCGAGCGCATTGTTCGCCTCATCATCGTCAGCACTGTAAGAATGTGTATAGGTGAGTGCAAAAGTCAAATGATCGATTGGACGTAAGGTAAGTTCAGCCAAACCCACATAAGTCCCGCCGAAAAGTCCCGAATTTGGATTATTGCTATTGCCACCAGCAGCGTATGCAGCGCTAAGTCTCACTGCCTTGCTAAACTCATAAGTGAGAGAACCACCAGCAACATCTTCCCCCCCGATAGCGAAGATGGGATTGAACTGACCAAAGAGTGAGATGGAACCATTAACATGATCGCCCAGAGGGGAAACAGCATCCACATCGTCATCCAGCATTTCATGTAGTTCATCATTTGCACCAATATGGATGGAGAGTTTGTCTCCCACCTTAAATTGATACGATAATTTAGCTAAAGTCAGTTGATTAGGGCTGTCATAATCATCTAGTGTCAATCGTCCCATGTTAGTGCCTGTGGCAACCTTCAAATTAGGCGTATTGCTAGCTTGTAACCGAGTTCTCAACAGGTCTTTACCAGTAAAACTGGTATCAAGAGTCAGCCATAGGAAATCACTGGCAATCAGATTACGACTCACCGGTGCGCCACTACCATCAGCCTGTTTGTTACCCCCAATAGCCGTTAAGGAAAAGAGGGCGTTACCATAGAGCTTCGTCGTTGTAGAAAATTGTTGCTTTTCTACAGTGGCATCGCGTACTTCCAGATCATCCACTCGACCGCGTAGGGTCGCCAGTTCTGGGGCAAAACTCTCCTGTAACTTTTGCAACAGCGCTAAGTCGTCTTTTTTTACTAGACTGTCTGTTGTAGAAGCCAGCAATTCATTTACCCGACTCAAACAAGCATTGACACCAGCTGCAAATTCATAACGGCTGAGGGCACGATTACCACGATATGTTGAGTCAGAATATCCGGTGATACATCCATAGCGTTCTACTAAAGATTGCAACGCTTGAAAAGCCCAATCAGTAGGTTTAACATCTGAAAGTTGGGATACCGAAGTCACCTGTCCTTGGTCAGTATTTTCGGCAGTATCGTTTACCAATGGTTTATCCTGTTTTGCTGGTAGCACTGACGCTGATGTTTGAGCAAAAGCAGGATGTGAAAAATACACCAGTAATGCAAAGGTTAACTGGAAAATAATTGCAATATTTTTGAACTTGTGACCCATAATCTTACTTCTTATTGTTGATGGCAGATTCAGTAACTTTCACCTCAAATATTGTTGGAAAAATTACTTAACCTCCGGCAACGATAATCTTGTAGGTCAGCGTGAAAGGTATAAATCGACCATTGTATCCAGTATTCTTTTTAGGGTATCCACTCAGTTTCAATTCGTATTCTCCCACTGTAGGGAAAGTAATTTCAGCACCGGGAATCCCTTGATAGCGATCGCCACTGACAGGTTTTAAGATTGGACTGATCAGAGGCGAAGCATTTTTCTCATGAGGAACCGCATACACTGCAAGCTGACAATTACATTGCGATAGGGGAATAATGCGCCCACTTCTGTGAGTTAAAGCAAACCAAGCAAGGGAAGGCTTTCCAGCCTGGGGATTGTCATTGGGTTCAATATGAAAGGTAGCTCCAACATCGCCTGACATCTGTACGGTATGAGCAAGTACGGGCGTAGCTATCAATGTCGAAAGGAGGAAGATGAAGGGCTTGGAAAAATATTTGAGGTCAGGCATTAATTCTCACACCATAACGCATTTTTTTATGTGTACATTTTTTGCTGAAACTGAATTTGTGTCAAAAGACAAGCTGTCGAAGTTGAGGAGCGCTGGATGGTGTACTTTAACAAATCTGGGAAGTTTAGAATTAGCGTAGGCGTAGCCCAACTAGGGTATAAATGTTCCGTTATATCATGTCCGCTTGATTACTTATTAAACCCGAAGAACCCCACCCCGCCAAAGCTACGCTTTGTCTCCCCTCCCCGCAAGCTCTTAGGGGTTGGGGGTGGGGTGCAATGACTGTGGGAATCATAACTATTTATACGGACATGATATTACCATTCGACTATGACCCGAAGATGCTGGGCAATTAAACGAATTCAGAGGTTAGTTCATGGATTTTCTCTCGGACACCGTTGCCCTATCGCGGATGCAGTTTGCACTGACGGCGATCTTTCACATGCTATGGCCTGTTCTCACCACTGGGATGGGGATTTATCTGGTCATCGTTGAAGGAATGTGGCTCAAAACACGCAATCCTGATTACTACCACCATGCTCGTTTCTGGGCAAAACTATATGTGTTGAATTTCGGCATTGGTGTAGCATCCGGCTTACCGATGGAGTTTCAATTTGGCACAAACTGGGCACCTTTTTCTGAAGCGGTAGGCGACTTTTTTGGCAGCATTTTAGGCTTTGAGGCTTCGATGGCATTCATGCTAGAAGCCGGATTTTTGGGGATTATGCTGTTTGGCTGGGAACGAGTCAACCCAGTGATTCACTATTTCGCCACGATTATGGTTGCCTTTGGCGCAAACCTATCTACCTTCTGGATTTTAGCGGCAAACTCTTGGTTACAGACCCCGGCAGGTGGGGAAATGGTGAACGGGAAGTTTGTTGTCGATGATTACTTTCAAGCAATTTTAAATCCCTTCATGCTCAACAGTGTCTCGCACATGTTTTTAGCCACGCTGGAAACTTCTCTGTTTGTGATTGGGGGAATTAGCGCCTGGTATATTCTCAACAACCGTCATGAAGCTTTCTTTGGGCGATCGCTCAAAATTGTCTTGGCAATTGCGATCGCTGTCACCCCATTACAAATCTATATCGGACACCTCAGCGCCGAGCAGGTAGCTGATTATCAGCCTACCAAGCTAGCTGCGATGGAAGCTAAGTGGGAAACCTCTCCTGCCGGTCAACCTGCGCCCTGGAGTGTGGTGGCATTACCCAATAACCAGACTGAGCAAAATGACTGGGAAATCTCAATTCCCAACGGCTTAGGCTACATTTTGGAATTTAAACAGAACCTCTCTAAACCCGTTCTCGGATTGAAACATTGGAAACCTGAAGATCGCCCCCGCATGGTGGGTTTGATTTATTACGCCTTCCGCATCATGAGCGGTATCGGCTTCTTCTTGGCTGGATTGATGGGACTCAGTGTGATTCAGTGGTTGCGGGGTAAACTCTCACCAGAGGCGATCGCCCAACAGAAATGGCTACTGCGAATCTGGATTTTGGCGGCTCCACTGGGCTACATTGCCGTGGAATCAGGCTGGATTGTGCGTTGTGTTGGGCGGCAACCCTGGGTAGTTTACGGGCAAATTCGCACCGCAGACGGAGTTTCCCACCTACCTGCTAGTGAGGTCTTAACATCTCTGCTAATTTTTGCTGTAATTTATACAGCCCTATTTATTTGTGCCTTATTCTTTGGTAGTCGGATCATTCGTCAAGGCCCCAACCTAGAGCTTCCGGTTCCAGGCATTGACACCCAAGCTGCCATAGAAACTACCCCGGCTGAATTTGTTCCAGATCAACGTCCTGTCGAAGCAGAGCAGTAACCATTCCTCTGCCTAAAGGCGAGAGGCTTTGTCCCCCTCCCAACACTACTAACAATTGCTTGTTTACTCATGTTGTTTGCGGAACTTACGGGCGCGGTTACGCTTGACCAGAGGATGTACTCACCCCCACACCCCACGACTCAATTTACATTGCTACGCGTAAGACAACTCGGTTACTGCTTAAGCTTTGGAAACGAGTCAATTTCCTGCATTTAGCAATTTCACCGTATCCTAATTTTACCAAAGCACAACTCTGTGTAATTTAAAGATTTGTGCAAAGCCGTTCTAGAAGCACTATTCTTTTCAGACCCAGGAGTCTCGATGAAACCAATTCGCAATTCGCAATTCGCAATGAAGAGTGCTGTTAGCGGTAGCGGGGCTTTAGCCAGTACTTTTTCTTCCCTAGACGCTACGCGAACACTCAGCACTATTAATAGGTAACTGTATGGAGAATCTAGAACACTTTCTAGCACAAGTTTGGTTTGTCATTTTGGCTCTGTTTTTATTTCTCTACGTTATGTTAGACGGGTTTGATCTAGGCGTAGGCATCCTATCGCTAACCAGTTCCAATGACGACCGACGCGACATCTTAATGACGAGTTTGGGTAATATTTGGGATGCCAATGAAACCTGGTTGGTGTTGATGGGGGGTGCGTTGTTTGGGGCATTTCCTCTCGCTTATGGCACCATTTTGAATGCGCTCTACATTCCCATTTTTGGGATGATCTTTGGCTTGATTTTTCGGGCTGTGGCCTTTGAGTTTCGAGAGCATTCTACAAACAAAGTGTTTTGGAATGTGGCATTTGGAATCGGTAGTTTCATGGCGGCGCTGTTTCAAGGATTTGCCTTGGGCAGCATTTTAGAAGGCATTACAGTTGATGAATCGGGTCACTTTATCGGCAGTATGTGGGACTGGCTCGATTGGCGATCGCTCTTAGTTGCCTTGACATTGATCCAGGGTTATGTATTGATTGGCTCCACCTATCTCATCTTAAAAACTGAGGGAGAACTGCAAACGTCCCATTACCGCACAGCAAAAATTGCTGCCTGGACAACGCTTTTAGGTGCAATCTTAATCACCATCGCCACCCCTGTTGTGTATGAAAATGCCAGAGCAAAGTTATTTCATCAGCCAGAAGTGTATCTATTTTCAATCATTCCCGTGCTAGGTGTGTTGCTGATTGGGTTATTGATTCAAAGCCTGAACCGCAAAGCAGAAACTACTCCCCTAGTTTGGACGGTGCTGCTTTTTCTACTTACCTTTGTGGGGTTAGGATTAGTTGTCTTTCCCTATATTATTCCCCCAGGTATCACCATTTATCAGGCCGCCGCAGCACCTAGCGCATTAGTGTTCATGATAATCTTCATTGGATTTCTGATTCCCATTATGTTGTTTTACAACATCTACAATTACATTGTGTTTCGAGGGAAAGTAGCAGGCACACATTATGGGGAATAGGTGACACAATAAAGATGCGATAAATCATCACAAAGACGCGATAAATCGCCGTCTCTTGCCTTAACCGAAGAACCAAAAGGTTTAGCACAGCTTCACAAATAAATGGTGTCTATCCAAAATTTAAAATCTAAACTTTGGTAAGTTTGTGTTTCTCTGTTGATTGATTTTAGGGAAATATCGCTAACTCACTTTCCGGGTCAAAAAAGTGAATTTTTTCTGGAGTTAGCGATAACCAAAGTTGCTCACCAGGTTGGACAAATCGGTCTGGTGGTATTCGCACTTGTAGATAATTAGCTGTAGTGGCTCTTTGAGATCCCGGTTCGACAATCTTAACAGCAAGAAAGGAATCGTTGCCGAGATTCTCCACCAAATCTACTTGCACTGGTAGGTTTTTGGTGGCAGGCATACTCAAGTTAAAATGTTCTGGGCGAATGCCTAAAATTAGAGTTTTCCGATCATATTTTTGTAAAGCTTTTCCCCAGACTTCTGGAAGGGTGAAACGTAACTGGGAATGAGTAATCAACAGAGGGGCATGAAATTCCACAGGAATAAAATTCATCGGTGGTGAACCAATGAACTCTGCTACAAAAAGGTTGGCAGGACGGTTGTAAAGTTCTAAGGGAGAAGCAAGTTGCTGGATTTTACCCTCAGACATAATCGCAATGCGATCGCCCATTGTCATGGCTTCTGTTTGGTCATGGGTAACGTAAATCGTTGTTGTCCCCAGTTGGCGCTGCAATTTGACAATTTGGGCGCGGGTTTCCGCCCGCAGTTTGGCATCTAAGTTAGAAAGCGGTTCATCCATTAAAAATACTTGGGGATCACGGGCGATCGCTCTTCCCAGTGCAACTCGTTGTCTTTGTCCCCCAGATAGCTGTTTGGGTAAGCGATTCAGCAATGTTTCGATTTGCAACAGTTGAGCGACACTACGCACCTGCTCATCTACAGCCCGTTCTTGATCAGAAATATACCGCAGTCCTTTAGGTAACTTTCTTGTCGCCCCCACAAAAAGATTTTCAGCCCACCTCCGAAGATAGGGAGTATTTTCTCCTCTGCTCTCCTGCTCCTCGGTCACTGAGCGTAGCCGAAGTGATGCTCCCCTGCTTCCCCTACGACGTAACCCAAAGGCGATGTTATCATACACCGTCATGTGAGGATAGAGGGCGTAATTTTGAAACACCATTGCGATGTCGCGTTCTTTGGGTGGTAAGTCATTAATCAAGCGATCGCCTACCCAAATATTGCCTCCAGTCATCACTTCTAACCCAGCGATTAACCGTAGTAGGGTGCTTTTACCACAACCAGAAGGGCCTACCAACACCATAAACTCGCCATCTGCGATCGTCAGATTAATCCGCCGCAAAACATTGACGCTTCCCGCACGCTCTTGTGCTGCATCAGTTTTATCCCCAGACATCAGGGGAGATTGGGTTTGTGAGGTAACATTTTCCCCTTGACGCGAGGAAAAACTTTTATAAACGTTTTCTAAAACAACTTGGGACACGATTAGTTATTGTCATTGGGGATTGGGGATTGGGCATTGGGCTAATGACCAATGACAGTTTAGCGCCAATCATAATACACGTTGTATGTAAATACGAAAATTGACATCCTCCCCACCTTACTTCGTTGAAGGTGGGGATTCCAAAGATCGCTCTTTGGGTTTCCTCTTTCTACGAGTTGATTTGCTTGAAGGAGTTTCCTCACCCAAGTATTGATCAGTCTCTCGCGACTTTCGCGGCGATACGATTCATCCATCAGTAATGGAAATTATGGAAGAATTGGGACTTAGCGATCGCTTGCTGCAACTCCCCCATGCCAAAATGCGCCAAATTAGTATTCAAACTTTTATCCAAAAGCGGTTATTTGCACCGATTCTCACCTCAAATCGCACCTTTGTACCACCTGCGTTTTTGCGCTTACCTATCTTGCGTGACCTTCCAGCAAGGTTGATCGCCTTGGGTGTTTTCCCTGTTCACGTCAAGACTTAATTTTTGCCAAGAATTTTTGATATTTCATCAACTAGTGGTACAATTATACTACTCAATGCAGAATTAAATGCTCATCCTAGTCAGGCGAAAGTGGCGAACGGTATATTTAATACTGTTCAAAGCGATCGCTTGGCTTTTATGCTAGAAATAACTAAAAACTAAAAATGGATGTAGAATATTTGTTCAAATATTATTAAAAAATGCAAACAATTAAACCTATCTAGATATTAATTGGCACTACATAGAAAAACCCCCTGTTTTTGAATCAGTACTTTTTGCAGTTAGGAGTAATTTTAATGAACAGTTGCGTTTTGATGGCGGAAATTATTAATGAACCGCAACTCCGCTATACGGCGGATAATTTGGGAGTCACGGAAATGCTGGTGCAGTTTCCCAATTCCCAGAAACCAGAAGATCCGCCAGCCACACTGAAAGTTGTTGGCTGGGGGAATTTAGCGACAGAAATTCAGCAAAACTACCACCAAGGCGATCGCGTCATCTTGGTAGGGCGTTTAAGTATGAATACTGTTCCGATGCAAGAAGGTTTTAAAGAAAAACGCGCTGAATTGACGGTGCAACAAATTCAATCTGTTGGAGGTAGTTTTAATACTGATCCATTGCCCTCAGGAACCGTAACTCCATCATTCACTGAAACGGCTCCACCACAACCATCTTCAACATCTCGTCCTCCACAGAAAGATATTCCCAATTACGAGTCACAAAGGCCAGCGCCTACCCCGGTTACAAATCCGGTTGGCGTTACTCCCCAAGGAACCAGTTACGAACCCGTACCCCAACCCACAAATTATGAGCGAACCACTTATCCAGCAGTGAAAGCGGAAGAACCAGATCCAGATGATATTCCCTTCTAAAGTTGGTAGTTGAGCCTCTGTTAAATTTGGTGACATACTCCCCGCGCCGCCCTTCGGGACGGCGTGGGGCTGCTGTCGGAAATAGCTCAAAGTATGCCTTGGCAGGCGATTATATTTGGCAATATTTTGCTTTTTGCTGAATCAGATTATTTGTAGAAGTCCGGTTCAAACTATATATTTAGACTAGGGTTGAAAAACGGAGAGGGAGGGATTCGAACCCTCGTTAAGTTTCCCTAAACAGACTTTCCAGGTCTGCGCCTTAAACCGCTCGGCCACCTCTCCAGGTGCCACAAGTTACGATTCTACTATAGAATCCCAGAAAATGCAAAGATAAAGAAAGATATTTTAGATTGAATCTGAAAGTCCTAATTCCAAAACCCAAATCCAGATGTCCCGTACATACACAATTAGAGTTCGCGATCGCGCCACTGGCAAAACATACACTCTAGAAGTGCCAGAAAACCGCTACATCCTCCACACTGGCGAAAAACAAGGGGTGGAACTACCCTTTTCCTGCCGCAACGGGGCTTGCACCGCTTGTGCTGTGAGAGTATTGTCAGGAGAAATTTACCAACCAGAGGCCATCGGCTTGTCGCCAGATTTACGACGGCAAGGTTATGCCTTGTTGTGTGTGAGTTACCCCCGTTCTGACTTGGAAGTGGAAACACAAGACGAAGATGAAGTCTACGAACTCCAGTTTGGACGCTATTTTGCTAGGGGGAGAATTAAAGCGGGTTTACCCTTAGATGAGGAATAAATTTAAAATCACCGAATTTCAGATGCCTGTACATTTTGGTGACTGGTTGCGAAAAATAGCTATTTTGGCTTGCTTATTGCTCTTGGTGAGTTGCCAAGGTAAAAACCAGCTGCCAAGCAATGAGGCTGAGGTGAAAGTAGCGCGGGTAGTTAGTGGGCAAAGTTTGGAAGTGTTAGGCATGGCTGAACAACCAAATTTGATTTCCCAAGTGCGGTTAGTGGGTATTGATGCACCAGATTTGCGACAGCGCCCTTGGGGGGAAGCAGCAAAAGAACAGTTAGAGAATCTAATTGGTGGTGCAGAACAGTTGGTAACGCTGGAGTTTGATTTAGAAGCAAAAGACAAAATCGGGCGAACTCTAGCTTATGTGTGGAAAAATAAGGTGTTGTTGAATGAAGAATTAGTCAAACAAGGGAATGCAATGTTTGTTGGGCGATCACCTAACCACAAATATGATCAGCGTTTAGAACGTGCCCAACAATGGGCTAGACTCATGGGGCAAGGAATCTGGAACCCAGAAAAATCTATGCGCCTCACTCCCGCCGAGTTTCGCCGCCAAAATCTTTAAGGAGTTAGGAGTGGGGAGTTGGGAGTCATAACAAGTGCCCAATACTTCTCTACGAGAGGCTGCGCCAACGACTTCGCTCAGTACAAGTGCCCCATGCCCCATGCCCCATGCCCCATGCCCAATGCCCAATAAGTAATGACTAATCTACAAATTTTTCTAGATATTGCGACAGAAGCGGCCTTAGCTGCTGGTGCTATTTTGCAAGGTTACTTGGGTAAACTAGAAGACGCAATTATTGAAAAAGGACGCCCTGGGGATTTAGTCACTGCTGCTGATAAAGCCTCAGAAAAGTTGATTTTAGACATTTTGCGTCGCCACTTTCCCCAGCACTCTATCCTTGCTGAAGAATCAGGAAAATTAGGTAATCAAGAGAATGAATATCTCTGGGCAATAGATCCTCTAGATGGCACAACCAACTATGCTCATCAATACCCATTTTTTGCCGTTTCCATCGGGCTATTAATTAATGGCGTTCCGCAAGTTGGTGTAATTTATGACCCCTTTCACAATGAGCTATTCCGGGCTGCTGCTGGCTTAGGAGCAACGCGTAACCGTCAGCCCATCAAGGTTTCAGTAACATCTCAACTTAGTAAAAGCCTACTAGTGACAGGATTTGCCTACGATCGCCGCGAAACCTCTGATAACAACTATGCTGAATTTAGCCACCTCACCCATCTTACCCAAGGAGTCAGACGTAGCGGTTCCGCATCGCTAGATTTGGCTTATGTTGCCTGTGGACGTGTCGATGGTTACTGGGAACGAGGGCTTTCTCCTTGGGATATTGCCGCCGGGATAATTTTGGTACAAGAAGCTGGGGGCAAAATCACCACTTATGATGGCACTGCCGTCAAAATTGAATTAGGTAGAATTCTTGCCACAAATGGTTATATTCACGACTCCCTCAGTAACGAACTTTTACAAACTCCGCCACTGTCAGCTTGGGTGTAGCAGGTGGCGGCTTTCCCCCTAACTTTGGGTAAACTAAGAGGAATGTAACTGCTCCTTTGGTGCAAAACCTCTATATGTCTTTTAAAATAGATCGCGGACTATTTAAATATGATTTCATAGATCATCACGCCGTATTGTGCGTTCCAGTTGATGCGGATGTCAAAGAGATTCGTAAACGCTATCTCCAAATTGCCCGTCGCTTACACCCGGATAGTAGTTTTACTGAAAGTGATGCCCAAAAACAGCTAGGAAACGAATTCTTATCAAAGCTGGTTAACCCAGCTTACGAAAAACTTGTTGGCGATCGCACTCGCACTGAATATATTCTAATTTTGTCGCAAATTGGCAAGCGTTTGGTACAAGAGTCTACCTCGGTAACTCTCAACACCGACTTGGCTAGGCAGTTAGTTGAGGCAGCTAATGTCGATCATTTCTATAAAAGTGCGATCGCTAAACTCGCCCAAACCCAATATGATTCTTTAGAGCATGTACTGCAAGTCATTGCCCAAGTTAGTGAGTTAAATTTAGTCTATTTAATGCGGACTGCGGGTAAATCATCCGCAGCGTCACCGCCACCTGCTCAACCCAAAGTCCAATCAGATATACCTCAGCCAAATACACCAAAAAATCCACCAGCACCAGCACCAGCAAAAGAAGGCTTGGTTGTAGAACAGTATGTTCGTCGCGCTCAATCTTTGATTGACAAAAACCAATTTGCCCCAGCCAAAGTAGAGTTGCAAGAGGCGCTAAAGCTAGAACCGAAAAATAGTCGCTGTCATAGCTTAATTGCAATGGTGTATTTGAAGCAAAATCAGCTAAAAATGGCAAAAATCCACTTTGACAATGCTCTAAAATTAGACCCCAATGATGAAACGGCATTGCAATGGAAACCGAAAATAGATAAGGCTTTAGGACAACAAACTAGCGATCATAAGGTGACATCATCCCCCAATAATGGAGATAAGCAACCAGAGAAATCTGGTAGTGGTTTGTTCGGTGGTTTGTTTGGTGGGAAGAAAAAATAATGGTGTATCAACCAGCTGCGGGAGCCAGGGATTTATTACCCCTGGATGTGGAGAAAAAACGCTGGATTGAAGATCGGTTACAGCAAGTGTTTCACCGTTGGGGATATCACAGGATTATCACCTCGACTTTAGAGCGTATGGATACCCTGATGGCGGGAGAAGCAATTCAGCGTCAGATGGTGATTCAACTACAACAAAATGGCGAAGATGATGAATTAGGGCTACGTCCAGAATTAACAGCATCTATTGCTCGTACTGTTGTGACTCGGATGGCCGGTGGTACTTATCCGCAACGGTTGTATTACAACGCCAATGTGTTTCGCCGCACTTGGGAAAGTAGACACAATCGCCAACAGGAGTTTTATCAAGCTGGGGTAGAGTTATTAGGTGCTGGCGGATTGCTGGCAAATGCCGAAGTACTGCTGTTAGTAGCAGATTGTCTGGCAGCATTGGGTTTGCAAGGATGGCATTTAATTTTAGGTGAGGCGGGAATTACGCGATCGCTCCTGAGTGCCTTTCCTGCTAATTTACAAGATCAAGTTCGCAGTGCGATCGCTCATCTCGATCGGATTACTATAGATAGTTTACCCCTGAGTGACAAACTACGCGATCGCGCCCGAATCATCATGGATTTGCGCGGGACAAGTGCAGATGTGTTGCAAAAAGTTAGTAGTTTGGATTTAGACAAAGAACAGCGAGAGGCAGTAAATAACCTCAAATCCCTAGTAGAATTACTAGAATCGGAGAAACAATTTCCTTTAACCCTCGACCTTAGCCTGATCCAGACTATAGACTACTACACAGGTATTGTCTTTGAGCTTGTCAACCATACCGAATCCCAAGCCAGAGTTTTAGGGCGCGGTGGTCGCTATGACCAGCTTTTGGGGCTATATCATCCTCAAGGAGAAAACATCCCCGGAATTGGTTTTGGACTCAATATCGAAGATTTATACCAGGTTCTGCTGTGTACTCAGCAATTACCACAGGCGACTCCAGCCAGTGACTGGTTGGTAGCACCAGAGAATGCCAATGCTAACGCCTTTGCCTTTGCCTACGCGCAAAAACTCAGAGATTCTACTGATTTGCTGCGGGTAGAAATTGATTTAGGGGGAAGGGATGCAGAGGCTATCCGACAATATGCACGCGATCGCAGCATAGCCCAAATTGCTTGGATCAAAGCTGATGGCTCCGCAAAAATTGAACCATTGCGTTAATTAGTGGGCATGGGGCACTTTTACTGAGCGTACCCCTCCGGGGATCTTGCTACGCGTAGCGTCTCGTAGAGAAGTCGAACTATTGGGCATTGGGCACTTGTACCCAGCGTTGTCGTTGGCGCAGCCTAAGAAGAGAAGTATTGGGCATCCCTTCGGCTCCGCTCAGGGCAAGTGGGCATTGGGTATTGGTTATTAATTCATCTCCCTCCCTTATCTCCCCTGCTCCCCTGCTCCCCACTCCCCACTACCTTGCTAGGCTAGAAAGAGCCGATACAGAAAAGAGGGAATCGAGAACATGCCGCATACAATTGTTACAGAAGTCTGTCAAGGTGTCGCTGACTGCGTAGATGCCTGTCCAGTAGCTTGTATTCATGATGGTCCAGGAAAAAATACCAAGGGGACTGATTGGTACTGGATTGACTTTGCCACCTGCATCGACTGTGGCATCTGTCTCCAAGTTTGCCCAGTAGAAGGGGCAATTCTTCCAGAAGAACGACCGGAGTTGCAAAAAACCCCACAATAGTCCATAGTCAACAGTCAATAGTCAATAGTTATGTTTGACTTGACTGTTGACCAATGACCAATGACCAATGACCAATGACCAATGACCAATGACCAATGACCAATGACCAATGACCAATGACCAATGACCAATGACCAATGAC
>NZ_JBALEK010000046.1:0-20181 GCF_036917815.1 Nostoc sp. | reverse complement strand
AACGAATCTCCTTTTTTCTTGGACTTCTTTTTAGGGAATCCCCCCAGACCCTTACGCCATCGTTCAAAAGCCTTTTTCAGGTCTCTAAATGCAGATCGCATTTATTCTTAAACTCCAATGGCTGACGAGCCGATTTCCGATAACGCGATTATATATTACAAACCTGGCTTGAGAAAAAGGCGATCGCCACCCAACTAAAAATCAAATGACTGTAGCGACTGTCTTAAAACTCAATCCTTCTCTCTGCGCCTGTGCGCCTCTGTGTGAGATTTTCATCCTATTAATTCTTCCGCATTGCTACACTAAGTTTTTCTAAATTTTCCCGAACAGCCACACTACGAATATGATTAACACCCCAGACTCGTTCATAAATGTCTAAAGCTTGTAGATAAAGGGGTTTTGCTTCGCTGTAACGTTCTGTCTCACGATAAATTTCTGCCAAATTGTTGAGACTTTCGGCAACATTGGGATGATTTTCTCCCAATAGCTGCTTATCAAGTTCTAAAGCTTTTATACATAAGGGTTCCGCTTCATTGTAACGCCCCTGTTCCCTGTACATATAACTAAGAGCGTAGATAGTATCTGCTAAAAGCGGATGCGCCTTTTGTAATAGATGCTGCTTGAGTTCCAATGATTGCAAAAACAAAGACTCGGCTTGATCGTAGCGTCCTTGAGCGCGGTATATTAAACCTAAATTATGCAAATCTGTTGCAACATCGGGATTTTCCTCTCCCAAAAATCGCTTATCTAATTCTATTGCTTGTTGCGACAATGGTTCAGCTTCACTGAAACGTCCTTGATGATAATAAAGTAGCGCTAAATTATTCAGTATCAGAGCGAAAGAAAGATGATTTTCGCCAACCAAACGTTTTTCGATTTCTAATGATTGCAGATACAGAGGTTCCGCTTCATCATAACGTCCTTGTTCATCATATAGTAGTGCCAAATTGTTCAGACTGACGGCAACATCGGCATGGTTTTCTCCCGACAGGCGTTTCCTCAGTTCCAAAGCTTGTTGATACAGAAGTTCCGCTTTCCTATATTGTCCAGTAGATTTGTAGAGTCCCGCCAAATTATTCAGACTAGTAGCAAAAGAAGGATGATTTTCGCCAAGCAGACGTTTCCTCAATTCTAAAGCTTGTTTATATAAAGGTTCGGCTTCGCTGTAGTTTCCTGTTGCACGATATATTCCTGCTAAATTATTGAGGCTAGTAGCTAAATCTATCTGCAAACCTAATTCATTTTGTAATTCACTCGCCTGACGCCAATATTTAATTGCTAATTCCTGTTCTTCTTGATAATTTTGAGATTCACCCCGATCTAATCTGCTGCGGTAAATATCACCTAACCGGGAATACAAGGTAGCTAAGGTAGGATCTTTTGTACCTTGTTCCTGTTCTACTTTCTCGATTAGCCTTTGTAAATCTTGGATCGGTAAGAAAAAGGGGTTATTTTCATTAGTATCTGTGCTGGCTAACTCTGTGTCTCTAAAAACAAAGCGGATATTTTCTAGTTCTTTACCAGGAATAGCATTCGTCTTTTTAGATTCAAACCGGAATACACCGTTGCGCCAACTCCAAAAATCAGGAGCTTTTTTAATCAGGTTGACTAAAACTTGGTTAGTTACCCAAAGCACGATCGCAAAAGGAAATTCGCGCAATCCTTCCCTTGTCCACTGTAAGTAACCAAAAAATTTTTCCTGTTCAGATTGCTCATTTCCCAATCTGAGAAAATAAAGTTGTTCAGCACCCGTCACAGTGATCGCCGCCGGGTTCTGCTGACGGAGATATTCTTCTTGTTGTACCAGTTGGTTAAGAGCAGCTTTGAGGCTCGGTTCCTGACGTGCTAAAGTTACTCGATATGGACGAAACTTCGGTTGGAGTTCGGCTTGATATTGGGTAATAATCTCATCACGAAAGCTAGCATCATCGCAAACCGCAATCAGTAAATTTAATCCCCGCTTTTGAGCTTCAATAGAAACAATTAAATCATCATAGGCGTCTCGATTTTCTCCCTGATCATCTAAGAAGTCTTCATTTAACATCAATGGCTCCGTGTCTTCTCAAGCTTTCGATAATAATTGGATGAACATCATACCAAGTTTCATCAGTGCGATATTCTAGAACATACAACCCATGTAGCAAATCTAAAAACTCTGCTTGTTTGGGGTCATTAGGCATAAATTGTTCATAAACACTCTGCAAAATATCTATATCAACCTTTCCTAAACGGATGGAAAAATCATTGCGGATTTTATTGATTGCTTGAAGAAGAATTTTATCATCAATGATCACTTCGGCTGAGGGATTTCGCCGGATCATCCGCAAACAAATACGGCAACATTCCTTAGAGATCCGAATTAACTCTCGCAATACGCCACCACTATAAATCACAATTTTTTCAGCAGTTTCTGCCGCGATTAATTCACTGGGAATCCGCTTTTGTAAAACTTCACCGAGAATCTTGGTTGCTTCCGGGCGAGGTTGGGCGTTAGGGAAGCGATTTTTACCTTTCTCAAAAATTTTTAAAACAGGCATTGCCACAACCTGATCGTTAGTTTCAGTGGTAATTATTGTGCTGATAAATGTTTCCCGAAGTACGGCGATGGGGATAGTGTAGATAATTTGAAAGTTAGGTTGACAAAGGGCTTTAATGTTATCTCGATAAATTTCGTTCACTCTTCCTAAGTCAAGTTTATCTAAATCATCAATAATTACTAAAACGTTTTGTTTAGTTGCAGCTTGAATTAGAGCAGCAATTTCATTAATTCTGGCAACTAAATCTGATAATTTGCGTTCAAATTCTTGCTTAATTTCGTCCCGAACGCTAGCATCAGCTTTTAATTTAGAACTAATCAACTTGAGGAGGTCAAAACCTATTCCACCTTCTATCTTAAAATTTGATTCTTCAGTGCGAGTGCGGGTAGCGAACCACTGATAAAGAGCTTCTTTAGTAGATTGAGGAATATCAACTTTACGTGCTTCTGCCTCTGTCATTAAATTAACTGCGATCGCAAACAGTATATTAATATGATTAACAGCCGACATTTCAATTTTGTCAGCAATAGAAAAGAGAACTACAAAGTATTTATCTTGAATTTGTCTACTAAACTCAGCTAACAAAGTAGACTTACCACATCCCCGATGTCCTGTAAAGACAATTTTGCCATCTCCATTAGGACTATCTTCCACTAATTGGTTCAGGTCTGCAATCAAATCATCACCATATTCGACTTTAAATCTTTCCATTTCGTTCCGTTCCATCAACGGAAATAGTTCGAGATTGCTGTATGCTTCTTGAAAGGAGTTTAATAAGTCTTCAGACATTGGATAGTGCCGTAAACGTGCTAACTATCCATATAATGGCTCATGATTTTTTAAGTAGAAGTTTAGCTAATTACAATTTTCCTAACTATGTCAATAAATGACTACTAGGTGATACTGTCTTATGTTTTTAAACAGGATACTTTAGTTTGCACAATCCCAACCGAAAAACAAGTAATAGAGGTGAATATAAATAAGAGTGAATGATATATTATACATTCAGAAAATATAAATAAATAGTAGATTATACATTTGAAATAGTGAAAGTTACCTAACAAATAAAGAAAATTAAATTTTCATTTATAAAATAAAATTTTTAGCCTATTTTGCTTCTGTATCCTCTTCCTACCTTTGAGAGGATAGGTTTGTCGATGGATGGAATGTGGAGATTAGCTAGATTTTAGAGTTTTAATTAGTCCAGGTATTTCTACGAGGGGCGTAGCTGGGGCACCAATTACGGATACTTGGAGAAGATTTAGATGCCTATGCCTATGTGCAAAACAAGCCCAACCGGAGTGGTTATGGCAGATTATTGCTGAAGCTGTCGAGAGGGAGCAGCCAGCCCAATCTTTTCAACGTAAAGGGGGTGGGATTTTAGCGGCAAGTATATCAAGTTTGGTAATCAGTTCTGCTGTTCAGTGTCAGAATTAGTTGATACTTCAGGTTGAATCTCTTGCTTGTTAGCGAGTTGCTCATAATGTTCTTTGTCGCGGTATTTAATTGTTCTCATCGGTTGATTCCCAACAATTGCTAAAGGTTCAACATTGGCAGTGACAACGGTACCAGCCGCCACAATCGCACCATCTCCAATGGAAACTCCCGGAATAATTAGAACATTTCCACCAATCCAAACATTGCGACCGATGACAACAGGTTTATGAATGTAGACATTATGTTCATAAGGCAAATCCTTACTTTGATAGTCGTGGTTTGCAGAGAGGATAACCACGTTCAATCCAATTGTGGTATTGTCGCCAATTGTGATTCCACCACGACCATCTAATAAGACATCCGGGCCAATGTATACTTTATTCCCCAGAGATACATTTTGCGGATGGTCAATTTTAATATCTCGCTTAAATCTTAGACCAGAGCCACAAAATTTTAATTGACTCTTCAGTTCTTGATGCTTGTATCGCCTGATTTTGGTTTCTAGATGTTCTCCCCACCGTACCAGACGAGGTACTAACCATTGTTCCAATAGTCGCTCTAATTTATTCGTAATTTTATTTTGGATCTCTTTCATAAAACCTCACGGATACTCAAATCGTTTCCTCCTCGTCTTGTAACTTACAATAGCGTAGCGTTAGCGAGTCCGGGAGCGTCGGGAGAATTGCTGGCTACGCAAGAAGTAATTGATTCCTTCATTCATAAAGGTGAATTAACACCAGATGAACAAGATTATCTCAATGTTTTAGGCACTCTGGTTGACGAAGACGAACCAAAACATCATTCTATACCTGATATTCATGGTGTAGAATTACTTCAAGCAATGATTGTGGAATTTGGTTGACGACAAAAAGACTTAATTCCTATCTTTAAAACCGAGTCTATTATATCTGAAGTCTTGAGTGGACAGCGTAAGCTGACAGTTAACCATATCGTATGCCTTGCAGAGTTTTTTCACATTTCGCCTGCTGCTTTTTTTGAATGATCAGAGGGAAAACTTTACAGTGCATTACCCAGCAATCCGTAAATTAGCTTTTCTTGAAGCTAAGAGGTTCTTTGAAAAGTCCTCTTCTTGGTAGCAAAACGTTCTAGATCCCCCTAAATCCCCCTTTTTAAAGGGGACTTTGATTCCGGTTCCCCCCTTTTTAAGGGGAGCCAGCGCGGTCTTCTCCCTTGGCGCTAGCCTCTCCCTTTGGGAGAAGGGGAGACGCTAAAAGCGATGGGGTCTCCCCAAGTAGAGCGACTGGCGTGGGTTAGGGGGGATCTAGAAGTGCCTAAAATCACAGCTAAATACTTTTCAAACAACCTCTAAGAACCGAGAGAATTGTCAAGTAGTTGAAATCTTGTTAACCTTTATGCTTAAAATTGCACAAGAGGTTTATTTAGCATCTACTCACAGCTAAAGTTGACCCTTTGCAGGACTCCCCTAAGCAATGCTGACTGAAATTTTGCCTTTCCGCTTTGAGTTAGACACGATCGCGATCGCTGGAGCGAGTTTGTGGTCATTGGCGCTATATCTAGGTTTTTCCAGAGTCAATGAATGGGTAATCGAGCAACTCAATCGCTGGTTTAACTTTGCGGAGCGATCGCTTTACACCAGCCAATCAGAATTTGAAAAGACTCGTAAAGCTAGAGAATCCCAAAATGCTTTCTATGCCTCACTGTTTAGCATTGTGCCTTTTTTGGTAGTTGGCGCTTTATTTAACTGGGTTCTGGAAATTAGTTTAGGCGAGAGTTGGGGAATTAGTACAGGTATACTTGCCTGTATGGGTGCCGGAATTTATGAACTGGGGCGAAGAGATGGAGAATCTTCGGATTAAGTGAAGATGAGGGGGATGAGGATGATGTTGATGTTGCTGCCTCATCTCCCTCTACTTCCCAATCTCCTCGCCAACAATCTGTGCTATCTTCTGGGCTGCACCGCTTTCACCGCGAATCTTACGCAGTTTGGTGCGGATATCAGCCAATTTTTCTGGATGCGCCAAAAAGTCTAAAACCATTTCCCCAACTTCTTGCGGTTGAAGTTTACCCATAATTTCTGGCACTATTTCTTTCTGTGCCCAAATATTTGGCCATGCTAATAAACCTTTGCGTCTGACGAATCTCAGGAATAACCAATTAATCACCTTAGCGCATAGCGTACCTACCCCTGGCAGATTTACCAACAACCCAGGTAAACCATCCCAAGAACGCATAGCATCAAGTTGCTGAGTTGGCAGCAAAACAATCATTGGTACTCCTAAAGCACCGAGTTCGGCAGTGTTTGCCCCCACTGTAGTCAAGCAGATGCGGCACTGGGATAATAAGTGATAGGCAGGATTTTCTTGCCACAGTTCCACAGTTAAGCCCGTTGTTGTTTTGAGCAATGCCTTGCCTCTAGCGTCCTGTGGGACAATTAAGGAAGCACCCCCAAAGCCAAAGATTTTAGCAATAGGGTTCTTTTGAAGATCGGCAAAACTAGCTAAAGTTTGTAAATCTAAAGTTGGGGCTACAGGAATGACAAACTTGGTTTGAGGTCTTTTTGCCTGGATGTATTCGGCAATAACTAAACATAATGGCACTCCTTGGGCTAATTTTGCTGCTTTTGATCCAGGGAGTAAACCAATCAATTCAGTTGTGAGTGATGGATTTGTAGGCAGAGGGGAATTTGAATCTAGGCTCTCACCTGCTGCTTCTAACATTAAATCACCTACAACGGTGAATTTGTGAGCATATTTCTGAGGAACAGCCTTAGCAACTTCGGGTTTCATGATTCCAAAGCGATCAATCCATTTATGCCATCTGGCTTCCCATTCGGCGTAAACTACTGTGCGATATCCCAGCTTTTTGCCTATAACTACAGGGAAAATTTGATCGCCACCGAGGAAGACAACTACACCTTGACTTCTCCAGTCCCAATTATCAAATGTTTTGCCCCAAAGCAAAAATTGCCAAAAATGCTCTGCTCCCTGTACTCTATCTACTTCTGGGTAAGAAAGAGCGATCGCAGCTTCTTTCCCACTGGCATTTGAGCAAGGTGATAATACTACAGAAATCCTCACTAGAGAAAGGTCATACCCTAGTTTTTGTCGCAACGCCTTTACTACTGGACGTACCCAGGTTGTTACCTCACCAGGGCCATTTGATAGGATGAGAATATCTACTTGAGTCATTAGTTAATGGTCAGGAGTTAAGGGTTATTAGGCGTAGGCTGACTTATCAGCATATGCGCGATCGCAGTTCGTCTTGAAACGACCAAATATCGTTGTACACATAATAGCCAATTTGTACAGTACGTAAGTCCTAGATTAATATTTAATCATATTTATAATGTCTTATAGTGACTTTTCGCTGTCAAAAGTCAAACGCGACTTTAACTTAACTACAGTTGAAAATGGACGGTTTTTACCCGAAATCCAGTTCATAGAACCTAGTATTTACCTCAAAGAAGCACTAAGCGAAGGTAGGTATAGGTATACCATTTCATCATCCACCATCCGCAACTAGACTCTTCCCTCAAAACTATACCTATCAATGCTTTTGCTCTTGTTTTAAGTAAGTTGTATTTTTGTTGAGAAAGATCCGGGTAATGGATAGGAAGGGGGCTGGGGGGTTAGGTTTCGCGTTAGCTTTTCCACATGACGTGAAAAGTCAGCAACAATTACAGGCTCAAACGAACGATAATCAACCAATATCAGGGTTTTTCAGAGAAAGCGTTAGTTAACCAAACTTCGTGGGTATCTTAATAACAAGCCTCTAGTAAAGGTTTGTAAAAGTAAAAGGTGAGCTATGGAATTACAAGAAAAATTGGTTAATCTTGAAAATGCTTTAAGAATTGCACAAGACCAATTATCTCAATGTACTCAAGAAACCCAAAATTTAAATCAATCAATAGCGGAAGAAAGAGCAAGGCTTCAAGAATATGGTAATGGTCTTGGAGGGATGTTATTTGGGACAAAATATAGGGCATTAAGACATCATGAAGCTACAGTATTGCGAGCGAAACTCGCACAAGATGTTGCTGAGAATAAAGCGAATATTTTAGAGAGGAAACAAAATCTCCAATCTGATATAAAAATTTTAAAAGAACAGATGAAGCAAACTAAATCTTTATTAAAGGAGCAACAAAAATCACGAAATAAAAGTTCAGGTGCAATTAGAAACCAAGCTAAAAGTACTGTAAGACAACTATCTCAACTTACGAAAATGTACCAAGATGGCTTGTTATCTGAAGTTGAGTTTTCTATCGCTAAAAGAAAATTATTAATGGAAGATGATTTTCAGTAAGATAATTTATATCTTTTGAAATTTCTATCTACAAAATTATACAGACACCTTTAGAAGAAGTAGCCCAAGTTATTGAAGCACTCAACGACACCCGAATCCGCATTGTTAATTGAGTACTTCTAGTAATTGGACGATCGCATTTCGCCAAAAATATCCAATTTTACAACCCGCACAAGCGGGTTTTGTTTTATAAATGCGATAAGACATATCGTTAAATAACTATTTAACGATTAAAATAATATTACAAAATATTTACATTAATGTGAGCAAATACTTTTACCTATAGTCAACAATTACAAAGAAATATTTCGTTTTTTATATCGATTTGTGTCAGATAGACGATAAAATGCCCATTGGGTAAGCGTTTTCTGATAAAAAACACATATTGCCTAAAGTTCAGAAGTTAACTGTGGCTGATGATGCCGCTAGGAACTTCCAGTAGAGAACACGCATCAAAGGAGCCGAGGAAGCATGTTCACCCACGTCAAGTCCACCATTAGACACATTGCGCCTGATAACTTACGCGGACGTAATTTAATCAAGGTGGTCTATGTCGTGCTAGAGTCCCAGTACCAGAGTGCTTTGTCGCAAGCAGTTCGCACGATTAACGCGAACAATCCCAACTTGGCGATTGAAATCAGTGGGTACTTGATTGAGGAACTCCGCGACCCAGAAAATTACGAGGAGTTCAAACGAGAAATTGAGAATGCGAATATCTTCATCGCTTCCCTCATTTTCATCGAAGACTTAGCACAGAAAGTAGTAGCAGCAGTAGAGCCACACCGCGATCACCTGGACGTTTCTGTTGTCTTTCCCTCCATGCCAGAGGTAATGCGCCTAAATAAAATGGGTAGCTTTTCCTTGGCACAGTTGGGTCAGTCAAAAAGTGCGATCGCGCAATTCATGCGGAAACGCAAAGAAAAATCCGGTGCGGGATTCCAAGATGGGATGCTGAAGCTTTTGCGTACCCTGCCGCAAGTGCTGAAGTTTTTACCGATGGACAAAGCACAGGATGCCCGAAATTTCATGCTCAGTTTTCAGTATTGGCTAGGTGGTTCTCCAGAAAATCTGGAAAACTTCTTGCTGATGCTAGCTGATAAATACGTATTTAAAGGTTTAGAAAAACAAAGTTTTGCACCTTCTACATACGAACAGCCGGTGGTTTATCCCGATTTAGGGATTTGGCATCCTTTGGCTCCCAGTATGTTTGAGGATGTCAGAGAATACCTCAATTGGTATACAGCTCGTAAGGATATTTCTAGTGATCTCAAAGATCCTCTAGCTCCTTGTGTTGGGTTGGTATTGCAACGCACCCACCTAGTTACAGGCGATGATGCCCATTATGTGGCAATGGTGCAGGAGTTGGAAGCACTAGGCGCACGGGTATTACCTGTGTTTGCTGGTGGTTTGGATTTCTCCAAGCCTGTGGATGCTTACTTCTACGAACCAATTACCAAGATACAGTTAGTAGATGCAGTGATATCGCTGACTGGTTTTGCTTTAGTGGGTGGTCCAGCCAGACAAGATCATCCCAAAGCAATTGAGTCACTCAAACGCTTAAACCGTCCTTACATGGTGGCTTTACCCTTAGTTTTCCAAACCACAGAAGAGTGGATGGATAGCGATTTAGGGTTACATCCAATTCAAGTAGCTTTGCAAATTGCAATTCCTGAATTGGATGGGGCAATTGAGCCGATTGTATTATCGGGTAGAGATGGAACTACAGGCAAAGCGATCGCACTGCGCGATCGGGTGGAAGCTGTCGCCGAACGCGCCTTAAAATGGGCGAACCTCCGCCGCAAGCCGAAACTGGATAAAAAAGTCGCTATCACCGTTTTCAGCTTCCCGCCAGATAAAGGCAACGTGGGAACCGCCGCTTACTTGGATGTATTCGGCTCAATCTACGAGGTGATGAGAGCAATGAAGAATAACGGCTACGACTTGCCGGAATTGCCAGAATCAGCCCAAGCGTTGATGCAAGAAGTCATCCACGATGCACAGGCGCAGTACAACAGCCCAGAACTGAACGTTGCTTACAAAATGTCCGTTCCTGAGTATGAGGCGCTAACCCCTTACTCTCAACGCTTAGAGGAAAACTGGGGCCCACCCCCCGGACATCTCAACAGCGATGGCCAAAATCTGCTAATTTATGGTAAGCAATTCGGTAACGTCTTCATCGGTGTGCAACCCACCTTTGGTTACGAAGGCGACCCGATGCGGCTGTTGTTCTCCCGTTCAGCTAGTCCTCACCACGGTTTTGCTGCTTACTACACTTACCTAGAGCAAGTTTGGCAAGCTGATGCTGTACTGCACTTTGGTACACACGGTTCCTTGGAATTCATGCCAGGTAAACAGATGGGAATGTCTGGTGACTGTTATCCAGATAACTTGATTGGCTCAATTCCCAACCTGTATTACTACGCAGCCAATAATCCGAGTGAAGCGACAATTGCCAAACGCCGGAGTTATGCCGAAACAATTTCTTACTTGACACCGCCGGCAGAAAATGCTGGTTTATATAAAGGTTTGAAGGAACTCAGCGAGTTAATTGCTTCTTACCAAACCTTGAAAGATAGTGGACGCGGTGTTTCCATTGTCAACAGCATCATGGATAAATGCCGGATTGTGAATCTGGATAAGGATATTAACCTGCCAGAAACCGATGCCAGAGACATGAGTACCGATGAGCGGGATAATATTGTTGGCAACGTCTACCGCAAGTTGATGGAAATCGAGTCGCGGTTGTTGCCTTGTGGGTTGCACGTCATTGGTAAACCTCCAAGTGCAGAAGAAGCGATCGCAACTCTCGTCAACATTGCTAGTCTAGATCGTCAGGAAGAAGGACTTCAAGGCTTACCGGGAATTATCGCTAACAGCATTGGGCGTAACATTGACGATATTTACCAAAATAATGACAGAGGCATTTTAGAAGATGTCCAGTTATTGCAAGATATCACTTTGGCAACCCGTGCAGCAGTTACCGCCCTTGTCCAAGAGCAAATCGACGCGGAAGGACGAGTTTCTCTAGTTTCTCGGTTGAATTTCTTCAACATGGGCAAAAAAGAACCTTGGGTGGAAGCATTGCATAAAGCAGGTTATCCCAAAGTTGACACCGCCGCCCTAAAACCCCTACTTGAGTATTTGGAATTCTGTCTGCAACAAGTTTGTGCCGACAACGAACTAGGAGCATTACTCAGAGGCTTGGAAGGTGAGTACATCCTACCTGGACCTGGTGGCGATCCCATCCGCAACCCGGATGTATTACCCACGGGTAAGAATATCCATGCACTCGATCCGCAATCCATACCCACAACAGCAGCAGTACAATCAGCAAAAATTGTCGTAGACAGGCTTTTGATCCGTAACAAGGCTGAAAATGATGGAAAATGGCCAGAAACCATTGCCTGCGTCCTCTGGGGAACCGATAACATCAAAACTTACGGTGAATCCCTAGCACAAATTATGTGGATGGTAGGCGTGCGTCCAGTTCCCGATGCCTTGGGACGGGTGAACAAGTTGGAATTGATATCTTTAGAAGAGTTGGGACGCCCCAGAATTGATGTAGTAATCAACTGTTCCGGTGTATTCCGCGACTTGTTCATCAACCAAATGAACCTGCTAGACCAAGGGGTGAAGATGGCAGCTGAGGCAGATGAACCCTTAGATATGAACTTTGTTCGCAAACACGCTTTGCAGCAAGCCCAAGATATGGGGATTAATCTGCGTCAAGCAGCGACGCGCGTTTTCTCCAACGCTTCTGGTTCCTACTCGTCAAATATCAACTTGGCGGTAGAAAACAGCACTTGGGATAGTGAAGCCGAGTTGCAAGAAATGTATCTCAACCGGAAATCCTTCTCCTTCAATTCCGATAACCCCGGAATCATGGACGAATCCCGGCAGATTTTTGAAAGTACATTGAAAACTGCTGATGCAACTTTCCAAAATCTCGATTCTTCCGAGATTAGTTTGACGGACGTTTCCCACTACTTCGATTCAGATCCCACTAAGCTTGTAGCAAGTCTGCGGGGTGATGGTAAAAAACCAGCATCTTATATTGCAGATACAACTACAGCTAATGCCCAAGTGCGGACATTATCAGAAACCGTGCGCTTAGATGCGCGTACCAAATTATTAAATCCCAAATGGTACGAGGGGATGTTATCTCACGGTTACGAAGGTGTGCGCGAACTATCCAAGCGGTTGGTGAATACAACGGGTTGGAGTGCAACAGCCGGCGCTGTGGATAACTGGATTTATGAGGATACTAACGAAACCTTCATCAAAGATGAAGAAATGCAGAAACGGTTGCTGAACCTTAATCCTCATTCTTTCCGCAAGATTGTATCAACTTTGTTGGAAGTGAATGGACGCGGTTATTGGGAGACTAGCGAGGATAATTTAGATCGTCTGCGCGAGTTGTACCAAGAGGTTGAAGACCGGATTGAAGGGATAGACTAGGATTACATGGGCAGGCTTTATGCCTGCCTTAACTTTTCAATCCGAGATATGACTATGAATGCTTTAACGGTCAACCTTCAATCAGTATTGGAACTGACAGATGAGCAGTTTTTTAATCTATGTCAGGCAAACCGTGACTTGAAGTTTGAACGCACTGCAACCGGAGAATTAATTATCATGCCACCAACCGGGGGAGAAACCGGAAATCGTAATGGTAGACTAAATCAACAATTATTTAATTGGTCAGATACCGATTTTACTGGCATCGCTTTTGATTCTTCTACTTGTTTTAAATTACCTAATGGTGCAGATCGTTCACCTGATGCTTCTTGGATAAAATTAGAACGATGGGATGCTTTAACTGAAGAAGAAAAACAAAAGTTTCCTCCCATTTCTCCTGATTTTGTCATTGAGTTACTTTCGCCAAGTGATAGTTTGAAAGTTGCTCAGGAAAAGATGAGGGAATACATAGATAATGGTGTGCGCTTGGGTTGGTTAATTAATCGTAAATTGCGGCAAGTGGAGATTTATCGACAAGGGAAAGAGGTTGACGTGTTGGAATCGCCTGTTACCTTGTCAGGAGAAGATGTTTTACAGGGGTTTATTTTAAACCTTAAGGTGATTTGGTAACTGAATAACAAAACACACGAATGATTTAGGATTGCTATAGTAATAAAAAACAAAAGGAAATGTCTACAAATCTAGTAACACCTGCTGGGCTAGAATATGGTCCCACAGTCAATGGCAAAATGTATTTATCGATGTTTAAACATAGAGGTATTGGTTCTCGAAAACACAAAAATATGTGGTGCATATTACCTGATACTGAGTACGATATTTTTTGCAATTCTGACAAAGGTAATCTGCGTGATGCAAGCCAAAATTATTGGGGAGTGCTACAAAATGGGCAAGTAACACTTGGTGAAAAAGGAGAACGAATATCAAAAATCGCTTTATTTTTGAGGTTTTCTGCAAGGCGATACCTACGGTGAGCTACGCTAACGCACTCACTCTTGGAGAACAAGCGATCGCTTTCTATAATATCATCATAAAATAAGTGTAACCTCTAGGCTTCATTACCTATCCTGCTTATGAACGCCCTAACCGTCAACCTTAAACCTGTGCTGGAATTGACAGATGAGCAGTTTTTCCAGCTATGTCAAGCAAACCGCGATTTGAGATTTGAACGCACTGCAACCGGAGAACTAATTATCATGCCACCAACCGGGGGAGAAACCGGAAATCGTAACGCTGGGCTAACTGCTCAACTTTGGATTTGGAATGAGCAAAATAAACTGGGTATTGTCTTTGATTCCTCTACAGGTTTTAAACTTCCCAATGGTGCAGACCGTTCACCTGATGCTTCTTGGCTGAGACTGGAACGCTGGAATGCACTGACTCAAGAACAACAAACAAAATTTATACCACTTTGTCCTGATTTTGTAATTGAGTTACTTTCGCCAAGTGATAGTTTGAAAGTTGCTCAGGAAAAGATGAGGGAATATATAGATAATGGTGTGCGTTTGGGTTGGTTAATTAATCGTAAATCTCGACAAGTGGAGATTTATAGACCCGGAAAAGAAGTTGAGGTGTTGGAATCGCCTGTTACCTTGTCAGGGGAAGATGTGTTAAATGGCTTTGTGTTAAATCTTGAACTAGTGTGGTAACAGAATGAAGGCATCCATTGTCAAATAATTTATGTAGGTTAGGAAGGTCAAAATTGAAATGATTCAAACATTTCAAAATAAAGCATTAGAAAATTTATTTAGAGAGAATTTTAATAAAGGAGTTCCTGCAAACTTAGAAAAGAAAATTAGAATCAGACTTGAAGTTATAGACTCAGCGTTAATTGTAGAAGATATTAGATTACCGGGTTATGATTTACATGAATTAAAAGGAGATAGGAAAGGAACTTGGTCAATTAAGGTATCAGCAAACTGGCGTATAACTTTTAAATTTGAAGACTGTGATGCTTATGATGTTAATCTTGAAGATTATCATTAGCTCCTGTGTTAATATGATATTAATTGGCTAGATAATGCTAAATAAGGTTAACCCAATTATTAAGTAAGAAGTATTAATTATGGATAATTGGCAAGATATTACTACTAATAGATTAGTAAGACCAATACATCCTGGTGAAGTAATTGCAGATATTTTAGATGATTTAGATATTAATATCGCAAATTTTGCAGAAATTTTAGGAGTATCTAATCAAACAATTCAGGAAATTATTAATGGTCAAAGAGCAATTACAGTAGATATAGCAATACGTCTTGGTAAAGCTTTAGGTAATGGTCCAAGACTTTGGCTTAATCTTCAGCAAAAAGTTGATCTTTGGGATGCTTTGCAAAGCCATAAAGAAGAATATGAGCAAGTCATGACATTGGTTTAGAATAAATTGTTTTGTATAATTATCATTTTTCCCCTAATCTTATTGATATTCCTCTAGATATGGATCATCATCCTTGTAACTTACCTCAAAATTATCGGATTTAAGTTCTATAGTTGGCACAGTATTGTTAGGGTCTAGAATAGCCTCATGAAGAGAATTAAATTGTAAATTATATGATTTATCTCTTGATAGTTGAATTATTACTTCAACAGGTAATATATTTTGCTGCTGTACTTTTCCTTCAATATGTCTCAAATCACCATAATACGTCTCATCTTCTCCAACCCAAATAGCATTTTCAGTACTATTGAAGCTAACATCTGCCGCATAACTAAGCTTAACTATTAATTCAAATGTAACTACTGGATTTTCAGCATCTTCATCATCAATATCTACAATATATTTTTCAATGACTTCTATTGCATCTAATTCTACAAAATCTACTTTTTCACTATTAGGCTCAAATAATCCGTTATCAAAATAGCTATTAAATGAAAACTCTTTTGTAATAAATTTATTTGATATTATTGTTTCAATTTGTGGCAAGTTATCTTCAAGTATTTCATTACATAAATTAATTTCTTCTGATTCTTTTTCTATTGTTATTATTTCTTCTAATAATTCATCAATATTTTCTTGATATATCAAATTTTCGTTAAGATAAACAGCGTCTTCCCAATCTTTATCTCCGCTAACAACGTAAATTCTTCTATCTTCAGATTTAGCTTTTATTTCTATTGCTGCTATAGCAAATGCCCACGACAGGAGATATATAACGACAAGCCCCTACGCGTCTACGCTTTATTTTTGAGGTTTTCTGTAAAGCGATCGCACTTTTAGGCATACAAGCGTAAAATCAAAACATGACTGTTCAAAAAACAGATATGCTAAAAACGCTTTGGGCTACAGTTAGGGAAGGAAAAATCGAATTGCTGGAGTCAGAGGAATTACCGGAAGGGACAAGAGTGCTAGTGACGCTGCTTCCTGATGATGAAACTGAATTTTGGCTTCAAACCAGTCAAACATCACTTTCATCAGTTTGGGATAACACTGAGGATGATGTCTATGCCCAACTACTCTAAAAATAACATCATTTTGGTTCAGTATCCGTTTTCAGATTTGTCCAGTTCAAAAGTTAGACCTGCTGTTGTTGTAAGTGCGCCACATGTTTCTCAAGACATCCTAATTACACCCTTGACGAGCAAAACTGGAGCATTGCTAGAAGGTGAGTTTGTCTTGTCTGAATGGTCAGCAGCAGGGCTAAACGTGCCTACAGCAGTCAAGAGAGGTTTATACACAGTGCATAAAAGCTTAGTTGTAAAAGTGATTGGCAAGTTAGCTGATGCTGATGCTGAACTGTTAGAACAATCTTTGCGGTATTGGTTGGGGTTGTCATAGTATTGGCAACTTTGCAAAATTGAGAATTTAATGTTTAAATAATGCGATCGCTCACTCTTCCATACAAGCGATCGCTTTATTTTTGGGTTATGTAAGGCGATCGCACTCACTCTTCCAGAACAGGCGATCGCTCACAGGCTTGTTATGAAGTTTTTAGACGGTCGAATTGTCAATTGCAGCGTTCAATTTGATGGACAAAATCTTCTCCGTTATATTTAAGGTGTACCAATTGCTTCCTCACTCCAAATTAATCAGCATGGATATCACAGCTACTTTGAACGAAATCGCAGCTCTCAGTGTTGAAGATAGAATCCATCTTGTGCAGGCAATTTGGGATACCATCGCAGTGGAGCAAGTTTACCCTGATTTAACCGATGCACAAAAGCAAGAGCTTGATCGTCGAACTGCTGACTATGATTTAAATCCAGATAATGTGCTGACTTGGGAGGAAATCAAAGCATCAATTAAGGGGCAACAATGAATTATGTCCTGGTGTTTCGCCCAGAGGTTCGAGAAGAACTCAATGATGCACACAGTTGGTACGAGAGTCAGAAACCCGTTCTGGGTGACTAGTTTTTAGACTGTGTAGACGAAACGGTGAATCGAATTTCTCAGATGCCAGAATCATATGTAATTGTCTACGGTGATATTCGACGAGCAGTAGTGCGACGATTTCCCTATGCTGTGTACTATCGGATTGTGTCGAGTCGAGTAATAGTGACGGCAATTTTTCATGGTCGTAGAGATCCAAAATCGTGGCAGACGCGAACCTAATACTACAATTAAGGGCGATGTCTAACGACAAGCTTCTAAGCTTTGTTTTTGAGGTTTTTTGCAAGGCGATCGCTCATTCTTGGACAACAGGCGATCGCTTTATTTTTGAGGTTTTCTGTAAGGCGATACCTACGGTGAGCTACGCTAACGCTCACTCTTGGAGAACAAGCGATCGCTTTGTTTTTGAGGTTTTCTGTAAGGCGACGCCGAATAGCCCGTCGTAGACATCGCTCTTTACAATGTCCCTCACCAACGGCTTCCGTCCTCTACATTGATGCGTTAGTTAGCTGGCAAATGCAATAAATCTACTCTGACGCTACCGATTTAGGGCTGATCTCAAACTGTAAATGGGAACGGTATAAACAAACATCAAACTCCATAAAGAAGTTAACTTGCCCCAAAATTAGCGGTACGTTTGTAGCCTGTGTCCATGCAAATACAAGTTGTATAGGTTCAAATTGCCCAACTACTGCCTGAAGAACCACGACACGCGCCTCATATTGAGCTAAATTACCTGTCAAACTCAATGCAGTTGTCTGCTGCTCCCACACATAACCAAGCTCAACTCCTACTGGATAGGGAAGCACATTCACGCTTGCTCCAGTATCCAACAGACCGGATGTGATCACAGAACTTTGTTGGTAGATCAAAGTAAGGGGTAGATAGGGGCGGAAACTGGCTTCGCCCAATGCAATATCAATCGGGATAAAGGAATACCGTTGTGCGTTACGCATGGTCTTGAGCTTTAGCAGCTTGTAGCACTTTTAACATAGTATCTGCTGCTTCAACTGCATCATAAGGCGACCACACAGGATAGGACTGATCGGGCTTAATCAGATCGGTTTCCTGTTGGGCTAATTCTGAAATTAAAACCTGCATAATGTAAAACTTATCTGCTCGACTAAGTTCTCGCAAAGTGGAGATTAATTCTGCTGAAACCATGCAAAGCACTCTAGTAAATCAAGTCTGCTTCTTGATCATATAGGAATCCGATTTGATTTCTGAAAAAATCTAAGTATGTATAGGGTGTGTTATCGACGAGAGTACGGCACCAAAGCATAAAGGATGGTGCGTTAGCCAGAGGCATAACGTACCCGACTGGAACAACACAGCTAAAATAGTGTAAGCTAATGTGCGATTTATTTGTAGAAAAAGCCTTATTAGCAGAACAAGAAGGACGGAAAATAGTTGTAGAAACCAAGAGTTTTATCAGTCCTTCTCCCATGAGAGATTTTGAAAATGCTCTAGGTCAATATATTCTATACCGCGACATTTTACAACTAGCCAGTAAAAATTATAAAATTTATCTAGCAATCAGAGATACAGTATTTGATACTTTCTTTCAAAGAAAATCTATTCAAGCAGTGGTGAAACTTCAGCAAATTGAATTTATTGTTTTTAACAATGAAAGGGAGAAAATTACTTTATGGATAAATTAACACAATATCGGGAGTTAATTAAACAGGTGCTAACTGAATATGATAATTTATCTCGTCAATCACCTGATACAATTGCTGAAAATTGTTTAGTGTTTGATAAATTGGGGGAGACCGGAATCAAAGTCCCCCAATTTATCGGGGAGCCACTGCGTTGGGCGGGTTCCCCGACTTGTTCGCGCAGCGTCTCCCCTTGGGAGAAGCATGTGGCGTGGATTTAGGTGGATCTAAAACTTTTTGCTACGGGCGAGAGGACTTTTAAAACATCCTCTTAGATGGCTACAAGACCGGTCGCAAAGTCACAGACGACTTTAAGTAGATCATGGAGATTGTATTTGATGATTACTTGCCGCAATGAAATTATACAACCGTCCCGCAGATCCAAATAATTATGGATCTTATTTAATCCTCATTCCTAAACTGCAATCCTCATACTCAAATCCAACCACTTCGATTGAGTAATCGGCGCACTGCTAGAAATATAGTCAACACCCGTTTCCGCCACACCGCGAATCGTTTCCAAAGTTACATTCCCCGAAGCTTCAATTTTCACCCGGCTATTCTGCTGGCGAATCAACTGCACCGCCTGACACATCATATCCAAAGTCATATTGTCTAACATAATAATGTCAGCCTTGTGCTGCAAAACTTCTTTAACCTGCTCTAAACTTTCCGTCTCCACCTCTATAGTCAAGGGATAAGGAATCTGAGAACGAATACGGGTAACAGCTTCTCCAATTCCCCCAGCCGCCACAATGTGATTATCCTTAATCATCACCGCATCATCCAACCCCATACGGTGATTAATCGCCCCACCCAAAGCAGTCGCGTACTTTTCTAACAGTCTCAGCCCTGGTGTAGTTTTACGCGTATCCACCAACTGAGCAGGTAAATCAGCAATTTTCTCTACATATATATTAGTCAGCGTAGCAATCCCACTCAACCGCATAGCCAAATTCAGCGCCACCCGTTCCCCCATCAGCAGCGCATCCAGCGAACCATGAATTTCAGCTACTACCTGTCCCGGCTCACACCATGCACCTTCAGCCGCCACCGCCACAAAGCTGACTTTCTCATTCAAAATCTTAAACACCCTAGCTGCAACTGGTAAGCCAGTAATTATCCCTGAAGCCCTAGCGATCCATTTAGCAGAGCCTAGTGTTACATCTTCTACTAGTAGCGTATTTGTAGTGCGATCGCCCCTGCCAATATCCTCCATCAACCAGCCACGCAACAGTGGATCTAAAACCAACCAGGGCGGCAAAACAGCAGAATTGATCACAACCTTAATTGCTTCCTTAGTGACATCCAGCAATACTATAGCCTAAAACCCTTACTCTCTAAGGCTTTGATAGTGACGAAGAAACATTCCCAAAATAAATTGGAAAAAGTAGTTGACACAAAGAGGTGTGTTCGCTATATTGAATAAGTGCCTGAAGCGAAGCGAAGAAAGCGACGCTGA
>NZ_JBALEK010000045.1:0-8139 GCF_036917815.1 Nostoc sp. | reverse complement strand
AGAAGTGATTGAAGCATGGGTACAAACTAAACTTGATCAAACTGATGAACTTTGAGAAATTTTGGATAAGAATTTAGACATTTAGTTTATCTCTCAACTTTGGCAGCATCTATAATTAATCTTGCCCTATTTAGTTCGTTACCATGTCGGAAGAAGATATCCGAGCCGCCAGGCTGGAGAAAGTAGAACAACTCAAGCAGCTAGGGACTAACCCTTATGCCTATCGTTGGGAATCTACCCATCATGCAGCGCAGTTGCAAGAACAATTTGCCGATTTAGCCAGTGGTGAAGAAGTTGATTTAGAAGTTGCCATAGCTGGACGCATTATGGCGCGTCGCGTTTTTGGTAAATTGGCTTTCTTCACCTTGCAAGACGAAACCGGTACAATTCAGCTTTATCTGGATAAAAATCGCATTCAAGAAGGTATGGCAGATATTGATGCCGATGCCTTCAATCACTTAAAACAACTTACAGATGCAGGCGACATTCTGGGAGCCAAAGGTACTATTAAACGGACTGAAAAGGGCGAGTTATCTGTCTACGTTAAACAATATACTATCCTCACTAAATCCCTGTTGCCCCTACCCGACAAGTGGCATGGATTAACGGATGTTGCCAAGCGCTACCGTCAGCGCTACGTTGACTTGATTGTAAACCCGGAAGTGCGGCAAACTTTCCGCCGTCGCGCTCAAATTACTGCTGGTATTCGCCGCTATTTGGAACAGCGAGATTTTCTGGAAATTGAAACGCCAGTTTTGCAAAGTGAGACTGGGGGCGCAGATGCGCGTCCATTTATCACTTACCACAACACTTTAGAAATGGAGTTGTATCTGCGAATTGCCACAGAACTCCATCTCAAGCGGTTAATTGTGGGTGGTTTTGAAAAGGTGTTTGAATTGGGGCGGGTTTTCCGCAATGAGGGAATTTCAACTCGACACAATCCCGAATTTACGACGATTGAAGTTTACCAAGCTTACGCCGATTACAACGATATGATGGTGCTGACTGAGGGGATTATTACCACTGTTGCCCAAGAGGTACTCGGCACATTGGAAATAACCTACCAAGGGGAACCGATAGATTTAACACCACCTTGGCGGCGAGTGACAATGCACGATTTAGTTAAAGAATTTACAGGCTTGGATTTTAATTTGTTCCAAAGTTTGGAAGATGCCAAAACAGCAAGTAAAAATGCTGGTATTCCTGGTATAAATGAAGCCCAGTCAATTGGTAAGTTACTAAATTTAGCCTTTGAAGAGAAGGTAGAAGCCAATTTAATTCAACCTACCTTTGTAATTGATTACCCTGTAGAAATTTCGCCCTTGGCAAAACCTCACCGCTCTCAACCTGGTTTGGTGGAAAGATTTGAGTTATTTATAGTTGGGCGAGAAACTGGGAACAGCTTCTCAGAACTTACCGATCCTATCGATCAAAGAGAACGTTTTGAAGCACAAGCGGCGCGGAAAGCTGCTGGTGACTTAGAAGCCCAAGGTGTAGATGAAGACTTTCTCACAGCTTTGGAATATGGTATGCCGCCTACAGGTGGTTTAGGGATTGGGATTGATCGGTTAGTGATGTTATTAACTGATTGTGCCAGTATTCGGGATGCGATCGCCTTCCCCTTACTCAAACCAGAAAAATCAGAATCATCCCCAGAAGAATCCTAATCTTTCACGCCATTCCTTAATCCCCTCCTCGCTTGCGGGGAGGGGAGACAAAGCGTAGCTTTGGCGGGGTGGGGTTCTTCAGTTTTAAGCCCCTACACCACTACCTTTTCTAAGATCAGCTTAGAACGTTTCACTTGCTCAGGAATCGCCACTGGGTAATCTCCAGTGAAGCAAGCAGAACAAAAACTATTGGTGTCTTCTCGTGTCGCTTCTAGCATTCCCTCCCAACTTAGATAGGCGAGGCTGTCTACTTCCAGTTGCTTGCCAATTTCTTCCACTGACTTGGTAGCAGCAATGAGCTGATCTTGAGAATCGGTATCGATGCCATAGAAGCAGGGATGAGTTACAGGCGGAGAAGAAATTCGCATGTGTACTTCGATTGCACCTGCGTCACGCAAGGTTTTGACTAGTTTACGGCTGGTGGTACCGCGAACAATTGAGTCATCGACAATAATGACTCGTTTACCTGCCAGCACATCTTTGAGGGGGTTGAGTTTCATCCGAATACCCGACTCCCGCATGGCTTGGGTTGGTTGAATGAAAGTTCGCCCAACGTAGCGATTTTTAATCAGTCCTTCCATGTAAGCGACACCAGAAGCTTGAGAAAATCCAATGGCAGCAGGTATACCAGAATCAGGAACACCAAAAACAATATCGGCATCTACATTAGATTCTTGTGCCAGTTGCCGCCCTAACCGTATCCGATAGCTGTACAAACTCTCGTTGTGCATGATGCTATCAGGGCGGGCAAAGTAAATCATTTCAAAAATACACAATTTCCGCTCAGATTTTTGACTCCAATGATCAGAAGCCAAACCTTCTTCAGTAATCCAAACTAATTCACCTGGTTCTACGTCTCGCAGATATTCGGCTCCAATGATATCTAAACCACAAGTCTCGGAAGCCAAAACGTAACGAATTGGATTACCAGCTAAAGTACCAATTACTAGGGGGCGAATGCCATTGGGATCGCGGACACCCATAACGCCACTGGGAGTGCCAATGACTAAACTAAAGGCTCCTTGGCAACGGTGAAATGCTTGAGTTGCACCTTCTAGCCAATCTGCACCAGCATTGACGGCTTCAGCGATCGCAAAAGCGATCATTTCTGAGTCTGTTGTCGTGATTAAGTTACATTTATTCTCAAGCAACTCTTGACGTAATCGCACTGTGTTGACTAAATTGCCATTATGTGCAAGCGCTAATGAACCTAAACGGGTTTCTAGCACTGCGGGTTGGGCATTAACTCTGCGACTAGAACCTGTGGTGGAATAACGAGTGTGACCAACAGCAAGGCTACCAGGCAATTGATCCAAGATGGACTCATTGAAAACTTGAGACACCAAGCCCATATCCTTGTGGAGATGTACTTGTGTTCCCTCAAAGGTGGCAATACCAGCTGATTCTTGACCCCGATGCTGGAGGGCATACAATCCAAAGTAGGTCAGTTTAGCAACGTTTTCTCCTGGGGCGTAGATGCCAAAAACACCACAAGCTTCTTCTGGCTTGTCAGGCTGATTTTCATGACTATTGATTGGGTTGTTGGTCTGGTCGGGGTCGGGGTATTCATCCGAAGTGACAGAATGAATAGAAATCATGCTAGCTTTGCTCCTGGTGGGGGGGTCAATCAATTTTGGATTTGAGACTTCGGCTACGCTCAGTCGAACGATTGACGATAGCGGAGTGTTAGCGAGTCCGCGTTCGCGCAGCGTCTCGTAGAGAGCGTCTTTTGGATTGATCGCACCGTGGTAGGGATGCGGCTTGGGATTTAAGAATGGCTATTTTAGATTTGTTTCGCTTACTAGGAGCAAGACATAAACCAGAAGCAATGCCCCCAATCCAAAATCTAAAATTCAAAGTCTAAAATCGGTAGTCAAGTCACTGGGATTATATAGATGGTGGTAGAGTTCTTAATAAATCTTTAACCATCCATTAAAACAGTACCGTAATTATGTTCAAGAAAGTTAACAAAAGAGTTAGGAGTTATGCTTTTTATTCCTAACTCCTGACTTTTAACTCCTAACTTCTTCAGGGGTAGTGGTGTGGATGTTGATACGTCTAGCGATGGCATGGGAATAGCGATCGCTCATGTCTTCGATACTAACTTTGATTAAGGCTTGATTATCAGTGGTGAAAACCCTCAAATCTGTCTCAAAATTGCCGACTGTACCTAGAATTCGCCAATCTTGACCGAGATGTTCGTGTAAGTATGATTCCCAGATTGCTTGTTGTGCTGATGTTACAGAGACTAAAATCCTGGCACCACCTTCGGCAAACAGCACTTCATCTAGGCGATTTGACTGTGTTGATGCTATTTCTAAATTGATTTCGGCACCAAGGTTGCCAGCAATACAACATTCGGCTATGGCGATCGCCACTCCTCCCTCAGCACTATCATGGGCTGAACGTACCCAACCATTACGAATTCCTTCACGACAAACTTTCTGTACACGGCGTTCCAAGTCAAAATCTACCCGTGGCGGTTTTCCGGCAACTGTCCCGTGGATAGTGGCTAAATATTCAGATGCTCCCAAACTGATTTTCGATGTCAGAGGCAATCCGAGAAGATAAATCACATCACCGGATGTTTGCCAACCTTGACCACAAATTTTGGTTATATCGGGAATCAAGCCCACCATACCGACAACAGGAGTGGGATAAATGGGTTGGGGGATGCCTTGAGAATCAAGAGTTTCGTTGTATAAAGAAACATTTCCGCCTGTGACTGGTGTCGCCAATTCTCGACAACCTTCCGCCAAGCCGCGACAAGCTTCTGCCAATTGCCAGTAACCAATGGGTTTTTCTGGAGAGCCAAAATTAAGGTTATCTGTCACCGCCAGAGGTTCTGCACCCACACAGCTAAGATTTCGTGCAGCTTCTGCCACCACTGCCTTAGCTCCTTCGTAGGGGTCAAGATAAACATAACGAGGATTGCAATCTACTGTGGCAGCAACTCCTGATTGGGGATTTGGGACTTCGGCTTCGCTCAGTCGAACGATTTGGGATTTTAGATTGGGGATTTGTTCTAAGGGGCGCAAACGGATAACGGCTGCATCTGCACCACCTGGAAGGATGACAGTATTATTTTGTACTTGATGGTCATACTGACGATATACCCAATTTTTAGAAGCGATCGTGGGTGTATCGAGCAAAGTTAAGAGAATATCATTCCAACTTTGCAGGTTTCCTTCGAGTTCTATTCCAGCAGTTGTGCAATCAGGTAAGGAATCAGCAGTCCATTCCCAAGCTTTACGCGCATATTCTGGTGGTTCTGTCAATAACTCCCGGTGATATAGTGGGGTATTTTCCGCCAAAGCCTCAGCCGGAATTTCTGCTGCTACTTCACCCTGAAAAAAAATCCGCACGATGGGTTCAGCGATGACTGTCCCGGCGACAACGGCTTGAAGTCCCCAACGGTGGAAAATGTCAATTAATTCCTGCTCACGCCCCTTATGGGCCACAAACAGCATTCGTTCTTGAGATTCTGAAAGTAGATATTCATAAGGAACCATCCCCGTTTCTCTGACGGGAATCTTATCTAAATCCAGTTCAATTCCCACACCGCCTTTTGCCGCCATCTCTGAAGTAGAACAGGTAATGCCGGCTGCTCCCATATCTTGGGCGGCGACAACTGCACCCGTCTTAAACGCCTCCAGACAAGCTTCAATTAAAGACTTTTCTAAAAATGGATCGCCCACTTGCACCGCCGGGCGATCGTCTATTGACTGATCGCTCAATTCTGCACTAGCAAAACTCGCGCCTCCCATACCATCGCGGCCAGTGGTGGAACCAACATACAGCACCGGGTTGCCTAAGCCAGATGCTCCAGATTTGACGATTTCTGCTGTTTCCATCAACCCCAGTGCCATAACGTTCACCAGAGGATTACCAGAGTAAGCAGAGTCAAAGTAAACTTCACCACCAACGGTAGGTACCCCAACGCAGTTACCATAATGGGCAATCCCTGATACTACGCCTTGGAACAGCCTTTGAGTTTTGGCATCTTCTAGGGAACCGAAACGCAGGGAATTTAATAGAGCAATGGGACGCGCACCCATTGTAAAAATATCTCTGAGAATACCGCCTACTCCCGTTGCGGCTCCTTGAAATGGTTCGACAGCTGAGGGGTGGTTGTGGGATTCAATCTTAAAGGCTAGTTGGAGTCCGTCACCCAAGTCTACAACACCAGCATTTTCACCAGGTCCGACGAGGATGCGATCGCCATCGGTGGGAAATTGTTTGAGTAGAGGTCGTGAATTTTTGTAACAGCAATGCTCTGACCACATCACGCCAAACATTCCCAGTTCAGCTTTGTTGGGATGACGGCCTAACCGACGGACAATTTCTGCGTATTCTTCTGGTTTAAGACCTTCAGCCGCAATTTCTTGGGGAGAAAAGGCTGGTTTTGAGGTTGCAGTCATGGAAGTAATGCACTCTGGGGGGACAGAGCATTATTCTATCGATTTACTTGCACTGTAGGTGCAGTTCCAGAAATGCAGATAATTCTTCTTTGGATATTTCTTTCTGAACTACTTGAATCACCAAGTTGTAAGCTTGCTCTTGAGATAAGTTGAGAGTATAGCCATTTAAAATCAAAAAAGTGAGCATAACAGCAAAAGCGGTGCGCTTGTTGCCATCAAGAAACGGATGGTTCATTGCTAAATGGTACAGGTACGCTGCTGCTTGCTCGTGAATTGTTGGATGGAGAAGTTCACCGCCAAAAGTAGCTTGAGGTTGTGCCAGTGCTGAATCTAGCAAACCTTCGTCTCTAACACCTAATGTTCCACCAAATCTTTGAATTTGGCGTTGGTGAATATCTAAGACTTGAGAAATATTAAAAGGGAACAGGGAACGGGCAACAGGGAACAGGGAAATCCCCATAATTAAAATTAGGGGATTTGTACAAGGACGTATTTTTTCTTGCGCTACGCGTCCCCTTAAAAAATGTTTTTATTTCTTTCATAAATAAATTTAGTTGCTCTGTACCCTAAATCTTCTCCTGGCAAAGACGCTGCGCGAACGGGGCTAATTCTTGCACTGTTAAGAGTTCCCTCTTCCCTGTTCCCGCCCCGAAGGGGCTTGGTCAGAAATTTAGGAGTCTGCAAGGTGACGGAATACCTCTTCCCATTTTTTTTCAACTGCTAAGTAAGCCTGCCATACTTCTTCATCTGAGGCAATTTGATTTGAGGGAGTATTTTGTAATTCGTCTTCGTTTTGTTCAATTTCGCGGAAATATTCGGCAAAATCAGGAATATTTAATAATAGTTTTTCAGTAGCTTCGCTTGATTCTGTTTTTTGTAAATAAGCAATAATTGCAACTGCTACTGGCAACTTCTCAGGAGAAAGTTGACGCAAACGGCTTTCGGCTTCTGATAAATAGGTGCTGTGCTTTTGTTCTGTTGCCATTGTTATTCCAAGCTAGGTTTGTTGCAAGATGTTGTGAATCAGTTTTGCTGCTAACTCTAGCTTATCGCGCTGAGTCAGGGACTTGCGATCGCAACGTAGTGGAGTGAAACAATCCCATATCTGGCCATCGCATCACGCTGCGATGGAAGTATTTCTAGTATTGAATGGTTTTGAGATTAACGCCCAGTGGATGAACAAAAGTAGGTAATTTTACAAGTTGCGTCTGGTGAGTTAGTTCTAAAGATAGATTGTACTAAATCGTGAAATACTGGTAATTGTACTGATAATTACAAAGTAATAAAATTCTCTTTACTTGTAAATGCCTATCAGCCTATTAGATGACGCGATACCTTCTCTGCGAGACGCTGCGCGAACCCTAACGCACCTGCGGAATGTGGGGTTTAATGCCCTGGAATCTGATTAATTCCTTGGAACGCAGACTCAATCACTGAATGGCTTTTGGAAAAAGGATTCCGAGAATTTTTTGAGAGACTGATCGTCAAAATGAGCAAACTGACCTGACTAACCTAATTAAAAGGATTTTGATTATGCCTAAACTTACCGTTCCACCCAATTTCATTGGCACCCCTGGTTCCGACACTTTAATCGGGGAACAGTTAAATGTATCTCCAGCAATAGGTATCGATATTTTAACTGGAGGTTTCATTTGTACGCGCTCAGGGAATGACACCATTAAGGGCACGGGTGCTGGCAGCATCGGCGACTTTAATCAGGGCGGAAATGGGACAGGCATTGCTAATAGTGGCAGTCTCAATGCAGGGGACGGAGAAGACGCGATCGCCGGCACAGGGAAGGGCGGCAAGGGCGGCGATGTTAAAGGCGGTGACGGCATCGCCGGTGGAGATGGGACAGGCATTGCTAACAGTGGCAGTCTGAATACAGGGGACGGAAACGACGCGATCGCTGGCACAGGTACTGGCGGTAACGGCGGCATAGATCAATTCAGTGGTGGCGACGGTGGAGTTGGGACAGGCATCGCTAACAACCGTGGCAGTCTGAATACAGGGAACGGAAACGACAGGATCACCGGCACAGGTACTGGCGG
>NZ_JBALEK010000044.1:0-15688 GCF_036917815.1 Nostoc sp. | reverse complement strand
TGCAAACGTGTTGAGTCTGGGAACCTGTGCAAGCAGGATATTAAGATTGCAAAGTCTTAAGAATCTCCGCACCTTCAGGTCGGAGAGTGTCAAGATAAAAGTTCATAGTGCAACTATGAACTATGCCAAAACGGATCACTATAGCCACACATTTAAATATTTCCGAGTTAGAACAGGTTTACCGTCAGGCAAAAGACGGAGTAGAAAGTCGTCAATGTCAGATTATATGGACTTCCGCGAACGGCGACGAAACCAACTCCGACCAATATTAGCCAGCTAATTAGGGAGTGGGTTGGTTGAGAAGTAATCCTGGTTCTCTCATTGCGCCGCTTATGCATGAGAAAATCAGATAATACAATCGCAACAGTTGCGATGATGCCAGGGAAGGAAAAAAGATGTCGGAGAATTTGAGAAGCCGAATTGTGACGCAAGGGGTGCAGCGATCCCCAAATCGAGCTATGCTGCGTGCAGTTGGTTTTAAAGACGAAGATTTCAATAAAGCCATTGTCGGTATTGCCAATGGCTACAGTACAATCACTCCCTGTAATATGGGGATAAATCAACTGGCACAAAGGGCAGAGGTGGGGATTAAAACCGCCGGGGCAATGCCGCAAGTGTTCGGCACAATTACCATTAGCGATGGGATTTCGATGGGAACCGAAGGGATGAAATATTCCCTAGTGTCGCGGGAAGTCATCGCTGATTCCATTGAAACCGCCTGTACCGGACAAAGTATGGATGGTGTACTAGCCATTGGTGGCTGTGATAAGAATATGCCAGGAGCAATGTTAGCGATCGCGCGGATGAATATCCCGGCAATATTCGTTTACGGTGGCACCATTAAACCCGGTCACTACAACGGACGCGATTTAACCGTTGTCAGTTCTTTTGAAGCTGTTGGTCAATACAGTGCCGGAAAAATTGACGAAAAGGAATTATTAGAAGTTGAAAGTCTCGCTTGTCCTGGCGCTGGTTCCTGTGGGGGAATGTTTACCGCTAACACCATGTCTTCAGCATTTGAAGCCCTGGGAATGAGTTTGCCCTATTCTTCCACAATGGCAGCCGAAGATGCCGAAAAAGCTGACAGTACGGAAAAATCAGCTTATGTGTTAGTCGAAGCCATTCGCAAACAAATCTTACCTCGCCAAATTATCACCCGCAAATCTATAGAGAATGCCATCTCTGTGATTATGGCGGTGGGTGGTTCGACCAATGCAGTGTTGCATTTTTTAGCGATCGCCCGCGCTGCTGATGTAGAGTTAACACTAGATGACTTTGAAACTATCCGCGCCCGTGTTCCCGTTTTGTGCGATTTAAAACCAAGTGGTAAATATGTCGCTACAGATTTACACAAAGCTGGTGGCATACCCCAAGTAATGAAGATGTTACTTGTCCATGACTTATTACACGGTGATAGCCTCACCATTAGCGGCCAAACAATTGCAGAGATATTAGCAGACATCCCAGAAGAACCATCCGCCAACCAAGATGTGATTCGGACTTGGAATAACCCTATGTATGCTCAAGGACATTTAGCTATTCTCAGAGGTAATCTGGCAACAGAAGGGGCTGTCGCCAAAATTACCGGGGTGAAAAAACCAGTAATTACCGGACCTGCACGGGTGTTTGAATCGGAAGAAGCCTCTTTAGATGCGATTTTGGCGGGTAAGATTCAAGCTGGTGATATTCTCGTTATCCGCTATGAAGGCCCCAAGGGCGGACCGGGGATGCGAGAAATGTTGGCTCCCACCTCAGCAATTATCGGTGCTGGTTTGGGTGATGCTGTGGCATTAATTACCGACGGACGCTTTTCTGGCGGTACTTATGGTATGGTGGTTGGTCATGTGGCGCCAGAAGCAGCAGTTGGTGGTGCGATCGCTCTGATCGAAGAAGGCGATAGTATTACTATTAATGCACCGGCGCGTTTATTGCAATTGAATATATCCGAAGCAGAATTAGCCCGTCGTCGTGCTAATTGGCAACCTCCGGCTCCTCGTTACACTAAAGGCGTGTTGGCGAAATATGCGAAATTGGTATCTTCTAGCAGCGTTGGTGCTGTAACAGATTTGGATTTGTTTTAACTAAGCTGATCGTGATGTCAAGTACCTACACTGTACAGTTCGGTACAGTGTAGGCTTCTCAATTTATTCAAAGTATGGATATAGAATATAACGCCCCAGAAGTTCTGTGTATGGGGTGAAATGACTATGGCAATACAGTTCAGATAAGCCAAAAACACTTGTAGAGACGGCGATTTATCGCGTCTCGAAAACCAAAAATTGTTGCCAGTAGCCCTTAACCCAAGCGTATTGATGACTGTGGGAATTATAACTAACTATCCGAACACGATATTAGATTTTGAGCGATCGCCCCTGCTTATACTAATTTTTACCTAAATTTTATGAATTTTTGTAAAAATCTTGAAGAAATTTCAGGAAATCTACATAGCCGATATGATGTCAATAGAGAAATCACGGAAATATAGTTGACAGTCAACTACTTAAAACCGAAAAGGGTACAAAATGAGTTTTGAATCTAACGTCAAGTTAACGATCGCTCTTTCTAATCCAGACTTAGATGCAGAAGAGCAAGAACGGGAAACGCGGAATCTACTACGAGAGATCAGAGATTTAGATGTGGAAAGTGCTGAACTTGTAGCAGTTGCACAAACTCCTCCAGGATCAAAGGCGTTTGGGGTTTTTCTGCTGGGAGTGTTGCAGACAGAGGTGAGTATTGCCAATTTTAAGAAATTGTTGGGATTTTTGGGCGATCGCTTGGGTAATAAACCAATAGAGTTGGAAGTAGAAGCCAACGGTAAAAAGCTGAAAATTAAAGCCAGCAGCCAAGAAGAATTAACAGCAGCGCTGGAAGCCGCCCAAAGGTTTGTAGCTACAGCTTGAGAAAGTCTATTAATAAAAGAGAGGATAACAGGATGGCAAGGGTAGCACTTCTTATCGGAGTCAGCGAGTATGAGCCTGGTCTTAACCCATTACCAGCCTCAATCAATGATATGCAAGGGATCGCCCAAGTTTTACAGCATCCTGAAATGGGCGGATTTGCTGAACTAGACATCCAAAAACTGGAGAATCCCGATCCTCAAAAAATGCAGGAAGCGATCGAGACGTTGTTTGGCGATCGTAGCAAAGATGACCTTGTAGTACTTTACTTCTCCGGTCACGGTATTAAAGACGAGAATGGTAAACTTCACCTAGCTACTCGCTTTACCCGCAAAAATCCTCAAGGAAGGCTGATCAAATCAACTGCTGTTCCTGCCAGTTTTGTCCAAGACATTATGAGTGAAAGCCGCTCTAGGCGACAAGTCATAATTCTTGATTGCTGCTTTAGTGGGGCATTTCCTGAAGGTTGGTCAGCTAAAGATGATGGTTCTGTTAATATTCAAGTTGAAATGGGAGGAGAAGGGCGAGTTGTTCTCAGTTCTTCCACTGCAACTCAGTATTCTTTCGAGCAATCGGGAGAAAATCTTTCGATTTATACCCGTTATCTGATTGAAGGTATTGAAACAGGTGCCGCAGATCAAGATAACGATGGTGAGATTTCAATTGATGAGTTGCATGAGTACGCCAAAAAGAAAGTTCAAGAAGCATCTCCAGCGATGCGGCCAGGAATCTCTGCATTCAGAGAAGGATTCAAAATCTTTTTGGCCAAAGCACCAATTGGCAATCCAAAACTGAGGTATCGCAAAGAAGTAGAGATTTATGCCAGCCGGGGCGAGATTCCGATTATTGGTCGCAAAATATTAGATGCCCAACGTGACAATTTGGGATTGCTTCCTGAAGAAGTTGCTGCAATTGAAGCTGAGGTTTTAAAACCTTATCAGGAGTACAAGCAAAAATTGCACCAATATGAGCAGGCATTAGTTGATGAGATTAAAAGAGAGTTTCCTTTGAGTGATTACACTCGTCATGATTTAGAGCGTTATCAAGAAATGTTAGCAATTAATAAAAAAGATGCGGAATCAATTGAGACAAGACTAATTGCAGAAGAAGCCACACATCAACCTATTAACTTTTCTGAGGCTCCACCATCAGTACAGCCAAATCATCGTGTGGAAATACCTTCTCAGATAAAGTTCTCTTCATCAAATCAAACAACGATACCAAAAGCCCATAATCCCAAACTGAAAAGGATCAGGTGGATAATTGCTGTGTCTTGCTTTATTGTTGTCGGGTTTTTTGTCCTTGTGGGACTTAGCGAGCTTTCTAGCGGTAATAGTTCAGCTTTTATTGGATGCTTATTTCTCAGCATTCCTTTGATGTGGTTAGGTACTTCTATGTGGAAACCTTAAATATTTTTACTGCACTTTTATTTTGACTAAAATACACATTTTTTGAGACAACCAGTGCGATGATCGTTAAATATAGAAATAAAAAAACTGATTTAATGCTGGCGATCGCACTTGTTAATTCTGATATTTCAAAATAGCGATCGCACTCAGTTTTTAATTTATAACAACTCGATAAACTCATCAACACTTAGCCCAACCTGTCTAATAATTGCCCGTAAAGTTCCTTTGTCTAATTCTTGATGATTTGGAACTACCACTTCCGCAAATGGCTCATCTCGACGTAAAATAATGTGGCTTCCACGTTGTCGTAAAATATAAAAACCAGCCTTTCCCAAAGCTTTAATGCATCCTTGACCAGAAATTATTGGCAACTTGCTCATACATCGACCAAAACTGTTTCCAAGTTATCTTCTGGAATAGGACGACCTTCTTCTTTTAACACTTCAATATATAACTCAATAGCTTCCTTGATATTGCCAATAGCTTCTGTTTTCGTCTTCCCTTGGCTAATACAAGCAGGTAAGCTAGGACATTCAGCTACCCAACAATCATCTTCTCCTGGATAGATAATAACTTGTCTCTTCATCTATTCCTCCTACAACTCAAAACTGTATTCCAAACAAATCAAAAAAGCCAAAATCTCTTACAACAAATCTGGATTTTCCCCTAGTTCTCTCAATCTAGCCGCTAAACGAGCCACCTGTGCAGCCGCCGCTTCTTCTCGTACAGCAGCCGCTTCTACTTCTGCAACTGCGGCTTGTGCTTGGAAAGCAGCAGCTTCATCTGGTAACAAAACCAAATTCCCAGCTACATCATAAAACCGCAACCATACCGCCGTTTCTCTGTCTATTGTTCCTTCATAGGTTCCCAACCATAAACTTAACTTTTGACACCATAGCCAACCACGCTCATTCGGTGTCAAAGATTGATATTGCTGATCGTGATCTAAATGCCACCCTTGCAAAGAAGTCGAATCAAAGGGATCATAGACAAAATAATCTGAAGTATGAAAAGTTTGTTCGTAAAGGTCTTTCTTAACAGTCTGATCTATTTTGGCTGTAGATGGTGACATTAATTCTACAATCACATCAGGATAACGACCGTTTTCTTCCCACACTACCCAACCTTGACGAGAATTAGTCCCGTCCACATTCAAGACAGCAAAGAAATCGGGGCCACGGAAATCCTGGTTACGTACTTGGGCGCTGCTGTAATAAATAAACATATTGCCCCCAGTAAAAAAATCATTGCGATCAGCCCAAGCTTGTTGCAATGACCGAATCAAGACATTCATAGCAATACGGTGGCGATTTGATTCCAAGGGTTCTCCGTCATCAAAAATTAAATCTGTGGGCGGTGTGGGGTGTTCCCAGTCTAGAATGGCTCTTGGGTTGTTTTCGGTAGTCATGAGCGATCGCCTTTCTCAGAAAGCCTTAGATTTCTATCATAAATTATTCTTCACCCAATCTCGAAAATTACGCATAGCTTGACTTCTCCCAATTGTTAAACACTGCTGAACATATTCATTAACTAATTCAACAATTGGGATATTAGGAAAATTAGGACTAGATTGAGATTTAATATACTTTCCTTCTTGTAGAACCGAAATTTCTAAACCTTGTTGTGTATGTCGCCAAAGTTCAGAAACTCCCAAAATTTCATAGTTTTCAAATCGAGTGCGAGAAGTAATATCAATTTCAATTGCTAAATCTGGTGGTGGATCTATATTTAAATCAATGCGATTTTTCCCAATTACAGCAGCTTGATTTTGAATATAAAAACTGGTATCTGGTTCCACTGCTTGCTGCGATCGCTCATTTTTTAGTGTTGTGGAACCAAAAGGCTCAAAATCAATTTGGAGTTTGTCTAATAAAATTCTCACTAACTCACCAATATATTCTTTATCTTTTTCGTGTTCGGGTAGAGGAACCATAATTTCTAACCAGCCATGACTATAAGAAATACGTGCTGCACGCTTTTCTCCCATTTCTGCCAAAATATTTTCTAACTGCTGCCAACTAATATCTTTGAGCAACGTTTGTTGACCCGGCTTAACAATAATTTGTTGCAGTTTTAAAAGCATATCACCTCAGAGAGTTGATGTAGTAACGGTTGTGTTGAGCAGATTTGATTTACAAATCAACTTTCTTAAAGCATATCGCCTCTGAGCATGAGTGGGGAGTATCTCACTTTTATAAAAAGCCCTAGCGAATGGAATTCGCGGCTACACAGACAAAACCCGCCTACGCGGGTTTCCAATTTCTTAAGTCCGCGCAGACGGACTTCGTTTTGAAATATTTCTTTCTAATGGAGCTTTCCTCCCAGTTATTCGGATGTCAAAGCAGATATAAAATTATTATTTTGTTTTTAAAATAAAGCTGTTTATATATTTTAATTCCAATGTTGTCAGGAATTTTTAATTTGTACTTTTTAAAGGAATACGGATGGTAAACTCTGTTCCGCATCCTGGGGTAGAATCAACTTCAATAGTTCCTTTATGTTTGTCTACAACAATTTGATAGGCGATCGCCATTCCTAATCCGATTCCTTTACCCACAGGTTTTGTAGTAAACATGTGGTCAAATACCCGATGTCTCACATCCTCGGACATCCCAATCCCATTATCGTAAATTTGAACGATCGCATAATCACTTGATTTGTCAATTTGCGTTTGCAGCTTAATTTGATTAGGATGACTTTTAAGTTCCTCAGAACTGCGTTTGGGGCTGGCTTCTTCTAATGCGTCGATCGCATTCACCAGAACATTCATAAACACCTGATTAAGTTGCCCTGCGTAGCATTCTACTAGGGGTAAATCACCGTATTTCTTGAGGATCTGAATTTCTGGTTGGTTAGGCGTAGCTGTCAGACGATGGTTGAGAATCATCAGAGTGTTGTCTAATCCTTCATTAATATCTACAGATTTCATGTCTGCTTCATCGAGGCGGGAGAAATTACGCAGCGACAGCACAATTTCACGAATGCGCTTGGTTCCTACCTGCATTGATCTCATTAGCTTGGGTAAATCTTCTGCCAGAAACTCAATATCAAGGTCTTGGGCGCGATCGCTAATTTCTGGCGTAGGATTTGGGTAGGCTTGTTCATAAAGCTTTAGCAAATCGAGGATACCTTCACTGTATTCACTGGCATGGTTGAGGTTGGCATGGATAAAATTGGCCGGATTATTGATTTCGTGTGCCACCCCAGCAACTAGTTGTCCCAGGCTAGACATTTTTTCGGTGTGGATGAGTTGAGCTTGGGTATTTTGCAATTCTTTCAAGGTTTTGCTGAGTTCCTGCGCCTGCTGACTAGAAATAAAGGCGCGATCGCGAATCTGTTCATATAGTTGCACCTGTCGCCATGCACTGATCAAGCCAACCACTAGCAATCCTCCCAGAACCGTAGCTAAAAGATTCAACGCCTGTAATGGCGATTCAATATTTTCTTGTGGCACAACTAAAGCTACCGACCAATTTGCTTCATGAAGCGGGGTGTAAGCAACATAATTCCACTGACCATCTAGTTGAGCCAATTCAATATTAGTGTGTTGAGCTACCATCTTTTGAGTGATTTTTGCCAACTGGGGATTAGGCGAATTCAGGAAACTCTCGGCGGCTTTTTCAGGTGTACCAATCAGTCGGATGTCGGGATGGGCAATGGGAACTCCTTGAGAATTGATGGCAAAGGCATAGCTACCATTACCTTGATGTAAATTACCGATCACCTCAACTACGCGATTAATCGGAATCCCACCCATCAACACACCTGCTGGTTTTGTGCCTGTTTCAGCAGGAATCGGCGAACTAATCTGAATCTGTAACTGATTGCTTGTACGTCCAATAATGGGATCGGCGGCTAATGTTTCACCTGCCATACTGTGCTGAAAAAATTCTCGATCTTTGACGCTTGTCCGACCTTCCTGAGTATTAATTAATGCACCATCTGGTGTAATTAGCGCCATGAGCAAAAATGTTTGCATTCGCTTCACCTCAGATTGCAAGTAAGGTTCCGTCATAGACCAATCCATTGATCGCACTACAGCAGAATTTGCCAGAGTTTTAATTTCTGTCTTCCGAATGGCTAACCAGTTATCAATATCATTTTGACCTTGTTGTGTTTTTAACAACACTTGCTGCTTAAGACTATCGAGCAACAACCCTCTGACAATTTTGTAACTAATAATAGCGGTGACGCTAATACTAAGGGACAAAATCACCAAGATTGATAGTAATATGAAATTACGCGATCGGCATTTCAATGAGTAGTGATTTTTGTCCATTTGATTATACCGTCGGGGGTTGAAAATCAACCAGCCTTTGCGTAATTTGAGCATTATAAAGTTATTTGCTAGAAGTTAAAATTTAAAAGGCAAAAATGAAGAGTGCTGAGTCAGGTAGAAAGTACTCATAACTCTTTATTGTTGTTGAGTAGAGATTTGAATGACAAACTCTGTGCCCTGTCCAAGTTCTGAAGTGCAGGAGAGAGAACCGCCATGTGCTTCCACTATAATTTGACGAGCGATCGCTAATCCCAATCCCGTGCCTTTTCCTACGGGTTTAGTGGTGAACAAATGGTCAAACACTCGTTGCTTGACTTCTGGTGACATCCCTACCCCGTTGTCAGCAATCTTAATCAAAACGTGCTGACCTGATTCGGCTATACGAGTTTGAATGGTGATGCAATTGGGATTGGCTAGAATGGCTTCCAAACTGTGATCTGTATTATATTGTTCGAGTGCATCAATGGCATTTGCTAACAAGTTCATAAACACCTGATTAAGTTGTCCAGCAAAGCATTCAACTAAGGGTAGTTTGCCATAATTTTTGACCACCTCAATTGCCGGACGGTTTTCGTTAGCTTTTAAACGGTGTCTGAGAATCAGAATCGTGCTGTCAATGCCTTCGTGAATATCAAAGGGAACTTTATAATCCTTATCTGCTCTGGAGAAAGTTCGCAAACTGGTACTGATACTGCGGATACGGCTAACACCCAATTTCATCGAATCCAGCAATTTAGGTAAATCTTCGCGTAAATAATTCAGGTCTATGCCATTAATTTCGTCTTCAATATCTGAGCCAGGATTAGGAAACTTCTCTTGATAAAGGTTAATTAGTCCAAACAAATCCTTGACATAATCTCTAGCTGGTTCTAAGTTGCCGGCAATAAAGCCAACAGGATTATTGATTTCATGGGCAACACCCGCTACCAGATTACCAAGGGCAGACATTTTTTCACCCTGTACTAATTGTAATTGCATGGTTTGGAGTTCTTGCAAAGCTTGTTCTAATTGTTGCTTTTGTTCTTGCAGCAATTGTTGTGCTTCCTGGCGTTCGGTGATGTCTTCAGATGTGCCAAGAATGCCAAAAATATTTCCTTCTCGATCTCGTAGGGGAATTTTATTTGTATTCGACCATGTTTGTTTTCCGTCTACTTTCTGGATGGTTTCAATAATGCTGAATTCAGCTTGTTCAGACTCGAGAATGCGGCGATCGCGCCCTACATAATAATCTGATTTTTCCCGAATCCAGGGAAGGTCATAGTCTGTTTTACCAATAACATTTTCTGGCGCTCCTACACCCGAAATTTCAGCAAAGTTCTGGTTACATCCTAAATAAACACTATTGCAGTCTTTCCAGAAAACAGATTGGGGAATATTGTCGATAATTAACCGCAAGCATTGTTCAGTCTGTCCCAGATTTTCGAGAGTATCTTGTGCTTGTTGATAAAGTCGGGCGTTTTCTAGGGAGATTGCAGCTTGAGTGCATAATAGATTGAGAATTTCAACGCGATCGCTCGTAAACACCCCTGTAGTAAGATTGTTTTCTAAATACAAAATCCCCAACAGTTTGCCTTGATGCAGAATCGGGGTACACAGCAAGCTTTTGGGTTGCTGACGGATGATGTAGGGATCGGCTATTAGCGCCGGATGCACTGTTGCATTAATGATAACCGTAGGCTGTAGGCTGCGTTTGACGGTGTAAATTAGGCTATGGGGAACGTCTGCGCTATCTTCCACAAAAATGGACTGTAACACCGTTGATTGTTGCCCAACTTGAGCAGTCGCCTCAATTAGCAATCTATCTTCTTTAAGCAGGAGTAACGCACACTTATCTGCTCCAGCATTTTCAATCACCACTTGCAACAGCTTCGTAAGTAATTTATCTAGTTCAATTTCACTGGAGAGAGTCTGAGAGGCTTTGAGAACTGTTGCCAAATCTAGCATTAGGGATACACTACTACTAGAAGTTACTGATTTATTAATACTTGAGTGCAAGGTAGTAATGCTGTCAATCTTGGCGATTGTCTCATTGGGCGTAAGTAGCGATACTCTTTCAGAGTCACTTCGTGAACGCATCTGTTGTAAAATCGGGGCTAGCAGTTGTGGATAACGCTGTTCTAAATCATCGACTTTGGCTTTAGCACCCCAGCGAGTGTAACAATAATAAGCATTAATCAAATACTCTTGGGCAATGCGTTCTTTGCCCCATTCTAAATAAAACTTGGCTGCAAGTTCGTTGGCGAGAGCTTCTTCGTTGAGATATTCGTTTTCTTTAGCTTTAGCAATGGCGCGATCGTAATACTCAATTGCCTCTAGTTTCGCCCCCAAGACTCGACATTTTTCTGCAACTAGTAAAGCATGGCGGTGAGCCTGATTGCTGGGTGCATGATCTGCCCAGTTCCTGAGTTTTTCTTGATGCTCTGTTACCCGCTCTATAATGCTTGTTTGCTCTGTCTCACTGGCAGTTGCATAAACCGCTAATCGAACTAGTGCATCATAGAAATAGAAGATTGGAATGTGCATGAGTCCTCTCCCAGCACCTAAATACTGTTCCGTTAGTCTGGCGTTTTCTAATGCCTGTTCATAGCGTTGGAACAGGTAGGAGAGGAGCATTTTATTGATATAAATCTGAAATAGTGCTGTCACATCATTGGTTTTGAGGTGAAGCTGAATCATTTCACGCTCATTATAGTGTTCGCTATGCAACCGATCGGGTTCATCCCTAGTCTCCAGCAGATTGAGTACAGCTTGATAGTAGATACTTTGCTTCTGGAGATAGGTATCCTGGCGCAATTGCTGCATCACCTGGCGATGAGCTTCCATTGTTTGTCTGAGAGAAAATAGTTCCTGACTGCTGAAATAGGCAGTCAAGCTATAACCAAGAAGACTTAGGGCGATATATTGAATATCTCCGATTTCTAATCCACTGGAATAGGCTTTTAGATACCCTTCCAAAGTATCTTTTGCAGGTTCTTGCCAATGTCTGAGGAAGTTGTTGAAGGCAAAAATGGTTTTAGCGGTTAACTCAGGAGCATGGATATGTTGCAGTAGCTTCATCCCCAGTTGTCCAAACCGATAGCCCGCCTCAATATCTCCCAACACAACCAGCAATGTCAACCCGTACATCACATAGCCATGAGTCGATTCTGGTGCATTCCCATACTGCACAGATAAATCGACATGAGCAAGGATGATCAGAGGTAATAAGTCTGGGGCAGCTTGAAAGGCAGCAGAAAGAACGCTGGATAGAATGACCATTGCCGCTTTTTTGTCCGGTGCAGTCATTTGGGGTAATTCCAGGAAAGATTCCATTGACCTATCGTTGAGTAAGATTTGGGTATGCTTAAGTGCCTGTTCGATGTCTGCTGGGGTGGGTTGCTCTGGCAGATGCACTCCCAGATGCTTTAGGACTTCTCGTGCTAGTCGCAAGGCTTCTAGCTGCTGATTTTGGGCAATGCAAGCTTGGATTTTAATGTTGTAGATATTTGCTCGATCCAGCCAGGATTGGGCATGATTCAGTACCATCTCAGCTAACTGTTCCATCTGTTCAAAATGGGTGCAGAGGTAAGCTGATTCTGTTGCTCCTTCATACAAGATGAGGGCGAGATTGTATTGGCTGTGCCAGCAATTAGCCGTTAGCATAGCAATACCGATGTTGAAATAGTCCAAAGCTGCTGCGTAAGCTGTTGCACCCTTAGCTTTATGCCCAGCCGCCAAGTTTAACTGCGCGAGTTCCTGTTGCTCTTGCTCATCACTAATTAAAGCAGCCCCTTGATTGAGGTGGTTGACGATCGCAAAAATTTTTTCATCTCGTTCATTTGCAGTCGTGGCTTGTTGCAGCAAACGCCCAATGTGCAGGTGAGTAACTTGCTTTTGGTTGTCAGGAATTAGTGAATAGGCAGCTTGCTGAATGCGATCGTGAAGAAATTTGTAGCTGATGTTTATTTGTCCATAGTCGTTGTAACTATTTACTAATGAATGCTGTTGATAAAACTTGTAAACATCACTGGTAGGAATGATCAATCCTTCTTGGAGTGCTTTCCATAACTCATCTGCCGTTGTGGCCTCAGACTGTTCATAGACGATCGCTAATGTGGCTAAATCAAAAGAGTTTCCCACACAAGCCGCTAATTTCAAAACTTCTTGAGTCGGTGTTGGCAACTTTTCAAGTTGAATTGCCATGAACTCTACTACATCATCGGTCAGAGCGAGCGATCGCACCTGAGCAATCTCACATTCCCAATAACCACCGTCAAAATTAAATGTAATTAGTTGATCTTGATGTAGCGCTTTGAGAAACTGGGTGCAGAAAAAAGGATTGCCTTTGGTTTTGCTCAATACTAACTCTGTTAATGGTGCAGCTAACACTAGGGAACAACTCAATGTATCTGCAACCAAATGATTGATAGAAATCTGCTCAAGGGGAGCTAAGGTAATTGTATTGACTGTAGCACCTAACTTCTGAATCTCTGCTAAAGTTAGCATCAGAGGATGTACTAGGTTGACTTCGTTATCTCGATAAGCACCAATTAATAGTAGATAGCGGATGTCAGCTTCTCTCATTAACAAATGCATTAAATTTAAGGAAGCAGAATCGGCCCATTGCAGATCATCAATAAAGATTACCAATGGATGTTCTAATGCAGCGAAGACTTGAGTGAATTTCAAAAACAGCAAATTGAAGCGATTTTGTGCCGCACTCCCAGAGAGTTTCGGCGCAGGAGGCTGTTTACCAATCATACTTTCCAGTTCGGGAATCACCTCAATCATCACTTGTCCGTTCTCACCCAAAGCAGAGAGAATTTTGCACTTCCACTGCTCAAATTGAGCGTCAGTTTCAGTTAACAGTTGCCCGATTAAATCTCGAAAAGCTTGCACAAAGGCAGAGAAAGGGATGTTGCGCCCGAACTGGTCAAATTTACCTTTAATGAAATAACCCCGTTGTCGCACAATTGGCTTGTGGACTTCGTTAACCACAGCAGTTTTGCCAATGCCAGAGAAGCCTGCTACCAACATAATTTCAGTGCTTCCCTGACTGACTCTCTCAAAGGCATCCAGTAAGCTTTGAACTTCGCCTTGGCGACCGTAGAGTTTTTCTGGGATGATGAAGCGATCGCAAATATCCCTCTGTGCAATCGGGAAACTCTCAATTCTACCCGTGTTCTTCAGTTTCTCTAAGCATTGTTCTAAATCAAATTTCAGCCCTAATGCACTCTGATAGCGATCTTCAGCATTTTTCGCCATCAATTTTATCACAATGTCTGACAACACTTGCGGAATTTCCTCTTCCCCCCTGCGCCCTGCCCCCTGCCCCCTGCCTCCTGCCTCCTGCCCCCTGCCTCCTGCCCCCTGCCCCCTGCCCCCTGCCCCCTGCCCCCTGCCTCTTAATTGCTCCGGTTGCTTGGCGATATGACAGTGAACCAACTCCATCGGATCGTGAGACTGGAAAGGTAGGTGTCCAGCCAGCAGTTCAAAGAAGGTAACGCCGAGGGAATAGTAATCACTGCGATAGTCAATTCCGCGATTCATCCGCCCGGTTTGTTCCGGGGAAAGGTAGGCGAGAGTACCTTCTAAAACATTAGGACTGTAAATTTCTTGGGTTTCTCTAGGTAAAAGAGAAGCAATGCTAAAGTCAATCAACTTGACTTGCTTAGTTTCCGGGTTAATCAGGATGTTGGCAGGCTTAATGTCTTTGTGGATAACCCGATGGTGATAGAGTCCGTCAAGAATATTGCTCAGAGCGATCGCAACATCCAAGAACTCTGTCAAAGTATATTGGTTGTCCCCCATTTCTCTGTTCATCCAATCTCTAAGGGAAATACCGCCAAAATCCTCCATCACCAAAGCATAGCTGTTGCGGTAAGGTTCCAGGCTGTAGGGACGAACAATACCAGGGAGGTCAATATTTTTGGCGATCGTGTACTGATTGCGGAATAGCAGCAGTTCGTTGAAGGTAGGATATTCCTGCTGGAGCAGCTTGATGACGACCGGAATTAGATCACCCTCTCGAATTGCACGGTAAACTAAGGTTCTAGAGCCTGCATAAAGTTGTTCGCTAATTCGATAGTTTAAAAGCTTGTCCATCGGCTCAACTGCTGTATTCATACTTCATCAACTATTGTTAAATCAGCTACTTGTTTAAAGTAGTTTGCCCAAAAATCAGCTTTTGCTAACTCAGTTTTCTTTTAGGCGACGCCGAATAGCCCGTCGTAGACATCGCGTTTAACTCTCAAGTAAAACTTCCACTATTTCCGGTAAAATCAAGTTCTGAGGACTGTGGATTTGGGAGAAATTTGGGGTGCCTACACTTGGCGTTAACATTGACCACATCGCCACCATCCGGCAAGCGCGGCAGACGGTGGAACCAGACCCCGTAGCGGCGGCGGTGCTGGCAGAATTAGGCGGTGCAGATGGAATTACGGTGCATCTGCGCGAAGATCGGCGGCACATCCAAGACCGGGATGTGCGGATATTGCGGCAAACAGTGCGATCGCATCTTAATTTAGAAATGGCCGCTACAGATGAAATGCTAGCGATCGCTCTCGATATCAAACCAGATTACGTGACTTTAGTCCCCGAAAAGCGCGAAGAAGTCACAACAGAAGGCGGACTAGATATTATCGGTAAAATTGCTAGAATAGGTGAGATAGTTGATAAATTGCAAAGCGCTAACATTCCAGTTAGTTTATTTATCGACGCAGAGCCAGCACAAATCGAAGCATCTGTCAAGGTACAGGCGCGGTTTATTGAATTGCACACCGGACAATACGCTGAGGCTAAAGATGAGACAAATCGCCACCGAGAATTAGCCATATTAGCTAAAGGGTGTGAACAAGCGATTAAATCTGGATTGCGAGTCAACGCAGGACATGGACTCACCTACTGGAACGTCTATCCCGTCGCTGGGCTTCCAGGTATGGAAGAACTGAATATTGGTCATACCATCATCAGTCGGGCAGCATTAGTAGGTATAGAAAGGGCAGTCCGCGAGATGAAACAAGCTATAAGGGGGAATAGGGAATAGGGAATAGGGAATAGGGAATAGGGAATAGGGAATAGGGAATAGGGAATAGGGAATAGGGAATAGGGAATAGGGAATAGGG
>NZ_JBALEK010000043.1:0-4810 GCF_036917815.1 Nostoc sp. | reverse complement strand
CCCAAAACAAAAGAAGTCAAATTAATTGACTTCAGTATTGCATCCCTACTACCACGGGAAACTCAAACACTAATCAATCCCAATGTATTAGAAGGGACACTCGCTTATATTTCTCCAGAACAAACAGGAAGAATGAATCGGGGGATTGACTACCGAACTGATTTTTATTCTTTAGGTGTCACTTTCTACGAATTACTTACAAGAAAGTTACCTTTTGCGTCAAATGACTCAATGGAGTTGGTACACTCTCATATTGCTAAACTTCCACCGCTTTTAGGGGACAGGAAAGAAATTCCCCAGGTGATTTCAGATATTGTCATGAAATTGATGGCGAAAAATGCCGAATCCAGATATCAGAGTGCCTTGGGATTGAAATTTGATTTAGAAAATTGTTTACATCAGCTACAAGTTTCTGGTAGAATTAAAGGCTTTGAGATTGCACAAAGGGATGTGTGCGATCGCTTCATCATCCCCGACAAACTCTATGGACGAGAAACCGAAGTCGAAAACCTACTCCAAGCATTTGAGCGAGTAAGCAAAGGTGCAACAGAAATGATTCTGGTAGCAGGTTTTTCGGGAATTGGTAAAACGGCGATTGTCAACGAAGTTCATAAACCAATTGTTAGACAACGTGGCTATTTTATCAAAGGGAAATTTGACCAATTTCAAAAAAATATTCCCTTTAGTGCATTTGTGCAAGCATTCCGAGATTTAATTGGACAATTATTAACTGAAAGTGATGTCCAAATTCAGGAATGGAGAAACCAAATATTAGAGGCTGTAGGAGAAAATGGACAAGTAATTATTGAAGTTATACCCGAATTATCAAGAATTATTGGTGAACAACCACCCACCGTAGAATTATCAGGAACATCTGCACAAAATAGATTTAATTTATTATTCCAAAAATTCACCCAAGTCTTTACAAGTTTTGAACATCCCTTAGTGATATTTTTAGATGATTTGCAATGGTCAGATTCGGCATCGCTGAACTTAATGCAGCTTTTAATGGCTGATACAGGTTATATGCTGTTAATTGGTGCGTACCGTGATAACGAGGTTAATCCAGCCCATCCATTAATGTTGACTTTGGGTGAGATGCAAAAAACACTCTTCACGATTAATACGATTACTTTAGCACCACTAAGTCAAAGTCAAGTGAATCAATTAGTTGCTGACACACTGAAATGTCCAGAAAGCTTGGTATGGAATATTTCTGTATTGATATCTCAAAAAACTCAAGGTAATCCATTTTTTGCCACTCAATTTCTTAAAGCATTGCATCAAGAAAATATCATTCAATTTGATTGCGAGTCAGGTTTTTGGCAATGTGACATTGCACAAGTGACAACTCAAGCAGTTACAGATGATGTTGTGGCTTTTATGGCATTTCAACTACGAAAACTGCCTCAGCCAACTCAAGATATATTGCAGTTAGCGGCTTGTATTGGCAACCAGTTCGATTTAGCAACCTTGGCAATTGTTTCGGAACAATCCCAAATCGAAACGGCTGCGGATTTATGGAAAGCATTACAAGAAGGGTCGATTTTACCAGTTAATGATGTTTATAAGTTTTATCAAAATTCGTCATTAGTCACTTGTACTGAGCGTAGTCGAAGTATTGGTCATACCCTGCGGGAAGGCGTACCCCTACGGGGAAGCAAGCTACGCGTAGCGTCTCCAAGAGTTGCGCCTATGTCATTAGAAAATAAGGACATAGACGCGCTAGCGGCTTCCCACAGGGTAGGACAAAGGACAGCTTCATATAGATTTTTACATGACCGAGTACAACAAGCAGCCTATTCTCTGATTCCCAATGACCAAAAACAAACAACTCATTACCAAATCGGACAACTGCTTTTACAACAAATTTCCCCATCAGCAACAGAAGACCGGATTTTTGAAATAGTCAATCAATTAAATTACGGAACTTCTTTAATTACCCAACAAACAGAACGAGCAGAATTAGCTGGGCTCAATCTCACCGCCTGTCGCAAAGCCAAAAGTGCCACCGCCTATCAAGCAGGGCGTGAATATGCCAGCACTGGGTTATCCTTGTTGGGAGAAAAAGCTTGGCAGCAACAATATGAAATGACGCTGTTATTCCATAACGATGCGGCGGAATTGTCAATGCTGTGCGGTGACTTTGAGGCGATGGAACAGTTCATTGAGACGGTCATTGCCCATGCAGACTCTTTACTGGAAAAGCTCAATGTTTACCGGATTAGAATTCAAGCAAAGACCTCTCAGAATAAACTGACCGAATCCATTGCCATCGGCACACAGATTTTGCAACAGTTGGGCGTAGCAATGACCGAAGCACCAACACTAGAGAATATTCAACAGTCAATCCAAGAAATTAATGATCTGATTGACGATCGGGAAATTGCAGATTTTGCTCACCTGCCGATGATGACAGATGTAACCAAGATTACAATTATCCAGATAGCTAGTAGCATCATGCCAGCAGCTTTCCTCTCTGGCTCTCCCTTGTTCCCATTCCTGACTGCTTTAACAGTCAAACTATCCCTGCGGCATGGAAATACAGATATTTCGGCTTATAACTATATTTGCTATAGCATGGTTGCTTGTAATCTCTTGCAAGATGTGGATTTAGCCACACAGTTTAGTCAGTTGGCATTGAATGTCGTCTTAAAACTTGATGCTAAAACAACTAAGCCGCAAGTATTTATGTTGCGGGCAACGTTTATCCTACATCGCAAATTTCACATTAAAGAAACCTTGCCGCTCTTGAGGGAGGGATACACGACTGGACTAGAAGTTGGAAACCTGCTATACGCCGGACAGAGTGGACACCTTTTCTGTTTCAATTCTTTTTGGTGCGGTCAGCCCCTTGCCACCTTGGAGCAGGATACACGCACTTACTACAATGGTTTGGTGCAAATCAACCAATTCACATCAGCCAACTACTGCCTGATCTACTGGCAATCTATTTTGAATTTACTGGGTGGGGCGGAACATCCCACTATTTTATCTGGGTCAGCCTTCCAGGAGACGGAATTTCTGCCCCGGCTGCGGTCTGCGAATGATCTGTTTGGGTTGTATCTCTTCCATTTGTATAAGCTGACCCTTTGCTTTTTGTTTGGGGAAATTGAGCTAGCAAACAATTATGCCCTTGAGATTAGAAACTATTTAATGGTTGCTGCGGGAAGGGTCGGGGAACCTGCTTTTTATCTCTATGATTCTTTGGTTGCTCTAGCACAGTTGAATGAACCGTTGGTTGAGGTATCAATAGCATTAGAGCGGGTGGCACAAAACCAAACTCGGTTACAGCACTGGGCGCACCATGCTCCCATGAATCATCAGCATAAGGTTGATTTGGTAGAAGCTGAAAAATGTCGAGTGTTAGGACACAAAGTAGAAGCCAGTGAGTTTTACGACTTGGCCATATCTGGAGCTAAAGCCAACGAATATATCCAAGAAGAAGCTCTAGCCAATGAACTCGCAGCCAAATTCTACCTCGACTGGGGCAGACAGCGCATAGCTGGGGATTACATGATTGAAGCCTACTATGGCTATGCTCGCTGGGGTGCGAAAGCCAAGGTTGCTGACTTGGAAAGACGCTATCCTCAACTTCTGGCTTCTATCCTCCAACAAACTCGCACTCCTTTCTCAGTTAACGAAACCGTCTTCGCATTAGGAACAGTCCGCGACACTAGTTCTTCTAGTTCTTCCTCCAGTGTCTCTGACTCTCTCGATTTAGCCGCCATTCTCAAAGCTTCTCAAACTATCTCAGGGGAAATCGAACTGGAAAAACTGCTTTCATCATTGCTTGCGATCGTCATCAAAAATGCGGGGGCTGATAAGTGTGTGTTCATGCTGTTGCAAGACGAACGCCTGTTAATCAAAGGGTCAATTATTGAAGGTTCGGAGCCAGTCGTGTTGCAGCGCCTTCTAGTTGAAGACAGTCAGGATATTCCCCTGAAGCTGATTTACAAAGTGAAGCACAATCGGCAGACTGTTGTGCTGGTTGATGCAACGGCTGATCCGATTTTAGCCAATGATCCGTATATCATGCGTCAGCAGCCTCAGAGTATCTTGTGTAGCCCGATTTTACATCAAGGGAAGTTGCTGGGTATTTTGTACTTAGAAAATAATTTAGCAGCGGGGGCGTTTACGAGCGATCGCGTTGAACTGCTCAACTTACTTTGCGCTCAAGCGGCAATTTCTTTGGAAAATGCTCAATTGTATGAGCGATCGCTAGAAAATGCTCAACAGCTAGAAGCAGCTTTACAAGAACTCCAGGGCGCTCAATTACAAATCGTGCAAAGTGAAAAGATGTCTGCATTGGGTAACTTAGTCGCCGGGGTAGCTCACGAAATGAATAATCCCCTCGGTTTTATTGCTGCTAGTCTAAAACTTGCTAAACCTACCTTTGCCGATCTGATCGAACACTTGAAACTATATGAACAAAGGTTTCCTACTCCCGGAGATGAAATTACAGACCATGCTGAATCAATCGACTTGGATTATACTTTAGAAGACTTGCCCAAGATGATTGATTCCATGTCTATGGCGTGCGATCGCCTCAAAAATATCAGCACCAGTCTCCGTACTTTCTCCCGTGCTGATCAAGACTACAAAGTACCATTTGACATTCACCAAGGTATCGATAGCACCATTCTCATCCTCAAACATCGTCTAAAAGCTAACGAACAACATCCCGCCATTGAAGTGGTCACAAATTACGGTGGTTTACCTCAAATAGAATGCTTCCCTGGTCAATTAAATCAGGTATTTATGAATATTCTGGCAAATGCTATTGATGCCTTGGATGAATCTAATACCG
>NZ_JBALEK010000042.1:0-225555 GCF_036917815.1 Nostoc sp. | reverse complement strand
TGTCTCCTTTGATTCTCTCCCTGTAGGCAAGTCCGAGATTATTTTGCGTAGCTGCCCAATCTAGAGGCAAAGCTTCCCTGGTGTAGACAGTTAAAGCAGCAGTAGAAGCAGCGATGGCATATTCGATATTCTCAGCCTTGTCTCCTTTGATTCTCTCCCTGTAGGCAAGTCCGAGATTATTTTGCGTAGCTGCCCAATCTAGAGGCAAAGCTTCCCTGGTGTAGACAGTTAAAACAGCAGTAGAAGCAGCAATGGCATTTTCGATATTCTCTGCCTTGCCTCCTTTGATTCTCTCCCTGTAGGCATTTGCAAGATTATTTTGCGTAGCTGCCCAATCTAGAGGCAAAGCTTCCCTGGTGTAGACTGTTAAAGCAGCAGTTAAAGCCGCGATGGCATATTCGATATTCTCTGCCTTGTCTCCTTTGATTCTCTCCCTGTAGGCATTTGCGAGATTATTTTGCGTCGTTGCCCATTCAAAAGGCAAAGCTTCCCTGGTTTTGACAGTTAAAGCCGCAGTTAAAGCCGCGATGGCATATTCGATATTCTCTGCCTTGTCTCCTTTGATTCTCCCACTGTAGGCAAGTCCGAGATTATTTTGCGTCGTTGCCCATTCAAAAGGCAAAGCTTCCCTGGTTTTGACAGTTAAAGCAGCAGTATAAGCAGCGATGGCATTTTCGATGTTCTCAGCCTTGTCTCCTTTGATTCTCTCCCTGTAGGCATTTGCGAGATTATTTTGCGTACCTGCCCATTCAACAGGTAAAGCTTCCCTGGTGAAGACAATTAAAGCCGCAGTATAAGCAGTGATGGCATTTCCGATATTCTCAGCCTTGTCTCCTTTGATTCTCTCCCTATAGGTAGCAGCGAGATTATTTTGCGTTTTAGCCCAATCTTGAGGCAAAGCTTCCCTGGTTCTGACAGTTAAAGCCGCAGTGAAAGCAGCGATGGCATTTTCGATGTTCTCAGCCTTGTCTCCTTTGATTCTATAGCTGTAGGCATTTGCGAGATTATCTTGCGTCCTTGCCCAATCTAGAGGCAAAGCTTCCCTGGTGTAGACAGTTAAAGCCGCAGTATAAGCAGCGATGGCATTTTCGATATTCTCAGCCTTGTCTCCTTTAATTCTAAAATAGTAGGCAGTTGCGAGATTATTTTGCGTAGCTGCCCAATCTTGAGGCAAAGCTTCCCTGGTGTAGACCGTTAAAGCAGCAGTAGAAGCAGCGATGGCATTTTCGATGTTCTCAGCCTTGTCTCCTTTGATTCTCTCCGTGTAGGTAGCAGCGAGATTATTTTGCGTCATTGCCCAATCTAGAGGCAAAGCTTCCCTGGTTCTGACAGTTAGAGCCGCAGTGAAAGCAGCGATGGCATTTTCGATGTTCTCAGCCTTGTCTCCTTTGATTCTATAGCTGTAGGCAGCAGCTAGATTATTTTGCGTACCTGCCCAATCTAGAGGCAAAGCTTCCCTGGTGTAGACCGTTAAAGCAGCAGTATAAGCAGCGATGGCATATTCGATATTCTCAGCCTTGTCTCCTTTGATTCTCTTGCTGTAGGCAATTGCGAGATTATCTTGCGTCCTTGCCCAATCTTTAGGCAAAGCTTCCCTGGTGTAGACAGTTAAAGCAGCAGTAGAAGCAGCGATGGCATTTTCGATGTTCTCAGTCTTGTCTCCTTTGATTCTTTCACGGTAGGCAGCAGCGAGATTATTTTGCGTCATTGCCCAATCTAGAGGCAAAGCTTCCCTGGTGTAGACAGTTAAAGCAGCAGTATAAGCAGCGATGGCATTTTCGATGGCATTTTCGATATTCTCTGCCTTGCCTCCTTTGATTCTCTCCCTGTAGGCAATGGCGAGATTATATTGCGTTGTAGCCCAATCTAGAGGCAAAGCTTCCCTGGTGTAGATAGTTAGAGCCGCAGTGAAAGCAGCGATGGCATTTTCGATGTTCTCAGCCTTGTCTCCTTTGATTCTCTCCCTGTAGGTAATTGCGAGATTATTTTGCGTCGTTGCCCATTCAATAGGCAAAGCTTCCCTGGTTCTGACAGTTAAAGCCGCAGTGAAAGCAGCGATGGCATTTTCGATGTTCTCAGCCTTGTCTCCTTTGATTCTCTCCCTGTAGGTAATTGCGAGATTATATTGCGTCATTGCCCATTCAATAGGCAAAGCTTCCCTGGTTTTGACAGTTAAAGCCGCAGTGAAAGCAGCGATGGCATTTTCGATGTTCTCAGCCTTGTCTCCTTTGATTCTATAGCTGTAGGCAGCAGCGAGATTATATTGCGTTGTAGCCCAATCTTGAGGCAAAGTTTCCCTGGTTCTGACAGTTAAAGCCGCAGTATAAGCCGCGATAGCATTTTCGATATTCTCAGCCTTGTCTCCTTTGATTCTCTTGCTGTAGGCAGCAGCGAGATTATTTTGCGTCATTGCCCATTCAACAGGCAAAGCTTCCCTGGTTTTGACAGTTAAAGCCGCAGTATAAGCAGCGATGGCATTTTCGATGTTCTCAGCCTTGTCTCCTTTGATTCTCTCGCTGTAGGCAATTGCGAGATTATTTTGCGTCATTGCCCATTCAACAGGCAAAGCTTCCCTGGTTCTGACAGTTAAAGCCGCAGTATAAGCAGCGATGGCATTTTCGATGTTCTTAGCCTTGTCTCCTTTGATTCTCTCGCTGTAGGCAATTGCGAGATTATATTGCGTTGTAGCCCATTCAACAGGCAAAGCTTCTCTGGTGAAGACAGTTAAAGCCGCAGTATATGCAGCGATGGCATTTTCAATGTTCTCAGCCTTGTCTCCTTTGATTTTCTTGCTGTAGGCAATTGCGAGATTATATTGCGTCCTTGCCCAATCTTGAGGCAAAGCTGACTGGGTATAGACAGTTAAAGCCGCAGTATAAGCCGCGATGGCATTTTCGATGTTCTTAGCCTTGTCTCCTTTGATTCTCTTGCTGTAAACAATGGCGAGATTATTTTGCGTTGCTGCCCATTCAACAGGCAAAGCTTCCTTAGTGTAGACAGTTAACGCAACTTCATAGCCAGTGATGGCAATTTCCATATTACTGGCTTTGTCACCCAAGGGAAATTGCGCTATTAAATTGCTAAAACCAATAACTGCTGCTAAAAATTCCGCCTCATTTGCTTTAGCTTCCCCCAGCGTATTTGTCGTCCCTAGACTACGTAGTATTTCTGCAAACACTCCATCAAGTTTGTCTGTATTCTTTGCTAATAAGGGGTAAACTACCTGGGGATTATCTTCGCTGTCTGCGGTTGCTCGTAGTACCTCTATCAAGAATTGGAAATATGCCTGTATCTCCTCCTCACGGAGAGATGCCCAATCTAGTTCATTATCTAGATTCAACGCTTCCCCTAGTTGCATTGCCAAATTTCGCAACCAATTCGCTGTCTTCTCATCCCCGTGTTGGGAACACATCTGTGCTATTTCTTCTACCTTTTGCACAAAGCCAGCATCAAGTAATTCTTGGTTTGCTGCTAAAATCTCGACTTCTTCACCACTGGAGGAATCTAACAGGCTGCGAATGAGGTTGAAATAGGCTTGCTGTCGTTGTTCGTTCATGGGTAAGAGCGTGAGAAGTAATTTTATGATGAGATAAATTCAACACCAACGCCCTAAATTCCAGAAAAACGTACAATTTCATCACAAATGATCTGTTTCTGACAATGAAAGAACCTCGTGGATGAGTGTTGTTTACTTGTGAACAGACAATATACTGATTTTGTGATCGCCCACTGCCAGTTTCAGGTAAAAAGAGGATGGATGCGATCACGTCTATAGATTTGGCGATCACGTCTATAGATTTGGCGACTGCAATTGTAATTTTAGCGATCACATTTATAGATTTGGCGATCAAGGATGTGCCAGAGCAAGTTTCCATCTGCGGGAGAATGTCAGGTAAGCTGTCGCGCATTTAAATTTGATAATTTAGCGTCTGAAACCGTTTCCAGCCTTATATTGCCTTGTAAAACTAGATGACGAACAGCTTAACAGTAAAATGCGATCGCTACTCACTTTACAGTATTCAAGTTTTGTTGCTCTAACACCACATTGAAAATTAGTGTAAAACTTACGCTGGGGATGAGTCGGCATAAAACTTGTAGATGAGCTTCTGCATCACTGCGGCGACGAAAACGAGCTACAATCTGATTCTGCATATTAGGTTTAAGTCGGACTATACACCAAGGACTGAGCTTTTCAAGATAGGTCATCGAATTCTCCTGGTAAAATCTGTAATTTCCAAGACAAAAGCCAGCCTACTGTGACGGTGGCTGGCAAGAAATATCAAATTGATATTGAAATTAGATTCAATTCCTACTCACTCTTGTCTGGAAAACAAAGCTTCTGCAACACTTCTTCGGGGATATCCTCAAAATGTTCGAGCAAAAAGTTCATCAGCGCCAGGTGGCGTAAATCGGCTGACATGGGACGGCGGTAGTTTTTACCTCTAGCAAACCAGCGTCGAACGGTGGAAAGGGAACGATCGCAAATCTGAGCAATTTCTTCGTAGTTCACCTGCCACTTGGTGTAAAACTGCTTGGGAGTCATACCCAACTGACAGTAACTGTAGAGTTGCATCAAATCTTGCTCTCGCTGCTTGAGTGGATGAGGATTCATAAGTCTGTTTCCTCGCTGATTGGTTCTAAATCTTCTTCCCAAGCAATATCAGCAGAAGTCCAACTAGCACTGGGGCTATTTTTGCTCAACCAAATCAGGTAGCACCAACTCCAGCAGCACCGATCGCTAGCAAAGCTATAAAATCTACCTATGACAATACCCCAGTCAGTATCGCTTTCAGTAGAGAGCCAACGCAAGCGATCGCCATATAAAAATCTGGGTGTCTTTGCTACATCAGGAAAGTTAGCGGGAAGCTCAATAGATGCGTCTGGGCATTTGAGGTTAATCAAGCTTGGGGCTATATCTTGATTACTCTGCCGGATGAGATTGAGATAAGCGGCAATCAACTTACCATTGATGCTGTAAGTTAATTGAGAAATCAGAATCGCAGCTAGACTTTCTATTTCTTTCTGCTGGGGCTGTATCCAGGCGCTCTCAAAGTCAGCATCAGAGTAGTTGTTGAGCTTTGTTACTAATTCTGTGATGCCGAAATCATCTAAAGCTTGTTGATAAGCTCTGTGTTGATCTGTTTTGTAGCTAACAGGCTTTAACATGGAAAATGTCTCCTGTGATAGGGGGGCCAAAAGCCAGCATCCGCCCTGAGAAAGTTGATGGCTGGCTTTTGACTTATCAGTAATTATACGCTAAAATAAAGTGTTTTTATGTTAAACAGTGTGTTTTAATGCGTTTAAGATAAAAATACACTAAATCGCTTATGATGCTGATATGGGAAAAGTAACTGTAACTCTTTATATGGAAGAAGAAGACAAAGAAGCCCTGCAATTTTTGGCTGATGCAGAGGAGCGTTCTTTGTCTCAAATGGCGGTGTTAATTGTGAAACGAGCGATTAAACAAGCTCAGACTGAGGGCAAAATTCCACCAAGTCAGGGGAAATGAGGTGTAAACGCTTAGTGGTTTTGAGTTGCGATCGCCTGGTGTGTCAAGAAATAATTAACGAATAGATTTGCTGTAGAGACGGCGATTTATCGCGTCTCTCTCCAACCGTCTGATCGTTGTTGGGACGTTATTTTAGGTTAAAAAATTCCGATCGCGGAATTAAACGTGCTAAGTATATTTGTTTGGGCTAGAGGAAAAAATAACAGATTCCCTGGTTGTCAAAACAGTTAATATGTAAACTCATAATTTTTTAGGCGAAATAGACAGTCATATCGCCTAAGTCGCTAACAAACTATGCTCAATATCAGTCAACTTGAATCTTCCCTGTGGGAAGCCGCAGACCAACTCCGTGCTAACTCCAAACTCAATGCTAATGAATACAGTATGCCCGTACTGGGGCTAATCTTTCTTCGCCATGCGACAAATCGCTTCAATGCTGTCAAAGCGGAGATTGAAAAGGGTTTATCCTCGCGGGGTGGAAAAAAACGCCCGATTACTATAGATGACTTTAAAGGAAAGTCAGCAATTTTTTTACCAATTGAGGCTCAGTACGATCGCATCTTGAATTTGGCAGAAAACGCAGATATTGGCAAGGCAATTAATGCAGCGATGAAAGCCATTGAGGATGAAACTAAGATGTTGGAGGGGGTCTTACCGAAGGAGTACACCAGTTTTGAGCAGGATTTACTGTATAATTTAGTACGTATTTTTGACCGGGAGGAGTTGCGTACAGCCACAGGTGATGTGTTTGGGCGAATTTATGAGTATTTTCTGAATAAGTTTGCTATGAGTGGCGCACAGGAAGGAGGAGAATTTTTTACACCGCCTTCTTTGGTACGCACGATTGTAAATATGATTGAACCTGACCGGGGAAATGTTTTAGACCCTGCTTGCGGTAGTGCGGGTATGTTTGTGCAGACGGGACATTTTGTGGAAAATCGCGGTGAGGATGCAGCTGCAAAGATTACTTTTTACGGACAGGAAAAATCGGATACTAACACCCGTTTAGCGCGAATGAATTTAGCGGTTCACGGGTTAGAAGGGATTGTTCGCCAGGGTAATACTTTTTACGATCGCTGGGAAGAGTTGCTGGGTGAATGTGATTTTGTCATGTCTAACCCGCCGTTTAACGTGGATGGTGTGAGTCCAGAGAAGGTGAAGACTGACTCGCGGCTGTTTACTGAGAAAAAGATACCGGGAATTGCTGCCAAAACTAAAGCAGTGAGCAATGCAAATTACCTCTGGATTCAGTATTTTTACAGTTATTTAAATGAGCGAGGTAGAGCCGGGTTTGTGATGGCGAGTTCCGCATCGGATGCGGGACATGGGGAAAAGGAGATTCGAGAGGAGTTAATCGCCACTCAAGCGGTGGATATGATTATCTCTATTGGGACGAACTTTTTTTACACAAAATCGCTACCTTGTACATTGTGGTTTTTTGACAAGGGAAAACCAGCAGAACGCCAAGACAAAGTGTTGATGATTGATGCGCGGAATGTTTACCGGGTAGTGACGCGCAAAATCCGCGATTTTAGTGAAGAACAACTCCAGAATATCACTGCGATCGCTTGGTTGTATCGCGGTCAGCAGGAACGTTATTTAGGGTTGGTGGGGGAATATTTAAATAAGACGCACCAAGAAGCAGGGACTATTGAAGGTGTGTTGACACAGTTGGAGTCACCGTTAGCTAAGTTGACGCAGATGTTGCATACTTTTAGCGATCGTCTTGGAGCTTCGCTTCCTTTATTAAAGGATTTACCCGAAGTTGAGGGATTAGTTGCTGAAGACATCGCCAATCAGAATATAGAGACTTTCCGCGCTACTTTGTCTGAGTTGGAAGCGGGAATTCAAGAATTTACTGCGGCGAGAGATGTTTTAATTGGTGAACTACAAGTGCATCTTGCATGGTTTGCAACTCAAGCTGAGTCACTTTCTACTAATGAAGCGCAAAAAGACTGTGCAGCAAGGTTTGCACTTTTTATTCCCCAATTGAAAACTCTGCAAAAGCACATCAACGAAGTGCATAAAGTCGGTACTCGCGCTGTGGAACTGGCGGAGAAAAAACTAGAAGCGCGGAAACAGGATATTTGGGATGGGAAGGAAGTTAAAAAACAACGTGATGCACTGGATATAGTGCGAGATGAAGCTATTTTTGCTATTAAGTCTACGCTGTATGTGAAAGCACAAGTTACCTGGTTACAATCTCGCTTTCCTGAAGCGGTGTTTGTGGATGTATCAGGGTTGTGTAAAGTGGTAACGCGGGATGAAATAACCCAGCAGGATAGTAGTTTAACACCTGGGCGTTATGTGGGTGTAACTGCTTTGGATGGGGAAGATGAGGACGATTTTGAGGAGAGAATGCGGGAAATTCATTTAGAGTTGGCGAGTTTGAATGAGGAAGCGGTGGAGTTAGCGGCAAGTATTGCTGCCAATTTTGAGGAGTTGGGAATGTAATGTGGAGTAAAGCAACTCTTGGCCAAATTGCTGATGAAGTTGGAGGAAGTATTCAAACCGGGCCATTTGGTTCTCAATTACATCAAAGTGATTACCAAAGTTATGGTACACCCGTTGTCATGCCACAAAATATCGTCAACGATAAAATTACAGAAGATTCTATTTCTTACGTAGATGATGTTATGGTGCGTAAGCTATCCCGCCACGTTCTCCAAGTAGGAGATATTGTTTATCCTCGTCGTGGTGAACTTAATAAGAGAGCAATTATTAGTCAAAGAGAATCAGGTTGGTTATGTGGTACTGGATGCGTCAAAATCAGCTTAACTAATAGTCCTGTTTTCCCATCATTTTTATTTTATTACCTCAAGCAATCTCAGGTTGTTAAATGGATTGAAAATAAAGCAGTAGGTTCAACAATGCTGAACCTAAATACTGGAATATTAAGGTCGCTTGAAGTTCAATATCCTAATTACCAAACTCAACAACGCATAGCTGAGATTCTCTCAAATTACGATCGCCTCATCGACAACAACAACCGCCGAATAGCACTGCTGGAAGAGTCCATCCACTTGCTGTATAAGGAATGGTTTGTGCGATCGCGCTTCCCTGGCTACGAGTCAGTGAAGGTAGTTGATGGCATTCCAGAGGGTTGGAATAGAAAAAGACTTAAAGATATTGCATTATCTATTCGACAATCCATTCATCCTTCAAACACTGAACTAAACACACCTTACGTTGGACTTGAACATATCCCACGACAATCAATAGCCCTTACATCTTGGGGGTATAGTCATGAAGTTGATAGCAATAAATTCGTATTTACTAAAGGTGATATCCTATTTGGTAAAATTAGACCTTATTTTCACAAAGTTGTTTTTGCTCCAGTAAATGGGATATGTTCTTCTGATGCAATTGTAATCCGACCTATAAACCAAGATTTATTTGGATTAACACTATCACTTGTTTCTAGTGTTGCGTTTGTTGACTACACCTCAAAGACATCTAAAGAAGGCTCAAAAATGCCTCGTGCTAATTGGGATGTCATGGAACAGTACCCTATACTAATTCCTTCTCCAAAATTGTTACAGGAGTTTAATACATTAGCAAGTCTAGTAACTAACCAAATAACTAGCTTAATATTTACTAATCAACGTCTTCGCCAAGCCCGCGATTTACTCCTTCCTCGCCTCATAAATGGAAGCATAGCTGTGTAAATTATAGATTTTGCTGATAATTACAACTGCCAATTTACTCTACTTATACTTGTGCCAAGTGCTTAAGAGTTTCAAGCTGCTCACTGGCTGTCAAGTCTTGTCCATTAGCCCAACTAGATGGCGGTTCCGAGTGATTCAAGTTTCCAAAAACCTGAAGGCAGTGTGAGTAGGCAATGACAGCTTGAAGATGGTAAGTTAGTTTGTGGCTCTTCGGTTCATTTTTAATAAATGTGTATCTTATGGCTTGATTGCGAATGCCATTTAAGATTACTGTTGCTAGCTCTTCAGCATCACTAATACTTAAATCAAAATGACGGTGATTAGCTGGATAAAAATTTAGGTTATTCCCTGGAGTGAATTCATAGTGGGTGGTCTTCGGAAGACAACTTACAGGAATAATTAAAGAGCCTCTAGTACAACTCGATTTTCGTTTCTTGCCTCTGCTAGCACGAAAATCCCCTTGATTTATGCCTTCTGCAATCACCCCAAGAGCATGGCCAATATCAAAAGGATCGATTGTATCGGCATTATAAGTAGAAACGCCGGAAATTTCATTTCCTAGTACCTGCTGGATAACTCTTTCGATTAAATCCTGCTGCCAGCACATATCTGTACACTCAATCGCCTCACTTACAATCAGTTCAAAATCTCCCAGGCTCCTACAAAGACGAACTAGATTTTTAGGCCGCTTAGAGCCTTGGCATGGCCTTCTGAGCCACCAAGGGATTGCGTTAAATTTCATGAAATGAGGAAACTAAAAGTGACTTAATTTAATAGTCTTATTATGCCTTGAATTAATCGAGAATGTGGCAAATTATTCTCTAACAGTGCAGTTTCCACAATATTTTTACCTAAGCGACCACCACAAGTTAAAAGACAGGCAGCAGAAGATTGGGCTAAAAGTTTATCCGTTGATTCCAAGAAGGAACTAATGGCATAAAGTAAATTTTCACTATTAATGTGGGTTTCTGCGTTACGTAAGGACACTATAAGAATACGACTAGCTACTAGAGGCATATTCTTAAATTCCACAGCTAGCCTTGTTTGATATTCATCTGAGTTATCTGTTAACCATTCAACTATTGCTTCTGCAATTTCATATAGAGCATCTTCATCCTGTTCACTTGCGTACAAGGCATGAAGATACTCTTTAATTTGGGTAGGAAAATCTTGTAATCCTACAAATCTTAGTACAGGTACTGTAGAAGTAAATGTAGAGGTAAGGATTAATTCATCCAAAGTGTTTTTAACTGGCGCATCAGGATTGGCTGATAAAGCCTGTTCATATAAATTTAACCAAGCGTAGTCTTCAATAGAAAGTACAGCATTGCCATGTTGAAGATAATTTCGCACAGCATCCAGATTCACACTTGCTGACCTAATATTTGTTGGAATGTCATCATCAAGCAGAATCGATAGCTTTAAAGAACCTCCTTCTTGTCTATTCTTCAATGGGTTCTGGCCCCAAGACTTGGTGTAATTCGGGCGTGATGCACCATTGGAAAAAGTTCCTGGCTTCTCGATTGAATCGGTTAAGGTGTTCATCAGCATCTTCGATCTCCGTTATCTTCTCAGTGTGAAAATCAGCGTCTATAAAATAACCCAGTTCATTAGATTCATTTTTTCGTGCAAGTCCATACCTAGCACTCACTATTGCATCTGCATAACCCAGACCGCACACGAAAAGCGAGAAGGCTTCAGGAAAGTCATCTTCCGGCAAGTCCTCGGCTGCGAATATCCCTAAAATCGGGGGTTTAAGTAACTCCCGCCACGGGCGATTCGCTACGCCAAGCTCGGAACGCATAATTATATCCTGGTATCTTAGTCCAATCCTGGTAAAGTACGACGGCTTGTAGTATTCAATAAGTAAATTAATAGCAGCAGATAATCGGTTTCTAAAATCCTCCCAGCTTTTGTAATTAAAAGTAGAAAGAGCTATAAAGTCACTAGATAAAACAAGTTTCCACTCTCCTGCTTTATCAGCAAACTCATAGGACAAACCTTGTCCCAGTAACACGGGTGGTGAATTGGGTTGTGAATTAGCCAATAATGACAACTCAAGAGTTCGAGGGGTGCTGAAGAGCGGATAATCTGATCTCACCGCTTCCTGAAAGTCTACAGGAGCTTCCTTCTCGATTTTTAAGATTTTCGGGAACCGAAGCTGACAGATTACTTCCACAAGAGGGTTGCGGGAATATCTGACACGAGTAGATTCGGGGAACTTCATGCAATTATTGAACTTGGCTAGTTGGCGATAGAACTCAGGGTGCTGTCTAGGACAGGAATAAAGGTCTACTAAGGAAATTAAATTATCAATGAATAACAAGACCCAATAAAAAACTTTGGGCTTGACAAACTAAAGTTAATTGTCTCACTTTTGTATCATCTTAATTGTAAGACACAAGATCCTTGCTGTCTTCCGCACTTCTGATGAGCCTTTTATAATCTCTTTACAAAGGACTTTATAACTTTAAGTCACAAGTGAGCAAGATTCAGACAAAGGGATCGTGGTACTCTGAATCTTTTTTCTCGGCTCACTGCAAACTTACGGGTAGTTATGGGTAAAGTAACATAAATATCTGTATAATTTGTCATCATCATGAGTGCCGAGTATTCCGAAGACCGCCTAGTGCAACAAACTACCGCTAACTTTTTTGAAGGAACCCTGAAATGGCACTCAGTTTACGCATACAAAAAAGAAACATTCGGCACTAACGGTACACTAGGACGCAAAGATAAACGAGAAGTTGTACTCACACGCTATCTTCGCCAAGCATTAGAGAAATTTAATCCTGGTCATCCACAGCAAGTATACGATGATGCGATCGCCCAATTCACCACATCCAATATTTCAGAGCAATTAATCACCATCAACCAGAAAAAATACCAACTTATCCGTGAAGGTATCCTAGAGAAACCCTACAAAAACCCACACGGTGAAACTATCAATCCCCGCTTGAAAGTGATTGACTTTCAAAACCCAGAAAATAACCATTTCCTGGTTGTGCGGGAGTTGTCTATTAAAGGTTCTCTCTACTCCAAACGACCTGATATTATCGGCTTTGTTAATGGTATTCCTTTACTATTTATTGAACTTAAAGCCACGCACCGCAACGTCAGAGTGGCTTACGAAGACAACTACACCGACTACAAAGATACTATCCCCGAAATTTTCCATCACAACGCCATAGTCATGTTAAGTAATGGAATAGTGGGGAAAGTAGGTAGCATCACCAGTCGCTACGGCCACTTCCAAGAATGGAAACGTCTAGAAGAAGAGGAACTCGGCAAAGTTGACTACCAAACAATGTTAATGGGGATGTGCCGCAAAGACAATTTCCTCGACATCATCGAAAACTTCATCCTCTTTGATGACAGTAGCGGTAAAACCATCAAAATTCTGACTCGTAATCACCAATTTCTTGGTGTTAACCGCGCATTTACCGCCATTCAACAACGGCAAGTCCGAGAAGGGAAACTTGGCGTTTTCTGGCATACTCAAGGTAGCGGGAAATCTTACTCAATGGCGTTTCTCACTCGCAAAGTCCACCGCCAATTACCAGGTAATTTTACCTTTGTCATCGTCACAGACCGCCAAGAACTAGATAATCAAATCGTGCAAACCTTTGCTGGCGTTGGTGCTATCAAAGAAAATAACACCCAAGCCGCCAGTGGTGAACAATTAGCGGAATTACTCAAAGACAACCATCGCTACGTTTTCACGCTGATTCACAAATTCAACAAACCCGGTGAGATTTACTCCCACCGTCCCGATATTATCGTCATCTCCGACGAAGCGCACCGCACCCAATACGGTAAACTCGCGGAAAATATGCGTTTTAGTTTACCCAACGCATCTTTCATCGGCTTTACTGGTACACCTTTAATGGAGTCGGAAGAAGACCAACTCACCCGTCGAGTTTTCGGCGGCTACGTTTCCACCTACGACTTCCAACGCGCTGTAGAAGATGGCGCAACAGTACCTCTCTACTACGACAATCGAGGCGAAGAATTATATTATGATGACAAAGGCACTCAACGCCAGGTTGCAGCTGACAAAGAACTAAATAAACGCCTCGCCACCGCCATCGAACAATTTGACCTCGACGCAGAACAAGAAGAAGCCGTCCGTCGCCGCTTGGGGGGAGAATATCTCATCCTCACCGCCGAAAAACGTTTAGACCGAATCGCCCAAGACTTAGTAGCTCACTATACCCAACGTTGGCAAACCGGAAAAGCGATGCTTGTTTGTCTAGATAAGATTACCGCCGTCCGAATGCACGGACTTATCGATAAATACTGGAAACAAGCAATACAAGCACAGAAACAATTAGTCAAACAAGCTGGTGATGAACAAGAGGAAGTGGAATACCAGCAATATTTGCAATGGTTGGAGTCAACAGAATATTTAGTTGTGATTAGCGAAGCCCAAAATGAAGTTAAAACTTTCAAAGATTGGGGTTTAGATATAGTTCCCCATCGCCAAATTATCAAAAGTCGCAATCTAGAAGAAGAATTTAAGAACGAAAAACACCCTTTCCGCTTTGCGATTGTCTGCGCCATGTGGTTAACAGGCTTTGATGTCCCCAGCCTTGCCACATTATATATAGATAAACCCTTACAAGGACATACTCTCATGCAAGCGATCGCTCGTGCAAACCGCGTCTACGAAGGGAAAAATAACGGGTTGTTAATTGATTACAACGGTATTTTAACAAGTCTCCGTGCCGCCCTTGCAAGATACTCCCGTACAGAAGTAGGAAGCACAGACGAGAGTATAACACCTTACAACGACCTGAACCAATTACAAGAAGATTATGCGATCGCGCTTCAAACTTGTATTGACCACATCGCCAATTTGGGGTTTGACCTGCAAGGACTAGTGGAAACAGCAGGATTTGATAAAATTGCTGCTTTAGCAAGTGCAGTTAATGCAGTTTGTACAAACGATGAATCTCGCGCCCGCTTTGAAGTATTAGCCAGGGAAGTCTTCAAAAAGAAACAGGCACTAATTACTGAACCGAAATTAACAGCACCCTACCAAGGAAAATATAATGCCATCGAGCAAATTTACAAACACTTACACGAACAACACAAAATATCTTTAGATATTAACGCTGTCATCCGTTCCTTACAAGGTATCGTTAGCGAGTTCATCAACGTTGATACTTCCCGTCTTCCAGGTGCAGAGTCAGGCAAAAATTACAATATTAGCAATATAGACTTTGAGTTATTAAAAGCAGAATTTGCTAATTCCCAGACCAAAAATACCTCAGTCCAAACCCTGAAAGAAGCTGTCGAACGCCAACTCCAGCGAATGATACAACGAAACCCATCTCGCATTGACTACTACACGCGCTATCAACAAGCTATCCAAAACTATAACCGCGAAACTGACCGAGTAGCCATAGAGCAAACATTTGAGGAACTGCTGAAACTTGTAAAAGACCTCTCGGAAGAAGACACCCGTGCTGTCCGCGAAGGTTTAAGTGAAGAACACCTTGCCGTTTTTGACTTGCTTTGCTCATCTAAAGATAATTTAGATACCAGAATTAGAAACCGCGTCAAACAGGTTGCTCAGTCGCTAATTGAAGCCGTGAAATCACAATTACAGCAACTAGAAAACTGGCGGGATAAGGAATCTACAAGAGCCACAATAAAGAGTTTTATTTATGATTACTTGTACAGCGAAGACACAGGTTTACCTGTAGATGCCTACGATGATAGCGATGTAGACAACCTGAGTAATGTAGTATTTCTCCATATTTATCAGCAGTATAAAAGTGCTAATAAACATCCTTATGCAGCGTAATAGTACTTAATATTACTCCCTAAAGCGTTTGAGGTTTTGGTGTAAGACTTCGTGAATGCGTTGGCGTAGCCCGCCGCAGGCATCGCACCAAAAAGGAATTACAGTCTGCCCCTGACAAAGAGCTTCTAGCGCTACTTGCCTGTCAAACTCTGCCAATTGCAAAGGTTGTTCAGGCGATGAAGTGGCTAATAACATTAGCCACTTCATCTTGCAAGATTGAGCAACGCCTAACGGCATAAAGCCACGATTCACGTTGCAAAATCGCTGTGATTTCTCCGACGCTTTGGTTGAGCAACGCCTAACAGCATAAAGCCACGATTCACAATTTCAACTCACCACTCGGCTTGACGGTAAATCGTTGAGCAACGCCTAACAGCATAAAGCCACGATTCACACGAACACTACTTTAATTCGGGAATCCTGCTCAACTTGAGCAACGCCTAACAGCATAAAGCCACGATTCACAGCAAAGGCTAAAACCCTTGAGTGATGAAGGCTCACTAGCAATTTTACAAGTACCCCTCAGCCGGAGATCCCAAAAAGACAAAACTTATCAATTTCTTGTATTTCTTCAACCTCTAAAACTCAATCCCCCTAACTCTTTCAAGGATTTGCAAGCACCTTTTTCTTTATCTAAATTGCTATATCCCTTAACCCTGTAATCCTTTCCGTCATTTTTTACCTCGATTCTCCTCGCCAGCAGGGGTACTTGTCAAATCGGGGATTGAACCATTGTCCAGGCTAAATCAGGAGGTGATAATCTATCTATTTCCTCAATCCGATACCTCAAAAATCGGGTATTTCTTGACCCCACATGGTCAACCCAATAGGGTAAGGTTAACCTGCCTCGATTATCTCTAATTGCCCACTGTCTCACTCCCTCTAGATAATCTTCCGAGACAAGTTTGATCGTTTTAATCAACTGGTCGCTTTCTCCCAAAAATAAACAACCAAACCGTCTTACTAGCTCAGGATGGTCAAACGCTAACTGTATCCGCTCCCTTAAACTTGGTTGTATCTTCTCACTATCAGAACGAACCCAAATCAAACACTTCACATTAGACAAGATTTCTTGATAACAGGGAATAACATTCTCTGGATGGCTAAAATCAGCATTCTTAAACCGTCTCATTTGACGTAAAATTTGCGACTTTTTGGGACTAGATAACATAGCGATCGCCAATTCTACCCCACAGTGGCGATAGACATTCGTTTCCCCTACCAAAGACAACAACATCCCATACACTGTCGCTGGAGGAGGGACAGGATAGGTTTTTCCCATTTCCCTTGCATGGGACTCCCGAAAAGTCGTAAATGGAACATCCAAATAGAGAATTAATGGTGCAATCATTTTGATTCTTCCAAGCCCAAATCTCTTTTAATGACTGTTTTCAAAGCTTCAACCATTTCATTTCGATTACGATAAATATGCGCTTTCTTCAAAGGGGAACTTTCAAAATTATCCAATTGCTGTAACTCCTTAACAATTGTTCCCCCAATCCACAATTTACTAGGGTCAATCTGTCCGCATTCCACTTCATCTATAAACTCTTGTGTAAATTTTGCTTTCTTACTCTTAGGATCGCAATATTCAAAGCAATAGGAAATATATGAAGCAAAATGATTTGTCCATTGAAATACCAAACTATCGGGACAGAAAGGATAATTAAAAATATTACTACTCCCTCCCACCTTGGGCAGATTCATAATCCCATCTATCAAAGGTAAAATCCGGGAACAATCTTTAAGATGAGTGGCATCAATTCCAAAATAATATTGATATCGAGTTGCATGATATTCTGTAAAATGGAGAGATGTACTATCCTTCTCTCTGCCACTTTTTGCCCCTAACTTAACTGCACCATCATAAGGCGTTAGCGAAACAGCCATATTCATCCCTAAAGCACCCATTCGCTGATTAGGAGTACTGGCTTTTGTTTGTTTCTTTTTTCTCTTTGTTGTTGAAGTCTCCTCCTCTGTTTCAGCAGACTCTAATAAAGCAAACCCAAAAATATCATCATCATAAAATTGTTCTGGATCGAAATCTTCACTTGTTAACCGATTAATATGTTCGTCCTCATCCCAAACTCGATTAACTAAGTAACCTTGCTTTTGAAGATAAAAACGTAACGCCCAACGAATTGCACTTGAACCTACAAAAGAATGAATTTTACCATTCCAATAGCCTTTTTGTAGAATAGTCTTATTTCCTCGTCTAATGTCATGATTTAAGGACGCTAAACCATAACGAGTGAGGATTGTTCCGTAAAGATAATAATTTGGGATATTATTGTCATTCTTCTTCTGACTCATCATTCACTTCTTCTAGGTTTTGATTGTTTGGGAACGAACTATCATCCATGTTTGTGGGTTTATCTTTGGGTTTATAACTGGCGATCGCTAACAATGACCAAATTCTTATTTCTTGCCAAGGTGATTTTTTAATTAGTAGTGCAATCTTTTCCTGATGCTCATTAAAATACTTATTTAATCCCCCTCTTACTAAAAAGTCAGACAAATATTCCTTAAACGACAATTCATCATAACAATAGTTTAGCTCTGCCCTTAATCGTTCAACTTTCTTCTTAATTGGAGGATCTTTACCTTCCTCTGTTTTGGCATACATTTTAGCAAAGTTACCCTTCATAGCTTGCTGAAATACCTTAATAAAAATAAGATACTGCTTGTCTTCTTCACTATTCTCTGCCATTATGATGAATCCTTCTCGATTGGAAAATAACTGGTTAAATAAATATTCTTTTGAATCCTCTATCACCAATTTTTCCCAAAAATTAGACCACCAATGGATTCCTTTCACTAAATTATCAGCAATCAGGGAGCGAATCAGATTGACCTTAATAAAAATTTGCTTATATTTAATTATCTGATAATTAGTTTTAAAATATTTTTGCACCTGTTGATAAGTGATTAAAATATTCTTATCAATTTTAATTTCTTCTATACTCATCAATGTCCGTTGACGAGAAGCTTTATTTGTTTTTTCATATAACCAAACTTGACAAGCTTGATAGTAGCCCACTTCAGGCTGAATATCGTCTAAGCTGTAATAAAGTAATCCTGCTTCCCCAAGGCTACTAACATGAAACTGTTTAGTTTCTAATTGCTGTAATCGCCATCTCCTTTGAGAAGCGTCTTCAAAATCCTTTATTTCTGGAATCACCACCAAGTAGCGATGGGGTTTCCTTTCTTTTAAGTCTTCTGATGGTATATGAAGTAAGCAATAATGACAAACTACTGGTACAAATAATAATGCTAAGGCGTATTCCGGTTTCTCTTCTAGTTTTGTAGTATTCTGCGTCCGAGCATGGCGAACAATTCCCCCTAAATACAACCAACTGGTTATTTGAATATAATCATGTCTGAGTTGTTGGGTATCTGCCTCGCATAACTTCTCTGCAAAGGTTTGATGTGCGTACCAAGTTAGGGATTTATATTGATACTCGACTTGTTTTTCTTCAAACGTTAGTTCAGTGTTAATTATCTCTCTTGCTTGATAAAACTTATTAAGTCGCAGGAAAACAGCGCATATTCCCTCATGAATATGGATTTTCTGCCTTAAATCTATTCGATCATTGTCTAATCCTACTAAATGAATTAAACCTGTATCATCTAATTGAAAAGACTCATTAATTAACCAAGATAAGGCGATGAAATCACTTCCTTCCCAGAATAATTCAATAGTATCAGCAGTCAAAACCCATGATATATGTCCTCCCCGTTGACGAGATAAGCGATATTGCTTTTCCAATCGCTTTAAAGTCATGTAAAGTCCGGTCATTCCGACGCGGTGCATTATTGTCGTATCCGCAGCATGGAGAGATAGGGAAATTTTGGGTTGGGTAGACACTATCATCAGGTTTCCTCTTCTTCCTTGCTGCGAGTCGCTCGGACAAATATTCCACACATCATCTTTCGTTTCCCGCCAATGCCCTGTTCTTGCAAGGTTAGGGAATCTTCAGGATTGAGTTCACTGATTTTTACGCCAAATCCTCTAACTTTAAACTGTTTCCCTTCTTTATTGATGGTTAATTGTCTTCGTTGAGGTGTTCCATCTTGTCGAGTGAGAAGTTCAATTTTTCCTTGTATTCCTAAATTATCCACTTGCCGTTGCACAGCTTCAATAAAGTTAGTAGAGTCTTGAAACCCTTTAATTACCACTAATCTGGAATAGACACTTTCTGAAGAAATTAACGGTTTGTAGTCAGGAATATCTAGTTGATAAAGATTTTGACCTATATGAAAGGCTTGACCCGCTAAATAAGGATAAATTAAAGGAATTTGTTGATGATAAATCCGTATTTTTAGACGAGATTGAGCAGTGAGTTCAAGCAAATTGTTCCTGGTCGGTATTCCAGCAATCGGATGAATCCCAATAGACTTTAGTTCGTGAAGGCTAGGACAAATACTGGACAAAGCACTGTATATAACATAACCATTATCAAGAGGAATTGGTGCGCCTCTTAGCTTAAACGTTAAGTCTACATATTCCTCACTTTGAATTAATATGGCTGCCATAGATGGAAATTTTGAGAAAAATTTAAAGATGTCAGAGCTTGTTTAATACATCAACATCCTCTTGTGCAAAATTGTCCTCATTGTCATCGCCAGCTACTTTGGTTAGGCTGGCAATCCAGTTTAGGCTATTGTTCGCAATGTTCTCAGTGGTTAGGAGGATCTTCTAATACTCCAGTAGTTACTCAGAAAGGATGGATGGCCGAAAGTTTCTATCCCATACCAGCATAAACCGCTTCTGTTCCATTCATTCTAAAAAAATCCGGCGCTTTCCTGCTTTCTATGCTTGATTGGACTCACGGCAAGCTTATCCTTCCAATTTGGACTGGCGGCAAAGTTATGATTCCAAACTGTCAATTTCATCCAAAATTAGCTGACGCTAGAATGAGGGTTATAGTGTTGTTGACGGCAAAGTTATGGTTCCAGTAGCGGCAAAGTTATGGGTAAAGTCACAAAGGGCAAGAATAAAGAGCTTTTCCCCACAAGGTATAAGAGGATGTTTTAAAAGTCCTCTTCTTGGTAGCAAAAAGTTTTAGATCCCCCTAAATACCCCGATAAATTGGGGGACTTTGATTCTTCCCCCTTTTTAAGGGGGGTTAGGGGGGATCTAGAAGTTGCTAAAATCACAGCTAAGGGATCTGCGGGTTAATATAGCGGTTCTCAGTTGAGTGCAATACAGACCTAACAAGAACAGCCCCTTCCCTACTAGCGTTGGGGAGTAAGATTCAAAGCCTCTCTCCTTTTAGGAGAGAGGAATGGAAGTGAGGTCAAACTGTATTGCATCCAAGTGAGAACCGCTATAGTGTCCCAACCAACCGGGTTTCGACACTTCGACTACGCTCAGTGCATCGCTGCGCTCAACCCTCAGCCGTCGAGAGTTGAGCGCAGTCGAAACTCGGTTTACTGGTACTTTATTTTCACGCAAGTCCCTAAATACTTTTGAACGCACCCCATCTAAATCAAAGATTATACATGGGGATTGGTGCGCTAAGAAGCTGAAATACTTCTTGAGCGTTACCAGGGCTACTGGCGTTCTCAGTGTGTCGTTAGAACTTTCGCTTCCGAACACCCTAGTAAAAAGTCATTATTAGTAATACTTTTTACTGATTATAAATAATTAGTGAAATCAGATAATAGTTGAACCTGGTAGTTCTGTAACTGCTGGTTCTCCCCAAGTTTCAATTTGATTAAACGTATGGCGGCTGAGGGGATAAAACCGCACGCTATCTTCTGAAACTTTCACTTGTTTTTTGAGTCTTTTTCGCAGTTCATTATATTTTTTTTGGTCGAGAACACATTCAAATACTGAATATTGCACTCGTTGACCATATCCTTCTAATAAATCAGATATTTTTTTGCGTCTTTTGTCGCAAGGTATGTCATACACTATTACATAAAATAGCATTCAACGAATTTCATAAGGCTTATAGAGTTTGCTAGGCTGATAAACGAATTCTTTAAAAAATTTAATTTGCTGTGTCATTAAATCCCAACGAGGTTGTTTTTCTCCCTGATAATTTTGGACTTCTTCTTCTAAGCGTTGTAAGAAATATTTGATATATTTTGGGCGACCAGAGTTATTTAGATAGCAACCTCCATCATGATATTCAAAATCTTTTTGAGTATCCATGACTTTGCTATTGATTAACCAAAGTACCAGAGAATCAATAATTGGGGCGCGAAATTCTTCAATTAAATCGGAAGCAAGAGCTGCATGACGTTCTGTGCCTTGATGTAGGCAAGCGTAGTAAGGGTCTAATCCTTGGAGTTCAATTATTGTTAACAGGTGATTCCACAGAATTTGGTAGCCAAAACTCAGCATGGCGTTCACTGGATTTCCTGGGGGACGGCGGCTACGCGCTAAAAATACAAAATCGGGATTATTCAAACATTCACCAAACGCTGAAAAATATTGCGCTGCACCAGCACCTTCTAATCCCATCAATCGCTCGATTGTTTCAGCTTCTCCTGATTTTTGCCCCAGAACTTCTAAACTTTTGATGGCAATTTCAGCCGTTTCGGAGGGGTTACGTCGTTGTTGTCTCTGTAAAAAGGTGCGGCTATTTTTTAGTTTGGCTTGGACAATTTTTCTAGCTGCTAACAAGCGTTCAATTGCTGTTAATTGTTGCTGATAACGAGATAATTGACGATATCCCCGTTCAATTGGCATCAGCCGACCATAGCAGTATCCCATACGAGATAGGTAGGCGATGGGGATATCTCGCCATAAACAAGTACGAATCGCCTGGGTTGTGATTTGAGATTTACCAAATATGAGTATTTGTTCTAGCAGTGGTAATTGGACTTCGCCGTGAATGGTTTCTCCTTGTTTGATGATTAGGGTTTCGGCTTTGAGGCTGATATAACAACCTTGTCGAGAGACGTAGAGTGTCCGCATATTAATTTTTAGTTTTTATGGGTCAGTTGTGACTGTTGGGAAATGACTTCGTTTAGTAATGTTTTTATTTGAGATGGCTGTAAAAATTTAACTACGGCATCGCCGGCTGTAGCGTTGACAAAACTAGCGACTGTGACAAGGACTGTGTTGATAATTACGGCTGCTAGTCCTAATGGTGCAATTAAGAGGATGATTAATGTGATAGCGCCGTTAAGTAAGGCTACACCAAGGTTGCGGACTAATGCTGCACGAGAAGATATATACATATATGTAATGGTGAATTTGCTCTATGTTTTAAGGTAGAGTATGGTCTGGGATTGTACCAGTGTTTTCATGCGAATGACGAATTTTTGATCTTTGCCTAATTTTTCTGCGGCGGGGTCGGCAAAAGCTGGAAATTCCTATTGTCTCGTTGACCCGGCCGATGCCTTGCTGTTTAAGGGTTTGAGAGTTTTTCTGTTTATGTAATATGGTTGGATTTGACTGTAGGTTTATACCCCGTCGCAAATGGTATCTGGACATCAGGCTGTATAAGGGGTTAAATAAGAGGGGTCACTTCTCTTCGGAGAAGTGGAATTAATGGAAACTCTTTTGTTTAATCATCCAATAAACCCAGTAAGCTAATCTTATGTCACTTCTCTTCGGAGAAGTGGAATTAATGGAAACTAGTAAAGTTTGTTTCTTCACTGATTAATATAACTAAACGTCACTTCTCTTCGGAGAAGTGGAATTAATGGAAACTTTCTTCGCTGTATTCTAGCGATCGCTCACAAGCAAAAGGTCACTTCTCTTCGGAGAAGTGGAATTAATGGAAACGTGAGAGAGATCGACATTAAATCAAACCAAACATTTGAGTCACTTCTCTTCGGAGAAGTGGAATTAATGGAAACACTCAGCATCTGTTTCATCCTCTAAGTCCATCAATTGCTCGTCACTTCTCTTCGGAGAAGTGGAATTAATGGAAACCTTTATGCACAACCAAAGGTTATTATTGGTTATCCTTTAGTCACTTCTCTTCGGAGAAGTGGAATTAATGGAAACGTAGAGTTAACAATCATTTTTTCTACTTCAGAAATCATGTCACTTCTCTTCGGAGAAGTGGAATTAATGGAAACCCTGTGGTGTTGTAGTACCACAGGGTTCAAACCGGAGTCACTTCTCTTCGGAGAAGTGGAATTAATGGAAACTTCTCTCTCTTCAGGGTTTTCTCAACGTCCTCCTGATACGTCACTTCTCTTCGGAGAAGTGGAATTAATGGAAACGTTGTCGCTTAACCTTTTAAAAGTGGTCTATTTGCATAAATATGTCACTTCTCTTCGGAGAAGTGGAATTAATGGAAACTCACCCTCTTGTCTGAGTTGTTTGCTCATGTAGGTAAATAAGTCACTTCTCTTCGGAGAGGTGAAATTAATGAAAACGAAAAAGGTCGGAATGTTTATATTCCGACCTTTTAAAATATTCTGAAAGATATTTGCTTATTTATTGCTATTCATAAACTGCTAAAATCGCCTCACCAATTCCCTTAACCTTAACAATCAACTCTTCTGGTTGCACTACCTTAACATTACCGCCAAAACCAACAATCCATCGTAGAAACTCCACATCACCCAAATACCATTTAGGCAATACCAGCCGAAAGCGATTAGGAAACTGTCTATTTGTAGTTTTCTTCAGGCAGAAAATCGACTTAGGTAACATTAATCTTCCGCCCTCTACAGGAGGAGACATCTTCATTTGTTTTGCGGGAAATCTCTTAGTTCCTTCCGTAATAAACCGAAAAATAAAATCATTAAACCACAGTTCTACTGTCACACAAACCTGGGAAAGTTCTTGCTTATCGTTAGAGAGAAACTGGCGTTGGTCACTCGCACTATACCCCAAAAAAATCCCCGCGCTAGCAGCAGAAAGTTTCTGTAATTTCTGTAATGATTTTTCTTGTTCTTCTTGAGAACGGAATCTTCCTTGATATTGACCTACAAACAATCTATCCAAACGCTCAAACCGGAATAGTCCTGCATACTTTCCACCTTCACACTCAAAACCTAAATACCACGCTTGGTTACAAAATACGATTTGCAAGGGAAACGCTAAAAAAAAACTTTCTTCGTCAAGAACAAACTTACCGCCGCCAGAAAAGCGATTTAATTCTAGTAATTGTCCTTTAGCTATTGCCTCTTCTAATTGACCTAAATTTCGAGAAAGAGCATCGGTTGGTAAAAACTCTGGGTCAATCATACTGCGATTTGCGATCGCTCGTACCGGATATACCTTACTTATCCCCAACTTACTTTTTACCATCCGGGTAGCAAAAGTCTCATAAATCTCCAACGCTACAGGATCATCCAGACTTTTAGCCTGAGACTGGAGAACATCAAACACTTTGGTTAACTCCGATGCCGATAAAATCGCTGTCCCTGCAAAATAGCCATCTCTGAGGGGAAATTCTGGTAAGATTTTATAAGGTTTGAGAACCATTTCAATATCTTTGCGGATAGTATCTAAGCGATCGCCATCGATAATCCCATATTCTCTAAGTGCAGACACGACAGTTTGCAAGCTTCCCTTCCCTCTATCTTGCAAAAATGGGTGGTGGAGAATCAAGTAAATGATTTGGATTAATCTGCGAAAGCTGTCGCAGTCAGAATAAGCATGAGTTACAAAAGTCGATCGGGTAATACAGCCATCGGGTGGTACGCTAATAGTAGAAAAAGAGGCGATACTATTGACTCCAACGAGAGAATTTTGTTGTAGCCAGTGTAAGTCAGATGCGATCGCCTTTTCATTAGCATAAATCCTACCGCACAATTTATCCATAAAGGCGGTAATTTCCTCCAAAGAACTTGCAAACACCGGAACATTACCCAAAACGCTTTCCAACAAACTGGGGTGAGTGCTTTGCAGATTCCCAATTCCTGGATAGCGAATAATCAGGGAAATTAGATGCATCAAGCGCTCAAAGTCTAGCAGCTGACTGTAAGCGTGTAAAGTAATGTGGCGATTACGGTTAGCGCGGTTAGTAAGGGTACGCTTAAGCTGTTGAATTTGGGTTGGAATTTGTTGAATGTCGAACTTGGGGGAAGTGACATCGATTTCTTTGACAGATGCAAATCCCTCTGCTGCTACTGGCGGAAAGTCTTGCAGAGATTTGTGCATACTCTCAATTACAATCTCTGGAACTTGGCGAGTACGTTGTTGGTTCCAAGCTTTGCAAGTTGCAATGGGTGTTTGCAAATACCAACCCATCCACAGCACAGGGGAAGTCAGAGATAAATTGAGCTTTTTTAGCAAATCTATTCGCCATAGACGTTTGGCATTGGTAGCATCATAGATTACAGAGTTACCTTGAATAATTGCATCAACAATCTCAGAAATTACTTTTTCTTCTATCTGACTCCACTCACCTTGGATACTTGCATCGCCATAGAGTTGTTGACGAATTGCATCAGTGGAGACAAGGCGATAATTCCCCAATTTTGCTAACTCGACTGCGAAGGTGGTTTTCCCGCTACCGGGGATACCGATGAGGAAGTGACAAATCATCAGCAGTTCCAGGCTAAAAGTTTTTCTATAGCGGTTCCAAATCAAAATGGTTGGAGATCCCCCTAGATCGCAAAGACGCGATAAATCGCCGTCTTTACAATAATCAGTCCTTTGTAGAGACGGCGATTTATCGCGTCTCTTGCCTTAACCGAACCGTATTGGGGTTGGGGGGATCATTAAGCCTGTAAGTAATGTTACAAGACTTGTGTGTACACCGTAGCTCCTTTTAGGAGAGAGGTCAAAGTGTATTGTTTCCATTGAAGAACCGCTATAGTTTAACTTTTAGCTGTTATTTGTTAGTTGTCTAGGGTTTTCAAGCGAATGAGAAAATAATTTTGAGAAAGCCCTGACGATTTCTATTGCCAAAGCAGTATTTTTAGTAGCAAAACATTATAGATCCCCCTAAATCCCCCGATAAATTGGGGGACTTTGATTCGGTTCCCCCCTTTTTAAGCGGGGCTAGGTAGGGTGATTTCATACAACAAGAGAAAAACTAAAACTTGGTTTCAAAGCCTCTCTCCGCTTCGGGGAGAGGTTTGGAGAGGGGTCAAAATCTATGGTTCTAGATGAGAAATCAAGACTTTATTTTTCTTTTTTCGTATGAAACCACCCTGCTGCCCTTTTTAAGGCTTGCTAGGGGGGATCTAAAACTACTTCAAATCACAGCCAAACACTTTACAAGCTCTAAAACTCCTCATCCTCTCTGCGCCTCTGCATGAGATAAATCATCTCACAAACACTCAACACAATAAAAAAATTTCGTCATTCGCATGAAAAGGTATTTACATCCTCAAATTTTCTAGCAAGATATAAAAGTCACACTAATTCCCCCAGTGCTATATCACTCCTAATTGCCAAAATCGATAATTATTACAAAGTATAACTACTGAGTAAAAGTTCAAATTTTTACTGTAACTTAAACAAGACCGCATCCAGCTACTATGGTAAACGTGGCCAAATATACAGCAATCACCTTTGCTCCCGTGCAGGGGTTTATCGAGAAATCCCGTAAACTCCGAGACTTGTATGGTGCATCTCTAATTCTCTCCTATCTCAGCCAGCAGCTAGTAAAAGAAGCTGAAAAAACCACAACAGTAATTTCCCCAGCCATCCCTAACCTTCAAAAAGGAATGCCAAATCGCATTCTGATTAAAGGAGAATTTTCCAAACCAGAGGTAGAAAAAACTGTGTTATCTGCATGGAAAAGGATGTTGCAGGAATGTCGATGGTGGATAGAAGCAAAATTACCTGACTATACATACCACTGGGAAAGAGAGTGGACAAACTGGGGAAACCACGCCTGGGAAATTTTTTGGGGAGAAGGCGACAGTATTCAAGCAGCGATGGATAATTTGGAAACCCGCAAACTTTCCCGTGGGTGGACTGCTGTCAACTGGATTGGAGAGAGTTCTAGTTTAACAGGTACAGATGGAATTGCATTTCCGGGATTAGGTGCGACAACTCGCAATCCTAAATTTCTCATTTATCATTCAGAACAAGAAGAAATTAAAGAATTTTATACAAAACTTGCTAGAAAATTAGATAATTGTCCACCTGACAAAGAACCAGAAGGTAAATATATTGCACCTAACGAAAAGTTAAGTATTCCTGAACTAGTCAAACGTCTAATTACCTTACCTGAAATAGTAGATTTAATTAACAAAGCAAGTCCAAACAATCAACCCCTAGAAAAACTAAAGAGATTTCACGAAATTGAACGCAAGCAAACGGACACCACACCAGGACAATGTACAGGTTGGTTCATGGGTGATGGTGATAAAGTTGGCGACTATCTAAAAAAATTAGCAGATGGAAATAATACAGATCAAGAAATTAAACAATTTAGTGATGCAATTCGTCATTGGGGAGAACAATTTAGTGAAAATTTCCCGAAAAACTTAGGTAGAGTAGTTTACGCCGGTGGTGATGACTTCCTGGGCATAATTTACAGTGAAAATCCTGTTGAGCCTATCAAGCCATTAGAAGCCTTTGAATGGTTAATGACATTAAATGAGCAATGGAAAGGACACCAACAGCCGATTAATTTAAGTGTTGGCTTTGTTTGGGTTGCTGGTAGCGTACCCCAACGAGATGTATTGCAACATTGTCGAGAAGCTGAGAAAGTAGCTAAGTCGTTAGGACGTAACCGAGTCACAATTAGAGTAGTTTTTAATAGTGGTCAATATGTGCAATGGACGTGTCCTTGGGATTATTTGCATATATTAAATAAATATCAAGATCGAGAAAAACAATCTAACTGGAGTCATATTTATCAGGACCTAGCACATTTAGAATCTCGACGGACATTTAAGATTGAAAATAAAAACGAAGCCTATACAGTCCAAAAATCAGCAATTGAATTTTTTGATATTTACTTTCCAGGAGAAGGTAAGAAATTACTAGAAGATAAAAATAATAAATTAGTGCAACATCTTGTTGGCTTTAACGAAAACGACGACGAGATAGACAGAGCAAAAGCCACAATTGATTGGATTACAGACTTAATTGAAGTAGGCTGGCATTTATGTTCAAATACCTAATTACCATTAATCCTTTAGGATTTATGTATGGAAGTGCTGGCGCATTTCTTTCACCGGAAAACTTAGTTGGTCGTTCTGGTGCTAAATTTCCTCCTGAAGCTTCTACACTATCCGGTTTAATATTTAGTATTAACAAAACGACTGAGCAATTTCCTCAAATAGAATTGAGAGAAAAGCTCTATGTTACAGGTCCATTTTGGGCAAATATTAACAACAAGCAAAACTTTTATATTCCCATTCCTTGGCATAAAATCATTTCTAAAAAAGGTACAAGAGAATGGAGAATAGAAAACGGGGAATGGCACTTAGAAAAGGATATAGAAAAATTAGAACCAGATTATCGTTGGCAAACTATTACATCTTGGAAAGAATCACCACAATCACTCAACAATACTAATAAAATTGCTGATAATCCTTGGAAATTCGTTTCTTTCCTCCATCCTAAAATTCAAAAATCAGAACGTTGTGTAGAAAAATCCGACGGACTATTTCTAGAGAATTCTGTGCAGATTCCCGATGATATCAGCTTAGTTTATTTATCAACCTATCCGATTGATAACGGTTGGTATCGCTTTGGTGGTGAAAATCACATTGTTGAAATATCTTGTGACAAACTTAATCAAAAAACAGTAGATATTTTAAATCAACCCATTGGTAAATCCTTCGCATTAATTACACCAGCAATTTGGGGTTCTAACCGGATATCTTACCGTCAACCTCAACATGATACTTTCCCTGAAACTACCCAAATGTTAACTGATAAACCAGTTCCTTATCGTTATCGTTCCCAAGGAACATTAGGAAGAGGACGTTATGCTGTTCCGGCGGGGAGTGTTTACGTTCTCAAAGAACCCATAAATAAACCTTGGTGGACATGGGACGAAGCATGGTTTCCCAAAGAAGGTTACAGCCTGAAAAAAGTTGGCTGTGGTTTGTGTTTACCAGTAGAAATTAAAGGAGTTGCATAAAATGTATAAAAAAGCTTATGGCATCATTGAGACTTTAGCACCATTGCATGTAGGTGCAACAGCCGGAGAAGAAAGCGGTAATTTAAACTTGATTTTCCGAGACCAATTTACCCAAACTGGTATCATTCCCGGTAGTTCTATTCGTGGTCGTCTGCGTTCAGAAATGCGTCTGATAGCTGGAGAAGACGCGACAAAATATTGGTACGGTAATGAAGCAGGTTCAGAACAATCAGATAATAATAACGAATCCATCGTTAAATTTGAATACGCTTCTATTCTTTGGCTTCCTGTCTTTTGTCCTGGACAACCAATAGTTTGGGTAACTAGTCGCCGTTTACTTCAACGCTATAAAAGAATTGCTGGTGATGTAGTTCAAGTTCAAATTGATGGTCAAACTAAATTCCTCAAAGATATAGATATCCCTGACCCTTATACAGGTTCAAAAAACTTAAGAGCAAAACAATTACCCGGTGGGACAAAAACCTTATTCTTTAACTTAGGTTTTGTCACTGTCAATAAAACAGTAGACTTATCCCCTTGGTTCCCTGACAAAAAAGAGCAACCTGCAATCATAGTAGACGATAGTGATATTGGCATGATTCATGACATGGCTTTATACCGTCAAAGTCGTGTGCGTTTAAAACTAGAGCAAAAAGTAGTAGACGGTGGTGGTTTTTTCAACACCGAAGCCTTACCAGAAGGAACAACTTTAGTTTTTCCTATTGCTATTAGAGATGATAAAACTGGCAAAGATTGGCAGCCTTTCAATGGTAGTCAAAGCGCAGATATTTATCTTGGTGGCTTAGAATCTATCGGTTTAGGTCATTGTGAATTAACTTTAAATGGATTGTAAATAATATGACTTGGAAATCTTATAACTTAGACCAAGAAGCCCAAAAATTAGTCCTCAAACATCGTGACAAAAAAGGGGTAATTGGTCAATCACACAAAATGAGAACTACTGTAGCTTATGGTTTAGAGCGCTTTTGGGGTGAACAATTAAGATTATTAGGTAAAAATGACGTTAAAGAACGTACAAAAGGTGAATATTGGCGCGATACTTGGAAAACTTTTGTCATAATCATGAATAATGCAGGAATTAAACTTCCTAAAGAAGATGTTAATGGCAAGAACACCGAAGAAATACAAACCTATGCTGCTAAATTATGGGAATTTCCCATTGAAGACCAAAGAATATGTTTAGCCGTACTTACACAATTTTGTGACAGCTTAGTTTGGTGGACTCAGCGTTATAAGAAATCAGGAGATAGTGATGCCGAATAGCAATGAAGTTCCCTTAATGTTTCAAGCACCAGTCACCGGGCGGGGACAAATTCAATATATTCAGCAGCCGGAAAAATCGGTAAGATGGGTTGATGAATGGGTAGAAGCTGCTGCAACTAAATCTCCTCAATTTAGCGCTAATGTAAAAACCAAAGAGTATAAAATTACCTGGCGCTTTGTTTCTAACAGTGGACAAGATGACGATATAATTCGGCCAGTTATCGCTGCTAAGGGATTTCCCTATTATCCCGGTGCAAGTATGAAAGGTGCTTTTTTACGTGCTTGTACTTCCCAAGAAGCGCAAAGATACTGCGGTAGTCAAGTTTCTAGCAATGAAACCCAACCGGGAATTCTTCGCTTTCATGGTGCATATCCTAAAGATGATAGTTGGTGTGAACAACCATTAATTGATGTAGTTCATCCTCAGCAAGATTGGCAAGTTAAAAATAGTGAATCTCATTCAGCATTTCTGCAAATATCCCTTTACAAGCCTACTTTAGTTTTTGGTATTTCTAGCACTATTGAACTAGATTCAAGTGAATGGGAAACTATCTGGACTATTTGGGATAAAGCTATAGAAAGGGGTATTGGTTCTAGAGTTAGTGCGGGTTATGGTCAACCTATTAACCACCGAGAAACTAAACTAATTACTGTTAATTTAGAAGGACAAGGATTAGCATCACAATTAATAGATAAAAGTGGTGAATTTCGTCCTAATATGTTTAAAGCTGCTTTCCGTGGTCATACACTGCGTTTATTTAGCGCTATAACTGATGAGAATACAGCAGAGGAATTAACTAAAGAACTCTGGGGAGGCTTTGCAGATGCTAATGGTGCAATAGTTGGGCATTTAGGAATTGCATTTAATCCCGTTGATTTAGAACTGGATGAATTTAGATATAACAGAAGCGTTATCATGCCTGTTTATCAATTAAATGCAGGAACCTTGCATATTCTCTGCATGGGTAATTTTGCAGATGAATATAAAAAGGAATTAAGAACATTAGTAACACAAATTCTCAAATTTTCTATGCTTTTAGGAGGTTTTGGTAAATCATGGCGAAGAATTGATCATCGGATATTCTTCCCAGAATATTTAAAAAATGGCAATAAACCAATGATAGGTTGTCATTGGGAATTTAAAAAACCATCAAATAACTACTATTTTCCTGTCAATAATCTTAAACATATAACTAATATTCTTGATGGTGTTCAGAAAACAGTTAATAATTGGCTGATATTCAAAGGGAAAACCCCAAGTAATCAAGTAAATTCATGGCGTGAATCTTTTCATCCTCAGAAGGTGCAGGTTTGGGGACGCATTGCCCAAGATGAAGATGATAGTTTAGCCGTGAGATGGTTTCATGATAATTATCAAGGAAATCAGTCAATTAAAGGTTCTAGACTGACAGGTAAAATGGGTAATATTGGTAGAATTTACCATCGAATGTACCCACACTATATGAAAAACAACAATAATGAGATGAAGCGCAAAGGTAGAGAATATGTAGAGTTAATAACAACCTTTCCAGATAAAGCTGATGAGAGAACACAAGATTTTTTAACCTTTTTACCAACAACTGAATTTACTAAACTTTGGGGACAATAAACATGAGCATTTGGATTGTGACTACTGGTAATAGTGATATTATCCTCAAGCATGATAAAACTTGGGGAAGGTTATACGAAGAAGCAAGCGATCATCTAGAATGTTCAGATTTTGGCTCTGCTTCAAGAGTAAATCCTGATGATAAAGAAGCTGGATATACAGTACCATCTAGAATATTAGGTATAGTTTATGCAAAACAATTACAAGAATGCTATGAAGATGATTTAAGGTTTCCTCTTCTTGATACATATTGTAAATATTTTACAGATAAAAATATCAAAATTGAAAAAATAATTCTTCTCCTGACAGACCAATCTAAAATATTTAGCAGTGAGGAACAAAGACTTCACCAGAAATCGCCCTATTGGAAAGACACTTGCACGCTGGAACCTCTATTTAAATGGTATTTTCAACATCAAAAATTTACTTGTAAACCAGAGTTTCAATATTTAATCCCCGATCAAAAATCTCCAGGTATTGATAATTGGGATGCTACTTTATCACTGGTAGAAACAAAATTACAAGAGTTAGAAATTGATGCACGTCAGGAAGTTTATGTTAGTCATCAAGCAGGAACACCAGCAATATCTTCTGCTGTCCAGTTTGTAACTTTAGGGAAATTTAAAAAAGTTCAGTTTTTAGTTAGCAATGAATACTTTGATGAAGAATATTATCAACTAAAATCTAAATATGATAGTATTCAAAGCTCTCGCTATCAGCGTGGTATGCAGATTCAAAAAGCAAAGCAGCTAATCATTAAAGGATTACCTGCTGCGGCTAAGGAAGTATTGACAGGAATCGCTAATCAAGAAACAATAGAAAAAATAAATCAAATAGTTGATTTGTTTAATATCAAAAGTTTTCTAGTCTCAGGTCAAGAATTTGAAGTTAAAGCGTCTATTGATAGAATAGTTACTGCTCTTGATTTAGTTGAAATCTTTTTTAAACAAGAAAATTATATTCAGGGAGTAGCTATTCTAAATGCTACTCAAGAGACATTTTTAAAAGCTGCTATTATTTCTCAAACCAAAAAGATTAATGAACATCCTATACCATTGTCAAATATCGTAGGTTGGGACAAGTATGGTTTATTTATTAAATCTCAAAATACTATCAAAAACTTACTCAATCTGCAAAATCCATTGGAAATTTTAAAACAATTAAATTTTCCTAATCCTATTCCCGGTGATTTTAATTATAGATTCTGGGAAGAATACCAGAATGATAAATCTAAGAAATTAAAATTAAATAATAGTACGCAGTTCCAATGGTTATGTGAACTCAGACAGGATTTTAAAGCATGGGGACTTTTGGAATGGTCATGTCGATACAAGAGAGAAGAAGATGACCTTCGTAACCAATTATTACATAACTTACTAGGTGTAAATCAGCAAGAAGTACGTGATTATTTATTAGGATATAATCAGGATTCCATCAAACGGTTTTTAGGTAACTTCGATAAGTTAAAGAATGATTCTGAACAAATAACTAATGAAGCTTATCAAGCTTATTACCAAGATGTCAAATTACCTTTTCTCAAAGCTTTAAAACTCTTTGGACTGTGGAGACAAGAAGTAAACCAGAATAAATTAGAGATAAAACTTCAAGAAATAGCTGATTCTCTTATTTGATTGCTGAGAAGATATTTGAAAAGTAGTTGGTTGTGATTTTAGGCACTTGTTGATCCCCCGTAACCCCCCTTAAAAAAGGGGGGAACTGGAATTAAAGTCACCCTTTTTAACGGGATACACTGCGTTGGGCGGCTCTGCCGCAAGTCTTGATACCAATTCTGTATGAAGATTTATGGACGGAGGGAACCCCGTTCTTGCCGAGTCGAGGCGAAGTAAGACCAATAAGCCGCAAGGTGGAAAGGCATTTGTCGATGAAACCGGAAGCCTGCACCGACCCGTCAGGGCGGTGTAGGTAGTTCACTTAATTAATTGCGAGCGATACCTTCTTCACGGGCTGCACGTTGCACAGCCGCAGCAACCGCAGTGACGACGCGCTCATCAAAGACTGAAGGAATAATATGCTCCCGATCCAAGTCTGAAGGCTTCACTAAGGAAGCGATCGCACTTGCAGCTTCGAGGTACATTTTGATGGTAATTGTCTGTGCCCGACAATCTAAAGCACCACGGAATACCCCAGGAAAAGCGAGGACGTTATTAATTTGATTTGGGTAGTCACTGCGACCGGTGGCGATGACAGCAACATCTTTGCTGATTAATTCTGGCTGAATCTCTGGAATGGGATTTGCCATTGCAAACACAATTGGATCTTTCGCCATCGATTGCACCATTTCTGGTGTCAAAACTCCCGGTGCGCTGACTCCAATAAACACATCTGCCCCTTGCATAGCACCCGCTAAGGTTCCCTGACCTTTCACGGCAAATTCGAGTTTTTCTGCTGTCAAATCGGTGCGACTGTTAGAGATAATCCCTTTAGAGTCGCACATCCAGATTTTTTCTGCCCCAGCTTTGCGGAGTAACCGAGCGATCGCTACTCCCGCCGCCCCAGCACCGTTAATCACGATTTTAATTTCCGCCATTGACTTATGTACCAGCTTGAGGGAATTAAACAACGCTGCCAAGGTGACAATTGCTGTACCGTGCTGATCATCGTGAAAAACGGGGATATCTAACTCTTCGCGCAATCTCTTTTCAATTTCAAAGCAGCGAGGTGCAGCAATATCCTCTAAATTCACACCCCCAAACACGGGAGCGATATTCTTAACTGTTCGGATAATCTCTTCTGTATCTTGGGTGGCGAGACAGATGGGAAAAGCATCTAACCCTGCAAATTCCTTGAACAGCATTGCTTTGCCTTCCATGACTGGTAGGGCGGCGGCTGGACCGAGATTTCCCAAACCCAAAACGGCACTACCATCGGTAACAATGGCAACAGTGTTTTGTTTAATGGTTAAGTTGTAAACTTCCTCTGGATCTTGAGCGATCGCTGTACAGATTCGACCGACTCCGGGCGTGTAAGCCATTGCCAAATCGGAAACACTCTTTAGGGGTATTCTGCTGACAATGCTGATTTTGCCACCACGATGCAAATTAAAGGTGCGATCGTAGACACTGAGCAATTTGATGTCTGGCAATGCTTTGACTGCTTGCACAATGGTTTCAGCGTGTTCGGTACTAGCAGCATCCACAGTCAGATCGCGGGTAGACTCTTTGCGGGTTTGCTCGATTAAATCAATTTGACCGAGATTACCGCCAGTGGTGGCGATCGCCTGGGTTATCGATGCCAACATCCCTATACGATTGGGAATCTGCAAGCGCAGTGTCAAACTAAAACTAGAATTAGGAGTTAGGTTTGTCATGTTGATTTTAGATTTTAAGTTTTAGATTTTATATTGAATTGAGACAAAAACTAAAATTTGAGATTTGTACTCAGTAGAAACATTTTCTATTTATACTAATGGTTTGCCAATATATAGCGTTTCTCAATCTAGTGAGGTACATCTTAAGCCCCCTCTCGAAGAGCGGGGAGGGGGTTGGGGGTGGGGTTCTTGTACCTCACTCAACCGAGAACCGCTATAAATGAGCAACAATTTAGTAATTGTACCCAAATACACCAGATATTTTTTAAAAATTTTATCTATGTAAATATTTGTATTTTCAAAGCACTTTGTATTAAGCCTTACTAAGCTAAACCCTGAACAAACTCCGTGTGTTCTTTTGAATTTAACCCTTGTTGCAGCACTGCTAAAACTGTCGTCATGTCTCCTGTAATGAGTGAGGTGACAGCTAACCACAAACCTGGAAATATTCTACTTTTAATTACTCCATCTGCATCCGCCACTAGTGGCAAATATTCACCATTTTGCAAACAGAACCAGTCGAGTTTATTTTCCAAAGTTTGCCAGACAATGTATTCCTGTACTCCGTTGCGACGGTAGGCGCGTTTTTTGTCGTATAAATCAATAGATGCACTACTGGCTGCTACTTCTGCTACTAATTCCGGTGCGCCTTCTATGTAATCATCTTCACTGATTTGTGCCTGTCCCCTGGCTGGTTTTTCTATCAACAGCAAAACATCAGGCTGTGGTTCATTGTCTAAATCTAAGCGCACGGTAGCATTATCGCCTAGCGCTACGCCTGGGGTGAAAACTTGATAAACTCCCAACCAGGTAATTAACTGTCCATGAGGTTGGCCATGACTTCTAAAACGCAGAGGTGATGCCACGTAGACTACTCCTTCGATTAATTCTGCTTTTTTATTGGGCATTGCTGTATAACGATGCTCGAATTCGTGGCGGGTTAAGCGATCGCCACTTTCTAAAGGAGGGATGGAAGCGCTATTATTTAAGCCATGTTCTACAGAAGCCGCCATTACCTGATTCCTCATTCGCAGGAGTTGTAGCTTGAATTTAACATAAGCGAGCAACACGCTCACATACTAAAAATTATCACGAAAAAACGCCCCCCATTTCTGGAGGGCGCTTTTTATTTAGCTAAACTTCAGTATTAACCGTTAATAGCAGGAGCAGTCATTGCTACAGGTGTAATTTCACCAGCAGCCAAATCGAGGGGGAAGTTGTGAGCGTTACGCTCGTGCATTACTTCCATGCCCAAGTTAGCGCGGTTGATTACATCTGCCCAGGTGCTGATGACACGACCTTGGGAGTCAATGATTGATTGGTTGAAGTTGAAACCGTTCAAGTTGAACGCCATTGTGCTGATACCCAAAGCGGTAAACCAGATACCGATGACAGGCCAAGCTGCGAGCAAGAAGTGCAATTGACGGCTGTTTTGAAATGATGCGTATTGGAAAATTAAACGACCGAAGTACCCGTGGGCTGCAACGATGTTATAGGTTTCTTCTTCTTGTCCGAACTTGTAACCGTAGTTTAGTGATTCGGTTTCGGTGGTTTCACGCACCAAGGAAGAAGTTACTAGAGAACCGTGCATTGCAGAGAATAAGCTACCGCCAAATACACCAGCCACACCTAACATGTGGAAGGGGTGCATCAAGATGTTATGTTCTGCTTGGAACACAATCATGAAGTTGAAGGTTCCAGAGATACCCAAAGGCATACCATCAGAGAAAGAACCTTGACCGATGGGGTAGATCAAGAATACTGCACAAGCAGAAGCCAAAGGTGCGCTGTAAGCTACGCAGATCCAAGGACGCATACCTAAGCGGTAAGAAAGTTCCCACTGACGACCCAGGTAGCAAGCGCAACCGATCAAGAAGTGGAAAACTACCAACTGGTAAGGTCCGCCATTGTACAACCACTCATCTAAAGAAGCAGCTTCCCAGATTGGGTAGAAGTGCAAGCCGATGGCGTTTGAAGAAGGAACAACTGCACCAGAGATGATGTTGTTTCCGTAGATCAAAGAACCTGCAACTGGTTCGCGGATACCATCAATGTCCACAGGAGGAGCAGCGATGAAAGCAATTACGAAGCAGGTGGTCGCAGCTAGCAGGGTAGGAATCATCAAAACGCCGAACCAACCGATGTATATACGGTTTTCGGTGCTGGTGATCCACTCGCAGAAGCGATCCCATACGTTAGCGCCAGAGCGCCGTTGTAAGGTTGTGGTCATGGTTTTATAAGTGCAATGGGTTGTTAAATATGGAACAAGCGGATTAATTTTGCCTGTTGAAATATAGTCTATATGACATTTACTTGGATGCGATGTGTGACTTAATATTCTGTAACAGAATTTTTTAACAAGCTGATAGAACTATAAAGTTTTCCTACTATGAAATAATGTAAATTGAAGCTTTATAAGCCACTTCAACACCAAACTAGTAGTCTGTCAAGCTAGTTTTGAGGGGTTCGTAGTTGCGCTTTAGCGCTAAAGCGCAACTACGAACTAAATTAATACCCCTCAATTTAAACTTGACGGACTACTAGCTATTACTTTCAATGATGCGATCGCCTACTATAGGACTAGTATTTGATTTTTGAAATGCACGTAGTGGACTATCTACGCAAAATAGTGCATTAGACGTAGGTAGGTTGGGTGGAGCGGAGCGCAACCCAACATATATCAGGATGTTGGCTTTGGCAAAGCCTCCACCCAACCTACAATTTTTTTTTCCAACTTTCAATGATGCGATCGCCTACTATGTAGTCTTTGACACTCCCAGCCCTAAAGGGACAGGGATTCTTGAAGAGTCCAAATCTGAACTTTCAATGGTGCTGGCAAAAACACCCTAGACACTCAAACCAACTATTTTTTAATGCTGGCATTGTGCTTACTTTTCCTTTATCTTTCAGAGTCCACAAAATTGAAAAATAATAACTACTCCGCAACCTGCCATTATTTGCCCTTTAACTATTCCGAATCGAGTCGGATATGTCCGTTGCCGGGATTTCTCCGTACTAGGTTGTTTCCTCGTAGCTGCGGTTATTCCTACTAGATGTACTTCATTCTACCATTTTCAAGGCAGTTAAAACTGCCGTTTGCTTCTACTCAGGGCTGAAGCCTCTGAGCTTGTCAGCAAATCGTGTTTTTTCTTGTCAAGTTTAAATTCATCGGTAAGCAAGTTCGTAGTCAGGACTTTAGTGCTGACTACAAACCCTCAAAACTAACTTGACAAAGCACTACACTGTGGCGGAAGTTTGCCTAGCTTTATAGCGTTTCTCGACCTAGTTAGGTACACTCCTTTAGGGCACGGCACTGCCGTGCCCCTACACCTAGCGATATAATGTTGTACCGCATCTGAATGGGAACCGCTATAAGAAGGGGCTTAATCAATTGTCTGGTTAATTGAGATGGTAAGTAGATTTCCGCCGTACTGTACTAGTTACCTTCACACTTCTTTACAATCAGCCGGGGTGAAAAATTTTAAGTCTTCATGAAATCTGAAAATGCCCCCCTAGAGGATTGCAGTTTTTATCCCAATAGGTTTTATTAAAAAGTTACATCTCTTAAATAATCTTTACGAGTCTACAGGAAATAGTTAGACTCAGTTTTTCTCTGCTAATACAGTCCGATTCGTTTTCACCAAACAAAAATCTGTCTTTAAAGAGGAAATAAATGTTATCAGGTTTTTCGCGTGTTTTCAACGATAGCTCCAAAAACGTTAGACGTAAAGTTATCAATATTTATGCATTCCTGATTAGCGTGAATATTTTGGTTTGGGTAGTTGCCCTCATTGCATTCCACAGCTACCCCCTTCTACTTGGCACTGCTGTATTAGCTTATAGCTTTGGTCTACGTCATGCTGTGGATGCCGATCATATTGCAGCCATTGACAATGTTACTCGTAAATTGATGCAGGAGAACAAACGACCTGTTGCTGTTGGGTTCTTTTTCTCACTGGGTCATTCCACCATTGTAGTTTTAGCCTCTATTGCGATCGCTTTGACCGCCTCAACCATCCAAAAGGACTTTCCTAGTTTTCAAAAGGTTGGTGGGTTAATTGGCACTACTGTTTCTGCACTTTTCCTACTGGCAATTGCAGCGATTAATATGGTGGTTCTCTGGGATGTCTATAAAACCTTCCAAAGCGTAAAGCGGGGAGGAACCTACGATGATCAGTCCTTAGATGAATTTTTGAACCAACGTGGGCTATTAGGTCGCTTCTTCCGTCCTTTGTTTCGGCTGATCGATAGTAGCTGGAAAATGTACCCTTTGGGGTTTCTTTTCGGTTTAGGCTTCGACACCGCAACTGAGGTAGGACTGCTTGGGATCTCTGCAAGTCAGGCGGCTAAAGGTCTGCCGATTTGGTCGATCTTATTGTTTCCGGCTTTGTTCACAGCAGGGATGTCCCTAGTTGACACTACTGACGGTATTTTAATGCTTGGTGCTTATGGCTGGGCTTACGTCAAACCAATCCGCAAGCTTTACTACAATATGACCATTACCTTTGTTTCTGTACTGGTCGCTGTAATCATCGGCGGGATTGAAGCTCTGAGCATCATTGGCAATCAGTTAGAACTGAAAGGTTCGTTTTGGGATTTTATTAGTGAACTAAGTGATAATTTTGGCACAATTGGCTACTTGATCATTGGCATCTTTGTATTAAGTTGGTTACTCTCGACTTTCATCTACAAAGTTAAAAAGTACGATGAGTTGGAGGTAACTACCACTACAACCCCTAATCAGATAAGGGATAAGGGAATAGATACAAATCAAAGAAAATGATCAATATTACGCGTGGACAAGGGCTAGGGCAAGTATCCGACTTTGATTTGCAAATTCAAGTTGACTTTAAAAATCAAAGTAAATGTAGGGCAAACTGCCTTCAGGAGCTAATAACCAAACAGCGTAAAAGCATAGGGGGACAAAGACTAGCTTCAGAGGCCAGTTAAACTCCAACTTCAGGATTCGGTTGAAAGCATAGACTACAGCCATAAGTGCAGCGATCGCTAGAAGTACCCAAGTCAGTTGGGATTGGCTCATATTTAAGGCTTCCACATAGACCTTTTGGGCAAACTGGGCGTCAGCCGGATAACCCCAAAGATGCCGAAATACCAAAGAAGAGTCTTGGAGATTGGGTAGGCGGAACCAGATCCAAGAGGTAAAAACCATCAGTTGGGTTAAGAACCAAGCGACAAAGATACCCAGAGGATTTTGCCAGAATTGTTCTAGATTTTCAATGCGATCGCTAAAAGCATCTGTAAGTCGATGAACCACCAAGGCTAATCCGTGAAATATACCCCAAACTACATAACCCAAAGCAGCACCGTGCCAGATACCAGCGATTAACATGATAAAAAATAAATTCCAGCAGGTACGGACTAAACCTTGACGGGAACCACCCAAAGGAAAGTAGACATAGTTACGCAGCCAATCTCCTAGAGTGATATGCCAGCGCCGCCAAAATTCTCCAATATTGGTGCTGAAATAAGGAAAGTCGAAATTCTCAGGTAAAACCAAGCCGAAAAGCAAAGCACTACCACGGGCAATGTCTACATAACCGTTGAAATCTAGATATAACTGCAAGCCGTAGGCGAATGTTGCTAACCAGAGATCGGTACTACCCGCCCGTTGCAAATTACCAAAACATAAATCGACAAAAATTCCCAGGTGGTCTGCAAAAATACCTTTTTTGACTGCGCCCCTAGCAATCAACCACAGCGCCTCAGCGACTCGATCGCTACTGGGTAATTCTAGTGTATTGAATTGATTTGCTAAGTTGTGGTAGCGCGTAATCGGGCCGGAAATCAGTTTGGGGAAGAATAATTTGTATGTGGCAAATTTGAGAAACTGATCGGTAGCAGGGGCACCACGATAGACATCTATTAAATAGGCAATGCATTCAAAGGTGAAAAAGGAAATTCCCAAGGGTGCAATCAACTTAAAAGAGCTATCTGCTGAGTTTGTTTGTACATGAAAAACAAACTTAAATAAAGGGGTAAAATACTTAAAAACTAATAACAGTAAAACATTTAGAGTTATGCCCAGCCACAAAACTTTTAGACGACGACGATTCCAATCACCTTGGGCAAATTGCCACTCTTCATTAGAAATTTGCCAGTCAAGAGAATGTTTTCCTGGTGATGTGTTTTTTCCAATCTCCAGTCCCACACGGAAATTAATAAACGTCAATGCTAATACTAATGGTATGTACTGGGTTTGCAAAGATGCGTAGAAAACCAAACTAGCAATTAGCAGCGTCCATAATCGCAATTTCTGTTTTCCTAAAGACCAGTAAATTCCTAAAATACTCAATAAGAACAGCCCATAGAAAATTGATATAAAGTTCATTTTTTAATCATTTGTTATTAGTTATTAGTTATTGGGCATTGAGCATTGGGCATTGGTTATTCTCCTCATCTCCCCCATCTCCCTCATCTCCCCACTCCCCATTCCCCACTCCCCACTTCCCTACTTCACTGGCCAAGGAATCATCGGATCAGTAGCTAGCTTTTTCGAGACTTCGTATGCGCCAAAGCGGTTGAGGTGGCTAGGATCAGAAAATAAGTCATTTGTTTTTATCCACTGTTGGCTCAAATCACGATAAATAAAGTTGGGATTAGTAGCCAAACGCAACATATATTGCTGAAATTGTTGCTCATATTGTCTACGCACTGGATCTAAATAATCTGCCGTCAGAGGCATATTGACAAACACTAAGGAAATTTTATGAGACTGAGTAAACTGAAGCACTTCTTGAAGGGCAGCATCTTGCTGTCCTTCTACTTGGAAAGATTTATAATCGTTGTCGTAATTTCCGGGAACTCTAGAATGTTTTTGATAGTATCTGGCGGGATTGAAGCGAATAGACAAAGGTAGAAAGCCATCAAAGTCAACTGCTTGCTGGGAAGTACTCTCATCTGAAGCACCGTCTGTTAGCTGTTTTTCTGATGCAACCGTCTGATTCCGGCCAAGTATGAGGAATTGTTTTTGCAGTAAACTTTTTATTTGGTCGCGGTTTTTATAGCTAGCAGAAACAGATGCTAGAGCCTGATTTAACGACTGATTGACAGCTTCATAAGTACTAATCTCCGGTTTTTCTTCGGTTGTCTTTTTTTCTGACGAATTTACCGTATTTTGCGGCAAATCATTGCTACTTGCAGTTGTTGATGTTTTTTGAAATGCTTGTTTATAACCAGCTGATGCCGCGAGCGATTTAAAGGTAATATCCTCGCGTCCACCGTTGAAAGCACGGGCCCCATCTCCCCAGATAATTATTTTGGGTAGTTCTGATGGTTCCAGTACGTGGCGAATCACAAAGTCTACAACTTGTGCGGTAGCACCGTTGATCCCAAAGTTAAACACGTCAAGATTTGGATAGCCCTGAGTCGCTAAAGCTTTAGAAAGGGCAGCCGGATCTACTCCCCTGAGGGCGCGGGAGGAGCCGATAATCAACACATCTGGCGGACTACCAGTTGTAGCTAAACGCTGTTTATATAGTGCTAATTGCTCATCTAACTGCCTGACATTGAAACTTGGCATCTGCGATCGCGCTGCTAAAAGAATAGCTGTTGCGGTGGCTTTTTCCTTCAGTGGTGCGGCTGCTAAATTATCTGTGGGAGTATTATCACTTTGGGTAAATTCCGAAGCGTTAAATACAGAACTCTGATTTGGAGGCGATTTTGTCTTAGAAGTGCTGGGAAAAAATGTCGTTTTCTCACTCTGATTTTTCCCAGAGATGAAAGATGCCTTGTGCCCAGAAGGTGATGGGAGGGTGACACTAGCGACTTTTGGCGAAGTCAGCGTAGTACGTGCAATAATTCGACCCAATACCCAATCAGTTTGCAGGGTGAGCAATAATCCCAGTGTTCCCCAAACCAGGGCAATCTTAATTCCTTGAACATCAGGGTTATGTTCTGCTGATTGGTTGCTTTCAGTAAATAGCTGGCTTTTCAACAGGAATTTTTTCGCTGTTGAACTCGCCGTTGCCATCCAATCTCGCGCTACTTCGGTTACAAAACTTTGGACTTCTTCTGTGGTTAAGTCTGGGCGCAAAATTGGCTCACTAGTCTCAGGGGTTACTAAATCGTTAATGTATATACAAGTAGCAGCAAATTCTGGGGTTGCTTGTGGCACTAAACGTTGGCGCTGCTCAATATCAAGGCCATAATGCCAAAAAGGTTCTTTATTCCCAGCGCGGCGACCGTAGACACGTACTCCCATAATACCGGGAATTTTTAACTGGCGGATAAACTGCGTAATTTTACTTGCTACTTGTTGACGCGCTGGACAAACAGGTGCATCACACATAATGTGCAATAAATCATTTTTGTTCAGTAGCAGTACGCGAATTCCACCTGTTAATAGCCGCCAATCCAAGTCAGGATTGAGTAAGCGCTCCAGTAAAAAGACGATCGCTGGTTCATCGCCAGTATTGGCTAAATCTAGCGGTGATATGGCAAAGGCGGGATGCTTGGCTGCGGGTAAAGCTACCCAATCGATCCAAGTTGGTTGTTTATCGCCTGCTTTTTGTCCGTAGACGGTGGCGGCAAGAATGCCTTGAGGTGCGATCGCTTCTAACTGGGGTAAAATTGCCTCTAAACACACCCCCTTATCTGGAATTGGGGCAGTTCCTAAGTGATCAAAAGCTGGGGTGCAAAAGATATGTAGCGTTGATTCTTTCAGGGAAACTTGGACAGCAACTTTTAAGCCTAACAATACCTCAGTTAATAATCGAGCGATCGCTTGGACATCTCCCCAACGCGCCCACTCCTTCAGCATTACCTCTGGTGGGGTCAAATCCACCCGCAGCAGCCAATCAGGGGCAGTTTCGCCCCTCACTTGAGAAACAATTACTGCATCTTGGTAGCCGGAAAGTTTGAGATAACGCAACTTTTGTGCTATGGGTTCAGCAAGCAATGATGCATCAGGACTATAGCTCGATTGGCAAAATATCCACAGGCGATTTTCTTCTGGCTCAGAATTCTTTGCTTTATATGGCTTAATCTTTGCTTGTACCGATACACCTAACGTACTCAGAGTTTCGCTGAGATATCTAGCGATCGCCTCTGGGTTACCTTGGCGTGCCAAACTTTCGTTAGAAACAATTAGCGCCCCACCCGGTTGTTTTGATTTTTCCGAGTCCGCTAGCAGCGCTTGTTGCACCTGATCCAGATGTTTATCTATTTGATTCAAGTGAACCCGATGGCACCAATTGGGGCGCTGTTCCCCTTTTCTTCGGCCATAGACAAATACTTGATATATTGAGGTTTGTTCGCTGTTTGTGAGGACATCTAAGTTTGTTTGCTGTAGTGCTTGCAGCAAGTCAGACAAAGTACGCCAACGCTGCGGACATTCCGTACCTTCACAAAGAATATGAAGATCATTTCCCCGCAACCGGACTTTCACCCCGAAACTGTTGATCCCCGTTGCTTGGCTTACCCATTGCACTAAGGATTGCTGGCGATCTGGTAATACTGTTTTCATGGGAAGTTAAATTTACAGGAAGCGATTGTTGGGGGATAGTGCCTGCACTTGTAAACTAGAACCATAGGTCTATCACACTCTGACGGTTTTTTTTAACAATTTTGTTACCTTCGTAGCTCACAAAATCGGCCAAGATAGTCTTGTACAGGTTGCAAGTCTGACTAATGTTGAGTTTTGCGTTTATTTTACTAATAGGGAGTCAGAATTTAGAAGTTAGGAGTTAGGAGCCAGCAGTCAGAATAATTTTATATCACTGGCTGATGACTTGTTTATTCAAGCCCGACTCGCGTAACGCCCCTGATGGGTAAAACAAACAATATGCTTATCTCATTTAAACTCCATCCCTTGATCGTTGGAGTCATCTTAACTCCTGTACAGACGCGATTAATCGCGTCTCTACTCATAATTCCCATAACCAAAAATTAGCAATGCCTCCTACCAACCAACAGTCTTCACCTAAACCCGCATCCAATCTGGATTTATTTACCATTCCCCCGTTCTTCCTTTTACAAATAGGTACAGCGTCTATATTACTGCTGCTGATTACCGGAAAAACTACAGCAAGAGCGCTAGAAGCAGTGGGGGAAGCCAGTGAAGAATTATTTCGAGGCGATCGCCTACCTAACCTAGACTTCCCAGATGAACATGAAATCAATCAAGATGAGAAGATATACGCCAAATAATTATTTGCTCAGGAACAACCTGGTGAGCATTAAGTGCAAAACCTAGAACCGTAAACAGTAATTAGCTTTACAAGAATAGAGAATATGGGTTCCCTTTTATACTCTTCGTCTCAAACTGCGGATATATACCCGGTGTCGGAATTATTTTTGCGCCATCGTCTCCAGGTAGTGGAAGAATTGTGGGAGTCAGTTCTCCGGCAAGAATGTGGTCAAAATATGGTAGATTTGTTGCGGCAGTTGCGCGATTTATGTTCACCAGAAGGACAAGCAACAAATGACCAAGCATCCTCAGCCGTCAAATTAATTGAACAATTAAATATCAACGAAGCAATTCGCGCGGCTCGGGCTTTCGCTCTGTATTTTCAGTTGATTAACATCATCGAGCAGGAATACGAACAACGGCAGCAGTTGAGCCGCTATGAAGCAGAAACAGAGGAAGTAGAGCCGCAAACACCAGCCAATGTCAACTATTCCTCCAATCAAAGAGAGGATGACGCGCCTGTTAGCAAGGGAATCGCAGCAGACTTCCTCAGAAAGAATTATGTAGAAAAAGCGCCAGTCAAACCAAAAGGTACTTTCGCTGCCTTGTTTCCCTATTTATTCAAACTGAATGTACCACCTCAGCAAATTCAACGTCTAATTGCACATCTGGATGTGCGCCTAGTTTTCACAGCGCACCCGACGGAAATTGTTCGTCATACCATCCGGGATAAGCAGCGACAGGTGGTGCAGCTTTTGCAAAAATTGGATGCTTTGGAAAACCATTCTGGGGCTACACCAGGAGCATATCCTTGGGAAGCAGCAGATGTGCGGGAACAATTGCTCGAAGAAATTCGCCTGTGGTGGCGCACAGACGAACTTCACCAGTTCAAACCCACGGTGCTAGATGAAGTAGATTATGCCCTGCACTACTTCCAAGAAGTTTTATTTGATGGCATTCCCCAACTTTATAAGCGTTTCAAACACACTCTATCCAATACCTTTCCTTGGCTAGAACCACCGAGTAAAAACTTTTGCTCTTTTGGCTCCTGGGTAGGCTCAGATAGAGATGGGAACCCATCAGTCACACCGGAAATTACCTGGAAAACGGCTTGCTATCAGCGCAAAATGGTGCTAGGAAGATATATTCAGTCAGTGAAACATCTGATTGAATTGTTGAGTGTATCAATGCACTGGAGCGATGTCTTACCAGATTTACTAGAATCTCTAGAATTGGATCAGTCCCAGTTGAGTGAGGTATATGACGCACTGGCGTTGCGTTATCGACAAGAACCCTATCGGCTGAAACTGGCTTATGTGCTGAAACGACTGGAAAATACTCGCGATCGCAATCTAGCTTTGTACAATCGGGAAACGCCAACAAATCAAGATAGTCCCCTGTATCTTGCGGGAGACGATTTTTTAGCAGAACTGCGGATGATTCAGCGCAACTTGACAGAAACAGGTTTAAGTTGTCGAGAATTAGAAAATCTCATCTGTCAGGTAGAAATCTTTGGCTTTAACTTGACACAGCTAGATATTCGTCAAGAATCATCCCGCCACGCCGATGCACTCAATGAGATCCTGGAATACCTGCAAATATTACCTCAACCTTACAACGAACTATCTGAGGAGCAAAGAGTCGCTTGGCTCACCGGAGAACTACAAACCCGTCGGCCATTAATTCCGGCAGAATTGCCATTTTCCGAAAAAACCAACGATGTCATTGAGACTTTTCGCATCGTGCGATCGCTGCAACAAGAATTTGGTCTTAACATCTGCCAAACTTACATTATCAGTATGTGCCGCGACGTCAGCGACGTGCTGGAAGTGTTGCTGTTAGCCAAAGAAGCCAGACTTTTTGACCCCGCCATAGCCGTGGGAACTATTCAAGTAGTCCCCCTATTTGAGACAGTAGAAGACTTACAACGCTCCCGAAGCGTCATGCGGAAACTATTTGAACTCCCGTTATATCGGGCTTTGTTAGCAGGTGGCTACGAACAAACAAAAGCAGAGGATACCAATGAAAATTCATCCTCTCCTGCTCCCCTGCTCCCCTGCTCCCCTGACTCCTCCCCCCTCCCCCCAAACTTACAAGAAGTAATGCTGGGGTATTCTGACAGCAACAAAGACTCTGGTTTTTTAAGCAGCAACTGGGAAATTCATAAAGCCCAAAAATCACTGCAACAAATAGCCGAAAACTATGATATAAGTTTGCGGATTTTCCACGGACGCGGCGGTTCTGTGGGGCGGGGTGGGGGTCCAGCTTACGAAGCGATTTTGGCTCAACCGGGTCATAGTATCAATGGGCGAATCAAGATTACCGAACAAGGAGAAGTTTTGGCTTCCAAATACTCCTTGTTGGACTTGGCATTATACCACATGGAAACCATCACCACTGCTGTAATTCAAGCTAGTTTGCTGCGAACAGGATTTGATGATATTGAACCCTGGAATGAGATTATGGAAGAATTAGCCGCGCGATCGCGTCAACATTATCGTGCCCTAATCTATGAACAGCCTGATTTTGTTGACTTCTTCCACGAAGTAACCCCCATTGAAGAAATTAGCCAACTGCAAATCAGTTCCCGTCCCGCCCGCCGTCCATCTGGTAAGAAAGATTTAAGTAGTCTGCGAGCTATTCCTTGGGTGTTTAGCTGGACACAAACCCGCATTTTGCTTCCTTCCTGGTATGGCGTTGGCACAGCTGTACAAGAATTCTTGAATGAAGAACCAGAAGAACATTTGAAATTGCTACGTTACTTTTACGTTAAGTGGCCATTTTTCAAGATGGTAATTTCTAAAGCCGAAATGACCTTGGCAAAAGTAGACATGCAAATGGCACAGCACTATGTTCAGGAATTGTCAAAACCAGAAGATAAACTTCGTTTTGCCAAAGTTTTTGAGCAAATTGCCAGCGAGTTCTATCTCACAAGGGATTTGGTGTTAAAAATCACCGATCACAATCGACTGTTAGATGGTGATCCTGTATTGCAACGATCTGTGCAGTTACGCAATGGCACAATTGTCCCCTTGGGATTTATCCAAGTTTCACTACTCAAGCGCTTACGGCAATCCCAAAATATTAGTGCTACATCTGGCGTAATTCATTCTCGTTACAGCAAAGGCGAGTTACTGCGAGGAGCATTGTTAACTATTAATGGGATTGCAGCCGGGATGAGAAATACAGGTTGATTGGGCATTGGGCATGGGAATGAGGGAGAAATGACTAATAACTGATGACAAAAAATAGAATTTTAATTTGTACTTTTTTGGCGTTGTCATCAGGTTTTTTTGGTGCTTACACCAGTGGGCAAATTACCATAATGCTCCATAGCCAAAAGTGCCAAAGCCAACCTTGGGGTTTAAAGGAGATGTGCAACGCTTGGATGACACCAGGAGCAATATGGCAAGGTAGCACCACAGGACTATGGACAGGAACTATCTTAGGGGCATTTGCTGGGGGTTTGGTGACGCGACAAGCTCGTGATTAGTCTAGGGACTTCCAAGAAATAAATTATCCAAATAAACGTAGACGCGATAGCGGCTTGCCGCAGGCTACCACTCCAGACACAGAGGAATAAGGAGAAGAGAGTTTTTTGAGTATTTTTTTATTTGGAAGTCCCCTAACGTTCGACAAACCTCTCCCTGCCTTGAGCTTTAGTTCAAGTTTATAGCGGTTTCCACTCAGATGCAGTACAAAATTATATTGCAAAGTGTAGGGGCAATTCATGAATTGCCCCTACGGGTGTACCTCACGTGAACGAGAACCGCTATATCTCCGAGTCCGAGAGGGACGGTTTTAACTTTGGTGTCAGCAAGGCTGGTAAAATCTACCCATAGCGAAGAAGAGTAAATCACCATGCCTACCGAAACTAATCCAGGGAATCAAACTACCACGGGTGCTGATGCTATTGATGAAGCGATCGCACAGGGAATTGATTTTGATGGTTCTCCCATTCCCCCTGCCAAGCTTGACCTTTATGGTAAAGTCATGGCGCTAGAAGGCAATAGACAGCGCAGTGGCGTATCTAATACCATGCGATCGCGCATTGTCCGAATTGGCGCAAAGCACATTCCCCAAGCAGAACTCGACCAATTACTTGTAGATGCTGATTTCGCACCCCTAAAAGAGAAAGAAATTGCCTTTTTCTATAGTGGCAAATAAATTTTGATGTTTGACAGCAGTTTTGATTTATTTGAAAGATGCTGTCTGAACACAGTGTTGCTCATTGGTGTCAACTTAACGTAAAAGTTGGTAAGCAACAATGCTTTGAGACATTACCTCTACGCCCAAATGTAAAAAGGGCTGTGGAAATAAGTCCAAAATGTATCGTTGTTGAGATTTGGGTTGATATTTAACAACTCCCAAATCTCGATTTTTGGGAGAAGTGTTAACAAATAAAATGTGTGAAAAAACAGTTTCCGACTCTTGAATTTGTCTTGGTTTTTTTACTTGATGTACCTGTTGACAAACTTACCTTTTTCTGAAGTTGTCACCAATAGTTGGAGACTGGGAACAAGACAAAGTTATTGATAAATTGACCCATCAGGCATAATTGCCCCTGCTAAGTTAGTACCAACTAGTTTGACCAGAAGGCGCTCACCAGAGCGAATCCGCGCTCCCGTTAAGTCGGCTCCTCGTAAGTCAGCCCCACTGAGATCGGCTCCAATCAAATTAGCCGCGCGTAAATTCGCCTCCCTGAGATCCGCTAAAAGTAGGTTTGCCCGAAATAAATTTGCTTCAGATAAATTTGCCCCTCTGAGGTTGACTTTGTGCATAAAAGTATCGCTGAGATTAGCACCACTCAAATTGGCATAACTCAAATTTCTGCCAGATAAGTCTTTATTGCTCAAATTCGCCCGACTGTAGTCTTTGCCACTCAAGTCTGAGTTTTGCCTTGGTTGTTGGTGGGTTGTTTGAGATGGTTTTTCTGGTTGAGGTGGCGGTGAGTTATGTGTGGTTTGAGGTTTGGTTTTTAGAGAGCGCAATTTTTCACGAGCTTCATTTATGGCTTTCAGCTTGTCTTGTGCTTTCTGCTGTAAACGGAGATTGTCTTTAGGAATGCGATCGGGATGCCAAACAAAGACTAAATCTTTGTAAGCCTGGTTCACTTCCTCAAGTGTTGCCCCAGGCTCTAATTCTAAAACTCTATAGTACCGCTCCAGATCGCTCATACGATATTTTGGTGGACAATCAACTTAATTATGAGTGATGGAGCCATCTATTCGCTGCATCATTTGTTATTGATTTTGGGTATTGGGCATTGGCAAAGAGGAGGCAGAAGGCAGAAGGCAGAAGTTCTTTAATTTTGAATTTTGAATTGATTTCTCCCTCATCTCCCCATTTCTCCATTTCTCCATCGAGCGATCGCTCTCAAATATGCTGCAACTGGAATCTGATAAACTTCAATAAAAATCCAAACAATAATTGATAAATGTGATAATAAGGTTAATATCGTCCAAATATAAGGCATCCAGGTAATGGGTTCCTTGAGATTAGCAGGAAAATAGTAAGCTACTATGCCAATTAGAGTAGTGGGAAGAATTACAAAAACAGCTGCTGCTAGTCCATAACCCCAACCCAATTCCACACCTTCCAATTGCCCTTCTGTCCAACTAAACCCATTCCAGCGCCAAGTTAAGGGTGGTTGTCTAGAAGGCATCTTGATTTGCTGTAGTTCTAAGTTGACTGTAAAAATCTCTTGGCAAAAGTCACAAGCCATAGCTTCCATCAATGGCATGTGAGAAATCTTGCCTATTCGACAGACTGGGCAGGGGTAAGCTCCATAATAGTCGAAAGATTGGGCTAAGATTTTGGAACTGGGCATAATGAAACTGATGATCCTAAAAAGTTAATCTGGCCTATGAGGACTACGGAAGCCACCGCTTAGAGTTCTTTCTGATTACCCTGATTTAAAAAATGGCCATATTCGGAATTTTGATAATTTACACTACCTATTAGTGATGACACAACAAAATCTGTAAACTTTTCTAACTTAAGAAGAGGGCATGATTTTGAATTTCGCAAAGCTTTACTATTCTTGATCCCCACAGTTTTACTGAGTCTATCGCTTTTTTATGGTTTGTGGGGTCTTGACACCGCCTAATCTTCCTGTTAGTGTTACCTTACTTAGATATAGGTTTTGATTTTTCCAGCAAAAGCCGCACAAATGCTTAACACAAATTCCTACTTTTATTTTTGGTTTAGGGTGGTTCACCGGGAGTGAATTGAGTTTTCTAATGGAAACCGCCCGGTGAACCGCAGAGTGAACTCTGCGGTTTTTGTTGTTTTAAGGAGAATTTCATCGTCATGACTTATTTCATTAACTGGTTTTATAGCTTTTACTTCTGGCTCAGAGTAAGTTCCGGGTAAATAGCGTCATGCCGATGAATCAGAACGCGCCCGGAACTCTTCAAAGGTTCCGGGCTTTTTTTTACTATAAGGAAAATGAAATCATGATTAATGCCAAACTTGCTGCACAATCTCATCCAAATCACCAGACAATTGTTAAACTTTCAGAAAAAGTCGCTTTCGGGGGCGAAGAACTGGTAATTATCGGTGGTCCCTGCACCGTTGAAAGCTTAGAACAAATGGAGATAGTCGCCCAAAAGCTATGTACTGCATCGGTGCAGGGCTTGCGTGGCGGTGTCTACAAACCCCGCACATCTCCCTACGCCTTCCAAGGTTTGGGAGAGTCAGGATTAGAGATTTTGGCAAAGGTGCGATCGCATTACAATATGCCAGTTGTGACTGAGGTGATGTCAATTTCCCAAATTGAAGTAGTCGCCGCCCATGCTGATATGCTTCAAGTTGGTAGCCGCAATATGCAGAATTTTGATTTGCTCAAAGCTTTGGGACAAGCCGGTAAACCAATACTGCTCAAACGTGGTTTGGCAGCGACAATTGAAGAATTCGTCATGGCTGCTGAATATATCCTCAGCCACGGCAATCCTGATGTGGTGTTGTGCGAACGCGGTATCCGCAGTTTCGATGATTACACCCGCAATGTCTTAGATTTAGCAGCAGTGGCAGCACTTAAGCAAATAACTCACCTGCCTGTGATTGTAGATCCTTCCCATGCTGTAGGTAAACGGGAGTTGGTAGCACCCGTAGCTAGGGCTGCGATCGCTTGCGGTGCAGATGGATTAATTATTGAATGTCACCCAGAACCAGAAAAATCTGTTTCTGATGCCCGTCAAGCACTCTCTTTAGAAGATATGGTGCATTTAGTTGATAGTTTAAAGCCTGTAGCAACAGCCGTTGGGCGCACTATATCAGATGTCGGGGCGGGTTTAGAACCTGCCCCAATTTTTTGTGCTACTTAAATTTCAGTTGAGGGCGTAGTTTACCAACCTAGGCATCGCTTGAATGTCTGAGTCAAAAGATTTATTTTGACTTAACCACAAACAGCGATCGCCTTCGTCAAATCAAGTTGTTACACCAATTCTATGTGAAGCTGCGCTTTATTCAGGTAGGGGCAATTCATGAATTGCCCCTACAGCGCGGTTTCGGGTAAGTCGTACAGGCGCATCTTCATAAAGAAATGGTATTACTTAGGCTATTGCATTTGTTCTCAAACAATTTTTGCACCATACACACAAATAACAAAGTCACAAGAGTTTATTAAGATGATGCACAATCCCCCATTCCCCATTCCCTACTCCCCATTCCCTTTGATTTTAATTTGCCTTAGATTCGACCTTAACGCACCTTTATCATGAGGAATGATTAAGAAAAACGAGTATAGACAAACATGATAAAAATGCTAGCTGAAAACTTGATGGGAATTGAGGCAAGATTACAAATTAATTGGGTTTGGGTAAATGCCAGCTTACAGTTTGCTAGTTGGGGACTCTTCTCACTTTTACTCGCCGAGGTGCTGAGAGACAGTTACCATGCTTTATGTCACCAAGTCAATTGGCTTGCTAAATGGCACAACAAGCATCACATAGCCTATCGCCGGGATTTATCAATAGTTTCCCTGAAAACTTATCAAGAATCCCAACTATATCACGATATTTTAGAGTCGAGTCTACTGCTGGTGGTATTGGTGGTAATTGCCTTAATTGTCCCACAAATGGGATTATGGTTGGGAGTAGCTTATGCTTGCACCTTCTTATATGGTGCATCTGTGCGGTATTTCCAGGGAAAAATTGATACAGATTACAACCACCTACCCGGACCTTTAGAGACAATACCATCCATTTGGTGGGTGAATCGGTCTTACCATTGGCGGCATCATTTTGATGATGTCAACGCTTACTACAGTGGTGTCTTTCCCCTAGTGGATAAAATTCTGGGTACAGGACTGTCTCTCAAGGGGAAAACCATCGCTTTAACTGGAGCATCAGGAGCGTTGGGACAAGCATTAGCGGCTGAACTTGTCAAGAATAATGCTAAAGTTGTCGCATTAACAACCAATCCAGAAAAATTAGTAGAGCAAGTTGGGGTGAAGGTGGTTCCCTGGCAGTTAGGTAATGAAGCCGAACTGAGGGATAGTTTAGAGAAAGTAGATATTTTAATTATCAACCACGGAATCAATGTCTACGCCAGCCGCACACCAGAGGCTATCAACTCTTCTTATGAAGTGAATACTTTTTCAGCATTGCGGTTGATGGATATATTTTTGACAACTGTAACAGGGCCACAAGCAAAAGCAACTAAGGAAATCTGGGTAAACACTTCTGAGGCTGAGGTTTCTCCAGCGCTGAGTCCGCTTTATGAACTCAGCAAAAGAGCGCTAGGAGATATCGTTACCCTGAAGCGTTTGGATGGGGATTGTGTAATTCGCAAATTAATTCTTGGCCCCTTTAAGAGTCAACTGAATCCCTATGGAGTGATGTCTGCACAGCAAGTTGCTCGTATTATCTTATTTTGGGCACGGCGCGACTTCCGAAATATTATTGTGGCAATAAATCCTCTCACCTATCTGCTGTTTCCTTTAAAGGAAACTAGTACGTCACTATACTATCGAGTCTTCAGCCGAACAGCGAAAAGTGAACAGGACTTACGCAAACAATAGCTAAAACCCTGATTTTCAGCTAGGGGCAATTCATGAATTGCTCCTACAGAGTTTAGTTTTGCGTAGGCGTAGCCCGCCGCAGTTATTGCTCCGAGTAAGTGCTGATTATTTAATGTTGAAAAAAGCCTATATTTATGCACTTTTAAAATGGAAAGGCTATTCTAGCCTGTTTCATTTACCCTCCAGGTTTAGCAGCAGCTTTTAGACTTAATTAAGTAACTACAAATTCAGTTAATATTTTCTAAATGATTTGGCAATAATTAGTTAAGGTATCCATTGCATTATATTTTTTGTAAAAATTTATTAACAAATAATAGTTAATTAATCTAAATCTTGTGAAAAACTTATACAATAGAAATTTGTTAAGTTATATATTTGAAATCCGACCTACTTTTAATTATTACATAAATCATGAAATCTAGTTTTAAACAATTAAACTTATTTGAAGCAGAACTGACTCATACAAGTCCTGAAACAATAGTATTACCAAAAGGCTACAAAGGATTAGCTGCTTTTCATAAATATTGGGGGAAGAAACCAATTGAACCCCTAGCATTTATAATTGAAAATTTAACAAACAAGGGTGACATAGTTCTAGATCCTTTTTTAGGATCAGGTTTAGTAGCTCGTGAAGCAGCAATTAGGCAAAGACGGTTTATAGGTATTGATATTAATCCTGTAGCAGTAGAACTATCGAATTTACTAATTGATTTACCAAGCCCAAACCTTTTAAAAAAAGCAATTTATGAATTAGAAATAAGTGTTAAACCACAAATCTATAGAACTTACTTACTAGAAGATGGAAAATTTGCAACTCACTATTTATGGAATGGAAATAAACTAAATTCAGTCTGGCATTTATCACGAAAAAGAAATGAAGGTGATAAAAGGTTGCCAACTAACTCTGACTATCAACTATTGAAAGAATTTGAAGAATATCAACCTCAGATACCTCGTCCAATTAAGTTTTTTCAAAATAGTCGAATAAATACAAGTGATTCTTTAACACTCAAAGATTTATTCACCGGACGTGCATTACATAATATAGATTTACTACTTGATGCAATTCATAAACAACCAGATACTATCAAATCTGCATTATTGCTTTCATTAACATCTGCTTCCGGTCAAATGTCTAATATGGTTTTTGCAATTACAGGAAGAGGTAAAACAAAATCTCAGCCAACAAATAAAATAGAAGTTGGTAGTTGGGTTATAGGATATTGGAGACCAACACTACATTTTGAAATTAATGTTTGGAATTGTTTTATTAAACGTGCAAATAGTTTATTAAAATCCATTCAACAAGATGAATTGGAAAAAGTTTATCAGGTATCTAAAAGACTAGAGGATGTTATTTATAAGAAAACTGAAGTAGCGATTATTCAAGGTGATAATCGAAAAATTCTCAATAATTGCCCTGATGGAACCATTTCACTTATATTAACTGATCCTCCACATAGTGATAGAATTCCATACTTAGAATTGAGTGAAATGTGGAATTCTTTAATAGATAAACAGCCAGATTTTTCTCATGAAATTGTAGTCTCTAATGCCCGTATTAGATTAAAGGATAAAAAACTTTATCTTCATGAAATGACGGAATTTATGCAGACTGCTACTCGTATACTTAAGCCTAGTGGGATATTAGCTCTATTTTTCAATGCTAGAGATGCTGCTAGTTGGAAGTTTTTAAAAGAAGTAATACCATCTTCAGATAAATTGCAATTTCAAGGATTATTTCCAATGAATTATTCAGCAAACTCAGTAGTGCAAGACAACAGAAAAGGAGGTTTAAAAAATGATTTTGTTTTAATCTATCAAAAGCCTGGAAATGAAGATAAGATAAGATTGGAATTTTTAGAAAATTTACCTAATTGGTCTAAAGAAATACCTAATATTACCTAAAAATAATATTGAAGCTGCAAAATAAATGAATTACACATTTTCTGAACTTTCTCGTTTATACAATGAGAATAAGTTCTTTGAATTAACATCATCTCCAGAAGGATTATATTTTTTAAAATTACGTTCTTTGGCTCGAAAAGATTATTACTTACATTTATTTCAAAAATCACAAATATCTTAAGATGATTTAGGAGTAAAGCAATATCTTGAAACCAGGGCTATTTCATTCTAGATTTAACCAACGAATTTAGGTATTTCCAGCCATCGTGAGATATAATCCCTGAAGCCTAAAATGACGTATTCTCGTAAATACATAAAATGTCAGATTTTAGAATGAAATAACCCTGATCTTGAAACCCTTTTTAATTCTAATATCTCTTCAGAAACTATTCATGATTCTATTAATCAAATATATGAAGCAGAAAGGGGAAAACGTCGTGCAAATGAACAAGAGTTGCTAAGAGAATTATATAAGCTAAGAGTTTTTGACTGGGGTGGTATCCATGAGAATGATATTAATAAGTATTTAGTTGATAATTACATAAAAAAGATTACTAATTATGATAATTTAATAGAAAAAGTAGATAATGAAATTTTACATAGTTTGAAAAGTTTTGTTTTGTGTTCTTGGTATAATAATTGGACATCAATTATAATCGAGGATATTTTTAAAGACCATCACCGTATTTTACCAACTGTGGGGCAAATTAAACAAGTTGATTTTTTTATTGACAATATACCTTTTGACCTAAAAGTAACTTATTTTCCTAAAGGTTTCATGGAAAATAAAAGAAGGGCAAGACAGTTAAAAATAAAAGAAATATCTGATTTAAAAGAGGGAGCAAAAAAATTTAGTATTCCTTTTGATAAAACTCGAAATGATAATGATCTATTAATTGATTTGATTACAGCTTTTACGGAAAGCTCAAATCAAGATATACAAGATTTTTACAATAATTTTGTTAAAATCAGAAAAGATATTATAAATGAAACAGTACAACAACCTCATGAGCTTTTACGTTGGCTATATGAGCAACAAGGTAGTCAAAGATTTGATGCAAGTAATCGCTTATTTTTAATTGTTGTCGATACTAATTCTTTAGAAGATAGTTGGAAGATCAAAAGAGATTATACTCTGTTAAAAGAGAAAATTGAGGAATATCTAAATACACGCTCTTTTAATAAAGATAAACTCTTATTAACTTGGTCATTTAATAACAATAAATACCAAAGTTATGCTGATGTTTTGTTTATACTAAAGTAACACTAAATAAATTATAAAAAAAGAGATAAGCCCAAAAGCCTATCCCCAAAAAAATCAACTAATCAATGTATCAAGTTCCACTTGTCCAAGAATTGATGTACTCAATTTGATCAGCAGTTAGGCTATCAATCTTAATACCAATAGCCTCCAACTTCAACCGAGCAATTTCTTGATCAACTTCAACAGGAATTGAGTGCAAACCTGGTTGCAACTTACCTTTATTCTTCACCAGGTATTCACAAGCCAAAGCTTGGTTCGCAAAACTCATATCCATTACCGCGCTAGGGTGTCCTTCAGCCGCAGCTAGGTTAATCAAGCGTCCTTGTCCGAGAACGACAACTGATTTACCATTTTTCAACTTATACTCTTCGGTGAAAGGACGAACTTCTTTGATTTCCTTCGCTTGTGCAGCCAAGTATTTCAAATCAAGTTCCAAGTCAAAGTGGCCGGAGTTACAAACGATCGCACCATCTTTCATGACATCGAAGTGTTCACCACGAACGACGTGCTTGTTACCAGTCACAGTGATAAAAATATCACCTTGGGATGCAGCTTCAGCCATTGGCAGGACACGGAAGCCATCCATTACGGCTTCAATTGCCTTGATGGGGTCGATTTCGGTGACGATGACATTAGCACCCATCCCACGGGCGCGGAGGGCTGTACCTTTACCACACCAGCCATAACCGACGACGACAATGTTTTTACCAGCCAACAAAATATTGGTGGCGCGGATAATGCCATCTAGGGTTGATTGCCCAGTACCATAGCGATTATCAAAGAAGTGCTTGGTGTCGGCATCGTTGACGTTGACTGCGGGGAAGGTAAGAACGCCTTCTCTAAACATGGCGCGTAGCCGCACGATACCAGTGGTGGTTTCTTCGGTGCTACCAATCAAATCAGCAATTTGGTGTTGGCGTTCTTGTATCAAAGTTGCAACCACATCGCTACCGTCATCAACAATAATGTTGGGGCGATGATCTAAAGCTATTTGAACGTGGCGGTTATAAGTTGCGTTATCTTCGCCTTTTTGAGCAAAGACGGGAATTTCATGATCGAGGACGAGGCTAGCGGCTACGTCATCTTGCGTTGATAAGGGATTGCTAGCAATTAAAAGCGCATCTGCACCACCGGCTTTCAGAGCGATCGCCAAATGTGCTGTTTCTGTCGTAATGTGGGCGCAAGCTACAAGGCGTAAACCAGCGAAGGGCTTTTCAATAGCAAAGCGATCGCGGATCTGCCGCAAAACTGGCATTTCGCGTCCAGCCCATTCAATACGCTGTCTTCCCAAGGCTGCTAGGCCGAGGTCTTTAACCTCGTGCTTTAATCGGGGAGAAGTTGCGGTCATCAAAAGTTACCTCAAAAAGTTAAAAAAGCTACGTAAAATTTACGCACTATACTAGGTTATTCTACTACTGGCAATTTTTGCTTGAAAGAAAGCAAATTACTAGTTAATAGCCCTCAAAACTAGCTTGACGTTTGATCGGCGGAATGTCAACTTCATCCCCAGGTTCTGATTTTTTGTTTTACCTTTAGTAAGAGTAAGACTCTGATAAACCTTATCTACATATTTTATGTATGTTGTCATCTTTCTCAAGAGAGAAGATAACCAAAAAAACATCGGCTTTTTATCATCTAAAGGGAAAACCTCAACTTTAGATAGGTACATTTACCCAAAGTAATTGTGGACGATGGTTAGAGAAGTAGTCATTAGTTGATTTTAATCAAGGAGGTGTTTGAGTGCGCTTTCAATTTTTGGCGATCGCCAGTTCAATGGCCATAGCCGTTGTGTCTGTGCCAAAAGCCACAGCCCAAATTCCTTTTTTACCACAACTGCTGCAAGCTCCCAGCAGTGTGAGTAATGATTCAAATGATCGAGTTGTTTCGGGCTGGATTTATTTAGATGGTCGTCGTTTATTTCAGATAGCCGCATCAAGAGCCAACTTCCCTGAGCGTTCAGAAGATATTCAAAAGAAGTTGGAGAAAATTGCTCAAAATTACTTTCAATCAACAGCAAAAACAGCAGTCAAGGTAGAAGTTCGCAAAGTAAACGACTTACCCGTAATTTATATCAACGACCAATACCTGATGACCATCACTTCTGAAGATGCTGGGCTGCGAGAGGTAGATATATGGACATCGGCAAATCAAGTCAAAGAATCGTTACAAGAAGACTTGCAACAAGGAAAGCAAGAAAGACAAACTCAATTTTTAATCGACCAAGGTAAAATCGCTGCGGGCATCGCACTGGCAATGATTGTTATGAGTTGGGGGATATATAGCTGGGAGCAGCGTTCCAAAAAGGATTTATTATACCCCATTGCCTCCCAACCCCCGATAAGTCCCCGAAACTCCCCAATTTCACCAGCAGTAGCAGCAGCTCAACCAATTGCAACACAACTGAATCAACAGCAAAAGCAGCATCTCCAAGAAGTCAAAAGACGATTGTTTCAGTTAAGCCAAGCCGGAATCTGGGGAGGTGGAAGCTTCTTTATTTTGGGTCTATTTCCCTATACACGAGGGTTTCAGGTAGGAATTATCACTGCCGCCCAATTTCCTTTGCGATTAGGTGTCGTGTTATTGGGAACCTATGTAGCGATCCGTTTGACCTACGCCCTAATTGAGCGCTTCACCAGCACTCTGATCAGCAGTGGTGCTTTCCTAACCCCAGAAAGTTCTGAACGGCTGCAACTGCGAGTTTCCACATTTTCTGGTGTGACTAAAAGTATTGCTACTGGTATCTGGGTAGGAGTAGGCTTCTTGCTAGCGCTGGTATCCTTGGGGATAGATATCGTTCCCTTGCTAGCAGGTGCCAGTTTAGTTGGTGTTGCATTGTCTCTGGCCTCGCAAAACTTAATTAAAGATGCGATTAACGGTTTTTTGATTATTTTAGAAGACCAGTACGCTTTAGGCGATGTGATTAGTGTAGGAGATGTGGGAGGCTTAGTAGAAAATCTGAATCTGCGGATGACCCAAGTGCGGGATTCTGAAGGGCGCTTGATTACGATTCCTAATGGTGAAATTAAAGTTGTTGCCAATCTTTCTAGTCGTTGGTCACGAGCCGATTTAACAGTTCCCATCGCCTATCAAGCCGATACAGAAAAAGCTTTGAAGTTGATTGAAACTGTTGCCGATAAGATGAATCAAGAAATGCAATGGCAGCGTCAAATTTTGGAACCACCGCAAGTTTTGGGAATAGATCAATTTGGCGATCGCGGTTTGATTATTCGTGTCTGGTTTAAAACACAGCCCCTTAAGCAATGGGATGTAGCACGGGAGTTTCGCCGCCGCCTGAAAATTGCCCTAGACGAAGCTGGAATTTCCATTTCTGTGCCTCAACAAGCAATTTGGGTCAATGACGATCACTTGTTAAATTTTCAGAGTAATGGTAATGGCAAAGCTCATTAGAAATTTGCATTCATTACCGCCTTTTTCAGTTGATTAGACCAAACCCTGGGTTCTCTCATCCCAGGAGAGAGCAGGGGGATGAGGGGGATGAGGGGGATGAGGGGGACAAGTTTCTTGAACCTATCCCACTATTCTAAAAATCCCTACTTATTTTCGTAAAATGTGCTTGAAAACCTGAATTTTTCGTTTTCAGTTCTCAATAAGCTTAAGCTTTATAGCACAAATATTATTAGTGGGATAGGTTCTTCCTTGTCTCTTCCCAATGCCCAATACTTTTCTACGAGAGGCTGCGCCAACGAAAACTCTTGGAGACGCTACGCGTAGCAAGATCCCCGGAGGGGTACGCTCAGTACAAGTGCCCAATGCCCAATTTTGGGCGATCGCCAACACTAAGCTTGAATAAATACTTATTATTAATAAAAAGCTACTACCTCACTAACCAGTCTTGAACTTTTCCTTTATTCCTCATTTATGTTTGTCAATACCTTCATCAGACGTCCAGTACTGACGACGGTCTGTACGTTCATTATTTTGCTGCTGGGAAGCATCTGTATTCCGATCCTGCCGATTTCTCAGCTACCAGACCTCGCCCCGGTGCAAATCACCGTTAGCTCCACCAATACTGGTGCGGATGCTCAAACAACAGAAAGTACTGTCACCAACATTATTGAGCGACAAATTAATGGTGTTAAAGATGTATCCTATATATCTTCTAATACGGGCAATGATGGTTCCAGCAATATAACAGTCTCCTTTCCAACTGATGTCAATAGCGATATTGCTCAAGTAAACGTTCAAAATAAAGAGGGACTTGCTTCACCTCAACTGCCAGATGCAGTTCAGCGAACAGGTGTGACCGTTCAAACAGCATCAAGCAGTCTCCTTCTCGTCTATGGGTTTTACTCAGACAATAATGAGTATGACAACCTTTTTATTAGTAACTATGTCGATCTGTTTATTCTCGATGAGATCAAACGGCTTCCTGGTGTGGGACAAGCCACGATTTTCGGGGAGCGCAAATATGCCATGCGTCTTTGGCTTGATCCCAACAAGCTTGCCCAACATCAACTAACTCCTCAAGATGTGACAGCTGCCCTGCAAGAACAAAATATTCAGGTGGGTGCAGGGGCAATTGGTAAGGAACCAGCACCAGATAATCAAAGTTTTGAATTTGCTTTACGGGCAACCAGTCGATTTAAAGATGCGGCTGAATTTGAGGATATGGTGCTGAAGGTGAGTCAAAGTGGCACTAATGGCACTAATGGCACTACTAATAACAGCACTAATAGCACTAATAGCACTAATAGCACCCTAGTTAAGGTCAAAGATGTCGGTCGAGTTGAACTGGGAGCAGAAAGCTATCTCGCTGATGCCAAATTCACCATTCCAGGGAATGCTCCCAAGCCAGCCGTGGGTTTGGGGATATATCAACTTCCCGGTAGTAATGCCCTGGACGTTGCCCATGCTGTTGAAGACCAAATCAAAATACTAGAGAAGAGTTTTCCACCTGGACTAAAAGGACAGGTGGCATTTGATACCACTCCATTTGTAGAAATTTCTTTAGAAGAAGTTCTACAGACTCTGGTTGAAGCGATTATCCTGGTGGTCTTGGTAATTTTTGTCTTTTTGCAAGACTGGCGTACCACGATCATTCCCACTGTGGCGATCCCCGTTTCGCTGATTGGGACGTGTGCGGCTCTGTTGGTTTTAGGATTTCAGATTAATACACTGACCTTATTTGGTTTTGTCTTGGCGATCGGTCTGGTTGTGGATGATGCCATTATTGTGGTCGAGGCAGTTGCAGTCAAACTGGAGCAGGGCTTGAGGCCCTTAGAGGCGGCGATGGAAGCCATGAAAGAGTTGACTGGGGCAGTCATTGCCACTTCGCTTGTACTCATGGCGGTATTTATTCCAGTTACATTCATTCCGGGCACAACTGGGATTGTCTACAAACAATTTGGGTTAACCGTTGCTTGCTCTATTGCCATTTCCACCTTTAATGCTTTAACTTTCTCTCCGAGTATGGCAGCCATCCTCATGCGCCCGGCTCAGACTCCACGGGGTCCTTTGGGGTGGTTTTTTACCCAGTTTAATCGGGGATTTAGCTGGTTTACGCGTCGCTATGTCGGCTTTGTTAGCTACCTTACCCATGTCAAGCCGATTGTAATTGGGGTTTTCATTACTGGTTTAGTAGCAACGGTTTTGATGTACAAAGCAGTGCCTACTGGATTTATTCCAGAGGAAGATCAGGGTTACTTCTTTGTAGTTGTCCAAGGGCCTGATGGGGTTTCTTTGAAATACACCGAATCTGTGATGGAGCGGGTTGCTAAGGAAGTAACATCGCTTCCCGAAGTTCAAGCTAGTTTTATGATCAGTGGTTTTGGTTTCGATGGCAATGCTTCCAATTTAGGCATTGCCTTTGCTAACCTAAAACCCTGGAAAGTGAGAACTGAAGAATCTCAGTCTGTCTATGGAATACTTCAGAGGATGAACAAAAAGCTCTCTACAATTACAGATGCTAGAGCGATCGCTGTCAATGCTCCTCCAGTCAGAGGGTTAAGTAGTACAGGTGGTTTTGAGTTTATCATTCAAGATAAAACCGGAAGTGCGCCGATTCAAACCCTGCTTGATACTGCTCAAAAATTCATTGGGGCGGCAAATAAAAACCCTGTTTTACAACGAGTCTTCACTCAGTTCACCGCAGACACGCCTCAGTTTGACATCCAAGTTAACCGCAACCAAGCCAAAGCTCTCAACGTCGAACTCAACGACATCTTTGGGGCACTGCAAACTTACTTGGGGTCACAATATGTAAATGACTTTGTGCAGGGACAGCGACAGTATCGAGTATATGTCCAAGCAGATGGGGTTTTCCGCTCTAATCCAGATGATATTGGCAAGCTGTATGTTCGCTCTGCAAGTGGGGCGATGATTCCGTTGAGCAATTTGGTGAAGGTTACTCCCTTTGTGGGGCCGAAAACCATCTCGCATTATAACTTGTACAGATCAATCAAAGTCCAGGGCGCTCCTGCTCCCGGCGCTAGTTCTGGACAGGCGATTCAAGCGATGGAGAAACTAGCAGCAGAGATATTACCTCAAGGGTTTGGTTACGAGTGGACAGGGACTTATCTCCAAGAAAAGACATCTGGGGGATCTACGGGCTTGATTTTTGCCTTCGCCTTCGTTATTGTCTTTCTGGTGCTAGCGGCTCAGTATGAAAGCTACGTTGACCCGATCATTATTTTGCTGACAGTTCCCCTAGCAGTTTTGGGAGCAATGACGGCGATTTGGCTGCGTTCCAATATTTTCATGGCAGGTAGCCTCTTCCCCAAAGTGGTGGATGATATTTATTGCCAGGTAGGTTTGGTGACTTTGATTGGTCTAGCTGCAAAGAACGCGATTTTAGTCGTGGAATTTGCCAATCAGCAGCATGAGCAGGGCATGAGCTACACGCGAGCGGCGGTGAAAGCGGGGCAAGAACGTCTGCGACCCATTTTAATGACTTCCTTTGCAGCGCTGTTAGGATTTTTGCCTTTGGTGATCTCTCAAGGGGCTGGAGCCAGCAGCCGTTGGTCTTTAGGAACAGCGCTCTTTGGGGGGCTGTTGCTTTCAACATTCTTGAGTTTGTTCTTAGTGCCAATTCTGTATATTTTGGTTAAGAGCTTGGCTCAGGCTCTATTTTCTCGGAAGCGATCGGGAGGCTCAAAACCTCCAGATTCTCCCAATGGAACTTCGGGATCTAGACATGAAACTCTGCCTACTGGCTCAAGTCAGCCAGAGACACAACTCAGGTCTCAGCAGGATGGGATAACCTAATTTTTGCCTTAAGTCTCTCTAGCAAAGTGCCTAGTTTTGGCGGTTTGTAGTCAGCACTTTAGTGCTTAGAAAATAAGGACTAAAGTCCTTACTACGAATTTGCTTACCCAGCAAACTTAAATAGGACTTACGCAAAACTACACGCGGTAGGGGCAATTCATGAATTGCCCCTACCGGAAAATAAGGGTTTCAGCTATTGTTTGCGTAAGTCCTATTAAATTGACACCAATTGACTTAACTCTGATACCATTTTCTGTAATTTCCTGCTTACTAAAAAAATTAGTCGAATAGAAATTAAGTACTTAGATAAGGAAGAGTGAAATGGGACTTAGCGACGGACTTTTGAACCCGACCAAAAAGGCGATGGTCATAGAGGACTGTTGCAATATGATCGAAGGACAGCTTGCATCCAAGTCAGGCATGAGCGGCATCGCTTTGAAAACTGCCTTCGCTGCTCTGAAGGGGGTTAAGCCAGGATACATCCCCTATATCGTTGAGCAGATTTTACCGCAATGCTTCACAGCACTTGATCCCATCTGGAGTGAAGGCGTGGAGAAAGGCGATCCAATTGAATACCTGAGTGCAAATCGCTCTGATACAGCAGATGCCTTACTGGGTGTCACCGATGGGAGAGTCAAGAATACAAAGCGCCAAATTGTCCGAGGAACCTATGAAAAACTTCGCGGTTCCGCCAAAAAGCACGTAGAAGAAGCAGTGCCAGACTTAGCCAAAGTAATCAATAATTACACTAAGAACTGAGCGAGAAGGGAAGAATCAAAATAAACGTATGCCGCCGTTCGATGCGTCGGTGGCTGGCATACGGGGCAGATAGTGACATACTCACGCTACAGCCGTACAGGTAAGCGTGAGCTTCTCAGAGACTGTTCTCTGAGATTGAATTAAGGCTTTTTGAGTAATATAATATTGCACAGCTTCGTTGATGAATTGACTGTCCGGGAAAGTGGCGTTTTTGAAATGAGGACATTGAGAGGCAAAGTTAGTCCAGTTCGGCATAAGTACTGTAAATCAATTCATCGTCACGACGGCTATATGTATGGGTTTTCCACAAATGTCCTCTTTAATCAGTGATTAGAGGGATAGCGATCGCTTACCCTTTTAGTATTTAAGAATTTACGCGCCCAGAATAGAAGAGTCATAGTTCTGTAGCAAATCTTCTGGGTCATCGTAAATTGCGATCGCTCCCGACAGTTGTTCATCGCTAAAGCCACCGCAGCGCAAAGCAATTACACCTACCCCTGCTTTGCCGGCAGCCTCAATATCGTAGGGCGAATCTCCTAGCATCACTACTTTTTCAGGTGTCATTTGCCCTTTGTTCAAGGCAGCTTCTACAATGTCAGGAGCAGGTTTAGATGCTTCGGCATCATCGGATGTAGTTACTTCCGATAGCAAATCATCTACTTGGGCAATTTTGAGCATGATATCAAGTTCTTCAGAACTGGCGGAACTAGCAACAACTAGATGCAATCCCGATTTTTGCATCTTTAATATTAAGTTTCTGCTCCCATTGGCAGCAGTGATTTGCGGTATATATTTGTCAAATAATAGTTCTTTGCGTAGTTCAACAATCGCTTTGCCAGTTCCTTCTTCACCATTTAATTCTGGCACTACTTTGGGAATCAGTTGATCTCCACCCATGCCCATGAGTGGTCTAACTGTTTCAAATGGCACTTCCAAGTCATAAGCTGCAAATGCCTCTACCCAGGTATTTGCATGAGCATCATTACTTAAAACCAGCGTTCCATCAATATCTAAAATCACTCCTTCTAATGCCATGAAAAACCTCTGCTGACGTTTTGTTTCCTTGCTCATGATGGCATGGCAAATAGTTTACTTCATCGTCCCATGAGAGGAGAAAAGGGTTACAGAAGAGAAGAGATGGCGATCGCCTGAGATAATTCCAGAAGGTGGGTAGACGCATTCGCGCAGCGTCTCGCCAGACATCGCCTCAAAGCTTCACTAGGCCAAGGCTGATTTGAATTGCTCGATCTACCTGTGCAATCGTTTCTGGGTGCAGAATTCCCAAACGTTTAATCAGCCTTTGCTTGTCAATTGAGCGAATCTGATTGAGAAGTACAACCGAATCATCCTCTAAACCGCCTTCTGGTACTCTAATCAGCACTTCAGTGGGATACAAAGATTCTGCAAACTTTGAAGTGATGGCAGCTACAACTGTGATTGGACTATGTTCGTTAGAAACATCATTTTGCAAGATTAAAGCTGGGCGTATTTTTTTATCTCTGCACCAATAGTTGGATCGAAATTGACTAAGTATACTTCACCACGTTTGGGGTAATTTACTTTTCGTTTCTCTACCACAATTCTTATTCCAAGTCAAACCACTCTTCTACTAAACCCAAATCACGTTCTGCGCGCTGGATGGCTCCCTCTTTTAACTGTTCTCTAAGATTGGCTAAGGTTTTCTGAGCAATATAATATTGCACAGCTTCGTTGATGAATCTACTGCGATCGCCTTTATCAATGACTCGATCAATTAGTTCAATTGTCTCATCTGGCAAGGTGATGTTAATCCGGCGATGCATAATTTTTCGCTTTGTCTTGCACCACAATTTTATTGTACACATCTAAAGTGTGTATAGTTGTGTTGAAAGTGCGATCGCCTGAGATAATTCCAGAAAGTGCGTAGACGCTGACTCGGTTTGTCGCCAGACATACCTTGGCTTTTACTTGATATCGTCGCAGAGATCGCGATCGATCTTACTCACATTCGGGTTATTCTTCAGATAATCATGTAACCAATCACAACCACGCCTCAGTAAGCTATCTAGATTATCTAGAGATTCTAGCTGCTGCAAATGCCACAAAATCACAGTGTTATCAGCACTGCCCAAGGCTAGGGTCTTGCCATCGGGTGAAAAACTCACACTTAGTATCTCTGTACTATTACCAGTAAGAGTCCTGATCAAAGTACCATCTATCTTCCAGAGTTTCACCGTCTTGTCATCACTGGCAGTAGCAATGATTTTATCGTCAGATGAGAAACTTACACCCTTGACTTCATCGTTATGTCCTTTAAACTTTTTGTAGAAGCGAAACTCACCCTCACTGTCTTGCTTCCAAATGATCGCCGTTTTATCATTACTAGTCGTGGCAATCATTTTGCCGTCGTGTGAAAAGCTAACGCTGTAGACCCAACTTTTATGCCCATTCTCTGTGAGGGTCTTGTAGATTTTAAACTCCTTACCATTACGTTTCCAAAGTTTTATTGTGTTGTCATCACTTGCTGAAGCAATCAAGTTACCATCCGGCGACCAAGCTACACCTCTTACCCAATCACGATGACCTTTGAGAGTTTGGTAAGGTAGGGTTTCAAATTTGCCGTTGCCATCTCGCTGCCAAATTTTCACTGTGTTGTCTACGCTACTCGCTGCGAGTAGTTGATCGTCAGGTGAAAAACTCACATCGAATATCTTGTCGCTAGAGTCACTAAGGGTTTTGATAAAAGTACCATCCTGCTTCCAGAGTTTCACAGTTTTATCTGCACTAGCAGAAGCAATTATTTGGCCATCGTGTGAGAAAGTGACGCTATTAACCTGATTGCTATGCCCCTCAAGAGTTTTGATTAAGGTGCCATCAGGTTTCCAAAATTTCACCGTATTGTCATAACTGGCAGAGGCAATTATTTTGCCATTGGGTGAGAAACTCACCTTACTAACCCGATCGCTATGAGAATTGAGAGTACTTAGTACGCCACTTCCCATCTGACCACCTTGAATAGTACTGTCAGCACATGTGGAGGGACGGCGATCGCCTTTGCCTAAAAAACTTCCAGCATCAAGCTGCCAAAGTTTGATTGTAGTGTCAGCACTTGCGGTGACAAGGGTCTTACAGTCAGGCGAGAAACGGACAGCATAAACCCCATTCGTATGCCCTGAGAGAGTTGTCAGCAATGTCCCATCAAGCTTCCAAAGTTTTACTGTTTTGTCTTGGCTAGCAGAAGCAATTATCTTCCCATCAGGACTAAAACTGACGTTCATAACCCTCTCTCTATGCCCCTGAAAAACTTTTCGGAGTGTGCCGTCTGGCTTCCAAACTTTTACTAAGTTATCTCGACCAGCAGTGGCAATTGTTTTGCCATCCGGTGACCAAGTTACAGCCCAAACAAAGTCTTTATGGGCAGTAAAAGTGTTTAGCTCTCTGCCGTTACGTGTCCACAATTTCACTGTCTTGTCTCGACTACCCGTGGCAATAGTCTGACCATTAGGTGAGAAAGCGACGCTATTAACTCCATCTTTATATCCTTTGAGTGTTCTTATCAAAGTGCCGTCAGCTTTCCAAAGTTTTACAGTCTTGTCCCGACTAGCCGTAGCAAATATCTGACCGTCGGGAGAAAAACTTAGACCATAGACTCCGTTGCTATCTTTGGTATTATGAGGTTCAATGCTTTTCAATAGAGTACCGTCGCGCTTCCAAAGTCTGACATTGCCAGCGAAATCGCCTGAAGCAATCATCTGACTGTCAGGTGAGAAACTAACGCTCAAGACTTTATCTTTGTGTCCTTTGAGGGTTTTTATTAATGTGCCGTCACGCTTCCACAGCTTTACGGTGTGGTCCAAACTAGCTGAGGCAATTATCTCACCGTCAGGTGACAAATTCATGCCCCAGATTAGACCTTCATGTCCTTCCAAACGATTACGCTCTACTAACCAGTAAACTGGCTGTTGTAGTGCCGCTATAACTTGGGTGTCAAGTTGAATATCCGTTTTTTTAGGAGACACTTGTTTTAGTTGTTTTAGAAATATCCCCGCTCTAATGCCTTCTTTGAGAGCATCAAATTTTTGATCCGAGGCAAAAAGTGCTTCAGAAGTTTTACTAATGGCTTCTATTCGCTTTTCTTGTACTTGTATCTTTTGAGCTTCTTCCTGCCTCCAAAATACTATTGCTAGAACCGCCAGAATAGACATCATAGTGCCTCCAGCGATCGCCAAGTTTCGTTGTCGCTTGAGAACACGATTGAGTTTTGCTTCAGCGTGTTGTCGTTTTTCCTTTTCTTTTATCTGTTCTTCTAATTCTCTTGCTTGTTGTGACTGCCGGATAAAAGATACTAGATAGTCATGAACCAGTTGATATAAGTCAGCAGGGTCTTCAGGAATTTTTAACACCAGTCCTGAACCGACTAAAATTTCTAAGACTAGATTTAGTTTTTCTTTTTCTGAGACAATATCTGCTGTTTTTAAATCTTCCACTAAATTGTCAGAAGTTTTGAAGGGACGAGTGCCTTTTTCGTCTGTTAGTAAATATAAAACTACTCTGGCACAGAGTTCGTTTTCAGCACCACAGTCTTTAATAACTTCTTCTAAAAATCGCTCGACCAGTTTTTCTTTTGTTCCCGACTGATGATATTGATCTAAAGTTCTAATTTTATCTGTTTGGAGTTGCGCTCCGACAATTTGTAACTCAATCGGGCGTACTTCGCCAAGTTCGTCTGCTAAATCTTCTACCAATTGATCAATCAACGCAGGCTCTAAGTAAAAATTGGTTTCCTCGGTCAGACTTTGCACAACAGCTTTAGCATCTACTGAAGATAAATTTCCCAAATAATAGCGAATATTCTTATCTAAAATATTGTTATTAATTGCTGTAAAATTAAACAGGCGATCGCATTCCAATAAATAATGCAAATAATCTTCTCGCAAACAGAGAATAACCTTCACAAAAGGAATATCTAGACAAAGCCGCAAGAACTTATAAAATGGCTGCCTTTTACTTTGATCTGTGTAAATAAAGAAAAATTCTTCAAACTGGTCAAAAATTAAAACCGTTAACCGATTACGCTCGGCATTTTCCCGCAAATTTTCACAGATGAATTCTATCGAATTACTATATGTATCATTATCTGCGAAACGCTTTGCCAATATACCCGTCCAATCTGTATAAACTCGCATGACAATAGGTAATACATCACGAGCATCAATTGGTTGAAGTTGCAGGGTAGGTACTAATCCTCCATTCAAAATTGAACTTTTACCTGTTCCTGACTGACCATGAAATACAGTCAAATTATGGTCATTACGACTCATTCTTTTCATCAGTCGGTTGACATCTTGCTGCCGACCGGAAACAGCAATTTCTTGAGCAACTTTTACAAGCTTTTCTACTTGTACTAATGCGGGGTTAATTACCTCGTGCTGAGGAATTAAATAAGCTGCACCAATGAAAGCACGAAAACCATATTGATGTTCAATTTTAATTTGCTCTTGTTTAATCTGAAAAGCTGCAAGATATTGACATTGTTGGTAATAAATGTCTTGCAACCTCTTCAAAATCTGAATGTAAAGCTCTGGATCATATTGAGGTTTAGTTTCTCTTCTCGCAGCTTCTAGGGTAGCTAAAGCATCTTGCACCTTATTAAGCTGCTGTAGCGCTCTGGCTAGTGCAAATAAATACCAACCTTGATGATAATAACGCACCAATTCTAAATTAGCGTTGGGTTGGGTGGATTGATTACTAGCTACAATAAAAAGCGCTTTTTCAGCAGCTTGTTTAGCTTTACTCCAAGCAGAATGAGCAAGTGCTACTTCAGCGAGGAATCCATAAGCTCTTGCTTCTCTGAACCAATCAGGGTAAGTTTGATATAGAGTTAAAGCTTTTTGACCAACTTTTTCTAATTCATCCCACTGCTGAAGCTTTTGCAGTACTTCCCCCAAAGTGTTGATAAATTTTCCTACTAAGTCGGGACGATGTGCCCGTTCAAAGACTTCTAGACATTTATGATAATAATCTTTAGCACGTAAGCAAGCGGTTTCCTGTTCTGCTAAATGCTGAATGGCGTAGGTACGCCACCATAACCCTAAATTGTGCAGTACGCATCCTTCCTGCTCTAAGTTAAAACTCTGCTGCCAAAGTGCGAGACTGCGTTCATAATGCTGTCGTGACAGTTCCATCGAAACCGCATCTCGACCCAGGACAAATTCTAAACTGGCTTCTAATTCTGCGTCTAACTTCACACCCCGTTTTTGGAGTTCAGCTTGTGCTAACTCAAGTTCTACACGGTGCGGCGAACCGATTCCCAGATTGAGTGCAGAATTATCGAGAAATTTCCCTGCACCAGCATCTAAAACTTTGGCGAAAACTTCTTCAGATGTTTGCTTGATGAATTGAACTAAATCACCAGTTGCGATCGCAAAATGAATTATTGTTGCCCAACTCTCGAAATCTGTCGCTAATCTAATCAGCTTTTGCAAAACTTGGTCATTAACCAATAACAGCACAGGGAAGGGGAAATTTTTTCTAAATTCCTCCCGCACTTGGTTAGTTGAAGTTAGAACTATATCAATATCTTTAACAGACTCCAAACCAAAAACCATTAACGCTGATGGCTGTTCATCTCCCAGTTTTTCACCTATAGACGTGTAAAGAGTTTTGACTGACACAGGTAAGGTGATTTCACAGATTTTTACAGGAGATAGTTTATGTAGGCGTTGTACTATATCCTGACGGAAAGTTGCATAGTTACAGCGCAGCAAAATCAGCGAAAATTCTCCCTGAGAAAGGGTAATTGCTCGCACCAAAGTTTCCAATGAACGTTCATTTTCAGCAGTTAAATTTTCTGTTTCATGCTGATTACTCATAACCCGAATTCCTTGGCTTCAGCCAAAATCGGATTGATATCAAACCACGAACCATCCTCATTCCGGTATTCAAATACAAACATACTGCGGAGTAAAAGTTCGTATCTTTCATGACCTCTCAAGTTTTTCTCTTGCGCTACCTCACGTAGTAATTCCCATTCATCGGGCGTAATTGCCAAAGTTAGCTCATTGCGGCGTTGTTTAATTACCCTATTTACGCACTCTTGCGACAAAGGTGGGTCTTCTTGCTGAAGACAGCGAAACAATAACATCAACAAGTTACGCAAATGACCACCGCTAACTTGGCAAAGTCGCTCTAAAGTATCAGGACTATCAAAAACCTCAGTAATTAAATTCCGACTTTGTTCCCAACTGACACCAGGAAAAGCCCTCGCCATGACCATCTGTTGCAGTAGTGTAATTCCTTGTGAAAATTGCGAACCATCTTGTAATTGCACAGGAACCATCGGCAAAACCTTGGGGTCTACGCCAAAGCGATTTGTTAACCTTCCTAAAGCGTTGGAAAAAATCAACACTAACGGAATGGTATAAACAACATGACAATTTAGCTGGTTTAACTGTTCACCCCGTTCCACAAAGAGATATTCTGGCTGGTAATGACCGGAAGGTTTCTGAGAATTATCCACTCTGTCGAGATTATCTATAATTACCACCAGTCCTTTTTTACCCTGCTGCTTGAGTTTTTCTCTAGCAGGCTTGAGCAATTCTTTGTTAATTGATTCTAAAATGCCATTGGTACGCGGTTCTAAATATTGCCGTAACTGAGAGCGAAGTTTGGGACTATCTTTAGTTTTGGCAGTAATCTTGGCAATACCTACAGATAACTCTCCCCCAAGTTCTATCGGCGTTTGCAAAAATTCACCAAGTTCAGTAAACAGAGTTTGAAAGTATCCTGGCTTGAGATTAATTTTTATTGCTTCAAGACTTTGACTCACCTCACGAGCAACTGCCAATAATATATCTGTAACATCAATATCAGCCATATCCAAGCTTTGGCTAGACTCAAAATAAACCACATGAAATCCCTGCTGCTCTAACTCTGCCTTTAGCCGCAGTAATTCAGTCGATTTGCCACAACCGATATGTCCGGTAAATAATTGACAGGTACGTTCTTCAGGTGCAAGGCGGGTGATAGTTCGCCCAAGTTCCTCAATAATCCTGGCACCACGCACTTTAGAGAAATCAATATAATACTGTCTATCTTCCGGTTTGCTCACAATCAGAGTTTTACTGGGGTTGCAAGCTTGAAAAAATCTAACTAAATCTAGTTTCATCACAAATCACCCGACATTAGCGTGACGCTCTTGCCCATTTCAGTGATTATACAGACGATAAAGCCGCTATTTCGGAAAAAACTTCTTCAGATTGAGTGATTTTTTGTCTGTTCACTTAAACAGAATTCAGATGAACCCTACCCCCAACCCCTCCCCGCAAGCGAGGAGGGGAGTAAAAACTAGGATTAAAAACGTAGCTTTGGCTCTTGCTTTAAAATCAATGACAAGTGTCTATTCTACAAGAAATATCTACAATTCCAACTTTTCACCCCGAATTGAATAATCTAACAACTCCATTGGGTGAATAACTGAAATCTTCTTACTTTGCAACTGCAAATGCTTCGTAATTTGCAAAGTACACCCCGGATTAGCAGAAGCAATTAACTCAGCACCAGTATTCAACAAATTCTGCACTTTTTGCCGACCCAATTCTTCAGAAACTTCTGGTTGCAGCATATTATAAACCCCAGCGCTGCCACAACATAAAGCCGCATCTATTGGTTCTCTCAACTTCACCCCTGGAATTTGCCGCAACACCTGACGCGGTTGCACGCTAATCTTTTGTCCATGCAATAAATGACAAGCATCTTGATAAACTAAATTCAAGGGTTTATCAGTCAGTGGCGATAGTTTTGCTGTTAACCCAACAGTTGCCAAAAACTCTTGAGCATCTTTTACTTTAGCTGCAAAATCCTTTGCCTTTTCTCGATATTCTGGGTCACTTTCTAAAATGTGACCGTATTCTTTCAAAGTATGACCACAACCAGCAGCATTGATAATTACGAAATCGACATCAGTGTTAGCAAAACTATCAATCATCTGCCTTGCTAAAGCTTTTGCCTGTTCTGTTTGTCCTTGGTGTTCGGGAAGCGCCGCACAGCAACCTTGAGATTTGGGAATCACAACTTCACAACCATTCGCTGTTAAAACCCGTACTGTTGCTTCATTCACGGGTGAGAAAAAGAGCCGTTGCACGCAACCCAAAATTACCCCAACGCGGTAACGCTTCTCACCTTTGGCGGGAATCACACTAGGCAAATTATCTTGAAAAGATTTAAGAGTAATTTCTGGCAGAATTGATTCCATTGCTGCCAAACGGGGCGATATTTTATTGAGTAAACCCGTAGCGCGAAAGAATTTAGCAAACCCCAACTTTTGATAAACCAATAACGGAACTAGTAAAATCCGTAAAAGGTTAGGATAAGGAAACAAAGAAAATATCAGTTGACGAAAAAATTGATCTGGTAAACTCCGGGGATAATTCCGTTCAATTTGGTGACGAGTTGCAGAAATTAATTTGTCATACTGCACCCCAGAAGGACAAGTACTCACACAAGCAAGACACCCCAAACAAGAATCAAAATGTTCTACTGTTGCCGTATTTAGAGCAATCTCACCCTCATTAATTGCATCCATTAAATAGATGCGTCCTCTAGGAGAATCCATCTCCTTACCCAGCACCCGATAACTGGGACAAGTCGAAAGACAAAAACCACAATGTACACAACTATCAATCAACTTAGGATCAGGCGGATGATTAACATCAAACCCCTTCAAATTCTTTAAACTAGCCGTATCATTAACAGAATTTTCTGAAACTTGCATATTTCTATCTTTCCCCTCTCTATCTCAGCGTTCTCTGTGTCTCTGCGGTTCGTTTTCTTAAAACTAAATCCCATCCACAAACCGACCCGGACTTAAAATATTCTTACTATCAAACTGTTCCTTAATACAGCGCATCAACGGTAAAGCATTACCCGTATAACCCCAAACATCTATTTGTTCTTTAACAGCCCTTGGTGCTGACAAAATTGTTAAAAAACCTCTATGAGCTTGAGTGCGATCGCGCATCTTCAAAACTTGATTTTTACTCTCTAATTGTAACAAACCTAAACCACTACTAATATGAATCAAACCTAACTCCACCTGAGTCAAAATCTCCACGGCAGCAGTGGGTAACACTCCTATTTTGCAGGTAATTACTGATTCTGTAGCAGTAGTATGTATTCGTTCTTGCAATCTCTGCCATAGATTAGCTTCATCACCATCGGCAAAAATTGCCCCATCTAAGCCCAACTTTTGCCCTACTTCCAAAACTCTGTTTGACTGTTCTTTAACACTCTCACTAATACTTTGAAAGCGGGCAATTAATCCCAGTCCTTCACCCAACCCTAAACTAGACACTAATTTAGTTGATAGCAAATCAGCTTGGACTGGTGTTAACGCCGAACCCCGAAGGATATCAGCCGCTTGAGATATAGCCTCAGCTTTCCCAGTTAGTACCACTGTCCCCGATGCCTCTGGTAGCGGATACAGACGAAAAGTTAGTTGACTAATAAAGCCTAATGTGCCATAAGACCCCGTAAGCAACTTCATCAAGTCATAGCCGGCGACATTTTTGACTACCCTTCCCCCAGCCTTGGCAATTTCTCCATCAGCACGTACAAAAGTAATACCTAGTAACTGGTCGCGGACACTACCATAACGTTGCCGCAGAGAACCTGTATCACCTGTGGCAACAATACCACCAATAGTTGCCAACTCTGGTGCTGTGGGGTCAAGGGCGAGAAATTGCCGCGACTTTGCTAAAAGTGCTTGCAGATCAGAGAACTTCATCCCAGCTTCTACTGTCACAGTCAAATCGCCAACAGCATGTTCTATCAGTTGATTGATGCGTTCTGTACTAACTACAACATCAATGCCCTTAGCTAAACCGCCCCAACTGAGTTTATTGCCACTACCACAGGGGAGGACGCGCCAGTTATTTGTATGAGCTTTGGCAATGACTGCGGCTAGCTGTTCTTGGCTGCGGGGATAGACAATACAACTGGGTGAATTTCCAGAAGTTACAGCCTGTTGGATACGTTTTTGCTGACCGAGTTCGATATTTTCCCAAAGACAAACAGCATTTTCTTCGCCGACGATAGATGCAAAATCAGAAGCGCAGACGGCTTGCGGTCTGTCATTAGACATTGCTTTCATTGAGTTTATTTTTTTACACCCTACATCTAATTTACTGGCTAACCTGACCAAAAAAGCGCATTGCCATTAATATAGCGTGGCTTGAATATCAAGAGCGATGCCTAGGTTGGGCTGCACCAACGCCAGCTTGTAATTAGGGACTGACAAGAAATAAATTATCCAAATAAACGTAGACGCTGCATCGGCTTGCCGCAGGCTACCACTCCAGACAATAGAGTTGCCAGTGCGCCCTTGCGGTTAAGAGACTTGTTCGCGTAGCGTCTCCCCCTGGGAGAAGCAACTGGCGCAACACAGAGGAATAAGGAGGAGAGAGTTTTTTCGCCAGTTTTTTGAGTATTTTTTTATTTGTCAGTCCCTTAACGCTCATTGAGGATTGTTTTTCAGGCGATCGCTACTGGTTTAAAATAACGTGAGTTCGATAGCTATCCAAAAATTTGTGCATTAAAATGAGAAGCAAAGTCTTTTGAAGGCATCTCGCAGCGTCAAAGAAGAGAACAATAGACCGCTTTTTGATGGTAGATACAATAACAAAAAATATATATATTGAAACGACAGAAGGTAACTTTTACAAAAAACCTATTTCGACAATTCAATTAAATAACGACTCATCTACAGAACTTATAATTGCAGAAAAAACAAATATTAGTGTCAGTGTTGAGACTAAAATCAAAGAAAATCAAACATTTTATATAAAAAAGCAATAATTCCGGCTAGTAATACTTGTATTGCGCCTATTTTATTGGGGAATAATTGATATTGATGCAATAAAATTTTCCCTGAAAGTGAAACTCATCTTCAGTCCACATCACTTTCATAACGTGTAATTTTTGAGAATAAATTTATGTTGCTCTGACTAACTTAAAAAAAAAGTAACAGATGGGTAGAAATTACCCCTCTGCTACAAGCAAACGGAGGTATAAACTTGATTATTTAATTGGCATGAACCAATTCTTGAGGCGCTGCGGCATCGTATTCTACAGCTTTCACAAATTCCTTGAGAACGTCTTTGAGTCTTTGCTCAATTTCCTCATCTAACAGGACGCTGTTATCAGCTTGTCGTTGAACTTGTTTGTCTACTGCATAAACTGTAGCTAGGATATGCCGCGCTCCTAATTCAGATAACACAGGTTTCAGGGCATATTCAATTGCCAATAAATGAGCGATGGTTCCACCCAGAGCAATTGGTAACACTGGTTTACCTGTTAATGATTTTTGTGGCAGCAAATCTAGAAATGTTTTCAGGACTCCTGTATAAGCTGCTTTGTAAATTGGGGTGGCAATAATCACACCATCTGCCTTTGCTAATAAAGCTTTTGGCTGTTCTAAAGCAGGGCTGTCGTAACGTCCAAAAACTAAATCTTCAGCAGGCAAATCCCGAACTGAAATAATGTCTATATGCAGGCCTTCTTGTTGTAAAAGCTTGGCTGTGTATTCGACAAGACCGTAAGTTCTAGATGGATGGGTAGGACTACCAGCGATCGCGAGAATATTTGTCATTCAATTAAACTCCCAATTTCTAAAACGGGTTGAGTATGTTTTGTGGTTTTGGTCTGCATAGCTGATGCTGTGTTGACCTGATCACTCAGACGTTTGTAGGGACGGCGTAAACTCATACTCTCTACTTCCCAGATGTAGCCATGAATAACTACATCCTGGGGAATTAAAGGAGAATTACGCAGTAACTCCACCTGCTGTGTGCAGATTTCATCTACATCGGTAAACGTTTTGATCCATTTGGAAAAAACACCTTTTGGTAGCTTCAATTCTGGCAACGCAGGATCGATAGTAACTTGATCCACATCAATACCTTGATTTCGCAATACCTCACTGAGAAAATCTCCTGATGCTGTCATCATGCCACATTCGGTATGATTAATGACGATGATTTCTTTTGTGCCAAAAAACTGCGTAGTTAACATGGCTGACCGAATCGCATCATCTGTAACTAAGCCTCCAGCATTACGGAAAATATGAGCATCTCCTTCACCAATTCCTAATGCTTTCTCCACAGGTAAACGTTCATCCATGCACGCTAGCACCCACAAGCGTTTGTTGTTAGGTATTCCCAACTGACGACGCAATGCCCACGCTTCTTTTTCTGAGATTTTTTGGTCAATTTGTTGGTGCAGCATCGTTGGTAATCTTCTAGTTCTTAATTACTAGGATATGGACGTTGCTCTTTCTTGAGGCTTTTGCTTAGGGAAATCTTCATTCGCCACAATCTCACCAAATGGACTTAAGACATGTTGCTTCTCCACTGTCGGCAGATTCTCTAATGGCAGGTGCGGAAATAGAAGTTCTGCAACCCGATAAGCTTCCTCCAGATGGGGATAGCCAGAGAAGATAAAGGACTCAACACCCAAAGCAGCATATTCCAATATTCTGGCTGCTACAGTTTGGGGATCGCCGACTAAGGCCGTTCCCGCACCACCCCGTACTAAACCGACTCCCGCCCATAGGTTCGGGCTGATTTCTAATGCCTCACGATTACCGTGGTGTAATTGAGTCATCCGGCTTTGTCCAACTGAATCCATCCGCGCATAAGCTTTTTGGGCTTTAGCGATCGCTTCGTCATCTACATACTTAATCAATTGATTCGCCGCATCCCAAGCTTCACTTGTGGTTTCGCGCACAATCACATGTAGACGAATCCCAAACCGCAAAGTCCGGCCTTCTGCTTCTGCAAGTCTGCGAACTGATGCAATCTTCTCGGCTACTTGCGCCGGTGGTTCGCCCCAAGTTAGATAAACATCTACATGTTTCGCAGCAATTTTTTGAGCAACAGGAGAGGAACCGCCAAACCACAAGGGCGGATGCGGTTTCTGAACAGCTGGGAACAGTAGTTTCCCATCCTGAATGTTGAAATAGTCGCCTTGGAAATTGGCTTGTTCACCACTAGCGATCGCTCGCCATACTGTTAAAAATTCATCTGTTAATTCATAGCGCTGATCGTGATCTAAATGCAAGCCATCTCCCGCTAATTCTACGGGATCGCCACCTGTCACGACATTTATCAGCAAACGTCCTTCAGAGACGCGATCAAAAGTCGCCGCCATCCGCGCTGCCACTCCAGGCGATACCAAGCCAGGACGAATCGCCACCAAAAAACGCATCTGTCGTGTCAGTGATACCAGCGTTGACGCAATAATCCAAGCATCTTCGCAAGAACGACCCGTGGGCAACAATGCCCCTGTATAACCAAGGTCATCCACCGCTTGGGCTATCTGCCGGAGATAGGGAAAGCTTACTGCCCGACCACCTGTAGCTGTTCCAAGGTAACGTCCGTCGCCGTGGGTTGGGATGAACCATAGTAGCTGCATGAATCCTGTCCTTATAAAGTACGGTAATTACATAAAAATACCGTATTTTGTCTTTCGGTTCAAAGTATTACATATTCTACGGAACTAAGCAAGAAATTTTCAGAAAACTCCGGTATCTCTATCAAGAGAATGTATATTACGGCGTATTTAAGAAGGTGACGATCGAAAAAATTGTCCATAGGGTATGGTTATTATTGTCCAATATCCGGTCAAATTGATCCGATTCCCGCCTAGTATCTTTTGGAAAAATAATTTGTTGTTTCTTAGCTAATTTTAATGAGTTTATCAGGACTAATTCAGAGCGATCGCTGATTATAGTTATTAGACTTCTTGCATAAATCAAAAAAAAGAACCCCACCCCGCCTTTAACTTACGTCAAAGTCTCCCCTCCCCGCTTACGGGGAGGGGTTGGGGGTCGGGTGTTAGGGGACTTTTGCATGCTTGTCTATTCATGTAGGGAATTCCGTACTGGAGTTGATTGGCCAGTTAACCGGAAAATAGAAAATAATAGATATATGGACAAACGGTATTTTTTGCAGGCTAGTGCCGTAATCGTCGGCACGGCATTTTTATCAAGGTATATCAATTGGGAGTCACAAGCAATGACAACTTCTAAGAGTGGATTTGAAGTTACCAAACCAGAGTCAGAATGGCGCACAATTTTAACGCCAGAACAGTTTAGTGTATTGCGTAAACATGGAACTGAACGCCCTTACACCAGCTCACTGGATAAGGAATACGACCAAGGCACTTATTTTTGTGCCGCCTGTGAACTACCACTGTTTACATCTGATACCAAATTTAACAGTGGTACTGGCTGGCCCAGCTTTTTTAATCCAATTGAAGGTGCGATCGCCTTAACTGTAGATAAGTCGTTGTTTATGACCCGAACTGAAGTGCATTGTAGTCGCTGTGGTGGTCATTTGGGTCATGTTTTTGATGATGGTCCTGCACCCACTGGCAAGCGCTACTGCATGAACGGGGTTTCGCTGAAGTTTGTTCCTGCTTGATCAGCTGCGTAGGCGTAGGCTGACGTAGATATGGCAGGTACTAACCTAAATTATCCTATTTGCTTGGTTCTTGTTTCTGCTTTTTGTCTTTGGGATCTTTTTTAGGTTTTTTAACTTCTTTATTACTTTTTCTTTCTTTAGACATCAGTGTTCTCCAAATAGGTTAATCAGTGAAAGCTTCAACATACTGCCGTCAGGTAATCAGGAGGTGGCTTACCTGATATTCTTTTAAGACAAAAAAGAAAGTATCAGACATAAATGCTACTAACTACCATGATACTGTGTTGTTTGATTTTCTTCTGACAACTTTTTTGATCTATATTGAAGCACAATCGCCTTTAGGGTAGCATAGTTCAACCGTGCTACCCTAACCATTTATAGGGTCGCGACAAGTTCCTGTAGGCGATCGCGTCCATTGCGGAAAACCGGCCAACCATCCCCCACTAGCACTGCTTCTACCCGACTAAGTTGAGCCAACCTGCGAACAGAAGCAACAGCCTCCTCTCGATTCAGCAGCTTGTCATCTGGTAAAATGGTTAAGCTACCTGCTTTACGTGCCCGTACTAAATCCCCTGTAATTAAAGTTGTCTCCTCCAGTAACAGAGCCAATTCACCCGGAGTTTTAGAACCATTGAGTTCAATCACCTCTAGCCCTGGAACAAATTCTTCACCATCAGATAGCCAGCGATCGCAAGGTATAGGAAAAGCGTCTTTTTCTGCCAGAGGTCCGGCTATCTTAGCATAAGTTTGATCGGCAATTTCTTTACTTGCCCTGACATGCTCAGAATTCGTTAGCACAATCCAAACCACACCACCGAGGGATTTCAGATGATTCCAGTCATGGTTTGATAGGGCTACTGGGTCAATCAAGATGTTTCCATCTGGGCGAATCCAGGCAATCCCATTGAAATCAATATTTCTTGCCGGATTGAAGTTAGACCAGCTATACAGATCGGGACGGTGCAAAGATTTCATGATGATTCTGGATCGGTACGTTCAATAATTGACTATTAATCTCAATAATTCAGTATATAGATAATAAGGGCATTGGGCATTGAAAAGAGGCAAAGGGGCGGGGGGCGGGGGGCAGAGGGGAAAACTTATCTCCCTGCTTCCTCATGTCCCTGCTCCCCTGCCCCTCCCTCTGAATCTGGAATTTGAGTATACTACGATAAATCTATCGATATTATGAATATAGTCTGGGTTACAGTAATTCCCGCATAACCGCAATAGAGATCAACGGAGGTATAGGGGTGAGTGAGATACAGCGCCAAAAAATATCAGCGAAGGCAGAACAGTTTAGAGAGTCGGTGATTCGAGAAATGACCAGGGTGGCACTGCAACACGATGCAGTAAATCTGGCGCAGGGATTCCCTGATTTTCCCTGTCCCTTGGAGTTGAAACAGGCAGCATATCAGGCAATAGAGACAGATGTGAACCAGTATGCCATTACTTGGGGCGATCGCTCATTTCGTCAGGCGATCGCCAACAAAGTTCGCTGGTATCTCGGCTTAGATATTGATCCCGAAACCCAAATCACCGTTACCTGCGGTTCTACAGAAGCAATGGCAGCTGTGATGCTGGCGACAGTCGATCCTGGTGACGAAGTAATTGTATTTGAGCCGTATTACGAAAACTACGGACCCGATGCGATTTTAGCTGGTGCTATACCCCGCTACGTCACACTCCATCCCCCCCATTGGACATTTGATGAAGCACAGCTACGTCAAGCTTTCAATGCTCATACCAAAGCTATTATTATCAACACACCCCACAACCCCACAGGTAAAGTCTTTACTCGTGAAGAACTCACCCTAATTGCTGAACTTTGTCAAAAGTGGGATGTGTTAGCGTTCACTGATGAAATCTATGAACATATTCTCTATGATGGTACGGAACATATTGCCCTAACAACTCTTCCCGGTATGGAAGAACGAACCATTACTATTAACGGTCTATCCAAAACTTATAGCGTCACTGGATGGCGAGTCGGCTACATTTTGGCAAAGCCAGAATTGACAGCAGCAATTCGCAAAGTCCATGATTTTCTCACAGTTGGCGCACCTGCACCATTGCAACGAGCCGGAGTTGCCGCCATGCAACTGCCACCATCCTATTATGAAGAACTAGCCAAACTTTATCACCAGAAGCGAGACAGGATTCTACAGATTCTAGATCAAGTTGGCATTCCCTATTTTGTTCCCAAAGGAGCCTATTACGTACTTGCAGATATTTCCAAATTTGGGTACAAAACAGATGTTGAATTCACTTACCATCTGATTCAAGATATTGGTGTTGCCGTAGTTCCCGGTTCCAGCTTTTTCAGCCAACCAGAAAAAGGACATTCATTGATCAGATTTTGCTTTAGCAAAAGACCTGAGACATTACAAACAGCGAGCGATCGCTTACTAAAATTGCAATCAACTCTACAACCAACATCCTAATATTCATTTATTTTCTTCTGATTCATGGTAATTAAACATAGGGGTTGTAACCCCTATGTCCAAAGATAATTTTGTTTTAAGTAGGGTATAAATCACATTATGAATTACGAATTTTGAAGGTCTAAGTAAGTAGGCGAGAATAAACCAAGGTACTTGGAGTAATGTAAAAAATATTGAGATTAGTTTTCAGTGTTCACGTAGCAATATCCCCAAAGGGTTAGACTACAAATCTTTAATTATTTACGCCCTAAAATATTTTTTACTCTACCTATATATATATTGACAAAACTGCTGTGATATCAAATAGATTTGAAAATTTAAATTCTAAAATATTTGCTTAGTAGTATCACTGAATCTATGCTGCACAACACAGTTGATGTATCTGTATATATTCGGTAGTTATGACTAGTTGCAAAAGTCATAACTACCGATTTCTTCTCTGGTGTCAAATATTTTTATGTATAACTACTGTATAACAATTAAAAGCACTGATAGATATTCAGTGCAATTGCTGTTTGGTGTCCTGTATCACAAATTAGCAATTCCAGTAAGATAACCTTATCAAAGGCGTTGCTGGATGTTATAATCATGAAGTATCGGACACATACATTTTGCTAATTAATCTTTAAGCAGCGAAAAAATGTAACCTATAATGCTGTTAAAGTTGGCTTTGGGTATGCGAATCGTTACACCATACAGGAAAACATCTGAAAATATTAATCACACAATAAAACATGATTTGTTGACTTGTAACTTGGTATTAAGAATTCCATGTATAAAATCGCTATTATGACAGTTGTAAAACTGGTTTAGATTGTAAAATGCTACACATTTTACAGTTTAAAAATAGCTAACATAGCATCAAGACTCTCAATGAGAGAGTAAACTTACACAGTGTTACGAAGAACTTCAATTTTGTATGAATTCAAATAGCCAGTCTGCCAATTCTGCCGACACATATTCCCAACGTTTGGCAGACATTGTGGGAACTGCGATCGCTCTGTTGACTCTCACCCTACCCGTATTTGTCATCGCTCACTATTCTTCAACTAATGTTGAAAATAACCAGAAACCTCTGATCCAAAACCTCCAAAAAAGTGACGATTGATCAAGCTTCCCAGTAGCATTTCCTCAGCAGGATATCTGCAAAAAAGAGAAAATTGATGTGAGACAATCTCTGTAGATTCGGATGTAGTTCATCAGAAATATGCTGAATCTGTATTGTCTGACTCCAGGTTTTAGTTGTCTTGGCACGAGTAGGGGCAAAAATCGCTCCAACAACAATCAAGGGCAGAGGATATGCACAATACCCTCTTGTAAAAAGCGTTGCGAAGTTTCCTCGCAACGCTTTTTCCATTTATTAGCTAATTCAAGGGGGAGATGAGGGGGATCTGACTTTTCACGGCACCTGGGAAAGTCAGGAGGGGGATGAGGGAGAAATAAGAGGATGTTTTAAAAGTATTTGGCTGTGATTTTAGGCACTTAATGATCCCCCCGAGCAAGCCTTAAAAAGGGTGGAACCAGAATCAAAGTCCCCCAATTTATCGGGGAGCCACTGCGCCCTTGCGGTTAAGAGACTTGTTCGCGCAGCGTCTCCCCTTGGGAGAAGCACGTGGCGTGGATTTAGGGGGATCTAGAACGTTTTGCTACCGACAAAAGGACTTTTAAAACATCCTCTAAGCAATGCCCATAAGCAATGCCCAATGCCCTGCCTGGAATAAATACCTTGGGAAGAGATCCATATTGCCCTAAAATTCTACACGGGGAGCGAAGCTGACTGAATGCCCCATGATTCACTGTTACCGGAGGAGTTTTTTGTGGACTTATCTCGTATTCCTGCCCAACCGAAACCTGGTTTAATCAACGTTCTGATTGAAATTACTGGCGGAAGTAAAAATAAATACGAATACGACAAGGAACTAGAAGCTTTTGCTCTAGACCGAGTACTTTATTCGTCGGTACAATACCCTTATGACTACGGCTTTGTACCCAATACTTTGGCTGATGATGGCGATCCCCTAGATGGGATAGTCATAATTGACGAGCCAACCTTTCCCGGCTGTGTTATTGCCGCACGACCAATTGGCTTCTTGGAGATGATTGACGGTGGCGATCGCGATGAAAAAATCCTTTGTGTTCCTGACAAAGATCCGCGCTACACTCAGGTAAAATCCCTGAAAGATGTAGCGCCACATCGTTTGGATGAAATTGCCGAATTTTTCCGTAGTTATAAAAATTTGGAAAAAAAGGTGACTGAAATTCTCGGTTGGCAAGATGTAGACAAGGTTGCAGCAATAGTTGAAAAATCCGTCAAAGCTTATAGAGGATAATAGAAGAGTTAGGAGTTAGGAGTTAAGAATTAAGAGTTAAAAGTTATGAGTTAAGAGTTATAAATTTTTATTCCTCACTTCTAACTCCTCACTCCTAACTCCTCATTCCTCACTATTGTTACGGATCGCAAAAACTGCCACCAACCCCAAACCAGAATGCAGCGTACTATCCTTTTGGCCAAAATTCATAACTGTACCCTCACAGGGGCGAATATCAACTACGTGGGTAGTATCAGCATTGATGAAATCCTTTTGGAAAAAGCTGGGATCTTACCTTATGAGCAGGTGCAAGTAGTTAATAGTGCCAACGGTCAGCGCTTTATTACTTATGCGATCCCGGCTCCAGCCCATTCAGGAGTAATTGAGTTAAATGGGGGTGCAGCACGTTTAGGCATTATTGGCGATCGCTTGATTATAATGACTTACGGGCAGTTCACTCCAGAAGAGTTAAAAAATTACTCTCCTACGGTAGTCATTGTGGACGAAAAAAACAGGCTGTTGGAAGTGCGGCGCTACGATGACCTGCTCAGTAAGGTCTAATTTCAAGGAAAATGTCAAATTTTGAGTTGTCGGATTCCCAGAGCTACATACCTGAAAATTCAGCTACCATGCCAAGCAGTCCAGCAGGTGACTTTCTCGTTCAATTCTGGGGTGTAAGAGGTTTGATCCCCACTCCAACTAGCAATACCAATCGTTACGGTAGTAATACCGCTTGTGTAGAAATGCACGTAGCTGGGAAACGCTTGATTTTTGATGGCGGTACTGGCTTACGCATACTGGGTAAAACTTGGCAAGAACTGCAACAGCCACTAGAAGCCCATTTATTTTTTACTAACTGCCAATCAAACCGAATTCAAGGGTTTCCCTTTTTTGCTCCCGCATTTATTGGAGAAAATTGCTTTCACATTTACGGTACAGCTGCCTCTAATGGAGCCTCAATCAAACAATGTTTGTACGATCAAATGCTCCAGCCACACTTTCCTTACCCTTTACAGGTAATGCAGTCGGAATTACAGTTTTACAATCTGACTCCAGAAAGTGACGTGAAGTTAGATGATGTCACCATTACAACTGCATTAATCAATCAAACTCAGCGATCAGTTGGCTACCGAGTTACTTGGCAAGATTATAGTGTTGCCTACGTCACGGATTTGCACCAGAATGCCGATCAAGTTGAGCGAGAGCGGATTTTGCAGTTTATTAAAGGTGCTGACTTGCTGATTGCCAATGCCACTTACACTCCGCCCACCTCTCACAACCATGACTCTGCTGATTTACTTTGGCAAGCTGCGGTGAATGCAGCTCTGAATTCTGGTGTCCAACAGCTAGCTATTTCTCATCATCACCCAGATGATCATGATGATTTTCTTGACCAGGTTCAAGTTGATGTTAAATCTGCTTTTCCTCAAGCCATACTAGCCCATGAAGGTCTAATATTAGCTGTTGATATAGCGGTTCTCGGTCGAGTGAGGTACAACAACCCCACCCCCAACCCCCTCCCCGCGAGCGAGGAGGGGGCTTAAGATGTACCTCATCTGATTAGGAAGCGCTATAAGTGATTTAAACTCGTGCTTAACCAGCGACCAGTATTCCTGGAGCGATCGCACCCTTTGATAACCTAACGATTACCGCAACTCCCATTACTATGCCAAACTTTGATGCTGTCATTAAATGCATAGCTAACAATGGTTTTCCCATCTAGGCTAATTGTAAGATGGTCAATCCTAGACTTATGCCCATACAGTACACAAAACTGCTGCCTATTCTCCAGATCCCAAACTTCAATTTCGTTAATATTGCCAACGGCAAGCAGTGAGCCATCAGCTGTCATAGCACTATGAGGCATACCCGAATCAGGTTCGCGCTGGCTGATGCCAAGTGTATAAAGGACTTCCGTGGTTTGTATATCCCAAATCGCAACGGTCGTTTCTTCACTAGGTTTGTCCCTTTGTGCCACACCAGCAATGATTTGACCATTTGGGCGAGTTGCAACTGCATCAAGCCAATGCCTACAAACATAATTGGGGGAATGAAGGGAAGAATTTAAAGGTAGGGCATTAAATATGTTGAGAACTTGCCCATTTTGCCAATCCCAAACTTGAGTTAGAAGATCAAATGCTTGAGCTACCAAAATACTACCATCTGGACTAGATAGTAAACAGCGAATTGGAAGATATGCATTTGCAAATAGCAAGGTGCGGAGTAATTGTCCCGTTGAGGATTCAATAACATTAATCTCAATCGTGGCATTCGTACCATAAGAAGCTTTGCAGGTGGCTGAAAATAATACTTTTCCATCAGGAGTAAATGCTAAAGCACTGGAATCTCCTTGAAAAGAGAAGACTTCCTCTCCTGTCCAAAAGTCATAGGTTCGGAGATTGCCATAGCTATCATTACTGATGATGCTTTTCCAGTCTGGATTTACCAAAGTATTAAAGTGACCATACCGATCTCCATGCAGTTCAAATGAATGGTTGATATTCCCAGTGGTTAAATCCCAAACCTTGACAAGATTGTGAAAACAGCCTACCAGAAGAATTCCATCTGGGCTTAAGCTCAAGCTGTTTAAGTACTCTGAATGAGGTTCATCAAAGGTATGGAGACATGGAAACATAAACAGACTCTAGAAAAGAGTTCAGCGATAATAAATTTTTTAAATTATATATTTGGGTGGAAAAGAAGGTAGAATCGGGAAATCTACCTCATTGGGCTGCTGCCGCTAGTAAACGAGGCGGAGCCTCACAGAAGGCATTCCCAGCCAGAGGCTGGGAACGAGAGCAAGCTTTTCTAGACTGTCTAATATGCTTAATTTGACACCAATAACAGATGTGTTCTACGAAGCATTTTGCAACTCAGCTGTGCGTACTGAAAGCTGCTGTGTCTGATTACCCCGTTGTACTTTCACTTGTAATACTTGACCAAGGCGACTGTCTTCCACAAAATTCTGCAATTGTTCAGCACTGGTAATTGCTTTACCATCAACTTGAAGAATTACATCCCCGCGCCGCACACCCGCAGATGCAGCTGGAGAATTAGGGACAACTCGAATTACAAAAACACCATTAACTTCTGGTATTTGAATAGCAGAGTTGGGATCGGTGTTATTTTGCTTGGCAAGATCGGGCGTTAAAGTTAGCATTTGCACGCCCAAATAGGGGTGGGAAACTTTGCCATCACGTTGCAGTTGGGCGGCGATCGCTTTGGCTTTATCGATGGGAATCGCAAACCCAATACCCATCGCGTCAGGGCGAATGGCTGTGTTAATCCCAATCACTTCACCTTGACCATTTAATAGTGGCCCGCCAGAATTACCAGGGTTAATGGCGGCATCTGTTTGGATAAAATCTAAACGTTTGTCACTAATGCCGACTTGGGCGCTAGAACGTTTGAGAGTACTGACAATTCCCAAGGTAACAGTGTTATCAAATCCCAAAGGATTACCAACTGCGATCGCCCAGTCTCCTACCTGCACATTACTAGAAGAACCCAAGGGCGCTACTGGCAAATCGTTACCAGCGTTAATTTTGACCACAGCCAAATCTGTAACTTCATCAATACCTTGAACTTTCCCTTCAAAGGTGCGGCCATCTTTGAGTCGGACTGTTACTTTATCAGCCTTATCGACCACATGAGCATTAGTCAGAACTAACCCGCTCTTGTCAAGAATAAAACCAGAGCCTAAACCGCGCAACTGCTCAGAAGGAATCTGTTGCGGTAAGCTCTCACCAAAAAATCGGCGGAAGAAAGGGTCTTCCAAAAATGGATCAACGCGACGAGTAATTGTGCGCTCAGTATCAATGCGGACAACTGCGGAACCAACACGATTCACTGCTGCTGTGACAAAGCTACTGCTACCAATGGCAGCATTTGCTGGTGATTGTTGGGCAATTAATTTTGAAGTATCCCCAGCAGTTACAGAAGCTGCTGGTTCGGCTTGGGAGGGTAACACCTGGAATGTGCTAACGATTAGCACAACTCCTAGGGCGATCGCTAACAGATAAGTAGTAAATTGACGTAGAGACCGAGATATTTGGGGAAATCGCATAATCACAACCTAACCTATAAGCCTAATTGTTGCTTAGTGGTGAAAAATCTATATACAGTTATTTTTACCAAGATGAACTAACTTTTGAACAAGATTTCATTGCGACTGGTTGCACCTAACTGGGGTAAAGAGTTAATGGCTGAGTGGGGAGTGATGGCAGCAGGAATGCCTAGAGGTAGCTGTAATTGTTTGACAACACTTTGTAATAGTTGGTCTTGTCCAGTACGGAAACCCCAGACATTTGTCCCACGGTTGATAATGGCAAACCAAACCAAACCGCGATCGCGTGTGGGCATCACTCCCGCCAAAGCGCTTACATCCCGGAGAGTGCCAGTTTTGATCACAGTAGCAAGGGGAAGGTGTCTGGAGTGTACTGTCCCCCGATGATCAAATCCAGACATGGCAAACAAATCAGCCAGATTCAGTTGATGGGCAGATGCTTCAATTTGAATAGCCATCAGCATGGCACAAACAGCCCTGGGGGAAATGCGATTTTCCGGGCCTAGTCCAGAACCATTGATTAACTGAATTTCCGCTTGTGGTACTCTCGCAAGACTAGCAGCAGTTGATTGTACTACAGCCGCTCCTCCCACTGACTCTGCCAGCATCTCTGCCATATCGTTGTTACTGTAAACATTCATTTCCTTCAGCAGTTGCTTCAAGGGCAATGAGCGGTGACGTAGTAACAAAGTTTGTTGAGGGTTTGGTTGTGGCTCAAATTTCACCGTACCCGCAATCACAACTTGAGGCTTGGGCGTTCCCTTGGGCATGATTGAGTACGTGTACATGGCGGGGCGGCCCCAAGTCGCACGATTTAGTGTTTGCTTGAGCATCATACCCGCCAGCATCGGCTGACGTTGGAAATTCATGGCAAAACTGCCAGTAATAATCAAATTTCCCTTAACCTGCTTGATGCCCATTTGATTGAGAGTATTACCAAGAGCGATCGCTTCTTCCCAAACAAACATCGGATCGCCACCGCCAGCAATGACCAAATCGCCCTGCACAACCCCATTTACCACTGGCCCAGTGATACTCACCAAAGTATCAAATTGGTGGTCTGGACCCCAAGTTTTCAAAGCAACTAGTGAAGTGGCAATTTTGGTTAAAGAGGCAGCCGGCAGAGGTGTCGTACCTTGGTGATTTGCCATCAGCATTGGCCCCGACTGCATCCAAATTCCCTGACTCTCAGCCAGATTTTGGGGCACCACTTTTGATGTTATGAGCTTTTTCAGATATTCTTGCACCGTCGTTGCCCCAGTTGGATTGGGATCAGGGGCAAGAACTAAGCCAGGACTACTTTGCCAAGTCAAAGCATCTAAGGCATCTAAAGGCTTGATTTGTACTCCGGCCATTTCCAGCCAAAGCGACACCAAACCTGAACCCAATAATTCCAGCATCTTTTATTCCTCTGTCAGGATTTGATCGGTTGTTTACTGTGCTAATATACAAGCTTTTTTACAAAAATCAGTAATGAGTCATCATAACTGGTGTTTTTCTGCCATAAAAAACTAGACAAGTCTAGAATTTATTAGACCTCTTGCAAAAGTCAGTTAAGCACATTTGACTAATTACCATTGACCAAGTGACGTACCAAACCATTCATGTTGTAGCTCGTTTTGTGGCCTTACCAGATAAAGTAGAAGAACTCAAAGCAATATTATTGGGACTGATTGAACCAACAAGACTTGAAGCAGGTGTTATTAAATATGAACTTTTACAAAATCAATCAGATCCAACAGATTTTACTTTTGTAGAAGAGTGGGAAGGAGCGGCAGCACTGGATACTCATTTAGCGTCACGCCGTCTGCAAGTACCAATAGCCTTGCTACAAGGATTAATAGCTGCGCCACCAGATATCCGCCGTTATTCTATTTTGGCTGCGATACCTACTATCCAAGGAGTGGAATCTTGAAATGGTTGCAGACAGCGCGTTGGTTCTTTAATTCTTATCGCCGGGGCTTGGGAGCGATGCCGAACGCGCAGAGCGTCTCCAAGAGTTGGCGGGCGGGTATGCCATCGCACTCTGGTAATTTCGGCATAGTACTAGTGTACTGCTTTGTCACAAGCGATCGCTCCAGGGATCTAGCCGGGATAAGGGTAAAATGGGACACGTTGTAAATAAATGTTGCAAAAACTAATTTAGTAATTTACTAACTTGCCCAAAAATGGTAAAGATACATTCAAATTTCTGCATACTAAAACCAACTCTTCACGCGATTCAGTCTCTCAAACTTGTCCAGAAAAGACCCTTTTTGGGGATGTTTTCATTTGAATAATCAAGTTCAGATGGAAGCTGAAACAACGGTAAATCAAGAGTTTTGAAAAATTAAATTTACAAATTGCAGATATCCCGGCTGTACCCCGTCCTGGCTCGATTTCAACGGCGCGGGTTTTGAGTTTCCCTTTGGTGGTAGACTTCCTGAATGTGAGTGTATCCCTTTGATGTCTGTAGTTTGGAGCTTGAGGGCTTCAGAGACGCGGCAACCCGTGTACAAGGAGATGCCAAACAAAGCGCGATCGCGCTCCGAAGTGAATCCGTCGCTGAATAGTCGCCTTAGTTCGTCAGAGGTGAGGATTTTGCCTCGTCCGTTGCCGTTAACCTTCATAACCCTTGTGGAGTAAGCATTCTAGTACTCTACACCAAAACTTCATAACGTGGAATGCAAGGGTCAAAGTATTGATTCTTCGTTGGGTGCATCGAGACAATCTATCAAATTGACCATTCTGTTAGTCAAAAGCCCAATCTTTTAACCATACTGTTAGATAAAACGCACGGCGCGCGATCGCTGTTCTTTAGCAAGTCTTTATGGATGTTCTAGTAGTTATACAGGTGCAATATTTTTTACTCAGTAAGTATAACTGAAGTATAGTTTTAACACTCTTATGTTTAAAAAATTAGCCTTATCAGCGATCGCGGTTTTTGGTATATGTTCGTTCTCATTACCCAAAGTGCTGGCACAGAGTAGTAGTTGCAGCAACTACTGGGTAAATCCGAACAATGGTCAAGAGGAATGTCTAGATGGGAAAATGCGGCAGGTTGTTACACAGGATTCAAGCGTGCCACAAGGGGGCAATGGCGAGGAGCAGCCATCCGATAACAATAATACTGACGTTACACAGCATTCAAGCGTGCCACAAGGGCAGAATGGGAATGGGGCTGACATTCCGCTAAATTCTAGAAAGTTTTATCATTATCATTATCGTCAAAATCAAGTACATTTTTCGCCGACTACCTCTTACAGACCCATGCGCTCTCAGGGTTCAGTTAGAAGAGTGAGGGGCACTGTAGGCGATTTTGGCAGGGCTAGGAGTGTGCAGAGGGTGAGGAGCGAGCGCAATACGGTTCGGATAAACAGCAGAAGCAGTGTAAGCAGGGTAAGCAGGGCAAGCAGTGGAGGCAGTGTAAGCAGGGCAAGCAGTCGAACCAGGGAACATCGGTGAGAGATTCTTTTTACCGAAAGTCTCTGACGTTTTTGGCGAAACGCGCACCGCGTTGCAGTAACTTCTGACTTCAACTTCCAACAACACGGCGCTAGTTCGTGGAAGTCGGAAGTCAGGAGTTAGAAGTTAGGAGTTGCGATCGCACAAGTCAGCGCTCCGGCTGCGTTGAAAATTGCATTGTTCAGCGTTGCAATTTTCAACGCAGCTAGCGGCTAATTTGGGGTGACATCTGGCGCAACCACTCTACAATGGCTCCTATCTCCCCAGTGGTAAAAACGAATTTATTGCTAGTAATGTCTTTAGCCTCATAGCCTTTGGTTGTCGTGAAAAGTTGATAACCGCAAAGTTTAGCGATCCGCCGCAAGTCTTCAAAGTACCGCATCTCGGTTTTGTGCTGTCTCCATTCGGCTAGAGCCAAGTCAACCAACAATCCCACAGCTAAATTACCAAGGTCTGGGGATTGGGTATTGGGCATTGGAAGTTTAGCCAATTCCTTGTAGGACTTACGCAAGAAACCTCTTAAACTCCTATTCCTGCGTGTACTCTGCGTCCTCTGCGGTTCGCTTTTCCGTTACCTGTGCGTAAGTCCTGCCTTGATAAAAGCATCGATGGCTTTTCCGGCTGCTGACTGCCTCCCCATTTTTAACTTGGACAAGTAAAAAGGCATATTGCTTTCTCAAAAGTGTGAATAGGTCATGAGTGTTACAGCCTGGTACTTATTTGGGAATACTTTTATAGGAGTGATAAAGAAGGCGATCGCACTAACACTTTCAATTTAAATGTACTATAGCAATCCTAAATCATTTGTGAGACAACAAAAGGCTGAAAAGCTTATAAATACGTACTTTTAATCTCCGTATTTTCTCACGATTCAATTCGGATTCCTATATATCACCTTGCAATCACTCCTATTTTTCAAAAAAAATGTATCAATAATCACTAATCTACCAGGAGTAAGCAAGATGGGATTCACTGAAGATATTGTCAAGCTGTCTGAACAAGTGCGTAAGCGATTTGACCAAGTTATTGGCGAAGAAGCTACTAAGATGGCACTGATTGTTCCTTTTTTGAGCGCTCTTGGCTACGATGTCTATGATCCTAGCGAAGTCATGCCGGAATATGTAGCAGATTTTGCTACTAGAAGAGCAGGACAGTTTGAAAAGGTAGATTACGCCTTAGCTATTAATGGTACTAAAGTTATGCTCGTAGAGGCAAAAGCCCGTGGTCAAAAAGCTGAAGCACATGATGGACAATTGAGCAAATATTTTAATGCACTTTTGACAACAAAAGTAGCTATTGTCACGAATGGGATTGAGTACCGTTTCTTTACAGATTTGCGTGATAAAAATGTCATGGACAAGGAGCCATTTTTTACTTTCAACATCCTTGAATATGATTCCAAAGATATTGATAACCTCAAATTTTTTCATCGGGATAATTTTGAGGTTACAGCTATTACCAACCATGCTGAAGAAATGGTTTATGTAAAAGGTATGACTCAGCTTGTAGGAAATCTTTTACGTTCTCCTTCTGAAGAATTTGTTCGCTTTTTAGTGGCTGAACTCGGTACAGTTGCCCCTAGTTATGAAATTCAAGGTCGAATTACTGGTAGAGTTATTGATAAATTCAAACCAATTGTTAAAAAGTCGATTCAGGGAAGTTTAGTAGAGTTAATGACTCGCTCACTTAGCCAAGAAATAACTCAGCCTGTTGAACTTGAAGTAGAACAAGAGATTGAAGAACAGGAAAAACAACAAGAATCTCAAGAATCGAAAATAGTAACAACTGCTGAAGAAATCGAAGCCTTTGAAAAAATTAAAGCAATTACGCAAACTTTAAGGAGTTACAATTTTGAACTCCAATACAAGGATACTGCTTCATACTTTGGTATAAATCTTGGCAGGAGTACTTGGTGGTTTCTGCGGCTGTATCTATCTTCGCAGAAAAAAAGTTTTATTGCTCGCCTAAGTGTAGATGAAGTAAAGTCTCTAGCTCCAAATTTTGAAGTGCAAGAAGTAACAGCTTCTCTGGGAGATGCGGCATCAAAAGTAATTATTTCTTCTGTTAGTGATTTCGAGAAGCTGACATCACTGATTCTCAGATGTTATGAGGTAGAAGCAGCCAAGCATCAAGTATTCACCTCAGATGTAATCAGAATGGAAAAATCAGCTTAACTTAATTTCTTTATCATCTCCGATTTTTGCCATACCAGCAAATTAGCGATCGCACTACTATTGATTTACCTGTAAACCTCAAAGAAGTACCCATTCATCTCCAGATGTGCGGTGTAAATCGATTTCACCCAAGCAGCGATCAAAAAAAAGTGGCTCTGCAATCAGCAGAACCACTAAAGCTTTCGCAAACCTGTTATAACTTAACGAACTGCGCCTTGAGCAGAAACAGTATCAATGGGCTTCATCAGGTACAGCTTTAATAACTGCCAGCCATTGGAAATATAAAGCGGCAGTTTTTGGAAGAATTGCAGGAATTTGGGAGTGTTGGAGTTAGCGATCGCACTCAGCTTTTCATTATTGCTGATACAAGTATCCAAGCGCTGATAAAAATCTGGATTCTCTACATCCAGCATGAGTGGGAACACCCTACCCGCGTTTTCGTTAGTCTTCTTAATTACATGGATGTCGTATTCTCGCGCATCCAGTCCCAGGGTGGCATAAAAGTCCTTCCGTTGGATGTCATTAAGATACATAGTCGCAAACACTGACAACAGGAAGAACCGACTCCATAGCTTTGCTCTCCAATCATTCAGCATTTGGGGCTGAGATTTCATGATTGCATCAAAGAAATCGCCGTGACGGTTTTCATCTTGACACCAATTTTCAAAGAACCGGAAGATTGGATAAATCCGGTCTTCGGGATGTGCTTCTAAATGGCGAAAGATGGTGATATAACGCCAATAACCAATCTTTTCAGAAAGATAAGTGGCGTAGAAGATGAATTTTGGCTTAAAGAAGGTATAATTGCGGCTCTTAGTCAAAAACCCTAAATCTAAGGACAGATTAAAGTCCGACATCGCTTTGTTCAAAAAGCCAGCGTGACGTGCTTCATCCCGTGACATCAGGTTAAAACACTCTGCCAAGACGGGGCTTTTGCCTTTCAAGCGACGGCCAAGTTCTTTATAAAGCAAAAAGCCCGAAAACTCTGCCGTACAAGAACGTTCTAGAAATTCAACGAACAACTGGCGAGTTTCCCCGTCAATATGATCCCAAGATTGTTCAAACTCGGCATCTCGAACAAAGTGATGACGGTTGTAGTCAGTCCGAAACTCTTCGAGAATGGCTCTTAACTCGTCTTCGTTGACGGAGATATCCATCCGTGCCATTTCATCAAAATCGGTAGTATAAAACCGAGGTGTTAACAGGGTTTCTTTTGCCGGGACTTTAATTCCTGGCCGGATTTCTTCAAAGCCTGGTTTTTTAAGGGAATCTACCATGTCTTGATTGCTCTTTCGTCTTTATTATCTTGAGTACAGTTAGTAACTTTATGGACAAATGTCCTCAAGCGACTCTTCCCGGTGTTACTCGGAATGGATAAACTGCAATACCCTCTATCCCGAAGCTAAGTGCCGCAGGGACTACGTTTTATTCAACATTTATCCATTGATAATTACCTCACATCAACTAACATTGCTTGCTCTTGTACCTATGCTTGACTCCTTATGCCTGAAGCAAGAAAGCTTGTAGTGGCTGGCTTTTCACCCCTTAGTTAATGGTCTATGGCTATTGGATATTTAGACATATTTTACCATTTTTGAGCATTAATTCGTTGAATATTTATAACACCAAAAAGCCAAGGGTAATACTTTGGCAAGGCGCAACAGCCGACAATATTTATTTATATCACGAGTGACTCTTCCTAAAGTCCCATGAGTCGCTTATATCTCAGCCCTAAAGGGAATGAGTTTTATGCTTACCGAGTATTTCTATAAAGTTCAGTTTACCAAGGTGTGGGTTATAAACTAGTAAGTGAAACGTTAAGAGTTGCAACAATAGAAGGGGATTGGGGACTGGGGACTGGGAGATGAGGGAGCAGGGAGATGAGTTTTCCCCTCTGCAAGAGCAGCACCCCGCCCCTCTGCCTCTTTTCAATGCCCAATGCCCAATGCCCAACAACTAATTTCTACCTAGCCACTTTTGACCATCCAAACGCTGAACTAAGCCATATACCAACAAATCGAGGGTAGTTTTGCGCTCATCGATTAAGAATGACTCAAGAGTGCTAGGTTTTTTGCCTTCATTGCAGGAAAATTCCTTTTTCCCTTGAATATCTTCTTCGGGGAAATACAGGTTGAACTGACGCCGACCGATTTCTGACCAAGTGCCGATAATTTGCCAGCATTCTTCGGCGGATTCAAAGCCGGTGATTGACACCTTCTGCTTGGCAAAAGACACCTGTAAATCTTGCACACCTTTTTGAGCGATCGCTTTTTGCAAAGCTGGCAAGTAATCTTGCTCAATAAACTCTACAAATGGCTTATCTTCAACGGCTGGGGCTTTTTCCTTTTTGGCGGCTTTAGCTGCGGGTTTTTCTTCTGTTGCGGCTTTAGCTGAGGTTTCAGGTGAGTCTGCACTAGGATCTTGCTTGTCAAGAGTGCTGGGAGCTACTTCTCCCGCTTGATTGTGATTGGTTGGGTCTGCCATTGCTCAGGTCAATCCTTTAATCTAGCTTTAGGAGCGATCGCTCACCGTGATGTATCGGGTATTTTCATTTTGACATACTAACGGAGTTTGTAGTCAGCACTCTAGGGCTTCAATCTCTAGTAGGTGCAATTCTTAAATTGCCTCTACCTGAATAACTGGAGTTTAGACTAAACCACGCGATCGCTACGCGGTCGAGGTGGATAGGAATAGGTATAAAAAATTAAGGAGATGCCTGCGGTTAAAACAAGCATCCCCCAAACGTCCAAATCTGCCTAGTTTATGTGGTTAAGTTGCGTAGGCGAATAGCCCCGCGAAGCGTTTTCTATCCCACTGTAGGCGTGACAAGTGCAGGTGACTTCATGCTTATATAGCTTGAGTTCTTGACACTCTCCGACCTGAAGGTGCGGAGATTCTTAAGACTTTGCAATCTTAATATCCTGCTTGCACAGGTTCCCAGACTCAACACGTTTGCACAGAAGTGCGTGCTGATATCTTCTGAGCGTTTAGCTGTTTAACAGCAAGTTTCGCGGAGTCCCCACGTACCCTAGCCAGACCTCTATTACCCTGAACTGTTTCAGGACAGGACTTACGCAACTGGCACAGTGCGATCGCATTTTTATAGTAGTTATGTACTAGAAAATGATGGTGTACTCAGAGGACATTGCTGAAATTAGTAACAGTAATCGGCTGTGTTAAGTATTCATCAAATCATGAGAAGATTAACTGAGGAGGCATAAAATAAATCCTGTAGCTTTATGAGATTTACTAAACTTAACTATTGCCAGTACTTGTTAAGTAGCCAGATTAATTATACGCTGACAAATTTGGCAGAGCATTTAGAGCAGATCAGTCATGATCAAATCAACCGTTATTTAAAGAACGAAAAATTAACACCTCGGATTCTTTGGGATAACGTGAAAGATTTAATAGAAATAAATGATAACGCCTACTTGGTTTTTGATGACACAGTAATTGATAAACGATACGCTATTGAAATAGAGCCAATCTAATGGATCAACAGCAAATTAGAAACCTACTAGTTGGTGATTTTACTTGGCATCGACTACTTAAATCTTTTATCTTTATCTATATATTTTTTGCTACATTTGTATATTTTCGGGCAGATAGCATGATTTTTCTGTCTCAACCTTCTAGCTATCAAGATGATGCAACAATTCTTAAATTAAAAAGTGGGGAGAATACGAATATCTCAGCCATATACTTATTAAATAATCAAGCTAAATATACTATTCTTTATTCTCATGGTAATTCCGAAGATTTAGGAGATATAAAACCGATCCTAGAAAAATTACACACATGGGGTTTTAGTGTCTTTGCTTATGATTATCGTGGCTATGGTACGAGTCAAGGAAAGCCTACAGAAACTCATGCTTATGAAGATATCAATAGCGCTTACAATTATTTGACCCAAAATTTAAAAATACCACCTGAAAAAATTATCGTTTTGGGGCGTTCGGTTGGCGGTGGTTCTGCGGTAAATTTAGCAATGCGGAAACCAGTAGCTGGTTTAATTATTGAAAGTTCGTTTATTTCCGCTTTTCAAGTAATAGTGCCTTTTCGGATTTTACCCTTTGATAAATTTTCCAATCTAGACAACATCAAAAAAGTCAAATGTCCGATATTGGTGATTCATGGAAAAGCAGATGATATCGTTCCTTTTGCTCATGGAGAAAAGTTATTTAATGCGGCAATATCGCCAAAACTTTATTTGTGGGTAGAAAAGGCAAATCATAATGATTTATTCCAGATAGCTGAAGAAAAGTATCGTCAAACTTTGCAGGAGTTTACTAACCTTGTAAAGACAAATCAGCAATTACCCCATCCCAGTAATTAGTAATTACTAATGGGTTATGCCCCCTCACATCCCTTTGAATCCCATACCAGTTTCTACCTGTTGCTGTGCTGGAATAGAACTCACCTTGCCAGACGCAACTCTCTTAGAAGTCTGATACCAAATACCAATTTGGCTCAAGAATATGCCTACTAAAATTAAGCTACCGCCAATATATTGAGCTTGGGTAGGGGCTTCACTCAAAATTAAATAGGCCGCTAAGATACCCACAATTGGGCTAAATGAGCTAACTAAGGAAGCCATAGATACAGTAGAAGTTTTCAAGCCTTTGATCCAAAAAGACTGGCCTACCACCACAATTAACCCACCATACAAAAACATCCACTGCCACAAAAACGGTGAGAAGACACCAGCGAAATGATCGCTGCCATAGAGGGCTAAAGCAATGAAGAAAAAGATGACGGTTCCTAGTGCAGTCCGAAAGATGCTATAGATTCCCAAGGGAACCTGGGAAAGGTATTTCTTGCCAATAATCGTAGAAGCAGATGTAGCCAATGATCCTGCTACTGCCAAAAGTTCCCCTATGCCTAAACCAAAACCTCCCACGTTCATCATGCCTTCTCCTGGAGGTTGAAGGATAATAGTTAGGATAACGCCGATGAAGGCTGCGATCGCTCCGATAAATTGCCAAATATTTACTCGTTCTCTCAATAACCAAACTGATAAAGCCAGAGTTAGAGGCGGTTCCAAGCGTCCAATCAAGATGACATTGTTTAGTCCTGTGAGTGCCAGTGCTTGGAAAAATAAACCAGGTGCCAACGCTCCTGATAAAATAGCTACTGCCGTCAGACTTACCCAATCCTTCCTTGAAAGTTGCTTCAGAGTAGCTTTGTTCCACTGTCGCCCATAGATTAGGATCAGAAGTATCAAGGCGCAAAGATTTCCCACGAATAAAACATTACACAAAGAAATCGGATTGCGTAGGTTGCCGGAGTAGGCATCGCCAATCAAGTGTTGAGCGCCAATTTCTGTTAACTTCCTAGTAACTGCACCAGATGCTGCAAAAATTAGCATTGCTAGCCAGAGATATGTTTGTCCCGAAATTCTATGGATTAGGCGATGTGGTCTTCTGAGTCTAGTCACAATAGCATCACTGCAATGAAAGCATTGTTCATCATATTAAGTTGCGCTCACGCAGTTCAGGATGAGGTTTTGTTGAGAAAATACTTAAAATATGCTGTGACTTTGAGAAACCATGATTGCCTGAGAAATTGCTGAGAATTAACTAAATTTTCTCAAGGGATAAATTCATGAAAATAGTGGCTTAGTTTCAATCAGCTCTCACTCCTACCTGAGATGCTTTGGATGTTCAGGATAAAACAAAAAAGAGAAGTAACAAATGAAACTTGCACCCCTACTTACAAGTGTAGCCTTGGTTGGTTTTTTCACAGTTTGGGATGCACCATTAAAGGTGATCAATCCCTTATTAGTACAGGCATCAGCAGCCGAAGAAATGTCTGTAACACAGAAACTAGACTTGCTCACTAAGAGTAAAGGTCAGATTGGTAGTGGCGATCAGCTGCGTCGTTTCTTTTTTGGTGACTTGGAACCAATCGGTATCCAGGTAGGTGGTGCAGGTCACGTAGTTAACCTTTATAACAAAGCCAATGATGTCACATTCGCTTACTGTTCTCACTATGATGTGATTGTTGCCATTAAGAAAGGCAAGGTAACTAAATTTGAACCCAGTGAAGTGAAGTAATATCATTAGGACTTACGCAAAATATCTCTCAAACTCTGATTACTCTGTGTCCTCCGTGCCTCTGCGGTTCGTTATTCCATAACTCTTCCACTGGCAATGGTTGCTGGAAGATATGGAGAAGATGGGGATTGACTATCCTATGCGGTTCAGTGATGCAGTGCGATTCCTGTGGAGTGAGGATACCAAGGTTTCCCGTTCGATGTTTCCTATCTTTGAGCGGTATACTCGTGGGGCAGATCCGATCATCAGATTGGTTGCCATTGAGGTATCTGAGGTGACGGCGAATGTCTTTTTCCGTTCAACCATGTCTGCGGCTCTGCAACTACAACAAATCACTCAAACAGAGTTCCGTTATTTTGGTACACGTCATAACCATATCGAAAATACTCACACTCTCCATACTCCCGCTTCTATGCAAATAATGAAAGAGATTGAGGTGTCAGAAGAGGTTCGTCAACAAGCACTTGAGTTGATTGATGTGGCGTTTGAATATTTTACAGATTTGGTCAATGAGTTTTTGGTCTATATTAAGACTCATTCTTATCAAGAACCCTTTGCTAAAGTGTACGAATCAGAGCGATCGCTAACATCTGTCTAAGATATCTCCTCACTTTTCAATCATTCGGCGACGGTAAGCCTTGTACCGTCGCTTCTTTAACGGTAACAGCTACCGTATAAACAGCATTGCGTTCTTCCTGAATCGGTTGAATTGCTCCATCCCAGTCAGTGGCTCGGCTCATCAAGCTATATTTTCCTGGGGTTGATGGAGTCCATTGAAACGTAAATCGTTGCCATGCATATTGCAACCGTGCTTCAACTTCAGCCGCGTGCCAAGTCATGCCACCATCTGTACTGATATCAACCGACCGAATGCCCCTGGATGCCCATGCCCAGCCCCAATGTGTTTGAGGTTGAAGATTTAGCACCTCATTTTGGTAAGGGTGAACAATCACAGACTCTGGTGCAACTTCCCAAACGGGTTTTAAAGTCCCACCATCCCCTCCAACTCGATCGTTATAGAAGGTTGTTGTAAAAGGCCCTGGCGATCGCTGATCTGTGACATAAATATGCGAGAGCCATTTCACCAAGTTGGTACCATAGTAGCCGGGAACAACAAGCCGCAACGGAAAACCTCGCTCTGCTGACAGAGGTTCACCGTTAAGATTGTATGCCAGAAGTACATCCTGATCCAATGCTTTTTCAATGGGAATATCTTTAATATAGGAATCGCTGGAAACTCCCTCATAAACACCGTAGTCAAGTCCAACAAACCAGACATAACGTGCTTCCGGTTTAACTTGCAATTGATTAAGAATTGCTGCTTGAAAATACTTACCTAAACTTAGCTAAAGCTGAGAATAGAGATTTCTTCCCGTGTCCACCAAGGATGTCGGCATCTTCTTGTCAACGGGCGTAAATTTCGGTCAAGCCAACCGTATTTTATCTAGAGGGGCATCCCTCAAGTTGATCGAGGCATTCTGATCACGATCTTGAACATGACCACACCCACCACAGTTATAAACACGCAAACTTTTGCCCATAGGTTGAATGTATCCGCACTTAGAACACATTTTTGATGATGGAAACCACCTATCAACTAACTCAACCCTAGTCCCATAATGGGATTGTTTGTAAGTAAATTGTCTACGAATCTCGTAAAAACAGTTATTGCTCACAGCACTGGCTAATTTGTGGTTGGCAATCATGCCGGATACATTCAGATCCTCAATCCTAATGACAGCAGCTTTCCGGCTGATGTCAGTCGTCATTTTCTGGGTTGTATCTTGCCTGATGTTGGCAATGTGAGCGTGTTGTCTACTCAGTTGAATGTAGTATTTTTTAGCGTTACTTGATGCCCTAATTTTTAGCTTTTTGTTTCCAAGTGTCTTTTTGCGATTACGCCACTGCAACTTACCCAGCTTGATTTTCGCTTTTTTAGTGGTAAGCGGCATATCGTAAAAAGTACCATCAGAACAAGTAGCTAAAGTTTTCGCGCCGAGGTCTAAACCCAATTTTTCGATTGGGTGAATTATTGGGGGAATCTTTTCGGCATCAAGAGTAAAGGACACGAACCATTTATCAGCAGTTCTGGATACAGTAAATGTTTGAGAACTACACATAAAATCAATTCGCTCTTTTAACCTAAGTTCCTTCAATGCTGGTAACTTTATTAGCTTTCCGGGATTGATGACAACTCGATTGGTGAATGGCAGCGCTGGCTTACCTTTTTCAAGATAAATACCAGCAGTTTTGTACAAGGTAAATGAGTCCCCTTTTTTCTTTAACTTCTTTTTAGGGAAGTCTGATATACCTTTGCGCCACCTCGAAAAAGCATTCTTCAAGTCGATAAATGCTGACTGATAAACTGTGGACGGATATAACTTCATCCACGCATATTCAGGTCTTTGCATTGTGACTTGAGTTAGAACTTTCTTGATTGCATCGATGCGTTTAGAGTCCGAAGCTTGTACATCTTCAAAACTCCAGGACGCAGTTAATAGTTCTAATCCATAGTTGTAAACAAACCGTTTAAAACCAGCATTGCCGCGCATCAAGGAGGTTTCAACATTATTTAGTTTTAATTCTCGCTTGATAGCAAACATAGCTAAACTTTTGCAAACTTCCTTACTTGAACAAGTATACCCTACTTTGAACAAGGATCAACACCTTGAGCAATTAACTTTACCTTTTCCTTGTATTTGCGTAATCCATACAAGCGACTAGAAAAGCAATGTACGATTGACAACAAATCTTCAACGAAGAGGCAGGGGGCAGGGGGCAGGGAGCGGGGGGAAATGACCCCTGACTCCTGCCTAGTTTGCGGAGCGGAACATGTTCTTACGTCCCCCACTTCTGCTAAGTGGTTCTCGTATTGGAGGGGTCGAATCCCTTTTCTGTTCTATCCCCCTTGCTCCCTGCTCCCTGCCCCTTTTCCTCTTTTTCAACGAAGAGGCAGGGGGCAGGGGGCAGGGAGCGGGGGGGAATGACCCCTGACTCCTGCCTAGTTTGCGGAGCGGAACATGTTCTTACGTCCCCCACTTCTATTAAGTGGTTCTCGTTCAGGTGGGGTCGAATCCCCCTTTCTGTTCCTTCTCCCCTGCTCCCTGCTCCCTGCTCCCCTGCCTCTTTTTCAACCAGTTCTTCATGGGGTGACAATGCCTCACTATTGGCTACTACAACCGTTCCCCCTCCCCAGATAATGATTTGTTCTACTAAGTCAAAACCAAAGCGGCACAGTCTGTCTTTGTGGGCTACATACACGCATTTGATTTCCCCTTGAATTGCCCATTGAATAATTTGCAGAAACTTTTTACGCTTAAAGTTAAGCCCACCGCCTATTTCTTCGATTCTGTCAGTGACTACTACTGCGAGTGCAACACAAAACCTATCCATAGATTCAACTTGGGCTTTGTAGATCATCTTTTTGTCCATGTGATGAAACACGGCAATAGATAATTATTCTTGTTGGAAACTTACCGGACTTGAGATTTCGAGCCAGTGCTAAGTGTGATTCTGTGTAAATTCTTTGATTGCCTAGCGTCCATTAGGCGCGTTAGTTTCCCTTCTGTCTCCCACCGCCTTAATGTCGATGAAGAAACACCGATTAATCCGCCAAATTCTGCAACCTTCCACATAAACTTGTCTACAATACCTAATTCTAGATAAGTTTAGCAAAGTTTTCTGTCATTTAGTTTATCTCTGAGCGAAACTCCACCCCATGTAACATTACTAATGGTTCTTGTGGGAACCTTTGGTTGAAGCGGATTCCCTGAACATTGGTGGAAAACTGTTAACTCTCGATACTCCAGACTCAGCAAATTCTGATATGACAACTCAAAATTCTGCTCTACTAATCCCGAAATTTTCAACTTCCATTGAGCGATGTCAATAGCTGGGATTCCCATGTGGCTGAGAACGAACAGATGCTTCTCAGAAGTAATAAAAGACTTGAGATCATGAACACCTAGTGGGAATTTTGCAATCATTCCCACGTAGCTCATGCTGTTGTCTTCTAAAGTCTTATCAAACTCATTCATCTCAAGCCTCCAGGAGACTCCCACCAAAACTGTACTCAGTTTGGTGGTGAGAGGAATGGAGGGCTAATTGCAAAACGTCCCCTGAGTGAACGCCAGTTGCTTTATGCAGGCGTTCCCGTCCACCGCACTGGCTCATTTGCGCGTCAGCACAAACAATGATGGGGACAGTTGAGCAATTAGCAAATCCAAAGCTAACCACTAGTTTGTGCATTGCGTTTTCTGATATAATTGGATGAGTTTTAGTACGAATGTAATGCAAACAATATCGGTAAAATGCAAGATTCAAGTCCCTGTAGAGTTGCACTCTGAAATAGACCGCACTTTGCAGGGGTTTGCTGATGCTTGCAATCAGATATTGGAGGTCGCATTGCGTGAAAAATGCTGGAATACTACCAAGCTTCACCACTTGGTTTATAAGCCAGTACGCGCATCTACGGGCATTAAGGCAAATCATGTCTGCCAAGCTATTCGCCGCGTGATTAGTAACGCCAAAGCAGTTAAACAAGTCCACAAGTTCAGACCAACATCTTTGAGTTTGGATGCTCGGACTTTTCAGTACTTGGAGGAATTGCAAACTGTGGGCGTTACTTTGATGTGTGGTCGCAAAAAGTTTAAGTTGTTGATTGGTAACTACCAGTTGGCATTGCTTAAAGGGCAATCCCCAACGGCTGCTACTCTCAACAAAACGAAACACGGCGACTACTACATCAATATCTGTGTTGACTTGCCCACCAGCCCCACAGGTAAAACACCCAAGGTGATTGGGGTCGATTTGGGACGGCGCGACATAGCCACCACTTCCAATGGTGACTCTTGGAGTGGTAAACAGATTCAAAACACTCGTGACCGATACAGTCAAGTCAGGGCTAATGTTCAATCCAAACGCACTCGCAGTTCTAGAAAACTGTTGAGAAGGCTCTCTGGGAAAGAACAAAGGTTTCAAAAGTGGCTGAATCACAATATCTCGAAGCAGTTGCTTCAAGATGCCAAACAAAGTAATTCTGCTTTGGCATTTGAAGACTTGACCAATATCAGACAATCGCTCAATCAACAACGCCTTGGCAAAACTGAACGCCGGAGAACTAATAATTGGGCATTCTACCAATTGCGGATGTTTGTTGATTACAAGGCAAATATCGCTGGTGTGCCAGTCGTCTTTGTCCCACCTGCCTATACCAGTCAGACTTGTTCGCGGTGTCACCATGTACACTAAAGCACGATCTGGAAATTTGTTTGAATCAATTACAGGAAAGTGGGAATATTATGTGGTTTGGGCTAGGACAGAGGGACGTTTGCGATCGCTTTGTCATTCCTGAAAAACTCTATGGACGTGAAGTAGAAGTCGCAACGCTGCTAGCAACCTTTGAGCGGGTACGCCAAGGAACTTCGGAATTGATGCTTGTAGCAGGTTCCTCTGGCATTGGTAAAACAGCAATTGTCAACGAAGTTCATAAACCAATCACCCGTCAACGGGGATACTTTATCAAGGGCAAATTCGATCAATTTAATCGGAATATTCCCTTTTTTGCCTTGGTGCAAGCGTTTCGAGACCTAATGGCACAACTGCTGACAGAGAGTGATGCTCAAATTCAGCAGTGGAAGACCCAAATTTTATCTACATTGGGTGAGAGTAGTCAGGTGATTATTGAGGTGATTCCAGAAGTGGAACGGATCATTGGTAAACAGCCCTCTGTCCCGGAATTATCAGGTAGCGCTGTCCAAAGCCGCTTCAATTTGCTGTTTCAGAAATTCATTCAAGTATTCACAACCCTAGAGCATCCCCTCGTCATTTTCCTCGATGACTTACAGTGGGCAGACTCCGCTTCATTAAAGCTGATGCATCTGTTGATGAATGAAGCTAGCAACTCTTATTTGCTAGTGATTGGCGCATATCGGGATAATGAGGTTTCCTCTGCACATCCCCTAATGTTGACCATTGAGGAGATGCGTCAAGAGGCGATTACAGTTAGTAGTATTGTCCTTTCTGTGTTGACTCAGACCGACCTCAATCAACTGATTGCAGATACCCTGAAATATTCACCAGAACAAGCACTGGCGATCGCTAATCTGGTGTATCAAAAGACCAAAGGCAATCCATTTTTCACTAACCAGTTTCTCAAATCGCTCCATGAAGATGGGGCGATCGCCTTTTGTCACAGAACAGGCAGTTGGCAATGTAATATTGCTCAAATCCAGGCACTTTCTTTTACAGAAGATATTGTGGAGTTTGTGGCGCTGCAACTCCAAAAATTACCACCGCAGACTCAGGATGTTCTCAAACTGGCTGCTTGTGTCGGTAATGAGTTTGATTTAGAAACCTTGTCGGTTGTCTGTGAAAAATCTCCAGCAGAGATTGCAGGGGATCTGTGGCCAGTTCTCAAGGATGGATTAATCTTGCCTAGCGGGGAAGAGTATAAATTATTTCAGGATGAGTCTGCCGTCACCTGTGATTTGTCATTTGTTGAGAAGAATCCGCCAATGACAAATGGCAACGAATCAATAACTATTGCCTATAAATTTCTCCACGATCGCATTCAACAAGCCGCTTATTCACTAATTCCGGCGAATCAGAAAGCAGCAACTCACCTAAAGATTGGTCAATTGCTGTTGAGCAATACCCCGGAAACTGAGCGAGAAGAGATGATTTTTGAAATTGCCAACCAACTGAATATTGGCATAGAACTGATCGCAGCCCAGCCCGATCGCGATCAACTAGCACAACTCAACCTGCTGGCAGGACGGAAAGCCAAGTCTTCCACGGCTTATCAGGTAGCAATTGAGTATTTAACCACTGGCATTGGTTTATTGAGAGCTGACTGTTGGCAAAGTCAGTATGATTTGGCTCTGGCACTGCACGAATTAGCCACTGACGCTGCTTACCTTTGTGGTGCCTATGAACAGATGGAGCAATTGTCCCAAACTGTGATGGAGCAAACGAAAACTCCACTAGATCAAGTCAGCATTTACGAAACCAAAATCCAGTCCTATACAGCTAACAATAATGTGCTGGGTGCGATCGCGATCGCCCGCCAGGGAATGAGTCTGTTCGGTGTGATCTTTCCAGAAACACCCACCCCCCAAGATACTCAACAAGCACTTCAGGAAACTGCTGCCTTAATTAACGGACGTGATATTGCTTCCTTGGTTGACTTACCCCTGATGAGGGCAAAAGACAAGCTGGCTGTTACCCGAATTGCGGCAAACGTTGCTCCAGCCGTTTACGTCGCCGATCCAAATCTGTTTCCGCTACTGATCTTGTCCCAAGTCAAAGCATCGATTCAGTATGGCAATGCTCCATTTTCTGCCTTCTGTTATGCCTGTTATGGCATTCTTTTAAACGGAATTCTCCAGGATATTGAAACAGCCGATCAAGTTGGCAACCTAGCTTTGGCACTAACTGATAAATTTAATATTAGCGACATCAAACCGACTGTATTTTATGTTGTGGGTGCTTTCATCACCTATTTGAAGTCTCCACTGCAAAAATCCTTACAGTTGATACTGGAGGGCTACAAGATTGCTCTGGAAACCGGAAATGTATACTACGTGGGCTTCAATACCAAAGACATTTGTCAGTATTCTTATTTCCTGGGCCAAGAATTGAAATCCTTAGAGGTAGACATCCGGGCTTACTGTCATGTTTTGGAAAATTTTCGGCAAGACACGATGCTCAACTACTCCCGTGTCTTCTGGCAAACAGTTTTGAACTTGCTCGGCAAGGCTGAAAATCCCTGTGTTTTAACAGGTGAGGTACTTAATGAAGCAAAATTTGTGACTCAAATGCTGAATGCCAATGAGTTGATCGGGCTTCACTACTTCTGGCTCCACAAATTGATTCTCTGCTATCTGTTTGAAAACCTCTCTCAAGCAGTGGAAACAGCTGCTCAAGCCAGAGAATATCTAGTTGCAGGTACGGGCTATGCTAGTGTGCCGATGTTTTATTTCTATGATTCCCTGACGGCTCTAGCAGAGTATTCTCCGGCTACAACTTCTGAGCGAGAAAGATTGCTGGAACGAGTCAGAGAAAACCAGGGAAAAATGCAGACTTGGGCGCACCACGCACCCATGAATTATTTACACAAATTTGAATTGGTAAAAGCCGAACAATGCCGAGTCTTGGGACAAATGGCCCAGGCAGTGGATTTCTACGATCGCGCGATCGCTGGGGCAAAAATCAATGGATACATTCAGGAAGAAGCCCTCGCCAATGAACTGACTGCCCGATTTTACCTAGAATGGAACAAAGATGCGATCGCTCAAATTTACCTGGCAAATGCCTATTATAATTACCTCAACTGGGGGGCGATCGCCAAAGTCAACCAGTTAGAACATCAATATCCTCAATTCTTGGCTACGAGCGAACAGCCGCCAGAAACTGGTTCTTCAACCCTCACCCGAGCCACTACAACTGCATCGGGACATAGTAATTCTGGTGGGTTTGAAGCTTTAGATTTAGCAACTGTGATGAAAGCCTCTCACGCACTGGCTGGAGAAATCGAGTTAGAAAAGCTGTTGACAACCCTGATGCAAGTCGTGATCGAAAATGCCGGGGCTGAAAAATCCGTCCTCCTGCTGCTTCAAGAGGATAACTGGGTGATTGCGGCTCAAAGAACTAGCAACGCGACTGTCGAAAAGGCGATGCCTACTGCGGTAAGGGACGCAAATCCCCGATATCTAGGACGGGCTACCCCTACGGGTGAAAAACTTAGGATAATCAATTCCCTTCCTCTTTCAGCCAGTCAGGATATTCCCAAAGCAATTGTGAACTATGTCTCACGTACCTCCGAAACGCTAGTGCTAGATGATGCTCGTACAGAAACCACCTTCGCCAACGATCCCTACATCATTCAATGGCAACCCAAAAGCCTGCTATGTACGCCCATTCACAATCGTGGCCAGCTCATTGGCATCCTCTACCTGGAAAATACTTTGACAACAGGAGCCTTCACCCAAAACCGTCTTGAGATTTTGCGGCTACTCACAGCACAAGCTGCCATCTCGCTGCAAAACGCTATGTTGTATACCAATCTAGCCGTAACCAAAGCCCAACTAGAAGACTATAACCATACTTTGGAAGACAAAGTGCAGCAGAGAACTCAAGAGTTGAATGAGAAAAATCAGCATTTGTCGGAAACTTTAGAGGAGCTTCAACACACCCAAACCCAACTGATTCAAACAGAAAAAATGTCTTCGTTGGGACAAATGGTAGCAGGCGTTGCCCACGAAATTAACAACCCAATTAACTTTATCTATGGCAACCTCCGCTATACCAATGAGTATTGTCAAGAGTTGCTGCACCTGGTTGATCGGTATCAGCATTACTATCCTCAACCGTTTGCTGAGATTCAAGAGGAACTAGAGGCAATAGATTTTAATTTCCTCAAGTCAGACTTACAAAAGTTACTGCAATCAATGAAGGTGGGGGCGGATCGTATCCGCGAGATTGTCCTTTCTCTTCGCAACTTCTCGCGCCTAGATGAGGCCGAAATGAAACCTGTCAACATTCACGAAGGCATCGACAGCACCTTACTAATTTTACAGCACCGCCTAGTAGAGAAAGCACACCGCCCCGCGATCAATGTGATTAAGGAATATGGACAGTTACCAGAGATTAACTGCTATGCCAGCCAGATAAATCAGGTGTTTATGAATATTGTGAGCAATGCCATTGATGCATTGGATTCATCATTTACAACGCATCAAGAAACAATCACAACTGAACCGAAAAAAACAGCAATTCCCAGCATCCGAATTTGTACTAAAACAACTGATACCGATACAGTAACCATTCAAATTGCAGATAATGGATCTGGGATGTCTCAGAAGGTAAAGCAGCACCTATTTGAGCCATTTTTTACAACAAAACCTGTTGGCAAAGGAACAGGTTTGGGATTATCGATTAGCTACTCTATTATAGAAAAACATGGGGGACAATTAAGTGTCATATCAGAACTAGGAAAAGGAACTGAATTTTTCATTAATTTCCCCATGAACTACTATCTTTAAAAACAGTTGTAAAAGAACTATCTGAGTCAAGGAAGAGGACAAAGGAACAAGGGATATGAGTTTTTTACCCTTGTCGATGTTGAGAGTTTTAGCGAGGATAAAGGGTGCGTTTGCCAGGACAAACACATTATGTCAACAAGAAGACTTTATTCTCAATAGTAACTCAAATCAAATAGTCGCATTATAGCATTTCCCAAGCTAGTAAGGTACACCCGTAGGGGCACGGCACTGCCGTGCCCCTACACCTTGCGATATAATGTTGTACCTCATCTGAATGGGAACAGCTATAATTGCCGCTTATTGACACAAGTTTAGCCTAGGCATCACTTTGAGTCTTGGAAACTAGACCAAACGAGAAATACTCATTTTGTCGTTGGTTCTTAGCCTTGCTTGTAATCAAGAGTAATTTAGATCCGTTTGCCCTGGTGCGATCGCTCTTATTTTTTCGTTTTTTGTTGACTTTCTAAATTGTGATAATTAAGTTATAAAAAACTTCAAACATCAAAAGGATTTGGCAAGACTGGACGTTGATCGTACTCATTATTATTACGCGGATGTTCTATTTGCATATACCGCACACTACCTTTTGGTTTTCCTGGAAAACTCAACATCGCCAATAGCATTTTGATGCGTTGTACATCTTCCAGATTTTCATCAGGATTTCTACCTATTTTATCCAAAAGATAATTCTTGAATGACTCTACAAAGACTTGAGCTTCAATTTCAGTATCACTGTAATTTCCTGTTTGCCACTTATTTCCGTTAAATAACTTTTGATAACGTTTGTCTTGACGTTGACTTAGCCATAATTGTTGATTTGTTAGTTTAACTGCTCCCATACCAAAAGGTTTACCCATACCAAGAGAAAAACGATATTCTTGATCGTCCTTGACGTAAATTCGGCTTTCCTTTTCTTTAGCTAAATCTAATACCCACAATAATGCACCTAGTTCTTCATCAGTTAGATTATCAAAATAAATTTTGAAGTGAAAACTAACTTTTGAATTAATCGGTCTATTTTTTGTGTATTGCTTGGGTTTATTTTTTATTTCTTCCTCATTAGATTCTCTAATTGAACTACTGCTAACATCTTTTTGATGCCAATATAACTTATTTCCACGAATTACCGTATCTTTAATGGGGTAACTTCCATAGTGCTTTAGGTTTTCCCTTTTTGCGTCTGGATCTGTTTGGACTAAATAATGCTGAAAAGTAGTAGGTTTTGGAGTAGCTAAAATGGAGGGAGTGATCCTTTCATCAGGGTTATTTTGACACCAAATTTGCTCATTTGGTGTTGAACTATCAAGTATAGCATCAGTAATAAATACTCTTCCTGCGTGTGCTTGATTCTCTAATTTTTTATCCTTTACCCAACCGAAAATGGCTTCAGTCATGTCAATCTCTGGATTTTCAGAGCCTTTTAACTTAGGAGGAATAAAATCTGTAACTGAAGCAGCACGACCATTTTTGGTAGGGGGAGTATAAGGTACGCGAAAGTTAGGACTATGACCAAATAGAGTCACTTTCTCACCTAATTTGGTTTTGCGGAAGAAAACAGGATAATGGTTTTGCAGGATACCATTTTCTTCATCAAAATATTTTTTCTGAAAATCAGTTAAAGCAGCACGATAATCTTCCACTGCACCAGGATCAATTTCAACATAATCATCTGTTCTTTCTCCTATCAAAAAATGATATTGACGAGAAGATTTACCTTCTGGATTTCCTTCAATCATATTGCCACTTGTCACCAGATGCCCACTGTACTTATGATGAGTGTTATTTATGCTAACTTGGTTGGCAATATAACGAGTTTTTTCTTTATTAATTTCATCAAATCGCACCTTAAAATGTTGAGGTTGATAATTAGGACTATTTGTATCAATTAAACCGATTTCACTGGGAATTGCTGATTTTTTAACCCATATAATAGGCTGTTCTTCAACTGTTTGAGCCAAATAAATACGCCATTTACCATCACTTTGTTGTTGAAGATATCCAGCATTAACTTTATCATCAAGTTTTCTTTTGTATTCGTCAGTTAGAGGATCGTTACTAGGTGTAGCGACAGCACGGAAAAAAAGCTTTTCGTATCCTGAGACTTGATGGATTTTACTATAGGTAATAATTTCAATAATAGTCCTGATCATACCTCGCAGGCTACTACCAGGAATTACAGGAAGATTATTAGCTGGATTATAAAAAAAGTCAGTCCATCGTTTTTGTTCTTCTAGTATTAATTCATTGAGTTCTTCATGATTGCAAGTGCGATCACCAAATTTTTTAAAGTCATCTGGAACTAATCCACAACGAATGTAGAGAGGAGATTCCGTCACTAAAGTACACTGAATATAGCCTGTATGTCGCTGTATATCATAACAATTTTTTTTTGGAAGCTCTTGTGCTATGACCACTTTGTTTTCATCAGGTAATTCGACAAAATTGTAAGGGGCAAAGGCTCGACGATCTTTAGAAATTGGTGTAATGTGCTTAGGATTCATTTTTTAATCTCCTTAAAAGTAGTTAAGTTAACTAGACGACTTAGATCAATTCGAGCTACACCCGAATCATCGTAATCAATATAGTGATGAACACTTAAACGCAAGGGACGATATAATTTCTGATTCTGATCAAATTCAATATCAGTTAAAGGCACTGCATGATGTAAACCTTGTGAACCATCTGACACTAAAGTAAAACCACCACAAATTTTGTCTAAATTGGTGGAAATATTTAAGGGCTTACATATTGGTTTATTCAAGCTGCTACCTCCTGATTCAATGCATCAATAAACTTTTCTAAATCTTCAGCATTATCTATAGTTAAAGGTTCATTTTTTGAAGCTTGGGTAATATTCCAAACTTTATTTTCTGAAGCTAAAGTAATTATTGCCTTTTTCCCTTGCAATCTTCCCCTTCCAATACTACTTGTACCACCAACAGGTAAATCTCCAGTCCACAAGTCTTTAATTAACAACAGTAACAAACCAATTTCATTAGCTTTCGGTTGACGTAACTCCAATTCCAGCTTGATCTCTGTTTTATCGCTCCCAAAAATTGGTTGCTCGTTGAATAATGCACCATGTAAAGCACCACCTGTAAAACGGTCAATAGCTATGCGGTTTTGTACCAAATCCGTTGTTTCTTTAATAACACTTTCATGAACAATCAAACGACTTGCTTTTGCTTTCTTAGTTTTATCCTGGCTGAAATCAACACCAAATATTTCATCAATAATGCTTGTATTTTTCTGGAGAGTATTAACGATTCGTTCTGCACGATGACGTAATACCCCTGCTAAACTTGTACCAGATAACACTGGTTGAAGTTCTCCATCCCGCCGAGATTTGAGGTGTACGACATCAGGAGCTTTATCAGCAGAAGCTTGACCAGAGCGAATTAGCAGGGGACTAGCGAGGATGAATGTGGCTTGGATGGTTAAGCGATCGCGTTTATCTCCTCCATCCACAGATACACCGAGAGCATTTTCTATTGAGTCATAGAGTTGATCATTAGCTAATAAACCTGTAGACCAATGCTCGAAGGTTAACCATGCTATACGCTCATCATATTTCTGCAAATCAAATTGCTGTACTTCCCAATTGTTGACCTTACAGCGACCGAAACCACGATGCTTTTTCATCCCCAGGCTAATTTCGCCCTTTTCTAAACCTTGAAGTGCGATCGCTAATTCTCTAACTAATTGCTCCTTATTATTTTCTGCATCAATCAACAATTCAAAATAAAGGTCAAACTTTGTTCCTGCTTCTAGCAATTCCAGGTCATATTTTGCCCCAGGTTCGGCTGTTCTAGTAACGCTATTAATTTTGACACCATCTCGCAGTTCTACTTTGATATTTTCTCTGCTGAGTGCATCATTTACTATTAGAGGACTTTGCTCACCCTCTTCATCACTACGCAGACCGCCAAATAATAAAGATTCTTCTGTAGCACCATAACCATTTCTATACTCTCGCAAATAGTTCCGTAGCGCTCCGGCAATAGATGAACCCATCAGTAAAGCTTTCTCTTCTCTACTGTCTCGCAACAAAACTAAATCAGTATCGCCATCAGCATCACCACTTCCCAAACAAGTTGGAGTATCTAAAACTAAAGTGCCTTTTACTATAATGCGTTCGATGATATAGCGTTGATTGCGATTTTTGAGGACGCTACTCATTATATTTCCTCCTTCATTGCCTTTTTAGCAACTGCCATAATTAGACGTAGGGTGTATTTTTCAGCCAGCTTGTTTTCTCTGGAAAATTTGCCTGTGATACTTCGCTCTATCTCAGCAATGCTGACTGTTAAATCCTGTGGATTGCTAATCCAAGACATAGGATTACGCAACCATTCATCGAGCTTTAGCTTCAGAGAATCTTTGTATACACCTATTTTTGCTCTTTCAAATTGACCTCTGGCATTATCTGGTAAATTCTCTAAAAGTGACAGTACTAAATCACAATCACCTGTTGTTAGTGCCTGTCTTGCTACTAACAGCAAGCGCGATAGTTGACTATTACTAATTTCACCTCGTATACCAGAATACCCCATCTGCTTTTGCAAAGTTTGTTCTAGTTTTTGGAGCAAAAGCTTTTCAGCCATTTCTGCTGCTAAACTACGTGATGCCTCTTGTTTTAATGTTGGCTGAATGGAGTTTGTAGTTTCAGGTTGCTTTGCTTGAAAATCTGCTTTTTCTAACCAATTCACAACAACTCTGCCAAAACCTTCTACTCTTCGTTCTCCAATGCCGTAAGTTTCTAGTTGTTGAATTTGCTTTGGGGTTATGGAAACTTTATCAAAAACAAATACACTTCCTGCTGCTAATGCTGGGACTTGAGGTAGAGGAAGTCCCCATTTGCGATTAAACCCACCTACTAAAGTGCTACTAGTAAAACTTCTTTTTGGCTGTGGTTCTACACCTAAAATTTTTTCTAGTTCTTTTATCAATGGTACTGAGACTTCATGTTGTGCTGATGGAGGAATTACAGCGTATTGCCCCCACTCATCACGTAAAATCATGTCACTTAGTAGTGTAATTGTAAAACTGTCGTTATCAATACGTTCTTCAATTGAAATACTTACTTCATCCCAAGCATCATGACAATTTATATGATCAATTTTTGTATATCCATAACCAGCACTCTGGGAACCGCCTAACCAGAGTTCTGGGGATAGTTGAAGCAAATCTTTCAGCAATTTTACGTTGTCTTCGCTACTGCACAGAATTACAGCTTCAAACGTTTGTCCAGCATCTATTGCTTCATAGCTGAAAATTTCTCCTTCACCTTTGAGTTGCTTGGTTTGAGGGTCGCGTTTGATTGGGGTAGAACGTCCTTTTTTGCGATCGCGCTGATTATGAATGTTAATGCGTCGTTTTTCTTTGTAGAATCTGACATAGCCTCCCTCTTCTGTCCAAAAACCTTCACCAACAAACTTTGGTGTTTCCAGCTCATTTTCTCTATCGGGAATGCTGAAATCATAAGCAGTTATTTCAGGTGATTTATCCCCTAGTTCTGCATCCTTATCCTTAAACCAAGAACGGGGTATCGGAAGAGTACGTTTACTCTCTTGACTACTACGTAAATATCCATTCAGATAGCAAGTACTATTAGCACAAAAAAATAGGTGTTTGACTGTATCATTGCTCAAATCAAGCTCTGATAATTGATGCTGCTTCATGTAGCGACCAATTATTGCACCCCGAATTATACTACCGGGAATAAAACTATAAGATACATCACTATTTGGATCGCCTTTAAACGAAGTAGCAAGCAGTTGTTGTTGAGTATGCAATGAAAAAGTAATTATGTTCATGCAACTTTCTCCTGAATTTGACCAAACAAGCTTATATAATCTTGTGTAATTTCTTTTCCCACATTATTATGCAGCGTACATCGCACATATCCCCGACCTCGGTTGCGTCCACTTCCTACACGTCGAAGTGCTAATATCCCCACTGCTAAAATTGACAGCATCTCATCACTAGGTTGAGTTTCAAACAGCAAGTCAGCTTTGAATTCAAGTTGGCGTATAACTACTCTGAAAGAACGTAAACTTCCTTCATCCGCCGTGCCAGTTTGAGAATCAATCGCAGTTTGGCGACGGATAGTAGTTAGAGATTCTAGAATTTCTTCCTTTGTCAATGTTTTATCTTGAATTTGCCAAGCAACAGCTTCTCGTAAATCATCTGGTAAGCAAGCATCTCCTACGTGCATTGCTGCTATTGTTCCCAGACTACTGCCAGGTGTTCCGAAAAGAGTAAAAGCGAGATTTTCCCAATATGCGCGACTATCATTTTGTAAAACTGCAATTAAGTTGTCACATTCTTCCCTCAATAAACCCTTAAGTGTGCGTCCGCGCAAGTAAGGAAATCCACAGGAATCATGCTCAACTTCCTGGTCAATTAAACCAGCTACACCGTCTCCTCTGCCGAAAGTCGTATCACTTAGTAATTTAATTTTCAGTTGGTAAATAATCACCTAATCCTCCAGTCCAATGTAAAAATCCATAGCTTCAATAGCATCAAAGTAGCCACATTTTCTGCTTAACCAACCACCTTCAGCTAGTTGTTTGCTTTGGCCGCTAGACTCTGGGAATAATGGTAAATGTGACAATTTATAAGCACGTAAAAATTCTTGAGTAGCTTCAATAGATCCTTTGCGTAAGACTTCTCGCAAAGCCATAATTTTGTTGTGGCGTTCTTTCCAGTCTTTTCCTTCTTTAAACTCTTCAACAACTTGAGTGAAATTTTCCCAAGTACGCCACTCCCTGTTATTGTTTTGCAACCGGACAGGACGCATTTCTAACTTCCAAGGTTTATCGCCATGATTGACTTGATATTCCCTCTGGCGAATTTCGGAAATAGAACCTAGTAATCCACTTGCTGCTAAATGCCAATCAATAGCAGAAAAATAATCTACTCCATATTGTTTTCGCTCATCCTTCACAAATTTCTTGGCTTCCTTACATAAATCTTCACTAATTTTATAAGCTCGTGCAAAAGGATAATGAGTTTTAACCACAGAAACACCTGCACAAGCCGTTAAAGATTCACCATCAGCCACAGATTGTTCTTCAAATGCTTTCAGAAATAAAGCTGCTAATTCTAGTCCTATTCTTCCTTCACAAACAAAGGTAATATCATCACCGCCATAAACTAAAGGACGGAAAGGAAGATAATATTTAGCATTTAAATTAAATTCTCCGATTTTACCAACAAGTTTTCCTTGTTGAATTGATTTAATTAAAATACCTGCAACAGCCTTTAATGCATTAATACCAGCTCGGTCAACACTTTTAGAAAACTTTCGTATGTCATCAATATAATGTCGGTTTTCTTTTCCTTCTCCACATTTTTTAAATCTGTTTCCCATACCATTACCATCAGCATGAACAATAGCAGCATAGCTAGATTCACCTTTAGAGCGACCTAAATGGTCAGTTCGATAGGGAAACTGATAAATATTTTGGTCAACTACATCAGCAAAAAACTTTTGCAGCTTTTGATTAGCTTGGTCAACTGCTTGCAATTTTTGCTTAGTTTCCCTAGAAATAAAATAGCTATCTGTTTCTTCTTCATCGGCATAATTTATATATTCCTCGCTTGTATCTACAGCAGGAAGCTGAGTTGAGTTGCAACTAGCAGTTACACCTAATCCCAATAGCGGAACTGAAGAAATCCGCTCATGTTTTTGACGTTCTATATCATATTTCTTCAAATTCTCAACTATTGAATGTAAATTTTCGCTCTCCCAGTCAAAGTCTTTATGAACAACTAAAAGATTAACTCCTTGCGCTTTTTTCAAAACTTGCTTACTCAATATCTGAGTGAATCTGACAGCAATTTCGTGTGTTTTAAATAGAATAAGTGCATTACCACCAGCCGCATATATTAGTTCGGCATTGAGTTCACTTATTTCTATTGCTTCTTCTTGACATTTTTTCGGAACTTCTAATTTTTCTAATGTTTCTTCAACCCATTCTTTTGTAGATTGAGATAAGATAAAGGAGGCTCCAATGTTTTCGCGTAGGCGGTTGCTGCTGAAGATATAATTCTGTTTACCTGTCGTATCAACTACAGTTACTGTAAATTGTGTCATTTTGCCTCTCGGTCAACTTGAGTAATCCACTCATCAATTTTTTCAGATAAATTTATTAGATGTTCGCGTCCAAATACAGCGATTTTTTTATCATTAGTAGATGCAAAAATTTCAGCCTTCAGGGTATCTGGTTCGTTAGAGCAACAAATTAAAGCCACTCTCGCTTCATCTCCTCCCATTTGTCTTGCTCTGAGGTATGCTTCAAAAAGCTTGCTCTTGCATAAATCTCTTTTACCCGTTGTCGTGCAAGAAATAGCAAAGAGTTGATAACCACGGGTAAATGCAACATCAAACTGAAATCCTGGAGTACCTGTAAGAACGATTTTAAAATTCATTCCATAGTCTTCTATCAAGTGTTTCGCAGCAATATTTTTGACTTGTTCTAACACATAATGTTCTAGCCATAAACCATCAAGCAATTCACAAAAATGTTTATTTTTTTGAAAAGATCCTGTTTTTTGTACTTGTTGTAACGAAAGTTCATTTTCATTTATAAGAAATTTTTCTTGTTGAAATGCTACAACAATTTCTTTTGGTAATTTATCTAGAGATGTTGATACATCTATCAGAGATGTTTCAGATTTCCAATCTCCTCCACCGTTCGATTTTTTCCTATAAGCTTGCTCACGAAAAACGTTATGGAACCAATCAAACCACTGCTTTGATTTACTCTCTTCCTTCAAAACATTGGCAAGTTCTGTTGCTAATTTTGGTAATTTTACTTGTTGTGTAGGCTTTTGCTTCAGCTCCAACCCATGTAGCTGGAAGATTGTTACAAGTTCAACTGGTAATGTATCTGGTTTTATTTTTAAGCGGATGCGATCGTTATCTTCCCTATCGATGCACATCTCTAATCTGCGGGGGTCAAGATAGCTAAAAATAATATCTGCACGCTGCCTGTATGTTTTATCTTTAGTCTCTTCGTAAAACAATGTTCGGTAGGCGTGCGCGGACATAGCTTTCGTACCGCCTGTATAATTTAGCCCTATTTTTCCGCTTTTAATGCTTTCTAACTTTGCTCTAATTTCTTTTTGGATGTAATAAGCATCAGACTCATAATCATTTAGGGTAAGCAGTTCTATGGCTTTTAAACCCTTTAGTTCCGTTTGCAGCCGCTTTGCTTGTATTTCTGTATCTGCTGTATGTACAAAATAAGCAGTTCCATCTTTGTTTACTAAGAGATTCGCCGCCACATAATTCGGTAACAGATTCTCACCAATCAGTAAAAACAGGTGGTCTACTTTGTATTTGTCGAACTCGGATGTACTCATGTGGTAGATGTATATAACTTTTTATATCGGCATACCCAGTATTACACAGCATCGGAAGTACCCCTTTCCAATACCTGCTAACTTAGTAAGAACACTTGAGACACTCTAACTGATCGTGAATGCAGTCGCCACTAACTACCCACACCCTAAACTTTTGCAAAAGCTAGCTAACGGCTCTCTCGACCAAAGTCATAATCTGACTCGCGCTATCCGGCTATGGGCATTGTTACGTTGGCTCTATAGTGACGAAGCATACACTACTCTAGAAAACAGTTTTACTTATACTGATTGGCGACAAGCTTTCTTTACTAAGACTCACAAGGATGAAAAGCAAGCAGACATCCTTAACCATCAAAACTCCAACTGCGCTTGTATCAAAACAACCAAACAATGGTTATTAAGATGGGAAGTACCCATAGACGAATGGCAGAATTCACTCCAAAAGCAAATACCCATATCAAATTCTGAGCTAGATAAGCTTTTGGAAGAACCGTTATTTGCTCAAGTTCGCAAATCACTTCAAAGTGACTTAGATTTATTAGTCAGTCGAAACTGCTTGCAACGAGTAAATAAGTTCAGTGGTAGAAGTAAATATTATTGTCGAGTAGACAAACTACCTAACTTCAGTAATTCAGAAGATACTTACAGCAAATTAACACTTAAAAAACAAGCATATTTAGCTGGAGCTTTGGGTATATTTAGTTTTCTTGACCCCGCATATCCTTTGTTAGCCGAAGAATTTTCAGAAGAAATCTATGAAGATAATCATCGCGTTTTTTTATATGTTGATTATGTCGTACCAGAATCAAGCGATATTCAAGATGCAGTTGATGAAATTCAAAGCCAATTGCAGGATATCTGGAATACTGGGCAATTTAAACCTCTAATACTGACATATCACAGCGCTCATCAAAATCAAATTAAAGAGTGTGTTGTTTATCCAGTTTGTATTTACTTCATGGAACGCGCTAAATATCTATGTGCTTATGGCACTACTCCAAAAGGTGATATTAACTGGTATAAATATCGTTTAGATCGGATTATTTCTAAACATTTAGAAATTTTAGAATGGCAAGATACTCGTGTTCCTCAATTATTGAGAGAGAAACATCAAGATAATGAGCTACCAACTCCTAAAACTGTCAATGCTCAGTTAAAAGAAGCATGGGGGTGCGACTTTTATAAAGAAAAAGCATTAATGGTATTGCGGTTTGAGCAAGATTTTCATCAACGCTATATTGAGGGAATTAGCATTCATGATACATTTACTCAAATTAGCTATGATCAAACAGTCAAATTAGCTGAACAATATACACTTAAGCTTGAACGTAGAAAGGCTATTTTAAATATTCTCCAATTTCGTCCTAGCACTGATGCTTACTATAAAGTAGATTACCGAGTAACAGACTACTATGTTGTTAGATGGTTACGGGCATTAGGGTCAAAAGTAGAAGTTTTATTACCTTGGGGATTAAGAGAAGAGATGTCCTTAGAAATCCAAAATACTTGGAATTTATATAAAACACGATTCTAAAGTTAGCAGAAACCAAATAGCGATCGCTTACCTATCTTCGCAACATGAAAGCTAAATTATCGAATGGCACTAAGTTAAGACACAGCCCTTACCCTAACTGGTTCCCAGCCTGGAGGCTGGGAACCCATTCTGGGAGGCTCTGCCTCCTGTTTCTTGACCAGAGGCAGAGCCTCTGAGAATACATTCCCAGCCTGGAGGCTGGGAACGAGACTACACGAGCTTTCGAGCTTTTCTTAGTGCCATTCGCTAAATTATCATTGAGTTTGTTTAGAGGTTGTTTGAAAAGTAGTTAGGTGTGATTTTAGGCACTTATTGATCCCCCCTAACCCCCCTTAAAAAGGCAGGGCTGATTCATTCCCTAAAAGACCTTAATTTACAAGCGTATCAGTCAAAAAAATCAGGTTTTTAAACACTCTAATTGGGTCAAAAACCAGGCGATCGCACTTAAATTTACCGATTGAAACAGTAATTTTTCGATTACCAACTCACTAAATTTTCTGGTTGATACTCTTGACAAAATTCTGATCTGAACGAATGAAACAGCCCTGCTTAAAAAGGGGGGAACCGAAATCAAAGTCCCCCAATTTATCGGGGAGCCACTGCGGTCTTGGGGAGCCAGTTCGGTCTTCTCCCAGGGGGAGAGGCTAAAAGTTTTAGCGAGTCCGCGTACCCTTACAGGGAAGCAAGCTACGCTTTTAGCGTCTCGTAGAGAGCGTCTGGGGTTTCCCCCTCCGGGTTCGGCAGTCCCTCTTTGTTGGGGCAACAAGACCGGGCTGCCTCACCAAGTGGAGGATCTGGCGTGTCTCCCCAAGTACAGGAGCCAGCCGCGTGGGCGGGTTTCCCGACTTGAGCGGACTGGCATCAAGTGGCATGGATTTAGGGGGATCTCCAAGGGTTAGGCGTATAAAAAAACTTTTCAAACAACCTCTAAAAACAGTTGTAAAATAGCGGTCTGGGAGCGGTCTGGGTTAATAAAGAGGACAAGGGGAAAACCCCACAGATAAGTGCGCCCAGAAAGATATTTTGGCGGTTAAGTATTTTTGCAATGGTTTTGTGTTGAAATCGGCGTAGGGAGAAAGTGGTAAGAGTTGGGAAATATTCATCAATCGTAGTTGATAAAATAGATGGGAGCATCCCAAATGTGCAAAAACCTTGATAGCTTTCATCCCCTAACCCCTGATCCCAAAGATGGGATCAAGGGAACTAGAATTATGTCTCCCCTCTCCCAAAGATGGGAGAGGGGCTGGGGTGAGGGAAAAGATGTAAGCAAAATTAGGATGCTCCCAAATAGATTCGGATAAATGTCTATCAGTTGTAAGTTTGACGATTTATATCAGATTTTCACTGATTACTGACTACTGTTTATTACTTAGTGATTCTGCGAGGAGTTATGCTGCTAACTGAACATCGCGCTGATCGAGTAGTTCTCTACAATATCAGTTGGCAACAATTTGAAAATTTATTGATAGATTTAGGTGAAACCCGTGCGGCTAAGGTGGCTTATGATAATGGCACATTAGAGATTATGACACCATTACCAGAACATGAATATTACAAAGAAATAATTGGTGACATCATCAAAGATACGGCTGAAGTTTTAGAAATAGATTATGAGTGTTATGGCTCAAGTACTTGGAAACGAGAGCTAAAAAAGGCAGGTATAGAACCCGACAATTGTTTTTATTTCCAAAATGAAGCACTAATTCGAGGTAAGCTCAAGTTCGATTTAAATCAAGATCCCCCTCCTGATCTGGCTTTAGAGATTGATGTTACTAGTAAATCTTTAGATCGCTTTCCTATTTATGCGCGGTTAGGTGTGCCTGAAATCTGGTGTTATGACTCTGGGGAAATTAAAATTTACCAGTTACAAGGTGAAAGATATCTCCAAAGAGAAATAAGTGTAGTGTTTCCTAATCTGAACATTCAAGAGATTCCATCACTAATTGAAAGATACCGCATGGCAGGAAGACGGGTTTTCCGACAAGCAATCAGGGAATGGGTAAGGGCACAGATGAGTTAGGTAGGATACTGGGATCGCTATTTGAGTTTTTTGTGAACCTGTCACTTAATAATTTTAATAAAATCAACCATGTGATATCATGTCCGCTTGATTACTTATTAAACTCGAAGAACCCCACCCCGCCAAAGCTATGCTTTGTCTCCCCTCCCGAAGAGCGGGGAGGGGATTAAGGGGAGCCATTGGGGTCTCCCCAAGTGGAGCATCTGGCGTGTGGAGTGCAATGACTGTGGGAATCATAACTAATTATTCGGACATGATATTAGAGCTTATGGATTTTCCAATCAATCTAACTCCTAACTCCTAAAGTGGCGTAATCCAATAAGTAATGCCTCGAATAGCTTGTTTCTTAAAACCAAACAGAGGCAAATTCTCTTCAGTTAAACCCACATAAGTCCAATGTGGAACATCGTTTTCCACGGTTTGAAACCAACCATTTTGATTAAGAGATTTTCTCTGTTCTTGATTAGATACGCGTAAATCAATTGCTAATCCCCAGAGATGTTGTGAAGTTCCAGGAGGTGCAACTAAACCGAGAATTTTTGTTTCTTTACCCTCTTGAACTTTTGCTAAAACTTGATTGTTAGCATATTTATTCCAAAATCTTAAATTAGTATTGAAAGTGCGAGTACAATCACCATAACCATAACCAGATTTTAGCGGAATTTCTTGTTTAATTTGCGCTTTGTTTAAAGCATCAGCCGCCGACTTTTGTAGATAACAGTCGTTAGTTTTATCAACATGACCCATTGTTAAAGTCCTTTGAAAGTCTTGGGTTTCTTGTTCATTAGCCAAGATATCTTTTTGCGGCAGTTTAATCCCAACATCTGGATTTACGAATACTGCGCCATAGGTTCGCAGCAAAGTATATTCATAAGTAGCAGGCTGGGGAATTGTGGGTAATTTTATAGCGATCGCAGATAAAAAACGCTGTTGATTATTTAATTTTTGGTCGGGGAAAAATGGTTTTGATATTATCTCTTGAGAGGAAGTTTTACAAGGTAGTGAATCAGGAGCCAAGCATACATTTAAGGGTTGGGCAGTTCTACCCAATTGGTTATGGCTAATCTCATTACTGGCTACTAAGACAAAAATCATCAAGAGAAACAAACTGATGAAAGTTGCCTTTTTGATAATTCTATTAATATTAGTTTTTTTGTGGATAGTGAGTCTCATTGTTAAATAATTGCTTAGTTGATTCAAGAATAAAATTAATCGGCTTCTGGTAAATATCTTTTATTGATGAGATAAATTAATTTGTGTTGATGTCTAACTAGATGAACAATAGCTGTAATCAATAAACTGGAACCTGGTTACAATTCTTAAAGAAGATGATATTTGTACTTAATACTCAAGTTTAAAAAGAGAAACTTGTCTCTAATTGAGTACTAGTAATCTTGATAACTTGTTTATCAGAAAGATACATCCATGAAACCACTGGAACAGTTAAAATTGAAAATAACTCTCAGCTTGCCGATCCTGTAGGTATGACCATGCACAATTCCGTTGAATTCCAAGACGCTTTTGATGTCATAGTCGTCGGTGCAGGTCACTCCGGTTGCGAAGCAGCTCTCGCCTCTGCCCGCCTCGGTTGTCGTACCCTGCTATTGACGCTCAATTTGGATAGAATCGCTTGGCAACCTTGTAATCCAGCAGTGGGTGGCCCGGCTAAATCTCAATTGACTCATGAGGTAGATGCACTCGGCGGAGAAATTGGTAAAGTAGCAGACCGAACCTACCTACAAAAACGTATCCTCAACTCTTCACGGGGACCTGCTGTTTGGGCATTACGCGCCCAAAGTGACAAGCGCGAATATGCAGCAGTGATGAAAAATATTGTTGAGAACCAAGAAAACTTGACAATCCGCGAAAGTATGGTGACAGATTTGGTGCTGGGTGCTAACGGTGAAGTCATCGGCGTTGAAACTTATTTTGGTGTGGGGTTCCAATGTAAAGCAGTCATCTTGACAACTGGCACTTTCTTGGGAGGCAAAATTTGGGTTGGTAACAAATCAATGCCAGCCGGACGTGCTGGAGAATTTGCGGCTGAGGGGTTGACACAAACCTTAAATCGTCTGGGATTTGAAGTCGGAAGACTTAAAACTGGAACTCCAGCACGGGTAGACAGGCGATCGGTGGATTATAGTAAAATGCTAATCCAGCCAGGGGATGAAGATGTGCGCTGGTTCAGTTTTGACCCCGATGTGTGGGTAGAACGGGAACAAATGCCTTGCTACATCACCCGCACAACTGCCGAAACCCATCGCCTAATTCAAGATAATTTGCACCTTTCGCCAGTTTATGGCGGTTGGGTGGAAGCTAAAGGACCGCGTTATTGTCCCAGTATTGAAGATAAGATTGTGCGCTTCGCTGATAAAGAAAGCCATCAAATCTTTATTGAACCGGAAGGAAGGGATATACCCGAACTTTATATCCAAGGGTTTTCTACAGGGTTGCCAGAAAATTTGCAACTGCGGATGTTGCAGACTCTCCCCGGTTTGGAAAAATGTGTGATGCTGCGTCCGGCTTATGCTGTGGAATATGACTATTTACCTGCAACTCAGTGTTACCCCACACTGATGACCAAAAAGATTGCCGGATTGTTTTGTGCTGGACAGATTAATGGCACAACAGGTTATGAAGAAGCTGCTGCTCAAGGGCTGGTGGCGGGAATTAACGCAGCTCGATTTGTTCATTCTCAAGAGATGATTGTGTTTGCCCGCGAGCAAAGTTACATTGGGACGCTAGTTGATGACCTGTGTACAAAGGATTTACGGGAACCTTACCGGATGCTCACCAGTAGATCAGAGTACCGATTACTATTGCGTTCTGACAATGCCGACCAACGCCTGACACCTTTGGGACGGGAAATTGGTTTAATTGACGATCGCCGTTGGGATATTTTTACCCAAAAGCAAACCAACATTACCACAGAAAAACAAAGATTGCAAGTTACACGAGTCAAAGAACATGATGAAATTGGAATAGCGATCGCATCTAATACCCAACAAACAATTAAAGGTTCAATTACCCTTAACGATTTGCTGCGCCGTCCCGGATTCCATTACGTTGATCTCGACAGGTTTGCACTGGGAAACCCCAATCTCAACCGCGCCGAGAAAGAAGGCGCAGAAATTGACATCAAGTATTCTGGCTATCTCGCTAGGCAACAAAATCAGATTGACCAAATTGCCCGCCAAGGGCATCGCCAGTTACCTGGGGATTTGGACTACACAACAATTGAGACTCTTTCTAAAGAGGCACGGGAAAAGCTGACTCACGTAAAACCACTCACTCTTGGTCAAGCTGCACGTATAGGTGGTGTAAACCCAGCAGATATTAATGCTTTATTATTATATCTAGAATTGCGTAGAACCAAGAACCAGTCAGAGTTTCCAGCATTAGCCTCATACAAACTTGATAAATACTGAGTATAGTAGTAGGGAGGGAGATTGGTATGATAGATGACATAACTCTTAGTACTGCCATCATCAACAATCCCCAGATGAAAGTTGAGTTTAATACTAACGCTCAATCAACTCGTCTTAATCGGATGGGGGATTGGATGTTTAATTAATAATCGTAATTTCCAGGCAGTAGGGGCGGCGTTTCCCCGTCCTAGCAACAAAGATAGAACGTCTATGTTACAAGAAGCCAGCACCCGTCTCATAGTACCAGAACCATCAGAAGACTTAATCGCCAACGAGCCTTGGTCGATAGAAAACTATGCTGATGGCCTAATGGATGAACTCTTTGCCGATATCGACTACATTCTCGATGTTAGTGGTAATCTGCCTTCTCAAACTGTTAGGCAAAGTAGTCAGAACAATTCGAGCCACTCTGTTGCTGGGGTTTCACCCAAATATCAACGCCAGTCGCCTTCAGAATACGTGCCTCAGATTATTTTCTCAGACACGCTGAATCAGCGAGTACAGTCAGCTGCTGACAATAACCATAAGCAATTGAGTACCGTTGTATTTAATGCCGCTACCCTTAAACCAGTTATTAGAAAGCGTCAGAAAAATAGTCCGGCTTTGGGCAAACTGCTGATTGTGGGAACAACTTTAGGCGTGGCGATCGCTGGTATTATCTACTTGGTACAGTTTGGAGTTGTATATCTTTTAAATATCAAATTGCCCGAATCAGCGCTTCTACTGCCCAAGCCGCACTCACAGTTGCCCGTAAAAACAGAAATTGAGGCAGAGTTAGTTGACTATATGCTCCAAGCACTGGCAGTTATAGATCAGCAAGCGGCAACACCCAATCAAAAATCTTTCACTCCAGGATTCTCCACTCAGGGAAATACTAACCAAATAGCCCTTGGTAACGGGCAAATAGCTGGTAATCTACCAGGACTTCCACTTCTAGCTAACAATATACCACCAGCCCCTAACCCTTCTGGAAGCGTTGTTGAGCGGATCTACGTTCCCGTTTATCAAGCGCCGTCGCCAATGCGGTACGCCCTGCCTGCCATTCCTGGGACTCCCACACTTTTACCACAAGTTGCGAGTGTGTTACAGGGATCTCAACCTAATGTTGTGAAAACTGCCCTGAAGACAGTGAGACAAGCTGCCAAGCCTGTAAGCGTTAACATGTTCGCTGCGGCTGTACGATCTGAACTCAAGCCTGTGGCAGGGAAAAATGCACCTATTACCGTGCGCCAAACACCCAAGCCTCTGCCTGCATTACCAGTAGTTCCATTACGTGATGCACTTGCCCCAGAGTCAGAACCAACTATTACCCAGGAACAAGTATATCCGCCAACTGCGATCGCCGATGCTCCGAGTAATACCTTAGAGGGATTGCTAGAGTTGGGCAGCAAGTCTGCCGCTTTGTTTAAAATTGATGGCGTGACTCGCCGCATCAATATGGGTGAAAGTATCGGTTCAAGCGGTTGGACTTTAGTAGAAGTCACCAATGGCGAAGCAGTCATTCGGCGCAACGGTGAAGTGCGATCGATTTACGCTGGGCAGAAATTGTAAAAGTTCTTCTGTCAGCAACTCTTCCACGCACAAGAATATTCCAATGATCAACTCTAAATTGCACATTGTGTCACATGACTTAAGGGACTGACAAATAAAAAATATCCCAAAACCGACACAAAACCCTCTCTATTTATCCTCTCTCTGTGTTCTCTGCGCGGCAATCGCTCATGGGGGAAACCACACCAGATGCTCCACTTGGTGAGGCAGCCCGGTCTTGTTGCCCCAACAAAGAGGGACTGCCGAACCCGGAGGGGGAGACCCCAGACGCTCTCTACGAGACGCTAAAAGCGTAGCTTGCTTCCCTGTAAGGGTACGCGGACTCGCTATCGCTTTTAGCCTCTCCCAATGTGAGAAGACCGCGCGCTGCCTTGTCTCTGTGGTAGCCTGCGGCAAGCCGCTTTGCGTCAACGTTTATTTGGATAATTTATTTCTAGGAAATCCCTAATCTTTAAATTGACACCAATGAGCATTGCTGTGATCCTACGGAAAATCAAGCTCAAAGTTTATTTTTTAATCGCCGACAATTGCCATATTTTCCAGGAATAGCTAGAAATCCAATTCGTAATAATATGAGCAACAATCGGTACTAATAAATTGCCAGTAAGCAGGGCGCTATACGCCAATATCATCCCAACAATCGTTGCCCAAATCACATAAGGCCATTGTTGGGAACCACTAAGATGCAAGATGCCAAAGCAAAGACTAGATACAATTACGGCTGTATAATCAGCGCCTAAAGCTGGCAGCATCACACCCCTAAATAATAATTCTTCACTCAACCCTGGTAGTAACCCCAGCCAAATTAAGTCTGGTAAAGCTAAAGGCTTCAGTACCACTTCTAGGTAATAATCTGCACTTTGACGATATGCAGTCCAAAGGCGATAAGTTAAGCCACTTAACGCGGTGATGACGAACCCCAACCCTACACCTAGCAGCAAATCTTTTTGGTTCAAGTCCCAAGAAAATAGGGAAAAGTTGCCAAAGTATAACGAAAGTTTGGCGACTATCAATAAAATGATTGCAGTCACTCCCATCGCCCCAAGTATTTGGATGCGCGTCAAGTATGGAATTTCTGGCTCTTGTTTTTGTTGTTCAACCACGGGTTTTATGGGGAGTGGGGAGTGGGGAGTGGGGAATGGGGTAGAGGAGCAGAGGGAGAATAACTAATGACAAATGACAAATGACAAATGACAAATGACCAATGACTAATTGACTGCAAAGGTAGCGCGATGTGCGACTTATTCTTGAAACCCCACTTCCATTCCTCTCCCCGCTTCGGGGAGAGGCTTTAAGTCTTGCTCCCCAACGCTAGTAGGGAAGAAGGTGGGGGTTAGGTTTGAGAGAAAGTTGCACACCGCGTAAAGGTAATAATTTGGGACGGAGAGCGGAGGGATTGATGCCTGCTTTGTGTGCTACCAATACACCCACTGCTTCTAAATATGAGTTTACCTGTATAGATTTGATCCCCAAGGGTTGGGGAGGAACTTTTATCAGAGTTTTATTTTCTTCTACTGTAATTATTTGGCATTGTTTTTGGCTTAAACTCAGTAAGGCACTGCTACCACAAGCGGTTGCAGGTGCGATCGCAGCATCTACTTCATCTGCCCAAATATCTTCTTTCTCTGATGCAATCAGTCTTTTCTTTATTATAAATTGTGGGGCACTACTTAATCCGACAAGGACGCAGGGCAAAAAGGTATAGCCCAATTCTTCGGCGGCGGAACGGGGAGATAAATCAGGTTGTGGAGGTTCGCTCAAAAGGGCGGGAGAATGGGCACAAGGAATTTGAAAGGTTCGCACTAGCAAATGACTAATTACGGCTTCTGCACCCGCTAAAGGATCAACGCCTTCACCCTGGCGGTATTTTTGTACTGCTTCTGAGTCTATATCATCGGGGAAACGGGCAACAACTGCGATCGCTTCTGCCCCCGCTTTTTTAATTAATATTTCAGCTGCCCGTAACAAGCTATCTGGATTGCCAATTGTCCCCCAACTAGCTCCCGATGCTGTAGTGCGTAATTCTACATTTAATGGTGCATCTGTAATTACATAATCTGTTAGGGTCAATCCCAGAGTTGCTCTCGCTGCATCTGCGGCTTGTATATGTCGTAGCCGTAACTCTGGCTCAATGCCTTGGTCTAAAAGCAAACCTACTTTGTTGCTGCGGACTGGACGCAAACCCCAGCATCCAGAGGCGAATTTGTCAAGTCCGTAACCTTCAACATAAAAAGTGTTTGGAAGATTCCAGTACAAACTCGCCCCATTCAGGACATTGGGGTGAGTAATGAGGCGATCGCAAACCTGTGCTATAACTCTGGCAACAGGTAAAGCATCTCCTGCATAACCCCCAATGGCAGCCCCAACGCCAGTTGGTACAATTAAGATAGCGGTGTATGGACGATTCATCTTAAGTTAAGAGTGCTGAGTGATGAGTGATGAGTTTATGAATCACAAGCCATCAAATCCTAACTCTTGTACAGACGCGATTAATCGCGTCTCTCCTAACTCTTAACTGTCGTGACAACGGCTTCAACTGTCGCTTTTTGTTCGTCAACATCCACAGAGGTAACTGCCCAACGCAGGGGTTCGCCTTGTTTCTTCAACTCTGTTTCAATTGCTTGTAGTAATTCTGCGGGAGTTTCTTGTAAATCAATTTCTGCGGTAATAAAATGAGTCGTCATCTTGGTAAATCCTGTTGATTTGTAGTTTCTAGAATAGCTGATATTCGTTGCTAGAAAATCGTTATGTTTTTTATAAAGTCCTGAGAGGATGTTTTAAAAGTATTGGGCGAATAGAATTCGCTACTAGACAAACAAAGTCCACCTCCGTGGACTAAGAAAAAATTAAGGTTTTTTAACCTGCGGAGGCAGGTTTTGTCTGTGTAGCCGCGACTTCTAGTCGCCAGGGCTTTACAAACATCCTCTGATAACTGTTTACTAATTATTAGCCTTTACCAAATTGTAGCTGATAAACTACATCTTCTTTTTCTGTCTTAAGTTTCAAATCAGAAAGGGGTTTGGCAACACAAAGCAATACGTAACCTTGCTTTTGTAAATCTGGACTAACGCCCATACCATCAGCTTGATCGACAGTTCCCTCGCTTATTTGACCGGCGCAAGTTGTGCAAACGCCTGCATTGCAAGAACTCGGCAGTTCCAAACCAGCAGCATCGGCAACTGATAAGATCGTTTCATTTTCAGGAACTTGCAAGGTATGAATTTTGCCTTGGTGATCAATTTCTACGGTGTAAGTTTTGGGCATATACAATCACAAGCGGGACACAGAGAACAAATAAGTTATTTTATCTGATAAATAGACACAGTACCAAGTTAACAAAGACGAAAAGAGAATTATTTTCAAAGAGCTTGATCGGGAAAAATAGATATACAGTGATAATTATAAGTCCTTTGCTAGACAAAAAACTTAAAGTAAGGAGACTCACTTGCTGTTAATTCCACCTGTAAAGACTTGTGAGGTTGAATGCTCCTGAAATTAGAGAAGTGATGATACACACTTAAAACTTTGTTTAGCTAAATATTTGGAGTGTAGTTAAGAATGCTGGAATTATATCGTAAACACCTGGCCGAAAGAGCCGCACTGGGAATTCCCCCTTTACCATTAGATGCAAAACAAACCTCTGAACTGTGCGAATTACTGAAAAATCCGCCCAAGGGTCAAGAGGAGATATTATTGCATTTATTGAGCGATCGCGTTTCTCCTGGTGTTGATCCAGCAGCTTATGTCAAAGCTGGATTTCTCACCGCCATTGCCAAGGAAGAAATCACCAGTCCGTTGATTGCGCCCATCGAAGCGGTGCAATTGTTAGGGACAATGATCGGTGGTTACAACGTGCAATCTTTAATTGATTTGCTGCAATTGCCCACTGTATCGCTCTCAGACTCATCTGAAACCCCTCTGGTAATGGGCGGACAAGGAAAGGAACCCATCGCCGCTTACGCCGCCAACGCCTTAAGCAAAATCCTCTTGGTGTACGACGCGTTCCACGATGTTTTGGAGTTGTCTAGAACTAATCCTTTCGCCAAACGGGTGATTGACTCTTGGGCGGAAGCTGAGTGGTTTACCCTTCGTCCCACAGTTCCAGAAGCGATTACTGTCACCGTTTTTAAAGTTCCTGGCGAAACTAACACCGACGATTTATCCCCCGCCCAAAGCGCCACGACTCGCCCGGATATTCCCTTACACGCCTTAGTGATGTTAGAGTCACGGCAACCGGGAAGCTTGGCAACCATTGCCGAGTTGAAGGAAAAAGGGCATCCTGTAGCTTACGTTGGGGATGTAGTTGGTACAGGTTCCTCGCGGAAATCTGCCATCAACTCCGTATTGTGGCATACAGGAAATAATATACCTTTTGTGCCAAACAAACGCGCTGGGGGTTATGTTTTAGGTAGTGCGATCGCGCCTATTTTCTTTAACACAGCAGAAGATGCCGGTGCTTTGCCTATTCAGTGCGATGTCACCCAACTCGAAACCGGCATGGTAATTACCATCCATCCCTACAAAGGCGAAATCACCAACGAAGCTGGCGAAGTAATTTCTACTTTTGACCTTAAACCTGATACTATCCTCGATGAAGTCCGCGCAGGTGGACGCATCCCCTTACTTATTGGACGTACCCTCACCGACAAAACTCGTCTTGCACTTGGTTTAGAACCCAGCAACGTTTTCACCCGTCCTCAGCAAGCCTTTGATACAGGTAAAGGCTACACCCTAGCACAGAAAATGGTAGGTAAAGCTTGCGGATTACCTGGTGTGCGTCCCGGTACATCTTGCGAACCCATCATTACAACCGTTGGTTCCCAGGATACCACAGGCCCCATGACCCGCGATGAATTGACAGAACTCGCCTGTCTTGGTTTCAGTGCAGACTTAGTTATCCAAAGTTTCTGCCACACAGCAGCTTATCCCAAACCAGTAGACATCCAAACCCATCACGAACTCCCCGACTTCTTTGCCTCTCGTGGCGGTGTTGCCCTGCGTCCCGGTGATGGTATCATCCACTCTTGGTTAAACCGGATGCTGCTACCCGACACCGTGGGAACTGGCGGCGATTCTCACACCCGCTTCCCCTTGGGTATTTCCTTCCCCGCCGGTTCTGGGTTGGTAGCCTTTGCAGCCGCCTTGGGTGTTATGCCTTTAGATATGCCAGAGTCAGTATTGGTAAAATTTAAAGGAGAATTGCAACCAGGTATCACCCTGCGCGATGTTGTGAATGCCATACCCTATGTGGCAATTCAAAAAGGTTTGCTGACAGCAGAGAAGCAGAACAAAAAAAATGTCTTCTCTGGGCGAATTTTGGAAATAGAAGGTTTGCCAGATTTAAAAGTTGAACAAGCCTTTGAACTCACTGATGCAAGTGCAGAACGTTCTTGTGCCGGATGCACAATTAAGCTGAGTGTAGAGACAATTTCGGAATATCTGCGTTCTAACGTAGCGTTGCTGAAAAATATGATAGCACGGGGCTATCACGATCCGCGTACCATGCTGCGCCGTGTGGCAAAGATGGAAGAATGGTTAGCAAATCCCGTGTTATTAGAAGGCGATGCTGATGCAGAGTATGCCGAAATAATTGAAATTGATTTGAACGAAATCAAAGAACCAATTGTTGCTGCTCCCAATGACCCCGATAATGTTAAATTATTATCGGAAGTTGCTAATGATCCAGTTCAAGAAGTATTCGTCGGTTCTTGTATGACAAATATTGGTCATTATCGGGCAACAGCGAAAGTTTTGGAAGGTGCAGGTGAAGTAAAAACTCGCCTGTGGATAGCACCACCAACGCGCATGGATGAACACCAATTAAAAGAAGAAGGTGTATACAGCATTTTTGGGGCTGCGGGTGCGCGTACAGAAATGCCAGGATGCAGTTTGTGCATGGGAAATCAGGCGCGAGTTGCTGATGGCACAACAGTGTTTTCTACCTCTACCCGCAACTTCAATAATCGCATGGGTAAAGATGCGCGAGTCTATCTTGGTTCAGCAGAATTAGCCGCAGTTTGTGCGCTGCTGGGACGGCTGCCTACAGTGCAGGAATATTTGGATATTGTGGCGAGTCGAATTCATCCTTTTGCAGATGATTTGTATCGGTATTTGAACTTCGATCAAATCCTCGGTTTTGAGGATGAAGGGCGAGTGATTTCTAAAGAGGAGCAGGCTTTGTTAGTATAGTTTAAGGAGGTGGGTGTTATGCCCATCTCAGAGGATGTTTTAAAAGTCATGATTGATGTATCAAATATTTTTACCCCACCCTAACCCTCCCCTTATAAAGGGGAGGGAACTAGATTGTTTTCCGGTTTCCCCCCTTTACAAGGGGGGATTAAGGGGGGTAATCATTCTATTAAAATCACAGCCAACCACTTTTAAAACATCCTCTAATTTTTAGCATTTCCAAGAGGAATATTAATGACCAGTCCATCTTTTATAAATGATAAAAATCTCTATCAACAAGATTTTTACTTGTGGACACAAACAATTGCCCAGCATTTAAAAGAAAATAATTTTAATGAAATAGATATACCTAATCTTAGCCGACATTTCTTGGTGTGACTTGATTTTAAATTTTTGAACCTTTTTATAAAACTGCGATTTTAATGCCGTACCATAAAACCAACGCAAGAGCCATAAATAATTAGAGCGAGGTAGGCATTACCTACCTATTTGCTGAATATAATTTAAAGCACCTATGTTAGATACCTTGATCAAAAACACGTTTCATATCTGTAACAAACTTTTCAAAATCTTCCTTTCGCTTTTCAAGGTCGTCTTCTAAGTCTTTGAAAATCTGCTTTTGTCTTACGAGCTTTTCTTCCAAATCTGTAATTTTCTTTTCTTCTTCTTGGATAGTTTTCTTTATTTCTTGGATGGTATTTCTTAAACCTTCTAAAGTTATCTGGGATTCAGAGGATTGTTTTACAACCACCTCTTCACTTGGATTATTAGACACTGACAAAACCTGAGTAATAGGTAGGGGTGTTTGTGAGGAAGATACTTGTTTCTCTATAAGGCTGTTCATTAATTCCCGCTTTTCATCTGCATCTCTAAGCTGTCTAAATCGGTCTTTTAGAGAAATTAGTTCTTGCTCAGACAGTGATGGAATGCCGTAATATTCTCTCTTCAAGAACATACCTTTTAATATGTAATAGAATGGAAATATTAATACTAGGGTTTGAGAGTTATAACATCTGTAGGATTTAGGCAAAAACTCTCTGAAACTCTTATTTATGAGGTGATTAAGAGTGTAGCCGCTCCTTTAATTGTCGTAAAAGCGCGATCGCACCCTTGCACTTCCCACACAGACCTAACCCCCCAACCCCCTTACCTACAAGGGAAGGGGGAGAAATCCGGCTCCCCTCTCCGCTTCGGAGAGGGGTTGGGGGAGAGGTCAATCATAATCTAAAAATAAACACCTATTTTCATACTTTATAAATGAATAATCCAACACCCGAAGAACCCTATCCACTGACAAAAGAGGGAACTCGCAATATTGTAATTGGATACAAAGCAGACTTAGTTAAAGCGCAACGTGCTAAAGAACTTCGTCAGCAAATGACACCAGAAGAAAAAATCCTTTGGCAACATCTTCGTGCGAATCGCCTGAATGGTTTGCACTTTCGCCGCCAGCAAATTATCAATGGCTTTATTGCAGATTTCTACTGTCACGCAACTGCATTAGTGATAGAAGTAGATGGCAAAATTCATGAACAACAAGCTGAATATGATGCAGAACGGGACAAAGTTTTGTCAGCTAGGGGACTGCGTTTGTTGCGAATTAAAAATGAAGAAGTGAGACACGAACTTGATAAAGTTTTGATGCGTATTTCCACAGCTTGTTCTCAACAGACCTAACCCCCCAGCCCCCTTCCCTGCAAGGGAAGGGGGAGAAATCTAGCTCCCCTCTCCGCTTCGGAGAGGGGCTGGGGGAGAGGTCAATCCATGCGATCGCACCTAGTAAATTAGGGATGCGTAGGCGTAGCCCGTCGTAGACATCGCTGTAAACTGTTAAAGTCTAACTTCGTCTGAGATTACCACCTTGTTCGATGAGATTTTGCAACGAATGCGGGATAAAGTTTCTTCTCGTCAGTATTTAATGACGCTACACGCTGAAGAAGAAATGAGCGATGATAATCTAACAATCTATGACATTGAAGAAGGCATCCTTACAGGCGAAATACTGGAACGTCAAAAAGATAAAGTGACAGCAGAATCTAAATATCGCATTAGAGGTTTAACTCTTGATGCAGGGGAAGTCGAAATAATTGCCAAACTAAGTCCAACTGGAAAACTTGTTATCATTACAGTATACATACCCTAATACCAGGAAAGCGGCAAATGCTGTGTGATATTTGTGGAAGCGAAGGTGTAAAAATCCGCCAAATTACTAGAACCTATGGTAAGGGTAAAGACCTGCTAGTAATAGAAAATATTCCAGTGATAACCTGTGCTGATTGCGGCGAAACTTATTTAACTGCTGAAACCCTTCACAAAATTGAACAAATCAAAACTAACCGTAAAGAATTAGCTGTTGAACGTCCTGTAGAAGTAGCTACTTTTGGATCGTGAATAATTGCCAAAATTAAATATTGCTTCAGCTATTCTCTCACTAATACACATTTATGGACTTCTACACAATAGTTTTGCGAAAGAGTGCAGGTTATTGGGTTGCTTTATGCTTAGAAAATGGACTGGTAGGACAAGGGATAAATCAAGAAGCAGCAATCAAGCAACTTAATGAAGCGATCGCCTCTTTTGTGGAAGTCTATAAAATCGAACCTAATATTTACCATACTTCACTCACCATAGAAGAATTACATGAGTTTTTGGAACTGGAAGACACTGAACCAGGCAAAGCGATGAGAATTTTAACCCGAAGCGTTCCAACAGTCTGATAATTGTGTCTGCAATTGTGTTGCGATCGCACCCTTAATTCCTTAAGTGCGATCGCACCCTCGCACTTTGTACACAGACCTAACCCCCCAACCCCCTTCCCTACAAGGGAAGGGGGAGAAATCCGGCTCCCCTCTCCGCCTCGGAGAGGGGTTGGGGGAGAGGTCACACATAATCTAGAAATAAACACTTATTCTCATACTTTATAAATGAATAATCCAACACCCGAAGAACCCTATCCACTGACAAAAGAGGGAACCCGGAATATTGTAATCGGATACAAAGTAGACTTAGTTAAAGTGCAACGTGCCAAAGAACTTCGTCAGCAAATGACACCAGAAGAAAAAATTCTTTGGCAACATCTTCGCGCTAATCGTCTAAATGGTTTACACTTTCGCCGTCAGCAAATTATCAATGGGTTTATTGCAGATTTCTACTGTCATGCAACTAGATTAGTGATAGAAGTGGATGGCAAAATTCATGAACAACAACCTGAATATGATGCAGAACGCGATAAAGTTTTGTCAGCTAGGGGGCTGCGTTTGTTGCGAATTAAAAATGAAGAAGTGAGATACCAACTTGATAAAGTTTTAATGCGTATTTCCACAGCTTGTTATCAAGAGACCTAACCCCCCAGCCCCCTTCCCTGCGAGGGAAGGGGGAGAAATCTGGCTCCCCTCTCCGTCTCGGAGAGGGGTTGGGGGAGAGATCAATCTATGCGATCGCACTCTTAACCTCTCTGTGTCGCGCCAGTCGCTACAACGGGGGGAACCCCCCTTCGGGTTCGGCAGTTCCTCATGGGGGAAACCCCCAAGAACGGACTGCCTCACCGCAACGCGCTGGCAACTCTATTGCCTCTGCGGTTCGTTTCTTTGTTAAAATGCGATCGCTTTCTCATTCTCCTTCCCCTGCTAACCTCTGCAACGCCAACAAACCAGCTCGGAAAAATTACTCGCAACAAACTTTCATGGGGATATTTAGCGATCGCAGTGATGATAAAAGAACGCCAAATTATGGGTTGAAAGTAGCCGGATGCTGCGGCGCTACAGTGTAGAAGCTAATGACAGCAAGCGTAACACGGAGACAAAAAAGTGCAAATCACTAAGCGCAATGTTGAATTAAGAGTAGATGGCAGCTTGATGCGTGTTTATGTAGCGGCTCCCAAAGCAGATGGGAAATACCCTGGTATTGTCTTCTACAGTGATATTTATCAGTTAGGTGATGCAATGATTCGTCTAGCTAACTACTTAGCAGGATACGGCTATGTAGTAGCAGCACCAGAAATTTTTCACCGCATTGAGCCAATTGGTTTAGTGATTGAGCCAGACGATCTGGGAAGGATGCGGGGAAATGACGATGCGCGTCGAACCTCCGTAGCTGATTATGATGCCGATTGCCTTGCTGTGATTGAATTTATGAAAACAGAGAGTGCGGTTTCTCCAAATCAAATAGGCACTCTCGGCTTTTGTATTGGTGGACATTTAGCTTTCCGCGCCGCATTTCAAAGCGAAATTCGGGCTTGCGTCTGCTGTTACCCTACTGGTATTCCCAGTGGTAAACTGGGTAAAGAAGTAGCCGATACAATCCAGAGGGTAAGTGAAATCCAAGGCAAGATGCTAATGGTATTCGGTACTCTTGACCCTCATATACCAGATAGCGATCGCCAAACCATAATTAGAGCAATTGAGAATGCTAACATCCCTCACCAAGTTTTCTTATATGAAGCAGAACATACATTCATGCGCGACGACGGTTATCGTTATGATTCTAGTGCTACCACCTCTGCTTGGTCGGAAATAGTAACTTTCTTGGGGCGCATATTTGCAGACTGAAAACTTCTATTATTGCTTTCTTCGCGTCAAATTTGAGTTGTCTGCAACGCCAAAAAACCAGCACCATAAGCAGGCTCATACCTCGGAAAAATTACCTTTACTTCAGGAAACTTCTTAAAAAGAGACACAGCAAATCTCTCATGTATCTTGCATCTACCGCGCCATACACTTCCCGTGGTGACTACTTCTAAAACTGAGTTAGCACTAAAAATTGCATCAATTACTGTAGATGTAGCTTTCACTAACTCTTTGACAGCATCATCAATTATGATATTCGCTACTACATCACCTGAAGCTGCGGCAAAATCTACAACTGGTGCTAAAGCCGCTATCTGTTTAACTCCCCATTCTCGCCGATATATTACTTCTATTAAATCTTCTATATTTTCCAAATCAAGATGCTGTTTGAAACCCTCTACCAAATTTGTTGATATTTCCCGTCCATCAGAAGATTTTAATGCTGCGTTCATGCCAGCGATCGCAATTTTATAGGCGCTACCCTCATCTCCTAAAATATAGCCCCAGCCGCCGACTCGCTTAGTATCTCCCTGGTGATTTCGCCCGAAAACTATCGAACCAGTACCTGCTGCAACCACAATTCCTACAGCTTGACCAATTCCACCAACTAAAGCAATTAAAGCATCGTTACAAATTACAATATTCCCTGGCTGTAATGCCCAAGTAATAGGCAGAGATTTGTTATTTTGCAACTCTTTAACTAAACCTTTAACTACTTCGATATCTGCTGCACGGCCTACACCTGCTAAACCCAGACATATCGCGTCAATATTCACGGTATTTGTAATTCTTGCTGCCTCAACCGCATTGGAAATGGCAGATTGAATAGATTGTAGAGTTGCTTCAATACCTATACTCTGATAATTACATGGGCCTCCTTCACCACGACCTAGCACTTGACGCAAATCATCCATCAAGACACAAACAGTCTTACTACCGCCGCCATCTATTCCCAAAACATAATTCATATAGCAGTCCTAAATCATTTGTTAAAATCTCTATTTCTTATCTCTCCGTGTTCTCTGCGCCTCTGTGGTTCGATTAGAAACCTATTTTTCACAACTCATTTAGAATTGCTATAGCGGTTCTCGGCCCTTGTGAGGTACAACAACCCCACCCCCAACCCCCTAAGAGCAAGCGAAGAGGGGGCTTAAGATGTACCTCATCTGATTAGGAAGCGCTATATAAATCTTTAAGAGGGAACAGGGAACAGGGAATCCCCATAATTAAAATTAGGGGATTTGAATAATGACGCATTGAAACATCGTGGCTTACGCCATCTTGTAACAAAAAATTTTTATCTCTTTTCATAAATAAATTTACTTGCTCTAAACCCTATATTCGGGGCTAATTCTTTTTTCTGTTCCCTGTTCCCTCTTAAGAGTTCCCGCCCCGAAGGGGCTTGGTAATAAATAATATTAACTATTTTGACGCTTAAGTTCTTCTTTTAAAGGAATAAAAAAGAGAGCAATCATTCCAGGAATTGTGAGTAAACAGACCAAGACAAAAAATAATGGATAACCAAAAGTTTTTTGCAGATAACCGCTAATTAAACCTGGTAACATCATTCCTAAAGCCATGATGCCAGTGGAGATAGCAAAATGAGAAGTTTTATATTCGCCTTGGCAAATATGCATTAAATAAACACTAAAAGCTGTAAATCCAAACCCATACCCAAATTGCTCCAATGAAACCAAGGGATACACTAATGTTAGTGAAGGTTTATTGTAAGCCATATACACATAAAATATATCAGGTAAATTCAAAGCTAAAGCCATAGGAAACAGACACTTTTTTAATCCATATCTAGAAATTAGCAAGCCTCCTAAAATTCCTCCACAGATTAGGGATATTACTCCAAACGTTCCGTAGACTAACCCGACATCTGATGTAGATAGCCCTAAACCACCTACTTCTAGTTTGTCCAATAAAAATAAAGAGGCTATCTTGACAAGCATTGCTTCGCCAAATCTATATAGCAAGATAAATGCTAAAATATTTATAATCTTATCCTGAGCAAAATATGAGCTAATAATTGACCAAAAGGGTATATTTTCCCTAGCTTGTATTTGTCGTTGGTTATCTGATTCAGGTAAAGGTAAAATTAAGCGATGCCAAATAAACAGGATTGCTAAAATTAAAGCTGAGAAGCCAATAGCGATAGTCCAGCTTAAAGGAATATTATTGAGAGATACTTCAAGATAACCTGCTAAAACAACTAATATTCCAGAGCCGAAGATTACAGCAAGTCTATAACAAAGTGAGCGAATGCCAACAAATAAGGCTTGTTGTTCTGGAGATAAAGCCAGCAGATAGAAGCCGTCTGTAGCAATGTCATAAGTTGCAGAAATAAATGCTCCTATTGTTAATGTTGCGAGGGAGATGAAAAAGAAATTTGGCAGTTGTAAGGAGAAGGCTATCAAACCCAAGCAGCAGAACATGGCAAATTGGGTATAAAGTATCCATTTACGTTTGGTAGAGTAAATATCAACAATTGGTCCCCAAAACATTTTGATGACCCAAGGTAGATAGAGAAAACTTGTCCACAAGGCAATTTGAGTATTATCTATTCCCAGTTTTTTGTAAAAGATTACGGAAACTGTGTTGATGATAATGTAGGGTATGCCGGAGGTGAAATATAGGGTGGGGATGAATGTCCAAGGGGAGGTTGTTTTGTGTTTCATGGGTTGGGGGGACGAACCGCAGAGGCGCAGAGGGCGCAGAGAAAGATTAAGAGAGGATGATGCGTTTGATGCCGTCTTTGAGGAGGGAGACGTTAAAGTTGATGAGAAGGGCTAAGGGGTAATTAGTCATTTTAAGGTATGAGAGGACTTGAGCTTCGTGGATTGGGGCTAAATTTTGAACAGCTTTTAATTCCACAATTAGACAATTGGCAACCAGAAAATCTAATCTACCCTTGCCTACTTCATGTCCTTTGTAATTTACTGTTACCCCCTTCTCAACCACATGAGGTATCCCACACCTGAAAAATTCTATAATTAGCGCTTCCTTATACACCTCCTCCAAAAACCCAGGATCCAACACCCTATGCACCTCAATCGCCGCCCCAATTACCTCACCCGTAAGCTGATTCATTTCCTCTCCTACCTCTCTTCCCTCTGCGTTCTCTGCGCCTCTGCGGTTCGTTTCCATATAAACCCTCTCTCCAACCCTGTGGCAAAATTTATTAGAGTCCTTCCTTAGTTTTCCCGCATGACCGCAACCATTCCCAATCTCCCCAGTCTCTACGACCCCTTTTCCACCGAAGCCAAGTGGCAAAAATTCTGGGAAGACAACCAAGTTTACAAAGCTGACCCCAACAAAGGCGGCAAACCCTACTGCATCGTCATTCCCCCGCCGAATGTCACCGGCAGCTTACACATGGGTCACGCCTTTGAAAGTGCCTTAATTGATACCCTCGTGCGCTACCACCGGATGCAGGGACGCAATACCTTGTGGCTACCCGGAACTGACCACGCCAGCATCGCTGTACATAGTATGCTAGAAAAGCAACTCAAGACAGAGGGTAAGACTCGCTACGAATTGGGGCGTGAGAAATTCTTAGAACGCGCTTGGCAATGGAAGGCGGAGTCTGAGGGAACAATTCTGAATCAGCTACGACGCTTAGGTGTCTCGGTGGACTGGTCACGGGAAAGGTTTACCCTAGATGAGGGTTTATCTAAAGCTGTTGTCGAGGCGTTTACTCGCCTCTACGAGGAAGGCTTAATTTATCGTGGTGAATATTTAGTTAACTGGTGTCCAGCTTCTGGGTCGGCTGTGTCTGACGTGGAAGTAGAAAATCAAGAGGTTAATGGAAATCTCTGGCACTTCCGCTATCCCCTTACCGATGGTTCTGGTTTTGTGGAGGTGGCGACAACTCGACCAGAAACGATGCTGGGCGATACAGCAGTGGCAGTTAATCCCAATGACGATCGCTACAAACATCTCATTGGCAAAACTTTAACTCTGCCCATTGTACAACGAGAAATTCCTATTATTGGCGATGAATTTGTTGACCCCACTTTTGGCACGGGTTGCGTCAAGGTGACTCCCGCCCATGACCCAAATGATTTTGACATGGGTAAGCGTCACAATCTGCCGTTAATCAACATTATGAATAAAGACGGCACTCTCAACGCCAATGCTGGGGAGTTTCAAGGACAAGACCGCTTTGTTGCTAGAAAGAATGTGGTTTCTCGCTTACAAGCAGATGGCTTTTTGGTGAAGATCGAAGATTATAAGCATACCGTTCCCTACAGCGATCGCGGTAAAGTACCCATTGAACCTCTCCTCTCAACTCAGTGGTTCGTCAAAATTCGCCCCCTAGCTGACAACACTCTCGAATTCCTCGACCAGCAAACTTCCCCAGAGTTTGTCCCCCAACGCTGGACAAAGGTCTATCGTGATTGGCTAGTAAAACTCAATGATTGGTGTATCTCTCGCCAATTATGGTGGGGACACCAAATTCCGGCTTGGTACGCTGTCAGTGAAACAGATGGGCAAATTACCGATAACACGCCCTTTGTGGTAGCGAAATCGGAAACTGAAGCTTGGGAGAAAGCCAAGTCGCAATTTGGCGAAAATGTCAATTTAGAACAAGACCCAGATGTGCTAGATACTTGGTTTTCTTCTGGACTCTGGCCGTTTTCGACCTTAGGCTGGCCGGAACAAACCCAGGATTTAGCAACTTACTACCCGACTACCACTTTGGTAACAGGCTTTGATATCATCTTTTTCTGGGTAGCCAGAATGACCATGATGGCTGGGCATTTTACTGGGCAAATGCCTTTCCAAACAGTTTACATCCACGGCTTAGTCCTGGATGAAAAAGGGCAGAAGATGTCTAAGACCAAAGGTAATGGCATTGACCCGTTGTTATTAATTGACAAATATGGTACTGATGCCCTGCGATATACCCTAATTAGGGAAGTTGCGGGGGCTGGACAAAATATCCGATTGGAGTACGATCGCAAAAAGGATGAATCGGCATCGGTGGAGGCATCCCGCAACTTTACTAACAAGTTGTGGAATGCTGCCCGATTTGTGATGATGAATTTGGATGGACAAACGCCGCAACAATTGGGGAATCCAGTCGCTACAGAATTGAGCGATCGCTGGATTCTCTCGCGCTATCATCAAGTAGTCAAAGAAACCACAAATTACATCGATAATTACGGTTTAGGGGAAGCAGCAAAAGGACTCTATGAGTTTATTTGGGGTGATTTCTGCGATCAGTATATTGAACTAGTGAAATCCAGATTGCAAGCAGATGCCGATCCAGTATCGCGGCGGGTAGCACAGCAAACCCTCGGCTACATACTAGAAGGAATTATGAAACTGCTTCATCCCTTCATGCCTCACATTACCGAAGAAATTTGGCAGACTCTCACCCAACAACCAGCAGATTCACCGCAAATTTTACCATTGCAAATCTATCCCCAGGTGGATGCGAACCTAATTGATTCAGCTTTACAAGAACAGTTTGAATTGCTGATTGCTACTATCCGCACAATTCGGAATTTGCGGGCTGAGGCGGATATTAAACCAGGCGTAAAAGTAACAGCGAATTTGCAAACTGAAAGTGAGAAAGAGCGGGAAATTCTCACTGCTGGACAAGATTACATTAAAGATTTGGCGAAAGTTGAGACTTTAACCATTACTGATAAGCAAGAAAACCAAACTGTTGCTGCTAAAGAACCTCAGAGGGGTTTGAAGACAATTGGCTTAATTATCGTGGCCATTGTCTTTGGTAGAGTGGGTTTAGCTGCGGGAAATGCCATTGATGAGATTCCCATCGTCGGAACTTTCTTTGAACTAGTTGGTTTTGGTTACACAGCGTGGTTTGTTAGCCAAAATTTACTCACTGCTCAAGCAAGACAAAAATTATGGAGACAGTTTTTTCCGCAGAGAGAATTAGAACAACCACAAGAACCAGAAAATGCGATCGCAGGTGTAATTGGTACAATACAAGTGCTAATTCCTCTGAGCGGTGTGGTAGATATTGAAGCTGTGCGTGCCAAGCTAGAGAAAAGCTTGAGTAAAGCCGAAGCAGAAGTTGAGTCCCTGAGTACCAGATTAAACAATCCTAGTTTCGTAGATAGAGCTAGGGCTGATGTGGTACAAGGAGCGCGCGAAGCCTTAGCAGAAGCACAGAAACAAACAGAAATTTTGCGCGATCGCCTCAAGGGGTTGTCTTAGCGATCGCCTGCATGATTTAGGATAACTGTAATGGGTAATGAGAGTGTCAATATAGCGTTTCTCAATCTAGTGAGGTACATCTTAAGCCCCCTCTCGAAGAGCGGGGAGGGGGTTGGGGGTGGGGTTCTTGTACCTCATTCAACCGAGAACCGCTATAATTCCCAATTACCCATTGCCAATCAACAAAATCAAAATATCAATTTTGGCACTTAGTTTTTTTATTAAATTTTTTATTAATTTTGAATTTTGAATTTTGAATTGGAGCGAAGCGACCCTCATGCTATACCTAGCCCAGGTGCGTAAAAACGATTTTTTAGACCAGCACCAGTTACGCTTGTTGGCGCGTCAAGAAGCTGACAACTTGTGGGCGATAATTCCCGAAGAGGCTTTCATTCTGCTGGGAAAGGGAAAAATCATGAGTGAAAACTTGCTTGTTTTAGTGGAACTTTCCCCTACAGGCGACATTCAAAGAATAGAAGATGCCACCAACTGGGTACTCTATCTGGTACAAAACTACCTCACCATCGGCATTACTCCAGAATTTTTGCAGCACGAAGCCGAGCGAGCAGAACATTGGCGACAATCCCTGACATTGCAAAACCAAGACTTAGCGCGGCGTTCCTTGGAATTGGAAGCTCGTCGTGAACAAATTCAAGCCTTAGAGGAAAGCCTCAAACGTGAGAAAAATGGTTATCCCCAAGAAGAAAGTTAAAATTTCAAGAAATAAATTATCCAAATAAACGTAGACGCTGCATCGGCTTGCCGCAGGCTACCACTCCAGACAATAGAGTTGCCAGTGCGCCCTTGCGGTTAAGAGACTTGTACCCCTCCGGGGATCTTGCTACGCGTAGCGTCTCCCCCTGGGAGAAGCAACTGGCGCAACACAGAGGAATAAGGAGGATAGAGTTTTTTCGCCAGGTTTTTGAGTATTTTTTTATTTGTCAGTCCCAAACCTAAATCTGATATAGCTGATGTGATCTGCTTAAGATGCTGCAACAACAGCACGGTCATTTACTAACTTGCCATCTTCCATATAGACGATGCGATCGGCAATATCTAGAATGCGGTTGTCATGAGTAACCAAAAGAATGGTACAATCTTGCTCCTTAGCTAATTTTTGCATGAGGTTGACCACATCTCGTCCCGATTTACTGTCAAGGGCGGCGGTGGGTTCATCTGCTAAAACAATTTTAGGACGACCAACCAACGCACGAGCGATCGCAACTCTTTGTTTTTGTCCCCCAGATAAATCATCAGGATAATAATTCAGGCGATGCCCTAATCCTACCTCCTCTAACATTTGGGCTGACCGGGTTTTCATTTCTGCCGGCGAAATATTATTATGCACTTCCAAGCCCATTCTGACGTTCTGGAGTACTGTCAGACTACCGTGCAAGTTGTGCGCTTGGAAAATATAACCGTTATTCCGTCGCACCTGGGTAAGTTGTCCTGTACTAGCGCCACAAAGTTCTTGTCCCAATATCTGCAAACTACCAGATTGGGCAGAACGCAAGCCGCCCGATAAGGTGAGAAGTGTAGTTTTACCAGAACCAGAAGGCCCAGTCATGATAATAATTTCGCCAGCGTTAATATCCAGGTTGATATCAAAAAGAACTTGCTTACGGAGTTGACCATTACCAAAATAGTGGTCGAGATTTTTAACAGAGATTACAGGAGGCATACTGATTTTGGATTTTGGATTTTAGATTTTAGATTGGGAATTGGTAAGTATCTTTATGCCCAATGCCCAATGCCCATTTTTTAAAACATATCTGCGGGGTCAGCAGACTGCAATTTCCGAGTAGCGATCGCACCAGAAATTATGCACATAATCATAGTCAGCGTTAATACCGTCAAGGCTCGTGCTACGGTCATGTAAAGTGGTAAATTGGTGGCATTACGAGTTAAAGCATAAAGTCCTAAAGGTGCGATCGCTCCGGGGATAAAGCCCAAAATTGCCAAAATTATCGCCTCTTCAAACACTACACCTAATAAATAGAGATTGTTATACCCCATCGCTTTGAAGGTGGCGTATTCTTTGATATGAGAATTCACATCTGTAGAAAGAACTTGATAGACGATAATCACGCCTACCATAAACCCCATTGCTACACCGAGGCTGAAGATAAACCCGATAGCTGTATTTTTTTTCCAATAATCTGTTTCAAATTCGATAAATTCGGCTTTCGTCAAAACTTTAACATCATTATCTAGATGAGATTCTAAGGCTGCTTTCACCTGTTTTAAGTCATACCCTGGTTGTAATTGAACCAAACCTACACTGACACTACTTGCTTCTCGCTTCGGAAATAGCCGCAAGAAATTCTGGTCGCTGGTAATCAGGTTTCCATCAGCCGCAAAGGAAGCGCCGATTGAAAATAAGCCGCTAATGGTAATCGTCCGGCGGTCAATTTCAGTTGTAACAGGTTTGCCTTGATCAATTTGAGCGATCGCTTCTTGATAATCTCCTCTAGAGGCGCGATCAAACAGGACGGTATCTGGTAGCTTCAGCCGATCTATCTGGCTGTTCACATCCCCTAAGTTAAACGCTTGCTTTTCAGGATTAATCCCGATAACTAGTACAGATGTCTTTTGGCGTGTTTTCGGATTCTTCCAATCCACATTGCTGATATACATTGGTTCTGCTGACTTCACCCCCTGTACATCCATTGCCTGATACAGCCGCCGCCGTGTAAAGGTGGACGCATTTAAGACGTTACGGGCTTGAGGACTAACTAGGAAAATGTCAGCCTGTATACTTTTGTGCAGCTTAGTATTACTTTCAAATAAGGCGGTCTGAAACCCTAGCTGCATGAACATGAGAACATCAGCGAAAGCAATACCTCCCAATGCCACCAACAGACGGCTTTTTTCGTGACTCAGTTGCAGCCATCCTAGGGGGGTTCGCTGCCGCACTTGTTGAATAAATCCAATCATAGTTCAATTACCGCCTTTACTTGCAGATTGGTAAACTTGGCAGCTTTGGCGCTAGATGCTTCATCTAGTCGCACATGAACTTCTACTACTCTGCCGTCAATATTGCTAGAGGGATCGCTGTTAATCAGATTTTGTCGCTGTACTTGCATCCCAATCCAATCCACGGTTCCCTGTAATTCTCCGGGAAGAGAATCACTGATTATCTTGACGCGTTGCCCCGATCGCACTTTGTTAATATCACTTTGGTAAACTTCTGCAACTGCATACATCTGATCGGTTCGACCTAGTTCTACAATTCCGTCATTAGAAACGGTTTCTCCAGCTCGTGTATTAATCTTGAGAATTTGTCCTGCTTCGGGAGCGCGGACATAAGCCTGATCGAGTTGTGCTTTAATTTTCGCTACTGTAGCTTGAGCGCTGTCTACCTGTGCTTGGGCGTTGGCAATATCTGTCGGACGAACTTCAGCTGTTTGGTTAAGGGTGGCTTTGGCTTCGTTAATCTGCTGTTGCAAGCTAGCGAGGGTTTGGTTGCGGTTCGCTTTGGCTTCTTTAATCTGCTGTTCTAAAGTAGCGACAGTTCTTGTCTTATTAGCTTGGTTTTCAATTACCTGCTGAGTAGAAGTTTCTGCACTCAAGCGTTTTTGATCGGCTTGCTGACTGGAAATTGCCCCTTCTTTATATAAAGCGTCATAGCGTTGCACTTCTACTTGAGCGTTCCGCTTTTCGGCGGCGACGCGATCCACCGTTGCTTGTAAACTCTGTCGTTGTCCTTGTAAGTCGGCTTCTAAGCGATCAATTGTGGCTTGCTGAGTTTTGATATTTCCCTCTAGTTCCACTTGCAAACGGTTTACCGCAGCTTCCTTGGCTCCAATTTCTCCCTGTTTTGCTCCCGCTTTTACCTTGTCAAGGCTAGATTTGGCAACTTCAACTTGTTTTTGGGCTTCAACCAAACTTGCTTGCAAGCGATCGCGGCTATCCATAATTGCAATTACCTGCCCACCTTTGACGCGATCGCCTTCTTTCACTAATAGTTTCTGAAGCAGACTGCCCTCAGTAGAAGAAGTTGCAGACAGTTTTATGACTTCTCCATTTGGTTCTAAGTGTCCCAATGCTGTAACTGTTTTTACTACTGGTTGAACAGCTACTGGCGCTACTTGCTTTTCATTAGCGGTAGCCTGAAACTTTAGCACCGTGTAAACACTAGCTCCACCTATTGCTAGTGATGCAATTATTGCAAGTGTAGTGGGCGATCGCAAAAGATTTTGGGGAAACTTTAAATCCTCTAATTTCCAGTTCTGCACCATAGGGTTCACCTTTTACCATTAGCAACTTGTACTAAACTGTTCAGTTCAATTCATGCTAAACTAAACTGAGTAGTTTAGTCAAGAGTAAAACTGGGAATTGGGGACTGGGGATTGGTTCTGGTCCCCTACTCTCCACTCTCCGTCTAAGTTGTGGCTAAAAAAATCTGTCAATGCCGATTAACTTATTAAAATTCTTTAGAAGAGAGGATAATAAATAAATGGTACGGATTAAAATTGACGAAGTTGCTCGAGATCATTCCGTTGATAAAGTTGAGCAAATTCTGCAAGGGGCAATGCAGGAGTTTCTCCAAAATGGCTATGCTGGTACAAGCATGGATCGGGTAGCGGTAGCTGCGGGTGTTTCTAAGGCGACAGTCTACAGCCACTTTCAAGATAAAGAAGGACTTTTTAAAGTACTAATAGAGTCCTTGGCACATCAGAATTTTAACTCTCTCTTTGACACGGAACCGATGGAGGGAGAACCAAAAATCGTCCTGCGCCAATTAGGAACCAAATTATTAGAACAGATGAATCACGACCACGAACACTGTGCATTTATGCGAGTGCTAATTGGCGAATCGGGTCGTTTTCCTGAATTAACTCAGATTTGTGTTCGAGCGATGATTAAACCAATGCTGGAAACGATCGCTCAATATTTGGCTGTTCACCCAGAACTGAATATTACTGATCCAGAGGCAACAGCGAGGATTTTTTTAGGTACATTAGTTAATTTTCATGTGACTCAAGATGTTATGCATGGGAGCGATATTATACCAATGGAAAGCGATCGCCTGATTGATGCCTTGACACACCTAATCACCAAATGCGCCGATTGATTGGTTATATCCCGGCGCGTGGCGCTTGTTCGGTCAGAAAGTCAAATTCACCTTGAGTAACAACAGTATTGCCTCCGGCTTTTTTCGTTCCTTACAAGCTGCCACAAATACATTCTCCTGCGATCGCCAGATTAACTAAGCAGGAATAACTTGAACAATTAGTGCGCGTTTATCCAGCGATTGGATTTTACCTACTTGACTGAGATCATTTGCAATTCGGTCTAGCAGTTCTCCCGCTTGGTCACGATATTGATGTTCTCGGCCTCGTAAACGGATGGCAAATTTCACAGAATCGCCTTTACTCAACCACTCAACTGCTTTCTGAATGCGTAAATTGTAATCAGCTATACCCACGTTTAGCCCGAACCGAACTTCCTTTACCGTGGGTCTAGCACTCTGGCTCTGACGTTTTTTCTTTTGATACTGAAGCTTCCCATAGTTGAGAATCTTGGCGATCGGAGCGTCTTTGCCTTGGGAAACTACAACTAAGTCAAGCTCTAAGCTTTCAGCTAGCTGTAGCGCCTCATTGGTGTCGATCAGACCACGATTATTATTCTCATGATCAATCAAGAAGACGCTAGGTGACTTGATTTGCGAATTAATCAGTTGCTTTTGGATTGCGATAATGAATTTCTCCCAATTAGTTGTTTAACACTTTAACTTGCCCGATAATGCCAATTTAACACAACACTGAATCAGAGCAACTTTAACGACACAATAGACGGTAATCTGTTAGAATGCAGTACTATGGCACTCGCTCTCAGTCTCGGCGCTACTGCCCATACAGCTTTTCAATAACTTTTATTCGTCCGCCTTAGACTGACGCCTTCATTGGCGACAGGCCGATGTTATTTTTGGAGTCTTATGTCTTTTTCTACTCTCGGCTTGTCCAATGAAATTATCCGTGCCGTTACCGAACGAGGATACACCGAACCCACACCAATTCAGATGCAGGCCATTCCTGCCGTATTATCAGGTAGCGATTTGCTAGCTGGGGCACAAACTGGCACTGGAAAAACCGCTAGTTTTACCCTACCGCTCTTGCATCGATTGTCATCTGAAAAGAGTAAAGGTACATCTAATGGATACCCGCCAATCCGGGCGCTGATTCTCACCCCGACTCGCGAACTCGCCGCACAAGTGGAAGAAAGCGTGCGCGAGTACGGCAAGTACTTGAAGCTAAACTCAATGGTGATGTTTGGCGGAGTCAGTATTCATCTGCAAAAACAGCGTTTGAGGAATCGAGTGGATATTCTGGTCGCTACTCCAGGGCGACTGCTAGACCACGTACAGCAGGGCACGGTGAACCTATCGCATATTGAGGTTTTGGTGCTGGATGAAGCAGATCGGATGCTGGATATGGGCTTTATTAATGATATTCGCCGTATCCTCTCACTATTGCCCAAACAGCGCCAGAATTTGCTATTTTTCGCTACTTTCTCAGACAAAATTAAGGCGCTGGCTGCCGGACTGCTGAATAATCCGACGATGATTGAGGTAGCACGCCGCAACGTTACCGCCGACACCATCGCCCAGAAGATTTATCAGGTAGACCGTGACAAGAAACGCCAATTACTGGCTCATCTGATTCGGCGAGATAATTGGTATCAAGTGCTAGTGTTCACTCGCACTAAGTATGGCGCTGACCGTTTGGTGAAGCAGTTGGGCGAAGACCGCATTCAAGCATTGGCAATCCACGGTAATAAGAGCCAGCCGGCGCGTACCAACGCTCTAGCAAAGTTCAAGAATGGCAGCTTACAGGTACTCGTGGCAACGGATATTGCTGCTAGAGGTCTTGACATCAGCGAACTGCCTCATGTAGTTAACTTCGATCTCCCCAATGTGCCGGAAGATTATGTTCATCGCATTGGGCGCACCGGTCGCGCTGGCGCGTCCGGTGAAGCCGTATCTTTGGTGTGCATCGATGAACAGCATCTCTTGACAGATATTGAAAAACTGATTGAGCAACGCTTGCCAAAAGAAGTCGTTGCTGGCTTTAGCCCCAACCCCGACATTGAGCCAGAAGCGATCGTAAATGTACGGCAACACAGACCCAAGCCAGGAGGTGATAAGCGTCCGGCTCGTAGTGCTAAACTGTCACCACAGACATCGGGTAAACGGAAGGTAGCGCCACCAGCCACCAATAGCGATAAGCCTGCGGCTCGCTCGTCTGGATCGCGCCGTTCTGCTAAACGCGATCGCTGATTTTCTTTCTTGCGTTCAACGAAAGGGGCAGGGAGCAGGGGGAAATGACCCCTTTCTCCTGTCTCTTCGTTTGTATCCCAATGAAGCGTCAAGAAATAGCTGATTAAATCGAAATTTTAAGCCATTTAATCATATATTTTTTAGCAGATACTTGTGGAAAAGCAAATGCTAGGTGTAAATGTTGTTATGAAAGTTGGCGATCGCGTCCGCGTTAAAGATTCGGTAGTAGTGTATCATCATCCTGAACATCGGAATCAGCCTTTTGACATCAAAGGCATAGAAGGCGATGTATTAGGTATTGCCACCCAATGGCAAGGCAGACCCGTAAGCGCTAATCTGCCGATTGTAGTCCAGTTTAGTAAAAAGTTTAAAGCCCATCTGCGTGAAAATGAGTTAGAGATTGTATAATGCTTTAATGCCAGCTACCTCAAAACTGACTTCCACACTTTGAGCATTATTTGAGCATTATAGTTAACAGCGTTAAAACACCCACTGGTAAGGCTAAAAAAGGTCTGATAGCTATCAGACCTGACGCAGGATGCATCAAGGCTTGCTTCCCCCGCGCACCATTCCCAGGTGAAAAAAACCAGGTGAAAAAGGCGACGGGTATTCCACTAGTTGATGGATGGGAAGATAAAGCAGGCAATCTGCAACCGTCGTTGCAGATTGAATTAGATGAAGGGAAGTTAGCTGCATCCGGTGGGATGTTTAACCTGAAGCGGTTCAACGAAATTCTGGTTGAGTACAAACTCAGACCGGATTTGAAGTTAGTAGAAAGTATTACTACCTCTGATGGACAGCTACCGCCTAAGCCTCAGCTATCCCTAATGGAAGTGTGGGATATGTATTGCGAGTATAAAAGGCATGAGTTGAGAGAAAGTCATTTTGAGAATATGTACCAAGGACAGTATAAAAATTTCCTTATAGCATCTTGTGGAGGCGTGACAGTTGAAAGCCTCAAAAAATATGTTGAATCCCAAGATAAGCCAAAATAATAAGATCATTAATTACTCAACTGTCCTTAGACCGAATCAGCTATAAAGCTAATATTGGTCTAAGGACGTTTCGTAATTAATCGCCTTATATCCCGACACCAAATCCTAAGAGGATTATGGTGCTGGGCTTACGGCGCAAAAGCTAAATAACTCATCGGCGGCGAAACCACTGGAAAATATTCAGTTCGCCGCGCATTCTTTTAAGCTCTTGGCGGTGCTGTTCTGCTGTTGTATTATACCACTCACAATAACGCTTAAACTCTGACCGTGACCGAACTTCATGATAGAACTGATGGGTTGTTTGGTAAGAGCCAAAAGCTTCCTCAACTTGAGGTTGAGTGTACTGAATAATATAGGGTAAGTTTTTAGACATAATGTTAATAAAGTTAAGAGTGGGGAGTGGGGAGTTTTGAATTCAGGCAATTACAAGACTTACGCAAGTGATACGATGCGATCGCTATTTCATATAGCAATCCTAAATCATTCGTGAAAAATTAGATCCCCGACTTCTTCGAGAAGTCGGGGATCTGGACATCGCGCATTTTCACAACTCATTTAAGTACTCAGCAGAATTTGACTGTATTCCAAAATGGAATATGGAAATAGAATTTCAGTATATCGAGTCACGACATCGGAAAAATTGTCGCGATCAAGTCTGATTAATTAAAAATACGGTAGCGCGATCGAGTTATGGTATATTACGACCATAAGAACCTGAAATTATCTACTCGCAAACTCAGAGTAGTCTCCAGTCGCTCTCAAACTTTTGATTTTGACTGAAATTTTGTGGTATCAAGTTTTAGCTGATTTGTTAGTGATAACAAATTATTTGTTGCTTGATATTTCCTCCTGCCTTCTCTTATAACCAAGCAGTTTCAATTACAGACGCACAATTATGGTAGATATTAAGTTCGCATACTGGATTCCCAACGTCAGTGGTGGGTTAGTTGTTAGTAAAATTCCCCAACGCACAGATTGGACTTACGAATATAATGCTCAACTAGCTCAGACGGCTGAAGAAGTTGGATTTGAATATGGCCTAGCACAAGCCAGATTTATCGCTAGCTATGGTGCTGAGTATCAGCTAGAGGCACTTACAACCGTGTCGGCTTTGGCTCCAGTCACCAAAAAATTGAAGCTAATTGCAGCAGTTCACCCTGGATTGTGGCATCCGGGAGTAGTTGCCAAAATCGGCGCCAGCATTGATTTTCTCTCTAACGGACGGTTTGCTCTGAATGTAGTTAGCGGCTGGTTCAAAGATGAATTCACTATATATGGTGAACATTGGTTAGACCATGACGAACGCTATCGCCGTTCCGAAGAATTTATCCGCGTTCTCAAAGGTTTGTGGACTGAGGATGAGTTTCACTTTAAAGGCGACTTTTACCGCATTAACGGCGGTTGGGTCAAGCCTAGACCAATTCATCAGAACCCACACCCGGAGATATTTCAAGGTGGTAACTCGAAAGCCGCGCGACGGATGGCTGGCCGCGTTTCTGATTGGTATTTTATGAATGGTAACACCATAGAAGGTGTGAAAGAGCAGATTGCAGAAGTGTCTGAATTAGCGAGTCTTGAAGGACGCAAAATTAAGTTTGGTCTGAATTCCTTTATCATCGTGCGAGATACGGAAGCAGAAGCCCATGAAGTATTGCGCGATATTATTGCCCAAGCTGATGTGGAAGCAGTGAAAGGATTTGGCGAAGCGGTGAAACAAGCGGGATCTTCGACTCGTGAACGTGAGGGAATGTGGGCGAATTCCAATTTTGAAGACTTAGTGCAGTATAACGATGGCTTCCGGTCAGGCTTGATTGGGACGGCTGAACAAGTAGCTGAGAAGATTCGCCAGTTTCATGAAGTGGGAGTTGATCTAATTCTCGGTGGCTTCTTACACTACTCGGATGATTTGCCTGCATTTGGTAAGACAGTAATTCCGATTGTGCGCGAACTTAAAGCCCATCGTCGGACAGCTGATGAGTTGGTTGTGGTGTAGATTAACAGCACTTTGTGGGTTTTTTGGATTGAAGCTGTTATCTAGAACAGCTACATCCACTCCTACAGTAAATACCAGCGATTAGTACACGTTCAAACGCGAAAAAGAGTGTAATTGGGGTAGTGGGAATTGCTCTCAAAGTAGATTTCCCATACAGGTATTGCCAGCATTGCATCAGACTTGATCAGTTTTGCTTTCTTGAATTTGAAGGATGGCCATCTTGTCCATCACCAATATTAAATGGGCAAGATGTCCATCCCTCAAATCGGATGTGGTGATCAAATAGAAATATTTCCCATTGCCTCATAGTAGTGGCGATTATGAGTCACTCAATCACAATCAAGGAGTTTTACCATGACATCAGTAATTAATACAGAACAGAAGGCGCATATTATTCAGGATGACCAAGAAGCGATCGCGATCGCTCACGAACTAGCAGCTGAGTTTGCCAAGGGAGACTCAGAACGCGATCAAACTCGGCGTTTGCCTGCTGAGGAAGTGGAAAAGTTCTCCCAGAGTGGATTGTGGGGAATTACAGTTCCGAAAGAGTATGGCGGTGCTTTTGTCTCAAGTGCGACCCTGGCAGAAGTTATTAAAATCATCTCCGAAGCTGACTCTAGCCTCGGTCAAATTCCCCAAAACCACCTCTACATGGTGGAAGCAGTTCGCTTGGATGGCACAGATCAGCAGAAAAAGTTCTTCTTTGATTTGGCTCTACAAGGTAAGCGCTTTGGTAACGCCTTCTCAGAAATTGGCACTAAGTCTGTTACTGATGTCCAGACAAAATTAACACCAGATGGATCTGACTTCGTACTCAACGGACGCAAATACTACTCGGCTGGAGCATTACTGGCACATTGGGTTCCCGTCATTGCCAGTAATCCAGATGGTAAAACAGTGGTGGCATTTGTCGAAAGAGATGCCCCAGGATTAACTCTACTTGATGACTGGACGAGCTTTGGACAGCGTACCACAGCTAGCGGTACTACCATTATTGAAAATGTGAAAGTTAAAGCAGAACACGTCATTCCGCACTACTTAGCCTTTGAGCGGGCAACACCAATGGGTGCGATCGCGCAAATCATCCAAGCCGCCGTAGATGTGGGAATTGCTAAAGCCGCAGTCCGTGACACCATCCACTTTGTCCGTAAATATACGCGCCCTTGGGTTGACAGCAACTTAGAAAAAGGCTATGAAGACCCCCTGACGCTCTATAACTTAGGTAATGTCCAAATTCAAGTTCACGCTTCAGAAGCATTGCTGCGTCGTGCAGGTGAATTTCTTGACGTCGCCAACGAGTCAGGTTTAGAAGAACCCAAGGTAGTCGAAGCATCGATCGCAGTTGCCGAAGCTAAAGCCTTAGCCACCGAAGCAGCATTACTAGCTACCAACAAGTTATTTGAACTAGCAGGTACTAAGTCTACATTAGAGGAATTCAACTACAATCGCCACTGGCGAAATGCTCGCGCTCACACACTCCACGATCCCGTCCGTTGGAAGTACCACGCTGTTGGCAACTACTTCCTCAATGGTGTCTATCCCCCGCGCCATCCTTGGTTGTAATTGCGGCATTCTCTATTGGAGTCAATCAATTTTGGATTTGAGATTTGAGATTGACCCCATGCATTAATGCAATTGCTCTGAATAAAGAATTTAGGACTAGCCCTTTCAATGTGGGTGTAAATTTTAGTCCATAAATTTCTCTTTAACCTCTTCTCTCTGTGTTCTCTGTGTCTCTGTGGTTCAATAAATTACTCTTAAACCGCAGAGGCACAGAGAACACAGAGAAAAAACAATCTTATTTTACGAGTCACCTTGAAAGGGCTAGTCCTAGAATTGTAGATTTTGGATTTATTCCACAAATAAATTTGCTTACCTCAGGCCTTTTTAGATTTTAAACCTTGAATCTTCAATCCAAAATCTAAAATATAAAATTCGAGGAGGCATTCAGACTTAATATTTACCAGAATGTTTTGCCCTTCATAAATCCAACATTATTTAAGTTGACACTATGAGCGTTGCAAACCCAACCCAGAGGCGGAGCATTTGGAAAAATCAGCCATTTAAAGGGCTGCTTTTCATTGCTGTAATTGCTGTCATTAGCTATATTTTTGAACTCATCTTTGGTCAAATTATTCAACTGAATGTCGGAACAAAGTTGACTTATATCACGATATGCTTCGTCTGGTGGTGGCATCTAGGTTTTTCCCTCAACGGCTATCCAGGCTCACGCTTTTCCTCCACCCGATTTGGACGAGGAACAGTGAATTTAGTAGTGCTGTTGGCGCTAGTTTACATTACTGGAGAAGCTTGGAAATTCATCTCTGCAAAACCAGCTATCACTGATACACCCGTAGGCTTATGGGGACAAACAGCAATCATTGCAGCTGCCGCCAGTTTGTTCTTCTTTGACAACACGATTGTCACCACTGACGAAGTACGCAACTGGCATCCAGTGAGCGGCCTTCTCAATATTTTATTTGCCGTCTTCTTTATTGCCCCTGCCCTCACATTTTTGCCGCAAATGTGGGGACTTCAACCATTTTACATTCCTTGGTATTGGTATCCTTGTTCGACAGTATTCGGTAGTTTCTTTGAACGTTGGCCTTTAAACAAACTAGAACTAGGAATGCCACGTTTGGGGTTACTCCATACAGGCATTATTTTGTTACTCACTCTGATTACAGAATTGTTCCTCAAACAGCTAGGACTAGATTTGTTTACCACAACTACAGGGCCAACCTTTGCAGCTATTTGGACAACTGTTGGTTTAGGATTTGTTTGGCAATTCAATATGTGGCCTTTCACAGAGCTATCACAGCCCACAAAAGGCATAGTTGCATCTGTTGCTAGTTTAATAATTTCGGTCTTGTTGTACCTGGTGACAGTATCCCTGATAGGTAAGGAAAATATTATCCAAGGGCTTTACTGGTGGTTTAATATCCTTTGGGTTCAAGTATTTTTAATGGCTCCAGGATTATACGACGGAATTAGCCTTTGGCAGGATGTACCCCCACTAGTTGAAGAACAGCAACCCCTGAGCTTGAATCGTGAAGGGCGTTAAGATAATTCGTGAAAAATCAGATCCCCGACTTCTCAAAAGTTGTCGGGGATCTGAGTCTCTCAATTTTCACACGCCAAAAATTTTCACGTTGCTGAGATGATTCAAAAGGTGAAGGTTGTCCTGACAGTGCCAATTACCGCATCCTGATTGTCATTGTTTTGACCAGGAGCCGTTATCCAAATAACACCTGGGGTAATGGCAATGTTATCTGTAAGCTGATACTTATAAAAACCTTCAATATGCAACGATAAATCGTTTGCAGGTGCTGGATTACCACCCCGATAAGGTTCTGCACCCACAAGAACACCACCAAGGTTGCCTTGTTTACCTAAATCTGGAAATGCCAATCCCAGAGCATAGTACCAAATATCTGCACTACCACTACCTGCCAGATTTTTGGCGTTGGTGTAGCCAAAGAACCCATTGACTGCAACTTTCGGACTGAATTTATAAAAAGCTTCTGCTCCATAAGAGTTTGTAATTACTTCGTCAAAAGGAGTGTTAGCTTGTGCAGTTCCAACGATCGCTCCACCACTACCAATATCAAATATCGCTCCCCGATTTTGATAGGCATTTACATAAGTTAAACCAATACCAGAGTTCTTGTTGGGGTTCCATGCTAGTTGGGCCATCGCGCCATATTGACCATTAAATAGGCCGCTACCTGCTTCAGGACTAGCATGATCCCCTGCTAAATAACCCAAGCTCAATACTATTTTGTCACTGAATTTGTAATTGATTCCAGCACCAGCACCACCACCAATTCTATAGATAGGGCTGGATGAAGCAAATTCTGTCAGAGCGCGACCGCCTCCGGTGGCACTATCCAAATAGGGACTGAGGGTGGGAATGTAATCAAAAAATACTCCGTTTACTGCTCCTACGTAAGCCTGTATTTTGTCTCCAATCGGGAAGTAATAAGCAAGCCAATCGAGAAAATCATTGTTGTTGGCTGGAGATAGATTGAAGGTTTGAAGTCCTTCTGCTGTACCATTTGGCAGCTTTAAGGTAGTGGCGTTTCCAGCAGTTAAACGGACGTTGAGAGTATCTCTACCTGTAAAACTAGTTTTGAAAACCAGGCGAACTCTATCTTGAAAAACTGTGTTGCTATTATTAACGGAGCCACTAAAGGCATTTGTGACGGCAAAGACGGCTTCTCCTACTAACTTTGTTGTTGTAGAAAACTGATTGGCTTCTAGTTTCGCAGTCCGAGCTTCTAAATTATCAACGCGACCCCGTAAAGTTGCTAGTTCAGCAGCAAATTCTTCTTGCAGTCTTTGTAGTGTAGTTAAGTCTTGTTTGGTAACTAAGTCAGATGTCGCTGTTGCAATCAGCTCGTTGATTCGAGATAAACAAGCATTTAAGCCTGCTGCAAATTCATAGCGAGTGATGGCGCGGTTTCCCCGATAAGTTTCATTTGGATAGCCTGCAATACATCCATAACGCTCAACTAAAGACTGGAGTGCGCCAAATGCCCAATCGGTTGGCTGTACATCTGAAAACTGAGATACAGATGTTACCTGAGACATACTATTTGTCTGTTGGACGTTTACATCAGTATTGATTGCAGGCATTTTAGGCGTTTGGGCAATGGTTGTTTCCGAAGAATTGTCCCCGAATTTGGCGATTGCAGTTGGTATATTTGTTTGAGTCACAGCCACTAAATTTCTGTCTTCAGCATAAGCTGATGTGCTGACTAGCAAAGTAGCCCCCAAAATCATCGATTCCATGCATAAATTATGAAATGAACGATTGAACATTTCTATCACTCCTCATCTTTGTTAGTTGAAAAATTTAGTGAAAGCCATCAGATATTTCAGTGACTTGTCAAGCGAAAAATTTATGACTAGTACGACACGGCGTAAATAAAGCAACCATTTTAAATAGCCAGAAAGCCTACAAAATAAGCATTCTTTCTTTTTACTTTTGCCTTCTTGTACTCGCCCTGAGAAATGCTGAATGACTCTAACTATCGAAAGGTTTCAGTAATATTGCTACACCTTGACAGGTTGTTTGAAAAGTTTTTTTGTATACGTGTAACCCTTGGAGATCCCCCTAAATCCCCCGATAAATTGGGGGACTTTGATTCTTCCCCCTTTTTAAAGGGGGTTAGGGGGGATCAACAAGTGCCTAAAATCACAGCTAACTGCTTTTTAACAACCTCTGAGATATAACCAGATATATTAGTGAATAACTGGCATTTTTATCTGCACATTTCAGTGTAGAAAAGACTTGTTTTCACACAAATAGAATCCCTGTACACGTTATAGATATAGCTTGTACAAAATGCTGCCTTTTTACATAAAAATCTAAATTTATCGACATCCAGCTATAAAATACTTTATAACTATCAAGTTAGAGTAGTTTAATGCATTTAAATTAACAATATTGCATATATAATCTCAAAAAACAAGTATTTGAGAAAAATTATTCTCAAATTGACTATCAACGAAATATTTTTTAATCCTGCACTAACAAGCTTTAGCTTTCGGAAAAATAAATCTCATTTTGACTTGATTTATTATTGACGTTGTGCAATGATATTCAATGTAATGGTAGGTTTATAAAACTACTGTAGATCCAAATTTTTCCCTCACAATTTATAGTTTTTTCTCGCAATCAGGTTAGCAGGAGAAATTGCAAAGTATGCAATTAATCGAAACTAAAGAATCTCAAAAATATCTGGATTTAGCTAAGTCTTTAGCAAAGGAATTTGCCCAGACTGCTGTAGAGCGGGATGCCAAAGGGGGAACACCAAAACATGAACGCGATCGCTTGCGCCAAAGCAACTTGCTGAAACTGGTGGTACCCACAGAGTACGGTGGTTTAGGACAAAGTTGGATTACCGTTCTGCAAATTACCCGCGAGTTTGCCAAAGTTGATAGTTCCATTGCTCACGTCTTTTCTTACCATCATCTAGGTGTAATTATTCCTCATATCTTTGGGTCGGCAGAGCAAAAACAGCGATATTATTCAGAAACTATTCGTAACAATTGGTTTTGGTGCAATGCCCTCAACCCTTTAGATAAAAGAACTACTCTGATACCAGAAAATGATTATTTCCGTCTCAACGGCATTAAAAGCTTTTGCTCTGGCTCTCAAGACTCAGATATATTGCCGATCACTGCCACTCATCAAGAAACTGGTGAATTGAGCATTCTGGCAATTCCTACCCAACGGCAAGGCGTTACTGTTCATCATGATTGGGATAACATAGGGCAACGTCAAACAGACAGTGGTAGTGTTACTTTTGAGAACGTCTTGGTATACCCTGAAGAAATTATTGGTAGTAGAGACAAACCCGGTCAACCCTTCAGCACTATTCGCGCCTGCTTAACTCAATTGAATCTTGCGAATATCTACCTGGGAATTGCCCAAGGAGCATTTGAAGCTGCTAAAACATATACTTCCACTAATACAAAACCTTGGCTGACATCAGGTGTAGAGAGTGCAACTCAAGATCCTTACATCCTCCAGCACTATGGCAAAATATGGGTTGATCTGCAAGCAGCTAAGAGCTTGACTGATCAAGCAGGAGAATTACTACAAACTGCCTGGGAGCGGGAATGGTCACTTACCGCCGAAGAACGGGGAGAATGTGCGCTATTGATCGCTACTGCCAAAGTCTTCGCCACTAGAGTCGGTTTAGACATTACCAACCGGATTTTTGACGTTATGGGCGCACGCGCTACTACGGCAAAATATGGCTTTGACCGCTATTGGCGTAATCTCCGTACATTCACTCTCCACGATCCAGTAGATTACAAAATCCAAGAAATCGGAAATTGGGCGTTAAATGACGAACTGCCAAAACCTAACTTTTATTCATAGTTATCAGGACTAGCCCTTTCAAGGTGTGTTAATGTTCTGTGCTTTCTGAAAGGAGTTAAAAGGGTTTGGCGCAGCCTCACAAAGAAATGGTATAAGTCATAAAATATCCCTCGTTGGTTAAAAATTAATATTAATTAGCCTAATAAGTGGCACAATTAAAGCCAAAATATACTTTAATTAAATCTGCAAAGTATATAGCTATACTTTCGCCACTTATGTCATCGCCCCTTGAGCGCCCGCTAAAATTTGAAATCAGATTGCCATCCTCTCATCCTCAGTTATTAGAAGGACTAGATATATGGCTGCGCTTAGGTTTGATATCTGATGCCCAAGTCAGGCAGCTATGCCGAGAATTTCTGGTGTGTGCGGTGGTGTTAGAACCCCAGCCGGAAGCGAAGACAAAGGTAGTATTTGCAACTTATGACTCCGTGCAGGAGTTATCCATAGCAGCTTTAGAATCTAGTAGTCTTAGACAACCGCAACAAAAACCAGCTAAACCTAACTTGATCAGTACAATGTTGCAGTCCTTGGGGGCAGAACTGAGTGTGCGTTGGCTGCTTTTTTTAGGGGTATTTCTGGTGGTGGTGTCCTCTGGGGTACTGGCTGCTAGTCAGTGGCAGAGGTTTCCCGCCTCTGGACAGTATGGGGTTTTATTTGCTTATACTTTGAGTTTCTGGGGATTAAGCTTTTGGGCGATTAGGCAAAATAATCTCATATTGACGGCTCAGACATTGCTGATTGTCACCCTTTTGTTGGTGCCAGTGAACTTTTGGGCGATGGATAGCTTTCGGTTGTGGCATAATCCTGTGGATTGGATTGTAGTTGCGATCGCTTGGCCTACCCTCACTGCTATAACTGTTTTACTCTCCAAAAATCGGACTATTTTTGCCAATTTACATACTGGCAAATTACCTCTAGCAAATATTCTGGGGCTAAGTTATCTGCATTGGGGTTGGCAAATCCCACGATTTCCCTTGATTGCTGTTTATGTGGCAATGATCGGCACAACTATCATTACTGTTTATCACAATCTTTACCAACAGCCTCAGACTGTGAGTGGGGAAGATGCAAGCAATCGCCATAAATTAAGTATTACTTTACCTGGCACTGTAATTATTTATGCGTTGATAGTGCTGTTAGTGCGGGCGATTTTTGTTGCCAAGGTAGATGTCACACAGTTGGGGTTAGCCATCGGTATTTGCGGCTGGTTGGTGACTTGGTTAGCGCAACAGGCAGGGGGAGCAGGGGGCAGGGGGCAGGGAGCAAGGGAAGCAGAAGAAGTAACAATAATATCTCCCTCATCCCCCTCATCCCTCTTCCTCTGGGAAAGACTCGGTGCAATTTTAATCTTTCTGGGTTGGCTGGTATCGGTAGTAAATTATCCCTGGCAAGCGATCGCTGTGAGTGGTTTGGGTTTGTGGTTTGTGGGAAGTCGCTTATGGCGGTACAGTTTCAAGGTAGACTTCGCAGCAGTTTTCGTCATTGGCTTACAGACGATTTGGTTAGGTTGGCGATTAGTACCTGATAACTTACAAAAATTAGCGATCGCAACTGGCACCCAACTCACCAATTCTCAAAATGAACCTTGGGCTTTGCTGGGTATAGCTTTATTTCCCTACATAATTTTGATGGTGGCGCTCACAGATAGCTTGTATCGCAGCCAAAAGCGAGAATTAGCTAAATTTGGCGAATTCCTCACCCTCTTATTTGGAGCTTTTTTAACCACGATCGCTCTAGTAAATCCGACATTGCGATCGCTAAATCTGCTATTTTCCACCACCACTCTGGTATTCGTCACTCAACGCCGCTCCCCCTCATCCCTTCCCCTGGTATATTTAACTCATATCATGGGGGTGCTGACATTTTGCTCTACCATTAACTGGCTCTCACCAAGCCGGAGTCAACAAGCCTGGGCAAGTATTTTATTAGCTCTGATGGTTGCAGAATGGGGATTTAGCCTCAAGGAAGGTTTATGGCGACGTAGTGCATGGGACATCGGTTTAGGACTAGCCGCCGCTAGTTTCTTTCTATTGTGGATGAATGCAGAATCATCTTGGTATGGCATAGCTGATAGCCAAGCCAATTGGGGAGTTTTATGGCTAGTTACGCCTTTAGCTCTCACGGGTGTTGCCAATTGCACAATTATAGAGCGTCGGATTACTAGCCGTTACTTGAGTGTCTTGGCTGTGGGAGTTGCCCAGCTACTGACTTTACAGCTACCAGGAACCAGATTAATCGGTTTAGCCGTGGGTGCCGGATTGATGTTTGCAAATACGCGCTATTTGCGAAACCAAACATCTGCGGTAATTACAGAAGGATTTGCTCTGAGTTTCATTGGGGCGTTGCTGTGGAATGGTGTGCCTGCTTTACCTCACCTAGCAATAGGAGGTTGGTTTGTCGTCGGAGCGATCGCCACCTTAAGTCTATGGTTAGCGCGGACAGTTTTGAGCCGACGCGCTAACGAATTAGCAGTTATCTATGCAGCCGCCAGTAATAAATGGGCGATCGCCTTGTGTGGTTTGGAATTGTTTTGTTTGACACTGCACTCAATACTGATTTACTCAGGGTTTATTACTTCTGGATTTTTGTATTTAACTGCCACTGCTATCACCTTGACAGCTATTGTTTATCGGAGTTGGCGACAACCGACAAATTGGGCATTTTATGGCATCGGTTGGTGTTTGGAATTGTTGACTGCCGAGGTGTTGGGATTTGGGGAACGCTCAACTGTTAAAATTGCGATCGCCAATATCGCTTTAGGTTTAATCGCTCAACTAGTCGGTGAGTGGTGGCGACGACGACATCAATTAGAAAGGCTTCCTAGCAGTTTTCATATTTTGCCCTTAATTTATGCTGCATTCAGTGTATTGCTGCGTTTGAGCACCTTCACCGAGTGGACAGGGTTGTATTCATTAGGTGTAGCTTTAATTATCATTGGCGTGGGGCGACGGCGTGAGAACTTTAAACCCCTACTGTACTTAGGAATCATTGGCGTATCCATTTCTGCTTATGAGCTTTTGTTTTATCAGATGTCACAAGCTTCAGGAGGAGCATTAGGTGATGGATTGATTGCCATGTCTGCCCTTGGTGGCAGTATCATGTATGCTTACCGCATCTTGTCTCCAAGGCTAGTCAGCTACTTACGCCTGACTCCCCAAGAACTGAAAAGAATTGCTCATATTCACTGGGTTTGGAGTAGCTGTTTATTAATGGCTGCCATTCCTCTTCCCATTGGAGTTAACCGTTTGGTGGGATTGGGAACAGGAGTATTTTTGATTCGCTATGCCATCTTTCAGGGACGAAATTCGCGGACTTCCCCCAGCATTTTCGGAGGAATCACAATCGGAGAAATGTGGGTTTACCTTGGCTTATTAGAGGTAGCCGGCATGAGGGTTTATTGGCGCGAGACAGCAGTGGGACAATTTTGGGCTGGGCCATTAGTTCCGTGGAATGGTGCGATCGCTTGTGTGGTAGCCTATTTTCTCTACATCCTACCTTGGGAAAGTTGGGGTTGGTCTAAAAGACCTTGGCAGCAAGCCGCCTACATCATACCACTGATAATTTTATGGGAAACCAGACTGCAAACTTACCCCATCACCTTGGTACTTGCAGCTGGATTTTACATCTTTCTTGCAAAGGTGGCCGAAAACATCCGTTTCACCTATATTAGTGTGGCGTTGATTGATTGGGCGCTTTACCGTTGGTTTGATTCCTTACATCTAAATGATGCTTTGTGGTATGTCACACCCATTGGGTTGTCACTGCTTTATATTGCTCAAGTAGATACCCAACTGAAGCTACCAGAGTATAAAGCCCCTCGTCATATTCTGAGAGTGCTAGGTAGTGGTTTAATTTGTGGGTGGGCAATTTTATTTCATCAAAATACACCCTGGATACCAGGAATTTTCAGCCTGATCGCCATTTTTGCCGGATTAGCTTTGCGAGTGCGGGCTTTTCTCTACATTGGTACAGCCACTTTTTTAATCACTACAATCTATCAATCGGTAATTTTCAGCTTGCAGTACTCCTTTTTAAAATGGGTTGTTGGCTTGCTAGTTGGCATCCTCCTGATTTATATTGCCGCCAACTTTGAAACCCGTCGCGCTCAAATAACTTCCTTAATTCGTAGCGCCATTGATGAATTTCAATCATGGCAATAGGGGTAATTAAGTCTGACTTTTCACGTTATGTGGAAAAGCTAACGATTGATCTAACCCCCTTCCCGACACCTACGGTGTACACACAAGTCGAAAAAAGCTTGATTTTCCATTATTCTCTCGTTTATCTCGTTCCCATGCTCTGCATGGGAATGCCCCTCCTTGGGGCTGCTGCCTCCAGTCTGGCATTGAGTCAGAGACTCAATGAATGCATTCCCAGTCGGAGACTGGGAACGAGGAACGAAGAAAGTCTTACCAAGCTAGGTTTTTAGGACTTGTGTGTACACCGTAGCCTCTTAGGAGAGAGATCAAAATGTATTACATCCAAGCGAGAACCGCTATATACCAATACGCTTGGGTTAAGGCTAAAACTCTTTGGGAAGGTTAATTTTTTTAACGAACCGCAGAGGCACAGAGAACGCAGAGAGAAGGAGAAAATGCTTAACTGAACTGTATTGCGCTATATACCCCTTCCCAACTGGAAATCTGCTGTATTTACAGGTGCTTTACAATGCGTTAACGCACCCTACCTTCTAAGAAAAGTTAGCAGCGCTAGACTTTTTTTCTAAACTCGCTACTAATTTCACTCCAAATTCTTCCTCAAATACTCCTTTTTTATAATCTAAACTCCACATTTCTAAAGCACAATCATCATCAGGTTGAGATGGGAAAATTAGCAGATTACATTGTCTCAATTGTGGATAATACTCACATTGTACTTGAGCGATCGCACCAATTTGTCGTCGATCTAATGCCACTGCTAATCTGAGAATTGCACTCAATTGACTAACTATTTGTCGTTGCTCTTTAGTCAGCAAATTCTGGTAATTTTCATGTTTTTTCTTAGGCGGCGATTTGCGATGATAACGCGCTAAATTGGCAATGATTTCAATATCGGTTTCTGTATAACCGAGCAATTCACCATTGCGAATTAGATAGTAAGAGTGCTTGTGGTGAGATGAATGGCTGACATAATGACCGCAATTATGTAATATTGTAGCTGCCCACAGCAGTTGTCGCTCATTGGCTCCCCAGTGGTGTAAAGTACCTTGAGTTTGGTCAAATAAACTCTCGGCAAATTTGGCAACGCGATCGCTATATCCTAAGTTAACGTGGTACTTATTAGCGAGTTTGAGAACATTCCGTTCCCGAACTGAACTTTGGTAGCGTAGCTTATCTTCAATTAAACCGTGGGTTAGCATCCAGTCTACGATTACGCCTTCCCTCAAAGAACGCTCACAAACCGTTACCGATTCACTACCCAAGAGGGTCATTGCTTCCTGTAATATTACTGCCCCAGCAAGTATAACTTCAGCGCGCTTGTCTGGCATACCGGGGATCTCAGCCGTTTCTGAGTTACTCAGTTTCCGCAAGCGATTTACCAACTCTCCCAAGTCTTTAAGGCTAAATTGGTAGCCATTGAGAGTGGAAGGGATAACACCCGACTTTTCTCGTGCATGAATCATCGCCAGGGTTTCAATTGTGCCAGCCGTACCCACCAAACGCGGAGATTCCCCAAACTCTAGGTTTGCTAACACTTCTTCTACAGAACGTTCCAACATACCGCGTGCATAAGCTTGCAGGTATTGAAACTCAGTGTTGCTGATGGGGTCGCTTGTAATTAACTCGCTAGTGAGTCGCACTGCACCAACTTTTGTACTGGTAAGAGTACGGGGTTCGTTACTGTCGCCCAAAATTATTTCTGTGGAACCACCGCCAATATCAACAATGATATGGGGTTGGTTGTTAAATTCCATCCCCGACAGCACGCCAAGATAGATTCGTCGCGCTTCTTCTTGACCAGAAATCAAGTCAACGCTTAAACCCAACTCCGTTTCTACCATCTGCAAAAAATCTTTACCATTGGGGGCTTCCCGTACAGCACTAGTTGCTACAGCAATGATTGTTTCAGCATTGATAGTTTTGGCAACTTCTTGGAAGCGTCCTAAAGCAGCGATCGCCTTTTTAATTATCTCCGGTTTGAGTTCCCCTGTAGTCAGATTGCGATCGCCAAGTCTCACGGTTTCTTTTTCTCTGGCAATAATACTGAAAGCTGGTAGTGTGGGGTCAATCTTCACTACTACCATGTGTAGAGAATTTGTTCCCAAGTCAATGGCAGCAATAATCCGATGTTGGTTAGGTGGTTGAGTTGTAACACTCTCCCAGCTAGCCGAAGCTACTAAATTCAGCATCTAGTTTTCTCTCTTTATAAGAAATGATGGCAAACGGTGGTATGTCGGAGTAGCTGGCACTAATATTTGTTGCAACATACTTGCTCAAATTGAGTGCTGAGTAAATTAAAAAGTAGTCAGCACTCAGAACTCAGTTTGGTTGAGGGTAACTGAGCTAAGTATATTCACCCTACTGTTTCTAACCTAGTGACTATTTAAAGGTATTTAAAGTTGCCACTTTCGGTTATCTTTTTACAAATAACAAATAACGTTATTCTATAAATGTAAAGATGTGTGAACTAGGGATTGGGGAGTAGGGAGTAGGGAGTAGGAAAGAGTATTCCCAATCCCCAATCCCCAATCCCCAATCCCCAATCCCCAATCCCCAATCCCCAGTACTATGTTAACCACACCAAAACGCCCCCAAGAACCAGTTTTGCTTGTAATTATCCGGCTTTTGCGCTGGCATAAACCAGAAGGACGGTTAATTTTAATGATTCCTGCACTTTGGGCAGTGTTTTTGGCCGCTTCTGGGAAACCGCCTTTACCTCTGGTTGGTGTGATTATATTAGGTACTCTGGCCACAAGTGCGGCGGGGTGTGTTGTCAATGATTTGTGGGATCGGGATATTGATCCAGAAGTGGAGAGAACACGCGATCGCCCCCTCGCTTCTCGTGCCTTATCTGTGAAAGTTGGCATTGGAGTTGCGATCGTCTCCCTAGCATGTGCAGCAATCCTGGCATTTTATCTTAACCCCCTGAGTTTCTGGTTATGTGTGGCAGCCGTGCCTGTAATTCTGCTTTATCCAGGTGCAAAACGAGTGTTTCCTGTACCGCAGCTGGTGCTTTCCATCGCTTGGGGTTTTGGGGTATTGATTAGCTGGAGTGCAGTCACACAAACCATCTCTCAACCAACTTGGTTACTTTGGGGTGCCACTGTTTTGTGGACATTAGGATTTGATACAGTTTATGCAATGAGCGACAAGGAAGACGATCGCCGCATTGGTGTTAATTCTAGCGCCCTATTTTTTGGGAATTATGCCCCTGTAGCTATTGGAATTTTCTTTGCTGGCACAATCTTGTTATTGTCTTGGTTAGGCGTAGTTATACATCTGCACTTAGCCTTCTGGATTAGCCTTGCAGTTGCTACTATCGGATGGGTTTGGCAGTCTCTGCGATTAAGAAAGCAAGACTTACCTAACCCTGTTTATGGTGAGATGTTCCGGCAAAATGTGTGGATTGGTTTTATTTTACTTGCTGGGATGATTGCTGGATCTTTTTAATAGAAAAAGCATAGAATCCCCTTGAAGAAGTATTTAAGAGTTTTTGTATGGGTACATTTTTTGATTGGTTTACTGCATTACTTCAGTATATGCGTACTTGGGCAGCAATAGGTCTACTCTGTTTGGTTCTCACCTGGTCATTTTCGGCACAAGCTGTCAGCACCATTGACCCGCAGTTAGAACAGCAAGTATTACAAATTATCCGGGAACACCCAGAGGCAATTGTTGAATCTGTTCAAGCTTATCAGCAGCAACAACAACAGAAAATCAAACAAGCACAACAAGCATTTTTAGAGGAGTTAAAAACGAATCCTCAAACAGTGATTGGTGAGTCTCCCACCACAGGTTCAACTAAATCAAAAACTGTGCTAATAGAATTTTCAGATTTTCAATGCCCCTATTGTGCTGAGGCGCATAAGACTTTGAAAGAACTGTTAGCAAAATATCCAGATAAACTCAGATTAGTTTACAAGAATCTGCCGCTAACTTCAATTCATCCTGAAGCATTACCAGCAGCCACAGCAGCTTGGGCGGCACATCAACAGGGCAAATTTTGGCAATATCATGATGCGCTATTTACTAATCAAAAGCAACTAGGTGAAGCGTTATATTTAGATATTGCTAAAAGACTGAATCTGGATTTGGGTAAATTTAAACGCGATCTAACTCTTGCCACTCCTGCAATTACTAAAGATATCCAGCTAGCTGATAAATTGGCTGTTTCTGGCACACCTTTCTTTGTAATTAATAGTCCAAATTTTTCAGGAGTGGTTCAGTTATCAGATGTCAACAGCATATTGGCTGATGCTAAGTAAAGCACGGTGTCAATCCAACTACCATCTTAATTAATAAGACTTGTAGGGACAATTAATTAATCATTTAGTGTCAACTTAATGTAGAAGTCAGGTAAGAGAAAGGGTTCCAGAATTGCCCTCATCCCCTAACCCCTTCTCCCATTTATGGGAGAAGGGGAACTAGATAATTTACTCCCCTCTCCCAAAAATGGGAGAGGGGCTGGGGGTGAGGGCAAAACTCATACAGTCACAAGATTTCAGCTTCATGTTCACACCAATGTTCATTAATTGCTCCGTCAGCAGCTATTCGCATACAGAACATTATGAACGAGAAAACAATGGGAAATCGAGCGCTCTCTTTTGAGAACTGATGCAGTAGGTTGGGTGGAGGCTTTGCGTAACCCAACATCCTGACCAACATCCTGATATCTGTTGGGTTGCGCTCCGCTCCACCCAACCTACATCTAATGCACTATTTTAAGCTTGCCAAACCGAACAGTATTGGAAATCGAGCGCTCTCTTTTGAGAACTGATGCAGCTTGAAGATGCTAAGGGTGCGAAAGATTTAATCCCAAAATATACGGATACAGTATTGATTCTTTTCATACTAAAATCTGCAATTGAACTTGATACGCCAGAATACTACAATCTAGCTACTATATATTTTGTAAATCGGACAGGATGCTTAACCTACAATAATAGTGCTATATCTTTGTAGTTCAAAATTTTCGTAAACCACAAAGCCGACCTTTGCAACACAACCGTATTTGATGGCTAAATCAATTGTTTCAACAGAACGGCTCGGTAGCCAGTTAATCCACTGGTTGCTTGAAGAAGACCGACGAGAGAAGAAAGGGCCTTACCGCAAGGAAGAACCACATCGCCAACATTCTTGGTGGCAGGTAATGTGCTTGACTGGTGTAGATTATTTTTCGACCCTTGGCTATCAACCTGGGATTGCAGCACTGGCGGCTGGCGCTCTTTCTCCTATAGCTACCCTGATTCTGGTTTTGCTGACGCTCTTTGGAGCATTGCCAATCTATCGGCGCATTGCTGCCGAAAGCCCTCATGGTGAAGGGTCGATCGCCATGTTAGAGCGTTTGCTCCCCTGGTGGCAAGGTAAATTACTGGTGCTATGCTTGCTCGGCTTTGTGGCAACTGACTTTATTATTACTATTACTTTGTCGGCGGCTGATGCCACAGCCCATATCATCGAAAATCCCCTAACCCCAATTTGGCTTCACAATCAGACGATCGCCATCACTCTGATATTAGTTACATTACTAGGCGCAGTTTTCTTGAGAGGTTTCCGAGAAGCAATTGGGATTGCAGTAGTTTTGGTGGGAGTTTATCTACTCTTAAACTCCATTGTCGTTAGTGTGGGTCTGTATCACATCCTAACTCACCCAGAAGCGATCGCTAACTGGCAAACTGCACTTTTTGCACGCCATTCCAATCCTTTGATCCTAATCGGCATCGCTCTTCTCATATTCCCTAAGCTAGCGCTGGGATTATCAGGTTTTGAGACTGGTGTTACTGTTATGCCCCTGGTAAAAGGCAGCACCCGCAACACCCCACAGCATCCCGGAGGGCGAATTCGGAATACACGGAAGCTACTCACCTCTGCGGCTCTGATTATGAGCTTCTTTTTGCTTACCACCAGCTTTATAACTATTCTACTGATTCCAACGGCAGAATTTGCATCTGGGGGCAAAGCCAACGGACGGGCCCTTGCTTATTTAGCACATCTATATTTAGGGAATGGCTTTGGTACAATTTACGATTTAAGTACTATTTCCATTTTGTGGTTTGCAGGTGCATCTGCAATGGCAGGGTTGCTAAATATCGTGCCTCGCTACCTACCACGCTATGGCATGGCACCCAATTGGGCACGAGTAACGCGACCTTTAGTGTTAGTCTACACAACGATCGCTTTTGTTGTCACAATTATCTTCAAAGCAAGTGTGGAAGCCCAAGGTGGGGCTTATGCAACTGGTGTGCTTGTGTTGATCACCTCAGCCGCCTTTGCTGTCACCTTATCAGCCCACCGTCACCGAGAGAAGCGGGCAAGATTCATCTTTGCAATTATCACACTGTTATTTTTATATACTACTGTTGTCAATATTATCGAAAGACCAGAAGGGATTAAGATCGCTGGGTTCTTTATCGGTGCGATCATTTTTACCTCGCTGGTTTCTCGTGTTTGGCGTTCAACAGAACTGCGAGCAGAGCGGATCGAACTTGACGAAGTTGCTGCCCAATTCCTGGCTGAAGAGAGCCAGGGAGCAATACGACTGATTGCAAACCGGTTGAATACGGGCGATGCCCTAGAGTATCTTTTAAAAGAGAAAGAGGTACGCGAGGATAACCATATTCCACCTAACGATCCAATTCTGTTTCTAGAGGTTCATGTATCAGATGCTTCGGAATTTGCCGATGTAATCGTAGTAAAAGGGGTACAAGTTGGTGATTATCGCATCCTCCGGGCTGAAAGTGCAGCAGTCCCCAATGCGATCGCCGCTTTACTACTTTATATTCGCGATCAAACAGGTAAAATTCCCCATGCTTACTTCGGTTGGGTTGAAGGAAACCCCATACAATACTTACTGCGTTTTATCTTGTTTGGTGAAGGTGACATTGCTGTAGTCACCCGTGAAGTACTCCGTCGGGCTGAAAAGAATCCCCATCTACGTCCTGGTATTCATGTTGGGGGTTGAGTTAGAAGGTCTAATTTTCCGAACTGGGTGGGAAAAGCCCACCCGAAACTAGTAGTCCATAACATGAATTGGTTATGAAAAATACACTATAACGGTTCTCGAATGGAAGCAATACACTTTGACCTCACTTCCATTCCTCTCTCCTTTTAAAAGGAGAGAGGCTTTGAATCACAGATGTAGCTTTCCGCCACGCTACAAGCTACATCTTCAAGGGTTTTCAACGGGGTTTCGTATAAACAAAATTTAACTTGGTAAATGGCTTTAATAATGAGTTGCCGACTTGCGATGATGCACAGCTGTAACGCCATCAGTATCTAGCACTTTGCCACTCTCAACAGTTGCATAAACCAGCCAATGGTCGCCAGATTCCATCCGGTTTTGTACGGAACATTCGAGATATGCTAGGGCATCGGTAAGTATGGGAGAACCGCTTTCAGTTTCTTGGGCGGCAACATCAGCAAATCGGTCTTGTCCAGGGCCAAAAGGTTTGAGGAAGTGCTTCATCAATCCCAAATGATTCCCTTCTTTAAGAATATTGAGGACAAATTTGTTTCCTGTATGGGTCAGTGTTTCTACTGCGCGGTCTTTGGCAACAGCGATGGTTAAACCAGGCGGATTAAAGCTGGCCTGAGCTACCCAAGAAGCTAACATGGCACTGGAGCGATCGCCTTCTTTGGCGGTGAGAACGCAAAGAGAACCCACAATCCGCCCAACTGCTTGTTCTACAGTAGTTGCAGGAAGACTTGGCGATCGCACTTTTCGAGCTTTTTTCAGTGCTTGGGCAAAGTCGGTTCCAGCTTCTTCACACAATTGTAAGGTGGCATCGTCGGGTTTGAATTTGACGCGGATGGTATCAAAACCAAACCGATAGCCAGCATCTTTTAATTTACTTTCAATTAAATCAACCGCTTCCCCACTCCAGCCAAAGGAACCAAAAGCACCAGCAAGTTTATTATTAGTAGCGGTGGATAGCACAATTCCTAAAGCTGTTTGTACAGGTGTGGGTGCATGACCGCCGAGGGTAGGAGAACCGATGATGAAACCAGCCGATTTTTCCACCGCCGCCCGGATTTCTTCTGGTTCAGTAAATTCACAGTTAATTGATTCTACAGCAACGCCAGCTTTTGTAATGCCACGAGCGATCGCTTGGGCTAATGTTGCCGTATTTCCATAAGCTGATGCATAAATCAACGCTACTGTCAAGTCAGCAGATGTTTGCTGTTGACTCCATTCTCGGTAAGCTTTGGTAAGCTCGATTAAGCCATAGCGCACCAAAGGGCCGTGCCCAGTGGCATACATTCTCACGGGAAAATCGACAAGTTTATCCAGCGCTGTTTCCACTTGACGGGCGTGGGGAGCCATGAGGCAATCAAAATAATAGCGCCGATCCTCGTTATATACTTCCCAACCTTCATCAAATACCTGATCTCCACAAACATGGGCACCAAATAACTTATCTGAGTACAAAACTTCTGTTTGGGGATCGTAGGTGCAAAGTTGATCTGCATAGCGGGGATTGGGAGTAGGAATAAATTGTAAATTATGTCCGTTACCCAAATCTAGAGTTTCTTCGCCCCGCATCACAAGAATTTGCAAATCTGGATTTTCCAGCGCCCCCCGTAAATTTTTCGCCCCTGGATTAGAACAAACAAAGGTGATTTGTGGGGCAATTGTAAACATTGCTTTTAAAGTTGCAGCGCGGTTGGGGTTTACGTGTCCCAAAATTACATAATCTAAGTCTTCGAGATGGAAACGCTGCTGTAACGCTTCTAAATAAATTTCCGTAAACGTTTCCCCTGGAGGATCGATAATGGCGGTTTTATCGCTTTCGATTAAATAAGAATTAGCAGTTGTACCCTTAGCAAGAGCATATTCAATTTCAAATCTGAGCCTTGACCAACTGCGCGATCGCAGTATTCTTGTATCTGTAGCTATTGGATAAACTTGAACATCACGGGGTTTATTTTTTGACATGGGGAGTAGGGAATAGGGAGTGGGGAGTGGGGAATAAGAAGTAGGAATCACCACTTCCTATTCACTTTTTTAATAATGCTTTCCGACATGGCTTTTGGGGTAATGGGGAACAAGAAGTAGGAAACACCACTCCCTACTCCCCACTCCCTCTCTTAATAATGGTTTCCAACTTTACGATGATGCACAGCAGTCAAAGCTTCTGGCTTAGAAACCCGTCCGGCGTAGACTGTGCTGTATACTGCCCAATGATCGCCGCAATCCATTCTACTCATGACTTCGCACTCCATATAGGCGAGGGCATCGTTGAGGATCGGCGCACCATTTTCGGCTGACTGAGTTCTCACGCCTTCAAAGCGATCAGCACCAGGGGCGAAACGTTTCAAAAAGTGTTTCATGAGTGGTTGGAAATTGCCTTCTTCTAAAATGTTAAGAACAAAGCGATCGCCTACTTGCATGAGTGATTCAATTGCCCGATCTTTGGCGACTGCAATGGAAAATCCCAAGGGTTTAAAGCTAGCTTGAGCAACCCATGAGGCTAGCATAGCACTGGAAACATCGCCTTTTTTCGCAGTAATAATATACAGTCCGCCGCTAAGTCTGCCTAGTGCTTTATCTAAGTCAGCACCAATGGATTTCATGGCTTTGATAGTGCGATCGCGTGTTACCCATTGAGCTAAGTCTGTACCCGCTTCTTCACACAACTTGTAAGTGTTTTCTGTGGGTGTTTGTTTAATCCGAATCGCTGGAAAAACTGTTGTCAAACCCAAATTACGGAATTTACTCACTAAAGGATCTATCGGCTCATCATCGCCACCACCGGTTTCAAATACGCCGATAGCTTGCTTTTCTTTAGCAGATCCTAAAACTGTGCTGAGTGCAGCTTGGATGCTCGCAGTCCCAGAAGCCGGAGGTAGACCAACGATTATTCCAGCACAGCGTCCAACTAGTTCCCGCAGCTCTTGTAAATCGACTTCCGAACCCAAATCGACAATTTCCACGGCGACACCAGTTTTGCTGATACCATTGGCAATTGCTTGGGCGAGGCGATCGCTATATCCGTATTCGGAAACGTAAAATATGCCAATCACTGTCTCTGGTTTTGCTTGGGTTTGGCTCCAACTGCGGTAACGTCCAACTAATTCCTCAACATTGTGAGATAATAATGGCCCGTGTCCTGTGGCAATCATGCCGATGGTTTTCAGTTCCGCCATCCGCTTCAGGGCAGACAAAACTGAGCGTGCATTCGGTCCCATCAAGCAATCGTAGTAGTAATGAAAGTCTTCTTCGATCGCCGGCAAGTCTTCATCAAAGGTGCTATCTGAGCAGTAATGCAGCCCAAAAGCATCGCAGGTGTAGAGAATTTTGGTTTTGTGGTCGAAGCTGAAAATGGTATCTGGCCAATGTAAATTTGGAGCAATCACAAATTCAAATTCATGCCCATTGCCCAAATCTAAGCGATCGCCATTTTTCACAATCCGCCGTTTAAATGGCTGATGTACAAAATCCTCAAGAAACTGAATCGCCACCTTAGAACCGACAACGGTAATTTCTGGAGCCATTTGCAGCAAATCTTTAACTAAACCGCTATGGTCTGGCTCGGTATGGCTGATAATCAAATAATCAATATCTGTTGGCTTGATTAGTCCGGTGAGCGTATCAAAATATAGTTGACGAAACTTTTCGTGAGAGGTATCAACTAAAGCAGTCTGCTGCCCACGGATGAGAAACGAGTTATAGGTGGTACCGTTTTGCAGACCAAACTCAATATCGAAGCGATCGCGATCCCAATCTAAAGAGCGAATAGTCGTCGTCTCTTGAGCAATTTCCACAGTCTGTATGGTGAGCCGTTTTTCAGTTTTTTCGGTGAGTGCTACCATAACTCCCTCCTTGACACAATGAGTATTTCTTCCTCTTCTTTTATTGTTACACGGCTTGAATGTTAATTTTTATTAAAAAACCTATAACTGACTTAAAAAAGTTAAAAGTGTGAAACCGCATAAGCACCCAGAACACACAGATAATATTTGGCTAGCTTTGGAAATTGGGAACTCTCGGCTACATTGGGCGTTGTTTATTGGCGAGACGTTTTATTCAGCTTGGGATACCGACTATCTACCAGAGTCTGTTATACAACAGTTGGCTGAATGTCAAACCCTGAATGATTTACTAGAAAAAATTTTTCCACAAAGTGAATCTCTAATAGAACTTACGCATCAAGTACGAAATGTAGGGGCAATTCATGAATTGCCCCTACGGGAAATCAAGGCTTTCACTGCCTTTTTGCGTAAGTCCTATCTAACAAACACTCTGCCCCTGTGTCCTCTCCTCGTCGCCTCTGTAGTTCCCAGCCAAACTGCTATTTGGCAAAGTTACCCAAATATTCGCATTATTACCTTAGACCAAATACCACTAAAAGGCGTGTATCCCACATTAGGAATTGACCGGGCTTTAGCTTTGTGGGGTGCGGGGAAAACGTGGGGTTTTCCAATGTTGGTAATTGATGCTGGGACAGCGCTAACTTTTACGGCTGCCGATGCTAATGAGTGTCTAGTTGGAGGTGCAATTCTGCCGGGATTAGGCTTGCAATTTGCAACTCTCGGTCAACAAACAGGACAATTACCATTTGTAGAGACACAAAATTTGGCGTTTCCACCACCACGTTTTGCCCTGAATACAACAGAGGCAATTCAAAGTGGAGTGATTTACACATTAATAGCTGGAATTAAAGATTTTATTGAGGCATGGTGGGATTTATTTCCTGATGGTAATATTGCAATTAAAGGGGGCGATCGCACTTTATTAATTAACTATCTACAAGCTTTATATCCTGAAATAGCAGCATATTTGATTGTGGAACCAAATTTAATTTTTTGGGGAATACGGGAAATTGTTATGGGTGATGAGTAAATGGAAAATATTGGGGCGATCGCAAAACAAGCAGACAGATTAAGGCACCGATGGAATAAAATTAACAGAGAAGTTTACCCATATCATTCCTTGGCGTTTCCCGACCCTATCAAACCAGAACACCTTACGGGTAAGTTTATTCAGTTGCCCAAAATTGGCAAACTGAAAATGATTTTGCACCGTCCCATTCCAGAGGGATTTAAAATCAAAACTGCCACGATTACACGTATTGCTGACGGCTATTACATCAGTCTTAGCTTAGAAGATGTAACTGTGCCTAGCGTCACATCTGACGTTATCCCCACATCTGACAACACTGTGGGTATTGATATGGGGCTGAAATCATTTTTGGTAACGAGTGACAACCAAGAAATAGAAATTCCCCAACATTACCGTAAAAGCGAGAAGAAGCTGAAGCGGCTGCAACGTCATTTATCTCGAAAAAACAAGGGGTCAAATCGTCGCAAGAAGGCTATTAAACCTGTTGCGAAAACTCATTTAAAAGTTGCCAATCAGCGTAAAGACTTTCATTATAAAACTGCAATACTGTTATACGTGTGCCAAAAATAGCCGATTATGAACTTCGGCGTGAACTATTGAGACAAGGAAAACAAAAAAGTATAGACCGCCTCAACAAACTTAGTCCAACTTGTCTCATACCACTGACTCCCGAAACGATGCGAAAAGCAGCCGAATTATGGGCATGGGTCAGAAACCAGAGCAAACCTACAGCAAGCAATGAAAGCTTGGATGGTGATGTAATTCTTGCTGCTCAAGCAATTCTCCAATTGAAGAGTTTTGCTCAGGTCATAGTTATGACAACAAACTTAAAACACATATCACCGTTTGAGAGCCAAGGAATATGTGTATTGGATTGGCTGCAAACTCTGAATGAGCTAGTTTAATTCGTTTAAATTATGGCTTTTTAAGATAGTTTTAATAAACTCCCCAATCTCCATTGCCACAACTCCAGCACAAGATTCTGGTAAGTCATTTCCAGCATGGGCAATGATTTTTAACTCAACTTTCGGCATCAGTTGAGCATAAACCCGACTCTTGGCTAAAGCATCTGGTGTATCTTGGCCACCTTGTAAAATAAAAACTGGGACATCTATCATATAAAGCCGCTTTTGCACTAATTCCGCATCAATTTCTACTTGTCGCCGTTTAAAAAGTAACTGACAAGCTATAGGGTAACGCGACACATCCTGACGTAACTGCAAGTCCTGGGCAATTTTTTCATGCCAACCCAGGATTTTAGTTAAGGGAATTAGCGATCGCAACAATTTAACTATTAGTGGTGGATAATTCAATAATCGCCGCATCTTCCGGCAATACTCTTCTTGTCCTGCTATCTCTACACCCTCCGGTGCTAGCAGTACCACACCATCAACTTTATCTGGATACTTTAAAGCATAGCTAGTAGCAATCCAACCTCCAAGAGAATGCCCTACTAAATATACTTTTTCTAGCTTTACAGCTTGCAAAAACTCAGCTAGACACTCAACTTGTAAATCTATCGAATGGTGGATATTCGGATTCTCTGATTCACCAAAGCCTAATAAATCAGGTGCAAAACAATGAAAATCTTGTGCAAGGGACTCCATCACAGATAACCATTGACTGCTCTCATTCCAAGCACCGTGTAAAAAAATTATAGGAGTGTTTTCACCGACTTCACGCCAGAATAATAGCCCTTGAGAGAGCTTTCTTCGGGAGTTACGGAATAGTATATCCATCTTAATTTAGTAGTTAACTTGTAGCATCATAATAAATAGTCATTAGTCATTATTAATTAGTTTTGGACAAATTACAAAAAGAGAAGTGGGAGCCGTTCGTTTAGCGTCTCCTTGGCGCAGCCTCTCATAGAGAAGAGGGCTTCCTTAAATCATAACTTTGGCGGCAAAGGACAAAGGACTAATGACTAAATATTGTTATGCCAATGTTGTCAAGCCATTTAAGTAATCTTGCAACTGCCGAGTATGGTCGTGAGACATCTTTTCTGAAGGTAGCAAACTGGGAGAGAAAGCTTGGATTTCCATAACTTCTAAAGTATCCTTAGTTTCCATTGTCCCATGTACATCGGCTTCAACCACAATACAAATTGAATGGATTCTGGGATCGCGGTCCGGTGCAGAGTAAACTCCTACCAAACGGTTAATTTTCAGCAATTCTAGCCCCGTTTCCTCTATCAACTCCCGGCGGACTGTATTGGGAATATCTTCTCCCCAATCCACTATCCCTCCAGGTAATCCCCAAAGACCATTGTCGCGCCGCCGGATTAGAACTATCCGGCCATCGGGTAAAATTGGGATGATACTAGTGCCAGTAATGGGATGACGAAATATGATACCCAATACTGTTTGTCCAATACGCCATAAGTTACGTGTGGACTCGACAGCTGCCGGAAAAAAAGCAATAACGTTCAATCTTCAAAATTTATGTGTTGTATTCTATGGTTCCCTACCACTTACATACACTCAACTAATAAAATTTTTGTTGAGTTTTTTTTATACAAAAAATGCTTGTGGGTTGAGATTTTATTCTCACGATTTACGTAGAATATTATTAATTCTAACATCAAGTTTCAACAGAAGCACTGTACTTAAATATACATAAAATTTGTTAAATCAGAAGACTTTTCAGTTTATAACTAACATTAGCCTTGCCCAAACCAGCTATCACTAATAGTTTTTCAGCACATATTCAAGAAATTAATCTGAATAATAAGTTAAAATCCAGAATTCACAATTGAAAATTAAGCGGGGTTTGAGACCGCCACGTAGTTCTTGAGAATATTGATTGGTTTGTTCCAATAAAAACAACTAGTTAGCTAACTTATACCTACTTTGATAGATTTGAATCTAACACAAGGTATTTTTGGTCAGGGATAATTATAAATTTTCTTGACATAACAAGGTTGAATGCGGTAGACTAGTACACTGTTTAAAGCGTATTTATTGCTGCACTAGGCTACAAGTATATCAATAACATTGGTAGCTGATATTGCCTACGTGATGCCTAGTTGTTAGTTTTTTTGTTGTTTATTAATGAGGTGAACATGGCCAAGCGCCGTAACCCGAAAAAAGAAAAGGCGCTACGGAACCAGGCGTATGCCAGAAAGTTTCGTAAACGGACTACGACAGGAAGAATGCAGAGAAGGTTCCAACAAAGACCACCAAAGAGTGAAGAAGAAGAAGGCGCAGCAGCAGCTGACACTGAATAAGCTGCCTGCCTAAATCTTTGTTATTTTGATTATTTAGTTTTTAGGGCGTACAAAAAATGTGCGCCCTTATTTATTGTTGGGAATGGGGCATTGGGCATTGTTTATTACCTCCCCAGTCCCTAGTCCCCAGTCCCCACTCCAATTTGAGCGCGGGCAGTTATGAGTGCTTTTCTTACCTGTACAAAGCCAGTACCACCGTAACTGTTGCGGGCTGACACAACTTGACGGGGGGATATGGCCTCATAAATATCTGCTGCAAATGCTGGATGTAGTTCTTGCCACTCTGACAATTTCAAATCTTTCAGGAGTTTACCTGCGGCAATACTAGTTTTGACTACTTTACCCACGAGGTTATACGCTTCTCGGAAAGGAACGCCCCGTGCTGCCAGATAATCTGCTACATCGGTAGCATTAGAAAAATCTTCTGTCACTGCTTGAGCCAAGCGCTGGGTACGAAATTCCAAACCTTCTCTGAGCAAAATCGTCATCGCTTCTAGCGAGGCTTTGACTGTCTTAACGCTATCAAATAAACCTTCTTTATCTTCTTGTAAGTCTTTGTTATATGCCAGGGGTAGCCCCTTCATAATCACTAACATTGCCTGGAGATGACCAAATACCCGCCCCGTTTTTCCCCGCACCAATTCTGGCACATCGGGGTTTTTCTTTTGGGGCATGATGCTGGAACCTGTAGCGCAGCTATCTTTGAGGGTGACAAAGCGGAATTCTTCTGATGACCAAAGAATAACTTCTTCTGCAAGACGGCTGAGGTGAACCATGATCAAGCTAGCAGCACACAAGAATTCGATCGCAAAATCGCGATCGCTCACTCCATCGAGACTGTTAGCATAAATATCGTCAAAATTCAACAGTTTGGCTGTGTAGTGGCGATCGATGGGGAAAGTAGTTCCCGCTAAAGCACCACACCCCAAAGGTGAGATATTCACGCGGCGAGAAACATCTCCTAAGCGTTCCCAGTCGCGCTGCGCCATTTGAAAGTATGCCAAGAGGTGGTGAGCTAAACTCAGGGGTTGGGCGCGTTGCAGGTGTGTATAGCCAGGAATTAGGGTTTCAACGTGCTTTTCGGCTATATCCAGTAAAACACCTTGAAATTCTCGCAATTCGCTTTTGATTTGTTGGATTTGGTCGCGGAGGTAGAGTCTAGTGTCGGTGCCAACTTGGTCATTACGCGATCGCGCCGTATGCAGCTTTTTACCCACATCGCCGACAATTTCCGTCAATCGCCCTTCAACTGCAAAATGCACATCTTCAGCATCGACACCAGGCTGAAATTTTCCCTGGCGGTACTCTTGGCGAATCTGTTCTAAACCTGCAACCAGTTTCTCTCCTTCTTCTGGGGAGATGATGCCCGTGTGAGCAAGCATTTTGGCATGAGCTTGAGAACCAGTCAGGTCATATTCGATTAATTCAATATCAAAACCGATACTGGCATTAAAACGCGCGATCGCTGGATGCAACGCTGATTCAAATCGCTGGCTCCAAGTTTCTTCTTTGGTCATAAATATTATGAAAGGAGTGGGGAGTGGGGAGTGGGGAATGGGGAGTAATGTTTTAGGAAGAGAGGAAGACAATTTTCCTGATTTCCTACTCCCCACTCCCCCCTAAATTCAACCGTAGCTTGTTAGATTCCGAATCATATAGCCAATGACTAAACCAATCAAGAATGCCCACACTTGACCTGTTTGTATAAAGTGGTTCCAAGCTTTTTCAATCTGACCCAAAACGTTTGGATCGGTGATTGTTTGTGCTAGGGCTGTCAAATTTACAGGCAAATGCCAAAATAACTGAGAGATTAAATTGCTGTATTGGCTCATATTTGATGCTTAAGAAGTAAAGGGTGGCAAATTTCAGCATCAGTCTATTTTTGATATTAAATACTGATATTGTACTGAAATCTTGGATATAACTTTAATGTCTTAACTCAAGATGCAGCCGATGCCAACCGCAATTTCTCGGCAGTTCGCAAAATTTGCCCCGCCAAAACTGCTGCGCCAAAACCATTATCGATATTTACTACACCTACTCCCGCAGCACAAGAGTTAAGCATTGTCAATAAAGGTGCTAAACCGCCAAAACTTGCGCCATAACCGATGCTGGTGGGTACGGCAATTACAGGACAACTCGCTAAACCAGCGACAACGCTAGGTAAAGCGCCTTCCATCCCCGCCACGACAATCAACACCGATGCTGAGTCAATCAGGTGGCGGTTACTTAATAAGCGGTGAATCCCAGCAACGCCAACATCCCAGAGGCGCTGGACGCAAAAACCAGAAAGTTCAGCAGTGACCGCCGCTTCTTCAGCAACGGGTAAATCGGCGGTACCAGCAGAAAGAATACCGATCTCTCCTTGGAATTGTGGTTCGATAGTAGGGGGAGCGATCGCACAAATTCGCGCCGATTGGTAATATCGCAAACCACTAACTTTTGATTGCAGTACGGCATAAACTGCTGGTTCAATGCGAGTCGCCATCACCACCGGATTACGGAGGCGCATCGCCTCCATAATTTGAGCAATTTGATCGGGAGTTTTACCTGGTCCCCAAATCACCTCCGGGAAACCAGTTCTTAGCTGGCGATGGTGGTCGATTTTGGCAAACTCACCTACAGATTGATAAGCTAAGTCTTTGAGTGATTCTACTGCCGTATCTGGGGTAACTTTACCATTGGCAACCGCTTCGAGGAGCGATCGCAAAGTTTTTTCATCGGTCATTGGTAATTAGCCCTTTATCTTTTGTTCTTTGTCATTTATCAGTCATCCAATGCCCCATACTTCTCTTCTTAGGCTGCGCCAACGACTGCGCTCAGTACAAGTGCCCAATGCCCAATGCCCAATCCCTAATCGGTTACTTTGATTTGTTCAATATTCCAGAAAGCACCGCCAAGGGCAGAGAATTTAATCCCTTCAAAACGATTACGTACTGCTGACATTGAATAAGGATTAACCAGGTAAATAAAAGGTAAATTTTCTTGGGTAATTATCTGTGTTTGGGCATAAAGTGCTTTAACTTTAGCTTCATCTAATTCTCGTGCAGCTTGAATGTAGAGCTTCCCTATTTCCGTTTCCCAAGGAGCAACCTCCCAACCCTGAATCGGCTTTTGTCCTGCTTGGGGTTTCTGATTAAACATGTGCAATCCGCCTTCGGGTGCCCAGACATTAGCACCATCATTCGGTTCCAATCCGCCGGTCAGACCCATCAAAGAAGCTTCCCAATCCAAAGAGTTAGAAACTTTGTCAGTAAAAGTATTCCATGCTAACGGCGTGAAATCAACTTGAATGCCGATTTTGCTCAAATCTTGTTTAATCTGCGCTCCCATTGCCTCACGGATTTTATTTCCAGCATTGGTAAGTAAAGAGAAACGAACGTGATTACCCTGAGCATCTACTAACTGATTGTTGTTGTACTTAAATCCTGCTTTTAGTAGTAATTCCTTCGCTTTTTGCTGATTGTAATCGTAAACTTTTAACCCTTCTTTAGGGGAAATGTAATATGGGCTTTGCACAGAAATCGGCGAATCTTGTGCTACACCCAAGCCGCGAAAAGTGTTATTAATCATCGTTTGGCGGTCAATTACATAGGCTACAGCCTGCCGAAATTGAACATTATTAAACCATTGAGACTTAATCGGATCGACCAGTGGTTTTCCGTCTCTTTTACCTTTGTTGAGATTGAACAAAATAAACGATGTACTGGATGTTGGTCCACCATTATAAATGTTGAAATTACCCTGCTTTTCTTGCACCTTTAGTAAAGAAAAGTACTCTGGTGACACTCCGACAGTATCTAACCCGCCAGAACGAAATTGTAGCAAGGAGGTATCTGTTGATTCCACAATTTCCCAAATTACCCGCTCAATATAAGGCTGGGAATTGCCTTGAGTATCCTTGCGCCAGTAGTAGGGGTTACGCTGGAAGACCACACGCTGACTCGTGTCGTAGCGCTCTATTTTGTAAGGACCATTGACAATAATTTGGTTTGGAGGAGTATCAACACCCCATTTTGTCAGAAAGGTCGGATGCCCATTTTGGTCTTTTGTTTTTACCGATTCTTGCAATATATGGGCGGGCAAAATTGGCGAACCCGTACTCAGTAGGAAAGGTCTAAAGGGTTCCGGTACGCTAAACTCAACCCGACGTTCATCTACTTTTCTGACAGTGGGCAATTTCCGACTTTCACCAATCCGCAGTGAGTCTCTAACATCAGTAGGAATCGCTTCGTTTAAGTAAATATCGTTGTAGGTAAACACCACATCATCTACTGTTAGTGGCTGACCATCAGACCATTTCAAACCTTCGCGTAGGGTAAAAACAATCTTTAATTTATCATCGGAAATTTGCCAAGATTCTGCTAATGCTGGCTCGACTTTAGCAGTTATCGGATTTTGGCCGATTAACCCTTCATAAATTAGAGGAAAAACATTTGGCGATTCCTGACTCAGAGGGTAGTTAAAGGTTTTGGGATCGCTGAGAATGCTACTTACTAATTGCGGCACTTTAGCAGCTGGGCTTTTAAAGTTAGCTGGGTTGCAGGAGGTAAGTATAAGTACTATTGCTGAAGTCATAATTATTGGCAACCAAAAATGTTTAATTGCCAGAAATCTTTTTCTGAAAAATTTCATAATTTCAAATTTATTCCATCCTAATCAGTCTTCTATATCTTGATCAGAGGCTAAAAAAAGTTACTCGAAAGCGACTAGCAAGACGACAGCATAAGCACAGATACCTTCTTCTCGGCCAACGGGGCCTAATTTTTCGTTGGTGGTAGCTTTGATGCCAATTTGATTTGGTTCTAATTCTAAAACCGCCGCTAATTTGTCGCGCATATTGTGAATATGCGGCTTTAATTTTGGACGTTCTGCTACTACCACCGAGTCAATATTTCCGATTTGCCAGCCTTGATCCCGAATCAGTTGATGTACTTGAGCTAATAGTACTAAACTATCTGCTCCCGCCCATTGAGAGTCACTAGGTGGAAAATAATGACCAATATCACCCAAGGATAATGCCCCAAGCATGGCATCCATAATCGCGTGGGTCAGCACATCAGCGTCACTGTGCCCCAACAAACCGAGTTCATGGGGAATTTGAATTCCACCTAAAATTAAAGCGCGATCGCTTACTAGTTGGTGAATATCGTAGCCGTTACCAATACGAATTTTAGTCATTAGTCATTACTTATTGGGCATTGGGCACTTGTACTGAGCGTACCCCTCCGGGGATCTTGCTACGCGTAGCGTCTCCAAGAGTTGCCGTTGGCGCAGCCTAAGAAGAGAAGTATTGGTTATTCTCTCACTCCCTCATCTCCCTCACTCGCTGATCTCCCATTTCTCCACAAGATCGGGGCGGCGATCGCGGGTTTTTTGAATTTGTTGTTCATAACGCCACCGGGCGATCGCGGCATGATTCCCACTGAGTAAAACATCAGGCACTTTTAAGCCGCGAAAATCCGCAGGACGAGTATATTGGGGATAGTCCAACAATCCTTCCTCAAAACTTTCTGCTGTGAGAGATTCCGTTTTGGCAACGGTTCCGGGTAATAGCCGCACTACACCATTAATCAAAGCCATTGCTGGAATTTCTCCGCCAGTGAGAATAAAATCACCTAAAGACACCTCACGAGTTACCAAATGTAGCACCCTCTCATCCACTCCTTCGTAATGCCCGCAAATAACTACTAATTGGTCATAATTTCTCACCAATTCTTTCAAAAGAGGTTGATTGATTGTTTGACCCTGCGGACTCATCAAAATTATTTCTCTTCGGGTTAGAATTGGCAGCGACTCCACAGCGTTAAAAATCGGTTCTGGCTTCATTAGCATCCCAACGCCGCCGCCGTAGGGTTCATCATCTACTTTTCGGTGCTTGTCAGTGGTAAAGTCCCGTGGATTAACCAGATGCACTTCGGCAATCTGTTTGGCTAAGGCTTTACCCAGCAGCCCAGAATTGAGAACAGAGTGAAAACAGTCGGGAAAAAGCGTAACTATATCAAAGCGCACAGTTATTCGTATTCGAGGACACTAATCTTAAATTTGAATGTCTAGCAAACACCATCAAGCCAAGGTCGGGTCAAACTCCAGTTAAACTTTATCAATAGTATCTAAAACTACCAGACCTCTTGGATTTTAGATGGGATCAAAAGTTTTTCTAATTACTTAATTTATGTTTAAATGTTGTCACAAGTACATTTAAATTAATAATCATATCAAGTTAACAACTTCCAGGATGCATCGAACCAGCCTCAGAAACAAGCGTAGTCTTAACTGCTCGTGCCCAACCCTAGAGTGGGAATCTAGCCCCCAAAGACTATTTTGCCCTGCTGCAAGTGGACAGGTGAAAACAAGGCGCTGGTTTTGAGGAACGGGAACGGACACGTTTAGACTGAAGGCAACGCGAGCGTTAAGCGAGAATTTAGAGAGTGCCTGACCCAGTTCCAAACTTCCAAAAAGTGTCCTCTCAAAGAAGTAAAGTGCAAAAATCATGGCTGCTTCTGAACCTTGTTAAATTCACCTGAGAGTTGTTGACAGGAGAAACACAATATGCCGCAATTACAAGCTAAATCGCTAGAAATGAGGACACCCCAAGCAACTAAAACCGCCGTTCTGGTTATCGGAGGCGCAGAAGATAAAGTTCACGGGCGCGAAATCCTAAGAACTTTTTTTGGACGTGCTGGTGCTAGTAAGGCTTATATTACAATTATTCCATCTGCCTCTCGCGAACCCGCCATCATCGGTGGTCGGTATATTCGCATTTTTGAAGAAATGGGTGCCCAGAAGGTAGAGATTTTAGACATCCGCGAACGGGAACAGTGTGAAGCCTCACAGATCAAAGCATCCTTAGAAGCCTGTAGTGGGGTATTTTTAACAGGAGGAGACCAGCTGCGTCTTTGTGGCGTATTGGCAGATACGCCAGCAATGGAAATTATTCGCCAACGGGTGAGGGCAGGGCAACTGACATTAGCAGGTACCAGCGCTGGAGCAGCAGTAATGGGGCATCACATGATTGCTGGCGGCGGGAGTGGAGAAACGCCAAATCGTTCCCTGGTGGATATGGCAACGGGTTTAGGATTTATTCCTGAAGTAATTGTTGACCAACACTTTAACAACCGGAATCGAATGGGGCGACTGATTAGTGCGATCGCAGCTCACCCCGATCGCTTAGGTATTGGCATTGACGAAGATACTTGTGCGGTGTTTGAACGTGATGGTTGGCTACAGGTTATGGGTAAAGGCAGTGTTACCATTGTCGATCCCACCGAACTCACCCACACCAACGAACCCCATGTCGGTGCTAATGAACCATTAACCGTGCATAATTTACGTCTCCATATCCTCAGCTACGGCGATCGCTTCCACTTGTACCAGCGCACTGTATTGCCTGCTGTACACCGGATCTCCAGCTGACGGGGTAGAGTATCTGAGGTTACACTGTGTTGACCGCAAATTTTAGATTTGGGATTTGGGATTTTTAGATGAAAAGAGCTTTTCCTGCATCATTCGTCAGAAAGTTAGCGAAACAAATCTCAAAGATCCTGGTTTTGCAGCGTACCGTTCTCCCAACTCAGATTAGCTACGCTATCGTTAATCTAAATAATTAAGGGAGTTAAGTACCTTTGTAGTCTCTTTCAATCTAAAAAACCCTCGATAACTTGCTAACGCTACGCTATCGTCAATCTAAAATCCAAAGTTGGTTGACCGCACATTTATTTCTTACCGTAGAAAAATGATAAGAATACCATGTAAAAAGAAAAAACTGTTTGCAATGAACAGTTTAGCGGTCAATTACAGTAAGAAACTAGAATTTTGGTTCCGAATCTCCATCTACCTATTCCCATGAGAATCCTCAAGATCCAGACCTTACGCGGCCCAAACTATTGGAGCATTCGACGCCACAAACTGATCGTCATGCGCCTCGATTTAGAAACCCTTGGCCAGACGCCCTCCAATGAAATCCCTGGCTTTTATGAAGGATTAGTTGAGGCGCTGCCGAGTCTGGAGGGTCACTATTGTTCGCCTGGCTGTCGTGGTGGTTTTCTGATGCGAGTCAAAGAAGGCACTATGATCGGTCACATAGTGGAACACGTAGCTTTAGAACTCCAGGAATTAGCTGGTATGCATGTCGGCTTTGGTCGCACCCGCGAAACTGCCACACCCGGAATTTACCAAGTCGTGATCGAGTACCTGAATGAGGAAGCGGGACGCTACGCAGGACGAGCCGCAGTACGGTTGTGCCAGAGTATCGTTGATCGAGGCCGTTATCCCAAGGCAGAACTAGAGCAAGATATCCAAGACCTGAAAGACTTCACCCGTGAGGCTTCTTTGGGTCCTTCCACCGAAGCGATCGTCAAAGAAGCAGAAAAAAGAGGTATTCCCTGGATGTCTCTGGAAGCCCGCTTTTTGATTCAGCTAGGCTACGGCGTGAACCAGAAGCGAATGCAAGCCACAATGACTGATAACACCAGCATTCTGGGCGTAGAATTAGCTTGCGATAAAGAAGCCACTAAACGCATCCTCGCGGCTGCTGGTGCGCCAGTACCCAGAGGTACAGTGATCAACTTCTTAGACGATTTGGAACAAGCTATTGAATTAGTTGGCGGCTATCCCATCGTCATCAAGCCTCTAGATGGCAATCATGGACGTGGGATCACCATTGATATCAGAACTTGGGAAGAAGCTGAAGCCGGATATGAAGCTGCCAGACAGGTTTCCCGGTCAATTATTGTCGAAAGGTATTATGTTGGGCGCGACCATAGGGTATTAGTGGTAAATGGCAAAGTAGTCGCAGTCGCCGAACGCGTCCCGGCTCATGTCATTGGCAACGGCAGATCCACCATCGCCGAACTGATTGAGGAAACAAACCTTGACCCAAATCGCGGTGAAGGACATGATAACGTCCTAACCAAGATTGAACTAGACCGCACCAGCTACCAGTTGCTAGAAAGACAAGGCTATACCCTAAATAGCATGCCACCCAAAGGAACCCTTTGTTATCTCAGAGCAACAGCAAACTTGAGTACAGGTGGTAGCGCCGTAGACCGCACCGATGAAATTCACCCAGAAAATCTTTGGTTAGCACAACGGGTAGTCAAGATTATCGGTTTGGATATCGCCGGACTCGATATTGTCACCACGGATATTAGCCGTCCTCTGCGGGAAGTTGATGGCGTAATTGTCGAAGTTAACGCCGCTCCCGGTTTTCGGATGCACGTTGCCCCAAGTGTGGGTATTCCCCGCAACGTTGCTGGCGCAGTGATGGATATGTTGTTTCCTAATGAGCAATCTAGCCAAATTCCCATCCTCAGCATCACGGGTACTAATGGCAAAACCACCACTACCCGACTGCTAGCACATATTTATAAACAGACGGGTAAAGTAGTAGGTTATACTACTACAGATGGGACATATATCGGTGATTACTTAGTAGAAGCTGGCGATAACACTGGCCCCCAAAGTGCCCACGTCATCCTGCAAGATCCCACAGTAGAAGTAGCAGTGCTGGAAACGGCTCGCGGTGGCATTCTCCGCTCTGGATTGGGCTTTGTAGCTGCAAATGTCGGTGTGGTATTGAATGTAGCATCAGACCACTTAGGAATAGGCGATATAGATACCATTGAGCAGTTAGCTAACCTCAAAAGTGTAGTAGCGGAAGCCGTATTCCCTGATGGCTATGCGGTACTCAATGCCGACGATCGCCGTGTCGCCGCCATGTCAGAAAAAACCAAGGCTAATATTGCTTACTTCACCATGAACCCCGACTCCGAATTGGTGCGAAAGCACATTCAAAAGGGCGGAGTAGCAGCAGTTTATGAAAATGGCTATTTGTCAATTGTTAAAGGTGATTGGACACACCGCATAGAAAGAGCAGAAAGTATACCTTTAACAATGGGCGGACGTGCGCCGTTTATGATTGCCAACGCTTTAGCTGCAAGTTTGGCAGCATTCGTGCAAAACGTCACAATTGAACAAATTCGGGCTGGTTTGAAGACTTTCCGGGCTTCAGTTAGTCAAACACCGGGACGGATGAATCTATTTAATTTAGGCAACTACCACGCTTTGGTAGACTATGCCCACAACGCAGCCAGTTACGAAGCTGTAGGTTCCTTTGTGCGGAACTGGACTACAGGACAACGGATTGGCGTAATTGGTGGACCAGGCGATCGCCGCGACGAAGACTTTGTTACTTTGGGTAAACTAGCAGCACAAATTTTTGATTACATCATCATCAAAGAAGACGATGACACACGGGGACGACTACGGGGATCAGCCGCCCAGTTGATTATTCAAGGCATCACCGAAGTTAAGCCTGATAGCCGCTATGAATCAATTCTGGATGAAACCCAAGCGATAAATAAAGGCTTAGATATGGCTCCTGATAACAGTCTGGTAGTAATTTTGCCAGAAAGCGTGACTCGCGCTATTAAGTTAATTAAGCTGCGTGGTTTAGCGAAGGAAGAGACACACCTACAAAATCCTGGCACAACTGTTGTCGATTCCCAAAATGGGACCACACCTTCTTCTGTTGTTAATACCTTGCTGTAGTCAGGAATCAGGAGGAGCTAACGGACTGACTCCTGTATTCTGACTCCTTTAATTACAATTACTGTTTTTCTTCTTCCTGATTGGTTTCCTCGCTGGGAGTTTTCATCTCTTCCTTAAAACCTCGTAGGGTTTTGCCCAGTGAGGTTCCCAGTTCGGGAATTTTTTTGGGGCCGAAAATTAGAATAGCGACTATGCTAATTACAGCTATTTCTGGCCATCCGAGTCCAAACATATAAATTTCCTCTAAGGCTTCTGTAATTAAATATAAACATTGATGGCTCAAATCCAATGAGTTCGCCACTGATCAGCGCTCGATCCTCTTGCAGAGACAGGGTATAAATAAAATCAATAGAAATATAGCGCTTCTCGTTTGTATGCAATACACTCTGACCTCTCTCCTAAGAGGATGTCTGAAAAGTTTTTTTGTATACGCCTAACCCTTGGAGATCCCCCTAAATCCCCCTTAAGAAGGGGGACTTTAAGACTCTTATTCCCCCCTTTTTTAAGGGGGTTTAGGGAGGATCAACAAATATTTGATACTTTTCAGACATCCTCTAAAAGGAGAGAGGCTTTGAATCTTACCCCCCAACGAATTTTGTACCACATCTGAGTCAATACGATTCAGTTAAGGCTAGTACTATGAGTCAAAGTCATTTTTTTAACGAACCGCAGAGGCGCAGAGGACACAGAGAGAGAAGAAGGATGAGGAAAAATTGCTTAACTGAACTGTATTGACATCTGAGTGGGAACCGATACAAGTACTTAAAATAATAGCCAACTACTTTTCAAACAACCTCTAAAACAGTCCTAACTGTACTGATTTGTTATTATCAGCATTTTCTGTTGCTATTGGTGGTAAATCTACTGGAGATTCAACAACCAAAGGAGCATTTTCTTCAAATCTCAGTTTTGAGCTTCTAATGTAGTCTTCATCAATCTCAAAAGCTAACCAGCGTCTTTGTAAAGTTTCTGCAACTCGACCTGTCATATTAGAACCAGCAAAAGGTTCTAAAACAATATCGCCTGGTTCTGTACAAAGGTTAATAACAAACTCTGGTAAAGCTTGAGGGAATCTTGCTGGATGTGGCTTAAAACCTTCTTGTTTGCAACGCCTTTGGTAATAATCGTTGGACGCAGTATTCGAGGCAGAAATCACATTTACCGGCTGAACTAAATCTTCAAATAAAATTTCTTGTATAAAAGTCTGTTGCCCTATTTCTTCTTTGTCTGTACTAGAACGTCCATCAATGATATTCGGTGGAATAGCTCCTCCCCTGTCCTTCCCAAACTTATCGGAAATATCATGACCTGATGGCCTAACCTTGGGTTTATACCCATTCTTTAGAAGGTTTTTCATCGCATCACTATAAGGCTTTAAAACCCTTCTATTATTAGCTTTAGGATGCGGTTCTTTTGATAGCCACCAAATTGTATTTACCGAATCTTTAACTCTTTCTCTGCGAACTGTTACCCATTCGGCAGGGGTGGGTAGTTTTGCTGGATTATACCAATACAATTCTTGTGCAAGATAAAATCCAAGTCCGCCTTTTTCTTTTGCTTTGCACAAAGCAACAACCAGTTCAAAATGATAAAGAGAACGAACTGGCATCCCCTTAATCCAACTGCCACCAATATCAATAACTAGTGAGCCTGTTGGTTTAAGAATACGATAAAATTGTGCCGCATAATCTTTAAACCATTCAACATATTCATCAGCATCAACGTTTCCGTATTCTTTTTTACGAACCAATGCAAATGGTGGAGAGGTACAAATTAAGTCGATACTTTCGTCGAGAATACCTGCCATTAATTCTAGGCTGTTTCCCAAATAAGCACCACCAAATTTCGTTTCGTAGTAAGGGTTACAATTAAGTCTCATCTAAACTTTGTTAGTATATTTGTACGTATGAAAACAGTATCATCCATAAAAGCATAAGTTTTCCAATTGTTAGTTATTTTTTTGCTCAATTTTAGGACTTAGGCAAAACTACACGCGGTAGGGGCAATTCATGAATTGCCCCTACCCAAAAATAAGGCTTTCGGCGTTTAGATGTTTTTGAATTAATTCCATTAGCGATCGCCTTGGGAGCATCCCATTTTGGAATATGTAGTCTCGCTCGCGTAATAGATAGCAGCGAGCAAGATGCTCGCACTACAAATAAATCTGCAAAATCGGGATGCACCCGATCGCCTTCTGCTTGTAGGTGCCATTTTTAGACCTGTTTTAGATTATTCGTTTTGCTTATTCTCGCTGAATTGGGATACCCAACCAATCACTTAATTCACAGGCTAACCATTCGAGTTCTGCTTGTGATTGAATAGTGCCGTTAATACCAAATGGAATAGATGGAATAGTGCTGTTATTTTTAATACAAAGCTGATATTTTTGTACTCCAGCCCAAATCTCTAATTGCGCGGGTACTTCAATTTGACTTCCCTCAGAATTTTTAGCAGAGTGTTTGGGAACGTAAAGCAGTTTACTGATATTTTCTCTTAGCGATGGGTCGGGACGATCGAATGTAAATCCCAATAAATCATAGCTTAAGGTAATTTGCTGCTGATTTATATGCAATCGAATATGTCCAAACAGAGCAAATAAAACGGTATACACCATGAAACAGCCAATACCCCAAAAAGGAAGTGAGAATAAGGCAAAGAGGATGTTGGCAGGAAAAGGTACAACAAAAAGTGCGCTAACTGTCCAAAGGAGGTTAAATGAATTCCAGCCGATCGCAACTAAACCTAAGAATCCTATTAATGGATTAAAACCAACAGGTGGAATGATAATTTCTAAAGAATCCAAATTTTTGGTTAGTTGAATTTTACTACCTGCTGGTTTACCAATGCTTAAAACATTTGTCGCTGGAAACTCTGATTCATCCAAAGCTTTTAGTGCAGCAGTTGCAGAACTCAAACGCCGTTCTAAACTCGGTTCAATCATCCACTCTAACCAACGAGTCAGTCCTGGACTCAAATGAGCTACCTGCTCAAACTGAATCCGAAAATCTTTTTGGGGTAAATCGGCTGGGTGAGTACCTGTCACTAAATAAATTAACGTCGCTCCTAAACTATAAAGATCAGAAGCTGTAACAGTGCGTCCGCCAAATTGTTCCTGTGGCATATAGCCATAGGTTCCTACCACAGTCTTACTACCTGTTTCTGTAGCTAGGATAGTTTGCACAGAACCAAAATCTATCAGATAAAGTTGACCAACACTATTACCAGAGCGATCGCCCAATAAAATATTACTAGGCTTAATATCACGATGGATTACAGGCGGATGCAACCCATGTAAGTAAATCAGAATTTCTAAAAGAGCTAAGGCTATCTCTTTGATTTCAGCTTCGGTAAAAGTCCGCGCAGTTTGTAAGTATTGCTCTAAAGTTTGTGCTGGGATATAACTCTGTACTAAGGCAAATCCTTTGAGAGTAGGTAATTTTACCTCAAAATAGTCTAAATATTGAGGAATAAAGGGGTGTGATAAAGATTTTAGGGTTTGGGCTTCCCGCTCAAACAGCTTGAGTGAATTCCATTCAAAGTCACTAGCAAAAGAAAGTAACTTGATAACCACTAATTCCTGAGTTTTCAAGTCACAAGCTAACAGCGTCCACCGCCCTGCTTTTTTTCCTAATAGCTGCCTGACTTCGTAGCGATCGCTTAATACTTGACCAATCATAAAAAGTATTGTTTTATACTTTATTTTTGAGGCACATCTAAATTCAGCCATAACTAGTACAGCACGCCGTAAATAAACCAACCATTGCAAATCAATGAAACGCTTAGGCTGTATTCATTTTTAATTTTTAATTTTGAACTCCGCCTTGCCGTACTAGTCCCTTGTAATATCAATACCTAACCAATACTTCAATTCCTGAGCTAGCCATTCCAGATCCGCTTCAGATTTAATCGCACTACCACCAAGTTGATATTTTTTTACTCCTGCCCAAATATCTAATTGTGGTGGAACGGCAATTCTTATGCCTTCAGAGTCTTTAGTAAAATGTTTGGGAATGTAAACCAACTTAGTAATACTTTGTCTTGACGATGCACGGGGACGAGAAAATTTCCAACTAAACAACTCCCAGGTTAGGGTAATTTGTTCGGAATTCAGGCGTAAGCAGATGCGTCCAAATAAATGAAAGAGAAATTTATATATCATGCCAAAACCAGCACCCCAAAAAGGAAGTGAAAACAAGGCAAAGGGGATGTTGACAGGAAAAGGCGCTGATAGTGCGCCAATTGTCCAAAAGAGGATAAATGAATTCCAAGCGATCGCAAATAAACCTGTGAATAATATTGATGGATCAAAACCACCTGGTGGAACGATAATTTCTAGAGAATCCCCATTTTTCGTTAATAGAATCTTACTCCCATCTGGTTTGCCAACCACCAAAGTAGGTAAGTTTGTCGCCTGTGGTTTTTCTAAAGCTGCGATTGCTTCGGTAGCAGAACTCAAACGGCGTTCTAAACTGGGTTCAACCATCCACCTTAACCAATTGCTAAAGCTGGGACTCAAATTAGCCCCTTGTTCAAACTGAATGCGAAAATCCTTTTGGGGTAAATCGGCTGGGTGAGTACCCGTCACTAAATAAATTAAGGTTGCACCTAAACTATAAAGGTCTGATGCTGCAACAGTGCGTCCGCCAAATTGCTCCTGTGGCATATAGCCATAGGTTCCTACCACAGTTCTTGTGCCGGTTTCGGTAGCCAGAACTGTCTGAACTGAGCCAAAATCTACCAAATAGAGTTGACCGACACTATTACCAGAACGCTCCCCCAATAAAATATTGCTAGGCTTAATATCACGGTGAATTACAGGCGGATACAGCCCATGTAGGTAAACGAGAATCTCTAAAAGTGCTTTGGCTATCTGCTTGACTTCAGCTTCGGTAAAAGTCCGCCCAGTTTGTAAGCATTGCTCTAAAGTTTGTGCGGGAATATAAGTTTGTACTAGAGCAAATCCTTTGATGGTAGGTAAATTTACCTCAAAATAGTTTAAATAGCGCGGAATTGAGGGATGTGCTAGGTTTTTTAAAGTTTCGGCTTCCCGCTCAAACAGCTTTAGTGAATCCCACTCAAAGTCACTACTAAAAGAGAGTAACTTGATAACCACTAATTCCTGAGTTTTCGAGTCACGAGCTAATAGCGTCCGCCGCCCTGCTTTTTTTCCTAATAGCTGCTGAACTTCGTAGCGTTCGCCGAATATTTCGCCAATCATTATGTTTTTTTATCATGCTACGGTTGAAAAGTTTTTATAGCTTATCGCTTTTCAATTTGGCAAATCGATATCTTTAGTATAATTGCGTAATTCTATGCCCTCCCAACTTTGGCCTTATATTACCCCTGGTATTCCCGATGAGTTGTTTGAACATTTGCCAGGAATTCCCCTGAGTCAGCGAGAAGTCCGACTGCTATTGATTGCCCAACTACGGCTAAAATCAGATTCCGTATTGTGGGATATTGGCGCAGGGACAGGTACAATTCCGGTAGAGGTGGGGCTATTGTGTCCAGGTGGAAAGATTATTGCTATAGAAAGGGATGAAGAAGTAGCTAATCTGATTAAGCGTAACTGCGATCGCTTTGATGTGAAAAATGTCGAAGTTGTTGAAGGCAGCGCCCCAGAATGTTTGCATGACCTCAAGGTTGCCCCTCACCGCGTTTGTATCGAGGGAGGACGCCCCATTCAGGAAATACTACAAGCAGCTTGGCATTATTTGCCACCATCCGGTCGGGTTGTAGCCACAGCTGCTAATCTAGAAAGTCTATATGCTATTTCCCAGAGCTTTTCTCTGTTAAGGGCTAGAAATATTGAAGTCGTCCAATCTGCGGTTAACCGTTTAGAGACGCGTGGCTTTTCTCAAAGCTTTACCGCCGTTGATCCCATTTTTATCCTCAGTGGTGAGAAACTGGATTAGGGAATGGGGGATTGGGGCATGGGGAAAATGGAGATGAGGGAGCAGGGGGAGCAGGGGAAGCAGGGGAAGAAAAAATAATTAATTAATGCCCAATGCCCAATTCCCAATTCCCAATGCCCAATTCCCAATGCCCAATGTCCAATGTCCAATGCCCCATTCCCAATATTTAATACTTCTATGCCTTGGTCTCGGATTATTAGTGGAATTGTTGCGATCGCTCTTGCTCTTTCTGTTACCCTTTTGGGCGGTTGGTACTTTACCATCGTGTTTGCGGTTATCATCTTTTTGGGTCAACAGGAATATTTTAATTTGGTACGAGCCAGAGGAATAGTTCCTGCTGCTAAAACCACAATGTTTGCTAGCCAAGTATTGCTGGTGATTTGTACGCTAGACGGCAGTTTAGCTGATGCTGTGATGCCAATAGCTGGCACACTTATTTGTTTTTACCTACTGTTTCAACCCAAATTTGCCACGATCGCTGATGTTTCCGCTTCCATTATGGGGCTATTTTACGTAGGTTATTTACCGAGTTACTGGGTGCGGTTACGAGCAATTGATAGTGCTGTTTTTAGCAATCTCCCTTTTGGAGGTTACTGGCCTACAACCTGGGCAGATTTTTGGGAAAAGGCAAATTCCGCTTCTTTACCACAAGGTTTTACAGCAACACTGCTGACTTTTTTGTGTATTTGGGCAGCCGATATCGGTGCTTACATTATTGGCAAATTCTTTGGGAAAACCCGTCTATCTGAGATTAGTCCGAAAAAAACTGTAGAAGGTGCCGTCTTTGGCATTACTTCAAGTGTTGCCGTCGCCATAGCAGGAGCTTATTATCTACACTTACCCAGATCCCCATTCACAGGTTTAGCACTGGGTTTGCTGATTGGCATTGCTAGTCTTTTAGGGGATCTTACCGAATCTATGCTCAAGCGGGATGCTGGAGTCAAAGATTCTGGACAGTTAATCCCTGGTCATGGTGGTATTTTAGACCGTACTGATAGTTATATTTTCACGGCTCCTTTGGTTTACTATTTTGTGACATTACTTTTGCCGCTACTATAGGGCATTGGGTATTGTAAGTTAGGAGTTAGAAGTAGAGACGCGATTAATCGCGTCTGTACAGGAGTTAAGAGTTATTTATCTCCCTCATCTCCCTTATCCCCCCACTCCCCACTCCCCAATAAACGCCATATCACTTAAAATGCGGTATTAATATTTATTTTTTATTTCTAATGATTAAGGGTTAACGTTAATCCGCCCACGACACACCAGCTTGCCTGGGATCAGCGTTAGTTCTTCGACATCTACATCTGAACCAAGATCCAGATTGTACTCATGATTGTCCTCTAATATATCTCCTTGGTCAGGCTTGATTTGGGTATGTGCCACTTTTAACTCATGCCCACTGAGTAACTGTGAGCTTAGACAAATCTCTAGAGGTGTTGTTTCACTATTGGTTACTCTCATACCTCGTAGTATAATTTGATTGTTCCCAAGGAGAATTTCTTGCCAATTAATTGGTTGTGACTGTGGGTAATGTGTTGGTAAAACCTTAACCAATAAATCACTCAAAGCAGTCGATAATAAGTTAGATGAGAGAGAAGCATTAAGATCCTTCTCGTCTACGATTAAATCGCCAACCACTAGTACTGTTTCTAACAGTTGTAGGGGTTTCCCCTTAAGTACGGAGCCAATATTTATCCGAATATTTTCTGCTATTAATTTAATTTGTGTAATCAGTAGACCTTGATAAACTGCATGAGTAGCAAAAATAGATACCAAGGGGATGCGTCCAGAGAGAAGTTGGCGATCGCTCGCTTTAATCTCTACTTCTAATTCCGATATTTGGCTGACTTGCGTTCTCAACCAGAGCTTTACTGCTGTTGTGAGTACCTGCGTAATTATGCGGATTTTATTTGCATTTGTAGTTTGGGAATTTTGCTCTGGCATTTAACCAATCTGTTTATGAGTATTTGTGCAACAACCGAACAGAAATTAAACAAGCCTTAAATGTAACATTTATGCCTACTCGCGACAAAATGCAAATATCATTTAATTGTTGACAATAAATAAGCAATTTCCACATGGAGGTACGGTTACAAAAAATTCTTGCTCAATGGGGCATCGCCTCACGTCGTGAAGCCGAAGAAATGATTAGGAACTCACGGGTGCGGATCAATGGAGTATTGGCACATTTAGGTCAAAAAGTTGATCCCGAAAAAGATGCGATCGCGATCGATGATAAACCCGTATCCGTAAAGCACCGTCCGGCTTTAATATATCTATTGCTGCATAAACCGGCGGGAGTGGTTTCGACTTGTTACGACCCTCACCGAAAACCAACAGTCCTGGATCTACTACCGAAAGAATTACGGGAGGGTTTAGGGATTCATCCAGTTGGGCGTTTAGATGCAGACTCTACAGGAGCATTAATCTTAACCAATGACGGGGAACTGACATTTGGATTAACCCATCCACGCCACAGCATTTCCAAGACATATCGTGTTTTGGTCAAAGGACATCCGCCAGAAGCAGTACTCCAAAGGTGGCGTCAGGGTGTGATGTTAGAGGGTAGAAAAACCAGAGCCGCTCAGGTACATCTAATAGAACTTTATACCGAGCAAAGCCTTTTAGAAATAGTGTTGCAGGAGGGAAGAAATCGTCAAATTCGCCGTATAGCCCAACAGTTAGGATACCCAGTAATTCAGCTGCATCGGACTGCGATCGGCCAAATTCAATTACAAACTCTAAAAGAACCCTTTTTGTCAGAGGGTAAATATCGTTTCCTCAAGGATCATGAGATTCACTTTTTGCAAGAGCAGATAACGCAACCTAATTATTGATTCAGCAGAGTCAAGGAGAGTCAGTAGGCATGAAATGGCTAAGAAAGAAGAAGAATAATCACCAACCATCACTTTCATTAGAGGAACAACGAGCCGAAAGGTTGGCAGAAATGGGCGCTCAACTTTGGGCATTGCGGCAAGAACAAGGTTTATCTCTAGAGCAAGTGGTTGCATTAACCAGGATTCCCCAACGATTATTGCAAGCGATCGAAGAAGGTAATTTAAACGATCTGCCGGAACCAGTCTATATTCAGGGTTTGATCAGGCAATTTGCCGAAGCTCTAGGCTTGAATGGAGTAGAATTTTCTGGCACTTTTCCGATCAGTTCTGCACAACTGAACCCCGGAAGTATGGGTAATACTTCACCCCTTGCTCAACTACGTCCGATTCATCTTTATTTTCTTTACATCTTGCTAATTCTATGCTCTGTAAATGGCTTGTCTCAGTTATTAAATAACGCTGTACTACAAGCAAGTAATGGCCAAAACCAGCCATATCCAAAACAAAAGTCCGTTGTCAAACCAGAACTAGCCCAACAAAAAGAGTCAGCAGAAATCCAGCCGATCAGCGATACTCTTAGCGGTGTCCAGCAGAGTCAGGCTGTACAGATTGGTGTCACCTTGAAAGCATCATCTTGGATTCGCGTAGTAGCCGATGGCAAAACCGAGTTTGAGGGTACTTTGCCTGAGGGAACTCACCGGATTTGGAAAGCCCAAGAGCAACTGACAGTGAAAACTGATAATGCTGGTGGTGTGTTGATGAGCGTCAATCAAGAGAAAGCGAAGGAAATGGGAGAGCCGGGGAAAGAGGAAGAAGTTAGGATTGCTGCCAAGCCTAAGTTTTGAGATGAGGAGGATGAGGGAGATGAGGGAGATGAGGAGGATGAGGAGGACAAGGAGGCATTTACTGCTTTCTCTCCCTTATCTCCCCCTGCTCCCTCATCTCCCCATCTTGCCCTGCTACCCCACCCCACTCACTCCTTACTGGGCTTGCGGGGCGCGTCCATTAAGTCTGGTAAGAACTTTTAAGCGATCGCCTAATTCGTCTCTTAAGGCTCCTGTTTGATAGCGCCACTCCCAGTTACCTTCAGCAATACTGGGAAAATTCATTCGTGCTTCGTTTCCTAATCCCAAAATATCTTGCAAAGGAATAATCGCTTGGTTGGCTATGGAACTTAAAGCTAGGCGAATTAAATCCCAGTGGACACCTTCAGGGCTGATACAACCTAAATAAAGCCATAAGTTTTGCTTTTCGTTGTCATTAGCTGTGTTGAACCAGCCGATGGTTGTGTCGTTATCGTGAGTGCCAGTATAAACTACAGCATTTCGTGAGTAATTGAATGGTAAAAATGGATTAGCGGGATCTGAACCAAAGGCAAACTGCAAAATTTTCATTCCCGGAAATTCATATTTGTCTCGCAGCGCTTCTACCCCTGGTGTAATTACTCCCAAATCTTCCGCCAAGACGGGTAGCTTGCCCAACTTCTGCCTAATCACTTCAAAAAAAGCATCTCCAGGTGCTTCCACCCATTCGCCGTTAATAGCAGTTTCTTCACCTTTGGGTACTGACCAATAAGCCTCGAAGCCCCGGAAGTGGTCAATGCGAATTATATCTACATAATCCAGCATGGCCTCAAAGCGCTGTACCCACCATTTAAAGTCTTGTTTTTGCAATTGCTCCCAGTTATAAACTGGGTTGCCCCACAATTGACCGGTGGCGCTAAAGTAATCTGGTGGTACTCCTGCCATTTGAGCAACTTCTCCCGTCTCTTCGTCTAAGCAAAAGATGTCGGGATGCGCCCACACGTCGGCACTATCATGAGCTACGTAGATGGGGATATCGCCGATAATGTCAATGCCCCGCATATTGGCGTAGTTTTTCAGGTCTGACCACTGCCGGAAAAACTGAAATTGGACGAACTTGTAATAAAAAATATCTTCGTTGAGTCGGCTCTCTACTTGAGCTAATGCTTCCGGTTCGCGCTTGACAAATTCTGGCTCCCATGTATTCCAGCTTGCACCATTGTTAGCATCTTTCAGTGCCATAAATAAGGCGTAATTATCTAACCAATAGGCTTTACTGTCGCAAAAACCTTCAAACTCTTTATGCTGGATAGGTGTAGCATTAGTTCTAAAGTTTTCACAGGCTTTTTTGAGTAGCCTAATCTTAATTGGTACAACCTGCTCGAAATCTACCTTTTCTACCGGAAATCCTGGTAAATTAGCAAAGTCTTCTTCAACTAGCAAACCCTCTTCTAGGAGTTTTTCTGGGCTAATCAGCAGGGGATTTCCTGCCATTGCCGAGTAGCACATATACGGAGAATTGCCGTATCCAGTCGGGCCTAAGGGTAAAACTTGCCAATATTGTTGATGGCTCTCTTTGAGAAAATCAATGAAGTGATAGGCTTCTAAGCCTAAATCCCCAATACCAAATCGACTGGGAAAGGAAGTAGGATGCAGCAAAATGCCACTGGATCTAGGAAAAGGCATATTTAACCTGAGTTATGAGAAAGAGCGATCGCATCGAATCTATCACGCTACGTTCAGCTTTGAAAGCTGGTGGAATAAGGGAGATGAGGAGGACAAAGAGAATAACCAATACTTCGGCAACTCTTGGAGACGCTACGCGTAGCAAGATCCCCGGAGGGGTACGCTCAGTACAAGTGCCCAATTCCCAATTCCCAATCTTTAATTAATCCAAAATCCAAAATCTAAAATCCAAAATTCCATGTCTTACCGAAATCCTACACCGACAGTTGATATCATCATTGAACTAGTAGATCGACCTCATCGGCCAATAGTGTTAATTGAAAGACATAATTTACCCTTGGGTTGGGCTATTCCTGGTGGTTTTGTAGATTATGGGGAATCTGTAGAAGTGGCGGCGCGGCGAGAAGCTGAGGAAGAGACGGGTTTAAAGGTGGAGTTAGTTGAACAATTACTGGTGTATTCTGACCCGAATCGCGATCCGCGTCAGCATACCATTAGTATTGTGTTTTTGGCGACAGCTACGGGGGAAGTTGTGGCTGGGGATGATGCGAAGGGTGTAGGTATTTTTGAGTCTTGGCGAGTGCCTAGTAATTTATGTTTTGACCACGATCGCATTTTGCGCGATTATTGGCGATATCGGCATTATGGGATACGTCCGAGGTTGGGGTAGGAGGAACGAACCGCAGAGGCGCAGAGAGCGCAGAGAGAAGAGGAGAGAAGAATACCTGTGACACAAAGTTTTTGTGATTATACTGTGTCAGTGGTATTTAATGGTGCATTATGGATGCTAAGGAACTGTTGGAGAAATATGCCGCAGGACAAAGGAACTTTCAGAGAGCAGTACTGAAAAATGTAGACCTCAGAAATACAGACCTCATTCAAATAGACTTATCGAATGCCGACCTAACTGGTGCAAATTTTAAAGGTGCGGATTTAAGTAAGGCAAACCTGACAGAGGCAATAATTAACGGAACCGATTTAAGTAAGGCATGTCTAACAGCCGCAAATCTCAGTAAAGTGAATGGTACATTTATTTTGATTGGTAACCGCCATCAGCGTGTGCTACAGCCGGCAGCAAACTTTAGTGGTGCAAACTTAAGCAGTGTTAACTTAAGTGGAGCAAATCTAATTAATGCAAACTTGAGTCACGCCAACTTAGACAAGGCAAATTTGAGTCATGCAAATTTGAATAGTGCAAACTTGAGTCACGCCAGCTTAGACAAGGCAAATTTGAGTCATGCAAATTTGAATAGTGCAAAACTGAGAGAAGTTTCCTTAACAGGAGCAAATTTGAGTAATTCAACACTCAGTAGTGTAGATTTTAGTGGAGCTTCCCTGGTAGCAGCAGATTTGAGTCGAGCTAACTTAGAGGGCGTAAACTTTCAAAAGGCAAATCTACAGGGTGCTAAACTGCAAGCAGTAAATTTACAGAAATTTAATCTATCAGGCTTAAATTTGACTGGAACTGATCTGGCTGGAGCTAATCTCACACAGGCAAACCTCAAAGAATCTTGTCTCCAAAGGGCAAATCTGGAGAGAGCAGTTCTGCAAGGAGCAGATTTGAGAAAGGCAAATTTGAAGGAAACAAATTTCACCAGAGCAGACTTGACTGATGCTACTACTTATGGATGGCTAATTGAGGATGCTGACTTCAGTCGTGCAATAATGCCAGATGGAGAAGTTTACAAGCCGATCGCAGCTGAAGCAGAAATCGGTACACAGGAAACATCGTTAAACAAAGTAATATCTATGACCCGTAAAGTAATTAATACTGATAAAGCACCGGCTCCAGTTGGCCCTTATAATCAAGCGATCGCCGCTTCTGGTCAATTTGTATTCGTCGCTGGACAAATTGCCATCGATCCCCGCCTTGGTGATGTCGTCTACACTGATGATGTTAAAAAGCAAACTGAGCAGGTATTAGCTAACCTTGAAGCCATCCTCACAGCAGCTGGTGCAACTTTCCAAGATGTGGTGAAAACCACTGTATTTTTAGCTGATATGAATGATTTCGCGGCGGTGAATGCCGTTTATGCAAAATATTTCCCCGAAGATACAGCCCCAGCACGGGCTTGTGTCCAGGTATCGCGCTTACCTAAAGATGTGTTGGTAGAGATTGATGCGATCGCAGTGATTAGTGGTTAGTGGTTAGTGCCAGCATGAGTTAGGGACTGACAAATAAAAAATATCCCAAAACTGACGCAAAAATCCTCTCTATTTATCTTCTCTCCGTGTTCTCTGCGTCTCTGTGGTTCGTTTCTTTGGATAATTTATTTCTTGGAAATCCCTTATTTTAATCCACATTCCTTCAAGAGACTCAGATACCCGACTTGTTCAATAAGTCGGGGATATTTTTATTTTTGTTCGTAACTTGATAGACATTACAACCAACGTTGTTTTTTAGCATAGACAATACTACCAATCACAATTGATGCCATAACGCAAATCACAACAGGATAAGACCAAGGTTGCTCTAATTCCGGCATATATTTGAAGTTCATTCCATAGAAACCAGACATGAAAGTGATTGGTAAAAATATAGTCGAGAGGATAGTCAGACGATTAATTCGTTCACCGGTTTTGCTAGCAATATTATCGCGTTGAATTTCCATTAATTCTGACATCCAGGCTCTCAGAGCTTGATATTCTTGCCAGAGTTTATCAACGTGATGAACCAATTCTTGATTGAATAGTTCTTTCACTGGCTGGCTAATCCATTGAAAATCTTCGTTATCCATAATACCCATAAGTAACTTGATACTTTGAAAATTACGGCGTCCAGAACGAGTAGATTGCCTCATTGTGGCAATTTTTTTGTACGTTGATTCATCACCGGAATTGTCTAAAACTTCATCTTCTAAATCATCAAGTTTTCTAGAAATATAGCTAAATACAGTTTCATAATTATTCAAAATATCTTTAAAAATGAGATAAAAAAGATAGTCAATTCCCAACTTATGAATATCTAGAGTTCCCTTTTGCAGATTATTAGTTAGAATGCTTAAAATTTTTAATTCAGTGATTTCAAAGGTGATGATAAAATTATTTCCAACCACAATATTGCCACGCACAACCTCAAACTCATGATTTTTTATTTGAGGAGTTAAGATTTCATAGCTGTCAAATAAACAATCTTCTACATCTTCATCAATTCCTAGAGGTGAATGGTTAAAAATCATGTTAACACGAGATGGATTGAGTCCAAAGTGCTTGATAATTCTGGCTGTTGCAGTGCGATCGCGGAAGTGAACACAACGCAACCAAATATTGTGAGAGCCATCAATTCTTTTTAGTACCGTATCGACATCCCTACTGGTAAATATTTCCAGGTTATCTGGATGAAAAGTGAGCAGAATTAGCATATAGCAATCCTAATTGAGTCGTGATAAAATACGGTGACTCATTTTGAACGATAGTTTCTTTGACTACAGACGACACTTAATAATTCAAAATTTCAATTCTTTTCTATTTTCCCAGATTTAGGGCGAGTATTTTTCGCCGGTGCTGAATTATTTTGTAGAATTGCAATTTCCCTCTGTGCATCTTGATAACTATCTTGTTCTCCTTGTTGTTGGAATAGTTTGGCAGCTTTTTGGAAATCTGCGATCGCACCTGATTTATTTTTCTGCTTGGTGCGAATCACACCCCGGTTATAGTAGGCTAAAGCATTGTTGCCATTAATTGCGATCGCTCGTGAATAATCCTGATTTGCAGCTTTTTTATTTCCCAGTTCGAGATAGGCGTTACCACGGTTGTTGTAAGCTACTACATTATTAGGATCTAGTTTTAGGGCTGCGGTGTAATCTTCAATCGCGCCTTGATAATCTCCGAAAGAAAAGCGGTGAATAGCTCTGTGAATATAAGCTGCAATAAATTTAGGATCAATCTGTAAAATAGTGTTGTAATCTTCAGTCGCTTCGATTTTATTTCCCAAATCGCTGTAAACATCCCCACGATTAAGATAGGCTTCTATATATTTGGGATTGATTTTAATTGCGTCGGTATAATCTTTAAGTGCTGCATATTTTTGGTTATTAATAAATTGAGTTAAACCCCTTTGATAATAAGCTTTGGCATCACTGGGATTAATCTTAATGATTCTATCAAAATCTTCGATTGCTCCAAGTCTTTGTCTGAGGCGACGGTGGAGAATCCCTCGCTGTAAGTAAGCTTCGGTATACTGAGGTTTGAGAGCGATCGCTTTGTTAAAATCTCCAATTGCTCCTTTATTATCCTTCAATTCAGCACGAGCTAACCCGCGGCCATAGTAAGCGTAGACATTCTGAGAATTTAACTTAATTGCTTGGTTATAGTCAGCGATCGCTTCTTTGTACTTGCCTAATTCCGAAAAAGCAAATCCTCGGTCATAATAGGCATTAGCATCTTGAGGATTGAGCAAAATCGCTTGGCTAGAATCTGCTTGTGCTTGCTCGTAGTCTCCTAATCGATAATAAGCATTACCTCGCCTATTATAAGCCAAAGCGTTTCGCGGATCTAATTCAATAGCCTGATTGAAATCTTCAATTGCTCCTTCATAGTTTCCGGCGTCATATTTATTTAGTCCATCTTGATATAATTTTTTTTCAGCATTATTTACAGGTTTTGGCGACTGCAAAAACCACGTCCCAACACTAAGTGTGATACATCCAGCTACACCCATTAGAACTAGTAATAATTTTTTATCATGCTGTTTTTGCTGATGGGTTTCAACATTTTTTAACTTTTTTAGATCATCTAAAACTTCAGTTGCATACTGATAGCGCTGACGATAGTCAAAACGCACCATTTTATTAATAATTTTTACTAATTTACTGTTAAATTTTAGATTTTTATCGCGCCAAATTATTTCACCTGTCAGGTTATTTTTCTGACTTCGCAAATTAGATATTTCCTTTGTTGGTAAACCTCTCATGGCTGCGATCGCAACCATACCTAAAGCATATATATCACTGTTATATTTGAGGTTGCCGTTAACTTGCTCTATAGGCATATATTCGAGATTGTCAACGGTATTAGTCATAGCTTCATTAACAGTACCAAAATTAACTAAAACTAACTTTTTATCTGACTCCCGCCGAATAATATTTGCTGGTTGAATATCCCGATGAATCACGCCATAGCTATGTAAAATCACCAAAATTTCTAACACCTCTGATAAAAGAGTAATTACTTGGTCTTCACTCAGAGGTTGTCCCTGGATAATTTCGTCAGCGAAAAGATTACCGGGGATGAATTCTTGGACTATATAGAATTCTTCATTTTCTTCAAAATAAGCAATTAGCTTTTGAATTTTATCGTGTTTTTGTCCTAGTTGTTTTAATGTTGCTGTCTTTCTGGCAAACAAGCGGTGTAAGATTGTTAAAGTTTGAGGATTGCTACTAGGAGGACATAACTGCTTTACTATAAATTGGTTGTCAGAAACATTAACATCTTGAACTAGATAGGTTTTACCCTTTTCCCCATCACTGAGAACTTTTAGTATTCGATAATGTCCATCTAGGAAATTACTATTCATCAATATCAATCTAGTTTTATAAATTGTTCGATTATAGCTTAAGTAAAAAATTTAAAATGAGATAATTTATTTCTTGAAAATTCCTTAAGCCTCTCCTCGGTTGCCTAACGGCAGGCTGATGCCAATGGGTAGAGGTTTAAAGAGCAATACGGTTCGGTTAAGGCAAGAGACGCGATAAATCGCCGTCTCTACAATTAGCGGCGTGTCATCAAAAAACCTTATCCGAACGAACCGTATTGCCCCGACTTGTTCGCGCAGCGTCTCCCCCTGGGAAAAGCAACTGGCGCGACACGGAGAGAGAAGAAGGAGGAGGAAAAAATTGCTTAACTGAACTGTATTGGTTTAAACAGTGTCAAATCAAATCTATCAAACTCACGCCATTGCAAGCCGATGCATTAACAATGCAAGAAGAAAATAGTTCCTGTATTTACAGCAAAGAGGGAGTTATAGTCAGGTTTTACGCTGGAATTACAAATTTCTCACTACCAGCTAGTTCAAAGGCTCCATGAATGGCTTGCAAAGCTTTAACACCTTGCTCTTGTGCCACTACACAACTAATTTTTATTTCTGAGGTGGCTATCATTTGAATATTAATTTGTTCTTGGGCTAACGCTTCAAACATTTTAGCGGCAACACCTGGTTGTCCTACCATACCTGCACCGACAATACTCACCTTAGCGATCGCACTATCTAAAACAACTTCACCCCATCCTAACTCTGCTGCTACTTGGGTGAGCATCTCTTTGGCATTTTCCCCATCCATCCGCGAGACGGTAAAGGCAATATCTCGCCGAGGAACACCATCAATCACTCGACAGCGCTGAGATTGAATAATCATGTCAACGCTAATGTTATGCTGCGCTAATAATCCAAACAACTTCGCCGCCATCCCTGGACGATCTGGCAATTGGCGAATAGCAAGACGCGCTTGATTCAAATCGAGGGCAACGCCACGAACGGGAGGAGTGGGGGAGGAGTTAGGAGTTAGGAGTGAGGAGTTAGGAGTTAGGAGTTCTCCTCTGCTCCCTGCTCCCTGCTCCCCTGCCTCTATTTCAAAGGCGGTGCGAAGTGCGTTGACGGCGCGATCGCATTGAGTGGCATCGACTACACAACTTACTTTCACTTCGCTGGTGGAAATCATTTGAATATTCACGCCAGCTTCGGCTAAGGTAGCAAACATCTTCGCAGCTACACCGGGACGGCCAATCATTCCTGCGCCGGCGATGCTGACTTTGGCAATGTTATGTTCTATCATTACCTCGGCTTCGTCAAACTTGGGGTTAGGTTGACTCCTCAGTGCTGGGGCGATCGCTGCTGCTACTGCTTCTGCACGTCTTAATATTGGTGTTGCTACTGTAAAGGCAATGTCATTACTGTTACCTTCATGAACTGATTGAATAATCAAATCTACGTCTACTTTTTGCCGAGAAATTTCGCCAAATAACCTGGCTGCTACCCCTGGTTTGTCGGGTACGCGCAACAAAGCAACCTTTGCTTGGTTAGTGTCAAATTCTACAGCATCCACTGGACGAGCAATTTCTAGATTGATTAGCGATCGCCCTTGGGGTTTAGCTGATGTCACCCAAGTACCTGGTTGATCCGTCCAACTAGACCTAACTACCAGGGGAACACCATAGTTACGGGCAATTTCCACAGCTCGGGGATGCAATACTTTTGCACCCAAGCTAGCTAATTCCAACATTTCATTGCAGGTGATGGCATCCATCAACTGAGCTTCGGGAACTAATCGGGGATCTGTAGTGAGAATCCCTGGAACATCTGTATAAATTTCACAAAAATTCGCTCTTAAGGCGGCAGCGATCGCCACTGCTGAGGTGTCAGAACCACCACGCCCCAAAGTGGTAATTTCCATCTCTCCGGCGCTGGATGTACCTTGGAACCCTGCTACGACAACTACTTTACCTTCATTTATGTGGCGACTTAGGCGGGTAGTTTCAATATGCAAAATCCGAGCGCGGCTGTGTTCGGCTTCAGTAACAATTCCTACCTGAGCGCCAGTCATGGAAATTGCGGCTTGTCCGAGTTCTTGCAAAGCCATACTCAGTAAGGCAATGGTTACTTGTTCGCCAGTGGAAAGCAGCATATCCATTTCCCGGCGGTTAGGATTTGGAGAAATTTCATTAGCTAGTTTGACGAGTCCATCGGTGGTTTTGCCCATTGCCGAAACCACTACAACGATAGAGTTTCCAGCTTTAACAGTTTTATAAACACGTTGTGCAACAGCTTGAATCCGTTCCACTGAACCGACAGATGTACCACCGTATTTCTGAACTATGAGCGCCATAACTTTTTATTTAATCAATTGTGCCTGGTTTCATCAACACTTCCGCCGGGTTAGGAAACCTTGAAGGCTTATCAGTTATATAGTGTACTAAATATCGTGCCGAATGCCCCATCATAATTATTCAAAAACTACATCTTCGTAGAGTGCTGCTATTGTTTCCTCAAAATCTACACTGTTGAGTCGAAATGATTGATGTTCTGATGTATAAGATTGTAAAACCCACAACCCTTGCTCATTGCGTCGGAAACACTCTACTCTCTGACGTTTTGTATTAATTAAAACATACTCCTGCAAACTTTCCAGTGTTTGATAATCGGCAAATTTGTCGCCTCGATCAAAGGCTTCGGTAGAATTAGATAAAACTTCGACAATTAAACAGGGAAATCTTTTATAACCTGGGGTTTCTCGATCTTGTTGATCGCAAGTAACCATCACATCGGGATAATAAAAGCGATTCAGAGATTCAATTCTGGCTTTCATGTCAGCAATGTAAACACGGCAACCAGAGCCGCGGACATGATTACGGAGGAGAGCGAATAAGTTTCCCGCAATGGTAACGTGTGGATCTAGCGCTCCAGCCATTGCGTAGATATAGCCGTCGATGTATTCATGCTTGATATTGCTCTGTTCCTCCATTTGGAGGTACTCTTCAACGGTGACGTAGTTTTGTTGGGGTGAGGCTATCATAGTTGAACCTTTAATTTAGGAATATAGGCTTCATTCTAGCGATTGCTTATTATCACCATCTTGATATTCTTTGATTTTGGCATATAAGCTGGCAACCGTTTCTTTAGCAAATAGTTTTTCTTTAACTTGCAAATAGTCACCTTCACTTAGTTTACAAGCTGCCCAAAATTTCATTACCTTCGACGGTTCTAAGTGGCAGTTAAAAATTAGGTGATAAACCCGCTTGTTTACAAATTTCATTAGCAGTAATACGATCAATGGTACGATGCCGTTTTACCGGAAGAGTTTTGATATCATTAGTATATATAGAATGATTTCCTCCTTCCCTTAATAAATAAAAGCCATTTTGCTCTAAGTATTTAATTAGCTCTTTTCGTTTGACTGACACACTCAAACCTCTATAGGAATTTGTTCGAGCAAAGAACCACCTGTGGGAATTTCTTTATTTTGTTGACGATAGGCAAGAACCATTTCTTTGGTTGCATCTTGTAACATAGCTCTACATTCTTCTATGGTTTCTCCTTCTGTGATGACTTCTTGCCATTCAATAAGTTGTCCCATATATCCGCTATTAGTTTTTGTATATTTTGCAGTGTATGTAATTAACATTGCTATGTTTGTGAAGATAATTATATGATTTATCGTAGCTGATTTTTTGTTGTGGGAGACATTGCTCTTCATCATTCATAACTGCATAATAGCGTAGGCGTAGCCCGCACTTCGGCTGCGCTCAGTGACCGTCGTAGACATCGCCCTGACACCTCATCATTCAATCGAGGTAAACTGTCAGAGGAATCCATTTTTTAACGTAAGATTAAACTGGTAGCACAACGCAAGATTTCATGACCATAAAATTTATTCTGAGCGACTATGTTGACCGAGCGATGTCTGGCGACAAGCCGCTTTGCGTCTACGCCCAGGCAATTTATGACAAGTTAGAAGATGGTACATTTACAGGTAGGATTCCTGTTTGCAAAGGAGTGATAGCTTTTGCATCGACTTTGCGCGAGTGTGAGGATGAATTACGCTCAATACTGGAAGACTGGATTTTGCTTGGGCTGAAACTGGGACATCCTTTACCAGTTATTGATAATGTTGATCTCAACAAGGAGCCGACCCTTGAGCCGATAGATACCGTGTAAGCGTCGGGATTTTGTGAAGATATTACGATATAATAGCGTCACTGAACAGCCCGCACTTCTCTACGAGACGCTGCGCGTAGCTTGCTTCCACGGAGTGGTACGACAAAGCTCAGTGACCATCGTAGACATCGCTTTCTGGATTAGTCAATAGACGTTATCCTTAAGCAAGGATATGGAAGCAGCAATCCAAGAAGGCTCAAATGAATATATCTTTAACACCAGAACTAGAGCAGTTTGTCGAGTCAACAGTCAAAAGGGGTAGGTACTCATCTGCTTTTGAGGTAGTTCGCGCCGCCTTACGACTGCTAGAAGAACGGGAGATGGAGCGTTTAGTCAAATTAGAGGAACTCCGCAAAGAAATTGCTATTGGAATTGGAGATTCAGATCGCGGTGATGTATTTGATGGCGAAGAGGTATTAAGAGAACTGCGGGAAGAAATTCAACAGGCGCAGCAGGATTAAGAATGAGCAGATATATTTTGAGTGCTGCTGCCAAGCAAGATTTAAAAGATATAAAAAACTATATAATTCGGTTTAATTTAGGTGCAGCTGAACGCTTTCTTGATGCTTTTGAGGAAAAGTGTGTTTTACTAGCAGATTTTCCCGAACTTGGGCGTAGTCGTGAGGAACTAGCACCCAGCTTACGCAGTTTGCCAGTGGATAATCAAGTGATTTTTTATCGTCCGGTTAAAAATGGTATCCAAGTTGAGAGAGTATTGAGCGGACATCGAGATTTTGAAGATATTTTTCATGGCAGTGAGAAAAAATAACAGCGTAGGCGTAGCCCGTCGTAGACATCGCCTGTTGATTTACACTTTTAAGTTTTATAAGGTTAAATTTTACTGTGGTGGGGGGAGGCGATCGCGCAAATATACTAAATTTTCACGCACAGTAACAGTATTAGGATGATTTGCGCCTAACCGTCGCTCCAAAATATCTAATGCTTGAATGAAAAGGGGTTCGGCTTCGCTGTATCTGCCTTGGGATTCATAGAATCCAGCCAGATTGTTGAGGGTTTGTGCAACATCAGGATGTTCCTCTCCAAACAAGCGTCGCTTTAGTTCTAAAGTTTGCAAGTAGAGGGGTTCAGCTTCGCTGTATTTTCCTTGAGAGTTGTAGAGTTCCGCCAGATTGTAGAAGCTAGTAGCAACATCAGGATGTTCTTCACCCAGCAAGCAAAATAAAGATGTTCCTCACCCAAGCGTTGTTTAGTTATTTCTCTGCACTTTTTACACCAAGGTAAAGCCTGATCATACAAACCCTGACCACTGTAAAACCAGGCATTACCAATAAAAGGCAAAGTTAAATCATCATCGCTGACGTATTGAATAAGATTGTTCGCTACTTCAGCTATATGAGGTATTGCGGGTGTGACATCGGTAATTTGGTTAAGGTTGGGAGTTTCAGGAATCTCGTCGGCAATTTCTACAATTACCCGACAAATGCAATGCTTGAGTTCTTCTGCTTGCTCTAAACCTGTAAGCTTATATTGAAAAAACTCCCGTAGCAGTGGATGCAGTTGATAGATTCCCTCTCCTTTGCGCTGGAGTAAATGCAGATTCAGCAAGCGATCGTCTCTAATTTCCTCTAAATCTTCGGCATCTTCTTCTGGTAAACACTGTTCCACCAACTTCCAAGGTATGGGTGCGGCTGCAAATAAACTCAATAAACAGCCCAGTTGTTTATCATCGTCTTCTAATTCCTGCCAACTTAACTCAAAGGCTGCTAACACACCTCGTTGTGCTGTCATGTCAGCTTCCGACTTAGATTTAGAGAGGGAACGCTCATCTAATCGCTTGTTCTTCAACCGCCGCAACATTTCTGTTAGAGATAAATCCTGTTTCCGCGCCAGATAGCGCCCCACTAATTCCACACCCAAAGGTAAATATCCCAGCCATTCACACAGATGCAATGCTGCCAGTTCCCCGAGTGACCTCTCCCCTAACCCCTCCCCTACGAGGGGAGGGGAATAAAACTCCCCCTTCCCTAGTAGGGAAGGGGGCTGGGGGGTTAGGTCATTCTCTTTTTCAATTCGTTCTACGCCAATAAGTGACTTCAACAACTCCAGCGCCGCCTGTGGTTGCAGCACATCTAAAGATAACTGCGCGATGCGTCCCAACTTCTGGCGCGTAGTCATCAGCACTTTAAACCGAGAAGGTAGCGACTGGAAGTAAGGCTTAACTTCCTCATAGTCGCTGACATCATCCAGCACTAGCAGCACATCACCCTCACGCCAACGCCGCCAGCAATATTGCACTTGCGCGACTATATCAAAATCTTCTGGCGGCTTTAAATCAAGCTGCGTTCTGGCAAACTGCACAACTTGAATGCCCACATCTCCAGTCTTTGCTAGCAACCAGCAAAGCCCACCGTTATATGTTTCGCGCCGTTTGATGGCATATTGTAAGGCGAGTTCTGTTTTACCAACTCCACCCATGCCAGCGATCGCAACAATGGCAACTTGTTTATTATCCTGCAAAAGTTGGTGAAGATTTTGCAATTCCTCTTCACGCCCGACAAACTCCATTACCCCACTCAGGGGCAAATTTTGCGGTATTTCAGTAGAAAGTATCGATTCCCCTGGGGGCGACTTTAGTCAGAAGTTTAAGGTGTTACCAGAAATGGTATTAGTTCCACCTTTGATATTTATCCCCTGCCAATTTTCTATAATAGTGTTCGTCAGTTGAGGTTGTGCCTCATTAGCTACAGCTTCCACAGCTTGAGCAATCTCAGGATCTTTCTTCGCCGCTTCCTCTACTTGCTGCCCAATGAGATAAGCTTGACCATAATCTAAAGGTTGTGTTTTAACCTGTTCGATAACCTTCGCTGTGCTAGGTTCCTTGCGTTTCAGCAGAACTAACAACTTTTCGCCTTCGTCCCAAGCCTTTTCGCCGATGATTTCACCAGTTTTTTCAAAGGCTTTGGTGATTACCAAGGTTGCGATCGCAGCTGCTGTCAGTGATACTGGCTCCATAAGTTTGCCAAAATACACGAGATTTTACTTATGGTTCTCAGTTTAACAGTCAACTTAGAGCCAAGGCGAATAGAATTCGCGGCTACACAAACAAAGTCCGCCTACGCGGACTAATGAAACCCACGTTCGCGTAGCGTTCCGAAGGAAAGGTGGGTTTTGCCTGTGTAGCTGCGGTTTCTAACCGCCCTTTTATAAGTTTAAAGGGACGACTCCAACAAATGAAATCGTCCCTTCCAATTTATAAAAGTGAAATATTCCCTATCTACTTACCCTGGAAGGTTGAACCCACTCATCCCAAGAACTATCGTAGCCATCATAAGTAATTCTATAAAGATTGTTACTAACTTCTAAAACCTGCCCTGGATACCATTTTCCCTTCCACAAAATTCTGACTGCATCTCCAGTTTGAAATGATGCCCGGAAGCGTCTACTACCAACCCATTCATTCCAGGAACTATCATAACCATCGTAGGTAATATAGCACTTATCATCATTAACCTTAAGTACCGTTACCGGATACCATGCTTGCTTCCAAAGAACCTCAGCCTTTTGTCCCACAGAACAGGGTGAAGCAGCAAAAGCACTGGGAATCAATGTTCCTACCCAAGTTGCCATAAAGATGGCACTAAACAATACTTTGTTTTTCATGATTTTTATCCTCAAATAGTAAAACCGAATTTTGATGATGATTTATGGAAATCTACTTCAAAATTTGCAATTAACTGTTACTATTTTTATGGGATTAGTTTAGCGATCGCCTCAGCAAAAATTAGGAATTTCCACCGCGATATATGAAGTTAGCACAGTGACATTTAAGGGTAAAAAACCTACTCCTGGTATAATACCTTCTTGCATTTTACTACGTACTACTTCAATCAATCCTTACGCTTGTTAGTTCCTCAACTGGAGCATTTTTGTAGAGTATTTTAGCGTAGGCGTAGCTCGCCTTCGGAATCGCTGCGATTATTTCTTCACCATCTCACATCTCATTTATCTTTATCGGCAGAATAAAACTGGGATGCTCCCGTTCCATAAATTGCCTGAATGTTATTACCCTCACGTTCATTAAACAATTTAGCTGCTAATACCAATTTTTTATGAAGCTGCATATAATTCGATCCCCCCGAACAAGCCTTAATAAGGGGGGAACCGGAAAAACATCTATCAAAGTCCCCCAATTTATCGGGGGATTTAGGGGGATCAAGATATGTGCAACTTCACATTAAATTGGTATTAGCTTCTACAATTGTGACAACTGGTGCATTCAGAATTAGTAACTCTGGTGAATGGCTAATAATAAAATCGCAATTCCCATTTAAAGCTTGTGCTGAATCAACAGTAAAATCGATACCAGAAAATCAACTTATTCGATTATTTAAATATTTTTTTTTACAGCAATTAAAATGGCGCTATAATCATCTATGAACGGGATTTTCCCGTATTACTAGCAAGAGCTAAAGATACATTTTCCCGCAAGACTTCTGCAAGTAGTGGTGGAGACTCTACTTCATGTACAGATCCAAATATATCGATTTTATCAGAATATAGTTAAGCCAAAGGTTTTTCTAACTCTATCTAAAGTAAAGTCACTGGATGACACTTGAGTTTATCCAGTAAATAATCCAGATAATTAAATTGTGCCCAACTATTAGCAAGATATATTGCTGATAGTTGGCACAATTATAGGATTCCTATTTGATTTTTGAACAAAATTAGGTACTGTAGGGTGCGTTAGGATGAAATCTGTAACGCACCATTCGTAAGGATTTAGTGCGTTACGCTGTCGCTAACACACCCTATGTATCTTTTTGAAAATCAAATAGTAGTCGTATAGTATGTGAATATTTTGTAACTTTAAGCAAGGAAACCTGCAAAAAAGTCCAAAGTTTCTTTCAGTGCTTTGATAAAAATATCAATTTCCTCGTGCGTGTTGTAGAAAGATAGACTTGCTCGTGCGGTTGCAGCAAGACCTAAATAACGGTGTAATGGTTGAGTACAGTGGTGTCCAGAACGGATCGCAACGCCTTCTTGATCTAATAATGTAGATAAGTCGTTGGCGTGGACTTCCCCGGCTGTGAACGACGCAAGAGCGGCTCTACCTTCTCCTTTCGCATTTGGTTTGGGTCCGTAAATTCTAATTTGGGGAATTTGCTCTAATTGTTGGAACAAATAAGCCGTTAATTCGGCTTCATAGGCGTGAATTTTATCCATGCCAATACTGCTAAGATAATCTATGGCAGCCCCAAGCGCGATCGCTTCTCCAATTGCAGGTGTACCGGCTTCAAATTTATGTGGTAATTCTGCATAGGTGGAATGGTCTAAATACACCTCTGCAATCATCTCACCACCACCAAAAAATGGTGGCATTGATTCTAACACTTCCAACTTGCCATACAGAAATCCTATGCCAGTTGGGGCGCACATTTTGTGGCCGGAAGCTACCAACCAATCACAATCTATTTGTTGGACATCAATAGGGAAGTGGGGAACGCTTTGACAACCATCGACTAAGAATTTAGCACCATATTGGTGAGCGATCGCACCAATTTCTTGCACTGGATTAATACAACCCAAAGCATTAGAAATATGCACCACTGATACTAATTTAGTTTTGTTTGAAATCAGTTTTTTAAACTGCTCCAAATCAAAAGTTTCTTCTGGTGTCAGTTCCACAAATTTCAGTATTGCACCCGTTTTTTGGGCGACGAATTGCCAAGGTACAATATTACTGTGGTGTTCCATCACCGACAGAATAATTTCATCTCCCGGCTGCAAATTGTTCATACCCCAACTGTAAGCTACGAGGTTAATCGCCTCAGTTGCGTTACGAGTGTAGACTATTTCCTGACGCGATGCAGCATTGATGAATTTGGCAACTTTATCTCTAGCACCTTCATAAGCATCGGTAGCTTTAGCACTCAGAGTATGGGCACCGCGATGCACGTTAGAATTATATTGCTCGTAATAATCCCGTAGGGTATTTAATACAAACAAAGGCTTTTGCGATGTCGCAGCATTATCGAGATAAACCAGGGGTTTATCATTGACTTCCTGATGCAATATCGGGAAGTCAGCGCGAACTTTATCAGCTAGGGTTTTGGTAGTTGTGAAAGTCATTGGTAGATTAGTTATTAGTCACTTGTACTGAGCGTACCCCTCCGGGGAAGCAAGCTACGCGTAGCGTCTCGTAGAGAAGCCGTTGGCGCAGCCTCTCGTAGAGAAGTATTAGTCATTAGTCAAGGACTTAAGATTATTGACTGTGTTTAAAAGGATTTCTCGCAGAGAAGGAACTGGTATTTGGTTGATGATTTCGGCAGCGAAGGCGTTAATTAACAACTTCCGAGCATCGTTTTCATCAATTCCCCGGCTTTGTAGATAGAATATTTCATCATCTTCCAATTGGCTAACGGTGGCACCGTGAGCGCATTTGACATTATCGGCAGTAATTTCCAATTGGGGTTTAGTATCAACCCTGGCTTTAGATGATAACAGCAAATTCCGATTCATCTGGACTGCATCTGTCAACTGCGCTCGTTTGGGAACTAAAACTTTACCATTGAAGACTGCGTGAGCGCGATCGCCTACAATACACTTATGCAATTGCTTACTCGTACTGTGAGGATAGTTGAGTGCGATCGCGCTGTGAGTATCCCCCAACTGCTTACCAGAAATCATCGTCAAACCATTGAGAGTAGTTTCAGTCTGCTCACCAGTTTGCAAAATCTCCAAATTGTGCCGTGACAACTTCGCACCCAAAGTTATGGCATGACAAGTATATCCACTATCACGAGATTGTGCGATCGCAGTCTTCCCAATATGAAAAGCCTCTGCACCTTCTCGCTCAACCCTAGTGTGACTCACCTGGGCATTGTCACCAACCCAAACTTCCGTAACCGCGTTAGTAAAATATACTCCCTCTTCCTCCGCGCTCTCTGCGCCTCTGCGGTTCGTATACTCCTCAACCAACGTCACCTGCGAACCACCTTCCGCCACCACCAAACAACGCGGTTGCGAAATCGTCAGCGTCTTACCTGAAATAAACACCAAATGAATTGGCGTTTTAACAACCACATTCTTCTTCACCCACACCACAGCTGCATCAATTATCCCAGCCGTATTGAGAGCAGTAAAAACCTCCTGCGCTCCCTCAGCTTGAGCTAAATACTGCCGTACACCCTCCTGCTCATGCAGAGGTAAGCCAGCCAAATTACTCACCACAATACCAGATGGTAAATCTGAAACTGCGGATAACTCCGGTGCAAAAACGCCATTAACAAATACCAAGCGACTATTAGCCGCTTCTGGCAAAACATCAAATTGTAAAGACGCATAATTTACCGTCTCTACATTAAATTGCACCTTACGCAGAGACGACAAATCAGTAAATCGCCATTCTTCCTCGCGCGTGGTGGGAATAGTCGAGTGGCGTACCCAACTAGCAGCACTTTGGCGTAAATCCTGCAACCACCCCTCTGTTTTTGATGCAGTTACCTGATTTAACAATTCAGTTAGGTAGGCATCTTTATCTAACAGAGTCGATGTCAAACTGACTACATTTGAGTTAGGAATTGTGCTGGGAGAAACTTGAATACTCATTACACACCCACCTCAGCTGCAAATTCTGCCAACACCCAGTCATAACCACGAGATTCTAACTCTAGCGCCAGTTCCTTACCACCACTTGTAATAATCTGCCCCTGTGCCATCACATGGACAAAATCAGGCACAATATAATCAAGTAACCGTTGGTAGTGAGTAATTAAAATTGTGGCATTTTCTGGACTTGCCAGTTGATTTACCCCATTCGCCACAATTCGGAGCGCGTCAATATCCAAACCCGAATCAGTCTCATCCAAAATTCCCAACTTTGGTTCCAGCAGCGCCATTTGCAGAATTTCATTCCGCTTTTTCTCACCACCAGAAAACCCTTCATTCAAACTCCGACTGAGAAAACTGGGATTCATCTTCACCACATCCAGCTTTTCTTCAATCAAATCGTCAAAATCAAAAGCGTCTATTTCCTCTAAACCTTGGGCCTTCCGCCGGGAATTGTACGCCACCCGCAAGAAATCCAAATTGCTCACACCCGGAATTTCTAATGGATACTGAAACGCCAAAAACACACCACTTCTAGCCCGTTCCTCCGGCTCCAACTCCAGGAGATTTTGCCCCTGAAAAATCACCTCACCACCAGTCACCTGATATGCTGGATGCCCAGCCAACACCTTAGAAAAAGTACTCTTACCAGAACCATTCGGCCCCATGATCGCATGAATTTCACCCGATCGCACCTCCAGATTCACACCCTTAAGAATCGGTGTCCCATCAACATTAGCCGTCAGATTCCTTACTGACAGCACAACTTCACTATTTTCAATAATCATCTTCTCTCTCTTCTCTCTGCGCTCTCTGCGCCTCTGCGGTTCGTTATTCTTCCAAAGATAAACACAGATGTCCCCGTGTTTATCCTTGCTTCCATTTATCCAACACTACCTTCCAACTTCAAACTCAACAACTTATCAGCTTCCACAGCAAACTCCATCGGTAGCTGATTGAAAACATCCTTACAGAAGCCGCTAATCATCATCGAAATAGCATCTTCCGAAGAAATACCTCTTTGAGCGAAGTAAAATAACTGATCTTCCCCAATCTTAGAAGTAGAAGCTTCATGCTCCACCTTCGCGGCGTTATTTTGCACCTGGATATAAGGGAAAGTATTCGCATGAGCATTATCCCCAATCAGCATGGAGTCACACTGAGAATAATTTCTCGCCCCAATCGCTGTCGGGTTAACTTTCACCAAACCCCGATAGCTATTGCTAGATTTACCTGCGGAGATTCCTTTAGAAATAATTGTGCTGCGGGTATTCTTACCAACGTGAATCATCTTACTACCCGTATCAGCTTGCTGCTGATGATTTGTCAGCGCCACCGAGTAGAACTCACCCACAGAGTTATCACCCACCAATACACAGCTAGGATATTTCCAAGTAATTGCCGAACCTGTTTCTACTTGAGTCCAAGAAATCTTGGAATTTACGCCCTGACACAAACCGCGCTTGGTGACAAAGTTGTAAATACCGCCTTTACCGTTGGCATCTCCAGCGTACCAGTTTTGGACAGTTGAGTATTTAATTTCAGCGTTGTCGAGGGCGACAAGTTCCACAACGGCGGCGTGCAACTGGTTGCTGTCATACATCGGCGCGGTGCAACCTTCAAGGTAAGAAACATAACTACCTTCTTCGGCGACAATCAAAGTCCGCTCAAATTGTCCCGTATCACCAGAGTTGATGCGGAAGTAGGTAGACAGTTCCATTGGACATTTAACGCCTTTAGGAATGTAGACAAAGGAACCATCACTAAAGACGGCGGCGTTTAAGGCGGCAAAATAGTTGTCAGCGATGGGAACAACGCTACCCAGGTATTTTTTAATCAGTTCTGGGTGTTCTTGCAACGCTTCCGAAAACGAACAGAAAATAACGCCGTCTTCCGCTAGCTTTTCTTTAAATGTCGTGGCGACAGAGACGCTATCGAAAATTGCATCGACGGCGACATTTGCCAGTCGCTTCTGTTCAGATAGGGAAATGCCTAACTTCTCAAAGGTTTCTAAAAGAGTTGGATCAACTTCGTCCAAACTGTTTAGTTTTTCTTTCTTGCGTTTCGGCGCTGAGTAGTAAATGATATCCTGATAATTAATTGGCGGATACTTGACATTGGGCCAAGTTGGTTCCGTCATTTTTTGCCACTGGCGATAAGCTCTGAGGCGAAAGTCCAACATGAACTGCGGCTCGTTCTTCTTGGAAGAGATCAAGCGAACAACGTCCTCATCTAGTCCACGCGGTATAGTGTCGGACTCAATATCGGTGATAAAGCCGTACTTGTAAGGTTGGTTGACTAAGGTTTTGACAGTGGCACTCATCAGTAATAATCTCTCGTGTTCGGAACTTGAATCTTTATAAGGATGGGAGTCGGACTTTTCTTTAGCCGATTCCCCATATCGCATTACGGAATGGTTACACGGCTGCTAGAATAGTGGTGGAGAGTAAAACAACAGCTATGTTGTTTAATGTATCTTCATTTTACGCTAAATTAACAACAACAATGTTGTCAAAGTCAAATTTTCAAAGAAATTTTTGGGACGTTCGCTGAACGTCTCGCACCAGAAGATGGCGACTACTCACCAGTCCTCAACCAAGCAAGATATCCTAGAGTATCTGCACAAACACGAAAAAGCAACGGCTTTGGAGCTAGCTGAAGTTTTAGACGTTACCCCCCAAGCGATTCGTCGCCATCTCAAGGATTTGGAGACGGAGGAGCTAGTTTTGTATGCGACATCTGTACAGGCGGTGGGCATGGGGCGGCCACAACACATTTATCAACTGAGTCGTCAGGGACGCGATCGCTTGCACCGCACAATGAGCGATCGCTTTGGTGATGGCCACGGCAATTTTGCGGTTTCGTTGCTAGACACCTTAGCCGAAACGATGGGACACGACCAATTTAAATCGATTTTAGAGAAACAGTGGCAACGCAAAGCCCTAGAATACCGCGATCGCGTGGGTAGCGGTTCACTGCGAGAACGGGTAGCCAACTTAGTAGAATTGAGAAAAGCAGAAGGCTTCATGGCAGAATATCACCCTGTTGATGTGAATGACAGCTTTGAGAGCGATCGCTTTATTTTTATAGAGCATAACTGCGCCATTTCTAACGTTGCCGAATCTTTCCCCAGCATTTGTGGTCACGAATTAGAAATGTTTGCTGCTGTATTACCTGATTGTACCGTAGAACGCACCCACTGGATTATTGATGGCGAACATCGTTGTGGCTATTTAGTACAAGTTCGCCATTAGTCATTAGTCATTAGTCATTAGTCAACTAAGTTTGAGATAGCGTTTATGGACGTACTACCACAGCAACCATCAGCACAGTTTTTAACTCTGGAAGAGTCAGCAAAAGTAGACGCGGCTTTGTTGTCTTCTCCAGAAAAGTTTTTAACAAGATTGACAATTTCATCACTTAAGCTTTTGAAGCATATCGCCCAAGAGTACGGTGTTGCTATTGAAGATTTGACAGCACAACAAGTAATTGCTTGGTTTGAAAAAGATGGCAAAATTCGACGTGAACAGGGAATTGAAGATTCATATTTGAAATGGTGAACTAGATATAAACTAATACCCAGAACCCCGACTGATCATCAAAAGTCGGGGTTCTATTTTATTAGGCAATATGGTTCAGTTAAAGGCTACTGGCAACAATTTTGGGTTTTTGAGTTTTTGAGACGCGATCAATCGCCGTCTTTTTGAGACGCGATCAATCGCCGTCTTTTTGAGACGCGATCAATCGCCGTCTTTTTGAGACGCGATCAATCGCCGTCT
>NZ_JBALEK010000041.1:0-286889 GCF_036917815.1 Nostoc sp. | reverse complement strand
TTGAAACAGTAATTTTTCGATTACCAACTCACTAAATTTTCTGGTTGATACTCTTGACAAAATTCTGATCTGAACGAATGAAACAGCCCTGCCTTGAAAAGGGGGGAACCGGAATCAAAGTCCCCCAATTGAGCGGGGGATTTAGGAGGATCTATAATGTTTTGCTACTAACAAGAGGACTTTTCAAACACCCTCTTAAGCCCAAAAAATAAAAATGTGTAGGTTACAAAATTTTGCCGAGTTTGTTGGATAACGCATTGCCTCAACCCAATCTAGCAATATTCTTAACTGCCAGAGTCAAGGTAACTAAGGAAAAACAGACGCATATAGCAAAATCAGTCTAGTCACACCTTCGTCACAACTTGGTAATAACTTTGTCAAGAAAATGTAATTGAAGCTTGATAGAATCAAGTTGCACATTTAAGCTTTTCATGCAGCTTGCCAAAGATGTCAGTCACCCAAGGCGATGCCAGCAGCTTTTAAAATCAATACTTCTGGGATAATTTTGGTTGATCAAGGTACTGATAAACTATCCGCGAAACTTGACGTACAAACTCCCTTCCTCGCTCATCGTCATGGGGTCTTCTGACAAAAATTCCTGCTAAGTAATGCCTACCATTTGGCATTTCAATAATCCCTGCATCTCCAACCAAAAATCCAATATCTCCTGTTTTATGAGCAATAGTTCCACCTTTACCCACACCAGCCGCCAGCAACTTATTATTATGACAATGACGCAAGATATCTAAAGCTTGGAAATGACTACCCTCTGAAATTAACTTATGTTGATCAACCAAGGCTGACAACCTTACCAAATCTGCTGGACTAGTGGTATTAGTGCCTTTAAAGTCTCCTAACATATTGCGAATTACTGTGTTTTTTAGTCCCCAAGTGCGGAAACGTTGATTGAGTTTTGCTTTTCCGCCTAAACGGTCGATAATCATGTTAGTTGCAGTATTATCACTGATCGTAATCATTTTATTAACAGTTTCGATTACACTCAGCTTGATTCCTGCTGGTTTATACTGCAATTCACCCGAACCACTCGCCACTAAGTCACGCCGCATCACTAGCTTTTCATCAAGTTTGACTTTACCAGCATCTACTTGTTCAAATAAAGCAATTAAAATCGGATATTTAATAGTACTAGCTGCGGGAAATACCTTTTCGCCATCAATATTCAAGTAGTTACCTGTTTCTATATCTAAGAAAAACATCCCAGGTTTGAGAAAAGTATAGTGAGTCATTAATGCTCTAACTTGAGACTTTAGCTCTGCTATTTCTTTGCCTAATGGAATAATGCCACCAAATAAAGAAGTATCATTGGTATTGCTGAAAATCTCCGGTTGATTGAGTTTAGGAATAAAATTTTTCTGTCTAGTTACTTCACTTGGAAAGTTAGCCAATAAATACTTCGAGTCTGTTGTTGACTCTAGATGATTCCGATTCGAGTCAATTTGGGGAGATTTTAATCTTGCTGCCAAGGTGGGGGATGTTAGGAACAAAGTGCTAATAATACTTAGTAAAAACCAGCGTAATCTCATTGATTTATTTCCGGGATAAATTTATTTACTTGGGCAGTTTTTTTGAAGAATTTGTATATTTTACATATAATATGCCAAAATCATAGTTATATTTGTTTACGATGTCAATATTTAAATTGATTATTTTATTTGGGACATCAATAATTCACAGTAAATCTTGATTTATGACTAAAAATTTTGACATGCATTATTGATGAAAATATTACAGAATTATGACAAAAGTATGTTTTATTTAGATGATTGCGCTTACAATCATAAATTATGAACACCTAAGTTCGGTGGGAAAGCGATGTCTACGACGCGCTACGCCTACGCACTCTTGGCAATCGCTGAATAGATAGTTATACTTTTTCTGAAAGTAAGCAGATAAAAATCTAACTTACTGTCAGTATAATGACTGATTATTTGACCATTATAAGGAAGTTGACGTGATCAATAATAAGCCAATCCCTTGGACTCCAGTAAAATTAGTTGGTTTGCTTATCTTATGTAGTAGTTTTAGTCTTAGTTTAATATTTTTGATCAAAATAAATTTTCTTAAAGTTTTATCACAACAGAGTGTAAATGTAAATAATATAACGGCAAATGTAGGAACCCAGCAGCGAGTTGAGGAATTGAAGGCAGCGATGCTGACAGGTTGGCAGCAACAAGCACAAGTAAAGGGTTTTTCTGACTCTATACCATCCAGTTTTCAAGGTGCAATAATTGAGGCGGCAAAACTCTCTCCACCTCAAAAAGTAATTGCTCTCACCTTTGATGATGGCCCTTGGCCTGAGAGTACAGCAGAAGTGTTAGATATTCTGAAAAAAAATCAGATTAAAGCAACATTTTTTGTAATTGGGCAAAATGTGAAAAATTATCCAGCCTTACTCAAGCAGGAGGTTGCTGAAGGTCATGTGATTGGCAACCATACTTGGCATCATTGGTATCAATTCTTGAATCCCCAAGCCGCCGCTTATGAAATTGACCACACATCTGATATCATTTATCAAACTACAGGGTTAAAAACAAATTTATTTCGACCACCTGGAGCAATTATGCATAATGGGGTGGTTGATTACGCTAGAAATAGCAAATATGCAATTATTTTGTGGTCATCTGACTCTGTAGATTATTCGCGTCCTGCTGTACCCAAATTGATCGGTAATGTCTTCAGAGAGGCAAAACCTGGTGGAATTGTGTTGATGCATGATGGTGGTGGTAATCGTTCTAAGACTGTACAAGCTTTACCAGAAATTATTGCCAACTTTCGCAAGCAGGGCTATAGCTTTGTTACTATCCCTCAACTCTTAGAAATGGAAGATAAAAATCAAAAATTGATTGTTAAGAAAAAGTAATATAGCAATCCGATTTGATTTTTGAACTTATTTGCATAGGTTGGGAGTTGGGAATCAGCACTTTCGAGTTTTATAGAGTTTTTTCAAAAATCAAAAATCAAATAGAAGTCATATACAAGTTGCTAATTACAGATTAAGCGATCGCACCTGGAGGAATAACTGGCGCTAAAAGCGTTCCTTGAACTTGTCCTTAATTCTCTTGGCGATTTTCTGGCGAGTAAGGAACACCTAACCCTTGGGGTGGTATAGATTTACCAGCTAATCCCACTAATGCAAATAGAGCGATCGCGTATGGTAACATGACCAAAAATTGATAAGGAATATTTGCACCCAAGGCTTGAACTCGTAACTGTAAAGCTTCGGTAGCGCCAAATAATAAACAAGCCAATGTACTACCTAAAGGATGCCATCTACCAAAAATTAAAGCAGCGATCGCAATAAATCCTTTACCTGCACTCATCCCTTCTGTAAAAAATTTTATTTGTACCAAAGCGAGATCAGCACCTCCTAAACTGGCAAGACAGCCACTAAGGATTACAGCCAAATATCGCACCCTTAATACCGAAACCCCAGCCGTCGCCGCAGCTTTGGGATATTCCCCCACCGCCCGCAAAGTCAGCCCAAAGCTAGTATGAAATAAAATATAGGTACTTAAAGCAACTAAAATTAACAGTAAATATACAAGCACATCTTGCTGGAACAACATAGCACCAAGTATAGGTATATTCGCAAGACCAGGAATAATTATAGGCTCAATTCCTGGCAATCTTTGAGTGCTACTGTCATTAAATACTAACCGCGCTAAAAACGATGTTAACCCCGCAGCTACTAAATTAATCGCTAACCCTGACACTAACTGATTGACATATAAAGTTACACATAGAAATGCATGAAGTAAACCGACTAATCCCCCAGCAATCAACGCACAGAGGACACCAAGCCAAGGGTTGCCAGTGTAAAAGGTAGCGGCTGCACTGGTAAAAGCACCAGTTATTAACATCCCTTCTAGGGCAATATTTAATACTCCAGAACGTTCTGAGTACATTCCCCCAAGGGCAGCAAATGCTAGGGGGATGGCTAAGTTTAAGCTAGCAATTAAGTAATCAGAGAGGAAGTTAAGGTTATTCATAGTTTTTTTTTAAACGCAGAGGAACGCTAAGGGAAGCGCAGAGTATCGCCGAGAAGTCTTTGCGTACCTTTGCGTTAAACCTCAGCGTTACTTTGCGTTTTTAATCGTGTTTCTACGGCAAGGCTGATGGCAATGAATAAGACGGTTAATCCTTGAATTACATAAACTATAGTCACAGGTACACCAGCGCTACGTTGCATGACATTGGCACCACTACGCAAGGCGGCAAAAAATAAAGAAGTCAACACTACACCGCCAATACTACCGCGACTTAAAAAAGCGATCGCCACAGCATCAAATCCATAACCAGATGAAACTTGTTCAAATAAGCGGTACTTCAATCCCATCACCTCAGATGCACCCGCTAACCCGGCTAAACCACCTGCTAACCCCATCACTAACATGATGGTATTTTTGACCGAAATTCGGGCATAATGGGCTGCTATGGGGTTAAAACCAACGGCGGCGATTTGGTATCCTAGAGGCGATCGCACCAATAACACCCACAATATGACTGCTGCCATTAACGCCAGTATTATACCAGCATGGGCAAGACTTTCGGGTAAGATAATCGGCAACTGTGCAGATTTAGCAATCAACGGTGAATAAGGACTAGGTGCGCCTGGTGCTTTTAAGGGATTTTGCACTAAGTAGCTAACTAAATTGACTGCAATGTAATTCAGTAATAAGGTAGTGATGACTTCATTGACTCCCCGTACTGCTTTGAGATAACCAGGTATCCAACCCCAAACCGCACCAAAGCCAAACCCAGTCAGAAGTGCTAAGGGAATGTGAATGATAGCTGGTAATCCTTGCACATATAACCCGATTAAAGCGCTACCCAACGCACCAAGGTAAATTTGTCCTTCGCCACCGATATTAAATTGACCAGCCCGCAATGCTACTAATACCCCTAAACTAGTGAATAATAGAGGTGTCATTTTGGTAAGGGTGTTGCCAAACCCAAAGTAAGTAGAGAGAGATTCTTGAAATAAAGCTGTGTAGGCAGTTATAGGATTTGCTCTGGCGAGTAATATGAGGATAGCACCGACGATGAGAGCAGAGGCGATGGCAATTAGTGGTGATAGGATTGGTAGCAGGAGTTGAAAGCGTTTATTTGTGATCATGATGCGATGATTGCCATCCCTCAACCTCAAAAAATGAGTATCGACCAATATCTTGAATGGGAACCATTACAAGAGAGTCGCTATGAATACGTTAATGGCAAAGTGTTTGCCATGACTGGCGGGACAATTCCTCACAATGATATTGCCCTAAATCTCTACAGAGCATTGTATCCCCATCTGCGTGCTAGAGGTTGTCGAATTAACGTTGCAGATGTCAAAGTGCAAGTCAGTACTCAAAGCCCATATTACTATCCTGATGTGGTGGTTAGTTGTGATGCTAGAGATTTAAATGCACGCAAATTCATTCAATATCCCAAAATCATTGTGGAAGTTCTTTCTCCTGGGACAGAAGCTAAAGATAGAGGAGAAAAGTTTGCTTCTTATCGCACTATGCCCAGTTTGCAAGAATATATTTTGATTGAATCCGAAAAAATTGGAATTGAATTTTATCGTCGGGGAGAAGGCAGAATGTGGCTGTATTCGCCCTATACTATTGGTGAGGATATCACTCTAGAAAGTGTTGGTTTTAGTTGTGAAATTGATTTGATTTATGAAGGTGTGACTTTTGAGAGTCGAGAATAAATATATGTTTTCATGGAGAGACTAAAAGAAGAGTTATATCATGTCCGCTTGATTGCTTATTAAACCCGAAGAACCCCACCCCGCCAAAGCTATGCTTTGTCTCCCCTCCCCGCAAGCTCTTAGGGGTTGGGGGTGGGGTGTAATGACTGTGGTTAGCATAACTAATTATGCGGACATGATATTAAAGAATAAATCTTTATTCAGTTAACTCAGATATAGCAACATAGCGTTTCCTTTGTTAGCTGCATCTCGGTAATATTCTGTAATTTCCTGTTTGATAGCTATTAAGTCTTCCAATAGCTCATCATCCTCTCCTACCCAGACGGTATATTTATATATATATGTCTTAATTTTTTATAGCGCTCACATTCCCTCTATTTGCAAATCTTACGACCATTGATTTATATTATTCTATTGATTCTGAATCGCTGTAATTTCATCAGCAGTTAAAGTTACAACTTTCCCATCTTGCATAATACTAATCGATTGACCTAGCTTACGATGTCGTTCTATGGCTGCGGCAATTGCGGCTTTAACTCCAGCATCAATTTTACTCGATAAAAGTTCTAATTCTTGATCAGCCATTTTCATCCTCTGATTTGATTCCAAATTATACTTTCATATACAACAAGCTGCTGACTATAGCTATACTCAGCTACTAAGCTGGCATCATTACTAGAGTTATTATAAATAATCCAGCGATCGCATAATGGTAAATATAAGGAAATTAAATTTACTCTCCCTCTCTGGTAGCGTCTTCGGATCACATCTTCTGGAATCGAGTGTCCGCCGCTAGCAATCCTTTGTGCTACCCGTTCTACTGCCAAATCAGGACTTTGCAACCAAAAATAAATTAAATTAATTATGTAGCCTTTAGCTTTACATTCAATTATAAAAGGTGCAAAAGTTCTCGCGGCTAATGTGGTTTCAAAAGCAAAATCACTACCAGAGTTAGATAACGTCCGCAAGCGTGTAATCATTAATCTTCCTGCTTCTATAGCCATCGACTCTGGATTTAATGGGGATAACCCAGCAGCAATCGCATCTGCATTCACATACTCAAAGCAGTGTAAAAAATTTGGTAATAAACTCATAGACACGGTGGTTTTTCCTGAACCATTTGCACCACCAATGATGTAAAGACTTGGCATTTTACCCTCTGCGTTTCCCCCCAGCCATCAATAAACCAATTTCTTCTCTAGTCGCCGTCTGTGCATCCAAAATAGCGACAAACTCACCTCTGTAGATTACAGCAATGCGATCGCTCATGGCCATGACTTCCTCTAACTCTGTAGAAATATACAAGATTGCGGCACCGCGATCGCGTTGTGCTAACAACTGAGAATGAACTGTGGCGATCGCCCCTACATCTAATCCTCGTGTGGGTTGCATCGCTATAATTAAATTTGGTTCTCCCGCCAGTTCTCTCGCCAATACTACCTTTTGTTGATTTCCCCCCGATAGTTGGCTTACCTTGATATCTTCCCCAGTCGCCCGAATATCAAATTTTTCCATGACAATTTGAGCATGATTTTTGATTGCTGGTAGTTGTAATAAAAAATTGCGGCAGAATGGTAAGCTTTTAAAAGCATTCAAAATCAAGTTTTGGGCAATGGTAAACTGCAACACTAAACCCATTTTTTGCCGATCTTCAGGGATGTAGCCGATTCTCTGGTGAGTACAAGAAATATTAAACTCAATCTTACCATTGTTGATCCGAATTAAACCTGCGATGCCTGCGGCGGGCAAAGCCAACGCATCAGCTAATTCTCGCTGTCCATTGCCATCTACACCAGCAATTCCTAAAATTTCCCCAGCCCGTAATTGAAATGAAACATTATGGATAGCAGGAATATTCCTATCATTCAAAACTGACAAATTTTGTACCGACACGATTGCTTTTCCCGGTACAGATGCAGATTTATTGACTTGTAAAACTACTTCGCGCCCCACCATCAATTCTGCTAATTGCTGAGGAGTCACTTCTTTAGCTGTAGTTGTCGCTACTACTTTACTTCGTCGTAGCACTGTTATTGTATCGCAGAGATTGATTACTTCTTCTAACTTGTGACTAATAAAAATAATTGTTTTGCCAGCTAACGCCAGTTTTCGCAAGATATTAATTAATAATTCTACTTCTGTTGGTGTCAAAACTGCTGTTGGTTCATCGAGAATTAATAGTTGGGCTTGGCGATATAATACTTTGAGAATTTCTACTCGCTGTTGTGTCCCTACTGGTAAATTTTCTATTTTATCTGTGGGGTCAATTTCTAGTCCGTAGGCTTGGGATAAAGCCGCAATTTCTTGTTGTTTTTCCCGCAGATTTAAGCACCAATTATTTTCTCTACCCAGGATGATATTTTCGGTAACAGTTAACTTAGGTACAAGCATAAAATGTTGATATACCATGCCTATACCTAATTTTATTGCCTCATTTGGAGAGGTAATTTTTACTGGTTTATCTTCTAGATAAATTTTTCCCGTATCAGGTTGATATAGACCACTAATAATGTTCATTAAAGTCGTCTTACCTGCGCCATTTTCACCTAAAATTCCATGAATTTTACCAGCATCAACACTGAAGTTAATCTTCTGATTAGCAACAAATGAGTTAAAACGTTTACTAATATTTTCTAAACGTAAATACATTGAAGTTCATGCTTTTTTGACACAACGGGTATCTTTACCAGCTTCCTGACAATTTTCAAAGATAATTTTTTTATCGACAATCTCCTGATTCACTTTCAAAGCATTTTGTTTAACTGTTTCCGGCACTGATGTTCCAAATTTACCTAAATATAAGATATCTTTTCTTTCTAAACCTATACTATATATCTGCCCTTTGAGTTGTTTTTGTTTTGCGAGTTCTGCTAAATAAGCTATTGCTATATCTAATCGTTTAACAGCACTTGTTAACACTGCTTTAGGGGCAACATCTAGCTGGTCTTTTGTATTCCCAAAAGCATAAACTCCTTTATCGCTAGCTGCTTGTAAAACTGCGGGCGAAGCACTATCTAACCATTGATAAATTACATCATTACCGGAAGAAATTAAAGCAAGTGTAGCTTCTTTCGCCTTAGCAACATCATTCCAATCACCGAGAAATGTAGAAGTAATTTGAATATTGGGCTTAACTGATTTTGCCCCTAATTGAAATCCCCTTAGTTCTTCTTGGGTAGCGGGAAATTCCTGTCCAGCAATATAAGCTAATTTATTAGATTTAGTGATGGCCGCGCCAATAATTCCACATAAATAACTACCTTGCAAATGATCTATTCGCAAAGAGGCAATATTTGCTCCCTTGTTATTACCATTTACACCCACAAAAAATGTATTGGGAAATTGTGCCGCAACTTGTTCTATAGCTGCATCAAATTGTCCACCGTGGGCGAATACAACATTATAACCCTTGCGGGCAAAGCCTGTTAATGCTTCTGTTTGATCTGCTTGAGCGACTTGTTCCAGATATGCAACTTCTGCACCCAGTTTTTGTTTAGCTAAGTTTACGCCTTCGTAACCAGACTGATTCCAAGCTTTATCAGTAATTGTTCCGGGGAGTGCGATCGCTATTTTAAAACCTTCCCCACTACTACTACTAACTGTTGGTGTCGTGCTTTGATTACTACTGCAAGCTTTCAGCAATAAGCTACCAGCAAAAGTAGCTGAACCAGACAAAACAAATTTACGTCGGCTAAAATTTAGTGTCATATACTACTTGACTATATATCGTTGTTTTTGTGGTAAAAATTAGCATAGAGGCTGATTTTATCAGTTAGCAAAAGTTTTGGCAAACATCCTCTAAATTGTCATCGATCGCAGGAGATATGGATTAGATATGCTGTATTCTTAAGGGACTTCCAAATAAAAAAATACTCAAAAAACTGGCGAAAAAACTCTCTCCTCTTTATTCCTCTGTGTCGCGCCAGTCGCTACAACGGGGAGGCAGCGCGGTCTTGGGGGTTTCCCCCATGAGTGACTGCCGTGGGAACCCCGGCAACGCGCTGGCAACTCTATTGTGTCTGTGGTAGCCTGCGGCAAGCCGATGCAGCGTCTACGTTTTTTGGATAATTTATTTCTTGGAAGTCCCTAACTTCAGCGATAAATTGCTTTTTGAATAAATGTTTAATTTAATTTCCTACTTGTTCTTGGCTCAAGCAGCGCCTGCACCTGCACCACAAGAAATTTTCATTCCCCAACAAACAAGACCTTTAACAGGACATCTTGATACAGTACCAGTATTTAACAGTAATAACCCCGAAGTAGTTCAGAGCGAAGGCATTCTGCTGTCTACATTTCCTCCTCAAGGCAAAAAAGTGCCCAGCGCCCATTTGAACTTTCCATTTCAGGGACGGTTTGATTTATTTTCTCACCATATTGCCAGAGCGATTGAGACTCCAAATGATTTGCGGACTCTTTATTTGGGGGTGATTGTTTACAATCCAAGCGATCGCACTGCAACTGTCAATATATTGCAAGCAGCCAGTTATGTTAGTCAACCTGATGCACCTTTTATCAAACTTCCCCCGATGCAGGAAAATAATTCGGGAAACATTTATGCAGGTCCAGGCGATCGCGTCATGAATGATTTGCTACGAGTCAAACAGCAATCAGGATGGCCAACCCAGTTGGTAATTCCAGCAAAACAAAGCCGGATGTTAATGAATCTTCCCATTCCAGTGCGGACTTTAACGCCGCCATTGAATGGACGTTCTACATTGTTGCATTTGTATAGTGACAATCCAGTTTATCTGGCGAACCTGGCGATGTTTGCCAAACCCAATGCAGATGGTACAGAACGATCGCCTACTTTAGAAGAATGGGAGAATTTGTTAGAAAATGGTGATTTTGCCGGACCCCGTGAACCTGCTCCCAGTCCTCCAGATCAGCTTGCAGGTGCAACAGAAATTTATGGTAGAGTAGCGGGGGTAGCTGTTGGCTCTCGTTGGCAATCACAACTTACTGACTCAAATAGTTCATACCTGACAATTCCCGAATCAGGACAAGCTTTTTCCTACGGTTTAAGTACCCTTTTAGCAGGAAAAATGGGTACTGGACAAAATCAAACCGCCAAACTAGTGGCGCGTTATCCTGGTACTGCTTACGAAGCTCACGGCAACTACGGCATTGAATACAACATTTCTCTACCATTAATCAACAATACAGATAAGTTGCAGACTGTCAATGTGCTTTTTCAAACACCTGTCAAAGAAGATCAGTTAAGTAAACCAGGGCTGCGCTTTTTTTCACCACCCGAACCATCCGTCTTTTTCCGAGGTACAGTCCGTATTCGCTACAAAGACGATGGCGGCTTACCCAGAACCCAATATTGGCATTTAGTTCAACAAGAGGGACAGATGGGAGAACCCCTTGCTCAATTAAAAATATCTCCTGGTCAACGGCGACTGGTAGAAGTGGATTTTCTCTACCCACCCGATGCTACACCCCCTCAAATGCTGACAATTCAAACTCTATAAGAGACCATTTATTAAAGCAGCGCGTAACGCACCATATTTCCAGGTGTGTTACGGCTAAATTAGACTTTCTCAAACGCTCAAATTCCTACACAGCCGTAACACACCCTACTTAATATTTACTTTATAAATAGGCTCTAATTAAAATAGCTCACAGCTTTAACCGATATTAACACTGCCACCGACTTGAGTTGCACCCTCAGATGCAGGAGGGTGATAAGTCATAGACTGCAACCCTAAGCGACCAGGGCCAATAAAGCGGTTAAGAGTAAATGAAATGCCGCCAAGCATCACCCCAATTGCTCCGAAGATGCCACCACTAGATTGCAGCGCCGTTACTGTCTCCATCTTCACTGATGAGTCTTTCCACAACCATGCCCCCGGTTCTACATCCAACACCTCTCCAGCAGCGAGGTGCTTTTCAAAAACATTGCCGTAACCGTGAATTAGAAGCAGCCCCCCTTGTTGCTGACCAATGAAACGATCGATGAATAACCCACCACTGCGGCTGAAAAAGAGGTTCGCTAGTCCTCGCTGGAAGAAGAAACTGTACTCAATATTGCTCGTAGCTAGCAAAAACTGATGTTCGCGCACATCCACTGTCTGTCCCCGCTCTAATTTCAGCACCACAATCTGTCCTGGAGCCTCACGGGAGAAAGCAATATTTCCTGGACCGTGTGCTTCACTGATAAAAATTTGCAGTCCGGCAAAGAAGCGCTTGGCTGCCCCTTTTAAACCTTTGACACCGAGGCGAACATTGGGGTGTTTCCACAGCAGGATATGATGTTCAAAGTAAATTGATTGCTGTTGTCCTAGATGGACATCTACTACAGGTACTACTTCTCCTTCGATTCTTAAACTTAAGTCACCGGAATGAAAGGTTTGTTGGGGATTTCTCAACTCTGGTATCGGTTCGCTGCTGAAGTCAGACATAGTAAGGTACTGGGGATTAGGGATTGGGGAAGGTGGGGACCCCTCTGGGGATAAGGGGTAATGGGGATTAGGGACTGGGGATTGGGGACTGGGTTTTTACTTAACAAACGGTGGGAACGAATTGCATTTATGATATACCCAAGATAGATGTAATGGCATCTAAATATGTGCGATTTACCAATACTGCCAATCGTCAGATTGAAAATTAGTATTTTTCTACATAAAATTAAAAATCTAAAATTAAAATTTGGTCACACTGATGGTTAGGAATGCTAGAGTTTCAAGAAATTCACCGGAACTTTTCAGCAGGTATTCATGGTGAAGAAACTACAGAACAAGCAAATTTCGATAATTGCGGGTGCAGCACTGTTTGCCTTTTTAGCTGGGGCAATGGTATCAGCACCAGAGATTGGTAAAACCGTTGGGCAATGGCTCAAACTGGGTAAGAATCAGGCACAGCAACCATCTGATGCTACTATTGCCCAATCAGCCGTCTTTCCACTGATTTCACAATCACTGCCAGAACGGGCGGAAAAACTAGCAGCGATCGCCGGACAATCGCCTTCGCCAGACCGGAATCGCGCTCGTTACCTTTTGGCAAGTGATTACGTTGAAAGAACCCAAGGGAAAAAAGCCCTGGTTTTACTGGATGGACTAGAGAAAGACTATCCCATCCTCGCACCCTACATTTTGCTGAAACAAGCCCAGGCAGAGGATATGCTGGGCGAGGATGGCAAAGCCTCGGATCTCAGGCAAGGTGTGCTGAAACAGTATCCCAAAGAAGCGGCCAGCGTGAAAGCGTTATATCTGATTGCTCAACCAAAGCAACAAGAAATAGCGATCGCTCAATTTCCCTCCAATCCTCTAACTTGGGAAATTATTCGCAAACGCTTGCAAGAAAATCCCAATCAGCCAAAATTACAATTGATTTTGGCTAAATATGCTTACGATCAACCAGGCATAGTGGGCGTTTTGGATCAGCTAGTAAAACAGCCTAACCTCAAACCCGAAGACTGGGAACTAATTGGTACAAGCTATTGGGAAAATAGTCAATTTCTCAAAGCGGCCAATGCTTATACCCAAGCACCCAAAACATCCCGTAACCTCTACCGTACCGCACGAGGGTTACAGATCGGGGGTAAAGATAAAGAAAAAGCGATCGCCACCTATAAACAATTGGTGCAGCAATTTCCCAATACCGAAGACACTGGCAATGCTCTACTGCGGTTAGCAGAAATGGCAAAAACTCCTAAAGACGGCTTACCCTATCTTGAACAGGTAATTAGTAAATTTCCGAAACAAGCTGGTACGGCACTGGCACAAAAAGCCAAAACTCTCCAAGCTCTCAATAGCCAAAAGTCAGCAAGCGAAACGTGGCAATTACTGATAGCCAAGTATGGAAGTTCTGACGAGGCGGCAGAGTATCGCTGGAAAGTCGCCCAAGATAAAGCCAAAGCTAAAGATTACGTCGGTGCTTGGCAATGGGCAGAACCAATTGTTACCAACAACCCTAACAGTATTTTGGCTCCGAGAGCAGGCTTTTGGGTAGGTAAATGGGCAGCTTTACTAGGCAAACAGCAGGAATCTCAAACTGCTTATGAGTATGTGATTAAACAGTTTCCCTATTCTTACTATGCATGGCGAGCCGCGACCATGTTGGGGCTAAATGTCGGCAACTTTGACAATGTGCGCGTCATGAACCCGGAAGTCATCACACCCCAACGCCCATTACCACCGGCTGGTTCTGATACTTTCAAAGAATTATATCAGCTAGGTCAAGACCGCGATGCTTGGTTACAATGGCAAACAGAATTTCAGAACAAAATTCAGCCAACGGTAACAGAGCAATTTACCGAAGGGTTGATCCGGGAGGCTAAGGGAGAAAATCTCATCGGAATTGACAAAATTTCTAAGTTGGAAGATCGGGAAATACCAGCTGAACTTGCCCAATATCAGACTTTAAGCAAACAGATCGCCTACTGGCAAGCCCGTTATCCATTTCCCTATCTTCGGGAGATTGAAAAGTGGTCTACTGAGCGTAAACTCAATCCTTTGTTAGTCACTGCCTTAATTCGTCAGGAGTCACGGTTTGAACCAAAAATCAAATCTGTTGCTAACGCTACTGGTTTAATGCAGCTGTTGCCCAGTACAGCTCAATGGATTGCCCCACAAATCAAGGTGGATTTCAAAACCATCAACTTAGAAAACCCCAACGATAACATCATGCTGGGTACATGGTATTTGGATCATACCCATCAGCAATATAACAATAACTCCCTGCTAGCGATCGCCAGTTACAATGCTGGCCCCGGCAATGTCTCCAAATGGCTGCAAACTCAAACTACACAAGATCCAGATGAGTTTGTTGAAGAAATTCCCTTTGATGAAACCAAAAATTATGTGCGGCAAGTGTTTGGCAATTACTGGAATTATTTGAGACTTTACAACCCGGAGATTTCTGGTATCGTCGCCAAGTACTCGACTACACACCCACAACTGCCGGCGCGTTAACAATTCAAAGTTCACAACTCATAGTGAGGTACAAGAACCCCACCCCCAACCCCCTCCCCGCTCTTCGAGAGGGGGCTTAAGATGTACCTCACTAGATTGAGAAACGCTATAAGATTGTTTCTACAGGAAAACCAAAACCATCCCCGCCAATCAAATCTATTTCAAAGTAAACTTGACCTTTATCTCCAAATCTGCCCTCAATCATATTCTGCCACTAACACCTGTTTCATTAATGCCAAAAATATGATGAATTACATGAGGGTGTTTTTCTCTGGCCATTTTACTGGCTACTTCTTGATCCCGATCAATAAAATAATTGCCGCTATCAGGTTCAATAGCAATGTAACAGTCAGAATATTTATCTAATATTTCTGGTTTTAAACGCTCAAAAATCGCCCAACAACGTTCATAAAATGCCTGTCTCCTAGCTTTGTCTTCAGCTTTTTGTGCTTCTGTCCACTGAATTTCAGGGAATACTCTTCCACGTCTGACAATTAAATTCATAATTAATTCCTGGTCATCTTCAGTTAAATCTGTTTGTGTCAACAAGTTGTTAGAGAAATTTTGCCACCTCAACAAACTATGTTATTTGACTTGGCTCCTAACCACTGCGATCGCGCTAGTTGAAAATTCCTGTACCGACTAACGGATCTGTCCTTCCCTGACAGATCCATGCTCCCCAATAAAACGGATACTGAAGCGGTGTGTCTTCTTCTTGACAATCAATTCTGGTGTTTGATGAGAAATCATTTACTTTTAAAAGTTCTTTCAGCACTTCCATACCCAAGGCAGACTGCCGCAGTTCTTTTACCGTGATTTTACGTATATAATTCTGGGCATTTTGTAAAGCTTCTGCACGCCCCATATCGAGCTGCAAGTTGTCAAAAAAATGCTCCATCAGCAGAGCAGTAGCTTTATCAGGCACTTTCCACAGGCTCATCACGAGTGTTTTTGAACCTGCAACGGCAAAAGCACGCCGCAACCCAAACACACCTTCACCAATCTTTATGTCTCCTCTGGCGGTATCACAGGCAGATAATACAGTCAGTTCATTTGCCCATAGGTCTAAAGATGCGATATCCTGGGCGAAAACAAAGCCTTTACCTGCTTCAGAAGGTAAAGTACCTCCAGAAAGCCATGTATTAGCACCTGCCAGAGCAAGCCCAGAGCGCATCATCGGGTTTTCTACTTTTGACATTTGCAACCGCTTTATGTTAAGCGATGCTTGCGGCGAGTCGGTTAAAAATAAACCATGAGTTGCAATGAGCATAATTTGGGGACACTTGCTGGTGACTAGGTGAGTTTCAAGTGCTTCTGCTCCCACATATAGCCGTGCATCTGCTAGCTTTTTGGCCACACTTTCACCGAGAAACCTTGTACCAACTGTGCGGGACAAAATTTCACCATCAAGAGTTTCGAGCAATTCTGCGTTTGAGGGTTGCTGCTTTGGGATTATCAAGTGACTCTGTTTGAGAGTTGCAGGATTTATATCACTTTGTTCGCTAGCCAAATCAAAATCTGGGTCAGCAATTACTATAGATGCTGAAGCTCTCCGCTGATTGGGAATTTGAGAGCGCAGAATATCCCGCCCCACACCCAGATAACTGATGATAAACTCATCTATCAGTAAATGTGTGTTAGTCTCATCGCTGGGTAATGTTTGAAAAGGTAGTAAGTTCAAGTTGCCATCCGGTGCAAATATTAGATGTTTGCAGCCTTTTATCGCATTATAAATAGGCTTAATAAGCACCTGACTGAGTTGGATGGCTGGGGCTGGGTTATATGGTTTAATTGGTAACTTTGGTAAGCGAGGATCTTTTCCCCATGCTAGAGTTTGCTTGGTATAGTCGGATGCTTGCAAGCGAAATTCCCAAATTAACTCATCAATGATTTGGGCTGACCCTAAATCTATCATCTGCACCGCATCTGGTTCCCCGGAAGGTAAGACAAATGCTAGATAACGAGCAGGTTGTAATTGTGTATCACCATTGCCTGAAACTGCATGAAAATCGAATACATCGAAGCGCACAAATTCAACTAAAATCGAATCTGCTGGTAACGCTGATGCCACAGTATGACGATTAGCAGGTTGTTCAAATAACTGAATTTCTGGTACTTGAGATGCCAGTTGTTTTTGGAGGTTATTATGTTGTGCCTGTAGTTGTGCTAATTTTTTCTGGTAGCTAGTGAAATCACTGTTTTGAGGAGGAGAATAAGTGAGGTTGATTAACTGGGCACTCAAGTCACCCAGTTGACGAAATTTTTCTTGCAAGTGAGAATAGCGTTCGCTATAAAGGGCTTCATTATGCGCCGCCAGGGATGCAGCAGTTAGGGCTTTGCGTTTCAGGACAAAATCTAACGCCGCAGACATCGCATTTTCGGAGTTAGAAAGATGGTTGTAGACTAGGGAGAGAAATAAGTCAAAGTTATTGCGAATTTTTTGCAGAAAGGCCAGGCGATCGCTTTCGGAACTAAAAGCAAATATATTACGAATAATCTGATCATTTATGTTACTGGCTTGGATGCGATGAGATAAAGCTTCATCTGGGCGGTTAATCGCAGCTAACACCGTTGCAAGATTATTTAAGCTAAATGCAACATCAGGATGTTCATTTCCCAACAGGCGTTTTCTCATTGCTAAAGTTTCTACATACTTCTGTTGTGCTTCTTCATAGCGCCCCAGCGAAAAGTATAACTCTCCCAGATTATTCAGACTATTAGCGATTTGTGGGTGTTCTTCTCCTAGTAATGACTTTCTCAGTCTCAATGTTTCTAAATGGAGTTCTTCTGCTTGTTGATAACGCCCTTGAAAGTCATAAATAACCGCTAAATTATTCATCGTACTTGCTACTTGTGGGTGTTCGTCACCAAAGGCGCTTTTAACAATAGCCAAGGCTGATAAAAGTAATGATTCTGCTTCTTGATATTTAAATTGAGCATGATATAATGCTGCTAAATTATTAATAATTGCTGCTACGAATGGATGTTGTTCTCCTAAAAGATTTTTGGTCATTGCCAAAGATTCTAGATGCAGTTGTTCCGATTCAGAATATCGTCCTTGTAACCGATAAATAACTGCTATCTGGTTGAAAGTCAAGGCAATATCAGGATGCTCATTACCTAAGAGATTTTTTTGAATTTCTAGAGCTGATAAATATTTTTGTTCGGCTTGAGAATAATTGCCTTGTTGTTCATAAAGTCCAGCCAGATTGTTTAAAGTACTGGCAATTACGGGATGCTCTTTTCCAAGTGAGCTTTCCAGGATTGGGAATACTTCTAAATATAGTTTTTCCGCTTCTAAGTATCGCCCTTGGTAAGTGTAAATCAATGCCAGAGTTTTTAGGCTATTAACAATATCGAATTGCTCAGAACTGAACAGTTGTTTTCTCAAAGAATAAGCTTCCAGAGCCTTTTGTTCAGCTGATAAATAACGCCCTTGAATTAGATAAAGTTCTGCTAAATTATCCAAGCCGCTAGCAATATCAGGATGTTCATCACCTAGTAAGCGTTTTCTCATCGCTAAGGCTTCTAGATATTTTTGCTCTGATTCTAGGTAACGCCCCTGTTCTTGATAAGTTCCCCCCAGATTACTGAAGGTAGATGCGATGTATGGATGTTCTGAACCTAATATTTCTTTCCATCTGTCTAAAACAACTAAATGGAGTTGTTCTGCTTCGAGATAACGTCCTTGAACATCGTACAATCTGGCCAAATTATTCAGGCTAATAGTAATATCAGGATGTAACTCTTCAAATAAGCGTCTTTTCATCGCCAAGGTTTCTAAGTGCATTTTTTCTGCATCTTTATAACGTCCAAGGGATGTGTAAATCGCTCCTAAATTAGTCAAAGTTTGAGCAATATCTGGGTGTTCATCGCCAAACAGACGTTTTCGCATTCCTAAAACTTCTAAATGTACTTGTTCAGCTTTGAGATATTTTCTTTGTTCTCGATAAATTTCTGCCAGATTATTTAAATTAGTCGCAATTTGAAAATGTTCGGCTCCAAAAATACTTTTCCAAAGTTCCAGTGATTCTAAAAAATATTTTTCGGCTTGTGAGTAATTCCCTTGTGAATGGTAGAGTACTGCCAGATTATTTAAAGATTGTGCAACATCAGGATGTTCTGAACCTAAGAGACTTTTTCTAATAGTTAATGCTTGTAAATACAAGGGATTGGCTTCTAAATAACATCCTTGTATTCGATATAATTCTGCTAAGTTATTCAAGCTATCACAATATTCTGAATGCTCAGTTAGCTGCTGGCTTGACCCTAAGTTGACAGCTTCTTGGGCAATAATTATTGCTTGCTTGAAGTTTCCTTGTCCAGCAAGTTGCACAACCTGTAAGTTAAGTTGATTTAATTTTTCTAAGAGTTTTTTCATCTGCTAGTTCCAGATGCTGGTATATTTTTTAGTTTTGACTTTTCAATCAATTACTTATTTTACCTAAAATTGTTCAAAAGCGAGTTTCCATCCCCGTGAGGGGTAAAGGAATTAAAACGAGAAGAAGGTTGGGTTCTTTCAAATGATAAAAGGGCAGTTTCCATCCCCTTGAGGGGTAAAGGAATTAAAACCAATGTTGTGAGTCCACAGCGGCCCGCGCAACAGCCGCAACAGTTTCCATCCCCGTGAGGGGTAAAGGAATTAAAACCAAGGGTTTGGGATGACCGTGATGACTGTTCTCCATCGGTTTCCATCCCCGTGAGGGGTAAAGGAATTAAAACCAAAATACACTGCAGAAGAACGGCATCTGCAATTCTTTTGTTTCCATCCCCGTGAGGGGTAAAGGAATTAAAACGACCCTAACCACCGGCCAGGATGCGAAAAAATGGTTCAACAGTTTCCATCCCCGTGAGGGGTAAAGGAATTAAAACTCTATGTCTCAGCCTCTAACTGTGAATAGCATAAAGTTTCCATCCCCGTGAGGGGTAAAGGAATTAAAACCACTGATTCCCTTGGTGGCCGCTAAACTAACCGAACTGTTTCCATCCCCGTGAGGGGTAAAGGAATTAAAACTTTTGCTTGATGATGGACAGAAAATTAATCTTTTTGTTTCCATCCCCGTGAGGGGTAAAGGAATTAAAACAAACCGAAATAGCGCAAGAAAAGATTCTTGAAGTAATTGTTTCCATCCCCGTGAGGGGTAAAGGAATTAAAACGTGTATCTTATAAAAGTGCGGAAAAAGGGGATAGGGGAGTGTTTCCATCCCCGTGAGGGGTAAAGGAATTAAAACAAATCCTTGTGGAAGGCTTTGAACAGAAGCAATTAAAGTTTCCATCCCCGTGAGGGGTAAAGGAATTAAAACAGGATATAAACCCTCAAACCGTACCTGGTTGGGGTGTACCAGTTTCCATCCCCGTGAGGGGTAAAGGAATTAAAACGATTCTCTCGCTGTGAAAGAGCATTTTCTTGATGCCTTGTTTCCATCCCCGTGAGGGGTAAAGGAATTAAAACACGGAGTTTACAATGGATATTCAAACTTCCAGAATGTTTCCATCCCCGTGAGGGGTAAAGGAATTAAAACAATAATTCTACTTTTGCTCCATATTCACCTGAAAGTGTTTCCATCCCCGTGAGGGGTAAAGGAATTAAAACTTGAAAATGCAGGAGTGACAAATGTAGATGTTAAGGTTTCCATCCCCGTGAGGGGTAAAGGAATTAAAACCTACTATGCAGTCTTCTGATCAAACGACCGGAGCTGAAAGTTTCCATCCCCGTGAGGGGTAAAGGAATTAAAACGCTATCACCGCTATCGCCCTTTCCACAGTTGCTTTCTGTTTCCATCCCCGTGAGGGGTAAAGGAATTAAAACCACATCTGTTGTAGGGGTTTAGCAATGCTAAACCCTTACGTTTCCATCCCCGTGAGGGGTAAAGGAATTAAAACTCCTGGATGTGGCTTTGAATACGATTCTGAAGACTAGTTTCCATCCCCGTGAGGGGTAAAGGAATTAAAACATTTTAGTCTGGCTTAAGTACAATTGGGATCACTCATGTTTCCATCCCCGTGAGGGGTAAAGGAATTAAAACCCAGTAATGCGACAGCGGTTGTAAGTTCTAACGGTACTAGTTTCCATCCCCGTGAGGGGTAAAGGAATTAAAACCCTACCCATTCAGAAGCCTTATCAAGATTGAATTTGAGATAGGTCAATCTGAGGGGGTCATTTTCAACCGTGAATAGTTGATAAAGACTCTCAATAGTATCAACTTGAACACATCTCAAATGCTTACTCAGCAAGCTATCTGAGGGGGTCAACGAAAGAATAAGGGTTTCAGCCTTTGCCTGACCCCCTCAGATGCTTATCATTCAATGGCAACTTATAAGTTTGCCAAATGATTGAGAGTAACTGGAAACGCTGGGTTTAGACTTTATTGATTTTTCATGGTTCAGTAATGCTTCAGTATAGATAGTATGAAAAAAAACTATTAAAGTCAACCTACTTCACAATTTTTAACTACACAAAATTAAAGATTTTAAACCCGCGTAGGCGGTTTTGTCTTTGTAGATGCGAGTTCTATTTGCACAAGTGTGTAATAAATTGTCTCGTTGTCTCGTTCCCAGTCTCCGACTGGGAATGCCGTCCTAGAGGCTCCGCCTCGCTTGCTGGCGGCAGAGCCACCAGGAGCAGCATTTCCAGCCTCAGGCTGGAAACGAGGTTTTAAAGGAGTTTCAGCTTAAGCCCTGGCGAATGGAATTCGCGGCTACACAGGCTTAGTCCGCGGAGGCGGACTAAGGTCAAATCAAAGTTTTGAAACCCACGGAGGTGGGTTTTGTTTGTGTAGACGCGGTTTCTAACCGCCCGTTTCGCTTAGTTAGTATTTTTTAATTGAAAGTCTTTTACCGTGCAGTAACCATGTAATCTGTATACCAAAGTTGATAGTCTCCGCGTTCAGTCACGTATTTTAGTAACTCTATAAGATGACTTGCTTCTAGTGACAAAACCTCATCATCCTCTTGCCGTAACCAGTCTAATGCAGGTACTTCCTTGGTAACGACTGCGATAATTTCCTCCTTACCTGGTTCGCCTTCTACTGGAAAAGCCGTCATTGGTGAACCTTCTTGAGGCAGAGTTGTCTTACCTGTATTCAAGTGCGGCTGGGGAGCAAAACACGAGGGACAAAAACACCATAGTTGTCCAGATGTATCTTTTTGCAACAGTAGTAAATATCCAGGAGTCTCTAAGTTGACTTCAAAACGAATATAACTGCCTACCTGGACTGACTTTTCATAACGACTCGGTATTTTCTGACCCCAACCTAATGTTTCCTCTTTTACTAAGACTAGCCCCATTTGTTCAGTAGGAGAGCTTAATAATTGAAGTTGTTGCCAAAGGTTATCAAGGGGTGTGAGTTCTTGAAGTTCGGCTTCTTCACCAAATGCAGCAATATCTTGCCAGTCTAAGCCCAGAAAAACGCACATCTCTTGAAAATTTGTGCGATATATCGGTTTACCGTTGAAGAAATTACTAACAGTTGTGTAACCTAATCCTACCTCTATACCAAAATCTGTTTGAGTTAAATTTCTGGCTTTTAAGGCTTTTCTTGCCAGCTTCACACCTTCAGATGATGCAACCAGAGTCCTGCTCATAAAAAGTAAAAAGTAAAAAGGTAAAAGTTAAAAGTAAGAAGATTATACATATTTACGAAGTAAAAATTTAAAAGATAATCCCCATCAATAAATTTAAGGGCTTATAGCGTATTTCAGGTAACTGAAGTACACGGGTAGGGGCACAACATGTTGTGCCCCTACGTGCAATCTGCTGTATAACTATTTTGATTTTTCTTGATGAGTGCCTTTTAACTTTTTACTTTTGCCTTCTTTGGTCATATACGAAGTCATATACCAGAGTCAATAACTCATACACGAACTCATATATGGCACTGCAACAATTAAGTTAAAGGTACTGCAAGAAGTAAATCTTAATTGTAGGGTGCGTTAAAGCAACGCGTAACGCACCGCATGATTGTGGTGCGTTACGGCTAATTTATAATTTCTCTAACGCTCAAATCCTGACATAGCCGTAACACACCCTACTTAATATTTACTTTCTTTTACCTTTTTACTTTTACCTTTTTACTTGTCATTATGTTCACCAAAGAACACCTCCATTTCGCATGGCTACAAGTCCGTGCGGGAAGTAAGACTGCGGGGATTGATGGTATTTCTGTTGACTTATTCGAGTCAATGGCTACCGAACAATTACAGAAGCTCGAATATCAACTACACCACGAAACTTACACTGCAAGCCCTGCTAAAGGGTTTTACATACCCAAAAAAAACGGCAGTAAGCGGTTAATTGGTATCTGTACCGTGCGGGATAGAATTATCCAGCGTTTACTACTCGATGAATTGTATTTTCCCTTAGAAGATACGTTTCTTGATTGCAGCTATGCCTATCGTCCCGGACATAGTATTCACCAAGCAGTACAACATTTATATGGATACTACCAGTATCAACCAAAATGGATTATCAAAGCCGACATCGCCGATTTTTTTGATAATCTTTGTTGGGCGTTGTTGTTAACTGTATTGGAGGAATTATCACTCGAACCGAGTCTAATGCAATTACTGCAAGGACAACTGAAATCAGGAATCATCGTTGCTGGACAATATCGCAACTTTGGTAAAGGAGTATTACAAGGTGGGATACTTTCTGGTGCTTTAGCAAATTTATACCTGACTAATTTTGATCGAAAATGTCTCAGTCAAGGAATTAATTTAGTGCGGTATGGGGATGATTTTGTCATCGCTTGTAAAACTTGGCAAGAAGCAAACCGTATCCTTGACAAAATTACTGCTTGGTTAGGAGAAGTTTATTTAACTCTACAACCAGAGAAGACACAGATTTTTACTCCCAAGGATGAGTTTACTTTTTTAGGTTATCGCTTTGCTGGCGGTGAAGTTTATGCACCACCGCCACCCAAACCTGTACGCGCTGGGGAATGGGTAATTAATGATTCGGGTACACCTTATTTTCGCAGTAAACCAAGACCAGCGAAACCAGTTTCTCGTCCTCCCAAAGCTTGCAGTATTGACAAGCCGAGCAATTTTCCGAAAGCATCAATTTCTCATTATTGGCAGGAAACCATGACTACTTTATATATAACCGACCAAGGTGCTTATTTGAGCGTCAAAAATCAACAATTTCAAGTTTATTATCAAGGTGAATTGCGGATTAAAGTTCCAGTCAGTCGAGTCAGCAATGTTGTGCTGTTTGGTTGTTGTAATGTATCACATGGTGCGGTGAGTATGGCATTGCAGCGATGGATTCCGATTATGTATTTGTCACAAAAGGGGAGGTATTTTGGCAGGTTGCAAGTAGAAGGTGATGCTAAGGTTGAATATTTGATGTTACAGGTTGAGCGTTGTCAAAATCCAGAATTTACCAGAAAGCAAGCTGAAGCGATAGTTCGGGCAAAGTTGCATAATTCCCGTGCATTACTTTTAAAATTAAATCGTCGCCATCCCTCGAAAATTGCTGCGACAGCAATTAGTGGAATTGCAGAATTGATAGAGAAGTTAACTTTTGCTGAAAGTATGGATTCGCTGCGAGGATATGAAGGAAAAGCAGCGACTTTATACTTTCAAGCTTTGGGTTCTCTGTTTACGGGAGTGTTTGTCTTTGAGAAACGTACCAAGCGTCCGCCAACAGATCCCGTCAATAGCTTGTTAAGTTTGGGATATACATTATTAAGTCAAAATGTATTCTCATTCGTGCAAGTAATCGGATTACACACTCACTTTGGCAACCTTCATGTTCCCCGTGATAACCACCCAGCTTTAGTCAGCGATTTAATGGAAGAATTTCGCGCCCAACTGGTTGATTCTCTTGTAGCTTATTTAATTAATTCCAAGATTTTTACTTCTGAAGATTTTACTTCTCCAGATGAAAAAGGCGGTGTATATCTTCAACCTCACGCCTTAAAAAAGTTTCTCAAACATTGGGAAGAGAAATTGCAGTCTGAGCTAACGCATCCTCATACAGGATATCAAGTCAGCCTTCGCCGTTGTTTGGAATTACAGGTAAGGGAATACATTGCTTGTTTGACGGGACAAGTGGAGTTATACCGACCGATGATTTGGAAACTTTAAAAGGGACTGGGGATTAGATGAAGAGTGCTGAGTACGGTAAAAAGTACTCAGCACTCAGCACGGTAAAGAACAGAAAAATTATATGGAGTATTTTTATACTTTAGACTTCAGCTTGACTTTTTCAGTAGATGTCTATACACTTACTTATTATATTTACTGAACCATGAAAAATTAATAAAGTTAAAACCTAAAGTTTCTAATCAAGTTGCAACAATTTGATAAACTTATCAATTTGTTAGCAATTTATAAGCATCTGAGGGGGTCAGGCAATAGCTGAAACCCTGATTCTTTCGTTGACCCCCTCAGATAGCTTGCTGAGTAAGCATTTGAGGCACGTCATAATCGGTTTTATTGACAGGATTTTTCAGGTATTCACCTGGAAAAACAACCCCCTCAGATTGACCCCTCTCAAACTCAATTGTGATAAGGCTTCTAGAAGAGTGGCCTTTTTCATCAACTTCCCCTCACGGGGATGGAAACGTAAGATTCCACCTTGTTTTCTGCAAATGGTATCAAAAGACTTTTTCATCAACTTCCCCTCACGGGGATGGAAACTTGAGTTGTAGAAAAATGTTCAGCTTTGAAATCTAAATCCTTTTTCATCAACTTCCCCTCACGGGGATGGAAACATCATATGCTGCCAACAAACCCTGCTGTTGTTGTGCTGCTTTTTCATCAACTTCCCCTCACGGGGATGGAAACTTCAGCTGCTGCATAAGCTTCGGGTGTTATTACAGCTTCACTTTTTCATCAACTTCCCCTCACGGGGATGGAAACCTTCATCAGAAAGCTTGAACTGCTCTCCAAAATCTTGCTTTTTCATCAACTTCCCCTCACGGGGATGGAAACACTCCACACATCCCGTAGGCGGGAGTTAGCTTATAATCCTTTTTCATCAACTTCCCCTCACGGGGATGGAAACCTAATCCTAGCTATCACATCAGTCAGCCCGTGAGCAAGGTCTTTTTCATCAACTTCCCCTCACGGGGATGGAAACTTTTTTGGGTGTTGGAGCTAATTAACTCAACACCAACGACTTTTTCATCAACTTCCCCTCACGGGGATGGAAACTTTATTCAGAGATTATTTATCACAAACCAATGCCATATTGCTTTTTCATCAACTTCCCCTCACGGGGATGGAAACCATGCCCATACTCCATCACAACCTGTGCATGTCCAATCTTTTTCATCAACTTCCCCTCACGGGGATGGAAACATTTTAATGCTTCCTAAAGATTTCAACTTAGACAAAACTTTTTCATCAACTTCCCCTCACGGGGATGGAAACCTTAGCAGGATGCCTTTGAACTTGCTGTTTTTTGGACGGCTCTTTTTCATCAACTTCCTCTCACGGGGATGGAAACCTCGTAGTTGGTGCTTTATCCCCGCCCTGATCTACCGCTTTTTCATCAACTTCCCCTCACGGGGATGGAAAAGTTGAAAGGACGTTGCGATCGCATTAGTGATTTGTCATGCTGGAATGACTGAAGAAAAAATGCGATCGCATTAGTATATGTAGGGTGCGTTATGGCGTTAGCCTAACGCACCGCAATAGATCATAAAAACGGTGCGTTAGCCTTCGGCATAACACACCCTACCACTAAGTCGGGGGTAGTACCTCCGGCTTTTTTTATGCCTTTTTAGCAACTCATATAACCCATATACGAAGTCATATAAAAATAGCATTTACGCAAATACGAACTCATATATCAACCTGACAAAATTGAAATATAGGTAAGGAAAGAAAACTTTCTGACCTACAACTAAACCTAGTTGGCTTCAATTTATGTCTACCATTTACATCACCGAACAAGACGTATCATTCCAAATTCAACACCGTTATTTAAAGGTGTTTCATCAACAAAATCAACGGATCTGTATTCCAATTCGTAATCTCAGTCAGTTCATCATCTTTGGTAATATCAGTTTACCCAAAGAAGTCATTCAAATCGTTCATTCACATCAGATTCCCGTCTTATATCTAACCCAAACCGGTGAATATTTAGGACGGCTAGAAAATCCATCTAAACTACAAGCAAAATATCTTACCTACCAACGTAGACGCGCACGCGACATTGAATTTAACCGCGCTACAGCAGAAAGTATTATCTGGGCAAAATTGCACAACCAACATACTTTTCTGCAAAGTTGGACTCCCCACCACGCTAATGACACAACTCAACGCGCATTAAATTACTTGACGCTGTTGATGGACAACTTACCAATAGCACCAGGAATTGACGAACTGCACGAATACAGCGAAGAAGCTGATAATATTTATTACGGTGCCGTTGCTTCTCTACTCACCTTCTACAATGAATGTTCGCCTACAATTGCAAAGCGCATTAGCCAACTAATAAACCTGGGAAATCAACTGCTGCATCAATATATTTACACACTGCTGAATACCGTAGGACTTAACCCCGACTATGCAATTTTACACCGCAATGGTAATCATGAAGTGCCCTTAGCATGGGACTTTACCGCAGAATTTCGCGCACCTATTGTCGATGACTTGGTTTTAAATTTTCTCCGCAATTTGACTAACACCAATGGGAATGGGAATGGGAAAAGCCACTCACAGAAACTTCTGCAAAACTTTCTCCAATATTGGGAAGCAAAATTGCGAACTTTTGTACTGCATCCTTACGCTGGAGAAGTAAGTTATCGTCAATGTCTCGACTTACAGGTACGAGAATATCTTGCATCTTTACTGGGAGATGTAGAATTTTACCGTCCCCTAGCGTTGAAGTTTCGTCCTGCAAGTGAAGTAAAAAGTCAAAAGTTAAAAGGCAAAAGAGAAGAGGAAGATGAAGCAGAAGTAAAAAGTCAAAAGTTAGAAGTCAAAATTTAAAAGAGAATCCTCACGAATAAATTTTGGTAGTAATCTACGGATTTATTCTTTCTCCTTCTTTCTTTTTACTTTTTACCTGTCTTGCTGCTGACAATGATAGCTCCCAAAATTCTGTTCAACTCCTCAGACTCTTGTAATAATTGATTGAGCTTATTTTGTGAGACAATTTCTGTCGCAACAAGTAGGCGTAACCAATATTGAGTTTCACGAGCTTCTTTGAGAGCAATATAGCGCTTCTCTGTTGAGTGCAATACAGACCTAACCCCCAACCCCTTCCCTACAAGGGAAGGGGAGCAAGATTCAAAGCCTCTCTCCTTTTAGGAGAGAGGTTTGGAGAGAGGTCAAAGTGTATTACACCCATTCGAGAACCGCTATAGCATTTTTATTAATAAAATCCGCTTTGCTTTGTCCTGCTCTTGCTTCTTCTACATTAGCCCCAATTGAGGTTCCTGAACGGAGTAATTGTTTAGCTAATGTGCGTGGAACTCCAGGTTTTTCTTCCAAAGACTGACACAACCTAACTATCCTAACCGCAAAGTCAAATGTTCTCTCAGTTATATCTTGATTCATCAACCCGAAAAGTAAAAGGTAAAAAGTTAAAGCTCAAAAGAAAAAAATGCTTAAACTCCAAGCTTTTAAGTTTGAATTCAATCCAACTTAACACAACTCTCTCTTTTCTTCTTTCTTTTGCCTTTTTACTTTTTACTTTTTACTTCCTCTGATGTTTTATTTAGTTTGCTACGACATTGTTAGCGATACCCGTCGTAATAAAGTGGCGAAACTTCTAGAAGCTTACGGTTTGCGGGTGCAAAAGTCGGTTTTCGAGTGCGTGTTGGATGAAAAGCAGTACCAAAACCTATCCAAATACCTCTTCCGACTCGTTAACAAACGCGAAGACCAAGTTAGATTTTACCCCATGTCTGCACACAATCGTTGCAAGGTCGCAGTATTGGGAACGCAACCTGAGTTTGTAGTAGATGACGCTGCATTTATAGTTTAGATCGCGCAACATCTGACAAAGTATTACCCACACAAATTATCACAAAATGAATACTTGGAAAAAAGCACGCGCTCCACCTGTGCAAAAATCTCTGCGCTTTCGGTCAAGTTTGGACATTCGGAAACTTTTGAATGCACATTCAAGCTGTCAAATTCCGTTTGATTTTTGCTGCGAAAGCCCAAAAGAAACTTGATTCATTATCCCCAAAAGACCGCAAGCAATACGATAAAGCTTTTGAATGTTTCGCTAATAATGGGGCTACATATCCCAGCTTAAGAACCCATCGATATCGTTGCAAAGATGGCGAACTCTGGAGTTCTTCTGCATCAATGGCGAAACGGTTTTACTGGCGTTATATGGAGGATATGAGCATCATCATTACCCATTTAGATTCGCACTAATCAAAGTCAGGAGTCAGAATTCAGGAGAGCATTTGATGAATGAATATATCAATCATACTAGACTCCTGATAAATTCTGACTTTTGACAATTCCTTGAATTTGCTCTTTCTTTTGCCTTTTGCCTTTTGCCTTTTTCCTTTTTTATTATGTCTAATATTCGTCGAATCACCACACGCGAACGACATCTGATTTTACTCTATAGCAATTGGGAGTTTAGTATGACACCAACACAATTTTATGCTAAATGGGCTGTAAGTTATGAACTAATTGCCTTAATATGTTCCCGTTCGGATTCAACAGTTCGAGGCTGGTTTAGAAATGGTTCTAATCGACGCTATCCCACGCATAATGATTTACTCCATCTGGCTTTGATGGATTTTTTTCTCGAACATTTCGAGGAGATTCCTGAACAGGTTTTGGACTGGTTGCACCTTAACCATCTTGAATCATAGCCGAGATTGATCACAACTTAAGTAATTTGTCAATAGCATCTTGCTCTGTCTTAGCAAATACTCATAGCCTACGGTAATGATAGTCATTTCAAAGCTGAGTTTTGGGTATTTTACAGCATTTGTAAGGTGGTTATTATGACCTATTTTCAGCAACTGCATCCGTGGTGTATTGTTCGCGTTTTATCTAACGAACAACTGTTGGATAATGCTGGCGTTAATTCTGGTGTTCAACAGTCTAATGTTGTTGCACGGTTTCGCCGCCGTAATGATGCAGTTGCTTACTTACAAGTGTTGCAACATTCAATCAAAAATATCAAATTCTTGATTATTTTTGATGTGCAAGGAGTGCAAAATTTACCCGATTATGAAGCTTTGAGTTGATTGACTTTATCTAAACACCTGCGTCTTTGTTAATATCAGTTATCCCGATTATTGCTAAAAATTATATTCTCCAAAGTTCTTTGATTGGGACATTCGAGGGTAATTGTGATGAAGCAAGACTTGGTTAGCTGGTATAGCGTTTCTCGACCTAGTTAGGTACACTCCTTTAGGGCACGGCAGTGCCGTGCCCCTACACCTAGCGATATAATGTTGTACCGGATCTGAATGGGAACCGCTATATGACAATAACATTAATCATCCCCAGCGATCGCTCAAACAGTTTGCTAGGGATTTTTATTTTGTCTCTGATTTGACCCCCTCTTGCAGTAGCACGACTCACAGCTTTATCCCCGACTGGGGATGAAAAAAAGATAAAATATAGAAACTGTGGCTCAAATAATACTATGCCTCGACGCTCTCAAGAAAAGCCAAATATCCCTCCATCTCCGCTTACATGGCCGCCGGACACGGAGTTAATCGGCTTAGAATTTGAGTTAGTCCCTGCAAAAGATTGTGACCTCTTCCCTCAGTACACTATTGGACTACACGCCTGGTTTCTCCAACAAGTGGGTTCTACAGACCCAGAACTTTCAGCTTACCTCCATGATGGCGAGTCAGAGAAACCTTTTACTATCTCAGCTTTAAATGGAGAGATTATCAGTAGCGGTAGACAAATACAACTATCTGCAAACACCTCTTATCGTTGGTATGTCACAGCTTTATCTCATCGAGTGCAACAGTGGATGGCGCAATGGGTAGAAAATTTGCCAGAGGTGCTGGAATTAAAAAATGCCCCTTTGCAGATTCGTTCTGTCAAAATTGCCCATCCGACCACAACTTATAAGCAACTGCTAGAATCTGAGCTTAATGAGACTTTCGCTCTGAAATTTCTCAGTCCTACAAGTTTTCGCCGCAAAGGTCATCACTTTCCCCTACCAGTACCAGTGAATGTATTTCATAGCTACCTGCGGCGCTGGAATGACTTTTCGGGGATGTCTGTTGACCAGGATGCTTTTTTGGCTTGGGTAGATGATTATATATTGATTACTCGTTGCCAAGTAACAACCGCGAAGGTATTGGCGGGGAAGAAAGGCGCAGTCACAGGATTCACTGGGGCGATTGAGTTGAGTTTAGCTAAAGATGCAGCCAAACAGCCAGAATTTGGGCAGTTATTTTCCGCTTTAGGAAAACTTGCACCCTACTGCGGTACTGGTCACAAAACTACCTTTGGCTTGGGACAAACACGTTTGGGTTGGTCATCTCAAGTTATCCAAGACATACCTGATGTGCAAACTGTCTTGGCGAAACGCATTGAAGATTTAACACAGATTTTTAAAGCACGACGCAAGCGGACGGGTGGCGATCGCGCAGATGAAATAGCTTCAAAATGGGCGACAATCTTAGCACGGCGGGAAATGGGCGAGTCATTGCAGGTGGTGGCAGAAGATTTAGAGATGCCTTATGAAACGGTGAAGACTTATGTCAAGTTGGCACGACGCGCTTTGAAGAGTGAGGAGTAGTTTGGTATACTCTTGTTTAAGAAAGCGGAACCTTGAAAAAGAGGAAAAGGGGCAGGGAGCAGGGAGCAAGGGGGATAGAACAGAAAAGGGATTCGACCCCTCCAATACGAGAACCACTTAGCAGAAGTGGGGGACGTAAGAACATGTTCCGCTCCGCAAACTAGGCAGGAGTCAGGGGTCATTTCCCCCCGCTCCCTGCCCCCTGCCCCCTGCCTCTTCGTTGAAAAATTAATATTGGGTTTCTTGGTGAAAGTTAAAGTGTTGGTTTTTACCCTATACACGCAAATTTTTCGCGGGGGTATGCCAATGCTTGAAACCTTTATGATTTCGTTGACCCCCGCGAATCGCTTACTGAGTAAGACTTTGAGATGCCTATAGTGGGGGGCTAGTGTGAGTAAAGTATGCTTATTGACAGTAAAATCAGACCACCCGCGAAAATGGCACTTTCAAACCCAGTCGTAGCAAGTGTTCTAGAAGGGTAGGGTTTTCAAATCATTACCCCTCAGGGGGATGGAAACCTGCAAAGCGCACATAGGAAACGTATAAATATCTTCCCAGTTTTCAAATCATTACCCCTCACGGGGATGGAAATATATTCGGGATTTAGTTAAAGTTGGAGTGGATTGTGCGATCGCTTTTAGTTAAAGTTGGATTTGTAGAGTGATGCGATCGCGCATGATTAAATAAATAATTGCTATAAACAAAATATCTATGGATTGGCTACCCTCAATTGATTTACCTCACCTGTGGGATTTGGTTATTTCCCAAACTCCAACTCCTATCCCTACATCTTCACCGCTATCAGCCCCGACGAAAAACTTCAATGACATTGAATTATTAAAAAGCCAGTTAGAATTTCTCAAAGCTACAAACGGTCAACTAGGTGAGAGCTTTAACAGATTTGTTGCAGCGATGCAATTTACCTTAGTAGTATTTGCCTTTTTAGGTGGATTTTTAGCTTTTGCTGTGGGTAAAAATTTAGATGATGCGAAGAAAGTCGCTAGTCAATTAATTAACCGAGAAGTAGAGAACAAAATTGCAGATTTAGTTCAGTCTGAAGTTGAGAGCGTCAAGCGTTCTTTGCAGCGCGAAAGGGTAATCGGTTCAACAACTGTAGATTATTACTTACCGAGTGATGATCCAACAGAACCCAATGATTGTAAGCTGTTGCGAACTAGAGGTTTTGCCAAAGTTAGATTTTGGCATCAAAAGAGAAAACCCAAGAAGCCAGTTGGAGATATTTTTGTCTTAGATTTGATTAATTCTCGGCTACTTGAAGGACAAGATTTTGCTGGATTATCAAAAGATGATGCTAGAAACAAACGAGAAGAGAAAGTAAAAAATCAGATTGACTTAGCACTAAACTGGTTAGATAAAGCAACTGTTTTAGTTATCTATATCGATGGATTTTCTGAAGAAGTGAAGAATTTAGCAGCGCGAGTTGATTACTATTATGTTGCTGCAAATACTTCTGTAACTTTGATAGGGATTGTTGCAGATTCAGCTTATGTAGCAGAGGGTCAACATAATTTGTAGGTTTTGTTATTTATTTAGGTCTAATATATCTAATTTTCTTTGGAACTCCATTTTCTATTTCAGTGATTTCAACTATGACTGTCTGCCCAATTTGTAATGATGTATAATATTTTGGCTCTTTTACTGTTTTAGAAAAAATATTTAATAATTGATAGGTAACTTTATTGCCACTAATTTTTGTTATGTTGGCTTCTATTTCATCGCCTTCTTGCAAGTTTTGAGATTTAGCAGCCGTTTGGATTTCCATTTGCCGATTTGTTTGGGCAGATTCGCCCAAATTTTCTAACGTAGCGGCTATGAATAGACGAGATGACCACCCCAAGACTTCTAGCATGGCTTCAGGATTTGACTGTATCGCTGTCAGATGTTGAGTGCAAATTTTCTGAATGCTACGATAATAATCTGGAGTTTTATCACTACGTTTTAGGCTTTTACTGTTATCAACAAGTGCTTTTAAATATTTGAAAAAATTCTCACCTATATTATTTTGATTTTGACTAATTGTAGTACGAAGATAGGCAATAATTTTATTTAACTCAGATCGAATACCATCTTTAGTTGGTTCAATTTGCTGTTGTTCTTGAACAAGCTTATTTGCGATATCATGAGCAGTATTCCACATTTGGTCTTCTGGCAAAGATTCTTTAATTTGCACTGGTTATTATCCTCAAGCTATTTATGTGAGTCTCAGATCCCCGAATTATTTAAGGAATTGGGGATATTTATATATTTAATATTTCTTTTAATTCCTCTAATTGTTTTAGCTGTACTAATGCTTGATTAGCAGACTTCTTTATTGGTTTTTTAGGTTGATTTGTCGATTGCTTAGGTTCGGGTTGAGGTTTAGCGGATTTGATAACGTCTAAAATAAATCTCTGTAATTTATCACCTTCTAAAGCTAAGGAGTTTGAATTATAAGATAAGTAGCGATTAATGTTTAATTGCTCGATTTGAACTACATCTATCTTCATAGTTCCCATTCCCACAGCTTTACCGCTACCTATTTTTAATCCTAGTCGATTTTCTGGGTCTTGACCTAAAGCAATTAATAATGTTCCTAATTGCGCTTTTGTTAAGTTCGCATAACTCACATAAGTTGTAAACTTTTTACCTAATTCTGCCTGTTGGATGCGAATTGTTGGTTTTACTTCTTCCTCATAAGAATGTGGGTAAAATTTGCGACCACGAATGTTATTGTTATTATCATAATAAACCTTTTCACCAGTTTCTAAATCAACAGCTTCAGGTTTAGGAGAAAACAAAGGATTAATCAATCCTGTTTGGAACCCTGGCTTATCGTTATCAGGGTCATATTTGGCATCATGAAAATGTACCAGTCCCAACCAACTCATTGCACCAAATGTTACGCAAGCCGGACAAAGCTGTGAGATATCTTTACACTCGCTGTAGCCATCAGGAACCTTAGCATTAGTTTTACACAAACAGCTTCTTGTTATGGCTTCATATATTGAGCGTACAACCCCTTTGAGAGAACTGCCAGGAATGATAAGTCGCTGATTTTGTTGTACAGAAGATTGAATCAGACTAATTGTTGCAACATATTTGGCTGAGGTAGCATCTAAAGTTTGTTGGGCTAAATCGCTACCCATAACGGTGATACCTGAATTTACAGATACAGGTGAAACAACTATTAAACTTAAAAAAAGTTTACCGCTAAAACGTTGATTATTGAGTTGATATTGATCGTGTCCAAATTTATCCTTTCCTTCATTTCCTAGAATGTTTAATCTGTCAGGTTTGTGTTGTGGTAGAGAGATAAAGTTATAATTTCTAGGCATATATATCTGAAATATTAGAGTTCTATGTTTTTATAGTTAAAGCAACAAAACGTATAGTCGATGTTTCAGTATCTTGAAAATAGCGTTGACCTAAAGAAAGTTTTTCAGGGTAGATGAATCCTTTAGGGAATTTAGTCTCATCTAGATCATATAAATAGGCATGGCGATCGCAAGTTTTCCAATCCTTACCAATAGGGGTAAATTCTAATTCTGTTTTTGGCTGAGTTTGACTGAGCAATAACACTTGATATCCGCCATTATTTTGCTTCCACCGAAGCTCTAATTCTGTATTAAACATTTGTCCTTCAGGACTGGGAAAGTCTGGTGGTAAATCAGCTAAAATGCCACTAACTTGATGCGTCCAACGCAAAAAATAATAACTACGTTCCTGATAATAATCTGTGAGTAGGTTTCTTAATTCTTCTAAAGATGAGACTTGCTTATATCCCACAAAACTCATGCACCAACTCCTTTTGGTAATAACTTACGCCATTGACGAACAGCGCGTTCAAATAAATCTGGAATGCCCCTCTCATCTTCTCCTTTCCAAGTTAACTGCACCCCAAAACCATAAGACATTTCTTCGGCAGTGATTATGGTATCTTGTTTATCATCAATAGGAAATTTATAAGGGTTTGCTTCTTTCCCTTGCAAAAACGCTCCTGCGCCTAGTAAGTAAGTATTTGGCCAATTTAACTCTTTACCAATAGCGTAGATTTTATCACCTCGTAATTCACAGCCAGGATATTGCACTACAGCCGAGTGGTATTGTAATTCGACTGTACCCATACCGCGAGATTTGGCAAAACCAAGACCAAACCAACCGTCATTTAAATCGCGCAATACCAAACCGATTAAACCTAGTTGTGCTAAAGAGAAATTCTTCAGATGAATTTTTGTGCGAAAATCTCCGAATGTACAAACTTCGTAGTTAAATAATGCACCTCGCACAGCAGAACCAAAAACGCGGTCAATTGCGACTCCATTACGCTCTTCAATTCTCAGAGGTTTAGTTGTATCAGGATAAGCATCTTGAATGCGGAGACGACTAGCAATATTAGTATTACCAAATATTTGGTCGGTAAAAGAAGATTGTTTGTAGATTTCAGCAGGTGCTAATTTCTTTAAATATTCGTAATTTTCATTTTTTAAAGGGTCATCAGCCCAAAGTTCAAATTTATCTGATTTGGGGTCTGAGGTGGGACGTTTATCGCTTCCTACAGTGCGTACAATACGTTCAGCATGAGCGCGAATCGCACCTTTGAGGGAACTTCCAGGAAGGTAAACTGAACGTCCACCCGCGTGGTAAGTCTCCACAAATTCCATGTTTGGTTTCGTTGGGTCTGCACCTTCTTTTCCTGATTTAATTAAAATTGGCCCAACGGGAATGATACTGAAATCAATCGTACAGTGGTTAACTAATCGCTTGTGCATGGCTAAATTTACTCAGTCTTAGCTGAGATTGTAGAATTACTTGATATGAAGTTTCTCAAGTGAAGAATTAAAGCTTCTGTCCAGCCTTGCTTGAGTATTTCCATTTCTTCTTCACAATATTGATAGTCATTCATGTTCTTCATGACTTGATTTTGCAGATAAGTCAAAAGCTTTCTGGAATCGCCTTTAGTCTCAAACCACTGCATTTGATCGATTGTTAAACTCACTACCCCTAAACCACGAGAACGTCCGCCTCCTAGTGGTATTTGTTCACTTTCAAATTGATGTAATCCAATCATCAGTAAACCTAGCTCCCAGTTTTCTGCATTCTCGACGACTATTTTTAAATTAAAATTTGTACCAGATGGAACTACTTGAAAATTATAAAGTTTTCCTTCTGCTGCTGTTTCTGTATCGCGGTCAATTGCAACACCATCACGTTCTTGATATTGTCCAAACCATGTATCAACATCTACTGTTAAATCTCGCACTTGAAATTTGCTAGCAATCCAAGGTGAACCGAACAGATGAGAAATTAAATCAGTTTCATTGAGTAATTTATCAGTTAAAATAGCATCATCTTGATAATCTTCTTTGAGTTTTTTGATAATTTGATTGCGAGTTGGACTCGTAAAACTAGCAGGATCTTCAGCAAGACTGATATCAATTCCTCGCAAGAAACTTTCGAGACGCGATCGCAATGCTCCTTTGAAGCTAGAACCAGGAATCAATGGTTGTTCTAATGCGTCTTTAATTACAGGTAAATCAGCCCCAATTGGCTCAGTAGAACGACCAGCACTAATCCGTAATGCGGTGACTGTAGAGAGTTTTCCTGTAATTTCCAAACGATTTTTAAAAATATCAAACATAATTTTTATTTTTCATCTCTCATTACTTCAGTTTTTCGAGGCTCAACAACGGATAAATTTTGCTCTTTTCTTATTTTATTAAGATACAATAAATAACGTGAGCCGTAACCAAGATAGCGGCGAATAAGTTGTATCCATATATATTTTAAATCTGCGCCTGGATTAGCTGTAAAAATTTCATTAGCTCTGATTTTTAAAGAAATGTTGATATCTTGAATAATTTGAGCAGCAAGAGAATTTTTACCTCTTCCCCATTTTTCATCTCTACCAACTTGATAACAAATAAAATTTTTAATTACTTCTGGACTATCAGTTGTGTCAGCGACTCGCAGCAAATTATTAAACTGCGATTCTTCCAATTTTTTATCCTCTTTCTTATATTCACAATTATCTAAAGCGGTTTCAATTGCAATTACTAAATCATCTTCGGCTTGGCGAATTGCTTTTTGTACTTTTAGCGCTACCTTGGGGTCTAATATCTGAGTCATTTTGCATCCTCTCGAAAAACTTGATGAAATTCATTGCAAATTTCCACCTGTCCAAAACCTTCACAGGTGCGATCGCCTATTCCTTTTGCTTCTATAATTTCTAATGCTGCATACCATTTCTCTGGTTCGGTTGTGCTGAACAAGTATACAGAACCTTTATTAGTCACAAGTTCTACATCTTTCATTAATCCCCAAGCAGAATTCCAGCCAGAACGATATTCATAGCTGCTATAAGCAACGTGCATGAACAGCAATGAATCAACTTTGGCAAAATCTTTCAGCATAGCAGCTGAAACTACCGTTGTGAGTTGCCAATTTTCGCTAAGAATAGCATCAGATTGCAAATCGAGGGTGAAATAAGTTCTATCTGCCAACAAATCACCTTGAGATTGACCAAAAACAGACCAAAGTCCCCACCTAGTTTTTAATGCTTTGTTAAACTCCTCAATTCGAGATTTAATGCTTTTAGCTAGTGATTGTCCTTCGTTAACTGCGATTTTGACCTTACCTAAACCTCTGGAAGCCGAACCACCAATGCGGAAGTTGTAGGAATTTCTCTCGATGAATCTTTGAAACGCTTCAGCCAAAGTTTCATCAGGAACAACAACAAAACTGCGGAATACGACGTTATCCCATTCATCTGTCTTAGTATTTTTCAAAAAAGACTCATTCAAAACTTGCACACTGTAAAGGATTTCTTCTTCTGCGGTAGCGCGACGACGATTAATTCCGACTCGTGTTAAAAAGCGACTGGTTGCATCGTGGCTGTAATATTTATCTTTTACTTTGCTGTAAAAACTATTGTAAGTTTCGACTTGGGGGTTTGTTCCTTGTGCGATCGCTTTTGGGTCGCTGGGGTCGTAAGGTTGATTATAGGCTGCTGCACAAAAGGCATCAATGAGAGTATCAAAAACTCCATGTCCGCGACTAGAAGTAAAGCCTGGATTGGTTTTGGAACTAACAGCAGTTGCAGGTAAAACCTTGATTTGATGATTTACAGCTATCGATTTATTGTCTATTTTCGTAACTGCGGGGTAAGCATTCCCAAAAATCGCTGGATTCTCCCCTAAAAATAGAGTTTGAAAATTACCACCATCTTCCGCCAAATTTGCTGAATGCTGACCAGATAGTTGTAAAATTTGGGAAGCGATCGCACCCCGCAACACCGAACCAGAAATATAGTTTTCCACCTCGCTAACCGAACCACCGGGTTTTTGTCGTCCTGGTGCGAGGGAAGATAAAGCTGTGATAGTTAATTCCAGTCGTGTCATGATTCCGCCTTTGGTAATAAACTTAACCAAACTTCATCATCACTAGAAATTGTTGGTAGTCCCTCCCAATGCAACCATCCTAACCCCGCAGATTTGCTACCACCCAAGGCGTGAATATGATGTAAAGCTGCAACTATCAAAGGTTTGGTATAATTGGGACAATTTGGTAACAGATGAATATCTCCCTCAAAAATTAATTGAGTATTGACTGGAGAAGTTTCTAATAAATACAATTTCTTCTCCTCTGCGGTACGTCTTTTGCGGTTAATTGTCACACCAGGACGCAAAACTTCTTCTAAATCTCCTGCTGCTAAAGAACAAATTAAGTCATCAACAATCACCCGTGAAGGTAAAATAGGATCGCCAAATATTTTAGAAACAAAACAGTGATATCCTTTATAACCGAAAACTTGATAATCGTTTCTAAACTGACTTAATACCTGTTCTTTTGTGGGACAAAGTAAATTAGCGGCTGGTGCTGAAAAGATTTGCCACCCTAAACTACGCGCTAGCTTTTCGCATTCATGACGCAATCTTCCTTTGACTTGCGAGGCGGGTATGAGGAGTTGTCCTTGTGCATTGCGGACAATGGGTTTATCTGCTAATGAACCAGAGGAACCACCAGCACCCACACACAAACCAGTATCAATTACAGCGTTAAGTCGGATAGTATCAGTTTCAACGGAAGAAAGGTTGTCTAAATAAATCATTGCCTTACCTCTGGTGCAGTTGATTGTATAGATTCATCGGTATTATCTGCTGCTTCGGCAATAAATGGATACAAATCAACTAATTCTCGCCAAATAGTTTCATAGGTATATTTTTTTAGCAAAGTTAGAACTATATAGTGCGATCGGAATTCTTCTGGAGGTGAAGCTTCTAGGAAAATTAGCAGCAGTAAATTGCGGCGAATACTTGCAATATCAGACAACCAAGGTGCTATGTTTCCATTATTTGTGAGTGCATCACACCAAGCTAATTCAAATTTATCTTTTAATTCTTGTTTAGCTGTTTCATTTGTCAAGCGAATCCGAAAATAGCGATAGTTAAGGATAGCTGTACGCTTACCTCTTTCTAATAAGCTGCGAATTTGGTAAAGTTGCGATCGCGGAAATTCGGCTTGTTTAAATGCTTTAGCAGTTTCTAACAGTCCTCCCAATTCATATAACGTGTAAGGAGAAGCATAAAGTTTTAACTTGGATTCTCCATCTTTGTTTTTGATTAATCCCTGCTCTCGAAACTCCTTAATATTCGACGAAATCATCGTTACAGCTTTCATAACTAGAAAATCTACTGTTCCACCATAATATTTGTGGTCTTTCTTTAATTCCTTCGCATATTTTTTAGCCGATTTTAATAGTTGACTTACCAGCTTGTCTGCATAATAAATTGGCGTATCCTGTGCTGTGATTAACACCCCAGTTGACATACTCAACAGACATTTAGAAGCTGGTGGTATATTACCTGTAGTGTAGCGATGAGCTAATAAATTAGGTGTTGTCTGCTGTAATGAATAACGACCAGTTCTCCACAAAATATCTTCAAACTCATCACCAATAGCTTTAGAAATTTCTAAAGCCTTATTTGCTGGAACGACTAGCAATACATCATCACCACCAATAGTAATAATTTCAAAAGGATGAATCAAAACAGCTTCTTTGTTAGTTCTGCTAGATTTAGCATCAGGTGTATATTTATAAGGATGCAAATATTGAGCTAAAGCTTTGTAAACAGATTTCTCTGTAGCAGTAAAAATATCTTCACTAAAAAGCCGATAGTCTTGTGGTGTTTTAATTTTCTGACGAATATAGCCACCCATATTGTTACCATCAGCGTAGATATAAGCCACAAATCCTGATGGATTGCTTGCTGATGCAATTTCTCTTAAAGAACGTGCTTCTTCTACTAACTTTTTATTAACATCACCATAATATCGACTAGCTAATTGTTGATTATCTCCTTCATTAAGAAACTCCTTAAACTTATTTACCCAGCTAGGAATATCAAAAGGCTCCCATTCCAAGTTAGCATTGTCATACCAAGCACGAGAACTTTCACGTTTAGCAATCTCTCCTACCAAGCGTTTTCGTGCTAAAGGTTCCGACAAAAAACGGCTATTTGGAAACTCTACCTTCATTATTGCAGAACGGCGATCGCTTTCATCTCGTTGCAGATATGGATGAGTTTCAAATATCGGTGGATAGCAGCGACTTGGACGTTCTTTAGCTAGTTCTTTTTGGGGTAGTTTATTACCGTTGCGTCTTTGTGTGAATTGGTTGGCTAACTTTCCCACCAGTTCATTAAAGTTCTTGCGATTTTGGAACCTTTCAAAAGGATCGTTAACTTCTGATTGATCAAAATAAGCCCGAATTATCGGATTGTCTTGGTTCTTCTCGTACTTATCAAACCAGAAAGTATCTTCTATTTTGTCTTGCAACAAACCAAACCGAAATTCTAATAACTTAAAAGTATCGCCAACTGCACAGGAATTAGCTGTTAAAGTTTCATGGGTATAGCGTTTTTCAATAGCATTCGCTAAATCATCAACAAATGCCGCCGGACAAAATGCAAGAATACTACCACCTGTAGAATAAATAATTAATTCAGGAATTAAAGCTTTTCTTAAATTAGGAAAATTAGTATCTAACCACTGCTCGATATTCTCAACTAAACTTGAATCTTGCTTATTATAATAACCAAAAAACGCGCGTAAATCAACCAAGTTTATCCGGTCAAGGAGTGCTGAAGCACCACGAATATCAGGTAATTTCGCCGCTTCAAAAACATATTGTTTAATCTTTGTTGCACCACCATAAACCAAGCCAATGCGCGTTTTATCCTCCCAAAGTTTTAAGTAATCCTCTTTTTCTTTTAACTCATTGAGTGTTTTGGGAGTGTAGTCTTTAGGAATTTCGTAAAGTCGCTGTGCCTGTTGAACAATAGATTTTATGCTTTCTGGCACATCCTGCCCTTTTTGCAACGCCTGTTGTATTTGATGCAAGGTAGTGAGTTTATCTTGAACGAGATTGTGCTTTTCGCCCCAAGCAAGACACCAGGCTAATGCAGTAATTGTGCGTGTGTAAGAATCGTTTGTCATCGGCTTAAATCAAAGCAATGAGTGATTAGTCTCAACCTACTAGTAGTCTTATTTTCTGCTGAGATGGTTTGCTAGGAAGTAACTTTTTTATCTGTTAAGAAATTACACTACTATATACTGAGTGTCCAGTAAAAATAAAAAAATTTCGTATTTTTCCCTGGTTGGTAACGAATATTTATCTTTGGGAATAAATTTTCTCAACGTATGGACTCAAAAGTTAATTTATCTATTTTGTCAATGATCTATATCACTACGTATAACCAGCAGTATCTGATACATTCATCCCCTAGTAGTGAAGCTTTTATGCTTTAATCTACTGAGTATCTTGATGACAGTCTTCTTCTCGGCGTTCAATTTGCTTAATTTGTCTTGACAGCTTTTTATCTTCTTCTTCAAGATACCTGTCTTTATCGTCAAGTACCTTACGGAAATTTACTAAGGGACTTCCAAATAAAAAAATGTCCCAAAACTGACCCAAAAACCCTCTCTATTTCTCCTCTCTCTGTGTTCTCTGCGCCTCTGTGGTTCGTTTATTTGGATAATTTATTTCTTGGAAGTCCCTAATTCTTCTTCCTTCGTCTGAATTTCCTTAATTATTTGCTCTCTTGCTCGTTGCCTATGTTCATTGGCTAGAGTTTCTGCCTGTTCAATAATACTATCTGCTTGATTTTGGACATCAAGCTTTAACTTTTGAGCTTCCTTGATAATTTTTTGTGCTTCCGTTTGTGCGGCACTCAAATTTTTGTTAACTTCCGTTTGTGCTGCTTCTATAATTTGTTGACGTTCTACTATAATTTCCTGTTTTTTTTTCTGTTAGCCATTCCTGACGAACCATAGCTTCTAATTCTTTAAAGCCATTAATAGCTTGCACTTTCTGTTGTGCTAATTCCTGTTCTCTTGTGGCAATCTCAGCTTCTTTTGCTGCTGTTATTTCTTTTTGTTGCTCTAACTGAAATTCCAGTTCATTGATTTTGTCTTGGAGTTTATGAATATCCTGGGGCTGTGCATTAACTGTTGACACATTAGGTCAATCCTCCAAACGTTAGATGAAAATGAAGCAAACCTTTGGTTCTTGACCCTCTCCAGTTGTCAGATTGAGGCGCAGCACAGTTGACATCGCTATAATTCTTGCCTGAAACCAAATGATCAAAGTAGCGCACATCAAACTTCTGGTTGCGTGTCTGTTGTGTGCGACTGGTAAATTTGACGCAATTGTGAAACAGTACTAGCTGTATCTATCCCCTCCAAGACGGCTTCTAGCACGCTTACATCTTGGATAGATTCGATTTCGGGGAATAAATTTTGACCCGATTCACCAAATTTGAGCTTTAATCCCAAGGCTATACCTTTTAACAAAGCTTCAAGCTTACCTTTTTCAATACCAAATCGTTCAACAGAAGTAACATACTGCATACTTAAAGACTCCTCAAAATCACGATATTCTTGCCAAAATTCTGTCTCTAGTTGCGCTGGTAGAGTCATCATCCAGTCAATGAACCCGAATAAGTTAATAACATCTTCCCGTCTTAAGCCTTGTTCGTACAATCTACGCACTAAAACCAATTTCTGTTGCTTGCGCTCTATTCTATCATTGCGTGTCTCCATTGCCTTTAGATGTGCCATCACCACAGTCGCCAAAGGGTTTCGGCTGGCTTGTAATTCAGATTGACGTTGTTGATAGTCTAACAATTTGACAATTGGAAATGTGAACTCAACCGTACAGCCAAAAAGGTTGTAACCAAACCTTGATGGTCGCCAGTTTGAACGCTCATCACCCAAAACTGCCAACGATGCAACAGAGCGCTTATATCTATCGTAAATCCGGTAGTTATAAGTAAACATCCTAGCTGCAAAGTCGCTTGATTCTTGACTTTGAACTTCCAAATGTATCAGTATCCAGGATTCCTCCCCAGCAGTGCGGTATATTTTTACGAGCTTATCTGCTAGTCTTTTCCCTAGTTCTGCATCACGCACCACCTGCTCTAATTCTTTGTCCAAAAACTCAGGCTGTCGTGTCCAGTCTATTTCTCCATGTACTTGGGGGAAGAAGAACAGCATGAACTCTTCAAAATACAGTTGTAGTATCTGTTTCCACGGGCTATCAAATTCTGTCTGCGGATTTTCATTAACCATGTTGTCAAACTGGAACTAAAACATTAATATAGTACATTATTACTATAAATCTGGAGCCAATTAATTATCATGTTGCAAGTAGTTAGACAAATTAAACAGCGCAGTAAAGTTAAGCTCAAACGGAAAGATATTACATACGAGCTTTGGCGTTTGGATGATACCGAATTTAGGAAACTTCGGCAAAAAAGTCTTCCCATTAAAGATGATTATATGTTTTATATGCACTTTTATCTTTCCGAACGCGAGAACAAAAATAAACTCAATTTAGCTGAATTATATGTCTGCTTAACGCATTTGTTTGGTGATAGCAGTGATTGGATTGACGATTGGAAAGGTACTTTCTCTTTTCCACTATTATTGATTTTAGAAAAAGCACAAGGTAGATTCTTCTATTTAATCGATATTTATGACAATAGGGGTACACTCTATATCAGCTTTTACAGGATTCTGGACGCTGAGGTAGAAGGTTATGATACTCAAATACTTCGTGAACCTTTTGAAATAGAATTTTCTCGCCAAGAAATCAACTATTTCATCAGCTATTTTTATGGTTATCTTGAGGGCTGTTTTCAAAGTAGAAAGCTCTTGATACCATCTGAGCAGTTTTTCAAGAAGATTGGTTCTGAGTCTATCCTTTATGGCTATAAAGATGAGCAGTATTTTGAGGAGAAATACCAATCTCAATCAGCATATCTTGCAGCTATTGAAAGTTTAGAGTCAATTGGTATTAGTTCCATAAGTTTACAAAATATCAATGAGATTTTGCAAACCATAACTAGCGAAATAGTCGAAAAGTAACTCATAAAATTACAGTATTACTATATTCTTAACAAATTAGAGCCAAATATATGAAACAAGTAGTTAGACAAATTCGAGAACGTATTCAAGTTTAACTTGAATTAAACAATATTAAATATGAGCTTTGGAGACTAGACGATACTGAATACAGACTACTCGAAGCAAATAGTATTTATATTAAAAATAATTTTACCCTTTATCGGGAGCTTTATTTATCAGAACCTGATAACAAAGCTAATCTTAATCTTTCACAATTATTTATTACTTTAACTCGGCTGTTTGGCAATAGTATAGCGTTTCTCGACCTAGTTAGGTACACTCCTTTAGGGCACGGCAGTGCCGTGCCCCTACACCTAGCGATATAATGTTGTACCGCATCTGAATGGGAACCGCTATAGTAATTTATTTGACAGATACAAAGGCTCATTTATAGCGTTTCCTAATCAAATGAGGTACACCATATCCCCCTCTCGAAGAGCGGGGAGGGGGTTGGGGGTGGGGTTCTTGTACCTCACTCAACTGAGAACCGCTATATTTTTCCAATATTACTAATAGTTAAAAAGTCAACAGGCAATTTTTTTATTTAATGCAAATTTTTGATTCTCGCGGGTGGTTTGACATCAATCCCAATACATTGAGATTGATCATGCGTCGCCAGTCTTCTGTATCTGCACCGTCAATCAGACCTAACAGCATCACCCCTGCATTATTGATGAGAATATCAACTCTGGCAAATTTTGCATGAGTTGGGTTCACCAATGCTTCTACCTGCGCCTCATCTGAAACATCAGCAGTAATGGATAAGGCTTTCCCACCAGTACCAGTAATACGGGCTTCTAGGGCTTGCAAGCGATCGCTAACTCAACTAACACTCCACCCCGCACAACTTGTACGTTGACAGCTTTACCAATGCGATCGCTATTATTAAGCAGCGCCAGCACATCACCTGTATCGCCCACAGTTACGCCATCGAACGTTACCAAAACATCGCCAAGCAGTACACCTGCATTTTCTGCGGAGCCTAAAGCCTCAACATTAACATTGTGATATCGTCATAGCGCTGGAGAGACTCATCAGAGGTAAACCAATACTTATGCCTATAATCAATATCACTGGTCTAAACGAAATCATACTCATAACCGAACAAATATTGAATTTGATGTAGTATTAGATTTTACTAATTAATCGGCGAGATTCAAGCCAGTGTAATTACTGAGAAAGAGAAAAGGGAAATGTTGAAGAAGAAAAAACTTTTCCCCACAATGCCAAGAAGTCTATTTTTTACTAACCCAAGTAAGATCGAAAATTCTCGAAAAAATTGCGTTAGATATTGCTCTGATTAAGGCTGACCAAGAAAGTCTCCTTTGCCAAGTTCTACACCGCAGTGCCTAAGAATATCATACGCTGTTGTGACATGGAAATAAAGGTTTGGTAAAACAAAATATAGGAGAAATGGCATTCCTTGAAAAGAGAGAGTGTTGTCACGCATCTGTAGGGTAATTTCTCTCTCTTCTGAACCGTCAATTTGCTCAGGTTTAAAAGTATTTAAATGAGAGATAGTTTTTTGAATGCGATCAATAAGTTGAGGAAATGTAGTTTCATTGTCCTCGAATTTAGGTGGTTCTATTCCTGCTAACCGTGCGACACCTCTATTTACTATGTCAGAGGCAATTTGCACTTGTTTTGATAATGGAAACATATCTGGCGATAGACGACTATTAATCAACACAGAAGGATCTATTTTTTTAGTTTCTGCATAAGCAGCACCTTTTTCAAGAATGTTTGTAAGGTTATTCAGTGTGCGAATAGACACCGGTATTAAAGCTTGGTACATTGAAATGGTCATTGAGATTTCTCCAGAAAAAGTTCAAACGACTTTGAGCCGCCCCATCTAATATTAGGGGGTATTGACTGTGATATTGTGTCAAAGAATATGGAACCTAATTTCAGTAAATCGCAAAGTTTTTTCAAAGGCGATCGCTAGCCATATAGCGTTTCTCGACCTAGTTAGGTACACTCCTTTAGGGCACGGCACTGCCGTGCCCCTACACCTAGCGATATAATGTTGTACCGCATCTGAATGGGAACCGCTATAACCCAAGTACAGTTAAGTAGCAATAAATACCGATAATATTAGATAAAGTTATGAATTGTAATATAAGGTTTAAAAAATGAAAAAATAAAGGATATTAGTCATGAAATGAAAGCCAATGACTTTATCAAAGCAGCTAGCCCTGACCGATTCAGAAACTCTTGAAGAGGTTCTGATTTGTTTGACTGAAAATATTTCGATTGAAACACAAGGAGCTTGTGACCAGAAAACTACTGAATCTGGTATCCATCAAGCAAAAGTACCCATAAGTAAAGCAACCGCTTGAAGACACGCCTGAATCGTCGTAACACCGCAACCAGCGAAAAGGCTGACTACGCTGGAGCCAAAAGACAAAGGATAAAGAATTGGCGAATTTTCTCTCCACCAATCTGCACTTATTCTAAACCCGGCGAACAGTGTCACTCTAAAGGTACATAAAATGGTCATTCGGAACGAAGTAACCTCTCGTATGCCCTCAAGGTGGTCGAATCCTTGAGTAGGTGCTAACCGTATGCAACGAGTAGGAGAGATTGAGAAAAAAGCAAAAGCCCTGGGTAATGCCAAGGATAGGCTGACGTTCTCACGGTGATTTGGAAGATAAAGTTTCCATTAGGAGTACAAATGTCCAATACGAGTCGCTATTAGTTGTGTATACTCAAAACGGCTGATTGTTGGACTTTTGCCTGTCTTAATATATTAAGTGTTAGTTTTTTCGCAACCTCCTTAATTTTCGTGCCCAATGGAGTTAACTTCAAAAGAATTTAAATCAGAACTGATATTAGAAGTCCAAGCCTGCCTGCAATTGGCAGTTCCTTTAGTAATTACTCAAATATTAGAAGCGGGCATTCCTTTATTGGATGGGGTAATGATGGGCTTACTTAACAGCCGAGCTTTAGCTGCGGGTGCTTTAGGGGCTGTTGCCTTTTCTACTCTAGCTTCCATTTGTCGTTCTATTCTTTCAGCTGCGGGTGTGAGTGTCGCAACTGCTTTTGGTGCAGGAAAAATAGACCAAGTTAGCCGTGCTACCGGTCAAGGAATTTGGTTAGCTGTGACAATGTGCTTACCTGTGATGTTTATTATTTGGCACTTTGACTATATCTTGCTGCTAACTGGTCAAGAAGAAAGCAATGTATTATTGGCTCAAACCTATTTGCGGTCTATTGTTTGGGGTTTTCCGGCTGTCCTCGGTTTTTGTATCTTAAAAGAAGTTAGCTCTGCCCTCAATCGCCCCCAATTCCTAACAGTAATTACGGTGTCTGGACTATTATTGAATGCGGCTGCTAATTACGTGTTAATGTTCGGCAAATTTGGTTTACCAGCCCTGGGTTTAGCTGGTATCGGTTGGGGAAGCACACTCATTTTTTGGCTAAATTTTATCGCCGCCGCCAGTTGGATTTGCTTCGATAACTACTTTAAAGACTACCAATTTTATTCCGCCCTGCATCACTTCGATAAAGATATGTTTATGGATATCTTCCAAACTGGATGGTTCTTGGGATTGCAGTATGGAGCAGAAATCGGAGTATTCACTGCCACTGCTTTAATGATGGGGTGGTTTGGGACAGAAACTTTAGTAGCCCATGAAATTACCGTTGAGACAGAAAATTTTGTCGAAACGGTTTCTATAGGTATTTCCTATGCCGTCACCATGAGAGTAGGACAGTTGAGGGGACAAAATGATCTCAAGGGTGCAAGCCGAGCGGGATTTGTCTGCATTGCGCTTGTGACTCCCTTTGTGAGCATTGTGGCACTAATTTTTTGGCTGTTTCCAAAGTATATTGTGGCAATGTTTTTGGATACCGGCAATCTAGATAATATCGAGATAGTTAAAACGGCAATTTCTTTTCTAGCTGTAGGGGCAATAGTCCAGATATTTTATTCTATTCAGACTATTGCTGCTGGTGCTTTGATCGGGTTGAAAGATACCCAAATACCAACGTTAATCACTATGTTTGCGTACTGGGGAGTAGGTTTAGGTGGGGGCTATATCATGGCATTCCCTTTCGGCTGGGGTGCTATAGGTTTATGGTTGGGTTTAGTACTAGGGCTACTCATGGGTGCAGTGCTTTTAACTGGGCGTTTTTATCTTTTGACTTCTGAGATTGAGTCTGCTTGAACAGCCCTAAAAACCAATACGCTTGGGTTAAGGGCTACTGGCAACAATTTTGGGTTTTCGAGACGCGATAAATCGCCGTCTCTACAAGTGTTTTGTTGCTGATTCTGAACTGTATTACTCTAAAAACTTCAACATTTGTACCTTTGCCATGCAGATTCGACTATTTCAGCAATGATTTCTTTGTATGTCACACCACCCAAACGTCCCATAATTGGCAAGTCTGAGCGGATATGGTGTAGCCCTGGCAATGGGTTAACCTCCATAAACTGCAACACACCGCTAGCATCACAGCGTAGATCCACACGGGCAGCGTCACGGCAACCAAGAGTATGGTAAGCATCCAGCGCCAGTTGCCTTGCCTGTGCTGCCAGTGGTTCGGGATCTATGACCAAACGATAAGATACCCGTTCCAGATACTCATCCTTGTTGAGGGTGGTATAGGCGGAGGTTTCTGCTTGATCTGTAAAAATTACTTCCATCACACCTACTACCCGTGAGTTGCTGCCGTTGCCAACAATACCCGCTGTCATTTCTCTACCGGGAAGAAAGGTTTCTACCAGTATGGGTTGCTGAAAAAGTTCGCGTAACACTTGATAAGTATTTACTAGCTCTTCGCGTTCTTTGACAAGAGAACGCCCTGTTATCCCTTTAGAACTGCCTTCGGCCACAGGTTTGAGAAAAAGGGGCATTGGCAGCGATACGGCTGCGGCTTCGGCGGTGGTACTCACCACTTCAAAGGGAGCTGTAGGCAAACCGCGATCGCGCACTATTCTTTTAGCAAGTGCTTTGTCTAGGGTTAAAGCGCAGGTAAGCGGGTCGGAAAAGGTGTAAGGTTGAGCGAATAATTCACAAACCGCCGGGACTTGGGCTTCACGAGAACGACCCTTCAAACCCTCAGCAATATTGAAAACCAGATCCCAGCGATCGCCCTTTACCAAACGCACAGCAAGTTCTCTACCATTGCCCACACGTTCAACCTGATGACCTAACTGAAATAACGCATCTTCCAACCCGATGATAGTTTCTTCGTCGTCAAACTCCATCACCTCAGAGGCACTGAAACCAGCCTGAAGGTAATCTGCCTTCAGGTCATAACACAGACCAATTAATAACCCCATAGCCCGATAATTCCCAGTGAGAAAGCTTTTGCTGTTAGCCTTAATGTCCAAATCAAGTGTCTTAATTGAGGAACTCCCATTAAGTAAGTCGGTGAGAAAAATTCAATGTATATGAAGAAATATAAATTAGCTGTAGGGTGTGTTATGCCTTATAGCAACGCACCTGAGATTGTTGACGGTGCGGCGCTTGGCGACAACACACCCTACATGAAAATTCCTTAACATAGCTGGAAATATTAGCACCGACTTACTTACTAAATCTTCAATGGAGTCGAAGATAGCTCATCAACAACATCAAACCATATAGGAGATTTATCTTCAGGAGAACCGTTGTAGTTGGCAGTCATTTCTTCTCCCGCTTCTATATCTTGGTAGGCAATATATTCCACTTCTCCTTCAGCGAATTTTTTCACATAGTAAGTATTGGGATAGTAAGAATGATTAATCAGGGACACTAAACCGAAAGCGACGGCCGCCGCTTTCTCTTCCCAATCGTAGTAATAGTTACCCAAAGTTGTCTTATCTAGCAATTCAACCTGTTCTGCGGGTATAACAATAATTGGCGCTTTCTCAATGAGTTCTCCTTTCAAAAAGCGCTTCTGTGCGAAAATACCTCGACCTTTTATGTTTGCATTACCAACAATCAACATTCCAATTAATCTCCGGCAATTACTTAGTTTTTTGGTTTGCGATAATAGACATAGGAGTGAAAATTAATTCTGCGTTGCTCGAAATCCTTGGTAGGGACAATTCATGAATTGTCCCTACGTCATTTTCACTCTTATGTCTAATCTAAAAGAATCATTCAACTGGCTCTTTTAGATAATGGCGATCAACTCATATACAAATATATAGTGTTACCTCTACTCCACCTGACTTTTCACGGGATCTGGAAAATCTCTCTCTAAATCTCTCTCCTTTTAGGAGAGAGACTTTGAATTTTCATCGGGAAGGGGGTTAGGTGTTTCGTGGCTTTTCCACATAACGTGAAAAGTCAGCTACTCCACTGGATCTATATAAGTGTATGTCTTACCTGCCCAATTTTGCACTGTCGCTGTGCCCTTCTCATAAGCAAGTAGAGTCTGGGCTTGAATTGGGACTTTGCCACCACCGCCAGGGGCATCAATCACATAGGTTGGTACAGCGTAGCCTGTGGTATGACCACGCAATTTAGAAATTAAATCAAGGCCAGTTTGAACACTCGTTCGTAGATGTGCGGTGCCAACAACTGGATCGCATTGGTAAAGATAATAGGGTCGCACCCGCAGCTTGAGAAGACCGTGAAACAGATTCTTCAGGGCTTTTTCAGAATCATTTATACCTTTTAATAGCACAGTTTGACTGCCTAGAGGAATGCCGCCATCAGCTAGGCGATCGCAGGCTTGTGCCACTTCTGGGGTAAGTTCCCGTACATGACAAAAGTGCAAAGACAGCCACACCCGATGTTTACGCAGCAAAGCAACCAGTTCTGGTGTAATTCGCTGCGGCAAAAAACTCGGCACGCGAGAACCAATTCGGATAAATTCAATATGCTTAATGGCACGTAGCCGCCTAAGCAAATTGTCTAAGGGTTCATCAGCCATCAATAGAGGATCGCCACCAGAAATTAGCACATCACGGATCTCCGTGTGTTCCTCTAGGTAAGCCGCGATCGCATCCAACCGACGGGTTACTGGGTACATCTCACCTTGGCTCACCAAACGAGAGCGGGTGCAGTAACGGCAATAAGCAGCGCAAGTATCTAGGGCAAGGAGCAACACGCGATCGGGGTAGCGGTGTACAAGTCCTGGTACTGGAGTGTCGTGATCTTCACCACATGGATCTACCATGTCTGCGGTACTAACTATTAGTTCTTCTTCCCGTGGAATCACTTGTAACCGTAGTGGGCAAAGGGGATCTTCTGGATCGAGTAGTGATGCAAAGTATGGGGTTACAGCTACAGCAAACTTCTCTGGGGCGATTAAAAGTCCCTGTTCTTCGGTAGCACTAAGCCTTAATAACTTCTGAAAGTGTTCCAACTTAGTCAACCGATGCCGCATTTGCCAGCGCCAATCGTTCCAGCGTTCTTGATTGTAAGTCTCTCCCAAAATCTGACAAATTTCTTCATATCGAATATCCGTTACTAGAGGATCTAAAGTAATGTTTTTGACCATGATTAGAACTAAATTAACCTGAGAATAATAAACCAATCACAGCCTAGCCCGCATTTTTCATAAGTCCTGCGATCGCGCTCGTCACAATCTATACCCAGAAGATGTTTCGGGCATTTTTTACAGATTATTTTTTGATGCAGTGTCAAAAACCAGAATATAAATTTTATTCCGCCACTAAACTCCAGAATGGCGTAGAGGCTTCTTCGGCTTGTCGCCAGTACACTCAAGAACTGGATTACAGCGATCGCTTTTGCAATGTTTTTGTCAACTTCAGCAGGTCAGCTTTACCGTGTTATTACGTACACAAATCGGATATATTTATTCAGGTAAGGATTTTGGTGTGCGATCGCTAGTCCTGAGTCTGACTTTTCACCTTATGTGGAAAAGCCGCGAAAAACCTAACCCCCTAACCCCCTTCCCTACGTTCGCGTAACGGCACGAAGTTAAAGCAAGAGACGCGATAAATCGCCGTCTTTACAATAATCAGTCCTTTGTAGAGACGGCGATTTATCGCGTCTTTGCTAGGGCGTATCATCAAAAAACCTTATCCGAACCGTATTGGGAAGTCCCTTAGTAATAGCCAAAAATCGTCGGGTAAATCGGGATTGGGAGGCCTTAATAGAACGCGCAGGTAAACATCCAAATGCAGCACCCAAACCGTAATTTGTGCCAAACGGAATGAGTTTGCGAAACATTGGCTACATACGTAAAATCATAAAATTTTAAACACTTTAATATTTAATTACGTAAATTCACGTAAGACATTCAGCTTGTTTCCGATTATAAATAAATAGCGAAAATACTCAAATCTAGCCACACATTAACTAAATAAAACTGAAATTTATTCAAAGTATACAGAGCATCTGCGTGTTTATTAATGGCATTGGTAATAATTTCTGCCCTATCATTTGGAGATAAACCGAATAACCGAATTAACACCACACCTGCTGCAATTCGACGCACTTGAGTTTTGGTATTAGCTTTGGGATTAGAAGCAGCAGTTTTGGCAGTAGATTGATTGGAGCGATTAGAGTTGTTTGAAACCCTAGATTTAACCTCTGGCTAGCATTGACTTTGGCAAGTTGTTTCAACAGTATAACAATCCCCAAGGTTGGATGATGGTAGGTGGAATACTGTTCGTTATACTGTTGTTGCAAATCAGTGGTACTGGTAATAAGCTAGACCGTTTACCTCAATGGATTAATGAATATCGTTCCAATGGTGCCTGCTTTATTCTGGGTATCCAAAGTTTAGAGCAACTTTACGATATTTATGGGGATAAAATGGGGAGTGCGTTAGCGAAGCTCACCGAAGGTATCGCTTCTGCTTGTAGTACCCATGTTCTGTTCAATCCTGGTAACTACAAAACGGCTGAGGATTACTCAAAGCGTTACGGTGAGAAGGAAGTGCTGATTAAAAATCGTACCACAGGGCGTAGGCGTAGCCCGCCGCAGGCATCGCTTGGCGGACAAATGAGCCGTTCAATTAGCTGGAGTGAGAATTTGCAAACAATGCCTGTAATCAGTGCTGACGAAATTTTGAAATTTCCTCAAGGCAAGTGCGTAATTACCAGTCCTGGTTACAGTTCAGAGGGAGAAGCTTCTATTCCTTATCCTTTAATTATTCCAGTGTCCAAAGCCGATGAAAAACGGGCGCATGATAGTGAGGCTCTTTGGGACACACAAGTTAAACCTGCTTTGTCAAGTCAAGTGATAATTCCTGATATTAAAACGCTCACCCAAGCATTACATGAACGGATTGAGTCAGCAGCGCGGATGTTGCCATTACCAGAGGAAGATGTAGCACCTGCACATGAGTCTAGTAACAGTGAAACTGATGTTTTAGAAAATTTCCCAGCACGAGTTTATCAAACACCCGGATTGCAAGGATAAGAGGCTGGTAGCTTTTAATAAGCGAAATTGCGATCGCCATTCAAAAACCAAAAACTCTAACTACAAAAATGCGATCGCTATTTTGTGCTAGTTTTGGTACTTGTTTCAGAAGCAGGCTATAAGCCTCTATCTGTTCCTGGAGAGCGATCGGATTCTACTGTTATTTCAGGAGCTTTTTTAGTTCCTTTACTTTCTACTTTGATATTTTGATGACTTGATGCATCAGATTCAATGTCAGCGCCTCTATCTATTGCTGGAAAATGATCAGATTCTACTGTTATTTCAGGAGTTTTTTTAGGTTCTTGATTTTCCATACCGTTTTTTGCACCCAAATTGTATAATAATTAACCCTTATGTGAGAATAATAGCATCTTCTTCTCTGTCTACTGCACCAAGAGCTTTCAATGTGTTTTTCTGAGGTGTTGTTAAACCACTTGCATTTTTAATATTCATACCTTCATAGGGTCTATCAATTCTGATGGTTTTTAGGCATTTGCCTGTTTCAACATCCCAAAGCTTCATGGTTTCGTCCTCGCTACTACTAACTAACACCGGGCTATTAGGACTAAAGGCAATTGACCGTACAGCTTTGTGGTGTCCCTGAAATGTTTTGAGAACAATACCTGTACTGGTATCCCACAATTTAACAGTCTGGTCGTCACTGCCACTAGCTAAAATCTTGCCATCTAAATTAAAGGCAATTGTTCTAACTCGATATGTGTGACCTTTCAACGTTTGTAGACATTGCCCCGTATTAACATCCCACAACTTAATAGTCCGGTCTCCACTGGCACTAGCAAGGATATCTGCACGGAGATTGAACATAACAGATAAAACCCAATCACTGTGTTCTGACAAGGTTTGTAAACAAATTCCTGTACTTACATCCCAAAGTTTGATAGTGTTGTCATAACTACCGCTTGCTAAGATTTTACCGCAGGGACTGAAAGTAATTGTTTTTACTTCATGAATATGTCCTTGCAAGGTATGCAGACATTCTCCCGTATGCCAGTCCCAAAGCTTTACCGTTTGGTCACGACTGCCACTTGCTAAAATTTGTGCATCTGGACTGAAGCTAACAGAATGTACCCAACTATCATGTCCCCAAAGTGTTTGTAAACACTCTCCTGTACTTGCATCCCAAAGTTTGATAGTTGTGTCGTCGCTGCTACTTGCCAGAATCTGACTTTTTCGCTGCTTCCCAATATCTTCAGATAACGTTATGCTTTTCCCACCTGTATAACCATCTAAGTCTTTGGAAGCAAAAGTAACTGATGATACCAGATTAGTATGCCCTTGTAAGGTTCGCAGGTATTGTCCTGTCTTCACATCCCACAATCTCACCCGTTGGTCTTGGCTACTACTCGCCAACATTTGACCATCTGAACTAAAAGCAACGGATAATATCCAATTAATATACCCATCCACTGTTCTCAAACATTGTCCAGTGCGGATATCCCATAACTTCATGGTTTGGTTTTCACTAATACTCAGCAAGCTTTGGCCATCTGGATTAACAGCAACCAACCAAATACGTGAAGCGTTGCTATCACCTGTAGGTGAATCACTATTCTCATACAAAGTTTGCAGACATTTTCCTGTAAAGACATCCCATATTTTAACAGTTTTATCCTCGCTCCCCGTCACCAGTGTTTGACCATCTGGGCTGAAAGCAACTGCCCACACATGACTGTTGTAATCTGGTAATATATTTAGGCATTCACCACTGGCTAAATCCCAAAATTTTACCGTTGTGCGATCGCTTCCTGTTGCCAGTGTTTGCCCATCTGGGCTAAGAGCAATAGATAACACCCAATTGATGGGGATTACTAGGACTCGCAGGCAAGAACCTGTATTTACATCCCACACTCTCACAGTTTCGTCTTCACCCCCAGTGACCAAAGTTTGTCCATTGTCAGTGAAAGTAGTAAAAATTACCCGATTGCTATGCCCTAACAAAGTTTGCAGACATTCACCAGTTTTGACATTCCACAATTTTACCGTTTGGTCGTTGCTACCACTGGCTAAAATTCCTCCATCTGGACTAAAAGCCAGGGATTGCACCCAACTTGTATGACCTCGCAGAGTTTTCAGACATTGCCCAGTTTTGACATTCCACAATTTTACCGTTTGGTCGTTGCTACCACTGGCTAAAATATCTCCATCTGGGCTAAACCTAAGTGATTGTACCCAAGCAGTATGACCATTACAGGTAATAATTTGTTTGATGTTTGCAACAGACCATAACCAAATCTCATTATCAATGCTTGTTCCTAATAGTTTTCCATCTGGGCTAAAAGTCGCTGCTAAAACACCCCCTAAAGTTCGAGTCAAAGCAGACTTACTCAGATCCGCATTGGTGAAGTTAACTCGATGCAAATTCATATCCTGTAGGTAAGCTTGCCAAACTGTTAAGTTAGAAAAATCATAGCCACTCAGATCAATATTAAGCTGCCAGAGTAAATTGAGAATATTACCACCCGCATATCCTGGTTTTCGAGGGGCAAAAGACTTCAGCTTTGATAAGAGTTGATTCAAATAGTTTTGCACATTTTCTGGGACACCAAAAAGGTTTAGTAATTTATCTGCAATGGGCTTGAGGAGGAGCCGAATTTGTGCATTTCTCACATAATCTTTGGCAGTAGCTCTGATTAATGCACAACTATCAAATAGGGCTATTTCTCCAACTTGAATTTCTTGACAAATCTGCTCAACTAAGCTGTTGATAACATACTCCATCACCACTGGTTGTTGAGTAAAATTTCCAGCAGTCTTCTCAATTAGTGAGCGCAATTGTAGAGATTCTAAAGTTTCTAACAAATCTCTGAGTGAAACAGCAGGAATAATGTCCTCTTGTAAATCCCTAAATGATACCCATTCTCGATTAATTGTCAGCCAGTACATTACTTGTTGTTCTAAAGTTGATAATCGATGAAACTGCTGGTCAAGTAAGTCCGAAATATCACCAAAAACAATGGTTCCTTGTTCTAAAAACTGAGCAACATTTCCGTCAAATAACTCATGAATAGTAGTTGCAACAATCTTCAACGCTAAAGGATTGCCTGCATACAACTCTACCAACGATTGACATTCATTTTCTGAAACCGAAAAGCCTTTTTCTGCGAGAATTTTCTCGCCTTCTCCCCCTGTTAAGCCAGATAACCTCAGTGAACGAATCGGAGAATTGATACCTTCTTTAATCCTAATTTCTCTGGGTTTCTCCCTACTGGTCAACACTAGACAACTTTGATGGTCAGTCTCTCCCAAACTTCTGAGCAGTTCTCCATATCCTTCATACCCTTGGCGATATGCTCCTGCACGTTTGTCACTTGATAAAATTGACTCTACATTATCTAAGACTAATAAACAACGCTCTGCACGCAAATATTCTATCAAACAACAGATTTTATCGTCTAAGTTCTCTGGTAAAGTTGTTTCTTGCTGATGGGACAAAAACTTAATTAGGTTGTTCAAAAGCTCATGAATTGGTGGCGCATTACGCAGACTTCGCCAAATCAGGTACTGAAATTCGGTTTGCAAAAGCTGCGCTAATTTTACAGACAAAGCTGTTTTACCAATTCCACCCATACCGATTAAAGTAATCAGTCGGCAATGGTCATTAATAATCCATTGTTTCAGCGTAGCTAATTCTTCGGTGCGCCCGTAGAAAACTGAGACATCAATCGCCTCTCCCCAGTTTTGATAATTATTAGTGGTTACTGCTCCAGTCTTTTTATCTTGATCTACAGTCTGGGATGGCAGTTCCAAATCCAAATCAGCGATTTCTCTCCACGACAGTGCCAACTTCTGACAAAGTTCTTCAAACGTTACATAGTCAACTGGCTTACCTGTGAGAAAGTTGCTGACTGTAGCTAAAGCCAACCCTACATCAAAAGCCAAAGCTCTTTGGCTGGGAAAGCCGTTACGTTTGACTGCCAGTTTGACTTTCTGAATGAACTGCTGACGAACCCTAAGCGACCTTGGCATGGCTCGTTTGATTACGACTTGATGAATTTTACCACTAATGCGTTCAAAGTCAGTCACAACTCAGAAATAAGTCAGTAATCCTCAGGCGGTAAGCCAGTATGCAGTGGGTTTTGATAAATATATCAGGTTCAAACCAAAGGGAACTCAATGGCAGCTTGATAACCATAGTTCCTAAAAAATAGAAATTCACATCGATTTTACCAAGGAAGAAAGAGAATGTTGAAATTGAATTACTCTGAAAAATTATCAGTCAAATCTAACTTAGTACAGACCAATTCCTGGGAAGTGCTTAAACAGTATGTATATCCCATCGAGCAAGTCGAAAATTTGGCACATGAAGCTTTTCAAAATAAAGGAGGTCTGGCTTGGCGAAAAATTCAGTTCCTTTTATTTGACATGAACTTGCGCTTAATGCGAGAGGGATTTGGGTTAGCAACTCCCCGCTTCCTCAGAGAATGGGAAGTTCGGCACCTGATTGAGCAAGTTGAGCAGCAATATTTACCCCAAGAGCAACTCCCCACTGAACTCGATTGCGTTGAAGTTTTCATGCCGTGGCTAAAAGAGCAGATTAGCCAGCATCGTGTCAACCACCATCCACTATTTAAGTTGTTCGATCGCGATGATTTGAGCGATGAAGAAGTCCGCTACTTCCTTGCCAATTACCGAGTCAACATGCAACGCTTTCACCTGCACGTTGCCGCCTTCAGCCTGATTGTGCCTTTTGAGATGCGCGAAGAACTTTATCACAATCTCTATGACGAGTTTGGTCAGGGGGATTTCGCCCAGGCTCACCCCAATTTATTTGAACCCCTAATGGATTACTTCGGTGGAGCATGCTCCGAAGATATTAACCCAGAGACTTGCCACTTGCTCAATACCAAGATTAACCTCTGCTGGTTTGCCGATGGACTTCATTACGGCATTGGCGGGATGGGAGCTTTAGAATTGGCAATTCCCCTCCAACAGCGCCGAGTTTTGGCACACCTGCGCCGTCGCGGTTTGAGTGAAGAGATGGTGAAATTTTTTGTCGTTCATTGCGAACTTGATGAAGACCACGGTGAGGGGTGGTTTGCTGCCGGAAAACCCTATATACACACCTCTCTTGACTTGCAAAAGGTGTTCTCTAGTGCAATGCGGATGCTGGAAGCCAGAGCCGGAGTTTATGACGGCATTCTCAAGGGCATTTTAGAAACCCGTAACCAAGCCAATAAAGGACTCTCCGTCGCTTGAATGGAGGATGTTTGAAAAGTATTGTTGGTAACAGCAATACCTCCCAAACCTAACCCCCTGAGTAAGCCTTCTCTATGAAGAAATGGGGGTTTCAAAGCCTCTCTCCTGAAGAGGGAAATGAATGGAAGCGGGGTTTTAAGTCTGACTTTTCAAACATCCTCTTAGCCAAGAACAAAGAAAGATTCAATTAATTTAAATAAAGAGCAAGCAAATGTTAAAGAACAACCAAAAGTCAAAAATACCCTCATTGGGATACAACGACACAAACAAAAGTGATGCCCCAATTCCAAGAAAAGGCCAATTGATGAGCAATGGGCAAGTAAAGTTCGACCCATTCCCATACAATTCCATCAACGACAGGGTAATTAAGTTTCTGGGCATGGAAAATGTTTCCTTACCCGATGATCTTGAGTTCGTACCTTATCAACCAGAGATTAGAAAAGGTGTTGGAATTCACACAATATTTAGTCTGGTAGATCAAGACCTGCAAGGTCCCGATGCCGCAATTCTTAAATATGAGGCAGGCGCATTTGTTGCCTTGCATGAACATATAGGATATGAAATGGTCTTAGTGTTAACTGGGGATTATATAGAGAATGGTGTCACATTCTTGCCCGGATCGTTAATACTTCGTTCACCAAGCACTTTTCATACAATGGCTTCCATCAATGGCTGCACCATTTTGGCTACGCGTTATATCAAGGTCAAGCAGCGGCCTGATTTGTGGAACGAGTTTGCTTCAGGCAACGAAGATGTTAAGCCTGTTTCAGGATAGTCATTAGTGGGAAATACTCTGATTTTATGGTCAGAGTACCAGCATCTTCAATGGTAGTTTCTTTGTTTTGGTTAGGCATACATTCCGGCATCCCAAGCAAGTGGGTTTTGAGAATTTGTGTTACTAAACTTTACAACATGGGTAATTTTGCACGTCCTTCGTCATATCCCACGATCGCTATATCAGTTCATATTAAAAGAGAACCTATGCATTCCTATGTACCCTTGAGTCCAACTACTTTCTTAGAGCGCAGTGGTCAGGCATTTCCTAACCGAAGCGCGATCGTCTACCCTGATGGAATAGTGACTTACGCCAAGCTATTGCACCGCTCTCGCTGTTTGGCACAAGTCCTAAAGCGACTCCAGGTGGGGTATGGAGATCGCGTTGCTTTCTTAACACAGAATAATCAACAGACAATCGAAGCCCACTTCAGTATTCCAGCCATCGGTGCGGCGATCGTCATGCTGAATCCTTGGTTGGCAGCGCCAGACCTCCTATCTCTGCTGGAATATTGCGAGGCGAAAGTCTTAATTGTGGATGCTTCCTTGAGCGAGAAAATCCTCCTTGACCCTCAGCTTCCCCTTGACCACTTACAACAAGTAATTGTTATCAATAGCGCTGCCAACCCAATCTATTCTGGAGTCCTCGACTACGAAACCTGTCTGGCGGGTGAAAATGGCGATTTTCGGCTGGATCAAACCGTTGTCAACGAACTAGATCCCCTCGCCATCAACTTTACCAGTGGTACTACTGGTCGTCCAAAAGGGGTAATTTGCAATCACCGAGGCGCTTACCTGAATGCACTGGGGCAGGCGCTGATGATTGGACTCAACCGAGCCTCGAAGTATCTGTGGCTGCTCCCCATGTTTCATGTTAATGGGTGGGGGCATATCTGGGCAAATGTCGCCGTGGGAGCTACCCAAGTTGTCCTGCCAGGCGATCAAATCCGGGATGGGTTTGCAGATATAAGTCAGGCACTCTCCCAGTACCAGATTACCCACCTATCTGGTGCTCCTCGCCTTGTGCGATCGCTGGCATCAGCCCCTAACGACAAAAAAGCATTTCGGGGGCTGACGATTACCACGGGGGGATCTGCTCCTGCTCCTACCCTGATCCAACAATTAGATCAGATGGGGGTCAATTTCATCCACCAATATGGGTTAAATGAAACCTTCGGCCCCTACGTCGTCTGTCAGGAGCAAGAAGAATGGCAGGCATTGCCCGCTTCAAACCGTGCCCTTAAGCGTGCCCGTCAAGGAGTGGCAACCATCCATGCTGGAACGGGATTGCGAGTGGTCGATGCCTCAAAACGAGACGTTCCTTGGGATGGTCGTACCTTGGGGGAAGTGATTGTGGCAGGTAATACAGTAGCGACAGGCTACTACAAAAATCTGGAAGCTACCAAAAAAGCCTTTCGGGATGGGTGGTTCCACACCGGCGACATGGCAATTATCCATCCAGATGGCTATCTAGAAATTCGAGACCGCCTGAAGGACTTAATCTATATAGAAACTGATTACGGTTGGGAGAACATTTCCTCCATAGAGATTGAGAATGTGCTGTGCCGACACGAACAAGTAAAAGAGGCGGCGGTCATTGGGATCTCACCCGAAGAGCTAGGGAAAAACCACACCCTTTTGGTGGCTTTTGTGGAGGTAGGAGACTCCCAAGCCCTTACCAAAGAACATTTGCGCCATTTTTGTGGGTCTCAACTTGCTTGTTACAAGCAACCCCAAGTGTTTTTCTTCATCGACTTGCCCAAGACGGCGACAGGAAAGGTTCGCAAGGACTTATTAGTAGGGGAGGCGCTTAGGAAGATCCAATAAAAAAAAGTTCCGCCGTCGCTTTTGACCTCCAGTCAAAAGCGCTAATATATCAACGCTATGCCTAAAATATTTATGATCCGGCGGGAAATTTTTTTCGAGTCTTGTGCCTTACCCACTGAAAATTGAAAAATATTCAGATTAGTACTAGACAAACTTGTCTGTCTAAAGTATCTTTATTTTATGAGCTTACGAAATTTATCTGGTGACTCCAGTACAAAAATCTTACAAACAGCATCTAGGCTGTTTTACGAGCAAGGCTACCATGTTACTGGTATCAATCAAGTGATTACGGAAGCAGGGGTAAGCAAAGCAAGTTTTTATCACCATTTTTCCTCCAAAGAAGAGTTGTGTATAGCGTACTTGCACAAGCGTCATCAAAATTGGTTTTCTTGGTTGCAGCAAGAGGTTGAACTCTATGAAGATCACCAAGAACGTTTGTTGAGCCTGTTTACTTTTTTAGAAGGATGGTTACCTGATAGCAACTTTAGAGGCTGTGCTTTCTTAAACATCGCCTCGGAATTTCCGTCACCCGACAGTAAGATTCGGCTCTTGGTTGTAAATCACAAAAATGCTTTGCAGGATTACATTAGGCAACTTGTTGACAGATTGAATATTTCAACCAAGAAAAATAATACAGTAATGCTTGCAGATTTCATCTATATTCTGTTTGAGGGAGCAATTACTGAGAGTCAAATTTATAGATCAACACAAGCTATTCAAGCTGCACGAGAAGCAGTTAAGCAGTTAATTAATTAACCATTTATTTTTTTGACATTTTTATACAGACCAGTCTGTACAAAGCAGTTAACAATTTGAGGTGAATGTGTATGCTTAGGCAATCAAACAGCGATACTGGTAGCACCAGAAAAACAGCGTCTTGGATAAATTTTTTTTATAAGTTCAAAGGAGATAATAGTAAACTACCTCCTAAGCATTCGGCTAGAGCAATAATACTTGCTTGGTTAGGAGGATTTCTGGCAATCAGTGCGATCGCGCTTCTCTGCAATACATTTTCTGTAGCACTTGTACTAGGCTCTTTTGGCGCGTCCTGCGTTTTGGTTTTTGGGTTTCCAGATGTGCCCTTTTCACAACCGCGAAATGTGCTCGCAGGTCATTTTTTGAGTTCCTTTATTGGTTTGGTATGTCTGAAGCTTTTTGGAGCAACGTGGTGGTCAGTTGCTATAGCTGTTGGTACTGCCATTTCTGTGATGATGCTTACCCGAACAACTCACCCACCAGCAGGCTCCAATCCAGTTATTATTTACCTGACAAAACCAGTATGGAGTTTTCTGCTGTTTCCCACTCTTTTTGGAGCAATAATTTTAATCCTTGTTGCGCTTCTCTATAATAATTTTACCCACGAAAGTAGATACCCGAAATATTGGTAAAGCAGATTCACTAGATCAAGGGTATGAGTAGCATTCGCGCAGAAAACTGGGTTAATAGATATTACGTTAGTAACGATACCTCTGCCAATTTACGAGGGTTCAATGCCACAAGAAACGGGATGAACACGACCATTACCACTAAGCTTGGCAAAAATCTGGGTTAATAAAATAGGCTCAGGGATTTCAGTCTCGCATTTTTAAGATTTCACGGACATATAGAAAGCCACATTTGCGATGGCGCAAGCGCCCACCGTAGGTGATCGCACCCAAGCTTGGAAATTTATGCGAAGACAATAACTCTATTACATCGGTTTTCTCTTTTCATCCTCTTATTTTGGCTAAGGTATTGAACAAGCTAAACCTGATGTTCAAAAAACCTTAATTTTTAAAGGAAAAGAACAATGGCAACTTTTACAGAAAATGGTCTTGTTAGGGTTAATCTAAAACAGGAAAAATCCTCTACTAACAAGGAAAGTAAAAAAGTAAATACTCAAGATTCCATATTTCCATCCATTCCCCGACTGCATAAGGTTTTCGAGTTTATTGAAGTGAATTATCATCAAAGTATTAGATTAAAAGAAGTAGCTCAAGCAGTTGGTTATTCCTCAGCTTATTTAACCGACTTAGTGCGAAAACTTACCGGGAAAACGGTCAATAATTGGATTATCGAGCGTCGGATAGCAGAAGCAAGCACCTTGCTTTTAGAAACTAATGACTCCGTTGATGATATTGCTTTAAAAGTAGGCTATCAAAATATCAATCATTTCTACTGTCAGTTTCGAGACTACTATCAAAATACTCCCTGTGCTTGGAGAAAAATACAGCGTTCTCACTCATTGTTATAATGATACCCTAAAATATAGCCGTAGCCAGCTTAGTTAGGACGCTGCTTGCTGGAGAACGGTTTCTATTGCATCACCGAACAAGGCAAAAGTAAAAAGTAAAAAGGCACTCATCAAGAAAAAGAAAAATGGTTTGAGAGCAACTAAATTTATTTATGGAATGAAATAAAAACATTTATAACGATAGCGCCGGCGGCAAGCGAGTCATCGAGCGTCGTGGCGCAGCGCGTTCGCATGATTGCGTCTCGTAGAGAGAAATAAGGTGTCCTTATTAAATCCCCTCAATTTATTTATGGGGATTATCTTTTTACTTTTTACTTCTTAAACTTCTTGAGACCATCCAATTCAATCGCTTGCATAACTTTTCGCCGAAAATCAATCATCACTATAAGCTTTTGCCATTCAGATAGGGTGGATGCAATGCTAACTCTTATAGTCTACGTCCTAATGTTTATGGCTACAGCTATATTACCTAACTATTAGCCGCTAATTAATTAACTAATATATTATCGCGCATCTGATACGCTTATTATGCAATTTGTAAATAAGCGTATTTTTTGATTGTGGGAATAATCTAAAAATACTTAATACTTAATTAGTCTCTTACCTAAAAATAGTTAATTATCAATCCAATTACTAAAGAATAGTATTGATATTAAGAAAGAGCGAAAGGGTTAGCAAGCAAGCTAAACCTTGTCTTTTCCAAAAACTTAACTTATCAAAGGAGAAAATTATGACAGTTACACGTGGTCAAGATTATAAAGTACAAGAAGGTGACAATCTTTTGAAGATAGCTCAGCAAGCTGGAGTGCCACTGCAAGCACTGATAGACGCTAATAAGACGATATTAATACAAGGTCCAGACCACATCGAACCAGATTGGGTACTTCACATTCCCTAAGTCTTAATAACTTAGCGTTAATAGCTTAAGCCGGATAACTGATCTTAACCCTCTTGTGTCACTGTTGGAAAACAATTATCGAAGCCAGATTCTGAAACTATTAATTAGTCAAAGTTTGAAGCTTTATTTTCTAATAGAAACTAAAATTTCAAGCAAAAAAAATGGAAAATAAAGCTCTCAAATGTCCAAAATCTACTCATGAGAAAATCATGTCTACTCAATTGAATCTACAAGCTACATTTTACAGCAGGGAAGAAACACAAGGACACGCACCTGCGACTGGCATTTTTGGATCTACATTAGGTGAAGCACTTAGTGGTCAAGGGCATCTACAGTGCGCTATAGACCCAAATGTTATTGCCCTGAAAACAAACTTTACCTTGATACTTTGGGATGGAAGGCAGGTTCAAGCCGCAGCACTAGATACGGGTACAGCAATTCAAGGTAACAAGATTGATATCTTTGTTGATACCAACAGCGAAGCTATCAATTTAGGTGTAAAGTCTGTCACGGCAGTTTTAGATAATGGGGTAGGTAATCATCCTGATAGTCGAACCTATACTGTTCAACCAGGTGACTTTCTCTCCGCGATCGCCCAAAAATTTTACGGGGATGGTAGTGAACAATCGTGGAGAAAAATCTACGATGCAAATAAAGCCGTAATTGGATCTGACCCTAATCAGCTTCAAGTTGGGATGATACTTACCATTCCCTAATGCCACATAGCCCAGAAAATAGTGTTTGCGCTTAACAAGGACTTGAAGCGTACACCCGGATTTCTCACAAAGCCAGAGAAAAGAGGAGTCAAAAACTGCCAAAATGTCTATTGCAAATGAATTCCAGCAGTTTTAAGCATGACTTCTCAGAAAACAGATTGTATACCGTAACAGTTCAAATTTGAACAAGTAAAGTCATCTGCAATCGTAGTTAATTTTAAGGGTGAGACAGTAGCATCTGATGCAGGATTAACCTTAATTACAGAACTTGTAGCTTTCTGTTTTTACTTTGGTTTATCCTGCTCACTTATCCAATTTAATCATGTATCAATTAAATCATCCTAAATTTTGTTCACTCCCATGATTTTTTTCACTTGTGAGAAATCCGGGTAATGTATGTTCAAATGGCTATTGTTAATAACTGTTACAATAACTGATCTGCTGCATAAAAACAAGGTGATAGCTTGATAAAGAGTAGTTGAGAATTTCCAAATATTGATGGTTAACTACTTGTAGTCCAAATAGAAGTTGCTATACAAATAATGTGTATGCAAAACAACCGCTTTGAATCAGCAATTTAATGTCAAATACTTATGATGAAAAATTTTCACAAAACATTGGCAGTAATAGTGATTATAGCAACCTTCACAAGTGGCTGTAGGTCTACAGATGAGTATAAAAAATTCGCGGAATCTGGAATAGTTTTTGCTGAAGCTACTAATTCTCTATTAGATACTGCTGGTCAGATTAAAATCAAGGCAACATCTGAACAGGTATTAAAGAGCAGAAGAGATAGGATACAAGTCAATGGTAATAAACCTGCTGATGGAATTGTTAATACCTATAATGAATTGTCAGAACAAGATAAAAAACGGCTTTCACTTATCAATGAACTTCGTAAGCATAATGAGTTATTGCAAGCATACTTTAGTAAACTTATAGAGCTAGCTGATTCTGACTCTCCAGTTAGAACTGAGAAAGCAGTTGAGAATATAACTGCTCAGTTAGAGGGGAGTGGTAGCAAGCTTCTAAATTTAAGCCCCATCAAAATTGATAAGTTGCCATCAGTCACTGAGATAGTTCTTGATTCTCGGATTAATGGCTCACTTAGAAGAGAATTAGAAAAGCGAAAATACACAATTTATGGAGAAATAACAAGACAAGAAAAACTTTTAAAATTCATCAGTAAATTAGTGGAAGAAGATGTCGGAACCATACAAGATTTACAAGAACAACGCCTTGTAATTGAACCTCTTAAATCAGAAAGTATAGATAATGAAGATGCATGGATTAACACAAGATTAACTGTTCTGACACAGAATGCTGAGATAATATTAGCAATAGATAAAGCAAGTAATAATTTAAATAAGTTCAAAGAGCTTTTTCTTGCTTCTATTGAAGGAGAATTAACTAGTAAACAACTAAATAGTTTTATACAGGAAACTAATTCATTGTCAGCACTTATTTCCGAAAAAAATAGTCATTAATTAGGAGAAATTAATTTATGTCTACTAACTTTGAAGCAGCACTTGAAGAATTAACAAAAATCTCCAGGAAACTTTATCAAATAAATATTAACGATGTCGAATCAGGAGAAAGATTAGCTTTTATCAATAAACGAGATAAACTTGCTGCTGAAATTGGGAAAGTAGAAAATACAATATTAGAAGGACTTTCAGCAGACTTACGACTAAATGAATCTTCACTCCAAAAAGGAATAGACGACTTAAACCGCGAAATTGAAGCAGCTAATAGTATAGCTAGAATTACAGAGGGAATTGATAGACTCTTTAGTATTCTAACTGCGATAGTGATTCCAACGCGAAGAATCGAAAGTCGGAAATTATACGCTTTGCTTGTGGGAATCGATAACTATCCCAACCCTAATCATCGCCTCCAAGGGTGTGTAAACGATATTACAGCAATCGAAGAGTATCTAAACGCACGATTTGACAAACAAGAATACCAACTGTATTTACAAACACTTAAAGATGAACAAGCAACCCGTGAGGCTGTTATTGATGGCTTTCGCAACCATCTTCGTCAAGCTGGAGAAAACGATGTAGTTTTGTTCTATTACAGTGGTCATGGTTCCCAGGAATTAGCACCAAAGGAATTTTGGCACATAGAACCAGACCATCAGGATGAAACTTTAGTATGCTACGACAGCCGTACCGAGAACGGCTGGGATTTGGCAGATAAAGAATTGGCACTACTAATTGCGGAAGTAGCAGAAAAAAAGCCGCATCTGACCATTATTCTAGATTGTTGCCACTCTGGTTCCGGCACCAAAGACCCAATGCAAGAAGCTAAAGAACGACGCTTAAACACAGACAAGCGAGAACGTCCACTGAATAGCTTTATTTTTAAGCTGGAAGATTTAGAGAAACTATCAGATTTCCGTGACCGTGACCCCGAAAAACACCCGACTGGCTGGAAGATACCCACGGGTCGTCATGTTCTTTTAGCAGCTTGTCGAGACTACGAAACAGCAAAGGAATATCCTGGTAAATGTCGGGGTTATTTCTCTTATTTTTTGATGGATACACTTTCCAAAGCCAACGGAAAGCTGACTTATCGGGATTTATTTGGACGTACAAATGCCATTGTCCGCAGTGAAAGGTCAGATCAATCTCCGCAATTGGAAGTAAATCACATTGAGGATGATAACAAATTTTTCCTCGATGGTGCGATCGCTGAAATTGAACCCTACTTTATTGTTCAGCAAGATCAAACCTCTGGCTGGGTGATTGAAGGTGGTGCTGTCCACGGAGTGCAACCACCCAAAGATAGCGAAACTACTTTACTGGCACTGTTTCCCTTTGATGCCACTATCGATGATTTGCGCGACCCCTCAAAGTCTGTGGGTAGAGCAAAAGTGACTCAGGTATTGCCAACTAAGAGCAAGATAGATATCGAAGGAGTGCAAAACCTGAAAAGCGAAAGCGATCGCACTTTTAAAGCAGTTGTTACCAGTTTACCATTACCGCTTTTAGGGGTTTACTTTGAGGGAGATGAAACAGGTGTAAATCTGGCGCTTGAAAAGCTCAAAACAGCCGGACTCAATGGTAAACCCTCAGCCTATGTCCGCGAGTCACAAGAAGTTGGCAAAGCCAATTTTCGCCTGTTGTGTCGCAATAACCAGTATATAGTAACCAAAGCAACAGATGACCGACCCCTAGTAGCTCAAATTGATGATTACACTCCAGACAATGCAGACAAGGCAATTAAACGTTTAGAACATATTGCTCGTTGGATAACAATTGCTCAACTTGCAAATACTGCGGCGACTCAAATTAAACCTGGTGACGTGAAGATGGAACTCATATTTGTTGATGAGGATTTATCACAATCAAAGCAGATACGTTTGCAGTACAAGTATAAGGACGGTGAATGGCAAAAGCCGGAATTTAAACTTAAACTTACCAATACAACTAGAAAGCCACTTTACTGTGCTTTGGTCAACCTTTCAGATAGTTTTGCTATTAGCGCCCCGTTTTTTGAAGCAGGTAGTATTAGGCTGGAAGCAGGAGAAGAAGCTTATGCTCTAATAAATGGAGAGGAATTGGTGGAACTCGAAGTCCCTGATGAGTATTGGAAACTCTTAATTACCGAGTACAAAGACATTCTTAAATTGATTGTGACCAAGGATGAATTTAATGTCAGATTACTAAATCAGGATAAACTTGATGCTCCTCGACCTATAACTAGAGATATAGAATCCCCAAATCAAAGTAGTCTTGAGCGTTTAATGACTCGCACGCAAGATCGCGAACGCGAAATGGGAGCGGCTAAGAGGTTTGATGATTGGTACGCTGAGGAAATCACAATCACTACAGTCCGTCCTTTAGATTCTAGCCCAGTTTCTCAAGAACAAGAACAACAATTAGCGGTAGGGGTAAAGTTACTACCCCATCCCAGCTTAGTAGCAAATGTTCGCCTTACAACTACACCACAAGTCAGCCGAGATTTAGGTAATAAAATTGTCCCCCCGATTTTACGAGAAAATCCAGAAGTTATTCGACCCTTCCAATTTACTACCAGTCGCGGTACAGACCCAGGATTAAGTGTACTGGAACTGAGTAACGTTAAAGACCACGAAGTTGTCACCCCAGATGCACCTTTAAAATTATTATTTGATGGACAACTAGTTAACAATGAATACTTGCTTCCTGTGGGTTATGATGGGGAATTTTTCTTACCCTTAGGTCGCGGGAAAGCAACTGGAGATGGCAAAATCGAAATTGAGTTAGAAAGATTACCAGCCCCCGTTAGCGAGGGAGAACGTAGTTTAGAAGGTTCTATTCGCATCTTTTTTCAAAAAGTGATCAGCCAGGGTTTGGGACGGGAATTTGAATATCCGATTTTAGCAGTAGCCTCCGTGGGAGAGGACAAGAAAGTAACCTATAACCAGGATGAGAATTATGTTAAGCAGCAGATAGCACAAGCAAAACGAATTGCCCTCTACATCCACGGGATTATCGGCGATACTGAAAGTTTAGTGTTTACAATCAAACAACCTGTATTGCAACCGGATGGGCAAAAGTCTTCCATCAGCGAACTTTATGATGTAGTTCTCACTTTTGATTACGAAAATCTGAATACTAACATTGAGCAGAATGCCCAACATTTAAAACGACGACTAAAAGATGTGGGTTTATCAGAAAATCACGGGAAACAATTACACATTATTGCTCATTCAATGGGTGGTTTGGTATCTCGCTGGTTTATTGAGCGAGAAGGAGGTAATAAAGTTGTCCAACACCTGATTATGTTGGGTACACCAAATGCAGGTTCTCCTTGGGCTGTGGTGGAAGATTGGGTAAAATTGACTCTGGGTATTGCACTCAACGGTCTTTCTACAGTTGTTTGGCCAGCAAAAGTGGTGGCTATATTGATGGGTACATTAGAAAAAAATATTCGGGTAGCCCTAGCCCAAATGAACCCAAGTTCTGAGTTTATCAAATCTCTCGCTGAGAGTGACGACCCTGGCATTCCCTACTCAATTATCGCTGGTAATACCTCTATTATTCCCGCAGCATTAGAACAAGAAGTAGAGAGAGCATCGATCATAGAACGGCTACAACAACGTTTATTTAAGAAAGTTGTAGAATTGCCCTTTTTTGGCACGCCAAATGATATAGCAGTCATTGTCGATAGTATCACGAGTATTCCCAGAGGGCGATCGCATCCTCCCAACATTCAAGAAGTACCTTGTGACCACTTAAGTTACTTTGGTGTCGAATTAACAACAGTTGGGTTAGAAGCTTTAGTTGCAGCAATTAAAAAACAGAAGTAAACAGCAAAAAGGTACTCATTTGGCATTTCTTTGTCTGAATGAGTGCCTGGCTCACTTATGTATTTATGCCATTAAGAGGTGTATTAATGTCAAAAAATAAGTTTAGGCGTAATTTCGCTATCATTATCGGTATTAATAATTATGAAAATGGGATTAGAGAGTTAGAAACCGCCGTTCCTGATGCTCTCAAACTTGCTCAAATTATCCAAGAGCAACATCAGTCGCTCAAACAGCAATATCAATCACAAAATAAGTACGAAGTCAAGTTAATTTTAGATAAACGCGCTACCCTCAATCAACTCAAGCAATTAATTGCAGACTTAAAACAAGGACAAATACCTCTTGACAGCGAAACAATTACAGTTACCAAAGATGATCGCGTCCTCTTCTATTTTGCTGGACATGGTATCGCCAAAGATGCTCTAGAAGAGCAAGAGGGGCCAGTAGGCTATTTGATTCCGCAAGATGCCACATTAGAAGATAGTAGTACTCACTTGCCGATGCAGGAGTTACATAATGCCCTAACTAAACTCCCTTGTCGGCATATGTTAGCAATTTTAGATTGCTGTTTTGCAGGTGCTTTCCGGTGGGCAAGTCTCAACCGAGAGATTCTGCCCAAAGTCACAGTCTATAAAGAACGCTACGATCGCTTTATCAGTGATGCAGCTTGGCAAGTAATTACTTCTGCTGCTGATGATCAAAAAGCCTTGGATTCTTTGGGTGTGGGTGTGCGGGGGGAAGTAAAAGAAGGTAACGAGGTTCACTCTCCCTTTGCCAAAGCGCTTTTTGATGCCCTACGTGGAACTGACAAAAAAGCTGACTCGGATGACGATGGGATTGTTACGGCAACTGAACTGTACTTTTATTTGCGAAATAAAGTTGAAGTTGTCACAGAAGAGTACTTCAAGCGGCAAACTCCAGGTCTGTGGCCACTCAAAAAACATGACAAAGGGGAATTTATCTTTCTGTTACCTAATTTTGACCGAGATAAATTGGAGGATGCACCACCACTTAACTTAGAAAATAATCCTTATCAAGGATTGCAATCTTATGACGAAAAAGACAGTAACTTGTTTTTTGGTAGAGAAAACCGGATTGAAGAGCTTTATCAGAAAGTCGTTTCCAATAAACAAACGTTGACAGTCATACTAGGTGCTTCTGGAACAGGTAAATCCAGCTTAATGAAAGCCGGGTTGTTGAAGCGTCTGCGTGATTCCCCGGAACATAAGTTTCAGATTTTAGACCCCATGCGTCCAGGGGAAAGTCCTTTGCAGGCTTTAGCACAGGTATGTTTACCAATTGCAACGACAATTACTGTTGCAGAATTAGAAAAAGACGAGCAAGCTTTAGCAAACATCGTTAAACGTTGGAGCCAGACTAATCCTCAGATTAAACTATTGCTGGCAGTCGATCAGTTTGAAGAGTTGATCACTTTGTCTAAGAGTGACAAAGAACAAGAGCAGTTTCAGAAATTGATCAAGAATGCGATCGCTAAATATCCCGACAAAATCCACGTAGTTATCACCTTGCGACTCGACTTTGAGGGTCAGTTTCAAAACTCTATACTCAAAGACTTTTGGAATGATGATACCCGATTTGTCGTCCCGCCAATGACCCAGGATGAATTCCGGAAAGCAATTGAGGAACCAGCGTCAGAAAAAGTGGTATATTTCGATCCTCCCAGCTTGGTGGATGAACTGATCAACGAAGTCGTACAAATGCCAGGTGCTTTACCTTTACTTTCTTTCACCCTCAGCGAATTGTACCTGAAGTATTCGGAAGACCGCACCAGGGATAACCGCGCCTTAACGAAGAAAGATTACGAAGAATTAGGAAGAGTAGTCGGTTCTCTAACCAAGCGTGCTAACCAAGAATACGATCAGTTAGTTGCAGAAGACATTGCTTATAAAGATACAGTACGTCGGGTAATGTTGCGGATGATTTCATTCCAAGGTGTCGAATTAGCAAGGCGACAGGTTCCCAAGTCTGAACTAGTTTACTCTGACAAGAAAGAAAGCGATCGCGTGAAAACAGTCATCGAACGCTTTTCTAAAGCGCGTTTAATTGTTGAAAGTTTGAATTCTCAAGGCGGAAAGTATGTAGAGCCAGCCCATGATGCTTTAGTACAGGGATGGAATAAATTATCCGAGTGGAGAAAAGAAGAGGAAGAAGACATAATTTTACAACGGCGGCTGACACCGGCTGCCGAAGAGTGGGAAAGTGTCGCCAGCAAGGAACAGCCATCAGGTTTGCAAGCCAAAGCTGAAACTGTAATTGATTGCTTAGATCGCTGCTTCTGCTTTTTTGAAAACTTACCTAGTAAATTTAATAAAAAAATCAAAACTTGGCTTTTTCAAGGATCGCAGCAAAGACAGCATCAACAAGAGGGTTTGAGAAAGAAACCTAAACAGTTTCTTTGGAATAGTAATCCTTATCTTGATGTCTTAAATCAGGAACTTCAGTCTCATGACAATTGGTTTAATAAGTTAGAAACAGAATTTGTCCAACAAAGTGTTTTACAGAAACGCCGGGACAATAGTTGGGGATGGCGGTTTGCGATCGGATCTATCTTGATTTTAAGCGGGTTAACTGTTTGGGCGCTGTGGAGTCAAAGAAGTGCAAAGATTGGTGAAACCAGTGCTTCTAGAGAAACAGCAGAAGCAAAGCTACCGCAGCAAGGGTTAGATGCCTTAATTTATAGCCTACGAGCAGGAAGGTCACTACAACACCCACTGTTGCGATTCTTTAAACCAGGTGAACAGCTACAAAATCAAGTGACAGGAACGCTGCAAGAAGCAGTTTATTCAGTCCGAGAACGCATTCGCATGAAAGAGGCTAAAGGCACAGTTAGAAGCTTTCTTAGCCCAGATAATAAGCTTCTGGCTAGTGCTGGAGATGACGACACTATCCGCCTGTGGGATTTAAAAGGTCATTTTGTAAAAAAATGGTCAGCAGAGCAAGGCTTGGTCACTAATCTTACTTTTAGTCCAGATGGCCAACTAATAGCGACTGCCGGCCGTGATGATACTGTCCGTCTGTGGAACTTACAAGGTCGCCTTGTAAAAAAATGGTCAGCAAAGCAAGGCTTTGTCAAAAGTATCAGCTTTAGCTCAAATGGTCAGCTTTTAGCTACCGGAGGAGCAAACGATACTGTCCGCTTGTGGAACTTACAAGGCAACGCCATTGGGCAACCCTTCGGAAGGAAACTTGCGCCTCAACAAGAAAAGCTAGTTTGGGGCGTAGCGTTCAGTCCAGACGATCAAATCATCGCTAGTGCTGGCGATGACGGTTTTATTAGCTTGTGGGACTTGCAAGGCCATCCGTTGGGAGAATGGAAAGGAAATAAAAATGGTATCAATGGTATCAGCAGCATCAAATTTAGCCCGAATGGTCAGCGACTAGCAACAGCAGGAGAAGATAAGACTGTCCGCCTGTGGAATTTGCAAGGTCAGCAACATCAGCAATTAGGAGAGCCATTTAGAGGGCATGAAGGTAGAATCTGGGATGTGGCATTCAGCCATGATGGTAAGCAACTAGCCAGCGCTGCTGGAGATGGGACTGTCCGTGTGTGGAACTTACAAGGTAATGAGTTAGATAAATTTCAAGGGCATCAAGGGCCAGTCAGAAGTGTCAGTATCAGCAAAGATGGACAGCTAATAGTTAGCGCTGGTGATGATGGTACTGTCCGTGTGTGGAATTTAAACGACCAGCAGGCAAAATTCACACAGTATCAAGACACAGTCCGCAGTGTCAGTTTTAGTCCAGATGGTCAGCGAATAGCCAGTGCCGGAGATGATGGTACTGTTCGCTTGTGGAACTTGCAAGGTCAACAGTTAGCAAAGCCATTTACAGGTCATCGAGGCAAAGTCCTCAGCGTCAGTTTTAGTCCAGATGGTCAACGCATAGCTAGCGCCGGAGATGATGGTACTGTGCGCTTGTGGAACTTGCAAGGTCAACAGTTAGCACAGCCATTTCAAGGTCATCGAGGCAAAGTCCGCAGCGTCAGTTTTAGTCCAGATGGTCAGCGAATAGTCAGTGCCGGAGATGATCGTACTGTCCGCTTATGGAATTTGCAAGGTCAACAGTTAGCACAGCCATTTCAAGGTCATAAAGGCAAAGTTAACAGCGTCAGTTTTAGTTCGGATGGTCAACGAATAGTCAGTGCCGGAGATGATAGTACTGTCCGCTTATGGAATTTGCAAGGTCAACAGTTAGCAAAGCCATTTAGAGGTCATCTAGGCCCTGTTTATGACACAGTTTTTAGTCCAGATGGTAAGCAAATAGCCAGCGCCGGAGATGATGGTACTGTCCGCTTGTGGAATTTGCAAGGCAAACAGTCACTACAGCCATTCCAGATATCTGGCTTCAAACTAAAAGCGGTGGCGTTTACCCCCAATGGCAAGATGATTGTCGGTAGCGGGGACAAAGGTACTGTACAGTTGTGGGATTTACACGGTCAAAAGTTTGCAGGCTGGATAGGGCATCGAGGTTCTCAAATCGAGAGCGTTAGTTTTAGCCCCGATGGGAAGTTACTAGCTACCGCAAGTGATGATGGTATCGCTGAACTGTGGCACATTCAATCATTCGATGAGCTGATGCAAGGGGCTTGCGATCGCCTTAGTGACTATTTGCAGAATAACCCTAATGTGGAGAGCGATCGCCATCTCTGTGACAATGTACCATCAACTACTGCAAATCCCAACAACTAGATTCAGGTGAGAGCGATCGCCATCTCTGTAAAGGAATTAAAGCTTCTCAGTTGCCAGAACAAACACAGAAAATTAGTATAGGCAAAACAATTGCAGTATCAACTCCCAGTACTTTGGGTGTGTCAAAAGTACTTAGTAAGTGAGCGATCGCTATCTCTGTGACGACGTACCAGTTTCAGTTACATCTCAATTTTCTACTATCCCTTCTCCCGCTACATCTCCCCCTAGTGCAAAGAAAATTCGTATCCACTCAGTAAATTGGGGTAAGGAGAAAAAAGAAGAAGGAAGATTGTACACCTTGCGTCGTAGAATATGACACATGACGCAAACAGCACCCGCAGAGAAATTAATGACCGTATTGCTGCAATCTATAGACCCTAAAAAGTGCAATTTATACGCGCGATAGCTTACTCCTTCGTAAATTGGCGGATGTATTGAAATTAATTTGTAAAAAATTAATGCTGAATCTTAGCAAAACAATATCACTTTTTACCCTTGACTTTTTTCAATGCTGCTTGTCTTACTTCTGCATTAAGCAAATAACCAAAACCCACCTTTTCTAAACGCAGCACAAATTCCTCTCGTGTATTGCCCAATTTACTAGCTGTAGCATCCAAATTCCAATTATGCTGCGCTAACTGACTCAGCAATTGACACTCCCCGGCGAGTCTGCATTCCTGATAAGCGATAAGTCTTCAAATACTCCAATTCCCCATTCTCTCGAATAATTGCTTCCCCAATATGATTTTCTTCATTGGGGTTGAGGTCAGTAATAAATCTTTGTAACATAACCCGTGATGTCAATCGCTATCGCACCTACTTTCCCAACGTTAGGCTTGTTTCACCTGAATAGCCATTAAGTAAATTCGATAATCAAATAGGCTATCACTTACCAGAACACAAGGCGCGATCGCTGTTCATTACCTTTTGATTAGTCTGCAAATAATCATGTAGCAAATAGCAACCATGCGCCAGTAATTTTTCTAGTTGGATATCCGCCAAATTCTGTAAAATCACGGTACCATTAGCACTACCCGCAGCCAAAGTTTTCCCGTCATGGCTGAAAGTGACGCTGGTTAACTCATCCTTATAACCTTTCAAAGCAATCAGCAATGTCCCTTCTCGATTCCAAAGCCTCAGATTGTCATCACTGCTGGCTACCAAAGTCTTACCATCGGGGCTAAAACTCACGCTGATGAAACTATCGCCATCTCCCGTAAGATTATTTAGCAAATCACCATCCCGGCTCCAAATCTTCACTGTACTATCAATACTAGCTGAAGCGATCGCCTGACTATCAGGTGTCCAAGCAACTCCATTTACCCGGCGACTATGATCAGTCAGTGTGTATAGCAATTTACCTTCTACACTCCAAATTTTCACGGTCTTATCATCACTGGCTGAGGCTAGCAACTTGCCATCAGGACTAAAGCTGACCCAATTCACCGCATCTTGATGTCCCTGCAAGGTGTTAAGTAGTTTACCGTTGCGACTCCAAAGCTTCACTGTTTTATCTTTACTAGCTGAGGCTATTACTTGACCATTAGGCGACCAAGCAACACTCAAGACGGTATTATTATGACCTTGCAAGGTATTGAGTAGTTTACCGTCTTGGCTCCAAAGCTTCACCGTTTTATCTTTACTCGCTGAAGCAATTACTTGACCATCGGGGCTGAAACTCACGCCCCAAACTTGCCCTTTATGCCCTGTGAATGTACGGATAAGTTTACCATCACGACTGAGAAGTTTTACCGTTTTATCTCGACTTGCTGCTGCTAAGGTGCGATCGTCTGGGCTAAAACTGATGCTAGTTACCCAGTCATCATTATCGGCTTTGGGCTTCCGCAGTAACACATCATCCCAATGCCAAAGTTTAATCGTTTTGTCTCGACTGGCGGAAGCAAGGGTGCGACCATCAGGGCTGAAACTGACACTGTTAACCCAATTATTATGTCCCTTCAGGGTTCCTAGCAACACACCGTCACTACTCCAAAGTTTGATTGTCTCATCGGTACTTGCGGAAGCGATGGTTTTACCATCGGGGCTAAAACTGACGCTGGTAACTCCAGCACTATGCCCCGATAAGGTTCGCTGTAGCTTACCCTTCAGATTCCACAGTTTAATCGTCTGGTCTAAACTAGCAGAAGCAATAGTTTGACCATCGGGCGACCAAGCTACACTTATGACTGCATCATCATGTAAGAGCAAGGTTTTGAGTAATTTCCCGTCCCGACTCCACAATTTCACCGTCTTGTCAGCACTCCCAGAAGCAATGGTTTGACCATCAGGCGACCAAGCGACACCCAAAACTGCACCATTATGTCCCTGCAAGGTTTTCAGTAATTTCCCGTCCCGACTCCACAGTTTCACCGTCTTGTCAGTACTCGCCGAGGCAATGGTTTGACCATCTGGGCTAAAACTGACGCTATTCACCACAGCTTGATGCCCTAATAAGGTAGCAAGCAATTGACCCTCTCGACTCCACAGTTTCACTGTCTTGTCTTGACTGGCGGAAGCAAGGATTTGACTATCGGGGCTAAAACTGACGCTATTGACTACATCTTCGTGTCCCAACAAGGTTTTAACCAAGCTACCATCGGGATGCCAGAGTTTGATGGTATTATCTGCACTAGCTGAGGCTATTAAAGAGCGATCGCCACTAAACATCACACTATTCACCCCAGATATATGCCCTTCTAAGCGGTTATACTCTCTTACCCCGGATACTGCTTGATAAAGTGCCGTTAAAACTTCTTCTCTTGTATAGGAATCTACCCAGACTGTTTGTTGTAATTTTTTCCCCGCCTTTAAACCTTCCTTTAAAGCATCAATACCTTTTTGTGAGGCAAAGAGGGCTTCACTGGATACACTCAGGGTTTTTATCTCGCTATCGACTGCTGTGACTATGGAGACACTTAACCCGAATATGGCGAGAACAGAAGCAGTCAGGGCAATTTTCAACGAACGATTTAATTGAGCTTCACTGAGTCTTTGTTTCTTTTGACTTTCTGCGAGTTTAGCTGTTAACTCTTTTTCTTTGAGTTCAGCTCGCAAATGTTCAATTTCTAACTGACTCAATTCTTCTCGTTTGTGTAATTCTCGCAATTCTGTTAAGAGGTCTAACCCCTGTTGGGGATGAGTATCTACAAATTTGGAACGCTGCTTATTTTGGCTAAGTTCGCTCTTAAGTCGCTCAATCTCAGCTTTACTTTGTTCTACTTTGTAGCGCAATTTATTTAGTTGTACCTGGAAGCTTGATTCTTGTTGTTGCAGATAGCGAATCAAGTCTACTAAATAATCATGAATCAGTTGATAGCGTTCTGGGACATCAGGGAATAGTACCACTAAACCAGAGCTAACTAAAATATCTAAGACTAACTCCAATTTACCAGCATCTTCTAACTCTGCTAGCTGCGTTGCTAACTCAGCACGAGTTTTAAAAGGTCGGTTGTTGCTTTCATCTGTTAATAAGTATAAGACAAGTAATGCGGCTCGTTCATTTTCTGGGCCGCAGTCTTTAATCAGTTCTTTAATATAGCGCTCGATGAGTTTGTTAGGTCTATAGGGCTGATATTCTTCTAATGTAGTAATGCGCTCGTCTTGAATTTGCGCTCCCACAACTTGTAATTCAATGGGGCGGACTTCTCCAAATTCTGTTGATAAATCTTCAACCAAGGCATCAATTAAAGCGGGTTCTAAATTAAACTGCGATCGCTCGGTCAATTTTCGGATAATTGCTTTAGCATATTCGGGCGAAAAATTATTTAACTGGTAACGAATATGCTTGTCGAGAATATTATTATTAATTGCTTCCAGCGCCGAAAGATGCTTAAAGTCTAATAACCGATGTAAATAATCTTCTCGCAACGAAAGGATAACTTTGACAAAGGGTATATTGAGGCAATCGCTAATAAATTTATCAAACTCTTGCTTTTGATTGCGATCGCTATAACCAAAGAAAAATTCTTCAAACTGGTCAAAAATTAAAACTGTGATCAGATGGTTATCAGCATTTTCTTTTAGTTGTTGTAAAATTCTCCCAATGGCGATCGGTGTGCCAGAGTAAGGCAAAGCTGCCGGTTCAATGGCTGTTTCCCTTTTGATATCAGCATAGATAGCAAGGGATGCGTCACTAGACATCGCCTCACTTAAAGATTTTCCCAGTTCCCGTGCCCAATCGGTATAAACTTGCAGTACCACAGGCACAGCTATTTGATCGCCAATGGCTCGATTTTGCAGGGCTGGAACTAAACCCGCCGTGACGGTAGAACTCTTACCCACCCCTGATTGACCGTGAATCACCGTCAACTTTTGATCGGCGCGGCTAATTCTGCCAATTAAGTTATTAATATCACGCTCTCGACCCGAAGCCGCAATTTCTAAAGCAACGCTGCTACTTCCAGAAGGTGACATTAATGCTGGGTTTGTCGCCTGTCTTTGGGGTTGCAAACGTCCTGCACCAATAAAAGCCCGAAAACCATACTGCTGCTCAACAGAACGGCGTTTCTGGCGAATATAATAGGCTTCTAGATAGCGCCCTTCTTCAAAATATAGCGATCGCAGTGTTCGCAACAAGCGAATATAACGATGGGCATCGTATTGATGGGTGCTGTTTTCTAAGGCTGCTGGTAGTTCTTTTGTCGCCTTTTCTAAGTATTCACGAGCGACTTCTAACTCACCTAAATTTCGCTGTGCTTTCGCCAACACTAAATAGTAAATTTGCCCCAATAATAAGGGAAATAAGCAGTTATAAGGGTCGTTTTGCTTTTGCGCTTCACCTAACTTTAGCAGTGATACGTGTGCTAATATACTCGCTTGCACCCACCGCGACTGCTGCACAGCCACTTGTGCCAGAAAACCGTAGTCACAAGCTAATTGAATTTGACTACCATAAGTTTGATGTAACTCCAAAGACTTTTGAGCAACAGTCTGCAATTCTTCCCACTCTTGCAGATATTGCAAAACTGCTGCAAGTTGACCAATAAATCTAGCCACTATATCTAAACGCCCAGCCACCTGCAAGATATTCAAGCATTGCTGAAAATAAGATTTAGCCGTATACCAATGGCGGCGGTTTTCTATTTGATTTTGCTCTGCAAAACGGCAATAACACAGCCCAATATAAAACAGCAAAATTCCCTGTCGCAGAAGCAGTGGAGATGGGCGATTAGGAGGCGCAGGGTAAGAAAACACTCCCTCATCCCCCTCATCCCCTTTATTCTCTAGCTCCACCAACTTTTGCCAAACCTGCAAGCTTTGCTGAAAATGGCTTAAAGCTGTATTGATGCGATCGCTAATATAATTATCTAAACCAAAAACAAATTCTAAGCTAGCGTGTAATGCTGGCTCTAAGGTAATACCACGATCGTGCAACTCTCTGATGGCAAAGTGGAGTTCATAGCTATGTTCCCAGACTTGCTCCACAGTAGAATAATGCTTTGCAACTTGAGGAGGTTGGTGTTGTCCACCATCGGTTAGTAACACCGTAGCAAATAAAGAGTCAGTTTCCTGTTGCAGAAATTGCAGCAGTGATTGAGTTGTCATTTCAAACTGAATCGGTGTAGCCGCCCAACTAGCAAAATCTGGTGCTAAACGCACTACCTTTGGCAATATTTCCTCATTCACCCACAAAATCATCGGAAATGGGTGGCGTTTGCGAAACTCATCCCGAATATGATTAATAGACCTCAGTAAATCATCGATTCCATCTACTGACTCTAAACCCAAAATCATCAACGCCGATGGCGGATTATCTTCAGTTACCAGTTGTAAATGAATACTTGTGTAAAGACTTCTAGCATTATGGGGCAGAACTACCTTCTGAATTTGATGTACTCCTGAAGAGAGTTCTTCGAGTCGTTGCAGCATTTGCTCTTGCAAAACTCGATAATTGCAGCACACCAAAACCAGGGAGAATTGACCGCTAGAAAGGGTAATTGCTCTCCCCAAACTCCGTAGAGCAAGCTCGTTAGCTGCTCTTATATCTGCTTGTGGGTGTCGTTCGACCATGATTTAAATTTTTCCGTCTCTGCTAAAACTGGGTTGACGGCAAACCAAGCTCCTTGATGATCGCGGTATTCAAATACAAATAAACTTCGCAATAGGGTGTAGTATTCTATATCACCTCTGACCCTCTGCTGTTGCACCACCTGAAAGATTAATTCCCACTCATTGGGATCGATGGCGTTGGCTCGGTAATCGCGCTGTCTTCTAATTACCAATTCGACACACTCCCGATCGAAAGGTGGATCTTGTTCTCGCAGACAGTCAAATAGCAAACCTAGCAAGTCGCGTACATGACCACCACTAATCAGGCACAATCGATCTAAGGTTTCTAGACTATCAAACACTTCTGTAATTAAGCCTAACCGATCGCTAGGCAAAATGTCTGGAAAAGCTCTAGCTAGAACCATTTGCCGCAACATTGTTAACCCTTGAGGAAAAATCTCGCCAGAGCGCAGACGCACAGGTATCATCGGTAAGACTTTTGGGGCGACTCCTCCGCCTAAACGATGCTGAAGTTCGGCGCTATCGTTGGAAAAAGTCAAGGCTAAGGGAATAGTGTAGACTACATGACAATTCAATTTGCGTAACTGTTCGCCGCGCTCAATAAATAAATATTCTGGCAGCGATCGCCCCGATGGTAAAGGCCGAATTGCAACTCGATCCAGGTTATCAACAATCACCACCAGTCCTTTTTTACCCTTGGCTTTCAGTTGCTTGATGGCAGGTTCTAGCAATTCTTGATTAATTGACTGTAAAATATTTGCTGTTCGCGGTTCTAAATAATCTCTTAACCGCCGCCGCAATTGGGGACTTTCTTTAGCCTTCGCTGTAATTTTAGCAATTCCCACAGATAACTCTGCTTCTACCCCAAGTTCAATTGGCGTATGTAAAAAATCCACAAGTTCACCAAATAACTTGCTAAAGTAGCTAGGTTTGAACCTAATTTTCATGGCTTCTAGGCTTTCACTCACCTGGCCAGCGATTGCCAAGAGAATATCAGTCACATCCACATCGGCCATTTCCAAGACGTGGGTAGACTCGAAGTAAACTACCTGAAATTGCTGCTCCTCTAACTCAGCTTGCAGCCGTAACAACTCCGTTGATTTTCCACAGCCGAGATGTCCGGTAAATAGCTGACAAGTTGGGGCATCTGGCGAGATGCGAGCGATGGTGCGCTGCAAAGCTTCGATGATTTTGCCACCCCGCACCGCAGCAAAATCGATATAGTACCTGCGATCGCTGGCATTTCCTATAATTAGAGGTCTGCTGGGATTGCAAGCCTGATAAAATCTTTCTAAATCTAGGAGCATAACTAATCGAGTTCACTCAGGAATAGGGATGACAAAATAAATATATTGATTTTAGGGAATTTATTGCTTAATTTAAGTACATTTCAATCAAACTACTAACTAAACTAGCAGCATTCCGGATAATTTTTAATATCCACGTTTTATATAGCACATAGCAATGCTGATATTTGAGTTAAAGTAAGCAGAAATACTACTATAAGTACAAATAGCAAATGTCTTAAATATCCAATAAGTTACTCTTATGAATATTAAAAATATCCAACAGAAAAAAAGGTACTCTTAAGTACAATTTTGTACTGCTCATGATTACAGAAGCATCATGTTTAGTTTGTAGACAAGCATAAGTAGTTCACCTAAATTCTATATCTCATTCCTAAATCAGCATAATATTGATGACGAAAGTCATAATTTTATTGACGAAATCATGATTTTATTGACGAAAGTCACGATTTTGTTGATGAAAATCATGATTTTGTTGATGAAAATCATGATTTTGGTAATCTACAAACCCATTGCGTATAAAATTATCCGGTCATGGAGATGATCGGGCAAAATATGCTTCAGCAACGCTCCAATTTTGGCATCTTGTCCAACCAGATAACGTGTCTTTGGTTGCTTTGCAGTCAGCGCCTGGACAACAACCTGAGCGACAAGATCCGCAGAAATTCCCCCAGATGCGAGAATCTGCATTTTCTTGCGGACAATATTCATCCCCTGTCCGTAGAGATTTTGTGCCGATTGGGGTAAGTCGTGCTGTGCTATTTCCGATTGACTTAGGGACTTTTCCCAAATTGGAGTTGCGATCGCCCCAGGTTCGATAATCGAAACGGAGATTCCCCAAGGTCGTAATTCCATCCGCATTACATCATTGAGTGCAACGAGGGCAAATTTGGACGCATTGTAAGCTCCTAAGAACGGCGTCGGACTTCTACCAGAAATGGAACCCATATTGACAATTCGGCCTCGACTCTGGCGTAATAGACCAAGAAACCCTTGTGTCACTGCTAATTGTCCAGTGACATTAACCAGCATTTGTTGTTGAAATTCGGCGATCGCTAATAATTCCAAAGGTCCAGGAACAGCAATACCGGCATTATTCACTAAACCTAAAATCCCCGCCCCACCGACTGCATTTGTTACCCGATCAACCGCAGCGGCGATCGACTCAGCATCAGTAACATCTAAAAAAATCGGAATCAGCCTTTGCGATCCTTTCTGTTTAAGTGTTTGAGCATCAATATCTTGACGCACCCCAGCAAAAACAGAGAAACCCAACTGGTCTAAAAGCAAAGCACACGCCTGACCAATTCCTGTTGAGGCTCCTGTAACCACTACTGTACCTTGATTTTCTACAACCATTAATTTTCTCTGATGATAGAACTGCCATAATTACGAATTAGTATCAATCCTTGCAAGTGCCAGCACGAAGGCAATCTTCGGTTTGGTCATCTCTAGCCGATATTTGCCACGGCAGTATACGTGAATGAGCATTTGTACTGTAAGCAATTAGAGCTGCTATTGTGGGAAACTGATTTTTGACAATTATCATGTCACTACTACAAGTATTGCCTAGCTGAACATTACATAAATAAACAGGCAATGCCATTAAAGCAATGCAAATTCTCCGGTTCATACCCAACCTCAGCTAAAAATTTCCGATTACACTATGTATAGATGCCACCTTGATGAACCGGATTTTTAAAACTGAGTATTATATGTTGATGTTCTGTAAATTTACTCAGCAGTACTAGTAGTCTATCAAGTTTAAATTGATGGGTAAGCAAGTTCGTAGTACATCACGGCGGAAATAGACCTACCATCCTAAATGGGTAAAAAGCTTGCGGTATAAGTATTCTTTCTTTTTACTTTTTACTTTTTACTTTTGCCTTGTTGTACTAGTGAGTTAGCCCGTTCTTCTCCCTTGGCGCTAGCCTCTCCCTTTGGGAGAAGGGGAGACGCTAAGAGCGATAGCGCCGGCGGCAAGCGAGTCCGCGATTAGCTTGTCGTCGAAAAGACTCGCTAGCGCCAAGAGAGAAAGCCGCGCTAACTCACTACAAAACCTTAAAACTGCTTGACCAAGTACTAGCCGCAGAGACGTAATTTCTACATTATCGGTTCCACCCTATTTTAGGTTAGGCATTGCCTACAAGATGGCTTCCTACTAACTTATGCAGATGCAAACCGAAAAAACAGGAGAAAAAACCCGCAGCACCCAAAAACATATCTTGGTAGCTCCATTCCCCGGATAAAATAGTTAACAAATGTTGCCTACTAGCTGACTCATGACCCCTTCACAAGACGTAGATACTGTAAACGTTCCCAACATCGACACAGAAGGATATGGCAACTCAGATACTGATCCTCTTGATGAGTTGCCAGGTGAAATCGAAATGTCCCTTTTCGACCACCTAGAAGAGTTGCGACAACGGATTTTCTATTCGCTGATTGCCGTATCAGTAGGCATTATCGGCTGTTTCTTTGCCGTTAAGCCAATTGTCCAGCTACTTGAGGTTCCAGCACAAGGAGTAAAATTTCTCCAACTGGCACCAGGAGAATATTTCTTTGTCTCCTTCAAAGTTGCAGCCTACACGGGCATCGTACTTACTAGTCCATTCATTCTTTACCAGATTATCCAGTTTGTGATTCCAGGACTGACTCGCCGCGAACGCCGTTTACTGGGGCCTGTGGTTTTGGGTTCGAGTGTGCTGTTTGCAGGGGGGTTAGTATTTGCCTATTTACTCCTTATCCCCGCAGCCTTGAAATTTTTCATCAGCTACGGAGCAGATGTAGTTGAACAACTTTGGTCAATTGATAAATATTTTGAATTTGTCCTCCTATTGTTATTCAGCACTGGTTTAGCATTTCAAATTCCCATCATCCAACTGTTGCTCGGTAATTTGAACATTGTCTCGTCTGAACGGATGGTTTCTGGTTGGCGTTACGTGATTATGGGAGCAGTGATTTTAGGAGCCGTCCTTACACCTTCCACCGACCCCCTAACTCAAAGTCTCTTAGCAGGTGCAGTTTTAGCCCTTTACTTCGGTGGTGTTGGACTGGTGAAGCTCACAGGTAAATGATATCAAGTCCGGGCGATCGCTGATCATAAAATATGTCAATGTAGGTTGGGTTTCACTGCCGTTCAACCCAACATCAACAAGGATAAAATCTTGGGTTTCCGTTCCTCAACCCAACCTACAGATATCGACTAACGCTCTTTTATTACTCTCGTCAGATTAAATTTGAAACCCTATTTTGATGTTAGTCCGCGCAGGCGGACTTTGTATGTGTAGCCGCGATTTCTAATCGCCTGGATTATTCTCTATCGAGAGTCATAGAAGAGCGCTAAGGTCTATCCTTAGTCTTGTACTTAGGGACTTCCAACAAATAAATTCTCCAATCTTGTGGGGTGGGCAACATGAGCGCTCATAGGCAAAGGCGCTCATGTTGCCCACCCTACAAGAAGTAGTTGAGTATTTTTTTATTTGTCAGTCCCTTGCCTCCTACCTTATTTTACTAAAGACTTTCGAGAGTTTTAAGCACCTCTGCTGCTGACTGATATCGTTGAGTGAAGTCGAAATGTACCATTCTATTTAAAATAATAACTAACTCGTTTTTAGCGTCAGTTAGTTCGCGCCAATGTTGCCAAATATTAGGATCGGATGTACTCTGGATAATTATTTCACCAATATTTGTGTCTCGGCGAAATTCTCTGGGATCTACCCCAGTTAAACCTTGTATTCCCATAATTCCCAACGCATAAATATCACTATTGAGTTTTGGCAACCCGCTCATTTGTTCCGAAGGTGCATAACTAGGAGTACCAATTGCAATGGTCTGAGCTTCTTGTTGCTGAGGTTGAATCTGCTTCACAGCGCCAAAGTCAATTAAAACAATGTGCTGATCTGATTCTCGCCTAATCAAGTTACCAGGTTTGATATCTCGATGGATTACGCCATAGCTATGAACAAAAACCAGCACGTTTAAAACTTCTTTGAGCATCTCTACAACTTCAGCTTGTTTTAGTCGCCTACCAGAGATTAGCTCTTTGTCCATAGCATGTCCTCGAACAAATTCTTGCACTAGAGAAAATTGCTGATTTTCTTCAAAGAAAGCTAGCAGTTGGGGAATTTGTGGATGCTTACCCAAAGTTTCTAAAATTTCTGCTTCAGCGTCGAATAAGCGTCTGACAACATTTAAATATTCCGCATCTTGGCGAGGAGGTCGCAACTGTTTAACCACACACTGCGGATTACCAGGGCGCTGGATATCGTTAGCCACGTAAGTATTACTAAATCCTCCAGAACCCAACCGTTCAGTAATTTGATAGCGATTGTTTAATAGCGTGCCTAGTGCAATTTCTTGCCCAATGGAATCAATAATTATCGTTGATGCTTCATTTGAGGCATTGCCGCGCTGCCGTAAAAGACCTTGCAATTCCCCAATTAATTGTTGGTGTTCTTGAACCCGTTGGGTAATTTCTTTTTGCTCTTGCTTGGTTTGATAAGCACTATAGGCCAGGACACTGCCGGCGGTAAATACTAACCCCAACGCCGGAGGTATGACTGGGAACCATCCAGCTTGGGTAAAAATGACAAAATTGCCTCCAAATAACACTGCAAGGGCTGTGGCTACTGCCAATCCTAAACCTAGTGGATGCTGAATTCGCCATACCAGCAACCCACCAACTACAGTCCATCCCCATATCCAAAGGACTTTACCCCACTCAGGCAAAAACCAAAATAGAGGCTGTTTGTTCAGAACAGCACTAAGAATTTGACTAACGCTCTGGGCATGAATTTCAATTCCTGACATTTTGCCAGAATTATCTGACTTACCACTAGCAAATGGCGTATTAAAAATATCATTTAAACTATTGGCTGTTGAACCAATTAAAACGATGCGGTCTTTCACCAAATCTGGTTTAACTTGATTTTCAAGTACTTCTGTAATAGTTACCTGCTGGGCGACGTGATGACCAGAATGGTAATTAAGCAGGATTTGGTAGCCATTGGTATCCGCTTTCTCATAACCGCCAGCGTTACTTTCCAGGGGTTTAAATATAGTATTGCGTAGTCGTAGTTCCTTTTTTGGGGTAAATTCTAGTTGGATGCCTCCGACTTCTAAATATTTGAGCGCTAGCTGTAAGCCAAAGGAATAGGTACTTTGACAGGAATCAGACTTCTCTGCACTTACCAATAATAGGTTGCGGCGAATTGTGGCATCAGTATCTTCTACGACATCATTAAATCCGACTCGCTCGGCTTCAACGCCCTTTGGCGGTGCTATTCCCGGATTGTTAGAACCAGAATGTTTGCAAATAGGAATAATGATATCGCTCTGTTGTAGGCGTTGGAGTAGCTTGTTATGACCAGGCTCTACTGGTAAGTCACGAAAAATATCTAGACCAATGGCTCGCGGTTGATATTCTTCAAGTTTACCTAACAGCCGGTCTAGAAGTTCACCAGACAGAGGCCAATTCCATTTTTGAATATCTTTTTCAGTTAAAGCAACAATTAATAGACGAGAGTCTGGGTCTGGGTTGCCACGTAATTGGATCATTTGGTCGTAGACTTTCATTTCCAAAGGCTCGAAAACCCCCAGTTTTTGAATGCCTACTAAGATAAGTGTAGCGATCGCACTTGAAAGAATAACTGGCTGTCTAAATAAACTTTTAAAATTCACAACCATTTTTTAAGAGGTTTTACTTTAAAATATACCTATATTTTTAGATTAATTTTTAATATTGAAATTATTCTACGCAATTTGCAACTTTCCAAAAAATATAGCAATCATATTTCAATACGCTTGGGTTAAGGGCTACTGGCAACAATTTTTGGTTTTCGAGACGCGATAAATCGCCGTCTCTACAAGACGCGATAAATCGCCGTCTCTACAAGACGCGATAAATCGCCGTCTCTACAAGACGCGATAAATCGCCGTCTCTACAAGACGCGATAAATCGCCGTCTCTACAAGTGTTTTGTTGCTCATTCTGAACTGTATTGAATCATATTTTACTTGTAAACACCGACAGGATCAGATCCCCGACTTCTTTAAGAAGTCGGGGATCTTTTTGTTAGTAACTCATTTACAATTGCTATATCTGTTTAAGATAATGCACGATCGCTTCTGCTGTTGGCAAATTAGTTGCCAGCAAAACTTGATTAATATTGCATAACCTTAGCAGTGCTTCTTCATTTGCTTGGCCAGGCTGAGGTTGTAGCAAATCTCTCAAGAAAATCACTGCTAAAATATCTCCCGCTCCAACCAATGAAGCAATTGTTTGATATCCTCCAGAAGTTGGTGCAGGAGTTTGTTGACTAATAGTTATACCTGCCTGTTTATCCAAGACTTCGCTAACAGATGGCCAGGTAATTGTAAAGCTCTGGGAGAAAAATTCTTGATGCTGAGAAACAAATTCAGCAAGTTCTAATTTCTTACTTTCGTGAGCAATGAGTACTATATTTCTTTCAACGATCATTTGAGCAGGCTCACTTACATTTGTTTCTTCTGGAATTTCATCAGATTGAGTTGCTTCTGGTTCAGAAACTTCTTCAATAGTTTGACTGACGTTATCAGGAGCTTCAATTTCTGTTGTTTCCAAAGATTGAATATCAGCTGAGCCAGAGACTTCACTTACTTGTGCAGAAACATCATCAACATTTACACTAACTTCTTCTGTACTTGTATTACTCAAATCAATGTATTGATTGCTGAAAACTTCCGAGACATTATCATCAGGTGCTGTCGGTGCTTCAGAAACTTCCCTTACTGTTTCATCAACAGCAGAACTAGGTTCTACTTCATCAACATCTGTGCTATCTTCTGCTGTCACGGACTTATCTAAATTTACTACTTCATCACTGACATGATGTGTAACTTGGTTTTCCTGCTCTGGTACTTGGCTCAATGTTTCTTGGTGATGAATTTCGGCCTCTTCAGCAACTTCATTGACAAAATCACCAGAATCTGAATTGACCTCTTCTCTAACTGGTGTATCTAAATTTACGACTTCATCATCGGTAGCTTCGGGAATTGGACTCTGTACAGGAACTGGGTGGAAAATATCACGAGGCTGTACAAAGGTGACTTCTGCTTCCAGTGCTGCTTCAAACTCGGCATCCTCATCATCGGTAGCTTCGGCAATTGGACTCTGTACAGGAACTGGGTGGAAAATATCACGAGGCTGTACGGAGGTGACTTCTGCTGCTAGTGCTGCTTCAAACTCGGCATCCTCATCCTCGGTAGCTTCGGGAATGGCACTGATATCACGGGGCTGTACAAAGGTAGATTCTGCCGCCACTGGCACTTCCGAGTTTGCAACCTCCTCGTGAGTGGCTTCTGGAACTGTACTTTCCTCTTCAGGAGTTTCAATGATGTTTTCCGGTGCAGTTATTGCGTCATCAGGCTCAGTCAAAGATTCGCTGATTTCTGGAACCTCTACTTCTTCACCATCTGCGCTGACTTCTGGTGTAACTAATGTACGCAAATCCACAATTTCATCACGAACATCGTGTGTAACTTCGCTGACTGCTTCAGGAGTTTGAATGATATTTTCAGGGGTGATTACCTCAGCAACGGGGATAACATCATCCGCTTGAGTAGAAACAACTTCTGAGATTTCGCTGATTTCTGGATGAGGAGCATTAATTTCAGGTGTTTCTACTTTATTTACAACCTCTGGGGCTGGATTAGCAGCGTTGGGAGTGCTGACATTTTCAGGCGATCGCGGTCGAGAAAACATTGAAGGGTCTATAATCCTAAAGACTGTCTCTGGTTGTTCATAGGCCGGAGCAACTGCTTCTAAGATCAAAACATAATCTGCAATCCGAATCACATCTCCATCGGTCAAAGAATATGGTCGATCTTTTTCAGTCTGTTTGCCGTTAAATATTGAGCCATTTCTACTGCCAAGGTCGCAGAAGTAGTAATTTCCACCTTTAAGAAAAAACTTAGCGTGTACCCGACTGATATCAGGGCTGTCTAGGAGTAAATCAGAATCAGGAGAACGACCTATTAGCCATTCTCCTTTCGTTGTAGATTCTATGGTCAGGTCAACTTCATTGAGTTCACTTAAAGTTGGTGAGTAGCTAACTTTTACTTTCATATTAATTTTTGGTTAATTTTATTGATTTCTGCTACCCATCGCTGACGGGTAGTATGTTCTAAATTTAAAATATCATCTTGTGACCAATGAAAATGATAAGCAATAAAAGCTACCTCCTCATATAAAGTATCAGAGGGGTAGCTTACGACTCCCCCGCTAGTTCTAGCTCCACTGAAAATTGAGTATTGCAGTGGGGGCATTGTGTCGGAATGTGTACATTACCTTGCTGATTGATGCGATTATAAAATTCTCGGAGATAGGCAATGTCATGTAAAAGCAGTCCTTCAAGTAAATCAGGACTCACAGAGTTGAAACTTCCCAAGCGAGTGATGACCCGTGCAAGCATCACCAAAACACCGTAAGCTGGATTTTCCTGAACTCTCCGCTCTTGTTGCACCAAAATTTCATCCTTGGCGGTGGCTAAACGCATCACCCCATGACGATGTACTCGGTGTTCACCATCACTAAACCCTTTAGGAAGAGTGAAGGCAAATTCTGTGCAGAGAGTATCTTTCTTACGGCGCATAGGTTATTTAATTTGGGCATTGGGCATTGGGCATTGGGCATTGGGAATTGGGAATTGGGAATTGGGGAAAGAAGTCTTAGGGACTTCCAAATAAAAAAATGTCCTAAAAACTGACCCAAAAACCCTCTCTATTTCTCCTCTCTCTGTGTTCTCTGTGTCTCTGTGGTTCGTTTCTTTGGATAATTTATTTCTAAGTCCCTTATAACTTCTAACTCCTAAGACCCCATACCCCATGCCCAATTCAATTATGAAGAATTGCTTCGGGGGAATTTATTGCATCTTCTGGTATGGAAGTTTCGCCTTCCAATCCATTGATTCGACGGTAAAAATCTTGGAGGTAATTTAAATCTTGGGCAAAAAAGTTTTCCACTATTGCAGGAGTCACTTCTGATAAAGCCCCCAAGTGGGTAATCACTCGTGACAAGATAATAATTGTGGCATAAACAGGATTAGCTTTAACGCGTGGGTCGCGCAAGGGTGCAATCTCGTCTATCGCCGTTGATAACCGCATTACACCTTTGCGGTGGAGGTTGCCTTCAGAGTCTAGATATCCCTTTGGCAGTATAAATTCAAACTCTGTTGGAAACATAGTTCTCCTGATTATTTCACGCGTTTAAATTCCTCAAAAGCAACCTCCACCTCCTCAATTTCGATATCATGGCTGCGGGCGTTGACATCGGCAATTTTATAACTTGCAGGCCAAGCACCGGCTAATTCAAATCTAGCTACTTCTTGATTTGCCTGATTATAAATAGACAAAGCCACAAGTCTACGTTGCTCAGACCACTTACCCTGTTGGACTTTTTCAAACCAATTCCAAAAATCCATAGATTTGGTAGTACCTCTACGCAGAATGAGATTACCACTCTTGGGATTGCTAGGAAGCTTAGTTCTCACTACCTGACCTTTTGACTGCCCATTTGTACCCCAGGTTTGAGAAGTGACTTCAGAAATTTCAATTACTTCTTGTGTTCTTTTGAAGCCTTGACACTCCAAAAAGAAGCAATTGGCATCGTTTTGACCTTCTAGCGTGAGTCCTAAGTAGAACCGATGAGCCGTAAGAATTTCATCTTGAAGTTGGTCTGGAGATTGTACCACTGTTAATTATTTGATCCGTTTAATTCCTTCGTGAACCAATTCAATGGTTTCATTAGCCATATCACCACCAGAGGCAGTTAAGGTAGGCCCAGTGTATTTACAGGGATAACAGTTGACAATGTTCCACCGTGCCTTTTCAGAACCTTGTTGGTCGTAAGCAACTACCGAACCAGTCTTACGTTTACTTGACCACTTACGAGGATCACCCATGTCCTCGTTACAATCTTGATACCATTTATAAAGGTCTATATCATCAGTGGCAATGACTTTTACTGTGATGTTAGTAAATTTAACAACAGTTGGTGTAGCTTGGCGCATCAGTTTGGCGTTTTTAGATGAGCCGTGGACTTCTTGGGCTGGGGTATTTTCAACGCCTAATCCACTAATCTCTTTGATGAATTTATCCGTAATTCCATCAGCCTCAAAGTAAAATTTACAAGAGGTTAAAAATTCGCCTGCCATACTTTTAGACTCCTTTGTGTGTAATTAATTGGGGAATGGGGAATGGGGAATGGGGAGAGACGCGATAAATCGCGTCTGTACAAGAGTTAGGAGAATTCTTGGCCCAATGCCCTATTCGCTATCTTCAATGCCATTCCATTGGCTGATGCGGAAAACAACAAATTCTGCTGGTCTGACTGGGCAAACTCCCACTTCGATGTACAAACGTCCTAAAATTCTGGTTTCTGGTGGGTTCAATTCTTCGTCGCACTTGACATAGAATGCTTGGGCTGGAGATGCTCCAAACAAAGCACCTTCACGCCAGATACGCTCTAAGAAATTACTAACGGTGCGGGTTACACGTGCCCATAAATCTTGGTCGTTCGGTTCAAAAACTACCCACTGAGTCCCCAATTCTAGGGATTTTTCGATATAGCTAATTAGTCTACGGACACTGATGTAACGCCACTCTGTTTTATCTGGCTCAACTAAAGTGCGTGCCCCCCAAATGCGGATACCTCGGTTGGGGAAGCTGCGAATGCAATTTATTCCCAGAGGGTTTAATAGTTCTTGTTCGCGGAAATTTGTATCATAGCCTAAACCAATTACGCCTCTGGGAACTTCATTTGCAGGGGCTTTGTAAACTCCTCTGGTTTCGTCGGTGCGGGCCCAAACGCCCATCACATGACCACAAGGAGGGACTAAAATTGGATTACCGCGATCGCGTGGATTGGGTACTTTAATCCAAGGATAATAAAGGGCCGCAAACATCGAACGACGATTAAATCTATTCAACCACTCCACAACTTGTTGAGGTTTGACGGCTTCCGGTGGGGCATCAAGTACAACCATGCGGTTGGGCGGATTGGGAATATCGCCACTGGCAGAACCCTCGCACATACTAATCATCAGTTCGATGATGCCGTGGACTTGATCTAAATTAAGCACCTGCTCTTGATAAGCCCGCATCACATCAGGACACGCTAGCATGGTAATCTCATCAATTTCAAACATACCGCGTACCCCGGTGCGATCGTCTCGAACCCCTTCTAAATTTTGCGAAAATCTATCGGGTGGGGTAGCAACAATGGGCGGTGCTAGTTCATATTGACCATTCACCGGACGACGAGCTAAAGGCTGTCCACTTTGAGTGATGTCTTCTACAGTGATATACATCGAACTTCTCAATGCCGCCAGCGCATAAGTTGCTGTTTGACCAGCAGGTTCGCGGTTCATTGTCAAATTCTCGTATTGCTCTAGAAGTTCATCTCCTCGACGAATTTGAACTGTGAAATATTCACCCGTATTTGGAGGCGCTTCTCCTTCAGTACCTTCAGGTAAGGCGCGGGGCGAACCATCAATAATTACAATATTTACTAATCCGCCTGCTGCTTGCTCAGGACGCAAAGTAAAGCGGAGGGCTGGACGATTACCTCTAGAGTTGATTCTGAGAGCAGCCGGTTCTGGAGTTGCCGGTCTGGGTGCGCCTGGTAACTGAGTACCAATGCTCGTCACCCAGCAGCGACCGCCACCATTCATAAAGTAGCCGTAAACTGAAAAGGGTAAATAGGCGTTGAAATCAGTGAACCCATCAGAGTTAGGACGGGCAAAGTAGTTGAGAAATTGCGTCCAAGTGGTTACTAGCATGGGCTTGTATAATTCAGCCCCACCACGAACATCTTCAGTAAAGCCGACAAATCCGGCAACTGCCGTGCTAACACCTTCAATTGGTCGGCTACCCCGGTCAATTTCTTCAATATAGACACCGGGAGCAAAGTAATCAAGTCTAGCCATGAAAGTCTCTCCAAGTCAGTAAAAATCTAATTATTCAGGAGTTAGAAATATTTCTTTGAAAGTATTACTTTGGTTATCTACCAATGCATTGACGTTCTGGGGTAAATAGCCAGGATGATTCAAAGTCAAAACATAATTACCTAAATGAAGGTCTTCAAAGAAGAACAGCCCTTCTTTAGTGGTTAATACGGACTTTTCAGTGCCCCTCACAGCCACTTCTGTCGCTACCAACGGCAGATTTGTGACTGTACTTTTGACAATACCCGCGATCGCAACTCGCCTGGTTAATACTAGACTGTCACGATCGCGAGACAACTGATTTCGCAAATCGAAAATTCGCTCCCAAACCAAAGGTACTGGAGTAGGTTGTGGCTCGAAGGGTATTGTAACTGTCAAATATAAGGCTGAACGCAATGGCACATTGAGAGCGCTCCACAAAGAGCCAATCTCAATTGGCGGCTCTAGGGCAACTGTCATGTTCAAATTACCATAGCCTCGTAATTCAGGAACCAAAAACCCCTCTTCCAAGGTGCGATGGCGTAACAGCACAGTCAGCGCCTCACTAATAAAGTGATGCTCACCTAAAGCTGTTCTATCCCAGGCTGTTAATAGCAGTGAAACATCAAACCAAGCCGGTGCCCAATTTACAGTGGCAGGTTGTAGAGCGCGTGTTAGCTTGCGTTCTACTTGCCTACCAGAATGTTGTACCTGCTTACTCTCACGTATATCAAAAATGTATAAATTGAGAGTTGGGCCTGCTCCCTCTTCCCTTCGATTACCAGGATGGCTAAAGTCAATTTGCTCTGTACTGGTAAGTGAGGTTCCTCCAGCGAGAATTTCGGCTAAAGTTTGAAGAACGAAGATAAGCATCAAGGTGTTAGTGCTGGTAGCTAATCCAGATGCATCTAGAGTATATGTATCAGTCTTCTAAAGTTAATTAGACTTTTGTCGATATTTTTTTAGATGGGGCATGGGGCAGAGGAGAAATACTTACGGGAGCAACGCGATTTTGTACAGCGCCAGGTTGAAAGGGCGTTCTTTGAAGCGGATGGGGGCGAGGCGCGATTTTGCCAAGCGGATCGGCAAGGCAATGGCTCGATATTGTGATCTGAACTTACGCAAAACTAGACGCTGTAGGGGCAATTCATGAATTGCCCCTACCTAAAAATAAGGGTTTTAGCTATTGTTTGCGTAAGTCCTGATCTGCCCAAAACCCCAACGCTCTCAAATTTAAGAATTTTACGGTTTCAGCAACTTGTGTATTGCTAACGGGAACAATAAAAAATAAATGCTTTTACATTAATGTTTAACCCCGCAACAACTCTCACCCCATCAAAACTGAAGCTTGCGATCGCCCGCGATCCTCTGATAGTTAAACCGGATACGATGGTGATGGAGGCGATCGCCCTAATGATCGGCGTGCGGGCTATTAATAATACCACGAAAACTGCGGATGGGCAACTGGATCAACTCTATCTAGAGGCACGAGCAAGCTGCGTGTTGGTAGTGGAAGACGGGCGGTTGCTAGGTATTTTGACAGAGCGGGACGTGGTGCGCCTGAGTCTCCAGCAGCGTTCTCTGGAGAATCTAGCGATTCGGGGGGTGATGGTACATCCAGTCATCACCCTGCACGAGTCTGCTTTTAGCGATTTATTTTTTGCGATTAATCTGCTCCAGCAGCATCAGATTCGCTACTTACCCATCCTGGATGAGCAGGATCGCCTGGTGGGGCTGGTGACTGATGAAAGTCTACAGCAAATCTCCCGCAATATAGATATTTTGCGGTTAGAAGCAGAGAAAATTGAAGTATTGGAAACCCTTAGCGTTGCACTAGAACAACAAGTTGAAGCCCGAACCATCGCCCTGAAAGCGAAGGCAGAGCGGGAGAAATTGGTGGCAGCGATCGCTACCCAAATCCGATCGTCCCTGAGTCTGCAAACCATTCTGGACACGACTGTAGCACAGGTGCAGCAATTGTTGGGTTGCGATCGCGTTAACATTTGGCAGTTGAATGGGGATTCGCAAATGATCGTCGTCGCCGAGTCCACCAACTCCTCACTGTCACTGATGGCCGAGCAGATTAACGACACCTGGTTTCAGCAAGACTGCACGCAGATTTATCGTCAGGGGCGGATTCGGGTCGTGCCGGATATCTACACGATCGAAATGTCAGATTGTCACCGCAACATGCTGATCCGCCTTCAGACCCGGGCCAAAATTTTGGTGCCCCTGCTGTGCGGCGATCAATTCTGGGGTTTGCTCAATGCCACCGAAAGCCAGCACGCGCGGGAGTGGTTGCCGGAAGAAGTTGAACTGCTGCAAGCCTTATCAATGCATCTGGCGATCGCCCTTGGCCAAGCCATTACATACCAAAAATTGCAGGAGCAACTGATCGAGCGCCAACAAGCGGAAACTCGGCTACGGGAGAGCGAACAGCGCTATATCACATTAACCACCTCTGCCCCCGTGGGGATTTTTCGCACTGATGTGGCTCTTAACTGCACCTATGTCAACGATCACTGGTGTCAGATTGCTGGACTCACCCCAGAAGCCGCCACCGGAGACGGATGGCGACAAGGGTTGCACGCCGACGATCGAGATATGCTCACGGCAGAGTGGCATCAATCTGTCCAAGAAAACCGCCCTTTTCGCCGAGAGTATCGCCTTCAACGCCCCAATGGGATCGTGATTTGGGTTTATGGGCAGGCGGTGGCGGAGCAGAATGCCGATGGCCAGGTGATTGGTTATGTAGGTACGATTACTGACATTAGCGATGTCTACGAGGAGCTTCGCTTACGCAAACGAGCGGAATTAACACTGCAAAAACTAGTGACAGGAACCGCCGCAGTCACTGGAGAGGACTTTTTTCCAGCCTTAGTACGCCACATTTCCGAAGCATTAGATGTCCGCTATGCCCTCGTTACCGAACTGGTGGACGACAAACTCCATACCCTGGGGTTCTGGGGAAATGGAGCCTTACAGCCGTCAATTTCCTACTATCCGGCTGGCACTCCCTGCGAATATGTCCTGAGAGACGGGGAATTCCACTGCCAAAGCCAAGTTCAAGCACTCTTTCCTGACAATTCCAACTTGACGATCGTGCAGGCAGATAGCTATCTGGGCATTGCCTTAAAAGACGATCTGGGCAATGGGATTGGCAACCTTTGCATTTTAGACGTGCAGCCCTTGGGGGAGGCGAAACGCGCCGAAGCGATCGCCATCCTCCAGGTATTTGCAGCGCGGGCAGCCGCAGAATTGCAGCGTCAAGTCGCAAACAATGCACTACATCGCTTGAACCAGGACTTGGAAGGGAGGGTAAAACAACGGACTCAAGAACTCCAAGCGCGAGAGGCCCAACTGCGCGACCTCTTCGACAATGCCACCGATTTGATCCAAAGCGTTTCGCCCGACGGTCGGATTTTATTTGTGAATCGGGCATGGAAAGAAACCTTGGGATACAACGATGCCGACCTAGAGCAGTTGTCCATTTTCCAGGTTATCCATCCCGATGACCTTGAGTATTGCCAGACAGCGATCGAAAGCCTATTTACTGGCGCACTTAGTTTAGATATCGAAACCAGATTCCTGACCAAAGATGCCAGAGAAATCATCGTCGAAGGGAATATCAATTGTCAGTTTCAAGATGAACAGCAGATCGCCACGCGGGGTATTTTTCGAGACATTACCCAGCGCAAACAAGCTGAAGCGCAACTCCATAAACTATCGGAGCGCCTCGCCTTGTCCCTGAAATCTGGGGCGTTCGGCTGTTGGGAGTGGGACATTTTACAAAACACCATCCTTTGGGATGAGCGGATGTACAAACTGTATGGTGTCACAAAACAATCTGATTCCCCTGTGTTCTACGACATTTGGGCAAACAGTCTACATCCCGACGATCGCACATCTGCCGAAACATTAGCCCAGCAAGCCGTTTTAGGACAGGGAGAATACGATACCGAGTTTCGGGTCGTACATCCCGATGGAAGTATTCACTTTATTAGAGCCTATGGGGTGCTGGTGCGAGATGCTCAGGGCAATCCTCAGAGCATGATTGGGGTCAACTTTAATATTAGCGATCGCAAACAAGCCGAGAAAACCATTGGCCAACAGGTCGAACGAGAACAACTGCTGCGAGAAATCACCCAGAGGATTCGTCAATCCCTAGACCTCCAGACCATTTTCGACACGGCTTGTCAGGAAATCCGCTCAGTGATTCAGGCCGATCGGGTGTGCATTTTCAAATTTTATCCCGAATCCAACTTTGATGATGGCGAATTTGTGGCTGAATCAGCTCTAGAAGGGTTTTCCTCAGTGGTAGCGATTCGGGTACACGACCACTGCTTTGGCAAAAACTATTCATCCCTCTATGCCTTGGGTAGGTCTTATGTTGTCGATGATATTTATAACGGTGGGATGACAAGCTGCCACAGTGACATCCTCTCTCAGTTTCAGGTGCGTGCCAATCTGATTATGCCATTCCTTTGCGGTAACAAGTTATGGGGCTTGCTGTGCGTCCATCAATGTGCGACAACCCGCCACTGGCAGCAGTCTGAAATTGACTTTACCCAACAACTTGCCAACCAGTTAGCGATCGCCATTCAACAAGCGAATCTCTACGAGCAAATCCAGTCGGAACTCTTGGTGCGGCAGCAAGCCGAAGAGAGAATTGCCCTGCAACTGCGGCGAGAACACGCATTAGGGGCGATTATCCAAAAAATTCGCCAGTCGCTAGATATCAACGAGATCCTGGCAACGGTGACTCAGCAAGTCAAAGACGTGATGCACTGCGATCGCGTCATCGTCTTCCGGCTCTTTGCTGACGGCAGAAGTCAAATTGTCGAAGAAGCCTTATCTGGTGAGTTCCCCGCCCTCAAAGACCGCCACTGGGATAACGAAGTGTGGTCTCCAGAAATTCTCGATTGCTACTGGCAGGGCAAACCCCGGATTGTCCCCGATGTGATGAACGATATTTGGACGGATTGCCTGGTGGAATACTCAATCGTTGGTCAAATCCAGTCCAAAATTATCGCACCGATTTTACAAGAGGTGCGAGGTAGCGAAACCCATCGCTGGGTTGCCCCCTGGCAAAATAACAAGCTCTGGGGGGTTTTGGCTGTCCATGCCTGCCGAGAAAAACGAGTGTGGAAAGACTCGGAAGCGCAACTTCTGCAACAAATTGCCAACCAGTTAGCGATCGCCATTCAGCAAGCGAGTCTTTTTGAGCAATTACAGCAAGAACTCGCAAAAGGACAGCAGGCAGAGGCAAAGCTAACCGAGAGCAATCAACAACTGGCAATTTCTAACCAAGAACTCGCCCGCGCCACCCGCCTCAAAGACGAATTCTTGGCGAACATGAGCCACGAACTTCGCACCCCCCTCAACGCCATTTTGGGCATGACCGAAGGGCTAGAAGAGGAAGTCTTTGGCATCGTCAACGAGCAACAACTCAAAGCCTTGCAAACCATTGAGGGCAGCGGCTCTCATTTGCTGGAGTTGATCAACGACATCCTGGATGTGGCAACAATTGAAGCCGGACAGATCAAACTGGAATTCAGCTCAACTTCAGTGGGTGATCTGTGTCAATCTAGTCTGGCGTTTATCAAACAGCAGGCATTCCAAAAAGGGATTAAGGTTGAAATCAAACTTCAGCTGAATCTACCTGACCTGCTGGTGGATGAACGCCGCATTCGGCAAGTGTTAATTAACCTGCTTAACAATGCGGTCAAATTCACCTCAGAGGGGGGACGCATTACCCTAGAAGTTGCTGAACTTTCCCCCGACACTACCGATTCCTCAGAGCAACACTTTCTGCGAATTGCCGTGAACGATACAGGCATCGGCATCTCGTCAGAGAATATCAAACAACTATTTCAGCCCTTCGTCCAAATCGATAGCGCCTTGAACCGTCAATATACAGGTACAGGCTTGGGACTGGCATTGGTGAAGCGGATTGTCGAACTCCACGGCGGTAGGGTGGGGCTAACCAGTGAACTGGATGTGGGCAGTTGCTTCACGATTGAGTTACCCTGTACTCCCGGTTCTCCCTTCTCGCCGGAATTGACGGCAGTTGATCAACCCCCTGCGATTCTCAAACTGGATTCCCCTCCTGCCAACGATTCGCACCCTGCCCCCCTGATCTTGCTAGCAGAAGATAACCAAGCCAATATCAGTACAGTTTCTAGCTACCTCCGGGCCAAGGGCTATCAGATTCTATTAGCAACAAATGGTCAAGAAGCAATCGACCTGGCCACAACTCACCAGCCTGACTTGATTTTGATGGATATCCAAATGTCGGGAATGGACGGTTTAGAGGCAATGAGACAGATTCGCCTCGATTCTAACTTGATTGATATTCCCATCGTTGCCTTGACAGCGTTAGCCATGACCGGCGATCGCGATCGCTGTTTAGAAGCAGGAGCCAACGAGTACCTAACTAAACCCGTGAAACTCAAGCAACTGGCCACTACCATTCAACAGCTTTTAACTAATTCGTCGTAATTCCCCCACTGAATTCTGTACTCGGAATCAGTGGCGGGATATAAGACGGGCGGTGATGATTGCATCTTTGACTTATTCTTTCCGTAGGAAAGAGAAAGAAAAGATGTATGAAGAACCGCCAATCCCTGGACTCGTTACTACAAATAGAATATATTAGTAACAGGTCGATATTTGGGAGAAGTTTAGATGAGACGGCAAGCCGTGAAGGTTAGGTTGTATCCTACTGACAAACAAGTTGAGATACTTGCACAGCACTTTGGTTGTGCGCGTTGGTGGTGGAATTATGGTTTGAACAAATGTGTTGAAACTTACAAAGCAACCGGGAAAGGCTTGTCTCAATCTGGACTAAACTCTTTATTGCCAGCACTCAAAAAAGACAAAGATACTGAATGGTTAGGAGAATGCTATTCGCAGGTTTTACAATCTGTGAGTCTCAATCTTAGTCGTGCATATCAAAACTTTTTTGAAGGTAGAGCAAAGTATCCTAAGTTCAAATCAAGGCATCATCGTCAATCAATTCAATATCCACAGAAGGTAAAACAGGTTGATGGTTGCTTGAAGTTCCCAGGATTCTTGGGAACTGTCAAAGCTAAAATACATCGACCACTTGATGGGACGATAAAAACTGTCACTGTTAGTAAATGTCCATCAGGCAAATACTACGCTTCTGTGTTGATGGAATACGAGGGCGATTATCCTTCATCTAATACAGATGGTAAGGTTATAGGGATCGACTTGGGAATAAAGGATTTTGCAATTACCTATGATGGTGAGATAGTTTCCAAATATCCAAATGCTAGGCACTTAGCTAAATATGAAAAGAAATTAGCTAAAAAACAACGTATTGCTGCACGTAAAATCAAGGGTAGTAATCGTCGCAAAAAAGCAATAAGAATTGTAGCTAGGGTATATGAACAAGTTAGCAATGTCCGTCAAGACTACTTACACAAACTATCTAGAAAGATAGTTGATAACAACCAAGTGGTAATAGTCGAAAACTTGAATGTCTTGGGCATGGTTCGTAACCATAAACTTTCCAAAGCAATATCTGATGTGGGTTGGGGAACCTTTGTCAACTTTTTATCCTATAAGCTAGAACATAGTGGCGGGATGTTGGTAGAAATAAACAGATGGTTTCCTAGCTCCAAGCTTTGCTCTAATTGTCATTACCAAATTTCAGAGTTGCCCCTAGATATAAGGACTTGGACTTGTCTTAGTTGTGGTACTCATCATGACAGAGATGGTAACGCAGCGATGAACATTAGAGCAGAAGGTATCAGAATGCTGTCCTCCCTTGGGACGGGGGAGGCTAACGCCAATGGAGAGGAAGTAAGACCAATTCGAGGGCGTAAGCCTAAGATGCGGCATTCCTCCGTGAAGTTGGAAGCCCACACTCAATCGGAGTACCGATTGAGTGTGTGGTAGTTCACTTGGAATAAAGGCTAACAAATAAATGGCACTAAGAAGATATAGCCCTTGCCCTGACTGGTTAAGAGCCTGGAGGCTCTTAACCGATTCTGGGAGGGCTGCCGCCTCCAGTAGCTTGACCGGAGGCAGAAGCCCACTTTGAATACATTCCCGACGCGACACATACCTTTAGGCTTTTCTTAGTGCCATTCGGCTCACAAATAAATATGCCCTCTATTTTAGTAATTGACGATCAACCCGATAACTTTGATGTGATTGAAACCCTCTTAAATAAGCAAGATTATCTGCTACACTACGCTGCCAGTGGTCAAGAGGCGATCGCATCTCTCAACCTATTTCAGCCAGATGTGATTTTGCTAGACCTGATGATGCCGGGAATGGATGGGATAGAAGTGTGCCAGCTAATTAAAGCCATGCCGCAATGGCAGCCAGTTCCCATCATCATGGTGACGGCTCTCACCGCCAAAGAAGACCTCGCTCGCTGCCTAAAATCAGGTGCCGACGACTTCATTAGTAAACCCGTTAATGCTGTCGAATTGCGGGCACGCATTCATTCAATGCTCAGGATTAAGCAACAGTACGACAACATCCAAACTTTATCGAATATCCAAGCAAGTACCATCAAAGTCTTGGAAAGCACACTGAATGAACTGCGCGGCAACTTGGTTTCTAGTTTACCCCATGAACTCAATACACCACTAAATGGCATTGTCGGAACCATCAGCCTACTCATCGAAGATATTGACGACATGGATACTGCCGAAATCCGTGAACTTTTAGGCATGGCAGATCAATCCGCCCGTCGCCTAGAAAAATTAACCAAACAATTCTTGATCTATTTAGAACTAGAGTTATCAACACATCAGCAGCAAAACATCGAACCTCAGTCAAGTCACTTTTCAATGGCAGCGATTGAAGCGGCTTTGCAATCTCATGCTCAAAGTGTTAATCGCAGCAACGATTTCATCTTGGCAATTGAAGAGGCTGAGGTGTCAATATCGGAGCGATATCTAGCGATTATCCTTGATGAATTAGTTGGTAATGCGCTCAAATTCTCCCAGAGTGGGACAGCGATTAAGATTAGTAGTCAGGTGGTAGCAGGAATGCTAAATGTCTCCGTCCATGATTTCGGATGCGGCATGACCAAAGAACAGATATCTAAAATCGGTGCTTTCATGCAGTTTGAACGCAAAACCTACGAACAGCAGGGCATAGGTATGGGCTTAAAACTTGTCCAAAAAATCGTTGAACGTTGTGGTGGGCAGTTCTCAATTTCAAGTGTCTATCAACAGGAAACAACGGTACAGATTGGAATAGCACACTTGAAAAACTAGAACCGATGAACTGACTTTTCCCGTACTAAGAGTTGAGGGTGGGGACTGCCGCGTTTGGTTCAAGAATCCGAAAAACAGTAACTTCAGTTTGTAGATTAGTCTAGAGCAGTTCTGATCATCTAAACCTCCAGGAGACTCCCGCCACACTGGAACAGTTGGCGGTGAGAAGAATGGAGGAACGGCAATGAGCTTCACCCCCAAATAACTTTGAACGTAGTTCAGACAATGCGCGGGGTGAGCGGCTCCAGCCCTCAAGTGAGGACTAAAGTCCTCACTACAAACCTTGAATTATTCACGCCGCTCTACTTAGTCAGGACTTTAGTCCTTGCCTTGAGCGCTTCCGTGTTCACTACAAACTTATTCATCGAGGTGTTGCAAATGACAATCATTACGTACCAATATACTTAGGCAGGTGAGATATCCGTGTGAATGCCAACTTAATAATTCTTTGTATAAATTATCTCACAAGATAACTTAACAAAAAAATAAAGATTATTGAGGCTGCATAATTTTATGCTGTTCAGCAGAAGAGTAAAAACATTTAATTGCAAAAAGCGAGTGATAGCTATGACACTAGGCTTTTCTGTACAAAAACTAGACAATGGCTCTAATTATTTGAATTCCTCAGATATTCAGAGCTTTTGTCAGCTTGAGTCTGAGCAGTTAACTAGTCAATATCCAATTTTTTTCGCTCGGATTGTCTATCACGATTCATCATTGAGAGCTAATCAGGAGGTTATAAATTATGGTCAAGACCAAGCTCCTTTTTCCCAAAAAACTTTAGCTTATTTGCGGTCAGAATTATGGTTTACAGATTTCCCACACGTATTAAAATTGTATAAAGTTAGACTCAAAGGCTTTTCATCCATTTCTTATATTTGTCCTATATCCTATAGAAATCAAAAACCTGAATACATTCAAATCATTACTCATGAACCTCTATCATCGAGTTTGCAACTATATATAAAACGCTCTGCTATGCTTCTGAGTAAGTATGTAGATATTTACTTAGACTATGGAAGACAAAAAACTGAAATTCAACTCTTAGAAGATATTCTGCATCGAGTCGGTCATCAATTGCGTAACTCTCTAGGACTTATCGGATTGTATGCACATAACTTATGTTTAGGTTTACAGGATAGTCCTTGGCAAGAGCAAGCAACAATCATCCGCGAAGGCATACAAGATTTAGATACTAATTTAAACGAACTAATTGATTGTGGACAAAGCACAAAATTAAGGGTAACACTTCAAGATTTCAGAAGTTTGGTGGTTGAAAGTATTACAAGTTTACAACCTTTGATTAATCAGAAAAAACTTAATATATCGATTCCTGATACATCGACACTACTGAAGATAGACAGATTGCAAATGAAACAAGTATTTGATAATATCCTCAGTAATGCTGCTCATTTCAGTCCTAATTCAGGAACTATCACCTGTAGTTGGCAAATTTTTCAAGATGAAGTTTTAATTAAAATTTCTGATCAAGGACCAGGGCTATCTCAAGAGGATTTACAAAAAGTATTTACCCCATTTTATTCCCGGCGTAAAGGAGGTACAGGACTAGGTTTAACTATTGCTAAAAAAATTATTCTGGATCATCAAGGAAGTATCTGGGCGCAAATTCTATCAGAAAGTGGAGCGCAATTTTCTGTAATTTTGCCTCGACCAAGGAATGGATAATTAATTCGTAATGACGCTCCTGCGTCGCTACCGCTACGCTAACGTAATTTGTAATTAAAAAGATGACTAATGATAATAATAAACTTTCGGTTTTGTTGGTAGACGACGAAGAACGCTTCCGTCAAGGTTTACGTACTCTCTTGAATTTTTATAGTATTAATTCTGCATTACCTGTAGAAGTTATTGGTGATGCAGATTCGGTTGAGCAGGTTTTAAAGTTTACAATCCAGAAGTGTCCAGATTTAATTTTGCTGGATATGCAATTGAAAGGATGTGATGGAATTACGGTTTTGGCACGTCTCAAAGAAACTGCGTACACTGGTAAGGTTTTAGTATTGTCGGCTCATCAAGAAGACGACTGGATTTTTAGAGCAATGCAGGCGGGAGCCGCCGGTTATGTGTTTAAAAATCGTTTGGCCACCCAACTGTGTGAAGCTATTGATACTGTTACCAGATCGGAAATTTATCTACCTTCGGAGGTTGCTAGTCGATTTTTCCGGTTTTTTCAGGCTTATTCAGACTCTTGTGTGAAAGCATGTCATAGGGTACATTTAACCGAAAGAGAGCAAGAAGTTTTATACTGGTTAACTCAAGGTGCTTCTAATGAAGAAATCGCTAAACGTTTATATGTAACAGTTGCTACTGTTAAGGCGCATCTCACAAGTATTTTTGAAAAATTGAAGGTTACTAGTCGGACTCAAGCTATTGTGGCTGCCCTCAAGTTAGGATTAGTTCACGCTTGAGGGCGACAGAAGTAATCGGCGCAATTAATGAAACTCTTTGTATATGCCTTCATTTGAATCTTTTTATCAAGAATACCCCTGCTCGTACAATTCTCCCTTAAGTTGCGATCGCCCCTTCCAAACGGCGCAGCAAATTAAGGGCGCTAAGTTTTGCTTGGAATGTGGTTTTCCCGCCACTTTACCGCAGGAGGCTGAGATTAAAGGAAATCAGGGTACTTATCAAATAGCTAGTTTTCTTGGTGTGCGGGGTTTAGGCCGCTTATACTCAGGTATCCAACTCAAAGACAAACAGCCTGTAATCATCAAAGAATACCTGCTACCCAATCGTTGTTTTAATGAAAGCGAGACTCAGAAGCGCAAAGACACCTTCAAACGGGTGGGTGGGGTAAGTTTAGCCGATAGTAGAATTCAAAACTTCCGTTTGGTAGAAAGTAAAGAAGCGATCGCCGATGATAAAGGAGAACGCTGTTATTTAATCACTAAAGGAATAGATTCATCCCAAACTTTAGGTAAATATATCATAGAGAAGGGAGCGATGACATCTGCTGATGTGCGTGAGGTACTAAATCAAAGTCTCCAAACTCTCCAGTTTCTCCATACCCAAAAGCTGCGTTTTCCCTCAAATCAAATCCAACTGGGAATAACTCACGGCAACATCAGTTTAGAAAGTACTTTAATTAAAGTAGAAAATAATCAAAAGTTTTCTATATATTTTTGTGATTTAGCGATTTGGGAAAACTTATTTATTCCACCCATTATTGCTCAACCGGCACCCGTCAGACCTGAACAAGATTTAGAATCATTAGGATTAGTAGCCTTTTATTTATGGGTAGGACGGACAACTAATTTATCCTCCAATCAGCCTCTCGATCCTAGAGATAATCAACAATGGCCAGATACAGATAGCCATTTAAAACAGTTTATTTATCGACTAATTGGGCTGGAAACTCCTTTCGAGAATGCAGAAGCAGCCCGTCAAGCACTGCTGCAACTTCCCAAAGAAGAGCATAGCAATAGTTCAGTGCGTTCGCCAGCTTCTCAAGAATCAGAAAAGCGTTTCCCAATGCCTTTTCTTTTGCTAGTAATTCTGGCTTTATTACTACTTGGTGGAGGAATTTGGTATTGGCTTTTGGGTAGGAAAACAGATAGCCCTAATCAATATATAGAATGGTCTAAACTTTTGCGGAATTTCTCAGAAGTCTCCAACGTTCCCTCTGGACAATTTACTTACACAGGAGAAACAGAGAGTACGTGGAGTTATGTTTTGAGCCTAAAAGTGGACAAGAGTAGTTTAGGAGAATTATTGACCATACCAAAGCCAGATGCAGCCGCAACATTTAACTATAAACCTGTTGTCTCATCAGATGCAAATAATCCGATTAAAAGTGTAGAAGAATTCCAAACAAGTAAAAAAGACTTTGCAATTACTAGTTTGGTAAATAATATTACAGATAAACTTGATAAAAAACAATTTGCTTATGATGGTTTATTTGTTTTTGTCGCATTTAATCAGAGCGGCTCAAGTCTTGCCAATGATATTGGCGGGCAAATAAGTCTTGATCAATTGCGTAAAATTTACACAGGTAAAATTACTAATTGGCAGCAGATTAATTCCAAACTTCCATCTCTTAAAATCCAACCTTTTGCCCCAACTGAACCGGAAGCAATCATTAAATTTCAAGAAATAGTTCTCAAAGATGACCCTCAGGACAAAGCTATATTTGATAGTACTGTTAAAAAGATGAAGACAGGAGACACCCAGATCAAGATACGCAGCGAGACTTTAGAAGGGTCTGGTATCATCAGTTTTGGTATTATCAGTAAAACTTGGAAACAGTGTGCTGGCTATCCCCTAGCTATAGTGGATGGCAACAAGCCAGCTAGTCAACCTCTATTCCAACTGCGCTATCACCGCTCAATTACTCTCTCAGATGACTTCTGTCAGCATGATAATAGTTATTATGTTGATGTTCCAACTTTCAAAAGCTACCCCTTGGGATACCCTATTTTTGTAGTGTACCCTAGAGACACCAGCCGCCCGCCTGCTGGTCTTACATTTGCTGCGATGCTAACTACTCAGCAAGGCCAATGTTTACTTAGTAAAGTGGGCCTTGTCGCTTTACAACCTATGCCGCCTGATGTGATAAATTCCTATGCCTGCAAATCGGTGCCCTAATCCTAGTTGCGAATATTTTAACCGCGCCCTGCCTAACAATGCTAAGGTTTGTCCCTGGTGTTCCACTCCTATTGGTAATGTAGTTTCCACTACACCACAACCACCTATTCAGCAACAACCCAGTCAACCACCAGCCAGTCAACAACCACCTATTCAGTATCAGCGGCCAGCAACAGAACAACCTAACTATCAGGTTCCCCAACAAGCCCCTATTGATTATTCAACAGTCTATCAGCCACGGGTTTCTTATCCACCAACACCGCCTGCTTATACTCCCCCGCCTCAAAGAGCGCCAGCCTTAAAGCTGATTCATAGCACTGGAAGAGAATTTCACCTCGTTGGAGAAGGTGGTTATATTGGTCGCCGCAGTCAGAGTCCAGGAATAGCGCCGCCAGAAATTGACTTGACTGGCATCCCCAGTGAGGGAATAGTCTCTCGTCGTCATGCGCGAATCGATTGGGACTGGTCGCAAAATTCATACATGATTGTTGATATGAGTACAAATGGTATTTTTTTAAACAACAATCCTCTCACTCCTGGTATGCAATATCGCCTACTTAACGGTGATTTACTGCGATTCGGTCAGGATAACCTAGTTAATTTCACTATATACGTTGTGTAGTAAAAATCTTAGTTGTTAAATAAATGAGTAATGAGTAATACCCATTACTCATTACTCATTTATTACTTCAAAATTAAAGACAGTTGGAGGCGATCGCCTCCCAACAAAATACGGCTTGCCTCTGATAGATATTTGGCAGGGTTTAGGAGTCAATTGGACTACTCTACCACTTGCAAAAACTCGGCAAACGTCCACCCTTAGCAACAATGGAGCGAATCTGGTGTCCTTATGCTGGGGATGATCGCGTAATTGCTGGGTTTGTCCATCCGCCAACAGAAGGGATATTTCAGATAGCTCTGGAACTGCGGGGAGTCACAAAATTTACATTCGTCAAAGGATTAGAAGGTAGTTGCGATTTACCGCGCGATCGCACTGTGATTATCAGCTTATCTTCATCTGTAGCATCCCAAGAGGTAGAAAGATTGCACCTCGTACCGCGTGATTACGGCTTTACTACCAAGAACGTACCCTTGGGAACTACTGAAGAACTGGTGGCGGAGATTCAGGAGGTTTTGGCAGGTAAACCAGGTGAACTAATGCAAACAGCCTTGTGGAATGGCGGGTTTTATCTATGGCGCAGTGGTATTTGTCTAGATATGTCAGAGGTTTTAGCTAAAGCAGAAGAATTATTAACCAATGGTGTGGTAGCAGCTAAACTCCAAGAACTGAGCCAGGTAGTAAATTCGCTGTCATCAGCATTTGTACCAGTGTAAACAGTTCAGTACTTCCGAGTAAGTAGGTCGGCGTAAATAATTATCGTTGGGATAAGGCACTTAGCTGGGGGCAGGGGGCAGGGAGCAGGGGGAAAAAGAGTTTGAGCCTTGTTTACTTTTCTTCACACAGTTTGGTTTGATTGTGCCCACTTACTTATCAACACAATTCTTAATTAATTAGGAATTATTTCGTCCCCGACTTCTCCAAAATAGATTTTTGTTGCAACCAATCCTGACCGACTTGGATACTGATATCTGAGCCAAGGTTGCCAGTACTTTCCACGCGCACTTCTCCAAATCCCAAAGTGTTGCGAATTGATTCAGCACTGTCACCATCTCCTTGTTGGGCGACAACGTGAGTTACATCTAAAGGCTCACCCCATGCCTTGGCTATATAGACGTTGCGATACCCAGATTTTTCCAAGGCTCTAATTAATGGTTGGAGGTTAGAGCGATCGCCACCTGTACTATCTTGAATTGCTATCCGCAAAGAGCGGGGGTTAGTCGTAGTCGCTAGCTGTTCCTGTTCTGAGTCCAAACCAAAGTGTTGAGCCATCAGTTTAGTAATACCATTTTTGTTGGGCAACCAATAGCTAGCATCAAACTCGCCTTTCTCGCTAAAGCGACCTGGCAGCATTAACATTTGCATATTAGAGCGATTTGTCCGCACCCCAAAACCCATGAGTGCTACTAACTCTTCAACCGTCAAATTGGTATCGATGTGGTCTTTCACTACATCAAGAACTTTAGGTAATTGAGCAACAGTACCTGGGTTGAGTGTTTGATCCATCAAAGCGCGAATCACCATTTGCTGGCGCTGAATCCGACCAATATCACCGAGTTCGTCATGGCGAAAACGCAGCAATTGTAGTGCCTGATCGCCATTTAGATGCTGCTTACCAGCCTTCAAATTGATGTACAAATGCTGAGAATCATCTTGGTATTTCATATTTTTGGGGACATAAACACTCACGCCACCCAAAGCATCAATCAGCTTGGCAACTCCCAAAACGTTAATTCGGATATAGCGATCAATTCCCGCCCCACCCAAGAGATTACTGACGGTTCTGGCAGTCAAAGCTGGTCCACCATCAACATTGGCAGCATTAATTTTTTTCACCCCATACCCCTCTATTTCTGTGCGGGTATCTCTGGGAATAGAGAGCATGATGATTTTTTTCGTCTCTGGATCAAATTTGAGCAAGAGCATCACATCGGAAAGACCCTCAAAGGAGTTTACCTGGGGCTGGTATCTGAGGTTTTTGGTTTCTGGGGGAGGGTTTTGAATATCTGGGGGAAGTACGCTCATCCCCATTACCAAGAGATTTACCGGGCGAGTTAATTCTGAAAATCGCAGCACACCTCCAGAAATGCGATCGCCATCAAAGGCCGCCTCATCCTTTGGACTTAGCTGGGCTTGTTGCAAAGGCGTGCTGGTTAAAGACACTGCCAAAAGCGCCCCTGCTGTTGCTGATACCATCGCAATCCCACTCATACCTACCCAAAACCACAGCCAACGTCCTGATTTCGAGTTCTGGGAAATTTGTTGTTTACTGGACTTTGAGGCTTTTCCCGACTGGTTTTCTTCCGCCGAACTTCTTTGAATGGTCACAGACTTCCTCACACTTACTCACTAGTCAAATTCGGTAAATTTGCAGACTAAAAACATCCAAACAAATCAACCCATAATAGCTAACTCTTAATTATCAGTGCTAACTTTTTTCATGTAGTGTCAACCACAACATTTATAGCAGCATTTCTCTTTCTTTTGGGCCAACCTAGAGATGTTTTACTGAAGTATGGCAATAATAAACTGGATTTGACTAGATATATGGATAAATCAACTGTAAATTTTTAGGAAATAAGTAAAAGTACTGACAAATTACCACCTGAAAAATTAAGATAAATACTTGCCAAGCACTCGTTCTGCTAAAGTACTAAACCCTGTTAAACGCCCAGATTTGCCGTGCGTCAGGCGCAAAATCAACCAAACACTGACTAAAAAGTAACCTGATGTGAGAAAGCTATTCAGGATAAATAGACGTAGCGGAAAATAATCTGAAGTTGCTGCTCCGGTAGTTAATAATAAATAACCCAACAGCCAAGTAAGTGCCAAAGTGATAGACAGACGACTAATAGCAAGTTGTTCCCGACTACCCTGGCCCCGATAGAGAGTCCACAAGGATGGAAAAAAGCCGATAATCGGAACTAAATGTAAAAGATACTGGGTACTGGGGATTGGGGATTGGGGGTTGGGAAGAGACAAAGGAGAGACTTCTTCAATAATTCTTCCTTGTCCCCCTTCTCCCTCTTCTCCTCCCAGTCGCCATTCCCCATTCCCCACTCCCCACTCCCCATTCTCTTTCGATTCAAAATTATCCATTGGGGTTAGTCGAACTCCTAAACTAGAAGGATGAATAAGACTCATATAGTTAGAGATAATAAGCTGTAAAGAAAGATTTAACTTAGTTCTATCCCGCAATCAGCTCAAAATGCAGACACGCAAGCTACTCGACTGGTGGCAAACATTCACTCCAATAGCGCGAATCGGGGCGATCGCGCTATTCGCTCCGTTGCTAGTTATCAATGGTTGGGCAATTTCGGTATTTTTTAATTATTTCCATTCTCTCATAGTCATTTTAGTCGGAGCCTCAGTATTAGCATTTCTGCTCAACTACCCCGTAAGTTGGATGGAGCATCATGGTGCTAGGCGAGAGCAAGTCGCTATTTTAGTATTTCTCTTGGCTTTATCGATTTTATTGGCGTTGGGTGTGACACTTTTTCCCTTGGCCCTTACCCAAGCTCAACAACTGGTGGCTCGCTTACCAGAGTTGATCGACTCTGGACGCTCTCAGTTAATGATCTTAAACGAAAAAGCTGAGATTTTTGGCTTACCGATTAACCTCGATGCTCTGGTAGTACAAATCAACGATCGCGTCAAGGGACAATTGCAAGCGATCGCTGGACAAGTTTTAAATCTGGCTGTCCTCACAGTCACTAGTCTGCTAGATATTCTCTTGACGATAGTTTTGACTTTCTATCTTTTACAGCATGGGTCTGAACTCTGGCAAAGTTTAGTGGAATGGCTACCCGCTAAATTCCGCGATCCTTTCTCCAAAACAGTCCGCCTCAGTTTCCAAAATTTCTTCATCACCCAGTTGATTTTATCTACCTGTATGGCTTCAGCCCTGATTCCTACCTTTTTGTGGCTGAAAGTACCATTTGGGTTGCTATTCGGACTAACTATTGGGCTGATGGCTCTCGTCCCCTTTGGTGGTTCTGTAGGCATCGCTCTGACTACATTATTGGTAGCCTTGCAAGATTTCTCAATGGGTGTAAGAGTTTTGATAGCAGCAGTAATTGTCCAGCAAATTCTCGAAAACTTAATTGCCCCCCGAATTTTAGGCAGCTTTACTGGCTTAAATCCAGTTTGGATTTTAATTTCAGTCTTAACAGGGGCAAGAATTGGTGGACTATTGGGTGTAATTGTGGCAGTACCCACAGCTGTTGTGATTAAGACTGCTTTAAGCGCCTTGCGTCCTGGTAGCCAGATAAACGACAACACCATTGGGGAGACAACTGCACCTGTTGCAGCAAACGAGTCTCCAAAAGCTGACGCTAAAAACACTTTGAGTATTTCTGAAGCGACATTACCCTAGAACTCAATTCAAAATGAAGAAATTTTTAATTTTTTACTGTGGATCAATGATCGAACCCATAAACAAAACACTTCCCGTCTGATTATCCCTGATGGCACTGAAGAAGGGACGATCAACAATCATTCGGAATGGTTCTGGTTCTTGTCTCAAAGATGTTGCTACCATTCCCACTGAAGTAGCCGCAGCCGCTTCAGTGCCTTCTTCGTTTACTTCCACAAAAGTTTTATGTTTAACTTCGCTAATGGCAATATTTTTACCCATACCGGAAAAATTAGCTTTGTTGCTGAAAGCCTCTTCCATGCCTAAACTTTTTAAAGCATCATTGAGTGTAACTTCATAGTCTGTTTTGAAACGGGGTAGGCGAATAAACCCTTTTTGTTTGCTGAATTGAGTCATCCATCTTTCCCAGTTTTCAACATTCAAATTTTGATAGAAGGCTTTGAGGTTAGAGTTTTGTTTGGGCAGGAATATATAAAAACTGAACTTACCATCTTTACCATAAGGTAAACTAACTGCCTGAAATTGTCCGCTTTCATAGTATCTATAATCACCATTCTGCGACATCATTGGGAGTTGTTTTCGCCTAGTAGATGTAATGTAGAAAGGGTATTGAGCGGTTTGACTTTTGTCAAATTCCTTACTCCAATTACCTTTAAAATATATAGCATTAATCAGAAATAATACCTGATTTGGTTCAATTTTTTCAACTATTTGAGTGATTTTACCGTTAGTATTTTCTTTTACCCAGTTATTGATGATATTAGATGCGGCGGCATCTTTAAAGTTTAAATTACTGACCTTCGCTTGATAGAAATTCTGGGTTCTGTTGAGAAAGTCTGGCGCAAAGCTAACATCTTGATTTGCCCAAAGTGAGTTAGCAATCTTCAGTTGCACTTTCCCATCAGAATTGTCTAAAAGCTGCTTTAATACCGCCGCGTAAGAAGAGTTGATTTCTGGTAGATTCATCCCCTGTAATTCCAGAGTTTTCGCCATTGCTTGTTGAGTCGAGCCGCTAGCGCCGTTGTAGGTCATAGCCAGAGCGATCGCCACACTAGAGGGTGAGATAAAAATATTCTTCTCACCCCGATCATTTTTCAGAAGTTCTGAAAACAGTTTGAAGCCAAACTTATTACTAGAATCAACGATTTTTGTATCAGTGTTGACTGTTTTTTTTTGCAATGGATTTTCTGGTTGAGGTAAACTAGATTGGGCAAGGACACTTTTATTACTATCGACTTGAGAACACCCTAATACACTAAATAGAACAACACTTGCAGCCGCCAGAGCATAACGTCTGCCCAGACTCACACCGTAACGTCTTTGCAGGAAATTTTCTTTTGCTTCACTAAGTTTCTGCCGATTCATTCTGCTACCTCAATTGCCAAAGATTCCCGATCTGTGCTTAGAGTTGACGCAGATACTGTGTCAATGATTAACTATTGCATTTGCTCCAATAGAATAATGGGACTGTTACAGAAACGGTAACAGCCAGTTAGTAGCTCGGAGGAACTAAACAAAACTTGTGATAGTTGACAATTCCTGATTTAGGCGGCTATGCAGACGATTTATGAAAAGTTTTGATTTCTAGGAATTTTCCTATTTATATATAAAAGTATTGTAAGCTACGTAGTCACAAAATAACCACTTCTGTTGGGGTTTGATAGATCAAATATAGCGATGTCTACGACGGGCTATTCGGTGTCGCTCGTTTGTATGGAATACACTCTGACCTCACTTCCATTACTCTGTCCTAAAATGAGAGAGACTTTGAATCTTACTCCCCTTCCCTTGAAGGAAAGGGGCTGGGGGTTAGGTCTGTATTGGACTCGACCGAGAAGTGCTATAACGTTTCTGAGTTGCACGAAACATAGAACTTTTGTAGGGACGAACGGCTGACCCTATTTCAATTGATAGGTACACTCCACCAAGCTAAACTGTAGGGTTGAGTCGCTTCATTGACCTTTTGACGAAACTGGACGCGGATTTTGTAATTACCAGTAGCAGCAACGGGGCAGAAAATATGTTCTACACTATCGATTTGGCTGATTGAGGAGCAAACAGCACCAGTATCTGAATTTTGAGCATCAGCTTTTACCAGGTAGAGGTCGAGATTATTCAAACCGCGATCGCGAAAATTTTCGCCCACATCATATTGCTGGTTTTTATTTTTATCGTTGAGTTCCACCAATCGATCCCAAGTCAGGGTGATCGCAACAAAACTTCCCGGCTTTAAAGGTTTTGCTAATATATAGTCAACAGATGCTCCAAAATCGACTGTGCGATAATCCCAACCAATAGCTGGAACCACAGATGATGGCTGCCATTGACCAGCACTAAATTGCTGATAAGCGCGAAATGCGTTCAAATGACCCGCTCCCATTTGGGCATCTAAGGGAATCTTGGGATCTTTATAAGCATCAGAATCTAGCCAGTTTTTATTTTGTTTATCAATTAACGTCCTAGTCATTCCCAACCGCAAGCCATCACCGCTATCTTGGATTTTGTCTGCGGAGTTCAGCAATACAGCCTTCATTACTTGATGATGGCGAGCATCGATGCTCCAGTGGGGTTGTTTTGTCCGCATCTGTCGGTCAGCAAGTTCCTGCAACAGAGCAACAGTAGCCGTAACTTGAGGCGCTGCAAAACTTGTCCCTGTAACCTTGTTGAATTTGCCATCTGGATTGAGCAAAGGAATGTTATTTCCAGGAGCAACTAAACTAATAGCGCGTCGCCCACCAAGATCAAATTCTCTTCCAGCTAGCCTTCCACTCACTCCTTGATTAGCAGCAGCCAGATTAGCCACATCTACTTTGTTAAAAACTCCCCCTCGGCTGGATGAAAAAGCAACGTTAACTCCGTTAAAATTATCTGTAGGAATAGGAATACCGCCCTTACCCTGGTTGCCTGCGATCGCATACAAAACATCATGAACGCGACTAGACCAGTCAACACATAAAGTTAGTAAAGCATTGCCATCTAAAGCCGCCTCTGGTCTAGGATCGCGGCTCAGAGGTTCACCAAAGCTAAAGTTAATGGCACGGACATCGCCACCATTTTGTAGTGCTATGTGCTGTGCTGATAAGCACTCTTCTGGCTGACCCATGTTTTTAGTCGAACCCACCGCCGATGAATACAGTCGCGCTCCCGGAGCAACTCCCGGTAAAGCTTTGTTTTGACTCACCATCACACCAGCCACATTGTAGGCGTGGGAGTCAACACCGCTATTAGACTTAGCTGGCCCATTGCGTAAGAACACAGCCGCTAAAGATATGGCACGGTTTTTAGACACCGCCTTATCCCACCCAAACATTCCCGGCCGGCCAATTTCCACTTGACCAATAGCAATCTTACGACCGATTAAATTATAAGGAGCTTGGTGTAACTTCAGAGCATCAATACCATTAGTTCCTAGTGCAGATTCTAAAACTGAAGCAATTACCGGCGCACTCAGACAAGAAGCGCTTAATCCCCAAATTATCCAGGTTAGTTTTTTAGTCATTAGTTAATTAGTCATTAGTCATTGGTCATTAGTCATTGGGCACTTGTACTGAGCGTACCCCTCCGGGGATCTTGCTACGCGTAGCGTCTCCAAGAGTTGCCGTTGGCGCAGCCTAAGAAGAGAAGTATTGGGCATTGGGAAGAATTTACTCCCTCACTCCCTCACTCCCTCACTCCCTCACTCCCTCATCTCCCTCATCTCCCCACTCTCTACTCCCCACTCCCCACTCCCCATTCCCAAAAAAGCCGGGATCAAAATTATGAGTCTTGCTCAATGTTTTGTTACAATGCATACAGACGAGGACGCTTAAAACCCACTAGCCATGACCCAAAACCTATCTCAAAAGCCCATTGTAATTTCTCCATCTATACTATCAGCCGATTTTAGTCGTCTGGGTGACGAAATTCGCGCCATAGACGCAGCTGGAGCGGATTGGATTCACGTTGATGTAATGGATGGTCGCTTTGTACCTAATATTACGATAGGCCCTCTGATTGTGGAGGCGATTCGTCCCGTTACAACCAAGCCACTTGATGTCCACTTGATGATTGTGGAGCCGGAAAAGTATGTAGAGGCATTTGCTAAAGCGGGTGCCGATATTATCTCCGTACACTGTGAGCATAATGCTTCTCCGCACCTGCACCGCACCTTGGGGCAAATTAAAGAGCTTGGTAAGAAAGCTGGAGTTGTGCTGAATCCTGGTAGCCCTCTAGAGCTAATTGAATACGTTCTAGATTTGTGCGATTTAGTACTGATTATGAGCGTCAACCCTGGTTTTGGTGGTCAAAGCTTTATCCCTGGTGTGTTACCCAAAATCCGCAAGCTGCGCCAAATGTGTGATGAACGCGGTCTTGACCCTTGGATTGAAGTGGATGGGGGACTGAAAGCAAATAATACCTGGCAAGTTTTAGAAGCGGGAGCAAATGCGATCGTCGCCGGTTCAGCTGTGTTTAACACTAAGGATTATGCTGAGGCTATTACATCAATTCGTAACAGCAAACGTCCTACCCCAGAATTAGCCAAGGTTTAATTCATTTTTGGATTAACTATTCTCGACAAAAAGTAGGGTGGGCAAATTGCCTACCTTATTTTTATTTACACATAAAAAAACTGGAGGCTCTTCAAGTTTTGAACTTCCAGTAATTAATATATAAATTGAAAATTTAGAAACTAGAGATAATCCTGGTTGGGAGGACTAGGATTACAATAGTCGAAAGAGAAGCATATAGCGTTTCCTAATCATAGAAGGTACATCTTAGCCCCCTCTCGAAGAGCGGGGAGGGGGTTGGGGGTGGGGTTCTTGTACCTCACTAAACCGAGAACCGCTATATCAGCTACTAGTTCTACCAGCCATGACAAAGATTTCACCGTAACTTTTCTATTTCCGTTCCTGGGATTGATGTTAAGCGTTTGCAATATTTAACTAAAGCAACACCAATCACAGCATAGGAAGTTTTATAAGCATTACTTTTACCGTCTGCAGTCGGTAAAAGCTGTGTAAAATTTAGATTGGGGGAATCCACCTCCCCAAATTCTCTTTGCTCAGACTTCCTCAAAAATAGAACCACCAGTAGCAACGGTTGCATCATCCATCGGTCTTGGTGTAGGAGTTGTTTACTCCATGAAATACTGACTACTTTTGTAATCAATTTGATTTATTTCATAGTCAGAACTAATCATTGATTTTATTTTTTAAACTTAGCTTGCTTGGCAATCACCTCTATTTGGGCTTAAGTTGTAGTTGTTATTAGTTTACCAATACTGTCAGTATATATTTGCCATTCTGGCAGATTTTTGCAAAAATTTATCAAATTAGTTACTGCTATAGAAAACCTGCCATGCTATTTTAAATTAGCAGAGCAGGTTCTCAGATACTCAATCAATTGTAGTGCAGAAGCTCTTGATTCAAAATACTTTTTAATTAAATCCACAAGATTTCAAGGAAATATCTTGAGAATTTTCTGGCTTTAATGACGATTTGCTTGATTGATGTTCGTTAATTTGGTGTGCCAATCTCTGGTCTAAACTACTCCCACGGATTTCTGTTTTTTGCTTTCCAACTACTTCCAGATAAGCTCGGTCTTTAATTTTGCTTAAGCAGTTTGATGACATATTACTATCAGACCTGGAATCATTAGCCTGTTTCAGCATTTTGATATTTTCACTTTGCTGTTGTTTTGTCCTGTTGGCTTGAGAGTTTTCTTTGAGCAATCGATTGTAGGTACGGTATGGAATGTAATGTAGAGGATTATAACCACCAAATCGCAGCATTAAAACACATGCCCAGGAATACTTTCCAGCCAGAATTGCTTCAACTACTTTGTCAAATTGTTGAGCCTTTACTGTGTTATCTAAGTTGCTACTAATACCAGCAATGTCTTGGTTCATCATAGTGTTTAGTTATCTTGGATGAAGTAAACTAGTTAAATTTCTGCGATTATTGGTCTTTTAATTGATGACCTGATAATTCTTTCCACGAACTGAACCTTTGATTAAAAGCAATCAAGTTTGTTAGCGGCTCAGTCCTCATTGTCAAGATTCACTCCGATGAATGGAGGAAACTTTGCTTATAGCTTGTTAGTAAGTAAAAGGTAAAAGTTTATCTTTTGTCTTGTCATATAACTGATAGGACAAAAGTCTTGGCGTGGATCTTGGTAGATACAGTTTTGTCTTCTTAAACTTTCTCAACTCCTAATTCAATAATTTCTATCTGTTCACGCGCTTGTATTTCTTACTACTGTTGAATTAGGCATTTTCCGGGAAGTTTGCATATTTTTTTGGGCTATGATAGAAAATTTATTTATCTTTGGGTGTTAACAGCGCCATTCGTATTTATACGATTTTTTGTCTTTAATGTCATCTCCTAAATTAGTAGATTTATAAGTGAAATTTACTGAAGCATTCCTATACTTACGTGCGGATTGTGCAACTTTTAGTTTTGTCCCCTCTTTGCTAGTTTATGAGGGGTCTTACCCCTCAGCCGGCATCAATTTAAAACCTTTATTATTGTCTAGTCACTAGAAAATATTACCATTAACTATCATGTAAAACAACTTCTAAAAATAATAGAAAATAGAGAGCGAAAACGTTCAGAGCCATAGTGTTGAACATACTTTTTAGGTAAGTTCAATTAGATAATTATATTTATTACCCTTGTATTTCTTGATTTGCCAGAAATACAGCTTCAGCGTATCTAAATGAAATCGCTGTAAACTGATCGTGAATATTTCATGATTATCAGTCAGTAATCATAAATAGGCCAGTTATGAAATAAAATTACTGGTTAGCGGTAATATTAATACAGCAATCCTAAATCATTCGTGGAAAATTAGATACCCGACTTATCGAAGAAGTCGGGTATCTAGATGTCACACATTTTCACAACTCATTTAGGATTGCTATATATATGGTTTTAATGATCGTCAACTAAGTAAAGTAAAACAACCATGAATGCATGCTTTTACTAAAAAATATGTGGCAGAGTACGGCACTAAACCCAATCAAATAGTAATTCTATAGCAGATATATAAAGTTGAAATTAAAAATGCAGTGTTAGCAAGTTTTCCGTAGGGTCTAAAAGTAGGTCATAAGCTGTGCAGCTAGTTTCAAACTCTGGACGCGAAAGCCACGCTTTGCATAAGTCTGGATCAGAAATCAATACTGCGATATGCGATCGCCTTTAACTCTCCAAACAACTAGATAATGGATTACTTGCCAATAAGCTATCGATGGGTTATAATATGAGTCCAGCTTGCTAAGACTGCCCTCACTGATAGCGCTTCATAATCCCGAAGTTTGGGCTGCTCCTGCTAAAACCTGGAGAGATGCACCTGTATCTAAGTTAGGCAAATTGTAGAGGTTTAAGCATAAGCCCCAGTATTGGTTAATCATTGCCAAACACGGAGCGCCGCAATCTGATGACCTTTGCTGTTGAATAAAAGAATAAGCACGTCATAACCTAGCTTTTGATTGTGAACGTAATGTGGGAAATATTAGCAATATTTATAGCTAAAGCTAGTAATATTTGCATTTTTTGAAACAGTAGTCTTGAATTCTCAATCCTTCAACTCTTACCATTACTGAAATTTTCCTTCGCTTCCGGAAACACTCGAAAAATAAAATCACAAATCTAGCCTCTGCTTTCTCAGATTAAGACGGGCTAAGTTTGGCAACGCCCATACTAGAGTTTGGTAGGGGTAGCTCTATACCCTAGCTCTTACAAGGTGGGTAAAAATTTTGGTCAAAGAATCCCTCTTTACTCTGTGTTCTCTGCGCCTCTGTGGTTAGATAAATTACTTTTAAACCACAGAGGCATCTGACTTTTCACATTGTATGGAAAAGCCCATGAAAGAATGCCACTAAGAAAAGATACAGCCCTTGCTCTAGGCTGGGAACCCATTCTGAGGGGGCTGCCGCCTCCAGTAGCTTGACAAGAGGCAGCAGCCCATTCAAAATACATTCCCAGCCTGGAGGCTGGGAACGAGACGACACAAGCCTTTGGGCTTTTCTTAGTGCCATTCGCCCATGAAAGACCTAACCCCCTAGCCCCCTTCCCGACACGGGAAGGGGGAAAATTCAAAGTCTCTCTGCTTGTAGGAGAGAGATTTAGAGAGAGGTTTTCCAGATACCGTGAAAAGTCAGAGAGGCAATAGAGTTGCCAGTGCGCCCTTGCGGTTCCTCCGGGGATCTTGCTCCCCCTGCGAGAAGCAACTGGCGCAGCGCAGAGGGGAAATCAGAGATTTTCTGAGTCACCTTGAAAGGGCTACTGTATACCCCTACGTGTGTTGCATCAAAACCAGAACTGCTTTGATAGCCAATCAATTAATAACTAAGTAAATTCCCCAAATCGCCATTGGCCGTAGGTAAGTGCTAGCGCGAAAAGTACCAGTTGCGGTGATGGCTTCAGGTGTGCGAAATTGCAGGCCATTGTCATAAATTTGCTGCACCACAGCTTGTGTCAACCTCAAGGCTTCATCCTTCATTCCCATCTGCACGAGAAAAGCCGCCAACCCAAAGTTTATCCCTGTCCAAACTTCTAGGGGATGAGTCGCTTTGGGGTTTTCTGGTGAACCGTCAGGACGAACACCATTAGCGGCACCAAATTCACCATTGCAGAATTTCAAAAAGCAAGCATCATAAACAGTTTTCAGGGCAGAAAGGGCGCGATCGCTCGGTACAATATCAGGTAAGTCCAGCAGACGAGTATAAAACTGTCCACACAATTGATCTGCCATTACCACATCAGAACCACTTTCACTATCAAGTTTGTAATATTGCCCATTCCAGAGTTTTTCTTGGTAAATAGGCAGAGATTGTTGTAACCAAGTTTCATAGATGGATTTTTGCAGCGCCAACTCTGCTGTGTTACCTGTGTGGTAAGTTAATAAAATATCGCTGATGGCGATCGCAGCCTCCAACGCCGCTAACCACAATCCACCACAATAAGCGCTGACACCTTGTAACCGCCAATCATCAAAGGTTTGATCGGGCGCACCAGAATTTTCAGGAATCCCATCGCCATCAAGGTCAAAAGTTTTCAAGTAGTCGAGGGTTTGAACGATGGCATTCCAACAATCTGCCAAAAATTCTACATCGTCAGCACCCGTGAGCAGAAAATCTCGGTATACTTGCAAGACAAAATCACTACCTAAATCTTTCCACAAATTGCAGTCTTGATAGCTGGTGTAGTTGGTTTTCTCCCAGACGTGTTCATTGGGTGCGCCTAAATCGTGGGGTGTTGCGCCGGCGATTTTGCGAACGGCGATGGGGCTTTCTGCCTTAATTGTCATATAATAGCCAATGATTCGGGGAGTATCATCACCTTGAGGAATCGCCCGTGCAAATGCCCGAATCACGGATTTTTCTAATTCTGGAAATAGCATCAGCAGGGCAAAAGAGCCATACAACCGCACATCTAGACTTTCATACCAACGGTAATCTAGGCATTCCAGCACCGCAAACTGACCGATGGGATCAAGTTCCGATGCTGCACTCCAGAGAGTACCGCCGCTAGTGAGGTCGTAAAGCTCATTAAATAGAGCCATTTTAAACCAGTTGGGTAAATCTTCCCGGTCGAGAATGGGTTTTTGCCAAGCTTGAATTTGCGATCGCCAACTTTGATATTCTTGTAACGCAGTCGATGCCATCGCCCAAGCATTATTTCCACTTTTATCGAAAAAGTCTGTATATCTGCGGTAATAGTTAACTCCAGCCGCAAATTCTGTGATGGGTAAATCCCAAGCGAGGACAAAGGGGATTTCGAGAGTTTCCCCTGGTTGGAGAGTGAAACGGATTGCGATCGCCGCCCCTAGTTGTGTATTATCTGTTGCTGGAGTCGGATCTAAATAATTCGGCAAAGAACCATCTTTAGTAAAACTTTGCCATATTTCCTCACCCGTTCCTTCAGGATTCCACCGACTGTGGTGAAATACTTCCACTTGGGGATGTTTCAGCGTCGCCATACACCAAGTTCCATCACCTTCTTGCAAAGGTTCATCACTACCAACTCGACCTAAAACACAGCCAAACTGTTGTGTATTTTCAACTATCTGGTTATAGTTTCCTTGACTTTTGCCCCAGCGCGGTTGGTATTCATAAACCGGACTACCATCATCGCGCACCCGCACTTCGGGAGATTTGAGAGCGTTTGTAAACCAGCCCACCATATTTTGCCAAGTGAGCATAATGCCCAGAGTAATCGGTGCATCTGTGGGGTTGTGAGCATTCCAGAGGAATATTGCCACTGGGTAGCTAGTTTCTTGATAATTCCCTGCCCAGACTGGGGAAAACTGCTCACAAGTCAACTGTGCTTGGAAAACATTTTCGTACACAAACCAGCTACGTGGGTATAGCGCGTGATAATTTCCTATCCCCTCTGTGCCGGGAAGTGTCGGATACCATTGCCAAGCCTTAAGAGTGTCATCATCGGACGCTTGGGTTGATAAAGCATAGGTTTGGGAAGATGTACCATTAGATTCAAACACACTGAATTGGCAGGCGGGAACGTTTTTGAAGGTATGTTCACCGCCATCGATGTGCCACAGGTTAAAATCTCCCCGTGAAGAACGACCGATGCAACCTGCACCAAAGCCACCTAAAGGCATACCATGCCAAGGACCATCATCGATATTACTTGCGTAGCGGACGGTATAAGGTTTGTCCCAGCCTAAGCCGATGGGACGGCTCCAAGTGCAAGAGGGAATTTTCAAAGAGAGTTGATTTGTCATCGCCTGATTTTACAGCGTGCGGTTACGTCAATGAAGACTAGCGCGATGTGTGATTTTTCTCAAGTAAAACGCGGTACTGGCGTAACAATTAACTTTGTACTGGACGGAAGCTATTGAGATAGCATTAAATTGAGTGCAATTGTAATGCATAATCAACGCTATGCTAAATATTAGTCGAGACATCCATTCACTCTCTAGCTTTAAACGCAATACGTTGGAATTCCTACAGCAGATGAAGCAGACAGGAAAACCCGTAGTGCTGACAGTTAATGGCAAAGCCGAACTTGTGGTTCAGGATGCAGAGTCTTACCAAAAACTGCTGGATGCATTGGAAAGATTGGAAGCAATCGCCGGAATTAAGCAGGGACTTGAAGATGTAGAGGCTGGTAGAACCAGTACTATTAGCGAGTTTGAGCAAGAAATGCAGCAAAAGTATGGCATTTCAAGTTAGGGTGACTCAGACTGCAAAAGCTGAAATTGATACTGCTTACTCTTGGTTGAAAGAGCGCAACCCAGTTTATGCGGATAAATGGTTTCGGGAGTTGATGGATAGTATTGCTATCTGCAAGAAAAGCCTCTACGTTGCGCTCTAGCTCTAGAAAATGATGCACTAACTGAAGAAATCCGTCAACTTATTTACGGTAAGTCAAGAAATAAGTACCGAATTTTGTTCGTTATTCGGGAAGATACTGTTTTTGTGCTTCATGTACGTCACAGATCGCAAGCTCCACTGATAGGCGAGGAAGTTGACGAGGAAGAAGAATTTTGATTGTTAAAAACGTGGCGTGCGTAGCCGCTTTTCGTAGACATCGCTCACCCTTTGAACGGGGAATTTTTATTGGTGTAATTGAAATTCAACTTGTATATCTGGGCACTCTAAAGTTAAGCAACGTACTGGAGACTAATTTTTATGTCCACAGCCCCAATTAGTGCAACACTAGCGCAATCAGAGAGAGATGCTGTGTTGCAAGCGATCGCCACAATTAAAGAAAAACTACCATTTTTGATTGATTTAACTAACGAGGAACGCAAAGCTTTACCCAAGATGGGAGATAAAAGCCGCGCCTTTGTCAGCAAAGCATTAGAGGTGGCGACACAGAACCCAGAGTTTTTACCGCGATCGTTTGACCTGGATGAAATGCGGAAGGATGTACAATTGTTTGAGGCGTTGTATCCAGTATTGCTGTCGCTGTCACAATTCCATGAATTGGTGGATGATACATTTTTAGCAGTGGGTAGTGAAGCTTATGCAGCTGCATTGCAGGTGTATACTTATGCCAAAGCTAGTGGACAAGGCGCTGGTTTAGAGACAGTAGTTGAGGAAATGGGGCAAAGGTTCGCCCGTAAATCTCGGAAAGTCAAGCCTCAAGCAGCAGCGTTGTAGAAAATAACTCAGTGATTGCACTTCTAAGGTGCAATGTTGAAGCTCAGAACTCGGATGTTAAAGTAAATTACTCGGCGTTCCGAGTTCTGAACTCGAAGCTTCACCCTCTGAACACGAAATTTCGAGATAAGAACACGAAACTTCGTGCTTTAAACAGCAACATCCGAGATCCAAAGGCGATCGCTTACCCTTTGAACACGAAACTTCGTGCTTTGAACAGCAACGTCCGAGATCCAAAAGTGAATGATGGTGAGTTTAGGGCGTAGAGTTATGGTTTTTTCTGCGCCAAGTTATACTTAACCTCAATTTCAAAGTTACTCTCAGCCGAACCCTCAGTTAAAAAGGGAATGCCAGTTTTACCACCCAGCTTGATGCCAAATTTAACTGTTATCTCCTCAGCGTCAGGTAAATTCTTGAATGCACCAACCGCTAACTTGGCATAATCACGAACTTTGTTTTGAAATTCTCTGATATTAACCGTAGGTAAACCATCACGGTATCCTGGTTCTTCTTCTTCTGGAACCTCTGCGGCTGTGTTTGATTCCACATAGATTTCGTACTCTAGATCATCTTCTTTGACAATCAGGCGTTGCACTTCTGACATCTGTAGCCTCAGTTAATGTTTGAGTTGTTACTCTTGTAATATTACGTAAAAACAGATACCTGATTAGACGCTATGCCTCGATATGCCCTGGTGATTGGCATTGCTAAGTATGACAATTTTACAAACCTACCAAAAGCTGTCAACGATGCAGAAAAAATAGCAGAGTTGCTGCGTGAACTTGGTAGGTTTGATGTTCAGCCGTTACCGGGTAAGCTAATCGAGGGTGAAAATCGCTGGCAAGTCACACCGGATAAAAAGTTAATTGGTAAAGAACTCGGTCAAACACTGAGAACGTTTCTACTGGAGAAGGCCAAAGGTAGTGATGCACTGATTTATTTTGCCGGACATGGCTTTGAAGCACTCAGCAACACAGGTGAACCGAAAGGCTTTTTGGCAACTTCGGATTGTAATAAAGTAGATGGACAGAATGCGATCGCCTTTGATGATCTCAACACTTTAATTGCTAAATCTCAACTCAGCAGCTTAGTAGTATTGCTGGATTGCTGCTATGCGGGGTCTTTATTAGAGAAGAGTTTTATCAAGTCTGGTTTCTCTGTTTTCAACAGCAAACAAGACTACAGCTTAATTACAGCCTCTCGTGCCTTTGAAAGAGCGCGTGAAGATGCAGAAGGCGGGATTTTCACCAAAGCTATTCTCAAAGGACTTGCTGAGGATAAAGCTGATGAAGCTACCGGGGAAATTAATGTCAATGACTTGATCGGCTTCATTTCACGGAAACTCAAGCAGAGTGGACAAGAACCTATTTACATGGGCGGTGGTAGGTCAATTCCTTTGGTTTGGTATCCACCCAAGAATTTAGTAGTTATTACACAAGTACTTGACGAATGTCCCTATCGGGGACTAGAAGCTTTTGACAAGCAACACGCAAAATTCTTTTTTGGTCGTAAAAAAGTAGTTAACGATATTCAACAGAAACTCGACTTGGCTAAATTTGTCCCCATCATTGGCGCATCGGGGAGTGGTAAATCTTCAGTAGTGCGGGCGGGTTTGATTCCACAATTAGATGATAGTGAGTGGCAAGTCTTAGAACCAATTAAACCAGGATTTGAACCTTTAATTAAGTTGCGTGGAGCTTTTCAACAATTTTTTGCAGGGGCTAATAGAGAGAAGCAACTGAAGGATTTAATTGACAATGAGCAGAATAATTTATCTGCAATTCTCAAAAATATCCCTAGTTCAGTAAAACTTTTATTGGTAGTGGATCAGTTTGAGGAAGTATTTACTGGCGGTGCTAGTCAGCAAGAAAAGCAGAGATTTATTGACTTACTGACTCAGGTAGTAGAGATTACCGATTCGCGGTTAGCAGTTGTGATTACCATGCGAGCGGATTTTCTCGAACCCTGTTTGCAATATCCCTCCCTGACTCAGTTAATTCAAACCCAGGCAGTTTTTATGCCACCTTTAACCGGAGTTGATTTAAAGGATACGATCGCCGAACCAGCCAAACTTCAAGGTCATAGTGTTGAAGAAGGGCTACTACTGAAGATTTTAGAAGATGTGAAACAAGAACCAGGGTTTTTGCCTCTGTTGGAGTTTGCTTTAACCAAACTCTGGGAGAAACGCGATCGCAATCAACATCAACTCACCCTAGAAGAATATGAAAAGTTGGGAGAATTAACAGGGGCGTTGAATCTCCATGCAGAAAATGTTTATCTTTACCAAGATTATGAGGAGGAATTGCCAATCCAAAAACGCACTCAGCAGGAGAAAGAATGGATTGAGCGAATTTTTCTGCGGTTATTGCGAACGGGAGAGGGGGAAAAAGACACCCGACAGCGCCAACCAAAAGTCACACTATTAAATATTGCAGGTGATGACGCCAATCAGCAGCAAGAACTTAGTGAGTTGCTAGATGGGGAAGCGGGATTAGTTAAGGGACGCTTGTTGGTTACAGGGAAAGATGAACAAGGAAAAGCTTGGATTGATTTAGCCCATGAAGCTTTAATTGAAGGTTGGCAGCAGTTTGCCCAGTGGCGACAACAAGACCGAGATTTGCGGCGGTTGAGCGATCGCTTAGAAGATACCCGGCGGGAATGGTTAAACAAAAGGCAGGATGACAAATATTTAATGCAAGGGGGATTGCTGGCGGAAGTGAGGGATAGCTGGCAACAATTGCAGCCCAATTTGCAATCACCCCAAGAAGATGAGGATTTTTACCAGCGCAGCGATGCCCATGAAAAAGACCGCATTGCTGAACTGGAAACGGCACTCACTGAATCACGATTGCGAGAGAAAGCCGCGAGGGTAGAGAATTTATTGCCTTTCCAACCCCTAGATAGTCTAGTTTTGGCAATTCAAGCTATGGGTGAGAATCAAGAGAAACTACCCCAGCAGATTCTCGCACCAGTTCAGAACAGTTTAAATCAGGTGATGAATAAAGCAAGAGTCTCCATTCCTTTGCATGGTCATGAGGATTATGTCAATTCTGTCGCCATCAGCGCCGATGGGCAGACCATTGTCAGTGGCGGTTTTGACCGGACAGTGCGGTTGTGGAACTTGCAGGGTCTTCCCTTAGCTGAACCATTCCGTGGTCATCAGGATTATGTCTCTTGTGCCACCATCAGCGCCAATGGGCAGACCATTGTCAGTGGCGATCGTGACGGCACAGTAAGATTGTGGAACCGCCAAGGTCTTCCCTTAACTGAACCTTTGCGTGGTCATGAAGGTGATATCAATTCTGTCGCCATCAGTACTGATAGACAGATGATTGTCAGTGGTGGTGATGACGGCACAGTGCGGTTGTGGAACTTGCAGGGTCTTCCCTTAGCTGAACCATTGTGTGGACATAAGGGTGATGTCAGGTCTGTCGCCATCAGCGCCAATGGGCAGACCATTGTCAGTGGCGGTTTTGACCGGACAGTGCGGTTGTGGAACCGCCAAGGTCTTCCCTTAACTGAACCATTGCATGGTCATGAACGTGCTATCAATTCTGTCGCCATCAGCGCCGATGGACAGATGATTGTCAGTGGTGGTGATGACGGCACAGTGCGATTGTGGAACTTGCAGGGTCTTCCCATAGCTGAACCATTTCGTGGACATAAGAATGATGTCAAGTCTGTCGCCATCAGCGCCGATGGGCAGACCATTGTCAGTGGTGGTAGTGACCGGACAGTGCGGTTGTGGAACCGCCAAGGTCTTCCCTTAGCTGAACCATTGCGTGGTCATGAGCGTGCTATCAATTCTGTCGCCATCAGCGCCGATGGGCAGACCATTGTCAGTGGTGGTTTTGCCCGGACAGTGCGGTTGTGGAACCGCCAAGGTCTTCCCTTCGCTGAACCGTTGCGTGGTCATGAAGGTGAAGTCATTTCTATCGCCATCAGCGCCGATGGACAAACCATTGTCAGCGGTGGTGATGACGGCACAGTACGGTTGTGGAACCGCCAAGGTCTTTCCTTAGCTGAACCATTGCGTGGTCATGAGGATTGGGTCAGGTCTATTGCCATCAGCACTGAGGGGCAAACGATTGTCAGTGGTGGTGGTGATGGCACAGTACGGTTGTGGAACCGCCAAGGTCTTCCCTTGACTGAACCATTGCGTGGACATGAAGGTGAAGTCATATCTGTCGCCATCAGCACTGATGGGCAGACCATTGTCAGTGGCGGTCGTGACGGTACAGTGCGGTTCTGGAATCACCAGGGTCTTCCCTTGGCTGAACAATTGCGTGGTCATGAGGGTGAAGTCATTTCTGTTGCCATCAGCACTGAGGGGCAAACGATTGTCAGTGGTAGTGATAATGGTACAGTACGGTTGTGGAACCGCCAAGGTCTTCCCTTAGCTGAACCATTTCGTGGACATGAGGATTATGTCTGGTCTGTCGCCATCAGCACTGATGGGCAGACGATTGTCAGTGGTGGTGATGACGGCACAGTGCGGTTATGGAATCGCCAAGGTCTTCTCTTAGCTGAACCATTGCGTGGACATGAAGGTGATGTCTATTCTGTCGCTATTAGCGCCGATGGGCAGACAATTGTCAGTGGTGGTGATGACAGCACAGTGCGGTTATGGAACCGCCAAGGTCTTCCCTTAGCTGAACCATTGCGTGGACATGAGCATTATATCAGGTCTGTGGCCATCAGCGCTGATGGGCAGACCATTGTCAGTGGCGGTCGTAACGGTACGGTGCGATTGTGGCGTGGTGGCTGGCGTGGATGGTTGCAAGTCTGTTGCGACAGGTTGCGCTACCATCCCATCTTCACCAATCCGCAAACAGAGGAAGCAAAAGCCGCTTGCGAAGTCTGCCGTAAATATGTTTGGAGTAAAGAACATGGGTAGGGGCACGGCAATGCCGTGCCCCTACAATAGTCTGTACTTATTATCTCCACCATTTAGGCTCAGAACTCCAGTTTTCACCTTCAGAACTGGGAACTTCAACCTCTGAACTCGGAACCTCGACCTTTAAACCCGGAACTTCGACTTTTGAACTCGGAACTCCGACTTCTGAACTCGGAACTCCGACTTCTGAACTCGAAACTTCGACCTCTGAACTCGGAATTTAGACCTTTGAACTCGGAACTTCGACCTCTGAACTGCAACAACCGAGATCCAAAGGTGAATGCTGGTAATTCAAAGGCGAATATTTTCCTTATTATTCCATCTTTACAAACCTGCAAACTAAAGCTACCACAAATATCTTGCGTAGGGGCACAACAATGTTGTGCCCTGATAGAACTGTTCACCCCAGCCAAGAATTTATTTGTAATTTCCCGTAAAGGAATTAGTATTATTCAAATTTAATATGCATCGTGCCAAACAATATTGTTTATCGTTGAGATGCCAAATGGGTTGGAGGGCACGGCATTGCCGTGCCCCTACGTTGTGTATATGGGTGCAAATAAAAATCATCGATTAAAATAAACACATATTGCTAATAACTAAATATAAAAATTCATGGCTTATGATCCACAAATACATCATCGCCATTCTATTCGCTTGAAAGGGTACGATTACACCCAACCTGGCGCATATTTCGTCACCATTTGCACCAAAGCGCGGCAATGTTTATTTGGTAATGTGGTTAAAAGCGAAATGCAATTAAATTATTTAGGTCATATTGCCTTCAACTACTGGCAAACAATACCCGCTCATTTTCCCCACATTGAATTAGATACTTTTGTAGTCATGCCTAATCATCTACACGGCATCCTAATCATCACCGATAAACCTGTAGGGGCACAACATTGTTGTGCCCTCAATCAACATCTTGACTGCAATACAGAAAAATTCGGTAAACCTGTACATGGTTCTATTTCTACAGTTATTCGTAGCTACAAAGGTGTTGTCACCAAACGCATTAATATAATTTGGCAGACCAAAGGACAATCAATCTGGCAACGCAATTTTTATGAACACATTGGAAGAGAGCAAAAATCTCTAGATAATATCCGAGAATATATTTTAAATAATCCCCAGCGTTGGGCAGACGATCCAGAAAACCCGCAACATAATTTTGACGATGGAGATTTCCTGTTTGACATCCCTTTTTGATTTCAAACCTTGTGTTATGTCATAAATATCAATTCGCGTTGGGATGGAACGCCTGGTAGGGGCACGGCATTGCCGTGCCCCTACGATGATCTAAACTGGAACTACGTTGTAAGCACTCAATGATGGCACAAATCACATTTAAGGTTGAAGCATTTTGGGATTCAGACGCAGAAGTTTGGGTATAGCGGTTCTCGTTTACGTGAGGTACACCCGTAGGGGCACGGCAGTGCCGTGCCCTTACACCTTGCGATATAATCTTGTACCGCATCTAAATGGGAACTGCTATAGCAACTAGTGATGACGTACCTGGATTAGTAACAGAAGCTTCTACGATTAAGATTCTGACGCAAAAGCTGCGAGAAATAATTCCATAACTGCTCATCCTCAACAAAATTGTCCCTCCATCATGAAATCTGGTACAGTCCAATCACGGTTCGTCGGTTTGTTGTAGACGGAACCATCAAGTCACGCCATACCGCCAACGGAGTTTAGCCAACTTCTACTAGTTCAGTAATAAATGGTATCTCGGTTTAATTGTGGGAATAGCGATCGCTTTTTTCCAACTATTGAAAGCGAAACCAGACCCTTGGGTAATTAAGTTTTGATCATGATAACTGTACAATTACTTTTTCGAGAAATATTCTCGGCAATATTTCCTTGAATCACCTGTTGCAGCAGACTTTCACGGCTAGCTCCCAGAACAATCACATCACTATTATCAAGTTCTGCACACTTAAGAATAGCCTCAGAAACAGAATTGGCACTAACTGGAGTAGCGATCACTTTACCACTAACTCGGCGTTGGAGAAAGTGGACAGATTTATCTAGTAATGTTGTGTCAGTAATGGAGTTAGTAGGCTGGAAAACCTGACATAGCTTGATTTGGGGTGATGTACTTAAAGAAGCCAGAGCAGGTAATAACTGAATTGCTTGGCTGGAGTTAGGGCCGCCTGCCATTGGCAACAACCAACGATCAAAAGCTCTTTTATCATCCAATTTAGCCAAGATAACATCACAACCTGCCTGTCGAATTACGGTATCCACCACTCGGCTGAAAACTCTACCAGGAGTTAAGGTAGTGCCTTTCCAACCCATTAGCACCAAGTCAATGTGTCGATCTTTGACAGTCTCCAAAATTGTCCCAGCAACATTATGGGCAACTCGGATCTGGGTGTGAACTGGAATCCGCGAATTCTCTCCTAACACTATTGCCCGTTGCAAAAGTTGCAGACTTTTGCTGATTTGCACTGGTGTTTCCGATGGGATGCGGCTAGACGGAATAATAATCACTTGTAGGCATTCTATTTCGTAATTGCGATCTTTGGCGATCGCAAATGCCATTTTGAGTAAAGTCTCGGCTGTCTCTGGATGTGAAAGTGGTATTAGTAACCGTCCTTTGCCTGTAGCCGGAGCGCGAGTTTGGTAAATCACATAAGAAGGTTCTGATTTCGGTTCTACCTGTTGGGTATTGCCACTCAGTCTCTCTGCTTCTACGCGGATAATATCACTGCGGGTAATAATTCCGATTAACTTGCGACCTTCTGTAACAGGCAAGCAGCTCAGGTTATAACGATTGAGTATGTGCAGTACATAAGCCAGTGTAGCCGTAATCCCGACTGTTACTGGCTCTGGTGTCATAATCTCACTGATACTCGTATCTCCACCTAACTGTTGCGAAGCAATATTAACTAAATCTTTTTGAGTGATAATACCAACAACTTTACCATTTTCTAAAACTGGGAAGTTGCGATGGTGAGAGTCAGAAAATGCCTGTACAGCTTCATCAGTACTCATTTGACTGGAGAGAGTTTCGACACGCCGTTGCATCACATCTGCGGCACTCAGTTGTGCTAGAATCCCTTCTGTACTTGGCTCTTTGGTGATGTGAATCCCTTTCCACTCTAGTAAAAGGTCGTAGAGCGATCGATGGTCAATTTTTTCCGCTACTAAATAGGCAACCACAGACGCAATCATTAGCGGTAGCACCAGATTAAAATCTGTTGTCATCTCAAACACAATGACAACTGCTGTAATTGGTACCTTAGAGACGGCGCAAAAAAAGGCAGCCATGCCCACATGAGCATAAGTTGTTGCAGCACTCATTCCCAGCAAGCTGTGTTCGGTAGCACCTACTAAGTAGCCAAGGGCAGCTCCTAAGCCCAGAGTGGGAACTAGTAAACCTCCTGGCGCTCCAGAGCCGTAGGTTAAAATAATTAGGGCAAACTGAACCAAAAAAGCGATCGCTGCAAATGACCAGTCAGCACTGCCTACAAGTAAAATTTCTCTCAGTCCAGCATGATCGCGAAAGGCAACAGGTAATAAAGCGATCGCCAGACCACTGACTAACCCAACAATTCCAATTCGCCAGGGTAAACTCAAGCTTACCAGACGACGGTTAAATGCCAGACTCGCAAGCACACTTTTATTGAACAGAATGCCTAGAAGTCCTGCCAGGAGTCCCAAAATCAAGTAGAAAGGGATTTCTTGAGCAAAGAAAGTTGTATGTGAAAATGCTAAAGTCTGGTTTAGATCCAGGCTGTGACTACCATAGAGCCGGGAGATCACTGAAGCGATGAAGGAAGCCAAAATCGCAGTGCCAAGGGTGATACCTGACACATCTTGCAGTAATTCTTCAACTACAAAAAGAACACCGGCAATAGGTGCATTAAAAGCCGCAGCTAACCCAGCCCCGGCTCCGGCGGCGATCAGTTGGCGACGATGCTCTGGTGAAGTCGGTACCCAGTTACTAAGTTGATTTGCCAAGGCTGCCCCAATTTGGACAGTTGGTCCTTCCCGTCCCAAAGGCATTCCCGAACCCAGTACTAGTGTAGCGCTGATCAACTTCACCAAAGCAATCCGCAGATTTAAGGGCATCGGCACACGAGCCAATACCGCTTTCACTTCCGACATCCCACTACCTGATGCTTCTGGTGCAAAGCGTTCTACTAGCCAACCAGCTAAGATTCCTCCTACTAGTCCAATACCTGGTAGCACCAAGTAGGCAGGCCAAAGGTAAGAAACACGTACTCGCCATGCACCAGCCCAATCCACCGCCTGTCCTAACAGAACTGCCGCTAGCCCAGAAACTAGACCAATCAGGCAAGCTTCCACGAAAGCCAAACGTCTGGGTCGAAGCATCTGACGGGAAAGCCTCAACCACAGAATTTTACCCTTGGCTAACATATTTTTAGCAATCACTTGTCATCAATGAAGGTATATAAGTGTCTGAAATGTCTTACCGTTCACCCTATCCATAGCGTTTCACAAAAAAATGAAATCAGCATAAAATTTTTCTATGCCTAAAGATAGATATAGGACTACTATTTGATTTTTGAACAGATACGTAGGGTGCGTTAGCGACAGCGTAACGCACCATTCTTAAGGATTTGGTGCGTTACGCGAAACGCTAACGCACCCTACAAATACTACTAAAGATATATACAGTATGTATCGATCACTGACAAGCTTTTTAGGGTAATCGGCTTAGTCTTGCAGAGTCAGCGTGAGTGTAAAGGTACTGCCAGCTGACTTTGTACTTGAATACTACCTTGATTCTGGCGATCGCGCTTGCGAGTCCTAATCCTAATTCATACTCACCAGCTTGCTTATTTATCTTAACCAGTGTGCTTTTACCCATTATTGACCAAAATATGAACCGTAACCTGACCAAAAGTTAACGTAAAAGCAAAGCGAAGGATTTTGGAGCTCCTTCGCTACATAATATAAGAATATAAGAACGGTTTTAGACAAAGTTTGATTAAATCACCTCAGCTAAACTTTTGTTTAGGCAGATTTCGTGGCCTGTGACAATTTTTTATTCTGACGTTTGTACATAAATAGCCCAGCTAAAGCTAGCATACCAAAAGTAAGACTTGGTTCAGGCACAGTTTCAACACGAAATGTATGGTTGTCACTTTCAAAACCGCCACCGTCTGTCTGAGAAATTACAATTTTATTAAAGGTATCATCCGTACCTTCTGAGAAAAACTGAAAGAAGCCATTCATTTGGTCACCCTGTTGGGGAGCTGCAACAGTAGCCATTGAATTTAATATATTATATGTTAACTCTTTGACTAAAGTGGTTCCGTTGAAGAATTGCAAAGTGTTGCCTACGCTGAGAGCGCCTGCATCAAAACCGAAATAAGTGAAAGTATTATTGCCCTGAGCTTGAATAGTGACATCACTATCAGAGAAAACTGCTAAATAATCACTTTTATTGACTTCTGCGTTAGCGCCGGAAGGTGCCCAAACATCTGAGTAAATACCAGTTTGACCAGAATAAGCTGTCGTGGAATAGCTACCTTGAGAAAAAGAATATTTTACTAGGTCATTGCCTGGTACTTCCCCATTATTAAAATCAAAGGTTGTATAACCATTGCTATTAACATTATCAGAAAAAACACCTTCATTTACATCTGTAGCTTGGCGGTAAGATCCGGGATCGTATGTAAATGAGAAAGCATCTGCTGAAGCAGCATAACTAACAGAAGCAATTGTAGAGAGAGCAGCGATTAAAGCAATTTTATTGAAAAACATAATTCTTGTAGTAGTTGCAGTTTTTTCTTCCTTCTTCAGTAAGTATCTGATCTATTTACTACTAAATCACACAGTAAAATCACTAGATATATGTCTAATGCTCAAAAAAGTAGGTTGAGTAACTTTTTAAAGAGGTTTCAGGTTAAACAAGTCACTTATACTGAGAGAAAAATGAAGATAATGTCTATGCTTGACAAACAATTATGAAATTTTCGTGAGAAGAGATACTTTACATCAAGAAACTGTATTTTTATTCTTGCTCTCTTTAAGGAAAGATGAAGATTACAGATATTAAGTAGGTAGGCGAGAAAATTTATCAGTATGTCATTGTGTTCGCCCCTGGTGTTCCCGTTGGCGTAGCCTCTCCAAGAGTTGGGTACATGAAGCGAAGTGAAGCAATTGCAAGGGTTTTGAGCAACAGAATAACTTTGTAAAAAAAAGCTCGCTTCTTAGGTAAGGGACTGACAAATAAAAAAATACTCAAAAAACTGGTGAAAAAACTCTCTCCTCCTTATTTCTCTGTGTTCTCTGTCTCTAGAGTGGTAGCCTGCGGCAAGCCGCTTTGCGTCTACGTTTATTTGGATAATTCATTTCTTTGAAGTCCCTAAATGAAATTATCAAATGAGGTAGGGATAAGTATATTGACTGAATAAAGTCTAGGTTCAGGCTGCCCTCTGTCTGAAAATGGAGGAAAATTTCATTGAGTCTGCGAACCCACAGCGTTGCTGAATTCAGCTATTGTGGAAAGTAGTAATAATTTTTGGAAAAGTAATCAAATACTTTCCTTAATGCAGTAAGGTTTGCTTTGCAGATAGTTTGGCTGCCACGGAATGTATTGGAAATGGGGCTTTAGACTATTAATTGTATTCTTGGGGCTGTGGCTACTCCTGGATCTGGGTTCCCGCCTGGGAGCAGAAATTTTTTGGTTTCAGGAAGTCGGCTACCTCCAAGTATTTCTGTTGAGGCTGTTGACTCGCGGTATTTTGTGGGTAGTGGTGGCTGGGATAACTGCTACCTATCTACTGCTAAATCTGGCTCTAGCACAACGGCTAAAATATTCCCAGTCTTTCAAGATTGAGTCAGCAGAACTCAACAGTGAATTAACAAATTTTCTCAGTCCTAATTATCCAAGACGCAACGAAACCCAGATACTTGCGCCGCAAGGCTTTCAATCATTAAAATTGCGCTGGTTATTACCCTTAACTGTGGTACTGAGCTTGTTGATCGGGTTAATGCTGGCTCACTATGGTCAAATTGCTTTTTTTTACTGGCATTCTCCAGTTAATAACCCTATTCTACCCATTCCTGCCCTATTTCGACCGGAGACAATCTGGCAACTTTTGAGGCAAATTGTCTCTCAAGTCTGGTATCTCGGTTTAATTGGAGGAGGAGCGATCGCAATTTTAATCTATCCCCAATTTTTATTAACTGCGATCGCAATTCTCTTTAGTCCAATTTTTGCCTTCATCCTCTTCCAACACTGGCCAAAGGTGCTGCAATATTTCCACCCTACCCTTTTCAACAGCACTGAGCCTTTATTTGGTCAAGATATCAGCTTTTACATATTTTCACTACCATTTTGGGAACTCCTAGAATTCTGGCTGATGGGATTATGTTTGTATGGCTTCGTCGCTGTTACTCTCACTTATCTCCTGTCGGGGAATAGTTTGAGTCAGGGAATTTTTCCCGGTTTTTCGCCCCAGCAGCAGCGTCATTTATACGGTATGGGTGGCTTGTTGATGGTGGTGGTGGCTCTGAGTTATTGGCTAAGTCGCTATGAACTCGTGTATTCTAGCCGGGGAGTAAGTTATGGTGCCAGCTATACGGATGTCACAGCCCAATTGCCAGCTTACACCATCTTGTGTGTGTTGGCAGTTGCGATCGCCTATTACCTAATCTGGCGAACACTTTTCTGGAAACCCAAATCTCAGTATCGTCCCTTGGTATTTTACGGTTTGGCGGTTTATTTAGTAATGGTTGTAGCCGCTAACGTTGTTCTCCCTGTTGTGGTGCAATATTTAATTGTCCAACCTAATGAATTGCAACGAGAGCAACCCTACATTCAGCGTACTATCGCCTTGACTCGCCAAGCATTCGATCTAGATGCGATCGATGCCAGAACTTTCAACCCGCAAGGAACCTTGACTGAAGCTGATATTCAAAAGAATGACTTGACAATTCGGAATATTCGCCTTTGGGATCAGCAACCACTATTACAAACCAACCGCCAACTGCAACAAATTCGCCCGTATTATCGGTTCCCCGATGCCGATATTGATCGATATACTCTAGTAAAAGATATCACTTCCCGCAGACCATCTGCCACCCAAAAGCCACCAGAATCAGTTGAACCAACAGAACGGCGACAGGTACTGATTGCGGCACGAGAATTAGACTACAGTGCAGTACCACAGGAAGCTCAAACATGGATTAACCGGCGTTTAATTTATACCCACGGTTTTGGGTTTACTGTTAGCCCAGTTAATACCGTTGGGCCGGGTGGGCTACCAGAATATTTTGTCAAAGATATTAGCGGTGATACTAGCGCCCTCACAACTTTTAGCGAAGCCATTCGGCAAAGTATTCCCATTGGACAACCCCGGATTTATTACGGTGAAATTACGAATAATTATGTCATGACTGGCACAAGAGTTAGAGAGCTAGATTATCCTAGTGGTAGTGACAATGTTTACAACTCTTACGATGGTCTGGGTGGCGTTGAAATCGGTTCAGCATGGCGGCGCTGGCTATTTGCGATGTATTTGAAAGATTGGCAGATGTTGCTGACGCGGGACTTTTTGCCAGAGACAAAGGTGCTACTCCGGCGAAATGTCAAAGAAAGAATTCAAGCGATCGCACCTTTCCTCAAGTTTGACAGCGACCCTTATTTAGTCGCTGCTGCTGCTAATCAAGATTTCCCCAGTAACCCCAGTTATCTTTACTGGATTGTTGATGCCTACACAACGAGCGATCGCTATCCTTACTCTGACACTGGTAGCGACGGTATCAACTACATTCGCAATTCTATCAAAGTAGTGATTGATGCCTATCACGGCACTGTTAAGTTTTATATTGCCGATCAGAGCGATCCGATCATTGCCACTTGGTCAGCGATATTTCCCCAAATGTTCAAACCACTCAGTACAATGCCAGTGAATCTCCGCAGTCATACTCGGTATCCGGTGGACTTTTTCAAAATTCAATCTGAGCGGTTGATGACCTACCACATGACCGATCCCCAAGTATTTTACAATCGGGAAGACCAGTGGCAAATCCCCAACGAAATCTATGGCAGTGAAGCCCGTCCGGTAGAGCCATATTATTTAATTACTAGTCTACCCACAGTACCCTTTGTTGACGTTCGCATCTCTGAAAGAGAAGCCTCTCGTAGAGAAGAATTTATCCTACTTTTACCCTACACTCCCAAACAACGGACTAATTTAATCGCTTGGTTAGCGGCGCGATCGGATGGCAAGAACTATGGTACGCTATTTCTATATGTTTTTCCTAAAGAACGCCTGGTTTACGGCCCAGAGCAAATCGAGGCGCGAATTAACCAAGACCCAGTAATTTCCCAGCAGATTTCCCTGTGGAATCGCCAAGGGTCGAGAGCCATTCAAGGCAATCTACTAGTAATTCCCATTCAGCAATCGCTACTGTATGTCGAGCCAATCTATCTAGAAGCCACACAGAATAGCCTACCGACTTTAGTCCGGGTAGTGGTAGCTTACGAAAACCGGATTGTCATGGCACAAACCTTAGAACAAGCCTTACAGGGAATCTTTAAACCGGAGGTTACACCAGCCCCTGCGATTATCCGTCCCTTTGAAGAAGCAGCCCCGCCAGGTTAAGCGATTTTCATAGTTCAACATATTTAGTACACACTAAAAGTTAATGGACATGGTACAAAGTAACCAACTAGAGATTTGCCACATTAGCCCGAAGGTGAGGCAGTTGATTCAAATGTACGCTGATGTTAATAACTGTAAGCAATCTGAGATGTTGGAGCGCATTGTTTTGGAGTGGAACGCCCAACAAAGCGAGAGCGAAAGACCGCCAGGAGACGAAGATGAATAGCTTTCTGCTACAATCCTTATTTGGCTTTTAGCGAGAGACTTTCATTAGGGATTACGAATTATTTTAATTTGGCTCTCTAGTTCAAGAAAAATTTTCCAGAGATTGGGTCTTGTTTGAGGGATTGAATAAAATCTCTCAAAGTGATCCTGCTGCCTGTTAAGGTGAATTGAGGAGTGCCATTTTGAGCAACGATTCTCACTTCACCGTCTAGGATCTGGATCTTATTTTTAATGCTATCCCATAGAGTATCGAAGCTTTGATCGTCGTTGCAACCATTGGCTTCAAGGAATCTTTGGCGCACTTCTGTTTTTACTGCTAGTGCTTCTGCTGCTTGAGTACGCGCCTCAAAGTGCTTAATTACATCTTCATAAGCACTTTCTCTCAGGGTTTTGTTTTCAGCCTGAACTTGCTGTAACTGAGTTTTTACGGCTTGCAGTTGGGAAGCTAAAGCTGTTGATTTATGGTATTCAAGTTTTAAGGCTTGCTTGGCATTGGCTAACAAAGTTTTATAATCTAGCTGATCTGGATTTTTTTCGGATTCCATTTTTATCTTCTTGATCAACAGATTTTTGCTGAGAAACTCTCGTCAGTTAGATGACAAAAAATGGCGAGAGTTTAGTAAATTATTAGTTATTTCACCAATAATGCTGATTCAGAGGTAGGATTCTCCTGGATACTACTCAAACAGGAACTAATGTGAGAACGGATAGCTCGTTCATAAACTCCAGTCTGTTGATTGCGTACCCCTACAGCTTGATATATTAAGCTAATTTCTGGAAATTCAGACCAATACATCAAAAAAATGTCTTTAGCTGGAGTAATAATTTCATAATTATTCTCTTGTCTTTTCTTTCTGAGTTTACAATTATTTAGTTGTAATTTTTGTCTGAATAGTTTTTCAAATTCTGGAATTAAATCTGAAGTAGTTTTCATGGGTTACACACGTTAAAACGTGTTAATGATGCAAAGACTATCTTGTGATATTACTAAGTATTACACTTCAGATACCTCTTACAATATAGTGTATCAGTTATTGGGTATTTGAGAAGGGGATTTAGAGGTTGGTGCAGCCTCAGAAGAGAAGCGGCTGTGCGATCGCGTCGATCTTTTATCGGGATTTTACTTAGCACAACTCTGCTATTTATCAAAAATTTGGGACGAAAACCCTGTCGTTCTACGACGGCTTTTGGTAAAATAACGGTTGTGGAAGGGTAATCAACCACTTAAAAAACCCGATTGCTGCCTAATACGCAGACGAGGCAGTGCGGTCTTGGGGTCTCCCCAAGTGGAGCAACTGCCGTGCTGTACCTTCTCCCAAGGGGAGACGCTACGCGAAGACAATTGAATCTAGGGGGTTCTACTTCGTAGTTCTAGTCTCACCTGGGAGTAGGTAAAAGATTTACAGGTACTAGACAACCGGCATTAAAGCCTCGACTGCGCTCGGCTTTAACATCAAACAAATTTTGCAGTAATGCAACTAGGGTAGGGCATACCCAAAGTTAACGCTTGAAGAGAGAACCACCTCTGGATTAGATAACGCAAGGAATCTAATTGAAGTGGACTCGTTGAATCAAGAATCCTCAACCGTCTGAGGAATGTCAATAACTTAATACTGACTATAACGGTTCTCAGTTGAGTCCAATATAGACCTAACCCCCAACCCCCAACCCTTGTAGCGTTGGGGAGTAAACACCCTGCTAATTACACCACGAAATCATCTTCGGGGTAGAGATTTGCGGGGAATTCAGTACCTACAGGCTACAACCTGGGCCTTCAAGACCCTCTGCAAAGCTAATTAATTCCAAGTACTCTGGATTTTCCACGAACTTTTTAGCAGCCAGCAAGCCGGCAATACTCCAAGTTTGATGAGTTCTGGATTCTTTGCCAATTAAACGACCATTTTTGCCATCGTAGTATTCAGGAAATTGATCCTTAAATAAACGCCTTTCGGCAATAGCGATCGCTGCTTGAGCAAGTTCCATTCTACCTGTTTTCAGTGCCGCAGCAGTAAATAACCACAGTAAAACCGGCCAGTTACCGCCGTTATGATAAGACCAAGCGGTGTTCTTAGAGTCACATCCTGTAACAATTCTCCACTCTAAACCTTCCATTGCTGGAAAGCAGATTTTAACGGGCATATAGCCGATCAAGTCTTGCCAGCGTTGGGCAAATAAATTCATGATGCTTTCAGATTCTGTGTCGCTAGCTAAGGAAGCTAAGATTGCCATCAGATTTCCCAGAGCAAAAAAGCGAAAATCCATCCGTCCCGGCCCCAGATTTCCCGCTAAATATCCTCCAGTTTCGGGTAACCACTCAGTTAACCAAGTGGGGATTGATTCTGAGTGGATGTTGAATTTATTAACAATTTCTTTACCAAATTCGTTACCCTTGTAACGGTAGATTTCTCCCAATCGCTTCAGGTCTAGCCAATAATAGTTGCGGATATGATATTTCAAAGATCCCAATCGTCTATTGACTTTACTTAGATAACTATCGCCATCCCCATCTGGTAAAAGCAATTCACTAGCAGCTCTCAGGGACGCGTAGAATAAGGCTTGAATTTCTAGAGGATGTTCGTAAACTCCCATGCGACGGTCAATCATAAAGGCGCCATCGGGAACTAACATGGTTGGATACATGGAAAACCGATGTACCAAGCAAAGATCCAAAATTAGTTTGATTCCTGCTTGAAAATTTGGCTGACGCGCTAGGGACAAATCGCCTGTAGCTTTTTCATAGGCCCGTAGCAATAGAATCCACCACATACAAGAATCAATTGGAGGAACACGAGCGATCGCTTGCTCACCAAAATCAGCGACTAAAAATTCCTCATTGCCATTAAATAGTACTTTGAAACTGGCAGGCATTAACCCCGCTCCCGCTTCAAAGCAGTCCATCTGCTTTTCATGACTTTGTAATTTCAGTGTTTCGATTAAAAAGTTGCGGACAATCTCTGGTTTGCCATACATGAGAAACACCAAGGCAGAAGGCAGAAAATCGCGGAGAAAGCACTGGTCATAATTGAGTGCATCTAACTCCGGATCGTGGGCGGCTACTGTACCAATGGGTTTCCCCTGGTAATAGATTATGGACTTTTCCAACAGTTTCCAGGCTTCTGCTTCCATCTGGCTGTTGTTATTGATCGCGCTAGTCATAGGCGTTTAATTCCACTAATGGTATATATCGGCTCAATTGTGGAAAGTACGCAAGCCTTACCTGAAGCTGACCACGTTTCCCGGAAGTCAGCATACACATACAGTCAATCTACATCACAAACAGCATTTGTCCGGTGATGTGGACGGTTTGATCTGAAGCTCAAAAACTTACTGCCGCTGCCATCTCTTCAGACAAGGTAGGATGTCAACAATGTCTGATTGAGATACATCTAACTGAACCAGCAGCGACTTCACACCACAATTTTCGATATTTCCGCAGGTTTTTTGCAATGCCGTCTCTTGCGTGTCTGCGGCAGCTTTAAGGTCTTTGCGGTAATTGATAGCGATGTTGCACCGTTGTTGGGCAAGTCTGATAGCGATCGCCTAACCAATACCTGATATTGCACCTGTAATTAAGGCATTCTTTCCTTCTAACCTTATCATATTTCCTCCCTAAGCTGCCTTTGCTTGAATTTGCACTCAGTCAAACAATTTTGGATTTGAGATTATTCCTTCAAAAATCTCAAATTCGCACTGTCAAGCCCCATCTCCCGCCAAGAAATTTATCAGAGAAGGCAGGGAGGAAAAGTATTAACCCAAGTTGCGACACCCCATTTTTGTAACAATTAAGATGCGTTCGTCCTGGAGAGTGGGGGACGCGATGAAAGAGGACGCATCTTCATCAATAATGACTATTGACTTCTGGGTTTTTACGTAAGCTATAGAGATATTGTGTCAGTTATATTACAGTTTTAAGAGGGTGATACATATCTATGGCTTTCAATCAAGAGCGTTTTGATAAGCTAATTCAGAAGTTAGAAGCTTTTGCGAATAAACAACCGCATCTTTATAAATTGCACGTTGCTGTTTTGGCTACTTTGGGCTACGCATATATACTTTTGGTTCTAGCTGTAACGTTGACCCTGCTGGTAGGTATTGTCTTTTCGATGCTTAACGCTCAGTCAATAAGTAATAAATCCTTGACAGGTCTTCTGTTTTTGCTGACCTTAGCATTTGTATTGCTGCGATCGCTTTGGGTTTCTTTTCCCCCACCTACAGGTTTACCACTGGAACCCCAGGATGTACCCAATCTCTATTCTTTAATTAACGAAATCTCATCGAAGCTACAAGCTCCACGGTTTCACCACATTCTGCTGACCAACAATTTTAATGCAGGGGTTGTCCAGATACCACGCTTAGGTTTGCTGGGATGGCAGCAAAATTACTTAATTGTGGGACTACCACTCATGTTAGCACTGCCACCCGAACAATTTCGTGCCGTCTTAGCCCATGAGCTAGGACATTTATCAGGAAATCACAGCCGTTTTAGTGCTTGGATTTATCGCCAACGTGAAACTTGGTATCGCATTGTTAAAGGACTCCGACAAAGTGGACATAATATATCATTGTTAATTGTTTATCTGTTTTTAATATGGTACATTCCGTTTTTTAATGCCTATTCTTTTGTGTTGGCACGAATGAACGAATATGAAGCAGATAGATGTGCTGTTGATATAGCCGGAGAAGAAAATGCTGCTAAATCTTTGATAAATGTAGAGATCAAAGCTAGATTTTTAGAAAATTATTTTTGGTCTAGTATTTATAAAAAAGTGCAGACAGAAATTGAGCCGCCAAAAATGACTTATGCTGCTATGCAACAAGCTTTAATTCAGAGAGTTTCTCACGAGGAAGCAACTATTTATTTCATGCAAGCATTAGCAGAAAAAACTAACAATACTGATACTCATCCTTGCCTGAAAGATAGACTAAAAGCATTGGGCTACCTCCCAAATAATCAGAAACAAGTAGCTATCTCTGCGCCAATTAAAATCAGTGCTGCTCAAGAATTTTTAGGAGATGCTTTAGAAAAGCTTATCGAACATTTTAGTCAAGCTTGGCGAGAACAAATAGCAACACATTGGCGACAAAAATATGCTGACTGTCAACAATCAATAGCTAAATTAAAAGATTTAAATCACAAATCGCAAAAACAACAGCTAACCTTAGAAGAAGCTAGTCAACGAGCATTTTTGACATTTGAGTTTGAGAGTGAAGAAGCGGTTATACCACTATTACAAGAAATTATTCATCGTGATGCTCACCATGTTTCTGCTAATTATTTGCTAGGGCAAATATTATTAAAAGAACAAGATCCAACCGGAATAAAATACATTGAGACGGCAATGGATAAAGACTCAGATATAGTCATAGAGGGTTGCCAGATAATCTACTCTTTTTTTAAACAACAAGGAAAAATTAATGAGGCTAAATCTTATCAAGAACGCGCCGAAAATCATAGTAAGTTAATTTCCAAAGCGCAGCAAGAGCGTTATAATTTGAAAAAAAATGATAACTTTGAATCTCATAATATCTCAGATTTAGAGGTAAATAAGCTTTGTCATCAGTTATCTCATTACCCGCATATAATAGCTGTTTACTTGGTTCAAAAAAATCTGCAATATTTTCCTGAAAAACCACTTTATATTCTAGCTGTGAAGCGGGGATTTAGTTTTTTGGAAGGTAGTCATAGCTATGAAGCCGATAACTCTAAACTTGTGAACAGCTTGTTACAGGAAAATCAATTGCCCGGTAATGTATTCGTTTTTGTTTTAAATAGCCATTTAAATATGGAGAAAAAATTAAAACGGATACCAAATTCGATGATTTATCAAAAAAAAGGTAAAAAATAGTCAACTTAAGCCCCAGCGAATGGAATTCGCGGCTACACAAACGAAGTCCGCACTTCGACAAGCTCAGTGACCACCTGCGCGGACTAAGGGAACTCCAAGAAACAAATTATCCAATATTGTCCATAGGGCGGGCGAGACGCCCACCCCACAAGAGTTAATTGGATATTTTTTTATTTGTCAGTCCCTAAAGAAAAATTGAGTGTTTGAAACCCAGGTCGGTGGGTAAAGTCTCGTGTAGACAAGCCAGTGCGTTGGGCGGCGAGCCACTCTTGTTGCAACTGGCGCGCGGTTTCTAACCGCCCTTTTACTAGAAACACACAAAGACACAAACAAAAGAATAGATAATTAAAGTTAATCTGTGGTTTTTTGCCCTAAGTCTCATGAATAGTCAGCTAGCTATCGAAGAACCGATATTTTCCCACCTACCGGTGTTACCGCAGGAAGTGATTGCAGGTCTAGCGGTATCTCCAGGAAGTCATTATCTTGATACGACGGTAGGCGGTGGTGGTCATAGTCGCCTAATCTTAGAAGCTGCTACGGATGTGCGGGTAACGGCGATTGATCAAGATGAGGATGCTTTAGCAGCAGCGAGGAAAGAATTAGCTGAGTTTGGCGATCGCATACAATTTATCCATAGCAACTTTGCTGACTACGAGTTTCCCCCCAACACTTTTGATGGTATCCTCGCCGATTTGGGGGTGAGTTCTTACCATTTAGATCAAGCCGAAAGGGGTTTCAGCTTTCGCCAAGCTGCAAATTTGGATATGCGAATGGATCGAGGGCGATCGCTAACTGCTGCTGATGTGATTAATAATTGGGATGAAGCAGAATTAGCAGATATTTTCTTTAAGTACGGTGAAGAGAGATTATCGCGGCGCATTGCTCGTCGTATTGTAGAACGCCGACCGTTGCACACGACTATTGAATTGGCTGAAGCGATCGCTTCTTCAGTTCCCCCAAAATACCGTTATGGGAGAATTCACCCGGCTACCCGTGTTTTTCAAGCTCTGCGAATTGTCGTCAACGATGAGTTAAAATCTCTAGAAACCTTTTTGGATCAAGCACCAAATGCCCTTGTCCCTGGTGGCAGAATTGTAATTATCAGTTTTCACAGTTTGGAAGATCGCCCGGTGAAGCATGGTTTAAGAAATTCACCTTTATTAAAAGTCTTGACAAAAAAACCAATTATTGCTCAAGAAGAGGAAATTGGGAAGAATCCGCGATCGCGATCGGCCAAACTGAGGATAGCCCAAAAGCTGCTGTAACTGCAATACAGCGATAAAACCTATGTGCCTAGCAAATAAAGCGAACTGGATAATCATAAATTAGTAATCGGTAATTGCGATTAGTTCACTACTTCTTACCGATTTTGGTCTACGATTTTCCACTCTAATAGTATTCTAAAATAACGAATAGCCTTTTTCGCTAAAGTTTTTGAGGGAATATTCCATGACTATTTGGGTAAATGAGCAAATTGATCCGTCGGGGATGATTCATGCCTGTATTGCCACTTGTAATGAATCTCAAGCCAAAGATTGTCATGATTCCTTTGAGAATAATTTGACCGAGGCGCAAAGGGCAGCAGGTTGGGTAGCGCGATTGCGGACAGTGGATTCTTGGGATGAAGTGCCAGTGAATTCTTTAAAACTCAATTAATTGAGTCCTATGGAAAGTAGGCTGTATAGTTTAAGTATCTCCTCGCAGAAACGATTACCTTTGTTTTTTCTGCTTGGGGACTTCCAAGAAATAAATTATCCAAATAAACGAACCACAGAGACACAGAGAACACAGAGAAAGGAGAAATAGAGAGGGTTTTTGGGTCAGTTTTGGGATTTTGCTCGAACACATTTTAGGAGCGTAGGCGGAGCCAGCCTCTATGCATCGCTTGTTTACCACACCTGCACCGATGCCAACGCCTACAGCGATCGCAGCAAATGCCATGAGAACAGGTTAATAAAGGATAAAATTCGGATTAAATTTCTAAAATTATTAGTAACTGGTTTCAAAAAAAGTAACATATTATAGGAAAATGATGGTTTTTCTTAACTTTTAAGAGGTATCATCTATACCGGAGATTAAATTAAAAAACTTGCATAAGCCGAATCAATTTAGTGAACTATCCCAAGGTTTACACTTCGGAGCAAGCCTGTCCCATTAATTTAGTTGGTGAAACGGGACAAGCGGTTCAAATTTCAATTCATCCTCCCAGTCAATATATCTGTGCCAACTGCGAACGGATATTACCAGATTGGAAACGGCAGCCATTTTTACGAGTAGTGATTGTCTTACAGCGATCGCGTTATGAATTAGTCGAAAAGACAGTAGAAGTAGAGACAGAGAAAGAACGCTTACGAGAAAAGTTTATGCGATTTGGCTGCGACTTGGCATTTAATCTGCGCGATCGCGGCTATTTAACAGACCTAATCGACCCTCGCACAGGCTACCCTTTATTGTCCCATCCCGGAGCAATTCCCCACGATGACACAGCAGTTGTCAAAGCTTTGCTCAACTATCCAGTGATTAAAAATCAATGCCGTGTATTAATTCATCCCGACTGGGGTGCAGCAGTTTATCCTAGCATTTTGATATCAGAAGCTCCCCCAATTGTGATCGAATGGGTTACAAAAGGTATAGCAGCCATGCATGGGTGGAGAGAAATTGATTATTAATTGGGCGTTGGATCGCTCTCCTTTATATTTGGGTTATTCCTTCAGAGTTGATCTGATGGCTGTCAATTCTGAGGCCAATCGAATTGACAAATAGATTCTGGTTTTACAGGACATATTTTGTGTGCGATCGGATTCTTATTAATATTAAGAATCTCCAATTTTGTTAGAGCAGACAAGGGCTTGATATCACTGATTTGATTTAAGTCGAGGGAGAGAATAGTTAAATTAGTCAGATTAGACAAAAGCTTGATATCGCTGATTTCATTTGATTCAAGGGAGAGAGAAGTCAAATTCGTCATAGCGGACAAAGGCTTGATATTGCTGATTTTATTTGAGTTGAGGTTCAGATAAGTTAAATTAGTCAGCTTTTGGTTAGCCTCTTTGCAATTTTGAGTCTGGGCTGTTTCTAACAGTACCTCAACAGTATGTTTTGTCTGTGGAGGTAAAGTTGATTTCTGCTCACACCAATCTGTAAAGCTTTTGGGATTTTCCAGAGGAGCAGCAATGGTCTGTGTGGTGTAAAATCCCAAAGCGAAAGTAAATATTGTGGCGATGCTTAATGTAAGTTTCATTGTGGTTTTTTTTCTTGATTTAGTAGACGTTTGCTAATTGCTATGTTGAATCAATCAGTAAAGGTATATAGGACTAGTATTTGATTTTTGAAATATACGTAGGGTGTGTTAGCGATAGCGTAACGCACGACAAGCTTGGAATGGTGCGTTACTCTCTGCTAACACACCCTACAAAACTACTGAGATTTTTTCAGAAATCAAATATGATTCCTATAGCACCTATGTATAGGTGTACTGAGCTGACTTTTCACGTTATGTGGAAAAGTCCACCAAAAACCTAACCCCCTAACCCCCTTCCCTAGGAGGGAAGGGGGAAAATTCAAAGTCTCTCTCCTTAAAGGAAGAGAGAAATAGAAGTGAGGTTTTCCAGATCCCGTGAAAAGTCAGGTGTACTGAGGTCAGTTATTAGTCTTAATTGAAACTAATTATGGAATCATTGACTAAAGGCATAGCACCATCTATACATGGATGGACAAAGTGAGTTAGTAGTCTTATTTAAAGCTCATCAAATTGACAAATAGATTCTGGTTTTACAGGACATATTTTGGGTGCGATCTGATTATTCCTAATATTAAGAAAAGTCAATTTTTTCAGAGTGGACAGAGACTTGATATCGCTGATTTTATTTGAGTTAAGGGAGAGTTCAGTCAAATTAGTCAGAGCGGACAAAGGCTTAATATTGCTGATTTCATTTGATTCAAGGGAGAGAATAGTCAAATTAGTCAGATTAGACAGAGGCTTGATATCGCTGATTTCATTTGAGTTGAGGTAGAGATAAGTCAAATTAGTCAGAGCGGATAAAGGCTTAATATTGCTGATTTGATTCTCTCGGAGAGAGAGAGAAGTTAAATTAGTCAGAGTGGACAAAGGCTTGATATCGCTGATTTTATTTGAGCGGAGAGAGAGAGCAGTCAAATTAGTCAGAGCAGATAAAGGCTTGATATCGCTGATTTCATTTGTGCCGAGGTCGATAGAAGTCAATTTTGTCAGAGCAGACAAAGGCTTGATATCGCTGATTTCATTTATGCCGAGGTCGATAGAAGTCAATTTTGTCAGAGCAGACAAATGCTTGATATCACTGACTTTATTTGAGTGGAGGGAGAGAAAAGTCAATTTTGTCAGAGCAGAGAAAGGCTTGATATCGCTGATTTCATTTGAGCCGAGGTCGATAGAAGTCAAATTAGTCAGAGCAGACAAATGCTTGATATCACTGATTTCATTTGAGCCGAGGTCGATAGAAGTCAAATTAGTCAGAGCAGACAAAGGCTTGATATCACTGATTTTATTTGAGTTGAGGGAGAGTTTAGTCAAATTAGTCAGCTTTTGGTTAGCCTCCTTGCAATTTTGAGTCTGGGCTTTTTCTAAAAGAACCTCAACAGTATGTTTTGTCTGTGGAGGTAAAGTTGATTTCTGCTGACACCAATCTGTAAAGCTTTTAGGATTTTCCAGAGGAGCAGCAATGGTCTGTGTGGTGTAAAATCCCAAAGTCAAAGTAAATATTGTGGCGATGCTTAATGTAAGTTTCATTGCGTGGTACTATGATTTTTATTGCATGATATTATATTCCTATTTTATTCAATTACACTATATAATAATTACCTAAATTTGGTATGAGAAAGTAATTAAGGAAAAATAAAATCAGCTATTTTCCGGTCGCCGCAGTTGCTTGGAATTAATAAACTTAGTGCAGCACGGCATAAATCCAGCTACCATCTCAATTAACCAGACAAGTACAGGCAATTCATGTAGACACGTTCGCGGAGCGTCTCTAAGAGTTGCGGCTTACCACAGGGTATTGCACCTACTTGAGCAACTTGTTAAAAGTAGGCAAACTTCCGCCACCGTGTACTATTAATGACTAAAATGCAGCCTAATCACATCAAAATTCGCCTAGCCCAACCCCAAGATAGAAATCAGATTTTTGATATCCGAAGAGATGCCATACAGATACTTTGTTCCAGAGATTACAGTCCTGAACAGATTCAAGCATTATTGAACGATGCAGAGTTAGAGCAATCACAAAGAGCAGGGATAAAAGATATAGTTTTTGTTGCTGAAATTGGTGAAAAAATTGTGGGTTTTTCTGCCTACTCTAGATATTGGGTAAATGCACTTTATGTCCATCCTCAATATGTGCGACAAGGAATTGGCACAGAGTTGCTAAAAACAATAGAAAGCGAAGCTTGTTCTCAAAATATCAAGACACTAGCTGTCTGTGCTTCAATCACTGGCAAACCTTTTTATGAAGCATCTGGCTATCAAGAATTTAGCAAAGCTTACATAACTTCAAGTAGTGGAATTTATATACCGTTGATCCGGATGCAAAAATGGCTATCTTCACCTACTGAGAGAGAACAGGTGCCATCAGATGGTTTGACAGTTATATGCAGATTTTTGCAGTGGGTATTAACTGGTAAGTGAACTCAACTATTTTTCGGCCGCCGCAGTTTTTTAGAATTAATCGGGCCGAGAATTTGGTTCAGGCTACGCAATTGTTCTGCTGTACCCATCCCAATTAGCCGATCGCCCGACATTAAAACCGTATCGCCAGTGGGTCCACCGATTAAAGTCCCATCAAGGCGGCGAATTGCCAGAACTAATGCCCCAGATTGCGATCGCAATCTCGCTTTTTGCAAACTCTGACCCACAAAGGGACAAAAAGCCGGGTCGAGTAAAAATTCTTCCATATACAACTGCCGGTCTGCACCTGTCAAAATCCCGTCTACAAAGTCCAATACTTGGGGTCTGAGAGCCGCAGCAGCCATGCGCTTCCCACCAGTAATATAGGGGGATATCACTTCATCTGCACCACCGCGTCGTAACTTCTGCAAAGCTTCTTCTGTACTTGCGCGGGCAATTACCCGAATTCCCGAATTCAGTGTTTTTGCTGATAAAACAATATATAAATTTTCGGCATCAGAAGGAAGTGCTGCAACGATACACATTGCGCGTTCAATGCCAACTTTTAGGAGTGTGTCATCTAAGGTAGCGTCACCTTGATATGCTGTGTAACCTTCCATCTGCGCTCTTTGCACAGATTCCATATCCGAATCGATTACCACAAAAGCTACACCTTCTGCCCGAAATTCCTTGGCAATTTGGCGACCAGTCCGACTAAATCCACAGATGATGTAATGTTCTGATAGGGATTCCATTAACCGCCTCTGTTGCTGTAACCGAATTCCTTCTTGAAAGTAGCCTTGAATGATCGCTTCTGTAAATCTGTTGACAATGTAACCGATATTGACTACACCCAATAAAATCAGGGCAATTGTAAACAATCGTCCTCGGCTACCCAGTGGGTGTATCTCTCCATATCCCACAGTTGCTAAAGTGATGACTGTCATGTACGCTGCATCTTCCCATGACCAGCCCTCCACTAGCCAGTACCACAAAGTGCCAATGAAGAAAACACCGCCAAGAGCGATCGCCCCGGCCATTAACTCCTTTTGGATACGTTGATATTTTTGCTCAAGTGTTGAGAATGACGTAAGAATAGTACTTTTAGCCTACTTTTTCTAGTTTTCTACTAACTTTATAGCATTCGTCCTTTTTAGCTGAAACCAAATAAGTGGACATTGAAGGAGGCAGGAGGCAGGCGATTTATTGGCAACCCTAAACAGCCGACAATATCGATTTATTCACTAGTTGAGGGCGAATACCAACTTTACCTGTTTCGTGGAAGCGATCGCATCCAATCACTCACTTTCCCAGAATTGAATTTAACCGCAGAGCAGATTTTTAATGCTGGTAATATTTAAACGGAATTTAACGGCATTTATAATCCAATAACTCAGTACTACTAGTCTGTAAAATTCATTTTGACGGTTAGAGAGACGCGATAAATCGCCGTCTCTACAGGGGATTTATCCATCAATTATTTATTGACAGGCTACTACTGATCTTTTTTCTTGTCTAGTGCTTCCTGGATAGCGCGTCTACAGAACTCTGGCGGGTCTTCTTGTGCTTTCACCTCTTCCTTCATATCCTTAGTAACCCGGAAACTTAAATTATCAGTTAATTTATCTTCTCTACTTGATGGTGCTGGTTCTAAATTTTGTGGATTACCTTTGGGATTGGGCATTGTTGAGATATATGAATAATGCTTGATTAGAATGTATACATTCCAATAGATTTTTAAATCGGTAGGTATCATCCCTCGAAAAGTTGTTACCTACCGATACCACTTTTACCAAGAGGTAATTCTATTTTATGTTCACGCGTTCCGAGTTAGAAATCAAAACCATCCCAGAATTACGCGACTTATGCCGTCGATACGGTATTAAGCCTACAGGAAGTGCAGCATACAAAGTCAGCTACATGACTTCTCTGATGGCATTTCCTCAGCTAGCACTTCAACAGGTGAGAGAAGGAAGGGGATTAAAATCTCCTGGATTTAGCGTAATTCAATTTTTTGAAGGGGTGATAGATGAAATAAATTCACCCACAGATGAGCAAGCCGCACTCATTAAAATCACCTTGGAAGGTAGGAGGATGACTTACCCCGATAGATTTGACCAAGAGAACCTGCTGAATTTACACAAAGCTAAGATGCACCTTGAGATAACTGTTGGCTTGCTGAGTCAATAGCGATCGACAAGATCCCCGACTTCGTAAAAGAAGTCGGGGATCTATGGCTTTTAATTGCTGAAGTGTCGTTTGAGGTTATATAAGCGTTAGTTTAATAAGAAGTACGAGTTGTGCTAAATAAAAAGTATTTTTTAGATATTTCTAGGAAACTAGTAAATAACTATATAATGAAAAACTTTCAGGAGGAGCGGTAGTGAGCCTACAAACTCTCGTTGACCAAGCCACCATCCCCCCAGATTCAGGGTCAGCATCCAGTCCCTTTGAGGTAGATAGCTTTAATGAAGCTGTTATGTCTACCTACGCTCGGTTTCCCTTAGCCCTAGAACGGGGTGCTGGATGCCGGGTTTGGGATACACAGGGGCGCGAATATCTGGACTTTGTGGCGGGAATTGCCACTTGCACTTTAGGACATGCCCACCCAGCAATGGTAGAAGCGGTGACACGCCAAATCCAAAAGCTGCATCATGTCTCTAATTTGTACTACATTCCTGAGCAAGGTGAATTGGCAAAATGGATCGTTGATCATTCCTGTGCCGATCGCGTATTTTTCTGCAACTCTGGAGCTGAAGCTAACGAAGCCGCAATTAAACTAGCGCGGAAATATGCCCACACTGTATTAGACGTTGAAAAACCAATTATTCTAACCGCCCATGCCAGTTTCCACGGACGGACTTTGGCAACAGTTACCGCTACCGCACAACCGAAGTATCAAAAGTACTTTGATCCTTTGGTTCCTGGGTTCCACTACGTAAATTACAACGATATTAACGCTGTGGAAGTGGCCATTAGCGAGTTGGATGAAGGCGATTACCGGGTAGCGGCAATTCTAATCGAGCCATTGCAGGGAGAAGGCGGTGTGCGTCCAGGAGATGTTGCTTATTTCAAAAAGCTCCGGCAGATTTGTGACGAAACTGGCATTTTATTGATTTTTGATGAAGTGCAAGTTGGTATGGGGCGCAGTGGCAAATTATGGGGTTACGAACATCTCGGCGTTGAACCGGATATTTTCACCAGTGCCAAAGGCTTAGGTGGTGGTATCCCCATCGGTGCAATGATGAGTAAGAAATTCTGTGATATTTTTCAACCAGGGGAACACGCCAGCACCTTTGGCGGGAATCCTTTTGTGTGTGGTGTCGCACTCAGTGTTTGCCAGACATTGGAACGGGAAAATATTTTGCAGAATGTGGAAGATCGGGGTGAACAGTTGCGAGCTGGATTGAGGGCGATCGCAGCTAAATATCCTCAGCACATTGCCGAAGTTCGGGGTTGGGGTTTAATCAACGGTTTGGAGTTACGAGCCGACATTGAGCTAACCGCCGCCGATGTTGTCAATGCTGCCATCAAGGAGGGCGTATTGCTTGTACCAGCCGGGCCAAAAGTAGTCCGATTTGTGCCACCACTCATTGTCACAGAGGCAGAAGTAAACACTGCTTTACAAGCTGTTGATCAGGCGATGTCTAACGACAAGCCGCAGGGCGTCTACGCATCTGTCACAAAGTTAACTTAAGGCGGTTAGAAACCGCGTCTACATAAACAAAACCCGCACTTCGACAAGCTCAGTGACCACCTGCGCGGGTTAAAAAACCTTAATTTTCTCTTAGCCCACGCAGGTGGGCTTTGTTTGTATAGCCGTGAATTCTATTCGCCAAGGCTTTTTCATTCTGTGTTTTTTCATTCTGGGGAAATTTCCCGATAAGCTTGCCGACACTGCTCATAATTGTCTGGCAAAATCTCGGCATTACCAAAACATAATTGTTCGTGAGTAGTAATTAAAGTTTCATAAGGCTGTATGGGAGTCACAGACGATCGCAGTAATTGCAGATATTCTCCATCAGTACGGCTGAGTTTTTGGGGTGCGATCGCATTTTTATCCAACTGCTGCAACATTGCTAAATAAATACAACGGCAAGCCTCACGGTAGTTACCTTGACGGTAAAATTCTTGCGATCGCTCCAACAAAAGGGCTATGGATGACTCATTAGAGCGAGTTTTTACGCGAAAATCAGTGAGATTGCCAGTTCTATTTAGCCAAGAATATATATAAGGACGGAATTCTCGCCATAATCGCCAACCCACCCAAGCGATAAATAAGCCTAATACCAGCCAAAACAGGAATTTCAACAACTCACCAAGCCTTGGGCTAATAGACCATCCAGTAGGCAATTCTGGCAAGGAATGTTCAAAGCGGTAAAACTGGTATTCCCACCATTCACCCACTTGTTGTTGGAATTGAGAAAGTTGCCAACTCCAGCTAGTTTTTTCAAAAGTATCTGTCATAGAGGGGAGAGGGGAGTGGTGAGTTAGGAGTTAGGAGTTAGGAGTTAGGAGTTAGGAGTTGGGAGTTAGGAGTTGGGGGACAAGGGGGATAAGCAATGCCCCATGCCCCATGCCCAATACTTCTCTACGAGAGGCTGCGCCAACGACTTCGCTCAGTACAAGTGCCCAATACTTCTCTACGAGAGGCTGCGCCAACGACTTCGCTCAGTACAAGTGCCCAATGACTAATGACTAATAACTCTTGACTTTTTTATCATTATCCAGCCGATAACGACAAGTAGCGCACCCAATGCAAGAAATCCTAGATCCCAAGCCAACTCATTTGGCCCTGGTTTCACATGATGGACACCGAGGATTTGGTGGTCAATTAAACCTTCAACCAAATCGAACAACCCAGTACCAATCAATATTGATCCAATAAAGGTCTGTGATGACCAAGGAACATCTTCACGCCCTGCGGCACGCCATAGCAAAATAACTCCAACCACGGTAAATACCCAATTCAAGGTATGAAATAATCCATCCCATACCATGTTCAAATCTATATTCGCCATGTTGGTCAGAGGTCGAATGTTACTAAGCATGTGATGCCACTGGAGGATCTGATGCAGTAAAATTCCATCAATAAATCCTCCCAGACCCACACCTAGAAAAATTCCAGCAGTAATTAGCGGTGCGTGTTGGTTGGTTGTTGCACTCTTTGCCTCCATTGTCAACCTCATAGATGGGCTTTTTTACAAAAATACAACTCTTTGAGGAGAAATATCTTCTATCTTGAGGCAAGTAGGAGCGTTGAACGATTAATCAACCTTCAAATTTAATCTGCATACCCGCTTTCACTGGGTCGAAATCTGGGGGAAAATGGGTGCTGCGATCGTAGTCTGCTTTTTCCAGGTTCGCTCCTTTGAGATCAGCTTGGCGTAGATTCGCTGACATCAATAAGGCTCCTCTAAGATCGGCATCTTTCAAATTAGCCTGGCTCAGATCTGCAAAGCTCAAGTCAGTTCCCCTCAAATTAGCACCACTCAGGTTAGCTTCACTCAAGTCAGCATAACTGAGGTCAGATCCTTTTAAGTTAATGCTTTGCAAATCAGCATTACCAAGTTCTGCTTTACTAAAGTCTCGTTTTCCGGCTGCATAACTCTCCACAAAAGTAGCGGCACTATTTATGGACTGTTGAGAATTGACCGAAGAGGCAGGGGAGCAGGGGGCAGGGAGCAAGGGAGAAAGATACGCTCAGTTACCCTGCCACAAGGGTTTCAGAGCCAATATATTTATTTATGCCCAAAAATAAAAATATTTATTTCGAGACGCGCAGCGCGAGAAATAATGCGTCCTTAGTTCAAGCCCCTACATTTATGTATGGGGTTCTCCCCCTACCCCCCGCTCCCTGCTCCTTGTCCTCTTGTTGACTTCAGGCATTTGACAGCCTCACAGGTTATCTTGTTATTACTTTTATACTAAGGATAAAACACTCTTACTTCATCCTTGCTAAATGTAATACATTAGTTCCTTCTGTTCTCGGATTGCTCTACGATCGCAAAGGTCTTGGAGTGTATATTTTTCCAAAACGGAGTTAGCAGCCTGACGCGCTTCCTGCCAAACTTCTTGAATTAGCTCACCTTCTACCGTGTTGGGAGTCGGCTCAGAATCAGAGACAACAATATCTGACCCTTCCATGCAGCTAAAAGCATCGAATACTGTAATCTTCTGGGGATCTCGCGCCAGAACATAGCCACCTTTGGCTCCGCGTATACTCTTAATTAAACCTCCACGTCTTAATGTTGCTAGAAGTTGTTCTAAATAGCGGTTCGGGATGTCTTGTAATACCGCTATCTCTCGAATTTGCAGCGCTTCACCCTTAGGGTAGCAGGTTGCCAACTCTAACAGGGCTAGAAGTGCGTATTCTGATTTGTTAGAGATTACCACAGGCGTAATATTTTAAACTCACATTTAAAGATACAAAGTCTTTTAGTCTGTTTCCCTAAGCTATTGCTAAGAAAAACTTTACAATCAACCTATTGTTGACCGGCTAACTCTACTTTAAAGACCTTTCACCATAGAAGCAATTACTTTTTTTTTTAAATTCAATAAAGAAAAGTGATTGAACTGGGGCATGGGGCATTGGGGAAAGCGTAGCGATGGGGAGTCAGCCATTGGTGTCAACATGAAGCTGAAATCTTCTGAATGTATGAGTTTTGCCCTCACCCCCAGCCCCTCTCCCAAAAATGGGAGAGGGGAGCAAATTCTCTAGTTTCCCTTCTCTCATCTTGGGAGAAGGGGTTAGGGGATGAGGGCAACACCAATGGCAGTCAGCGTACCCCTACCAAGAAGCAAGGCGCAGTGTCTGTAGAGAGCGTCATTACGAATTACGAATTACGAATTACGAATTAATTGCTCTCGTAGGTCTGCCCATTTGATACCTGCTAGGCTGGGTAAAACAACATGAGCGGCTCCAACTCGTTCGACGGGTCCGAGTCCTACTGCCCACATACCAGCAGCTAGGGCAGCTTCAACACCTGCTGTGGCATCTTCTACAACTACAGATTGCTCTGGTTCGATTCCTAGTTGTTTGGCTGCGTACAAAAATAGGTCGGGTGCTGGTTTGGGTTGCTCTACACTATAACCGTCTGCGATCGCATCTATTTTATCAGCAATACCCAATCGTTCGATCACTGTGCGGGCATTTTTGCTAGCTGAACCAATACCAATCTTAATCCCAGCTTGCCGCAGTTCATCCAAAAGGGCGATCGCACCTGGCAACAAATCCTTGGGTGTCATATTTTGGATCAATTCCACATAATAGCGATTCTTACGCTCCATCATCTCCTGGATTTGTGCTTCCGAATACCGTCGATCTCCAAGGATCAGCATCAGGGAAGCACGACGAGATACACCCCGCAACGCTTCGTTAGCTTCCCGATTAAACGGTATACCCTCTTCATCCGCTAGCTTTTTCCAAGCTAAATAGTGAACTTCTGCTGTATCTGTTAGTACACCATCTAAATCGAAGATGAATCCTTTGATGTTGGGGATTGGGGATTGGGGATTGGGGATTGGGGATTGGGGATTGGGGATTGGGTATTGGGGATTGGGTATTGGGGATTGGTTATCTGCATTGTCTTCTTGTCCTCCAGTCCCCAGTCCCCAGCGATGCACTGAGCTTGTCGAAGTGTCCCCAGTCCCCAGTCCCTGATGCAAATCAAACTCGTGCCATAACCCTTTCCAATGTAGTTTAAACTTGAGGCGTGTCCAGCCTGGGGGGAGGTGCGGGTTGGCTACCGGACCATTTTCGGTGAATTGGATGCCACCGAATCCAAAAATTACAGCTTGCCAAATGCCACCTGCACTAGCACCGTGAATTCCATCACTGGTGTTAGCTCGGTTATTTTCAAGATCCACCATTAATGCCCGCATAAATAGTTCGTAAGCTTCGGTTGATTTGCCCAAATCTGAAGCTAAGATGGCGTGAATTCCTGGGCCAAGGGACGAACCATAAGTAATATCGGTGCGGGGTGCGTAGTAGTCCCAGTTTGTCTGCAATGCTTTTTTGTTGTAGGGAAAATCTGCTGATTCTCGCATTAAATATAGCAGCATCAATACATCTGGCTGTTTGATTACTTGATATTTGTTGATTTTCTCAACACCCAAGATTGGTTGCATAGAGCGATCGCGTGGTTCATAATCTGCTAAGTTGATATCTTCCAATTGGAAAAATCCCTCGATCTGCTCAATTAGTTCTGTTGATGGATCATAGAGGAACAATATTTTGGCGATGATATCTTGCCAGTGCGATCGCTCTTCTAGAGTAAGTTTTAATGTCTGTTCTAGTTCAGTGGCTCGTTCGGGGAATTTGTCAGCTAACCAATCATAAACTGCGATCGCTTTCTCTAAATGCCATTGCGCCATGCGATTGGTAAAGGCGTTATTGTGAACTAATTCATGGTATTCATCAGCTCCGATCACTCCTCGAATTTCATACTTTTCGCGCTCAGGATTGAATTCCACCCGACTACCCCAAAAAATCGCGGCATCCAAAATAATCTCTGCGCCACGCTTTTGCATCCAGTCATCATCACCAGTGGCTTGCCAATAGTTCCAAACGGCGTAGGGAATATCTGCATTAATATGAATTTCGCGATCGCGGCACCAAATCCGCACATCTTCACCATAAAAATTACTTTCAAGTGCCCAACGTGGTGTCACTTCATCTCCGCTATCAGCACTTTCCCAGGCAAACATTGCCCCTTTATACCCGTAATGGGCTGCCTTGCGTCTGGCTCCTGGTAAGGTGTGCCAACGGTAACTCAGAAAGTTACGAGCGATCGTTGGTTGGGTAAACAGAAACAGGGGTAACATAAAAATTTCTGTATCCCAAAAAACATGACCCCGATAGCCAAACCCGGAAAGGGTTTTTGCCGGAATGCTCACTTGGTCATCATCCCGTGGCGCAGCAATCAACAACTGAAACAGATTGTAGCGAACAGCAAAAGCCGCCGTGGTATCCCCTTCAATGAGGATATCACTTTGCTGCCAAACCTCCTGCCACGCCTGTTCATTGGCTTTTAGTAATGTTGTATAGTCTGGCAGGTGCGCGAGTTTTTCTTGAGCGGCTGGGACTGGTGTTTCAATGTCCCGCGAGGTAAAAACTGTCACTAATTTTTCTATTGTTACGGTCTGTTCCGCTTTCGCCGAGAAGGTGGTGCTTAAGGTTGGATAACCAGGTGCGGTATTGACTTGCAAAGATGCTTCCGTGCCTAATATTGTCATCTTAACTGCCATACCAAGTTCAATTCGGGAACTACGGGTAGAGCGTTGCAACCAGATTCCTTGGTCGGTTTTGCCCTGATCTAGTCCTTCCCAGTGATTGAAACCTTGATTTTCTGGATAACCGTTGATGCTAGCTTGAATTTCGATAAACCCATCAAAATCTACTGGCGTTAAATGGCAGCGTAGCGCCAATACGTGGGGATCTGCAAGACTAGCAAAGCGTTCAAAGTGGATGTCTATAGTTTTCCCACTGGGAGAACGCCAACGCAAAGAACGGACCAGAAGTCCTTGGTGTAAATCGAGTTGGCGATCGTAGCGTAATATCTCACCTTGATCGAGACGGAAGCGATCGCCATTCACAATCACTACTAAGGGTAGCCAGTCAGGGCAATTTACCAGTTCCGTGTAAACCACAGGCACAGCATCGTAGACACCGTGGATAAAAGTACCTGATAATGCATGAGGATAACCTTCCTCAAAACTGCCCCTTGTTCCGAGGTATCCATTGCCGATTGTAAAGACAGTTTCTTTCGAGTGTAATTGCTCAGGGTCAAACTGGGTTTCGGTTAATATCCAGTCTGTGTAGGTAAAGTGGGGAGTGGGGAGTGGGGAGTGGGGAATAGGTAATGGGGCATTGAGCATAATAATTAGGGATTAGGGGCTTTAAGGTAGATGAATGAGTCTTTGAACTCCGTTAATGAGTCTTTGAGATGGATGAATGGAGTTCCGAGATGGATGAATGGAGTTCCGAGGTGGATGAATGGAGTTCCGAGGTGGATGAATGGAGTTCAAAGGTGGATGAACGGAGTTCCGAGGTGGATGAATGAATCTCTATAGCGGTTTTCGTTTGGATGCAATACACTTTGACCTCTCTCCAAACCTCTCTCATAAAAGCAGAGAGGCTTTGAATCTGACTCCCCTTCCATTGTAGGAAAGGGGCTGGGGGTTAGGTCTGTATTACACTCAACAGAGAAGCGCTATAATTTTCCTCATCTCCCTCATCCCCCAGTCCCCAATCCCCAGTCCCTCACCCCCCCTTATGCTTTTCCAAAATCTTTTCCGCTCTGGGTTTATAAATGAGGTGAAATAAGGCTTCCATATACCGATCTCTGGCTTCGTTATTTTCTGGAACAACAAAGTTCCAAAAACTAACCATTTTAGTAAGCAGCAGTAATTGATTGCTATGTAAATGCCAATTATATTTATTATGAATTCGTTGACTCATCCGTTCTGAAACTTCGCACCAATATTCAGAATGAGTATCGCATTGGTCAAGGAAGTCTAAAACTTTCTTTGCTGTTCCTTCCAAGTCTGTAGGATTAACATTAAATCCATTTTCTTGGTTATCGATAATTTCCGAAGAACCGCCAAACTCAGTAGTGAAAGTAGGCAAGCCGGAAATCATCGCTTCTAAAATACTCCGTCCGAAAGATTCAAAGTGGGCAAAATGAATATATATTCCCTGATAATCTGCAACTACTCGGTAAGCTTCGCCGAGTTCATTGCTAGGGATACGCATCCCCACCCAGCGAATCTTGCCATCGAGATGATATTGATCAATAATGTCGTAGAGTTTTTGAATTTCTTCTGCTTCTTCTCGGTTTATAGCTTGATCTGGATGCAGTTTACTAGTTAAGATAATCAGGTTACAACGCTCTTGCAATGCCTGACTTTTACCAAAGCATTCAGCTAAACCATTGAGATTATTGATGGAAGTGATGGTATCAACAGCAAAGATTGGTCGCTTATTAGGATGATCTAAGTGACCAAAAATTTTAGGGTCTTCGCGGCTAAAAAGTAGGTCGTGGACTTGTGTGCAAAGGTTAGAATCTCGGTTTTCTTTTTGGCTATAGGGAAAGAAGATATTCTCATTTACTCCCGGCGGCACTAAATTGAATTTATAACTAAACAAATCAATGCCATCAACTACATGATATAACTGTGGCATCGTAAACCACTTGTACGACTCGTATTGACCGATAGTGTCGGGTGTGCCAACAATTTCTTGAGAGGACGATGTAATAATGAAATCGGCTGCATTCATGCTGATTAAATCGGCGGTGAATTGTACCGAAAAGTGATATTGATCTTCTAAATCTTGCCAATATAAATTGCTAAATAGATATTTAGGTTTTTCCAAAGAATGGGCAATGTTGCACTGGGTAACTTTCATCCGGCGAGAGAGGATAAAGGCTACTAAATTCCCGTCGCTGTAATTGCCAACGATCAGATTAGGTTTGCCTTGAAATTGAGTTAGTAACTCTTTTTCAGCATCGAGAGCAAATTGTTCTAAATAAGGCCAAATCTCAAATTTAGAAATCCAATTGTTAGTAACTTCTGGATTGAATTCACCAAAAGGAACGCGCAATATCCAAGCATTTTCAGTATCTTGGAGTTTTTCTAAAGGTAGGTTACAAGATGTCCCTTCACAGTTAGGGATTAGTCGAGTGAGAATAATTACATGGGGTTTAATGCCCAGCAGATCGAGTCCAGCGAGTTTGATATGTTCACGCAGTTCTTTTTCTAAACTGCGAGCTTGTTCCAGGACATAGATAACTTGACCGAGTGTTTCATTTCTTCCCAAAACATCATCCTGTCCAAACCAGCCGTGAACAGAAACGAGAACGACGCGAAAGACGGCGGGGACGCGGGCGACAAATGTTTCTAAGATGCCGGGTTCTGGGGAGTAAATGAGTCGGTCGAGGAGTTCTAGGGTTTCGGAGACTCGCGCCGCAGTGTTACCCCAACCCGGCTCAAAACCGAGTTCTTGGAGGTGAGAGTGGAATTTTTCATAAGGTTCATGAGGCGATCGCTCACTCAGCAATTTGAGGGCTAGCTTAATTTGTTCGGCTAACTGAATACCGGAGGTAATGCGATCGCTCAACAACAGACGAATACCATCGTATCGCAGCCTATGTAATGCTTGAAATAACATCTCTACCCAATGTTGGGGGTCAGTCAACAATTGACTGCACAGGTAACGGTTGAGGAAGGCTAAACCTTGACCGATATTTCTCGCATCATCGATTCTTAGGGAACTCTCATAGAAGGGGTGAAGGTCGATTTCGAGAATATGGGGTTGGTAGCGGTTGACTAGGCGATCTCTCACATCTAGCAACGCTTGAGGTGTCATCTGCTCGAATTTACTAAAGTCGGCTGTCAGTTTCCAAACTTCTTGGTTAGCAATCTTCGGTCGAACTACGAACCAAGTACTTTCTTCTTGAAGAATTATTTCATGGGTGTACTGTATCAGTTTGCCAACAGAAGAAGAGTAGTAAAAATAGGCTGGCTTTTGGGATTGATGACAGTAATCGGCAAAGAAGAGCAAAATCTCATTTCTCAGGAAATAATGCTTACCTGAAGCACTCAACGCCGAAATAAACTGATGTAGAGCAGTTTCTTCATCACCGTTGATCACAGCTTGAACTAGTTCATACATGATGACGAATTCCAGAAATTTAGCTAGGTAACAACCTCATTTTCTTTCCAGTCTTCGGTTGTTTGAGGTACATTCCCCCCACATTAAGTAACTATAAAAATCCTCGCGTCTAGCTCTGGGGTGAAACGCTGCGAGTCTATGGGATGAGGGACTGAGGGCAATAACCAATGCCCAATACTTCTCTTCTTAGGCTGCGCCAACGGCAACTCTTGGAGACGCTACGCGTAGCAAGATCCCCGAAGGGGTACGCTCAGTACAAGTGCCCAATGCCCAAAGCTAAATAAGTCTGAGTTTATTACTTAACAAAAATGTATAAATATTATGAGATTATTAAGTATTTTAACTTTCCTCACAAGTTCCTCATATTTAAACACTATAGTCAAAATATAGACAGCTTGTTTTAAATATCTACGGGCTTCTCAACTGGCTGCCCTGATTTACAATAACACTTTTATTAACAGGGTTTGAGAAAATATGAATTACTGTCCTTGTTGTTCAAGCTTACTTTTAGAACATATACGTGGCGCAGAAACTTACTGGTTTTGTCGCCACTGCTGGCAGGAAATGCCTGTTTATAACTGGAACGAATCCAGTTCATTCGCCGATGCTGTCATGGGAAAAATACCTAGAAAACCTCAAAAACAAAAACGTAGAAGTACTACTGTTTACGCAAACCAATGGCAATCTATCACTGAATGGATCGGGCTAGAAGAGTTGTCTACCTAATACCAATTGACTGGAATAGGTTAGGATAATTATGTTTTCGGAATCTCAGTAATAAATTGCCATATAATCTGAGTCCCTAGCCCAACCACAAGGTATTAACTAACACAGCTAAAGTAAATATTGAGTAGGGTGTGTTACGACTGTCTACGAATTTGAGGGTTTGAGAAAGTCTAATTTAGCCGTAACACACCATATTTTCAGATGCGTTATGTGCTGCTTTAACGCACCCTAGAATTTAAGGTTCACTTTATAAATCGTCTCTTACTTTAATAATCTCTTATTTATAACCCCCGACTTAATTCGAGGGTTTTTAATGCTGAAAACTGAATTTGTAATTTTGATTTTATTGTGATGCTGCTAATCAGGTTTAGCTTCTAAATGCAGCCTCAATCTTCTTCCCACAATTCGTGATTCAGTAGGTCGATAATTCTATCTCTGAGTAGAAATTCGTTTTTTTCTAACTCAAGTTCAAAATTAACCCAGTCACGATGAGGAATATATTTACAGAGGGTATAAATTGGGTGCTGACGGTTAAGAAGTCCCTTTTTAACAAGTTGAAGTGCTTCTTTCTTGATAACCTCAATGTCGTATTTAACCGTAGTATTCATCATAGGTCGTTCCTTTCTTTTCAATCAAGGAATTAAGAATCAAAACAATAGTTGCTTTGACTATCCCTTAAACTTATCAAATAAAATTGGTGAGAATTGTGAAGAATCAAGACATTAATCCTTGCTAGAAGTTAGATATGTCAGTAAGATAATCTTTGGGTCTCCAAATATACCCTCTGTAGATAGATTTTTGCAGAGTAAGAAGGCTGGCATAACAAGCTGTAAATGCCAAAAAATGATGTAGATGCTCTCTAGGCGACTTGCCAAAAGGTAGGCTAGGGTAAAGAACATTCTCTCTTACACTTATACTATGCTCCTAAATCTTGATCAAGTTCGCCAATATTTCCCCGCTCTAGCTGGTGAATGGACTTTTTTTGATAATGCTGGCGGCTCACAAACCCTGAAAAAAGTAGTAGATAGAATTAGCGAATTTCTCCTGAGTTCTGATGTCCAGTTGGGAGCTTCTTATGGGGTTTCTCAACTTGCAGGAGAACGATTGGCTCTAGCAACTAGGGGAATGGCTACTTTGATTAATGCCAATTCTTCTAAAGAAGTGGTTATGGGTCCATCTACTACAATGATGTTGAAAGTTCTCTCAATTTGTCTAGGTCAAACCTTCACACCTGGTGATGAGATTATCGTTACTAATTGTGACCATGAAGCCAATATTGGTGCTTGGGTGGCTCTTGAAAAACAAGGAATGAAGGTTAAGGTGTGGCAAGTTCGCCCAGACAGCTTGGAACTTGATTTAGCAGATTTAGAACCATTGATGAGTCAGCGTACCAAACTAGTAACCTTGACTCATGCTTCTAATGTTCTGGGAACCATCAACCCAATCAAAGAAATTGCTACATTTGTACACGATCGCCACGCGATGATTTGTGTAGATGGTGTAGCTTATGCACCCCACAGATTAGTTGATGTCCAAGATTTAGATGTTGATTTCTATACCTTGAGTTGTTATAAAGTCTATGGGCCACATCATGCCTTACTTTATGGTAAAGAAGAACATTTATTAAGATTGCCTGGTCTTAACCATTATTTTATTGAACAGACAGATATACCTTATAAATTTCAGTTAGGGAATGTCAATTTTGAATTAAGTTATGGAATGTTAGGTTTATGTGATTACTTAAGTGAGTTAGCACAATTGCACTACGGGAGTGAAACTGCACCTGATTTGAGAAATCAAATGGTGCAGGCGTTTGATTTAATTAGCATACATGAAGAAAAGATTAGCGATCGCCTCCTAAATTACCTCAACAGTAAGTCTAATGTGCGAGTGATTGGTCAATCAAAGGCTGATCGTCAATGCCGTGTGCCAACTATATCTTTTGTGGTAGATGGAATGAATAGCTCGACGATTCCGGCAAAAATTGACCCACATTATATAGGAATTCGCTACGGAGACTTTTATGCTAAACGGCTGATTGAATACCTGGGGTTAGCGTCCCAAGGTGGAATAGTCCGAGTCAGTATGGTGCATTACAACACCCTTGAGGAAGTTAACAGCCTAATTGAGGCTTTTGAGCAGATATTTTAAGACTGGGCATTATCAACAAATAATTTAATCCCCAGCGATGCACTGAGCTTGTCGAAGTGTCCCCAATCCCCATTACTCGTTAACAAGCCTGACTTTTCACGGCTACAATCAACTTAAGAACCAAAGGTTCGCTTCATTTTTGAAAGAAGCTTCGAGATGGACTCCCCGTGAATAATAGAACCATGCATTGTTGCAAGGTACTTAATGGGTAGCTTCTCTATTGCCTCAATCCCCCGAGTGAAGCTTTTGCCTTCAGACATAAACCCGACTTTTTGCTGGAACTTAATGATAGATTCTGTAAGATCCTTTTCGGTAACAGGCTCCTCGAACTGACCAGGATGAGCCGCAAGATCGGAACAAAAAAGGATCTCCTCTTGCGGCTGATAGAATACACAACCCTCCCATCCATGAGGAAAATGAGGAGTTTCAATAAGTATGATATCTCTTTTCCCCAAGGAAAGAGCTTTGTTATTCTTAAGAACCGTTGTTGGTCGCAACGCAAAGTCATCCATGTTCGATTGATTCAGAGGACTCACAATTGTTTTGGCTTCTGGAGCCGCTTCAAGCCACTGATTAAGCGCTCCGCACTCATCAGCCTCAAGGTGACATAAGGCAATGTAATGAAGTTTTGAAGGGTCGCAGACAGAGGAAACAAGCTGATACGTTTGCTCAAACCAATTTGAGCGACCCGTATGAATAAGCATAGGGCACTCATCAAGGATAAGGAATTGACTGAAAACGAACTTTTTATTGTTTGAGATAGAAAGCTTATATATACTAGGAACTATCTCATCTATGCGCGTGAAGTTAGCATTGAAATGCGTAAACATCATATTTTGGGGTAAAAAATCTGACAAAATCCAATTTTTGTTCACAATTGCGAATTGTGTTTGTAACTCTATATTAGGTCACTTGATGATTTTTCCACATGACGTGAAAAGTCTGGTTAACAAGCTGCAAAACTTGCACCTCTTCTTGTGGGGAAATTAATGTTTTACCTATCGGGAGAACAGCTAAGGCATTGGTTTGAGCTAAATTAATTAAATTGCCGGAACTGTGACTACCACCAGCTTTATGAAATTCGTAAACTCCATCAATTAAATGCAATTTACCCCAAAGGTAAGTTTCGCGCTTGCCATCCGATCGCAATTCATCATGCGATCGCACTTGCAAAAATACTGGTTCCCAACCTTCAGTAATTCCCGAAAGTTTCTTGATTGCTGGTAGCACAAACCGCCAAAATGTCACCAACACAGCAGCAGGATTCCCTGGTAAACCAAAGTATAGTGCTGAGTTTGTAGAGACGCGATTAATCGCGTCTCTGCTGGGGAAGGTGGCGACGGTGAGGGGTTTTCCTGGACTCATCTGTACAGCCCGAATGTGGATTTTTGCCTCTAGTGACTCTAGAATTTTGTCAACATAGTCATAATCTCCCACTGAGACACCACCAGAAGAGAGAACTATATCAGCGATCGCAATGGCGTGGGTAATAACTTTCTCCAAAGCAACTGGATCATCTTTCACAATGCCTAAAATTAACGGTTCTGCGCCACTTTGTCTTACCAACGCTGCGATCGCATACTGATTAGAATCCACAATTTGCCCTGGTTGGAGTGGTTGATCAATTGCCACCAACTCATCACCAGTAGAAAAAATTGCCACACGCGGACGGCGGTAAACACTTAATTGCGGACATTGTGCTGCTGCTAATACGGCAATTTCTGAGGCATTTAACTTAATTCCTGCTGGTAGTAGTTGTGTTCCAGCTTGATAAAAAGATGCTTTGTGTCTGACAAATCCTTGCGGTTTTGGCGCATCCAGGATAAATACGCGGTTTTCCTCGCGGCGTGTCTTCTCTTGCATCACTACAGTATCCGCACCTGCTGGGATCAGGGCACCTGTGAAAATCCGCGCTGCTTGCCCTGGTTGAATGGTACACTTGGGCTGATACCCAGCCGGAATATCCTCAACAATTTCTAAAATAGCTGGTTGTTCGGCGCTAGAGTGCTGTACATCTTCATAGCGAACTGCGTAGCCATCCATTGCCGAATTATCCCAATGGGGAAAATTTAGGGGACTGGTGACAGGCGTTGCCAAAATGCGACTATCAGCTGTGAATAAATCTACAACTTCTGTATCCCGTTGACGATCCAACGGTTGTACTAAATTTAAAATAATTGCTTCTGCATCGCTGACTGATAACATAGCGATCGCCTCCGATTTTTTACCTTTATCCCTGTAAAGTAACACTGAGGACTCAATCAAGAGAGCATTTTGTTCTAATGATTCTGATTTTTTGAAAGCTGCTTAATTTTATTGCTTGATTTTGGAGGTTGTTTTTTTGTCTTCTCTATACCCCTAAACGCTTACGTCAAGAGTAATTTGGCTCATCTCTACCAATACCTAATTCTCTTAGCTTGGCTTTGATACTTGCCCAGTCTTGACCACAGTAGTAGTATTTTTTCTCTAGTAAGTTTACCAAATAGTATCCTACCTTCCCGCTATTAATCCGAAATAATTCAATAACAACTTTCTTTTTAGTTGTACCGAACATGAATTCTATATCACCCTCACTTGGTAGATTCAGTGGGTTATAAAAGGTTTTACCTTTAATAAAATGCCAATAAGATTTTTCGGGGGTAATTTTACGTTCGATAATTCGGTATTTAATAGGATGAATTATTTTTTCCATAGAAACTTCTTAGAACCTTTCGCTGAATAACCAGTGTTTCCTTTGCAGTTAAAGTTGAACTCAGCAGCATGAGCTAGGTTGTTGGTGGTTATGGCGATCGCGGGCAGCTTTGGAAAAACCACTATCACCACTAATCTTTCTTGCTCATGCACAGCAAGCCAAATGGTTACTTTTCCATATCCCTTGAAAAGTTAACTCAATCCTCACCTTAATATTAAAAACAGGAGCAATCATTATTCCGCAACCCCTAAATAAAAATACCTACTTTCTATGACTATCGAACGAGTTCCCCAAAAACACTATCCCAAAGCTGAAATTGGGCGGCGAGGTATGGCATTAGGATTAGATTTCCTTGGTGTCTGGTTAGTCAGTTCTCTACTGGGAGGCGGCGATATCGGTATTCAATTTGTTGAAATCTTAGTTTTCGTAATACTTTGGCTAGTTTTGCGGGTACTCGTAGTATACAACAATCAAGGGCAAAGTTTAGGGCGTTGGGCGTTCGATTTAAAGCTGTTAGAAGTCGAAGATGGGCAAATCATGGGTAGAATTCCAGATTTGCTCTCACTGGTGAAGCGAGAGGCGATTATCGGCTTGGGTGCCCTTTTGGTGTCAATTGCCCTGAGCAATATTAGAGCCAATCCCACTGCTATACTGCTAATAATTCCCCTAGCAATTGATTGTGGCAGTGCCTTCTCTGATGCCCAGATGCAGCAGGCTTTACACGATCGCTATTGTGGAACTTTCGTCGTTTCGTCGCGTCGTGGCTACTCGCTCGATATAAAAATTAAAAGATTAGTTGAAAATATACGGCGGAATGTGAGAAGATAGTCATTTGTGTTAATTCTCTTCAGGCTTCACTGTTTGTAAGATTATGGCTAAGAGTAAAGGTGCCCGCATAATTGTCACACTAGAGTGTACCGAGTGTCGGACAAATTCAGATAAGCGTTCTGCTGGTGTCTCACGTTATACCAGTACAAAGAATCGCCGCAACACCACTAACCGGCTAGAACTGAAAAAGTTCTGCACCCACTGCAACAAACATACCGTTCATAAGGAAATTAAGTAAAGATGAGTTATTTCCGTCGTCGCCTTTCTCCGATTAAGCCAGGAGACCCAATCGATTATAAAGATGTTGATTTATTGCGTAAGTTTCTCACCGAACGGGGTAAAATATTGCCACGTCGGATTACTGGGCTGACATCTCAGCAACAGCGAGAGTTGACATTAGCAATTAAGCGATCGCGGATTGTGGCCTTGTTGCCATTTATCAATGCGGAAGGCTAAAAAGGGTGATGAGTTATGAGAGACGCGATTAATCGCGTCTGTACAAAGAGTTAAGAATTAAAACTCCTAACTCCTAACTCCTAACTTAAAACTATTTAAACTGTTCACCAAATTAAAGTGCGAGAGTTGTGGAGAAGGGGACGCTAGTTGAATTTAGGGTTCAAGGCGATCGCCGTCTGGGCATCGTAGAACGTCCAGACGGTAAAACCCGCTGGTTTGTGGTAGACGAACGTGGTCAATCCCACAGCCTCGCGCCTAAACAAATAAGCTATACAGTTACCGGACAGACTTACAAGCCCTCTGAGATTGTCAGCTTTTTGGATCAGGTCAAGCCTTATTTAGACCCATCTAGCTTAGAAGTGGCTTGGGAATTATTGGTTGAAGATGGGGAAACAGTTACCCCAGACCAAATGGCGAATCTGCTATTTTCAGAATCAGCCGCGCCTCCTTGTTATGCCGCCTATTGCTTGTTATCAGACGATAAACTCTATTTCAAGCAAAAAGGAGACGCTTACGAAGCCCGAACTGCTGCTCAAGTAGCAGAACGCCAGCACCAACTGGAAGTAGAGGCACTAAAAGCCAAGGGACAGCAGGAATTTTTAACTCGTGTAGAGCAAGCGCTCCAAGGTGAAGCAGTGGAATGGGGGCGTCACGATCGCCAGCGCTTAGAAGGATTAGAAAAATACGCAGCGCTAATCGCTGACACGGTGCGGACGGGGGTTAATTATGACTCCTTAGCTCGTGCTTATCCGCCCAGCGCTCCAGTATTAGAAACAATGACGATGCTGGGGCGGCCGACAACACCCCAAGGAGCCTTTCAATTATTAGTAGATTTGGGTCACTGGAGTCCTTATGAAAACTTGTTCCTGCGTCGTTCTTCAATTCCGATTCAATTTCCTCATAAGGTATTAGAAGTGGCGCAACAGCGTTTGGATTTCCCGCCCATTGACTCAGATACAACAAACCGCCTGGATCTGACTCACCTGAAGGTGTACACCATTGATGACGAAACTACCACAGAGATCGACGATGGTCTAAGTTGGGAAGTACTGCCCGATGGACGGGAACGCCTGTGGGTGCATATCGCCGATCCCACTAGATGGTTAGTACCAGAAGATGAATTAGATTTGGAAGCCAGAAAGCGGGGTAGTACAGTCTATTTACCGACGGGGATGATTCCCATGTTTCCAGAAGTATTGGCAACTGGGCCAATGAGTCTGATCCAGGGAAAAATTTGTTGCGCCCTCAGTTTCGGAATTGTTTTAGGTACAACTGGGGGAGTAGAAGATTACAGCATTCATACCAGCTTGATTAAGCCGACTTATCGCCTCACCTACGAAGATGTAGATGAAATGCTGCAATTACGGGTACAAGCCGAACCGGAAATTGCGGCGATCGCTACTTGGGCACAACGGCGGAGAGCTTGGCGTTACGCTCAAGGGGCAATTAGCATCACCATGCCCGAAGCGACGATCAAAGTCAAAGGTGAGGAGATCCACATTGACATTTTGGACGATTCCCCATCGCGGCAAGTGGTAGCAGAAATGATGATTGTTGCCGGTGAAGTTGCGGCTCGTTATGGTAAAACTCATAACATACCTTTGCCCTTTCGCGGTCAGCCGCAACCGGAATTACCTCCAGATGAAGAATTGCTGCTACTTCCGGCGGGATTCGTTCGCGCTTGCGCCATGCGTCGTTGTATGCCCAAGAGTGAAATGAGTATTACGCCTTTGCGTCATGCTGGTTTGGGTTTGGATACCTATACTCAAGCAACTTCTCCCATCCGTCGGTATAGTGACTTACTTACCCACTTCCAAATTAAAGCCCATTTGCGGGGTGAAGTTCTGCCATTTTCCGCAGAACAACTAAAAGAAGTAATGATGAATGTCACCAGCATTACCCAAGAGGTGACGATGGTAGAACGACAAACTAATAGATATTATGCTCTAGAGTATTTACGCCGTCATCCTGAAGAAACTTGGGATGTGACAGTGTTGATGTGGCTGCGGGAAGACAGCAACTTAGCCCTAATTTTGATAGAAGATTTAGGCTTACAGTTACCAATGACTTTCAAACGTTCTGTGAAATTGGGCGAACAGATATTAGTGAAAGTTAGCCATGCCGATCCACAAAAAGATATGATCCAGTTTCAGGAAATAATTTATCAAGAAGCTCAAACAGCGGCGAATTAACTAATTTTTTATTAGTCATTAGTCATTGAAAAAATCAAACAGCAGTGTAAACTGTTGGCTGATTTTCCTAATATGGGCAAAGTTCCGATAATTTTGCCAGTGGTTTACGGAGTTTCCCAAGAAGATTACTTAATATTTTATCGTCCCATTGATGGCGGCGTGGAAGTTGTACGTGTTGTCGGTGGTTATCGGGATTTAGAGACAGTTTTCTTAAGTGAGGATAGTACTTAATATTGCATTTGATGTAAGCGCTCGCTATCTCTAACCAATATGTCAAAAAATCATCATAAAGTAATTATTTTTGATACCACCATGCGTGATGGAGAATTAACGCCTGGTGTAAAGATGAATTTGCAACAAAAAATCACCATCTCTCAATTACTCGAAGAAATGGGAGTAGATATTATTGAAGTTGGTTATCCAGGAAGTTCTCAAAAAGATTTTGATGAAGTCTTTAATATTTCTAAAATAATTAAAAATTCTACTATTTGCGGGCTAGCTAGTTCCAACCCAAGTGAAATAATGACTCTCGCTGAAGCAATTAAACCAGCGATCAGAGGTAGAATTCACACTTATACTCCGGTAATATTATAGCTGGCAATATCCTTGTCAGGTCTAACATTCTCCATTCTAGGAGAATTAGCATTACCTTGCCGAGAGAGAGCAATTGGTGTTTTTGCCATTCAGTGAGTGTCGAGTTAGGACTATCATACTTTGAATAGCATACTGGTTTTAGTAACGGGTAATAAGTAATTTTTTAACTCTTACCTATTAACCGTTACCACACTTAACTAACTACCGCTTCAGCTTTTTCTTCAGCTTTTTCCTTCACTAGCACATAAGGCTTCTCTGTACCTTGTGCCAAATATTCAGCTAGCTGACTTTCAATTTGATCGCGCACTATTTGGCGATATTCTAGAAAATGCTCGTTGTGGGCGCAAGCAGAGATGTAATGCTCAATAACTCCAGGGTTACGCTTGAGAATGCTAAACAAATGATGCCAGAACTTCCAACGGGTTTCCCGTTTGATTCCTTGTCGCCAAATCACAATCAGCAACGCTTTCACAACAATCCACTCTGGCATTTTCGCTGGTGCTTTCCAACTTGGCAAACCCATCATCAAGAAGCAGCGATAGGTACGATCCAAGTATTGTACTGGGTCGTATAAAGTACAAAATGCCTCAATATATTCTCGTGCAAGTTCTTCCAGGGGACGGGTAGGAAGAAAGTTCATCAATGTTGTCTGGTTAATGTTGGCACTTTCATTTTCCCGCAGTCGTCCTTCCTTTTTCAGGCGATGCCAAAGGGCGGTGTTAGGTAACGCTTGCAACATGGCAAAGGTTGTAGAGGGAATTGCTGCTTGTTCTGCAAAGCGGACAATGCGATCGCCTGCACCTGCTTTTTCGCCATCAAACCCAATAATAAACCCAGCCATTGGGCGCAATCCCGCTTTGGTGATGGTTTCCACCGCCTCAGTTAGAGAACTGCGAGTATTTTGAAACTTCTTGGTCATTTGCAAACTATCTTCATCCGGCGTTTCGATTCCCAAAAACACCGCCGAGAAACCGCACTCAACCATCAACTCCAACATTTCTGCGTCTTGTGCCAAGTCAATTGAAGCTTCAGTGTCAAATCGGAAGGGATACTGATGTTCTGCCATCCAGACTTTTAACTCTTTCAGCAACAATTTCACATTTCGTTTGTTGCCAATAAAGTTATCATCCACCATGAACACACCCCGCCGCCAACCCAATTCATAGAGGTAATCTAACTCAGCTAATAGTTGGGCTGGGGCTTTGGTACGCGGTTTGCGCCCGTAGAGAACAATAATGTCGCAAAATTCGCACTGGAACGGACAACCGCGCGAAAACTGCACCGACATCATATCATAAGCATTCAATTCTAATAAATCAAAGCGGGGTATTGGTGTACCTGTCACATCAGGTTTTTCTGTGGCGCGGAAAGTCCCAGATGTTTCACCCCGTTGAATTGCCTCAATAAACATGGGTAGGGTGATTTCCCCTTCATCCAGAATCAGAAAATCTGCGCCAACATTTTCAACTTCGTGAGGTACAGAGGTGGGGTAAGGTCCGCCAACTGCGACTAGCTTGCCACGTTTTTTTGCTTCCTGGATTTGGTCAAGTAAATCTTGTTTCTGGACAATCATCGCCGAGAGAATTACCACATCTGCCCATGCCCATTCTGCTTCGGTTGCTGGGCGGATGTTGCGATCGACTAGCTTGAATTCCCATTCTTGGGGCAGAATCGCGGCTACTGTTACTAAACCTAGAGGTGGTAATAAAACTTTGCGATCGACTAACTCCAAGATTTTTTCATAAGACCAAAAGGTTTTGGGAAATATCGGATACACTAACAATATTCGCATTTAGTATCAATCCTCACACTTTGATTGTTATCCCACTCTAACGAAAATAAAGAGTTATTGAATTTTTATTAAAGTTGTTTTATTCTACCACTGATATTTTTACCTAAATGGGGTAACTATAGCAGTTATCGTTTGGATACAAGAGACGTTAGGGGCACAGTATTGATTTGCCTTTATTAGTGGTCTGTATTAAAGCCTCATTTCCAGCCAGAGGCTAGAAATACTCATAATCGCGGTATAAGCTGTTGGGTATTTAATTTGTATATAGGACTAGTATTTGATTTTTGAAATACACGTAGTAGACCCTCTAAGCTAAAATAGTGCATTAGACGTAGGTTGGGTGGAGCGGAGCGCAACCCAACATCTATCAGGATGTTGGCTTTGGCAAAGCCTCCACCCAACCGACAATTTTTTTTGCAGTTACTAGTAAGTTAATGCTGATTATTTTTTCGCCTTATCAAACCAGGAAGGTATAAACTCCCTTACTGGCTAAGGTTTAACGCCACTAATTTTTAAAACATCAGTCATGGTTGCACAATAATTTGGCAAGCCGAAGCTATCAGGATTGATGAATTTTTCATAAGTAAAATGGCGATAGTTCATGCAAAACCGATCCCAAGCGGCCATCTGAATGCGGAACAGAATGATAATCAAATTAGCCAATGCTATAGATATGGGAATGCGAAAGTAAATCTTTTTGCCCAAATAAGCACAAACTTGTTTCACTGCTTGATTAGCAGTTAAGGGTGCTTGACCTAAAACAAGCCGACGTGGTTGATCGTTTTCGGGAGGATGGTCAATTAAATATTCCACGACAGTGGCAATATCTCGTCCGTGGATAAAGTGAAAACTGCCATCTGCTTCCAAAAAGCGAATCAAATTAATATATTTTGTAACTTCTGGAATGCCTGATGTGAGATGAGAATAGGGTTTATTGGCATCACCACCCAATACTAAAGTCGGAAATACTGTGGTAATTTTGGGTGCGATCGCTAATTTTTCTTTTTTCTCTAAGCACTCATATTTAGAACGGATATAATCTGTGCCAATTTCCCCGGCTTCTTTTAATGGTTGATTATATCGATCCAAAACGCTAGCTGTGGAAAAATAAATTACCTGCTGACAACGTTCTGGATCTAGCAGTTCGAGCAACTCTAAAGTCTTGACAACATTAATATCAAATGTCTCATCACCACCCCAAGCTGTGGCTGTGAGTACCGCCGTATCAATTGTGGATAGCAAATCGGCAAATTGGCGAATATTTTGCATATCACCTTGCAAAACGTTGATACCTGAACGTGCCTTAGTATCAACTTGCAGTTTACTTGGGTTCCTAACTAGCAGATACAGTTCGTGATCTGTTTCCTTAATTAAGGCTTCTGTTAAATAATGACCTATACAACCGCTTGCACCAGTCACTAAAATCCGTTTCTGGCTCATAGATAATTTATTAAAATTTAGGAGTTAAAAGTGAAGAGTTAAAAATAAACTTAAAAGTTCCGAATCAGGAGTTAAAAATAAAGTTAGGAGTTAGAAGTGAGAGTTAAAAATAACTCTGCACCTCACAACTGATAACTTCATAACTCCTAACCCTTAACTCCTGCAAGATTCAATTCCTTTGCGGTTTCAAAGAAGAAAGCGACATTTTCTTCGGGAGTTTCTGGGAGGACACCGTGACCGAGATTGAGAATGTGACCCCAATTACCAGCTTTGCGAACGGTATCGAGAATGCGATCGCGGATAAACTGTTTAGAGCCGAATAACACACCTGGGTCAAGATTTCCTTGAACTTTGACTTGCTTACCCAATCTGGCTCGTGCGTCTGCCATATCTACTGCCCAGTCTACACTGACGATATCAGCGCCAGATTGTGCCATTCTTTCCAACACACCCGCACTACCGCTAACTAGCAAAATCAAAGGTGTATCGGGGTGGGTTTGCTTGACTTGCTGAAAAACTCGCTGCTGATAGGGGAGAGCAAAGGTATCATAATCTTGAGGACTCAATTGACCCGCCCAAGAATCGAACATTTGCACAACTTGAGCGCCAGAGTCAATTTGGTAGCGCGCATAGATGGCGATCGCATCTGCTAACTTAGCTAAGAGTTGATGCAATATCGTCGGATCTGAGAATGCCATGTTTTTGATGATGGAGTAGGTTTTAGAACCTTTTCCTTCCACCGCATAAGCTGCTAACGTCCACGGCGCACCCACAAAGCCCAACACCGTTGATTTATCACCTACTTCCAAACGCAGCGCTTGCAAAATTGTCTTGATAAATGGTAGAGCTGCTTCTGGCTCTAAGGGATGCAAATTATCAATTTGTTCTTGGGTACGCAGGGGCGAGTGAATGATTGGCCCTTTACCTTCAGCGATATCCATGTCAATACCCAAACCAGGTAATGGGGTGACAATATCAGAAAATAAAATTACTCCATCTGGTTGGAAGGCTTTCCACGGTTGCAAAGAAACTTCAATTGCTACATCTGGAATTTCCGAGCGATCGCGAAACGAAGGATACTTATCTCTTAAGTCTCGATATGCTTTCATATATCGTCCCGCTTGTCGCATCATCCATACAGGGGGACGATCTACTACTTCACCACGAGCAGCCCGTAAGAGATGAGGAGTCGTTGAATAAACACCCATTTATTACTTCATCCTATTTATGCCACTGTTTAGCTTATCATTCTGGGATTACCCTTTTCCAGCAGGTTTTCAGGAAAAGGTGAATAGCAGGGCATAATAGTAATATTTTATAATATTTTGATTATTGGATATAAGCGATCGGTTGGCTTGACTACAGTAAGCTAAAAATCTTTTAATTTGCATCCTCAAAAAAATGAATCTCTTGTGGGGTGGGCATCTTGCCATTGGTGTCAACTTAACGTGAAAGCCAGCCTAGAACAAGCTTCTTAGAGATGATCTCGTTCCCAGTCTCTGACTGGGAATGCCCGTCGTTGGGGCTGCTGCCTCAAAGCAGCCCAATGAGATGCATTTCCAGCCTCTTGCTGGAAACGAGGTTTTAAAGGGGTTTTATCTTAACTTGACACCTATGGCATCTTGCCAGCCCTAGTTGTGCAAATTAAATGCGCGACAGCTTATTAATGCCAGCAAGTGCTACAAGTTATTGTTTTTTTGGCTTCTCCCATGAAATCATCGTTTTCAGTCCCACGTAGAAATGCGCCTCTCACTTCTGCATCAAGGGAATGTATGAGGAAAACTCTATGAGAAATAACAAATGTGTCTCTACGTCTGGCGTAGAGACACATCCTTAAGGCTTTTCAACAGGTATGCTGGTAAATTTATGCTTTTACTGTGGCTTTATGTTGTGAGCGTTTGAAGAGTGAAGTCATACCACAAGCACCAATTGCTAACACACCTAACATCGCATTAGATTCAGGAACGCTGGCTAGTCTATAGGCGTGGTTATCTGTTTCAAAGGCGACACCATCTGAGCGCAGCACAACTCGGTTAAATGTTTCTCCTGTATCAGCTACAAGATTGATAAAGAGATTAGATTGAAGGCTAGTCTGGTTACCATCAGCTGTAGCAGTTGGCACGTCTGAACCACTAAAAGTATTTAACAACTGATTCCCATTGTAAATGTCAATATAGTTGTAACTATCCAATGAACCTGCATAAAAACCGAAGTAATTAACAGCTTGTTTGAAGTCAATATTGACAAAACCAGTGTCGCCTGCAACATTACTACCTACTGGAGAAATGGCTAGAAAGTCAGTATTATCTCCATAAGGTGAGGCGTATTGACCAGATACGCTACCTTGAACGATGTTAGTAGTAATATTGGAGTAAGTCGCAAATCCATTGGGATCATTTGCTGTGCCATTATCAAAGGTGATAGTTTGGGCATCAGCGTAGCTAGAAAAAGGACCACTGTTGACTTGCATCGTCACAGCACTAGCTGGATTTGCACTTATGACTACAGCAGTTGTTCCAAGTAAAGCCAAGGAGAGTTTTTGCAGCATTCTAGTAATAAACATTGAAGAACACAAAGATAGTTAAGACCGAACTTTTTTGGAAACCTAGCTATGAAAAACTGGTTTCATTACTCCAACAAATTAGAAGACAATCACAAAGATTATTCGGTCTTTGCAACTGATCGTTCTTGGCTAAAACAAGCAGGAAGATGTAAGTTTATCTTCCTGCTTTGTAGTATTTAACTATTTTGATCTTTGTAACTCGCAAAAGATACGGTGTATATACTAAAATATCTTTAAAGATTAAGTGAAGGTACTTGTGTCATTATAGTGGGCAGGAAAAATGCATCTAAATTACTGTTGATCGCAACCAAGGTTAAGAACCAACAAAAAATCACCATTTTTCGTTTGGTTTAGCTTCTAAGACTCAAAACGATGACTACAATGGGCTATCCCTAAATCTTTAGGAATAAGTAGAGGAATGGAAAATAGGGACTGGCGATTGAGAAATAGGGTAAAACAAGAATGAATATTTAATTGAGCATTGGGCATTGGGTACTTGTACTGAGCATTGCCGTTGGCGCAGCCTCTCGTAGAGAAGTATTAGTTATTCTCCCTCTGCTTCCCTATCTCCCCTATCTCCCTATTCCCTCACTCCCCTAACTTTCTATGCAAACTGACTCTAACAGTCCTGATGGTGTTGCATCTGCTAATAACGAGCCTAATCCAGGAAAGTTTTTGATTCCGCGATCGCAGCGACAGAGGTTCTTTATTCAGTTTACCTTAATGACGCTCATCGGCTGGGTTGTGGGTGGTGTTGCCAGTATCGCCTTAGAGAAAATTATTCTCCAAAGTCTTTCATCTAGCGTTGCTACTCAACCACAAACATGGAGCATTTTGGTCAGAAGTCTTAGTAATGTTTTATTTGCCATAATTTTTGCTGCTGACCAGAGCCTTGTCCTTTCTCGGTATTTACCAGGTTGGCAGTGGCTATTTGCTACTAGCGTTGGTTGGCTGATTGCCAACGGCGTTTCTACAGCCTGGATTAACTACATTTCAACCATTGCCTCATCATCTCCTGAAGATACTTTGATTTTGGGATTTTTGTCTGCGATCGCTTATATTATTTCTGGTATTTGGCTAGGGATTTGCCAATGGCTGGTATTGAGACGATATACAGCAGGCATTTGGTGGTGGAATTTTTTACCCTCAATTTCTTTCTTCTTGATCGCTATTTTGGTTTGGTTGCTTTTTCTTGTGCAAAATTTGATTCCAGAAACAAACCGTAACTTTATATTGTATTGGAGTGGGCAAGGATTTACTGCAATAATTTTGGGGATTATACCAGCAATTGGCTTGTGTACCTTGAAAAGAAATTCACATCACCAGAGTGGAATTTCTGGTTGATCATCTAGATTGTAGGGAATTCCAAATTGAATCTAGGTTTGCTTGAGCTTGTTTGAGTGCTGTTTCTGGAGACGCACCTAGCATGGTGGCTTCGATGGCTCGACCTAAACTGTCAGACAAGCGAGTATAGCCAGGAATAATTGGTCGAGAACCTGCTACAGGCATTTGGTCAATAAAGACTTTCAAGACAGGTTTTTGCTGGAGAAATTCTTGATAAGCCTGACTTTGGGCAGATTTGAGGTTAACTGGTAAAAAACCCGTCCCTATACTCCATTCTGTTTGGAATTTTTCACTCAAGACATACTCGAAAAATTTGAGTGCGGCTTGCTCTCTTGCTGGTGTAGTCTTCATCAAATAGATATTTCCAGTACCTGTAACGGTAGCTCGCTTCAGACTTGCAGGTATGGGGAATACATTAAAGTCAACGTTGGACTTCATTATATAAGTCCAAGGGCCTGTGATCTGCATAGCAACACGACCTGCAATAAAAGCGTCTTCTTCATAACCTCGTTCAGGGGAAGAAAGAGTTGCTGAACCATCTTTTAACAGGTCTTGCCAAAATTGTAACGCTGCGATCGCACCTGGATTCGTCAAATTCGGACGGTTATTGGTAACAACTTCTCCGCCAGCGCTCAATAAAAAGGGGAACCAAGTAAATACAGTCCATTCTCCCTTCCCTAAAGGCAGTAATATTCCGTACTGTTCGGGTCGATTGTCGCCATTCCGGTCTATGGTCAATTTTTTGGCAACTTCCCTCAACTCTTCCCAAGTCTTAGGAACTTGCGTAATTCCCGCAGCTTGGAAAAGTTTAGGTCGGTAAAAAATGCCTACATTACTAGTGGAGAGTGGAATTGACCAAAGATGACCATCTAATTTTAATTCTTCCCATAAGTTGGGGCTAATTTCCGACTTTAATGGAAACTTGTCCAGCCATTCTTCTAAAGGTCGAATTGCCCCTAGTTCCATAAACTGACCGGTCAATTGAGGGTCGAATGACAGAATATCTGGAGGCGCATTGCCCACAACTGCTGTTAATATTTTTGGCAATTGGGGTTGACCGACAAAGATAGATTCCACCTGAATATCAGTATGAGTCTGATTAAATTTATCTACTAATTTATCAAACACATCCCGATTAGCAGGAGGATTGATTGATTGCCATAAATTCAGATGAATTACTCTGTCATTCTTCTGGACTGTCCCCTGACAACCATATAAGAATATGAAAAATATACTCAGAATAATTCCTATCAGCGACAGCCGCCAAGCAGAATTGGCCAACTGGCGGTAAAAATTCTGAATTTGGGATTGGAAAAGGGTAACTTTCATACCAATTTTTAAATTTTTTGGGAATCTTCTATACAAATTTTCTTTGCTAAAGAGTAGAGTGAAAATAAACGTATTTCACCCAATAAAGTGTAGGGTCGAATAGCAGTAATATGAATTGACTAACAAATTTATATGCGTGTAAATGCACAAAATCGTAATTACCATTATTGATTTTAGCTATGATTTCATTAACATTTTTATTGTTAATAATATCTATTTGATTTCCAATCTTATCTAAAAAATATTTGTACTCTTGCATCAGAGTTCAAATAGAATTTGATAAGGGAGGGACAGGAATATAACCTCCAGCAACTAATGCTATTTTCATATAAAAATCTCTCTTGATGATAAATTATTGATCCAATATACTACATTTAGTCTCATTCTTTGCGACTAATCATAAGTTAAATAGGTAAACATCCATTCTATAATAGGAAGGATATGTTGATTTCATTTAATTACCTTGTTTAGGTGAGAAAATGATGTTTATGAAAATACATTAACCACGAATATGTACCATAAATTATTATTTATGTCTACCCCAATGGGTGCTATAGGTTCAGGATTGGGAGGCGGAGTAGAGTTGACCCTATCTAATATTGCTACAGAGATGCTGCGGCGAGGACATAAATTAGAAATTGTTGCACCGCAAGGGTCTATTAGCAATTCCTTACCTATTAAAGAAATTCCCGGAGAACTAATACAGATACCAGCGCAAAATCAAAGTCGTAGCGATCCAATTTTCCTATATAAAAATTCTGTTTTAGCAAATATGTGGGATTATGCTCGCCAAGTACAAGCAGATTATGATTTGATTGTGAATTTTGCTTATGATTGGCTGCCACTGTATTTAACACCATTTTTTAGCCTGCCGATCGCACATCTGATCAGCATGGGTTCTTTGACAGATGCAATGGATCAGATGATTGAACAAGTAGCAATCAATTTCCCTGATACTATCGGTGTTCACAGTCAAGCACAGGCAGCAACTTTCACCTTTGCAGAACGGTGTATTTGTCTGCTAAATGGTTTGGATTTATCTATTTATCAATTTTGCCCCAAACCAACTCAGAGCTTGGCATGGGTAGGTAGGATAGCTCCTGAAAAAGGACTAGAAGATGCAGTAGCCGCAGCAGAAATCACCGGCATTACACTGAAAATATTCGGGTTAAAGCAGGATGTATCCTACTGGGAGAAAATTTGTCAAGAATACCCTAATGCTCCCATAGAATATGTAGGATTTTTACCAACATTTGAGCTACAAAAGGAGTTAGCTCAATGTCGATCTCTTTTAATAACTCCTCGTTGGATAGAAGCATTTGGAAATGTTGCAATAGAGGCACTTGCTTGTGGAGTACCTTTAATTGCTTACCGTCGGGGTGGTTTAACAGAAATTGTCCAGGAAGGCAAAACTGGTTTTTTGGTGGAACCTGATAGTGTTCAAGGTTTAGTAGAAGCAATTAAGCATTTGGATGAAATTGACCGCCGAGCTTGTCGCCAGCAAGCAGAAACTCTCTACTCTTTAGAAGCTATGGGCGATCGCACCCAAGAGTGGTTTCAAAAAATTCTGAGAAACTGATATAGTACTAATCTCGTTCAACTGAGATATTACTGCTATAGCGGTTCTCGAATGGGTGCAATACACTTTGACCTCACTTCCATTCCTCTCTCCTAAAAGGAGAGAGGCTTTGAATCTTGCTCCCCAACGCTACAAGGGTTGGGGCTGTTCTTGTTAGGTCTGTATTGCAGTCAACAGAGAAGCGCTATATAACCAATAGGAGTTACCAATGCAGCCATCAAACGTTGAAATTAATCAAGAATTCTGGAACAATTACGCCAAAAAATGGGATAAATCTCAAGTTGTTCTAGGTAATCAAAAGATTACAGATGATGAAAGAGATAAACTAAATGTCTAAATTCTTATCCAAAATTTCTCAAAGTTCATCAGTTTGATCAAGTTTAGTTTGTACCCATGCTTCAATCACTTCTCTCAACTCATTAGTCCATTGAGGAATTGATATGACTTGCTCACGAATCCCAGGACGTAGTTTTATAGTCAATGGCTTTCGATCTAGTGCAATTATTTAGGTGATGAATGGGCTACTGTAGAAGATGCAGTTGATATTGTGAATGAATATATTACACCATTTATTTATCAAGACAGCACAGTGGCAGAAATAGGTGTTGGTGGTGGTAGAATTGCCGCCAAAGTAGTTGAAAAGGTAAAAAATTTATAAAGAGCGCTAATTTGGATGATGGAATATTTGCGGTAAACTATGGTGCGTAGCTTGCCAACCTAGGCATCGCTAATATTCCCGCATCTCCATCTAAAGTTACCTCTACACCCACTGGTAATGCTGCATTGGGACTATCATGGCCAAAAGGCAAATCAGAGACAATGGGAATACCCAAATCGCCTAAGCGATCGCGCAATACTTCTTCTACACTAAAACTAGATATAGTTGGCGGCGCTTCACAACGAGTAAAACCCCCCAAAGCAATACCGCAGACTTTAGACAAAGCACCGCTCAAACGCCACTGTGTCAGCATCCTATCAATCCGATAAGGTGCTTCCGTCACATCTTCCAACGCCAGAATTACACCATCTAAATGTGGCAGGATTGGTGTACCCAAAAGGTGAGTAGCCACTGTGAGATTACCTGGTAGCAAAGTACCAGTAACCACACCACCACCCCAACCGCAACCTTTGAGAGGAGCGAAAGAACTACTTTCTACCCAATCAAATAATCTCTTAATTGACCAATCTGACTCATCGGCGAAAGTCGTCAGTACGGGGCCATGAACGCCGGAAATTCCTGCTGTATAAAGGCTCCATAATAAAGCTGTGACATCAGAAAATCCGATAAGCCACTTGGGAAGCCCTGAGTTTGGCCAATTCCAATTTTCTAAGATGCGGGTGCTGCCAAAACCACCTCTGGCACAGAGAATACCACGACAATCAGGATCTTGCCATGCTGACGCTAGCTGTTGACTACGGTTTTTGTCTGTCCCAGCTAGATAGCCCCATTGGTCATCTATCTGGGGACTGATTTCTAGTTTGTAGCCGTGCGATCGCCAAATTTCTATACTTCGTTCAAATGCCTCAAATTCTCGCAAAGCACCACTAGGGGCAATTACTCGTAGTAAGTCTCCAGGTTTTAGGGGCGGTGGTAAGATTTTAGATGGCATGAAAAAAATTAGGAGTGAAAAGTTTTAAACGTATTGGGCGCAAAATCAAAGGTTTGCTAACCTGCGGAGGCAGGTTTGGTTTGTGTAGCCGCGAATTATATTCGCCCAGGTAAATATTAACAACGCTGCAACTGTGTTAACAACACAACAACTTCATCAATTGCCTGCCGCACAACTGTTGCAGACTGATCCGACTGATTTACAATAATACTAAAAACTAGCGGCTCATACTTCGGCGCATTCATATATCCAGATAGAGAAACCACACCAGTTAACGTACCTGTTTTTGCTTGGACAATGCCCTCAGCAGGTGTATCTTGAAAGCGGTTTTTCAAGGTTCCACTTTTACCCGCCACCGGTAAAGATGCGCGATATATATATGCTGTTGGTGTTTTTGCCATTCCCCGCAAAGTTTGGACAAAAGCTTCTGGTGTCACCAAGTTACGACGTGATAAACCCGAACCATCCACTAAAATATAATTTGCTGGATCAACTCCCAATTTAGTTAAACTCGCTTTGACAACTTCCAAACCGACATCAGCACTAGTCTGATTTTTCACTCTGGTTTTTTTCACAGCTAATGCTCTCAACAGTGCTTCAGCATAAAGATTATTACTATTCTGAAGAGTTTCCATTAATAATTCAGATAAAGGTGGCGACTCTACAAAGGCTATTTCCTGTTGATTAACACCACCATTAACTACTAATGTTTGCCCCAAGGTAATTTTTTCTGTTGCCAAAGCTGTACGGAAGCGCCGTAAGAAGTAATAATTAGGGTCAACTACAGGTAAATTTATTAAATACGGTTCAGAATTCGTTGTCAGTTGTCCTTGAATTCTTAATACTGTTCCTGATAATTCGCGGGTAACATTGACGTAGGTTGGTTGATTTTGGGCAACCGTTGCTGACTGATTAATTATCCGCCACTGTTTCGCCTCGCCAGGATCAAGCCACAGGACTTGTAAAGATTTACCTACAGCTTGCGGTACAAGTTTGAAGCTAAAAATATTTTGATTCAGAATAAAGCTGCTGACTGGTGCGCCATCATCTGACTGCACATCTTCCCATTGCCAGGTGGGATTAACAATATCCCCTTGAATATAACTATCATCAGCGATCAACTGCCGAATTTGAGTAATACCTTTCTGTTTTAGCTGCTGTGCCAATGTTTGTAGTTGAGTATCACTTAAGCTAGGATCTCCCCTACCGACAACACGTAAAACACCATTGCCATTTTGATAAATAGAGGTGCGAATCCGAAAATTAGCACCCAATTGCTGCAAAGCAGCTGCTGTTGTCAGCAATTTGAGGTTAGACGCGGGAGTAAAATATTTTTGAGCATCTCGACTGTAAAGAGTTTGCCCAGTTGACAGGGGTTGTATCAAAATTCCCCAGCGCCCCCGACTAAATAAGGGACGATTGATTACAGCATCTATAGCTGTTCCCAGTTGGGTAGAGCAAATTGATTTTGTAGTGGTTGTTGGCGCGACTTGGGTTTGTGCTTTTGCAATAGAACTAAATCCTATCTGGCTAGTCAAAAATATTAACAAAACACCCAGTGGTTGATTGAAAGTCTTAAGTCTCACCGATTTTCCTTATCCCAAAGATAGATATTTTGACCTTGCCAAAAACTTCTTTCCGGAGAGAGAAGAAATTGCTCAGTAAAGTTACTTAACTAGTATAGGGAAGATGTTCACATGTTTCATACGTGGGCGATGTCTACGACGGGCTGCGCCTACGCACAAATTTATGGGACTACAAAATAGAAACGTAAGTCAACCTGCATATACACAAATACGAAATCGAGGCAATGGTGTGAGTACATTTTTATCTGGTGTAGCTGTATTACTCTCCACTTTGGCTTTGGGATGTAGCGGCTATGTAGCTTATGAAGTTTTGACGTTGCGGCAGACAATAAATGCTACTAGTACAGCCAGTAACACCATTCCCACTCAAGTCCCAAGTCCTACAGCTACAACTTCTCCACAAGCAACAGCCTCACCATCTCCTGCTAGTACTACAACTTCAGCAATTAACCCTGGTCAATTTGTGCAGCCTGCTTTTGGCAAAAAGGCAGAAGTTGAGTTACTTTCAGCAAAACGAATTAAAGATCCAGAAACTGGAAACCGTGATGTGGTAAATGTGCAAATGCGTATTCGTCGCCTTGCCACAGACGGAGTTGTTGGTAGCGATATTATATCGGTTGCTAGTACAACAGCCCGCAATCCTGACACTAGCGTAACCTACAAAGGAGTTGCTCTTAATCGCTCAACAGGAAGCGTTTCTTTGTTCCAAGTACGTCCACAAGCTTCCGCAGATGCTTATACGTGGCTAAGAGTTCCCGATGGGATCAATAATTTGGACATTTTTGTGCCAGATACAGCCGCATTTAAAAATGTACCAATTTCACTTTAGCTAGTTAACTGATATCAAATAACTCCCCGTCAAGGGCAGGGCTGTTTCATTCGATCTCTTAGAGATTTTGTCAATAGTATAAGTCAGAAATTTGCTTGATTTGGTCATTGAAAAGATACCACTTCAACGAGTAAATTTCAGTGCAAACGCGATTTTCTTGCCCAATCAGGTTTTTTATTCACCTGAATTTTCTGCTTGAAGCGCTTGTAAATCAGAGCCTTTTAGGGAATGAAACAGCCCTGCCGTCAAGGGGAGTTATTAGTGATTAGTCTTTGTTTATACAAGAGAGCGTTTGAGTTCTCTAAATAGCAGTCTGCAACTGCTACGCACAACCGTCAACTTGTGATGGCGATCGCATGAATCGGCGGATGCAAAAAAATCTAAAATTTGATAAGGGACTTCCAAATAAAAAAATATCCGAAAACTGAGGCAAAAACCCTCTCTATTTCTCCTCTCTCTGTGTTCTCTGTGTCTCTGTGGTAGCCTGCGGCAAGCCGCTTTGCGTCTACGTTTCTTTGGATAATTTATTTCTTGTCAGTCCCTAACCCGCAACTTGGGTTAGTATTGTTTACCTTTGGGAATTAACCCTTCAATTCCCTCAACATACCAATCCATCCCCAGTTGTTCCCGATCACCCAACACCTTACCCTTTGAGACTCGCACCAGCCCTTTTTGGTTTTTCACCGGGCCATCAAAAGGATGTGCAGTACCCTGAATAAACTCATCGCGCTTCCCATTTACCAGCTGTTGCACATCAGCCGGAATCGCCTGATTCATCGGGGAAATATCTACCATCCCTTCACCAATGCCATCCCAAACATCTTGAGACTTCCAAGTATTACTCATTACAGCCAAGGCTTTATCTGTATAGAATTTGCCCCATTTGTTAATAGTTGATGTCAGGTGGGCTTTTTGACCAAACTTACTCATATCAGTGTTGTAGCCAAAAGCATAGATCCCTTTTTCCTCAGCCAGTTGGACAACGGCACTAGAGTCGGTATGCTGCGTCAGTACATCCGCACCTAAATTGACCAAAGCTTGAGCTGCTTCTCTTTCTTTACCTGGATCGTACCAACTTTGTACCCAAAGTACCTTAACTTTTGCTTGGGGATTTGTTAGCCGTACTCCTTGAGTGAATGCATTGATTCCCCGAATTACTTCTGGAATTGGGTATGCGCCAATAAAACCAACTACATTTGTTTTTGTCATCTTGCCAGCAATCATGCCCGTTAAGTAACGCGGTTCTTCAAATCGTCCCAGATAAGTGCCAACATTGGCAGCACGTTTGTATCCTGTACAGTGTTCAAAGACAACATCACTAAAGTCCTTGGCAACTTTAATTGTTGGGTTCATATACCCGAAGGAAGTTGTAAAAATCAACTTATTACCATCTAATGCTAGTTGGCGAATCACCCTTTCAGCATCACCACCTTCGTTGACATTTTCGACAAAGGTAGTTTTTACCTTATCTTGAAGATTGGCTTCCATATCTCTGCGGCCTAAATCATGGGCATAAGTCCAGCCAAAATCACCCACAGCACCAACATAAACAAATCCCACCTTCAAAGGTTCATTTACCGCCACGGGGGATGCTGAGGGATACACCTCACCCTGCGATTTGGAATTTTTACCTTGAACACAACTAGTTAAGGCAAAGCTAGATCCTGCTAAAGTGACATACTTTAGAAAATTCCGACGATCCATATTTTATCGATGGGGTTTAGTTGGTGAAAAAGATTTTTCTGATTTCTAGCAACGACAGACACACTATTGACTTAATTTTAGCTCTTGTTTTTTGCCGTCAACTTACTAACAATGGTTGAATGGGGGATTGGGGACTGGGAAGCATTTTTTCCTTCTCTTTCTTTGCGTTCATCTCCCTCATCTTCCTCATCTCCAATGCCCAATTTTATAAATCTGGAGGTTTTAAATGAACTTATTTGAGCTTTTAGCAGGGGAAGACAATCATCCAGCCTTAGTTACACCTGGGGAGCGATCGCTAACTTATAAGCAATTGCGCGAGAATATTATTGAACTAGTATCCCAACTCAACAGCTTTGGATTGAAACGGGGAGAACCCATTGCCATTGCTATGACTAATGGTTCACCAATGGCTATTACCTTTTTGGCTGCCGCCCTGTGTGGCACTGCTGCACCCTTAAATCCCAAATACAAACAAGAAGAATTTGCCTTTTACTACCAAGATACCCAAGCAAAAGCACTGATTACGTTGTCTGAGGGGACAGAAGCAGCTATTGCCGCCGTCACAGCTGACATGATGCTGATTAACGCCAAGGTAAACACTGACGGCACATTAAGCTTTGAATTAGTCAAAACAGGCTCAGAACCAACACAATTCTCAAATCCCGTTGCCCCCAACGCTGATGATCTGGCGATGATTCTCCACACTAGCGGCACCACCAGTCGTCCCAAGCGCGTGCCAATTCGTCATCGCAACTTAATTGCTTCAGCCGGCAACCTCATTGATGCTTACTCACTCACAGCAGCCGACACTACACTTTGCCTAATGCCCCTATTCCACATTCACGGATTGGTGGGCTGTTTGCTGGCAACTCTGGCATCGGGTGGTACATTAGTTTGTCCCAATGGTTTTAATGCCCTGGAGTTTTGGAAACTGGTACATATCTACAAACCTACCTGGTACTCCGCAGCGCCAACCATGCATCAGACAATTTTGGCACGCGCTAGCCGCAACACAGAAATTGTCAAAGCTAACCCCTTTCGTTTCATTCGCTCTAGTAGCGCTTCCTTGCCCCCGATTATTATTGAACAGATGGAGGCAACTCTCAATGCTCCCGTGGTGGAATCTTACAGCATGACTGAAGCATCTCACTTAATGACCACCAATCCCCTACCGCCAAAAGTGCGGAAACCAGGTAGTGTAGGTTATGGCTTCGGTGTGGAAGTGGGCATTATGGACTCCGAAGGTAATCTGTTATCTCAGGGAAGCTTGGGTGAGGTGGTGGTAAAAGCACCTAATGTTATAGATGGCTACGAAAACAACCCCGAAGCTAACGCCACTGCTTTTGTAAACGGTTGGTTTCGCACAGGGGATCAGGGTACTGTGGATGAAGACGGCTACCTCCGCTTGACTGGACGCATTAAAGAATTGATTAACCGGGGTGGGGAAAAAATTTCTCCTTTAGAAGTGGATGATGCCTTGCTGCGCCATCCCGCCGTTGCCGAAGCCTTGGCCTTTGCCGTCCCCCACAAATCTTTAGGAGAAGATATTCACGCTGCTGTTGTCCTGAAGGCAGAAGCTGGCGAAAAAGAACTTTTAGCTCACTGTTCAACCATCCTGGCAGACTTCAAAGTTCCTAAGCAAGTTCACATTTTAGATCAACTACCTCGTGGTGCTACGGGGAAACTGCAACGGTTGGCGATGGCGAAATTGTTAAATATAGGGGAGTAGGCAATAGGGTTAGGTTGAGGTTTTGCGTTCGCTCTGGGGTTCCCGTTCGCGTAGCGTCTTTGCAGGAGAAGGGTAAACCAATAAACCCAATAAAAATAAGGAGATAACATTTTTGGTTATAACAGTCTTTTCCCCACAGTGATTATACTAAATTTAATTTTTTATTTATTTTTTCTTTGACTTTCCGTAGCGATCGCTCAAATAATCGCATATAAACCTTTTTTAGCGACTTGGTTGTATTTAGCCTTTAGGATAATACATAAAAAATGATCGTTAGAATACTTTTCTGTTCAAGTAAAAACTATATATTTTGCACATCTAGCACAGTAGGAAACGCCAAGGGGAAGACTAGGTAAAAGGTACAAGTTACAAGGTAAAAAGTAAAAGTTAAATTTACTTCTTCATGTTTGCTTTCTTTCTATCCTTGTGACACAAGCATTTAGCCTGCTGCCCCTTGGCGTTTTAATTTTTCCTTTCTCCGCCGTAGCAAGTTCACAACAGTTACGACGGAGTTTTGCTTTCTTTGTTTCTTCGGTCTAGACTTGGTTGTTTTAAACTTCCTTGGTATTCAATTTATTAACCTTCATTTAGAGGTTGTTTGAAAAGTATTTCGCTGTGAATTTAGGCACTTTTAGATCCCCCCTAACCCCCCTTAAAAAAGGGGGGAACCGGAGTCAAAGTCCCCCTTTTTAAGGGGAGCCACTGCGTTGGGCGGCGAGCCACTCTTGTTGCACGTGGCGTGGATTTAGAGGGATCTAGAACGTTTTGCTACCAAGAATAGGACTTTTCAAACAACCTCTTAATGATTTGTCAAGATATTTATGAAAATATTTGAGATGGCTATTAGCTATTCTTGCGCCCCAGCTTTTTGCAGACTCTGCACCACATTCTTATAACCATTAAATTCTGCAATCATCAAAGCAGTATAACCACCCCGGTTTTTCAAATTTACATCTGCCCCAGCTTGGAGTAATACCTGCACAATTTCGCTATAACCCGCTGAGGCTGCCCACATCAATGATGTTGCCTTCGCTGAGTCTTGAAAATTCACATCTGCCCCCTTTGTCAGCAGCAAATGTATGATCTCTATGTGCTTGCGTTCGGTTGCCTTGATCAAAGCAGTTTTCCCATCATCTCCCGGAGTGTTGGCATCAGCACCATAGTCTAGCAACACTTTTACAGTTTGGGTGTGTCCTTGTGATGCAGCTAACGTCAAAGGTACTTCACCAAGATTTTTCTCGTTAACATCTCCCCCAAAATGCAGCAATGCCTCGACAATTTGGCTATGTCCCTGCAATGCGGCTACAAGCAGTGGTGTATCACCCAGGCGGTTCCTAATTTGGACATTTGCACCCCCGTTAAGTAATACTTGCACGACATCAATGTAGCCTTCTACAACGGCAAGATGTAGGGCAGTTTCCCCATCTTGATCTTGAAGATTAATTTGGGCACCTCGATCTAGTAAAGCTGCGACGATCGCACTACTTCCAGATGCAGCTGCTGCCGATAATGCAGTTCCACCATCAGCGTTTTTCACATTCACATCAGCCCCTGCTGCTAGCAATGCTTCCACAACCTCTAGATGTCCCAAGTCTGCCGCTAATGTTAAGAGTGTCTCACCCTCCTCATCTGGGATATTGACATCGACACCAGTTTGGAGAATTGCTTCTATAACTTCTATTTTTCCCTGCTTAACGGCAAGTTTCAATGCAGTATCATCATCTCGATCGGCGATATTAACTTGGGCACCAGCAGCCAATAAAACTCGCACTACATCAATATGACCTTTGAGTACTGCTGCCATTAAAGCTGTGCTGCCATCTTCATTAGTGGCATTGACATCAGCACCTCTGGATAGTAAAAGCTGCACAATGTCAAGTTGTTTGGCACTAACCGCCAACATCAAAGCCGTCAAACCATAGAGTTTTCTAGGCAAGTTAATATTTGCCCCAGCATCTAGCAGCGATCGCCCAATTTCGGTATAGCCTAAATTGGCAGCAAACATTAACGCTGTAGTCCCCTGGCGATCGCACGCGTCCACCTTCGCACCAGCAGCCAGTAGCACACATAGCCCCTTGATATCACCACTTTGAGCAGCTTTGAGCAGCAAAGTATCGTTGTTTTCAGTCATGAATGAGATCCCACACTGGGGGTTTTGTTCGTCTACCCTTAAAACTCAGTCTGAGATTGTTTATCCACTTTTGCAAGAGGGTTATGCAATTCAAAATTCAAAATTCAAAATTCAAAATTAATAAATGCAGTCTCCGCAAGCATTATATCTTTTGATTGGCTCCAAATTAAAGTCAGGGAGACTTTACTCTTGTCTTCCCTTGTCATCCCTCAGCGTCTTTTAATTTGTGCAACTTTAAGCACAGAGAATAGAGTTATGCTAATTTTTATGAAGATTTCATAATTAGGGGAGAACACAATGAGTCCAGAACTTTCTGCATCGGCGAAATATTGGTTGAGCTTCTTCCATCCGGTGCTAATGTGGGCGCTATTAGTAGTCTCAATTTACGCTGCCTACTTAGGGCTAAAAGTACAGAGTACCAGAAATGCTCAGGGGGAAGAAAGGAAGGAACTGATTAAAGGTAGATATAATGACAGACACTACCAAATCGGGTCTATACTCCTAGCTTTGATGGTAGCAGGTGCGATCGGTGGGATGGCTGTCACTTACATCAATAATGGTAAGTTATTTGTCCAGCCTCACTTGTTAGCAGGACTAGGTATGACAGGTCTAATAGCATTTTCTGCGGCTTTGTCCCCTTATATGCAGAAAGGGGCAAATTGGGCGCGTGCAACTCACATTTTGATAAATTTCACCCTTTTGGGACTTTTTGCTTGGCAGGCTGTTACTGGGGTGCAAATTGTCCAAAAAATTCTCACTAAAGCCTAGTCTGTAGGTTATTTGTCAGTTAACAGTTATCAGCCTGTTAACTGACTATTGACTCACCGCTTTTGCTTAGAATTAGCCGGAAAGGGGATTCCCAAAGATTTATGAAAATCTTGCTGAACTTTGCGAGTTAAGCGGCGGGAGACTTGGCGGACGATTTGGTTAAGTACGCGATCGCCTGTAGATTGAACTATAGACTTGGGTAATCGTTGAATAAACCGGGGAAAGTGAAGATAAACGATCAAATCCAATTCCCACTCAACTCTTGTAACCTTGCCAATGCTAGTAGAAACATCGGCTTCTATTAACTGTAGAGATGCCCGATAGTCTACGTCATAACCAGGCGGTTGGTAGTCAGGAATGGGGATTGTACGGATACGGTAAATACCTTCATCTGGGGGCAACAATTCCAAACCAATCTTCGGTTCTACTTCATAACCAAAAGAACCAAAACGACCAATTGTTAAAGCATAGCCATTTTCCCCAAGTGATTGTACCTTCATCGGTTCAGCGCAGCGCGAAAACCATGAGGCGTGAGCATTGAGATACTCAGCAACCTGATCTACTGGGGCAGCCATTTCCATAAAATCTTGATAACGACCGTAAAACTTTGTCAGCGTCGCTACATCGGTTTCTATTAACGTGTGTTCAGCTTCTTCCTGGCTGGGCGCTACAGGTAAAACTGCTTCTGTTATTTCCCAGGATTTATATTCGCCTTTTCTTGAAAGCATAAATGCATTACTGTATACATTGGCGTTCGTCTATATTAATGATTCCCAGCACGCTTGGGTCATTTAGTACTAATATCCGATTTTTACCGAAACCTCATTAATCTACCATTACCTCCATAGAATTACTAAAATAAAGAACTGAACAAGCACACAATAGTTTCCCAGGATAGCATTTCTTATGAAAGCATTTGTAGCAGGGGCAACAGGTGAAACAGGTCGCCGAATTGTGCAAGAATTGATCGCGCGGAATATTCCCGTCATAGCCCTGGTGAGGGATATAGAAAAAGCTAAGGGTATTCTGTCTCCTGAAGCCCAATTAGTTGTAGGCGACGTGTTACAACCAGAAAGTCTGACTGCTGCGTTGGGAGATAGCACAGTTTTATTGGTTGCGACTGGTGCAAAACCTAGCTTTGACCCCACTGGTCCCTATAAAGTGGATTTTGAAGGGACTAAAAATTTAGTAGATGCTGCCAAGGCAAAGGGAATTGAGCATTTTGTCTTAGTTTCTTCTTTGTGTACTTCGCAGCTTTTCCATCCACTCAACTTGTTTTGGCTGATTTTGTTGTGGAAAAAACAAGCTGAAGAGTATATTCAGAAAAGTGGTCTTACTTATACGATTGTGCGGCCTGGTGGGTTGAAAAATGAAGATAACCTGGACGCGATCGTTATGCAAAGTGCAGATACACTATTTGACGGTAGCATCCCCAGGCAGAAAGTCGCCCAAGTTGCAGTTGAGGCGCTGTTTACAGCAGATGCACGCAATAAAATTGTCGAAATTGTTGCGAAACCGGAAGCAGCCTCAAAAAGCTTTCAGGAGCTATTTCAACAGTGCTGATATCCCATCGGCTCACATTTTCATGGAAAAGCGATGGCTACGCCTACGCACTTTGTCAAGTAGTTTGCTTCATCTAAATTGACCGGCCTTGATTGCACTCCCGAAAGCGATCGCTCCATCCTACACCCAAAACGTAGGGAAAAGCGCATTGATCATACGGCGCTTTACCCCTACACTGATTCACCAGACACAAGCCATCGCTCTCTTATTACCTTCATTTTTATAAACAGCGATATAATCGAAGATTATCCATCCGATGACGATAGGCAAGATCAAAAATAAAATTTAAAGCCAAAATGCCGCTCGATTTTTTTGTTATGCTTTTTTTTCTGCTTCAACTTCAATCATTACCATAGCTACATGAACATTACCTTCTTCATCTAGTGGTACTTTCTCAATGTATTTTGTAGATATTACTTCGATGAATTGTTCCCTTTTTTCTTCTGGTACTCGTTCTATATAAGGCATCCAAGTTGTCCGAATCCATCCCTTAAACATTTCCTTTCCAGCATGAGTCATATCTTTGGGAATAAGTTCTATGCGATTTATTTGAAAGCCAGATTCCAATAACATTACTTCATACTCTTCTACTCCGAGAAAGCCGTAAGGAAACTCAAAATCTTTAAAATATGACTGCCATTCTGGAAATAACAGTATTTCATCTAAAACAGATATATATAAACTTACACCGCCTTTTCCCCCCATTTGAAGGAGTATTTTCCCGCCAGGTCTGAGGCTTTTAAATAAACCTTCTACAACTGGTTTATGATTTTTAACCCAATGTAATACTGCATTTGAAAATACAACATCAAAACATTTTTCAAACAATAAATCACGAGCATCCATTACCTTAAATGAAAGGTTTTGATACTTATCTATTGGATACTGATTTGTTGCAAGCGTTATCATCGAACTGGAATTATCAATCCCAATTACTGATCCATTACATACCACATTCGATATTTCATGGGTTACTTTTCCATCACCACAACCTAAGTCAAGAACATCCTCTGATCCGTTAAGAGATAATTTTTCTATAAGTTCTCTCGCCCATTTTTGTTGGGCTTGAGAATGTTTTTCATAGTCTTCAGCATTCCAATTATATGTTTGCATGGGTTCCTTTTTTTGAGCATAACGTGTATATACGACATCTACAATCGAAAAATAACAAAAGCTGATTTACAGACGTATTAGCATAATAAGTAATGAAGAGCCGTAATTAATTTTGTCTGACTACTTACAAAATCACTTTTACTTTTATTGTGGGAAGTACTCACTATTAAAAATATCTTCGGGAGAAAAAGGGCATTGTTCTGGAAAAATTTCAGGGGATAAACCTGTTTTTTGAATGGCTTGCCTTCTGGCTTTAATATAAACTGCACCTAAGCAGCTAAGAGAATAATTATAAAGTGTTTTTGAACGAAAAGAAAATTCTAGCTCATCGCGGAAATTAGTTATTTCTATTTGCCAGCCCCGTTGACAATTTTCTTTTTCACTTTCCCAATAACTATAAAGTAAAAGATGAATTAATAATTGTTTTAAGTAACTTTCTACTTTTCGTCTTTGTTCAATTCCCAAAGCTTCAATTTCTTCTGCTAGATGTTGCCAATCAATATTTTCAATATCTTTATTTTCTAATTGTTTAAGTGTTGTTTCTACCCATAAATAATGATCTTCTTCATAAAGGGTAGGCTCAACAGACTTTAATATTTCTGTTGTCATAGCTAATTGCTGGTGAAATTAACTATCTTATTATAATAGGACTTACGCAAACAATAGCTAAAACCCTGATTTTGAGGTAGGGGCAATTCATGAATTGCCCCTACAGTGTGTAGTTTTGCGTAAGTCCTATATAACTTGGGAGTATCTCGCTTGCTATACTGATTCATGCCCTTTTTTCCTAATTACCAAAAAAAATGAGGAAATGGGAATAATAACTAACAATCAGGTGTGAACTTTGTCAGAATGAGTTCGTCGATGATTTTTGTTAGCAAAGAAAGCGAATTTGAAGGAGATTAGATTCTGAAAGGCTTTGAATTCAAAGGTGTTGAAAAACTTATTGGGCCAATAGCCGCGCTTCTCGGCTTCGTGTATTTGTTGCAATGGTATATTGGAGACTTGCGATCGCCTTCCGATCCTGTCTTTACAGATCAACAGCCGCCTTTGGTCATGAAACAGGGCGACCCCTATATCCGTGCTTTAATGCGAACCATCTCGGCGAGTGAGGCTAGTGGCAAACGTCCTTATTCGCTCTTATACGGTGGACAGCAAATTAACGACCTCAGCCGACATCCTGAGATATGCGTCACAATTGTCACAGGCCCAAACACAGGTAATTGTTCCACTGCTGCTGGCAGATATCAAATTATCAACGTTACTTGGTATCGTTTAGCCCCCCGTTATCACCCAAGACCGATGCCGATGATGTTTTGGACTGCTTATAGTTTTGAAGCAGAATATCAAGATGTAGTAGTTTACCGTTGGTTGAGCGACCCAAAAGCTTGGGGAACTGATATTTCTCAACAGTTACGTCAGGGAAAGTTAAATGATGTTTTGCGGCGACTCTCTCCCACCTGGACAAGTCTAGGATATGGTATAGAAACTAATTCTGTTAGTAGCTCTTTAGCTAAGATTTATCAGAAAATGTTGCAAGAGGAATTAAGTGCCGCGAAGCAACCATCAACAGTAAACTTAGCCCCAACTCCCCAGATTCAGCCACCAAAGAAGCAGCAAAATAAGTTAACTAATCATTGAAAAAATCTCTGATATTTTGCACAAATTCTACAGTATTTTCAAAGTGAATATTATGTGCAGTATTCCTAATTACTTTTAGTTGTGTAATTTTACATATATTAGCTATTTCTGTATTTATATCTCTAAACTTTTCGTCATTTTCACCAGCTAGTAAAAGTAGAGGCTTTGTATTATCTTTGAGTTTTCCCCACAAAGATGGTTGATTACCAGTACCCATAAATTGGAGTGATTTTGTTAATTCAATCAGATTATTATGCAAACGATTTTCTAGCAATTTTTCAAATTCTGGATGATTTTTGATAGAACCAAAAATTGGCTGACTATACCAATTTGACAGAAAAGTAGCAAAATCAGTTTGAATAATAGTTCTGCTTAATTTTTTAGCTATCTGAGCATCACGTCTAACTCGTTCTAATCGCTCCGCTTCTGTTGCTAAACCTGGGGAAGCTGATTCTAATACAACTTTAATAAAACGTTCTGGAAAATGCAGAGTTAGATATAAAGCTAATCTTCCGCCCATTGAATAACCAATTAAGTAGCATTTATCTATTTTTAATTCATCTAATAAATTGATTATTGCTTGGGCAGTTGCTTCTATTTTATAGAATTCATCACTTCCTAAAACTTGGGTTTTACCATGTCCTGGTAAATCAAGGGTAAGATAAGAAAAATCTTCACCTAGTAATTTTATGGCTTCATCAAATTCATTAATGTTTCCCATGAAGCCGTGTAACCAAAGAATTAGAGGTTTGTTTATATTGAGGTTTAAATAATAGTTAAATTTATATTCTTTTAACGTCATTTTTAAAGGAGATATCTAAAGTCTCAATTAGTATAGGACTATAGCGGTTCTCAATTGCATGAAATATAGACCTAACCCTCAGCCCCTTCCCTACTAGCGTTGGGGAGTAAGCCTCAAAGCCTCTCTCCTAAAAGGAGAGAGGTTTGGAGAGAGGTCAAAGTGTATTGTATACAAATGAGAAGCGCTATAGTATTTTATCTTTGAAATACACGTAGGGGAGCCAGTGCGTTGCGGAGGTTCCCGACGCTCAATGACTCGCTAACGCTGCGCTATCCGTTGTAGCAACTGGCGTTGTGTTAGCGCAGAAAGTACGGCACCACAAGCTTAGATGGTGCGTTACGCTCTGCTAACACACCCTACAAGACTACTTAGATTTTTTCAGAAATCAAATATGATTCCTATATGATTTTTCACTCCAAGTTGAGTTAATTAGTTTCAGAGGCTTTAGCATCGTTGGCATAATAAGGAATAATTGCATCATTCTTAGGAAAATTTTTATAAATAAAGTAGATAAGAAAGGGAAGAGATATAGCGATCAGAAAAACTCGTTGACTTAACAATGGTTGTATTGAAGCTTGATAGTCTTTTATCGAAACAAATGCACTTCTTTCGATTTCTGATGTGCTGAAATAGTCTATGATATTTAAGATTGTAACAGTAGTATTATGGAAAAAGTGAAAGAGTATTGATGTTATTAAACATCGGGTTTTAAAATATAAAATTGATAAGATAATACCCGTGATAAATAAAGGAATAATATCAAATCGAAAATGAAAAATTGCGAATAGGAAAGATGAAGTTAAAATTCCTGCTTTTACTCCCCATTTTATTGACCATTTTGGCAAAATTATTCCCCGAAAAAAGAATTCTTCTATCAGAGGAGCTAAGAGCATAACTGAAAAGCTCCAGAGGATCATTTCTAAAATATTAGTAACAGGTTTTTCATTAATATAACTTTCCACATATTTGGGTAGAATAAATGATAATTTGTATAATGTTACAGTATTGAAGCCACGCTGGAAAGCAAATTGTATAGCAAAAATGATTATAATTAACTTGAAATTAATATAGTTTTTATAGCCCATAATTTTATTAAAATCTAACCCTTCTTTTCTAGAGGTTGTTAAAAAAATTAATCCCCCAAAGATGTAAATAATTATATTTAATAGATTGAGGATAGTTTGATTTTTTATCAAGTTAGAAAAATTCAAATTATTTAATAAACAAAATATTCCTAATATCGAAAATAATAGAACTGGTAAGGCAATTATCCAAGATAGCAATAGTTCTGGAATATTAATCTTCTCAAATGGTTTATTTACCAAAGTTTCATCCTGTAAAGAGACACGATTTCTCTTAGAGGGAATAAGTAATAAAATTGACAATCCGACCAAACTTAATAACCCTAGCCATCCCCAATTAGACGAATAACCTTTACTTTTAATATAGAGACGACATCCTTTAATAAAAAATCCATACCCGACTAAGACAAACCCTAAGATTAAAAAAGATATTAATATACCAGAAATAGGAAATAAACTATTTAAATATTTCTTAGATAATCCAAGGGTAATCAATGGAATAAATTGTAAAGCAAGTCCCAGCAAAATTTGATTGATAGCTTTTTCTTTCTTATTATTTTCCATACATGATCCTCAAACAATAACTTTGTTAAAATAGGAGTCTGATAACTAGGCGTAGCTTGCCGCCATAAGCATCGCCTTTTTGATCCTTTGCAAGATAGGTAATGCCAAAACCTCCGCTTCTGAATACACGTAAGATACTTGTGTTCATTTTGGCACAAATAACCCTCAGTCTGAGTCAATACACTAAATCTCGCACGTCTACAAAATTAGGACTTACGCAAACAATAGCTAAAACCCTGATTTTGAGGTAGGGGCAATTCATGAATTGCCCCTACAGTGTGTAGTTTTGCGTAAGTCCTAAAAATGTTTTGTCGTGCGAGTTAATTTTTTATTTTTCTAATTTTTAAGGTAAAAATCGATCCAAAGCAGCTTTTAACTGTTTAATTTCAACGTCAATATTACCTTCTTGTGCGGCTCTACCAATACACTCGGTTAAATGTTCATCCAAAACAATTCGTGCTACCCGATCCAATGCGCCCCGCACTGCGGCAATTTGTAGTAGAACATCAGGACAAGGTGTACTTTGCTGCACCATTGTCTTGATACCACGAACATGGCCTTCTATACGCGATAATCGATTCACAATTCGGCGTAAAGACTCTTCGCTATGGAAGTGAGGATGAGTCGATTCTCCAGTTCCATGAGTATGATCTGTATCGTGATGGTGGGAATGTTCTGCTTGCTGGGATGTTGGCAAGGATTCCTTACCTAATCGGTTTGATCCATTCATGAGTTATCAAAGGACTTGTAGTAATAAGATCCTAGCCTAGTACTCGACCCAATACGCTTGAGTTAGCGCCAAAAACCTTGAAATGTGTAGGTTGGGTTGAGGAACGAAACCCAACATTTTCAGGGCTTTGTTGGGTTGCGCTTTGCTTAACCCAACCGACAATTTTCCTTAACTGAACCGCATTGGTACTCGACCAACCCAAAATTTATTTGCGGGGAGTGGGGAGTGGGGGGATGAGGGGGATGAGGGGGAGTTGGAATTTTGTTGATCTCTCTCAAAGAATCGTTCATCTAACTCAGACACTCCCGACTCCCGACTCCCCCTAACTCCACTACTGACGATTGGTTTTTTCTTGGGGAATAATTTCTGTTACTACCCTACCGCTAGAACTGCCACCTTTGACAACAATATTTTCTGTTTGCAGATTACCAAGGGCTGTTTCACCTGTAAAATTTAACGGTGGATCAACTTGCCGATAAGTTACATTTCCCTGAGCTTCAACTAACTTATTATCTAGATACCAAGTTAGTGTATTAGATTTCAGAGACTGGCGACGCTGACCAATGGCGTTGACATTACCTGTTAAATAAACCGTTTTTTGCGGTATTTTCATTTCACCTTGATTGGCGGTAACAGTAAGATTTTCGACACGCTGGAACATCCGCACGGGGGAATTTGTAGTGACAGTTTCTGCGTTCATGTTCCAGGTCATAGAGTTACTAGCTATTTGCACTGGTGGGTCTAGTAATTCTAATTGAGCATTCTTTTGAATAGTGGCAACTTTCGTTTTTAAGTTGACTTCGGCAGAATCTCCCTTGCCCCGATCGCTAATTTTATTATCTTTGTAGCGATCAATTTGTATGGGGCGATCGCCAATCAGTTTTTGTTCTTTAATATTCCAGATTAAATGCTCGGTTCTTATTTGCATCTGGGGATCAGTAGAATTCGCTACTACCCCTCCAGAAAATTCCATGCGCTGTTCGCGGGTTTTAACTCGCGCTTCCTGCGCCACTGCTTGTAGTTGTTTATGAGTACCCTTGATCTGGTCTCGGACAATCAACAAATCTTCTTGAGGTCGCCATTCTAATTCATTGCCTTGCAAGACAATTCCATTGCTAGGATCTGTGGCAAATATCTTACCTTTAAGAAACAATTGCTTTCCATCTTGTTGAATGTCTGCTACATCTCCCTTGATTTGGTAAACCACTTTGCCATCTTGGTATAGTTCACCATAAGGACTTTCAGCCTGACCAATTTCTTTTTCTTTAGTATATTTTGCCCGTGTAGCCCTGACTTTCCAAATCGGTCGTCCTACTTCATCTGCTTGTTCTAGGGTGACACCAAAGAAAGTCAAATTGCTATCTTGAGCAGATGATCCCCCAGTATTTTGTTGAGAAGCTGGGGGGGATTTCCCCCCACAGGCAACTAAACCAAATACCAAGAAAAAGGTCAAAGGTAAAAGAAGGAAGGAGCGAGTGGAAGAGAAATTTTGAATTTTGAATTTTGAATTTTGAATTTTTCTTACCCCCTCTCTCCCTCTTTTATAAAATTGATACGCCATTATTCTTGGATTTCTAGGTGTCCATCACTAGTTCTTGAATCTTCCAAAAAACCGATCCCAGATAAGGGTCGATATGGATAGCTTTGGCGAGGGGTTTTTTGAATATCCTCTTTGATGGCTTCTAAATCAATGTAGCGATCGCTGACATTAATTAAGCTATCGCTGGTCATGGAACGCAAACTCACCACTTCTACCCGCACGCCACGATAGCTGACTGAATTGACCGCATAAGCCAGATCCCCATCACCGCTAACTAAAACTGCGGTATCATAAGAGTCTACTAGCGCCATCATATCTACAGCTATTTCTACATCCAAGTTAGCTTTTTTAGAGCCATCTGGTAGTTGTACCAAATCCTTCGCAATGACTCGATAGCCGTTGCGACGCATCCACAGCAGAAACCCTTGTTGTTTCTCGTTTGTCCGGTCTACACCTGTGTAGAAAAAAGAACGCAGTAGTCTAGAACCTCCAGTTAATCGACACAATAGCTTGGTGTAGTCGATTTCAATCCCTAGTTGCAGTGCGGCGTAAAATAGATTTGAGCCATCGATGAATATGGCAACCCTACCCCGATTCTCCAAAACTTGTTCTGGCGTAAAGATTGAATCGTTTTCCAAATTATGCAACATTGTTGTGATACCTCAATTTTTATCCCTGTTATTTTTGATACAAAATACCAACTTTTAGATGCTAGTCACAGCGGCTTATGATAATGTTCCGGGGCTAATTAAGTTGAGCCACGATAAATTTTTTGAGAGAATAAGAAATTGAACAAAATCAGAGTTTGATAAGGACTAATCGTTTTTCGGGGATTCTATTCGCTGAAAAACCGGTTGGTGTCTACCCAAAGGTTGTTTACTAGATAGTATTCCCCATGTAGCATGGATGGTAAAAGGAGCGGTAACTGAACTTTCTTTTTGCTCGTTAAAGTTTATTCCAAATCCCAGCTGCTGATAAATATCGCTACTGATGTTCGGAATAATTGGGGATAGCAGATAAGCTGCTAGTCTAACTGATTCTAGAACTGCGTAGAGAACCTTTTCCACCGACTCCTGCTGTCCCTGTTTATATAATGACCAAGGAGCTTGTTCATCAATAAATTTATTACTGGCTTGCGCCAGTGAAAGGATAGCCTCACAAGCTTGACTGAAAGCTAGCTCCTGGTATGCTTGTCTCACCTTTTCCCCTAGACGTAAACCAATTGCTTTCAAAGGATTTTCGTCAGGAATTCCTTCATTGCCGATTGATGGGACATTATTCTCAGCGCAGTATTTCTTCACCATGCTCAAGGTGCGATTGAGCAAATTACCTAAATCATTTGCTAAATCTGCATTTAGAACATTAATGAACCTAACTTCATTAAAATCTCCATCCTTGCCAAATTCGATTTCCTTAAGGAAGTAATAACGAACGGCATCACTACCATAACGCTGAACTAACGCAACAGGATCAAGGGTGTTACCCAGACTTTTGCCCATCTTTAGACCATCTTTGGTCAAAAATCCATGCCCAAATACTCGTTCTGGTAATGGTAAACCAGCCGATAACAACATTGCAGGCCAATAAACTGCATGGAAACGGAGAATATCTTTACCAATTAGGTGCAGGTTGATTGGCCACCATGTTTCTAAAGCATTTGCTAAAGTCGGTTCTGCATCTGGTTCTAGTAATGCTGTGACATAACCTAGCAGCGCGTCAAACCAGACATACAGGGTGTGCTTGGGATCAACTGGTACGGGAAAACCCCAATTTAGATTTACCCGCGAAATGGAAAAGTCTTGCAGCCCTTGATTGACAAAGCTGAGGACTTCATTACGCCGACTTTCTGGTTGAATAAAATCAGGTTTAGATTGATAAAATTCTGTCAGTTTATTTTGATATTTGGATAAGCGGAAAAAATAGTTTTGTTCGTCTCGCCACTCCACTTGTTTGTTAGTATGAATCGGGCAACGGTGTCCTTCTAACAGATCCCGTTCTTCTTTGAATTCTTCGCAGGATACGCAGTACCAACCTTGTTGTTGTCCCTGGTAAATATCACCAGATTTCCAGACTCGCTCAAAGAATTCTTTGACGATCGCTTGATGACGAGGTGCAGTAGTTCGACTAAAGCGATCGTATTGAATGTCTAGTAACTGCCATAAACTCACGAAGCTAGGGACAATTTCATCGCAAAATTCTTGTGGTGCTTTGCCTAAACTTTCTGCCGATCGCTCAATTTTTTGTCCATGCTCATCTGTACCTGTAATCAGTAATACCTGATGCCCTAGCAGCCTGTGAAATCGCGCCACTACATCTGCTGCGATCGTTGTATAAGCACTGCCTATATGGGGGACATCGTTTACATAATATAACGGTGTTGTCAGTGCAAATGTCAATTCTTTTTTATTCACTAGATTCATGCAAAATAAAAATTAAGTTATTAAAACGTTTTACATCTTAGCTTTTGTTGGCAAAACCAGGCAATTATACAATAATATTCCCGTTTTTTCCAACAATCTCTTAATATTAGCAAATTTATCAGGTGAAGAATTGTTTTGTAATATGCAGCCAATTCAACTCATTTTTGCTTAAAAGATGGAAATTAGCTAATCATAATTTTTTTGAATAGTTACTATTAGATAATATTGTGATCGAGAACACATAACCGAGAAGGCAGAAAATATAGCTGACAATTCAGCAGTATCTGGAAAACCTCACTTCTATTTCTCTCTTCCTTTAAGGAGAGAGACTTTGAATTTTCCCCCTTCCCGCACTTCGTGCCGCTACGCGAACGTAGGGAAGGGGGTTAGGTCAATCGTTAGCTTTTCCACATAACGTCAAAAGTCAGAAAATATAGCTGCTTTTGGAGATGAGATATTTCTATCTTAAGACGGTCATGGCTATAGTAAAGAAATGTAAAAATTAATTTAAGATAGCCTGCCATATTTACCAGAAAAATATATTGATGAAGTATGAGTCGAAATAGCCCCCTAGAGATTTCTCGCGCTTTGGTGGCGGCACTCTCAACGCAAATGTTTCGCTATTATGAGGATCGCATTCCCCAGGATGCCAGCGTGTTGGTAGTTAGCAATCACCACAGCTTTATGGATGCACTAATTTTAATGGCGGCGTTATCGAATCCGATTCGCTTTGCTTGTCATCACTATATGGGACAAGTGCCAGTAATGCGGGAGATTGTCACCGGTCAATTGGGGTGTTTTCCCCTGGATCAAAATCAAAACCGCCTGCAAAGCTTTTTTTCGCAGTCACAAGTGCTATTGCAGTCGAAGCAGATGGTGGGAGTATTTCCAGAAGGGACTGAACCAATGGTGAAATTTACTCAGCCAAATCAGGTGGGTGAGTTTCATCGGGGATTTGCTCACTTGGCGTTGCGAGCGAATGTGCAGGATTTAGCTATTTTACCCATCGCGATCGCCTCCTTAGAAGAGGTAAACACCAATGGCTTACCCTTAAGGCTTTTGAGTCTATTTGACCCTTCAGAACCTTTATTTAACCAAGGTGGTTGGCATCCTGTGGTGATTTATCGTCGGGTTGCGGTGTTAATCGGTCGCCCTTATTGGATTACACCCCAACATCATCAAAAATATCACGGCAAACAGGCCAGAACTGTTGTGGCTGAACTGACAGAACACTGTCATGGTGAAATTAGCAATTTACTGCGCCAAGGTTGCTATTAGGGACTTCCAAATAAAAAAATATCCCAAAACTTAGGCAAAAACCCTCTGTATCTCTCCTCTCTCTGTGTCTCTGTGGTAGCCTGCGGCAAGCCGCTTTGCGTCTACGTTTCTTTGGATAATTTATTTCTTGGAAGTCCCTTAGAAGCATTGGATTTGGGATTTTGGATTGTTGGAACAATCAACAGTTCAAAAATTTTATACCATTAACAAATGACCATTGACTACTGACCAATGACCAATGACTATCTCTGAAGTTGAGCTAAATCCTTGTTTCCTGACTCCTGAACGAGTACAGCCAGAGTATCCGCTATTGGTATATTTGCCAGGAATGGATGGAACTGGTCAACTATTGCGATCGCAAACCGTTGGATTAGAAGCTGGCTTTGATGTCCGCAGTTTGGCGATCCCCAGAAAAGACCTTAACACTTGGGATGTGTTAACTAAGAGTGTATTGGACTTGATCGACGCCGAATTAGAAAAAAGCTCTCAGAGGCCAGTTTACCTGTGTGGTGAGTCCTTTGGTGGTTGCTTGGCAATGAAAGTGGCGAGCCAAGCGCCGCATTTATTTAAGCGAATTATTCTAATTAACCCAGCTTCATCCTTTCATCTTCGTCCTTGGTTAAGTTGGGCATCGCAACTAACTTACTTAGTACCATCAGGATTGTATGATGTTGGCGCATTGGGGTTGCTGCCGTTTTTAGCATCTTTGCCACGCATTTCTCGGAGCGATCGCCACGATCTGCTGAAAACTATGCGTTCTGTCCCATCAGAAACCGTTCTTTGGCGGTTGGCTTTACTGCGAGATTTTCATGTTGATGAGGAAAAGTTAAGCCGTTTAACTCAACCAGTTTTGTTGATTGCCGGTGGTAGCGATCGCCTTTTGCCTTCTGTAACTGAAGTGAAGCGGATAGGGAACATCTTACCAAATAATAAGATTGTGGTGTTGCCCCATTGTGGACACGCTTGCTTGCTAGAGCAAGATACTAATCTCTATGAAATTCTTAAGGATAACGACTTTTTAGAAAATAAAGCTGATAAGCTAAACCACATCTAGTTTGCATATCTACAGTTTATATAATTCTTGTGGGGTGGGTAACATGAGCGCCCTAATTATGCAAGTTAAATTTGGAACAGCTTATCGGTACGAGGGCTAGAGGTGAAAGGATATGGTGAGGGGCGATCGCTCTACGAGTGCAAATCGTCCACAAGCATTAGTACTTTAACTACTCAAAGCTATCTGGTTTCAGAACTTGCATTAGGAAAGCGATCGCTCTTTTGCCAAAACGGGTAGGCTTGCTTTCAGAAGCAGCTGATTTTTCAGAAGTATACGACTTTTGCTGTAACATCACAGGGCGCAAAACCCAGAGTAAAATTGCGATGCTCAGGATAATCGCAGATGGACTGTTACTCTGCAATAACGGAATTGGATCAAACGGTATACTTGTTGTGCTTGGTTGGCTGGTATGAGTCTTGATTTGTGATTGAGACATGGGGTTCTTTCTCCTTGACTTTCGATATCTCTAGTTTCATAGAGATACCCATACTCAAAAGCCCCACTTTTAGCTCACCCTTGCCACTAATACATAAATTGAGCCGAAAGTGAGCTAAAACCAGCAGATAATCTGCTAAGTAAATCTACTATCAAAAATCTGGAAAGCGGTGTCTGGAAACGGTAGCTATTGATATCTATCTACAAAAGCGATCGCACCTAAGCATGGCAATTTCTTGCAGAGCATCTAAACAAGGGCTAAAAATCATTGACCAGGCAAGAAAAAACAAAGCCTGGGATGCAACAGCTGTTGCCTGGTTTGATGCTGCCCAAACTTCCAAAGCAACTTTAAAGCGGTTTCGACAAGGAAAGTCTATTCAGAAAGATACGTTTATCTTGATTTGTCAAGCTGTAGGGATAAACTGGGAAGATATTGTTGATAACAGTCCACAATCGCAGCCAGATTCCAGACCAGAGTTTTTTGTCTATGACCCTAACTGGGTAGGTCGAGAGCAGCTAGTTAATGAACTGAGCGAGAAGCTTCGAGGATCGTGTCGCCTATTGCTGATCCTGGGACTCACGGGAATCGGTAAAACGGCTTTGGCTCAAAGATTGGCAGTGGAGTTACAAGACTGGCTTTCTGGAGACTGGAAAAAAAAGTTCAAGAGAGTGAATTTTGACAACGAGAACACAGCCATAGACTTTGCTAGTGTCGCTGCTAGATGGCTCGAAGAGTGCGGAGAAAAACTCTCAGCAGAAGATAAAAAGCCAGAACGATTGTGTCCGAAGTTAGTCAAATACTTGCAAGAGAATCAGGTGCTAGTGTTGATTGATTCTCTAGAAGCACTATTGACGGGAAATGAAGAAGAAGGCTGGGGAGATTTTGCCGATGAGTGGTGGGAAAAATTCTTTGTCAGCTTGTTGTCAGCAGAATCTTGTCAAAGTCGATTAATTGTAACTTCACAGGATTTGCCAGTGAAGTTGGTTGACTATCGCTACAAACTTGTTTGCCATAGCCAAGTACTCTATGGACTAGACGAATCAGTGTTGAGGATGAGCCACCGCCTGATGCTATAAACTTAGAGAAAGTTCATCGCTATCTAGAAGCATTTAACCACCTTAGCAAAGTTCAGAACTGGGAAGCATCTGGTAAAGTACTATTAACTCGTCTTGATACTCCAACTAAACAGTTATTACATGATCAGCTAGGTACTTGGGGATACTATAATGAGCAAGTTTATTTGTATGAACCACTTATAAAAAATTGCGATTTAATCTTGAAAGTTATTGCCTTAAACGGAATAGCTATGTCTTACCATGCTCAAGGTGAGTATTCAAAGGCTATTGATTATTTAGAAGAAGCTTTAAGAATTAGATTTAAAATATTCGATGTTCAAGGTATAGCTATGACTGTTGGACATCTGGGAATTGTTTATGATTCTTTAGGATACTCTGATACAGCAATTCAATGTCACCAAATACATTTAAATACTGCACAGAATATTCAAGACCGTGAAGGTGAAAGTATGGCTCTGGGAAACTTGGGAAATGCTTACATGACATCAGGAGATTCTATAAAAGCAATTCAATACCATCATCAACATTTAGTGATAGCACGGGAACTACAAGACAGACGAGGAGAAGGAAATGCACTAGGGAGTTTAGGAAGCATTTACAATTCTCTGAGGTATAGTAATACTGCGGTTGAATATCATCGGCAACGCTTGTTAATTGCTGAAGAAATTCAGGATAGTGCAGGTGAAATTGGGGCTTTAAACAATCTAGGACTTGCTTATGAGATTCAGGGAAATTGTAAGAAAGCTCTTAAATATTGTAAAAAGGCTTTACTGCTTGCACAGGAAGTGAAAGATCCTTATAGCCAGGGTAAAATTTTAGCAAATTTAGGAACTATTTATCGTAAGTTGGGAGAATATGTCAAAGCAATTGATTGTCTTCAACAGTGCATCAATATTAAGAAAAAACTCCAAGACATTAGAGGTGAAGGATATGCACTAAAGCATCTGGGTAATGCTTATTATTGCCAGGGAGATTATATAAAAGCCATCGAAAGCTATCAAAATAGTTTAAGTATTATACGGAAAATACAAGATGAAGAAGCTCATGAGCAGATTTTGATATATTTAGGCATGGTTTACTGTGCTTTGAAAGATTATGAAAAAGCGATTACCTACAATCAGCAACATCTAGCCATTGTAAGTAAGTCGGCTTCAAAAAATCAACCTATGTAACGAATCAGAACCTCAGTCACCCTTTGCACGTCTATAGTTAAGACCCAGAATAATTCCTATTTGCTCTGACGAATTGTACTTTTGGAGAGATGTCAAGCCGCTCATATTTCGCTACAAGTTGAAAGAGAGAGGCTTTACAGGATGGTGTCAAGCAATGGTAGAGAAACCCCAAGAAATAGAGGTGAATAAATTAGTTAATTCACCCAGAGAAACTTCAGAAGTAGGAATCCAGGCTCAATCATCAGTAGAAAATGAACCGTCTACATTAGAGTCTTTTATTCAAACTATTGCTCACACTGGCCAAGCAATTTTAGGCACAGCAGTATTGGTAGGAGAAGCTACAGCGAAAGAAACACACAAGTTAATTGAGCAAACAACTCAAACGAGCGGACAGGTTGTGAATCGCCTCAGCGAAAATTGGCTGATTAGAAAACTATCTGGAGTATTAAATCTAAGTTGGCTAATTGGTACTACTAACCTTGTTGATTTGGAAAAAGCAGAAGCGGCAGTAAACAAGCTTAAGCAAAAGTATCCCCATGAATCACCCAGCCATATTGCTCATCGAATCATTGTGGAAAAAGCAACTCAAGCAGCCACAGTTGGATTAGCAACTAGTATTTTGCCAGGAATCGCAGTTGCATTGTTGGCAATTGATTTAACAGCAACAACAAAATTGCAATCAGAAATGCTTTATCAAATTGCATCTGTCTACGGGCTAGATTTAAAAGATCCGGCGCGTAAAGGTGAAGTTTTGGCAATTTTTGGTTTAGCTTTGGGTGGAGAGCGTCTTTTAAAAGCTGCGGGATTAGGCTTGCTGCGAAATGTGCCCTTGGCGGGTGCGGTAATTGGAGCTAGTTCAAATGCGACGATGATTTATTCATTGGGGTATGCTGCTTGTCGATTTTACGAAGCCAAGCTCGATGAATCAACATCTCTCACATCGCCAGAGACATTGGCAACATTAAAAGCTGAAAGTGAAAAGTATCTGGAAAGTGCGATCGCTCAAGAAGCCGTCATGGATCAAATTTTAGTTCATATAATCCTTGCTAGTCATCCAGAAAAGACTTGGGAAGAAATTTTGCCAGAGTTACAAACTCTAAACCTCAGCCCTAAATCATTGGATGCCATTGCCCAAAATATCAAATCGCCCCAGCCTTTAGATATATTGCTCAATCAGCTAAATCGTGATTTTGCTATACCCTTGTTGGCTCAATGTGAAAAAATTGCCCAGTTTGACAATCAGACTACAGCAGCTGAGCAAGAAATAATCGGAGCGATCGCTAAAAAATTTCACATTGACACAAATGCAATTGGGGCATTGAGCAGGATATAAAAGAGTAATACCAATTTTTTATGAAGCTGCATAGAATTCGATCCCCCCGAGCAAGCCTTAATAAGGGGGGAACCGGAAAAACATCTATCAAAGTCCCCCAATTTATCGGGGGATTTAGGGGGATCAAGATATGTGCAACTTCACATTAAATTGGTATAACTTAATTACTCAGCATTGGTTGGGATTTTCTAAAGGCAAGCCCAGTTGTTTGCGAAATTCTGGACTATAGCAGGCTCCCTCCCAATTTTCGGCTGCTTTTAACTTTTGAAGAGTTAAGTGACGAGTGCTTTTCAGGTTCGCACCCTTGAGCTTGGCACTTTCAAAGTTAGTACTTTCAAAGTTAGTACCTTCAAGGTTGGCATTTTCAAGGTTGGCATTTTCAAGGTTGGCATTTTCAAGGTTGGCATTTTCAAGGTTGGCATTTTCAAGGTCGGCATTTTCAAGGTTGGCGTTGGAGAGCTTGGCACCTTTAAAGTTGGCGTTGGAGAGATTGGCACTTTGAAAGTTGGCGTTGGAGAGCTTGGCACTTTGAAAGTTGGCACTTTGAAAGTTGGCACTTTGAAAATTGGCGCTGGAGAGATTTGCACCCACAAAATTGACATCAAATAAGTCGGCATCTTCCATTTGGGTACTTTGTTTGAGGTCAACACTCTTGAGGTTGGCACGCTCGAGGTCGGCCTGTTCAAAGTTGGCGCGTTCGAGGTCAGCATCTTCAAGGTTAGCACTCTTGAGGTCGGCACTCTTAAGGTCGGCACTGGAGAGATTGACATCTTCAAGGTTGGCATTGCTGAGGTTGGCACTGATTAGCTCGGCACTGGAGAGATTGGCACTCTTGAGGTTGGCACTCTTGAGGTTGGCACGTTTGAGCTTGGCACTGATTAGCTCGGCACTCTTGAGGTTGGCACTCTTGAGGTTGCTATCTTCAAGATCGGCACTGGAGAGATTGGCACTCTTGAGGTTGGCACCTTCAAGGTTGGTATCATTCAATGAAATATTATTCAGGATGTTGCCAGCCTTAACCAGTTTTTCCAATGCTTTAATTCTTTCCGTACTGTCTTTTTGTCCTTGAAGAGCTTCAACAGTATCCAAAAGTTGTTTTATTTCTATCTTTTTATATATAACATTTCCCACAAATATTACTAAAGCCACGAGGATAATAGAAGCAAAACCAATTGAGCTAGAGCGATTATTTTTGATTTCCATAATACTTTGCTAAATAAACTCGAAAGCTTCGCTCTTCAGACACAATTTCAACTGCACAAGAAAATTGGTCAGCATTGGCTGTGATTTGCTGGAGGTAAGCCTAGTTGTTTGCGAAATTCTGGGTCGTAACAAGCTCTCTCCCAATTTTTAGCTGCTTTGAGCTTTTGAAGAGTTAGGTTTTGGGCACCTTGAAGGTTGGCATATTGAAGATTGGCATCTTGAAGATTGGCACCTTGAAGATTTGTACTCTTGAGATCGGCATTTTCAAGGTTGGCATCTTGAAGTTTGGTATATTCAAGGTTGGCACTCTTGATGTTGACACCTTCAAGGTTAGCACCTTGAAGGTTAGCACCTTGAAGGCTAGCACTACTGAAATTGGTACTGCTGAGGTTAGCACCTTGAAGGTGGGCATCTCTGAGATTGACACTGGTTAGATTGGCACTACTGAGATTGGCATTGCTGAGGTTGGCATTGCTGAGATTGGCACTCGTTAGGTCGGCATTGGTTAGGTTGGCACTCTTGAGGTCGGCACTGCTTAGGTCTGCACTCTTGAGGTCGGCATCTTTAAGAGTGGCACGTTCTAGCTTAGTTCCTTTGAGGTCGGCACTCTTAAGGTCGGTATCTTCAAGGTCGGCATCTTCAAGGTTGACACTAGAGAAATCGACATTATTCGATGGAATATTATTCAGAGTGTTATCAGTCTTAACCAGCTTTTCCAGCGCTTCAATTCTTGCTGTACTGTCTTTTTGTTCTTGAGCAACTTCGACAGTATTCCAAAGTAGTTTTATTTGGATCTTTCTCACTACAAAAAATACCGCAAATATGACTAAAGCCACAAGGGGAATAAAAGCGAAACCAATCGGTCTAAAGCGATTATTTTGTATGTCCATAATACTTGATTGAATAAACTCACAAACTAAACTTGATTCTACCAGGTTTATAGTTTCTTCCTTTGGAAATGCCTTGGCTTCATTTAGCTTTTTCTCTGGAGGCAAATAATCCGTTGATTCATTGGCTTGTATTATAGAAAAGCAAAAACTCTTGAATATGACTTAATCACTTCGGTAATTTCACTATTATCAGTTCTGGATTATCCCACAGACTATTAATGGAAGCAACAGTTTCGTTTTAATTGTGCTGATTTCGATAAATAAAGCCTTTCAAAACTCTGTGTTATAGACGGGTTAGCAGGGTAAAACGATATATTCATGGGAAATTAATTAATAAAGCCCCTGGAATACGTAGTGAGGTAATGAGGATAACTTAATGATCGGTAAAAGGCAGGTAATGTCACCTGAGAAAAATCAATAAACGCATTGTAGGTAATACTTGCATATCCAATTGACGAAAATATGACAAAATCATGACGAAAGTGTGGCGATATTGATCGGGCTGTAAACATAAAAAGTAATAAGTCATTGATTTGTTGTATATAAAAATAATCACATTCTGAATGTTTTTATCTAAATGTTGGGAAGTATTGATATTCTAAAAAATGCAGTTTTTATGTCTGATGTGGCGAGATTAACTTCATGTGAACTCCTGATAAAAAGCTATATTAGATAATCCAGGATTTGAGCAGTAATAAATAAACAATTAGTCAAATTTATGAGTTTACCCAGAAAGTTAACATTCATTCATGTCTGTAAGAATATCAGGATTTTTGATATTATAAAAATGTGGTTAAAGACTTGCAAAAAACTCTAATAACAAGTCAAAACCTCCGCGAGAATATCTCTTAAATGAACATTTTTAGTCCTTCCTATTTGTTATAAATGCGAGTAATTTCTAAGTACAGACTTACCTTACAAGTCCGTGTAATACAAGAGTAATTAACTCAATTTCTTTCTCCGTATCAGTAGATGATGTACTTATAGTTCTCAGTATATTCCTCTGGATGGTTTCGGATTGACTACCCCATCGGTAAAGAAGACGAATATGAAGGTTTATTTACACAAGTATGTCGTACCAGCCTACCCTGAATATGTTATTGGCACATCAGCTAAAGAAGACAACTCTCCATTAGAAGAAGTGAATATATCTGCTTCCCCACTCCCCTCACCATGAAACCAGAATTTTGAGCAATACTGGTACAGGAAGGAATATTTACACAAAATCCCAAAATGAAAATTCAACCTAGTGATCAGCCTTTGCTAGAGTGGGCAGGCGATAGTTTGGCAATTGGATTATTTGAAGATGCAGTAGAGTTAACCGGAGAACTGGCGACTTTAGATCAAAAGTTTTCTGGAGTCTTAAAAGAACTGATTGCCGAAGAAGAATTTAAAGGTAAAGTCAACAGCGCTATTTTCACCCGTGTAAATGCTGGTAGCCCAGTGCGGAAATTGATTTTAGTAGGTTTAGGAAAACCAGAAACCCTAAACTTAGATTCTCTGCGTCGCGCTGCGGCGGCTGTAGCCAGAGTGGGAAAAAAGCAAAAAAGCAAAATTCTGGGATTTAGTTTTCCATTATGGAATAACGATCCAGCAGCCAGTGCCCAAGCGATCGCAGAAGGTGTGGAATTAGCACTTTACCAAGACATTCGCTTTAAATCAGAACCAGAAGATAAAGGTTCACAAATAGAAACCGTAGATTTAATCGGATTCGGCGGACAAGAAGCCGCCATCACCCGCGCCAATCAAATCGTTTCTGGGGTAAATTTGGCACGTCAGTTAGTAGCAGCGCCAGCCAATGCAGTCACACCAATTACTTTAGCCGAAACTGCTCAAGCGATCGCTACAGAACACGGTTTACAACTGCAAATTCTGGAACGAGAAGACTGTGAAAAGTTGGGCATGGGTGCTTTTTTAGGAGTAGCCCAAGCTTCTGATTTGCCACCGAAATTTATTCACTTGACTTATAAGCCAGAAGGTACACCCAAAAAGAAACTTGCAATTATTGGTAAAGGTGTAACCTTCGATTCCGGCGGACTCAACATTAAAGGTGCTGGTAGCGGCATCGAAACCATGAAGATTGATATGGGCGGTGCAGCTGCCATCTTGGGCGCAGCCAAAGCAATTGCTCAACTCAAGCCAGATGTTGAAGTTCACTTTATTTCGGCGGCGACTGAAAACATGATTAGCGGTCATGCCATGCACCCTGGAGACGTTCTCACAGCATCAAACGGCAAAACAATCGAAGTGAACAACACTGATGCTGAAGGACGTTTGACCCTAGCAGACGCCTTGGTGTATGCCGACAAACTGGGCTTAGATGCGATCGTTGATTTAGCCACCCTCACAGGTGCCAACGTCATTGCCTTGGGTGAAGATATTGCTGGTTTGTACACTCCCGATGATGGTGTCGCTTCCCAAATCCAGAAAGCGGCTGAAACTTCAGGAGAAAAGATTTGGCGGATGCCAATGGAAGAAAAATATTTTGAAGGGCTAAAGTCTGGGATCGCGGACATGAAAAATACAGGGCCGCGTCCAGGTGGTGCGATTACGGCTGCCCTTTTCCTCAAACAATTCGTCAAAGAAACCCCTTGGGCGCACATAGATATTGCAGGACCTGTGTGGACAGATAAAGAAAATGGCTACAACGGCGCAGGGGCAACTGGCTACGGCGTTCGGACGCTAGTTAATTGGGTAGAGGGTAGTGGGGAATAGGGAGAAATCAATTCAAAATTCAAAATTCAAAATTCAAAGTTGAAGAATTAAAAACTGGGGGGGACATGGGGACAAGGAGAATAACCATGCCCCATGCCCCATGCCCAATACCAAAAAATTCGTGCTATGTTGAGCTTGCCAGCAAAACTGTTGCAATAATAACAGAAGTAATTTGGCGGTCAGAAAGTTAAGCTTTTTTGGCAAAGCCATCTGGTAGAATTTGTAAGGTTTCTAGAAGCTGTGAGCAATGGGATCGACTCGCGTAAGGATCGCAATTGACGCAATGGGTGGGGATCGCGCACCCGGTGAAATCGTTGCTGGCGCATTGCGAGCAAGGGAAGAATTGGGTGTAGATGTATTACTGGTTGGTGATCCCCAACAAATAGAAGCTGCCTTGCCGCCAAAAACAAATTTAGGGCAGGTAGAGATCATTCCTGCTGAGGAAGCGATCGCAATGGATGAGGAGCCTTTAAATGCAGTTAGACGCAAACGCAAGGCTTCCATCAATGTGGCGATGGATTTAGTCAAGCAGCAGCAAGCTGATGCTGTATTTTCTGCCGGACACTCTGGGGCAGCAATGGCATCCGCTTTGCTCCGCTTAGGACGATTGCCGGGAATTGAACGCCCAGCCATCGGGACAGTTTTTCCCACAATTATTGCTGGTAAGCCAGTGCTGGTACTTGATGTCGGCGCTAATGTAGATTGCCGTCCCAAGTTTTTAGAACAGTTTGGCGTTATGGGATCGGCTTACAGTCAGTATGTCTTGGGTACAACTGAACCCAAGGTTGGTTTGCTAAATATCGGTGAAGAAGACTCTAAGGGCAATGACGCAGCCGTTCGCGCCCACCAAATGCTCCGCGAAAATTCCCAAATTAATTTTATTGGTAATGCCGAAGGGCGTGATGTGCTTTCTGGTCGCTTTGATGTAATTGTCTGTGACGGTTTTGTGGGCAATGTATTATTAAAATTTGCCGAAGCTGTCGGAGAAGTGATTCTGCAAATTCTGCGGGAAGAATTACCCCAAGGATTGCACGGTCAAATTGGTTCAGCACTCTTAAAACCAAATCTGAAGCGGATTAAGCAAAGGATGGATCACGCAGAACATGGTGGTGCATTGCTCTTAGGTGTGGCAGGAGTCTGTTTGATCGGTCACGGTAGCTCCCAAGCTCCTTCAGTTTTTAATGCAATTCGTATGGCCAAAGAAGCTGTTGATAGCCAGGTAATACAACGAATTCAGTCCCAGTATATTCTTGAGCGCGAGGGCGGTTAGTCATTGGTCATTGGTCATTAGTCCTTTGTCCAATTGTCATTTGTAAAGGACAACTGACAATTGGACAAAGGACAAAAAGCTGATAGCTTGGGAGATTAGGAGTGCAAAACTTAGGCGTAGCAATTACCGGAAGTGGCTCGGCAGTACCAGCAACTTCCTTACATAACCAGACATTGAGTGAACTAGTTGAAACATCAGACGAGTGGATTAGCACAAGAACGGGAATCCGTCAACGGCGATTAGCATTGCCATCTGAGTCCTTGAGTGTACTCGCTACTGCCGCCAGCAGTCAGGCGATGGCAGCTGCGGGAATTAAACCAGAAGACCTAGACCTAATTCTGCTAGCGACTTCCACCCCTGACGATTTGTTTGGTAGTGCTTGTCAAGTACAGGCACAATTGGGAGCCACCAACGCAGTAGCCTTTGACTTGACTGCTGCCTGCTCTGGCTTTGTGTTTGGTCTGGTTACAGCAGCCCAATACATTAGAACAGGTGTCTACAAAAATGTACTTTTGATCGGGGCAGATATCCTCTCTCGCTGGGTAGATTGGCAGGATCGGGGCACTTGTGTACTGTTCGGTGATGGTGCAGGGGCAGTAGTATTACAGGCTGCCAAAAGCGATCGCTTATTGGGATTTGCCCTTAAAAGTGATGGTACTCAAAACCATCACCTCAATCTTGCATACACAGGCGCTTCCCAAGAACTGCTCCCCGGTGTAAATATCACTAAAGGCACTTATCAACCGATTACCATGAACGGCAAAGAAGTCTACCGCTTTGCAGTCCAAAAAGTGCCAGAAATCATTGATAAAGCTTTATTTCAAGCTAACCTCAGTGTTGACCAAATAGATTGGTTACTGTTGCATCAAGCCAATCAACGGATTATTGATGCCGTCGCCCAACGCCTGAACATCCCAGAACATAAAGTTATCAGTAATCTTGCCCAGTATGGCAATACCTCAGCTGCTTCTATCCCCTTAGCTTTAGATGAAGCAGTACGGCAAGGTAAAATTAAACCCAATGACATCGTTGCTGCATCCGGCTTTGGTGCTGGCCTTACCTGGGGCGCGGCAATTTTTAAATGGGGAAGGTGAATATTTAGTCATTTGTCATTTGTCCTTTGTTAATGACCAATGACCAATGACCAATGACCAATGACCAATGACCAATGACCAATGACCAATGACTAATGACCAATGACTAAAACTGCATGGGTGTTTCCCGGACAAGGTTCCCAAACACTGGGAATGGGAATGGATTTATTAGATATACCGTCCGCTAAAGATAAGCTGGCCCAAGCTGAGGAAATTTTGGGCTGGTCCGTAACTGAAATTTGTCAAAGCGAAGAAGAAAAGTTATCAAAAACGCTCTATACCCAGCCGAGTCTTTATGTGGTAGAAAGCATTCTTGCTGACCTGCTTCTAGAACGTGGACACCAGCCAGATTTACTTGCTGGTCACAGTTTGGGAGAATATACTGCTCTTTACATTGCGGGTGTCTTTGAGTGGTCGGCTGGTTTATATCTAGTAAAGCGTCGTGCTGAACTCATGGATAGTGCCGTCGGTGGGATGATGGCAGCTTTGATGAACTTTGACCGCGAACAGTTAGAAAAAGTCATTGCCCAAACGCCTGATGTGGTCATAGCAAATGATAATAGTTCGGTTCAGGTGGTAATTTCAGGTTCGACTGAGGCTGTACAAGCGGTGATAACTCAAGTTAAACCAAAGCGTGCTATTCCCCTAAAAGTTTCTGGAGCATTTCACTCACATTTCCTAGCACCGGCGGCGGCACAATTCCAAGAGATTTTAGAATCTGTGGAATTTCAGCCCGCGATTGTGCCGGTGTTGTCTAATGTCGAACCAATTCCGTCTATTGATGCCGAAATTTTAAAGCAACGTCTAAACAAACAAATGACGGGTTCTGTAAGATGGCGAGAAATTTCTCTGCAATTACCAGCCAATGGTATCGAGCGAGTAGTGGAAGTTGGCCCTGGTAAAGTTCTAACTGGCTTGATTAAACGTAGTAGCCCTGATTTAATATTAGAAAATATCCAGAGTGCTGCTAATTTGCCTGCTTAACAAGAAAGAATAAAGGGTGTAATGACTGTGGTTAGCATAACTAAATTATGCGGACATGATATTAGGGGGGATCAAAACGTTGTGGGGCTACGTTATAAGACTTGTGTGTACACCGTAGCCTAAGAGGAGAGAGACTTTGAATTTTCCCCCTTCCCGCGACGAGTTGGGGGTTAGGGGGTTAGTTGTTTCGTGGCTTTTCCACATAACGTGAAAAGTCAGATCCTAAACCTGTGCCTTTACCAACAGCTTTCGTAGTAAATAAATGTTTATGAACTTCGTTGACAACTGCTGTTTCAATACGGTTCGGTTAAGGCAAGAGACGCGATAAATCGCGTCTTTGCGTCGATGCCTTCAAACATCTGGTCAGATTGGAATCTCAATAATAAATTCAGTTCCTTTATTTGGGATGCTATCACAGGTTAACTGACCTTTGTGTTTATCTACGACAATCTCATAGCTAATAGATAGCCCTAAGCCTGTACCACTTCCTACCGGCTTAGTAGTAAAAAATGGGTCAAAGATTTTCTGCTGCACCTGTGGTGTAATTCCCGAACCGTTATCAACAAAGCGAACTATTACCGTGTTGTGATCTGTGCATTCAGTGACAATGCGAATTATCGGATTATCAGTTGTTTTTTTATTAAGTACTGCATCTTCTAAAGCATCGATGGCATTCAGAATCAGATTCATAAACACCTGGTTCATTTCTCTAGCGTAGCATTCTACCAACGGCAGATCGCCATATTGCTTGACGATTTCAATCGCCGGACGTTCTGCATGGGCATTGAGTCGATGTTGCAAAATCATTAAGGTGTTATCAATGCCTTCATGGAGATTCACCGCCTTGTATTCTGATTCATCCAAGCGCGAAAAGTTACGTAACAATAGAATAATTTGCCGAATCCGTTCCGAACCTACTTTCATCGATTTCAGGATGTTATGTAAATCCTCTTTTAAGAAGTTAAAATCTACAGTTTCTAGTTCTGTTTGCAGGGATTCAGGTGGATGAGGATAGTGAGATTGATAGGTGTTTAATAAGTGCAATAAATCTTTTGTGTGTTGCTCAAGGTGATTTATGTTTCCATGAATAAAACTAATCGGGTTGTTAATTTCGTGGGCAATTCCTGCTACTAGTTGTCCCAAAGCCGACATTTTTTCACTTTGCACCATCTGTGCCTGAGTGCGATGTAATTCTTTTAAGGTCGTTTGCAATTGGTCATTTTTTTGGTTTAATGCTTGGGTGCGATCGCTAACTCTGTTTTCTAGTTCCATATACAAACAAGCATTCTCTAAGGAGATTGCTACTTGGGACATTAATAGATGCAAAATTTCTAGGCGATCGCGGGTGAATACTCCTACTGTCAGGCTATTTTCTAGGTATAAAATACCAATCAATTTGCCTTGGTTGAGAATTGGCGCACAGAGAATACTCTTGGGTGAATGGCGAATTATATAAGGGTCAGCCGCTAGGGTTGAATCGATGACTGCATTCTCAATCACAGCCAAGGTGAGAGTATTTTTGACCCGATTGATTAGGGTGACAGGTACTGTTTGACCATCATCAAAAGCTAGCGATCGCAAGACAACAGCAGGCTGTTCGATCTGGGAAAGTGCCTCAATTACCCAGCGTAGGCGTAGCCCGTCGTAGACATCGCTTTTTGGCATCAGCAACGCACATTTATCAGCACCCGCACTTTCGAGTATCACCTGAAGTAGGGTGGACAGTAATTTCTCCAACTCAATTTCACTAGAGAGTGATTGAGAAGCTTTGAGAATAGTTGCCAGATCGAGGGCTTCTGAGAGGCTATTATTACTAATGGTGAAATTTTGGAGGGTGTTAGAGGAGATCGGAATCATCGTTTCTGTAGATGTGAAAGATGGTTGCTGTTTTTGCAAAATTGTGACGAGGAGTTGGGGATAGCGGGTTTCTAAATCAACCGCTTTGGCTTTTGCTCCCCAACGGGTGTAACAATAATAAGCTTCAGTCATGTAGACTTGAGCGATTTTTTCTTTGCCCCAATGGAGATAGAATTTGGCGGCGAGTTCGTTGGCTAAAGCTTCTTCGTTGAGATATTGATTTTCTTTGGCCAGGGCGATGGCGCGATCGTAGAGAGCGATCGCCTCTGGATATTTCTTCAGTATCCGAAATTGTTCTGCTTCTACTAGTATAAACTTATGTTGGTGATTACTTGGAGCGTGAAATGCCCATTTCTTCAGTTTTTTCTGATTCCCTTTGACGTGCTTGAGGAGTTGCTGACGTTCTGAAGATGAGACCTTTGGATAAACAGCCAACCGTGCCAGGGAGTCATAAAGGTAATGTACGACTGTGGACAATGTTGATACACAGCTATCATAGTAAAGTTTTGCTGTATTCGCTTTTTCAACGGCTTCAGCATACTCCTCAAACAAGTAATGTAAGTATTGTTGATGAACATAGCTGAAGAACAACCCGGAGTTATCTTTGATAGCTTGTTGCATCCGAATTGCCTCGGCAACCTGATAACTTTCCCCCGACAAGATGCTGGGATTGTGAGTATGACCTAAAAGATTTAAGGTAGCTTGATGATGGATTTGCAGGTAAATTGAGCCATTTTTCTGATTCAACGGGGCGATCGTCGCCATCAGCGATCGGATTATTTGTTCCGTGTCGCTTAAGTCTTTTCCTGTCCAATAGTGGCTGTAAGAATAGATCACCGCCGACCAAGTTGCATACTCGACATCTCCCGTTTCTAGCCCGGTTTGGTGAGCCTCTAACAGTGATGGAATGGTGTCTTTTACAGGTTCGCGCCAATGGCTGATAAAGGTAGAGTTCGTGAAGAGGGTTTGTGCCTGGGAATCAGTGGCGTGAAAACGCTCTAACACTTGCAAAGCCAATTGTCCAAACTCATAACCCCCTTCAATATCAATCAGCACACCGCAAAGAATCATTCCATACCAAGCGTAGGCAACGGCTGAGAGGGCTGTATTCCCGTAGCGAACCGATAAATTAATCCGCTCAAAGACAAATAGCGGCATCAACTGTGGAGCGCAGACATAAGTTGCAGACACCGTACTCGATAAAATTCGCATCACAGCCAGCGCCTTGGGATTGCTCATCTTGGGCAAGTCGATCAACTGTGCTGTTTTTTTATTACCCAAGATCAGCTTAGTTTTCGCTAATCCCAGCAAGACATCGATTTTAGTCGGTTGTTTAGGAAGCTGAATGCCCAACTGCTGTAGCACATCTAGGGCAGTAGAAATAGCATCTGGCATCTGGCTTTGAGCAATGTCAGCCAATATTTTGGTCTCATAGGCACTAACTTTATCGAGTAAGTTTCTGGCATTTTGCAGAATTAAGGCAATTAGTCGATCTGTCTGCTCAAATTGGTTGGATATGTAAGCGACTCCAGCACCTAAATCATACAGTGCTAAGGTCAAGGGATAGTTATCTTGCCATTTGGTATCTGGCAGTCGGTCAATGCCGTTGCTAACAAAGATGAAGGCAGCATCAAAGGCAGCGGAGGCTTTGGCAGCTTTACCCGCCTGCAAGTTGAGGGTGGCAAATTCATACTGGGCTTGAGGTTCGATAATTAGCTCGGCGGCTAAGTTGAAATGACCGACAATATCAAAAATTCTTTCCTGACGCTGGGTTTCGCTACTGTTGCGAACTAGTAGTGTACCGATTTCTAGATGGGTAATTTGTTTTTGGTCGTCAGGAATCAGGGAATAGGCAGCTTGCTGGATGCGATCGTGTAAAAATCGATAAGTCGGATTGGCTGCGGCATGAGAAACCGATTGAGTGTCAGACTGAATAAAGAACTTATAAATTTCCGTATTGGGAATAATCAGCCCTTCTTGCAAAGCTTTCCATAAATCAGCCGCCGTTGCTTCTAATGATTGTTCTGAAACCATCGCCAGGGTATTTAAATCAAATTGTGCCCCAATACAAGCTGCTAGTTTCAACACATTCTGAGTCTGGTTCGGCAACTTTTGCAATTGCATTGCCATAAACTCCACCACATTATCAGTGAGTGCTAAGGCTCTGACTTGAGCGATATCACACTGCCAATATCGCCTTTTGGAGTCAAAAGTAATCTGTCCATCTTCATACAATGCTTTCAGAAATTGGGTGGCAAAAAAAGGATTACCTTTGGTTTTTTTTAACACCAATTCCGTCAATGGTTGAGCTAGGGATAACTCGCAATTCAGCGTATCTGCCACCAACTGATTCAGATCGACTAAACTTAACGATTGCAGTGTAATGGTATTAACCACTGCCCCAGCTTTGACGATTTCATCTACAGTCAGGATGAATGGGTGAGTCGGTGATATTTCATTATCCCGATAAGCACCTAAGATTAATAAATATCTGGTTCCATCCATCAACAATTGCAGTAATTTCAGCGATGCAGAATCTGCCCATTGCAAATCATCTAAAAACATCACTAAGGGATGTTCTCGGCTGGTGAAAATTTGCACAAATTTCTGCATTAGCAGATTGAAGCGATTTTGGGCAGCAGTTCCCGATAGTTCTGTGGCTGGGGGCTGTTTGCCGATAATCTGCTCTAGGGATGGAATGACATCAATTAAGACTTGTCCATTGTCGCCAACAGCTTCGAGAATCTTGGTTTTCCAGGTTTGTAGTTGTGCATCTGATTCTGAAAGGAATTGTCCCATTAAGTCTCGAAAGGCTTGGACAAAGGCGCTAAAGGGGATGTTGCGCTGAAACTGGTCATATTTGCCTTTGATAAAGTAACCACGTTGCCTCACAATGGGTTTATGAACTTCATTCACAATGGCAGTTTTTCCAATACCAGAAAAACCTGCTACTAGCATCATTTCTGTACTACCTGTGCTGACTTGTTCAAAAGCAGCTAATAGTTGAGTAACTTCTTTTTCTCGACCATAGAGTTTTTCTCTTATGGTAAAGCAATTGCTAATATCTCGCTCTCCTAATGTAAAATATTCAATGTTTCCAGTAGCTTGTAATTTACTTAGACAAATCTCTATATCATGCTTGATTCCCAATGCACTTTGATAGCGGTCTTCGGCATTTTTAGCGATTAATTTACTGATAATTTCAGATAGAACTAACGGAATATTAGGATTTATTTGATGGATTTCAATGGGAGCTTTTGCCAAGTGGCAATGTACCAATTCCATCGGGTCATCGGAGATAAATGGTAATTGTCCCGTGAGTAATTCATAAAAGGTGACACCTAATGAGTAGAAGTCACTGCGGTAATCAATTCCCCGATTCATCCGTCCAGTTTGCTCTGGCGAAAGATAGGCAAGTGTGCCTTCTAGAGCATTGGCATTTTGGATATTTTGGGTTTCTCGTGGTAGTAAAGATGCAATACTAAAGTCAATTAATTTAACTTGTTTAGTTTCAGGATTAATTAAAATATTAACGGGTTTAATATCTTTATGAATAATTCGCTCGCGGTAAAGTACATCTAAGGTGTTGCACAATGCGATCGCTATTTCTAAAAACTCTATCAGAGATTCTACCCTTCCCCTCACTACTTCGGCAACTCTTGGAGACGCTACGCGTAGCTTGCTTCCCCGGAGAGGTACGCTCAGTACAAGTCCCCACTCCTTTAGAGAAATCCCCTTAAAGTCTTCCATTACCAACGCATAGCCATTTTGGTAGGGTTCCAGGCTGTAGGTTTGAACAATGAGAGGTGAGTTGAGATTTTTGGCAATGGTGTACTGATTGCGAAATTGCACCAGTTCGCTGAAATTGGGATAAGGATTTTTCAGCAATTTAATCACTACAGGTAATGAGTCGATTTCTCGATACCCTCGATAAACCAGAGTTCTGGAACCATTGTAGAGTTCTTCGCTGATGCGATATCCGGCAATATTGACAAGGGTGCTAAGCATACAGCTAAATCATTAAGATTTCCAGATTTAGTATTCCCAGATATCTGAAGCTGTTTACCAAAAAAGCCAAAAATTACACCGGAATTTCAATGATAAATTCTGTACCCTCAGCTAGAATCGAGTTAAAACTCAATTTTCCGCCGTGGGTTTCTTCAACGATTTGCCGAGCGATCGCTAATCCTAATCCCGTCCCTTTACCCACACCTTTTGTAGTAAATAAGTGGTCAAAAATCTTTTGTTTCACTGATTCATTCATCCCCTTACCATTATCAGCGATCGCAATTTTCACGCCTTCATTTACCAGTGAGGTTTTAATTGTAATTCGGTTGGGATTGTCCTTAATTTCTTTGAAACTCCGTCCCATATTTGATTCATCCAGTGCATCAATTGCATTGGCCAGAATATTCATAAATACCTGATTTAATTGCCCAGAAAAACATTCAATTTGGGGCAAATTACCATAATCAGTTATCACTTCAATTGCTGGACGTTGTTCGTCTGCTTTCAGGCGATGTTTGAGAATTAAAATCGTACTGTCAAGACCTTCATGGATATTAAACGGTACTTTATAATCTTTATCACTGCGGGAAAAAGTTCTTAAACTAGTGCTGATATTTTCCAGGCGATCGCACGCCATCACCATTGAATCAATAATCTTGGGTAAATCTTCTAAGCTATAATCTAAGTCAATTTTTTCGGCATGGTCTTTGATTTCATCGCCTGGATTTGGTAGACTTTCTTGATAGAGTTTCAAGTGTTCAACAATATCCGCAAGGCTGGGTTTAGCTTGTTGGAGGCTGGCAGAAATAAAGCCCAATGGATTATTCATTTCATGGGCTACTCCAGCAACTAAGTTACCTAAAGCAGACATTTTCTCATTTTGGACTAACTGAAGTTGGGTTTGCTGGAGATGCTGGAGTGTTTGTTCCAGTTGAGTTGCTTGTTTTTGCGTTGCAATTAATAAATCTGTTTGCTTGAGTGCAACTCCCATTTGTGCGCCGACTTGCTGTGCAAATTGAATTTCCGATGGTAGCCAGTGACGAGGATTAGCGCATTGGTGAATGCAGAGTAATCCCCACAGTTCTTCTTCTTGCATAATCGGCACAACTAATGATGCTTGAATCTGAAATTGCCCTAAAATTTCCCGATAACACTCTAAAATATCAGATGATTGTAAATCATTGATTACACCAAAGTGTCCCTGTTTATAGAGGTTGGCATAGCTTTCGCCAAAGCAATGATCTTGAATTTTGACTGCTAGAGCAGAAGGGAATGCTGGTAGTACATCTTCAGCTATAAATTCGCCATATTCATAATTTACATCTAGATGAAATTGATATATGCCCACTCGATCAGCATTGAGGATGCGCCGAATATTTTGGGTAACGGCACTGAAAATAACATCTAAATCTAAAGATTTCCGCATCTGGTTCACAACATTAAACAAGGTCTTTTGTTGTCTCAGGGATTGTTTTAGCTGTTGAGCATTTTCTAGAGATTCTTGATAAAGTCGAGCATTTTCTAGAGATATTGCAGCTTGGGAAGAAATGAGGTTAATAATATTCAGGCGATCGCTGTTAAATAACCCTTGAATCATTTTATTCTCTAAATAGAGAATCCCCACCAAATGCCCTTGATTAATAATCGGAGTACAAAATACACTTTGGGGTTGATATTGCAACATATATTCCCCAATTAAACCAGGAATATCTGTTTTGCAATTGTCTATAACCACTGTTTGTTGGGTATTTTTGACGTAATGGATAATTTTTACAGGAATATTTTGACAATTGTCTAGTGATTCTGGGCTGAGGCTCGTTTGTATTTTCTCACGATCAATAAAAGTAATTGCTCGTACTTGCCAAATATTTTCTTGGGGAAGCAGCAGTACAGCTTTTCTCGCGCCAGAGTTTTCTAAGATAATCCGGGTGAGACTGGCGATGAGTGTATCTAATTCCAGAGAACTGGAAATAGCTTGAGCGGCTTTCAGGGCAGAGGTAAAATCTAAAACGTCGGAAATATTGGTGCCGCCAGTAGTATTCGTGTAACTAGATGAGAAAGTCCCACCAAAGCCAATAGTTTCTAAGGGATTGAGATTGAGATTAAGTTTTTGTTGTTTCAGGAGAAATTCAAGTAGTTGGGGATAGCGTTTTTCTAAGTCGGTAACTTTGGCTTTTGCTCCCCAACGCGCATAACAATAGTAAGCTTCTTGCATATAGACTTGAGCAATTTTTTCTTTACCGCATTCGAGGTAAAATTTAGCCGCGAGTTCGTTTGCTAAAGCTTCTTCTTGAATATAGCTGTTTTGTTTTGCCCCCGATATTGCCAGGTCGTAATATTCTTGTGCTTGAAGTTTATTGCCGAGAATGCGATGGCGTTCTGCTCTAATTAAATCGCATTTGTGTTTAATGTCGGTGGGAACTAATTTTGCCCGTCGTTCTAGGTTGTACTGAATTTTGGTAACTCGTTTGAGTAGCTGCTTTTTTAGTTGAGGTGAGGAGTTAGGATAAGCAGCCAATCGCGTTAAGGCATCATAAAACCAAGTAGATATAATACTATAGATACCAATTAATTCTTGTTCGTAGGGAAGGCAAGCATCTGCTGCATCAAGTGCTACTGAGATATTACTAAACAAGTATGCAATAAGTGCTTTGAAGCCATAAATAGTAGAAAGAAAGACAGCATCATTACTGGCTTGAAAGTGGGGAATTAGCTGTGTTTCATCGCACTCTGTGCCAACTAATATATGGGGTTGGGGAGATGCCTCCGTCAGATTTAGCATTACCTGCCGCAGTATACTAATTTGTTGTAGACTCACTTCATTGGGTATTTCCGTTGTCAATGCTTGATGGTAGAGTTCAGAGATTGGTAACAACTCAATGAGTGGCTTTCCTAAGAAGAAACCTATATTAATTTCATTGAAGTATCCCGTAGCTGCGTAAGCAAAATCTCCACAATCCAAGCCTGCCTGTTTGCCTTCCCGAATCAAGTGTAAACTGTTGCTGAGTGGTTGTTGCCAAATTTGGCTGAAGATTGCCACGATTACTTTTATTTGTCCTTCAATATAGAGGTTTGGTAATTTATTTAGTAACTTCAGGGAAAATTGACCCATTTGATAACTTGCTTCCAATTCCTGCAAATTTGATAAAATAACGCTGTAGACTGAATAAAAAGTAGATGACCAGATAGAATTACCTTGTTGAAGAGATTTCTGTACGCCCAGAAATGTCAATAGTACCATTAATGACTGCGAACAAAAATATGCTGGATAGAAAATTAAATTGCAAATTTGCAGGACGACAATAGTTTCTGGATTTGTCATTACAGGTAATTGCAACAGTTTTTCTGACGACTTACCGCGCAATAAAACCTTAGCTTTGATTAATTCTGCCAACACTTGTAATTTACTTGGCTGCGATGGTAATTTAATCCCTAACAATTGGAGAAATTCTAAACCCGTATCAATCGACTTTTGATAATTCTTCTGGGCACTATAAGCTTGAATTTGAGCCTCATAAACAGCAAGGTTATCTACTACTGTTTGGGAATTAAGTTTTACTACCTCCATCAATTGAGTAATTTCTGCAAACCTACCTGTCAGAAATGCTGTATCTGCGGCAATATTATGCAAACTAAGAGTAATATTATATTGCCGTTGCCAACTATTATCATCTAACAAACTCATCCCTTTTTCTGCATAACTAAAAGCCGATGAATATGCCGTTGCCCTTCTCGCTTTCTGAGCAGCATTGAGGTTGATTTGGGCAACTTTATTTTTCTCAACGTCATCGGCGATCAGGGAAATTCCCATATTCAATTGATTGGCGATATCAAATAATTTATCTGTTTGTTCGCCATCTGAAGTGTTGGATAATAATAAACGTCCAATCTGTAAATGGGTTGCTTGTTTATCTTCATCAAGAATCAATGAATAAGCAGCTTGCTGAATGCGGTCATGGGAGAATTTGTAATTAACAACATGGGACATTTCTTGTTGGTAAATTGCTTCTTTATTGCCAATATAAAACTTATAAATTTCACTTTGTGGTAAAACCAAAGCTTCCTGCAAAGCTTTCCAAAGTGCGGCAGCAGTTTCATTTTCTGACTGTTGAGAAACAGCTGCTAAGGTCATCAAATTAAATTGATTGCCAATACATGCCGCTAACTTTAAAATCTCTTGGGTTGAAAAAGGTAGCTTTTGTAACTGTTGCGCCATAAACTCTACCACATCATCAGTCAATGCAGCTTGTTTAACTAGGGTAATATCGCACTGCCAGCATCCTAGATCAGAGTTGAATACAATCAAATTATCTTCATATAAAGCCTTGAGGAACTGTGTACTAAAAAATGGGTTTCCTTGAGTTTTTTGATAAATTAACTGCGTCAAAGGTGTAGCTAGGTCGTGTATGCAATTTAAAGTATCTGCAACCAGTCGATTTAAAGTATTTTCACTAAGAACTTGCAATGTAATACTATTAATAACTGCACCCACTTTATGCATCTCCTCCAAAGTGATCATCAAAGGATGTATTGGAGACACTTCATTATCCCGGTAAGCACCAATTAATAATAAATATCCGCTTTCGTCACCCATCAATAATTCAACCAGTTTGAAAGAAGCCGAATCAGCCCACTGTAAATCATCCAAAAACATCACTAAGGGATGTTTTTTAGTTGTAAAAACGCTAATAAATTTCTGAAATATTGAATTAAATCTATTTTGGGCAGCAGTTCCTGATAATTCTGGTACTGCTGGTTGGATACCAATAATTCTAGATAATTCGGGGATGACTTCAATAATTACTTGTCCATTTTCCCCCACAGCCTCTAATATATTGCTTTTCCATTGCTGGATTTGAGCATCACTTTCTGTGAGCAATTGCCCCATTAAATCCCGGAATGCTTGCACAAATGCACTGAAGGGAATATTGCGCCCAAATTGGTCGTATTTACCTTTGATAAAATAGCCACGTTGCTGCACAATCGGTTTATGAACTTCGTTGACAACCGCAGTTTTACCAATACCCGAAAAACCAGCTACCAGCATCATTTCTGTTGCACCCAGGCTGACTCTTTCAAATGCTTGGAGTAGGGTTGATACTTCTCTTTCTCTTCCATAGAGTTTATCAGGGATAATAAAGCGATCGCACACATCCCTTTGGGCAATTTCAAAAGTTTCAATCTTACCAGTTTTTTGGAGTTGAGTTAAACAATTTTCTAAATCAAATTTCAGTCCCAAGGTACTTTGATAGCGGTCTTCACCATTTTTTGCCATCAATTTACTGACAATCTCCGAGACTACAGACGGGATTTGTGGGTTAATTTCATGTACTAGGGGTGGAAGTTTTGCAATATGACAATGCACCAACTCCATCGGATCGTTTGATTGAAATGGTAAAACACCAGTAAGTAACTCGTAGAATGTCACACCCAGAGAATAAAAATCAGTCCGATAGTCAATTCCCCGATTCATTCTCCCGGTTTGTTCTGGGGAAATATAAGCTAGTGTCCCTTCTAATACATTGAGATTGATGAGTGTTTGTGTTTCTCGTGGGAGTAAAGATGCAATACTAAAGTCAATTAATTGAACTTGTTTTGTTTCGGGATTAATTAAAATATTGGCGGGTTTGATGTCTTTATGAATAATCCGCTCTCGATACAATACATCTAAGGTATTGCACAGTGCGATCGCTATCTTTAAAAACTCTCCTAGAGACGCGATATATCGCCCCTGGTCAGAGGTGAAATAATCTTTAAGAGAAATCCCGCCAAAGTCTTCCATCACCAAGGCATAGCCATTCTGATAGGCTTGGAGGCTATAGGTTTGGACGATTAGCGGTGAGTTGAGATTTTTAGCAATGGTGTACTGATTGCGAAACGACAAGAGTTCACTGAAATTCGGATAAGGATTTTTCAGTATTTTAATCACTACAGGTAATGAGTCGGTTTCTCGATACCCCCGATAAACCAAGGTTCTGGAACCATTGTAGAGTAAATCATAGATGCGATATCCGGGAATACTGACAATAGTGCTAACCATACTGCTAAATCCTTATAACTTCCAGATTTAGTATTCCCAAATTACTAGTACCGCAAGGCGGAATTCAAAATTCAAGCAGGATGCTCTCCAATACTGCGTAGGTTTTGGTGCATAGTCATTGGAGATCCCCCTTAGTCCCCCTTAAAAAGGGGGAAAAATAAGCCATTCTGAGCAAGCCTTTTTAAGGAGGGTTGGGGGGATCGATTCTTAACCGAGCAGTATTGGGACGCTCTCTACGAGACGCTGTGCGATCGCAACATAGCAGGCTGTTCCAGTTGAGAGAATGCCTCAATTACCCAGCGATCGCCTCTGAATATTTCTTCGCTAGTCCCTACAACCAGGTGCAGGTACGAAATATATAGGGTTTCGAGGTTCAGAACAAAAAACAAGCGATCGTTTCAGTAACGATTTTCCTTACTTGTAGGCTCGGTTTGCCGGAGGATTGGCTCTATTTCTGATTACCTGCACTGTTCTGTAGGAACTACCATCGCATTGCTCTCATTGGGAACTGATATATTACTTATTATTTTTTTTTATATTTTAATTATTCACTTCATTCTCTACTTAATTATTTTCTTAACTGTCTTAACTGTCTTAAATGTCTACTTAATTATTTTCTTAACTGTCTTAACTGTCTACTTAATTATTTTCTTAACTGTCTTAACTATCCAATTAATGATAACTAAACGTCTTAACTGTTATTGCATTTTATTGATAAAGCTGAGATGATCTTAAAGACAGATGTTTATAGCTATTTTTGGAGATAAAGCAAAGATAATACTTGGCTGAAGGTGTATGACAAACTTTCTTAGTGAGTTCGAGTTGCTGCGGGGCGTAAACCTAGTCCTTTAGAAGCAGCAATTGATAGTCAATCAGTATATAGGACTCATATTTGATTTCTGAAATATACGTAGGGGAGCCAGTCGTGTGGGCGGGTTTCCCGACTTGAGCGAACTGGCGTTGCGTTACGCCAAAGGCTAACGCACCAGTTAACGATTTAGGTGCGTTAGGCTACGCCATAACACACCCTACAGATACTTAGATTTTTTCAGAAATCAAATCGCACTCCTATATATTCATTCAGACTCCTGCATAATGAGATTTAACTAAAAAGCCGCTTAATTTATTTAAGTAGGCACAGCAAAAAGTGGATTATCTTAAATAATTCGTAATTAAGTTTTGTGACGGGGATTTAGACTCCGACCCAAAACTTGCCAGTTATTGAACTGGGGGATTTAAACCCACGGTAGTCGGTTAAACAATTTCACGAAATTCTGGTAAGAGCAATTTGTGAATTTTTCGATTATAAGGAGAAAGTTCATGGTATCAAAGATTAACCAAAAATATCAAAAAAATTAACAAGACTTAAATCAAAACAATGAGCTTAAACTGATAGGTTTAAATGGACAATGACTTCAAGTAAGCAACCTTTTGAGTTGCCGAGTTTTTATGTACCTTGGCCGGCACGGCTGAACCCAAACCTGGAAGCAGCACGGGTACATTCTAAAGCTTGGGCTTATGAAATGGGAATTTTGGGTGGGGCAGAAGGATCAGAAGATTATGGGATTTGGGATGAGCGCAAGTTTGATGCCCATGACTATGCACTATTGTGTTCCTATACCCATCCAGATGCCGATGAACAGATGCTCAATCTGGTAACTGACTGGTATGTTTGGGTATTTTTCTTTGACGATCACTTCCTTGAGCTTTACAAGCGTACCCAAGATATGTCCGGGGCTAAGAAGTACCTCAATGGACTACCAGCGTTTATGCCTGTACAGCCCCAAGAAACGTCGCCAGAACCCACCAATGCCGTAGAACTGGGTTTAGTAGACCTCTGGAATCGCACCATTCCCAATGCCTCCCAAGACTGGGTAATCCGATTTTCTGAAAGTACCATCAATCTTCTCAAAGAATCTCAGTGGGAACTCGCCAATATCAGCCAGCATCGAGTCGCCAACCCCATTGAGTACATTGAGATGCGCCGTAAGGTAGGAGGAGCGCCCTGGTCAGCTAACCTAGTGGAACACGTGGTTGGGGCAGAAATTCCGGCTGCGATCGCGCCATCTCGACCAATGCGTGTCCTCAAAGATACCTTTTCTGATGGGGTACATCTGCGAAATGACATCTTCTCTTATCAAAGAGAAGTAGAAGAAGAAGGGGAAAATGCGAACTGTATCTTGGTCTTGGAACAATTCCTCGATGTGAGTACCCAAGAAGCAGCCAACCTCACTAACGACTTACTCACATCTCGCGTGCAACAGTTCGAGAATACCTTTGTCACTGAACTTCCTTCCTTGTTCGAGGAATATAGTCTGACTCCTGATGAGCGTCTGAAAGTTGTCCTATATGCCAAAGGACTTCAAGACTGGCAGTCGGGAGGTCATGAGTGGCATACGCGATCGAGCCGCTACATGAACCAGACATCAGACAAATCTTCGACAGCAAGTTGGTTTTTAGGTGGCCCCACTGGACTAGGCACATCGGCCGCCCGTCTGGGAACCTTATACGATAGTTTGGGACTAAAACGGTTTAAAAGCTTCACCCATGTTCCCTATCAGCCTGTAGGGCCAGTAACCCTGCCACAGTTTTATATGCCCTTTTCCACCAGTTTGAATCCCCATCTAGAAGAGGCTCGGCAGCATTCTCAGGAATGGGCGCGTCAAATGGGGATGCTGGACAGACTACCAGGGATGCCCAGCATTTACATCTGGGATGACCATAAATTCGATGTGGCTGACGTAGCTTTATGCGGTGCTTATATTCATCCCAATGGGTCTAGTGCTGAGTTGAATATCACAGCCTGCTGGCTGGTTTGGGGAACCTATGCTGATGACTACTTCCCGGCGCTGTATGGCTATAGCCGCAACATGGCCGGGGCGAAAATCTTCAACGCTCGGTTATCGGACTTTATGCCCCTTGATGGGAGTCCTGTTCCCGAAGCCACCAACCCAGTCGAACGGGGTTTGGCGGATATTTGGGCGCGGACGGCTGGCCCCATGAACCCTAATGCTCGTCGTCAGTTTCGTCGGGCGATTGAAGATATGACGGAAAGCTGGTTATGGGAACTAGCTAACCAAATCCAAAATCGCATTCCAGACCCGATAGACTATGTGGAAATGCGTCGTAAGACCTTTGGCTCCGATCTAACCATGAGCCTGTCTCGACTTTCCCAAGGGGACGAGATCCCACCAGAGATATTCCGCACCCGAACCATGCAGAATATCGATAATTCGGCTGCTGATTTCGCCTGTCTGACGAATGATGTTTTCTCTTACCAGAAAGAAATCGAATTTGAGGGCGAGATTAATAACGGTGTGCTGGCGGTTCAGAATTTCCTGAACTGCGATATCCCCCACGCGATCGCAATTGTTAACGACCTGATGACCTCTCGTGCCCTTCAGTTTGAACATATTGTTGCTACTGAACTCCCTGCCTTGTGTGATGATTTCGGACTGGATACAAGCACCCGCAAGAAACTGTACGGATATATCAAGAAACTAGAGCAGTGGATGTGTGGGGTACTCAAATGGCATAGAGCAGTAGACCGCTATAAGGAATTTGAATTGCGGAATAACTCGACAGAAAAACGCTTACTCCAAGGTCCTACAGGGTTAGGCACTGCGGCGATCCAGATTAGACCAAGTGTCGGTCAGGAAAGAACTCAAACCAATGTTCAGCCAGTGGTGCAGAACTTACCGAGTGGTCCTACAGGGTTAGGGACTTCAGCTACCAAAATCGGATCGCTGTTAAGAACTAAAGGTTAGCTCAATCTGAATCCGTATTCCGGTCAATTAAATAATTTGTCAACAAACACTACCAATGGAGATTTATCATGACTAATGCAGCAAATACTCCCCTAGAAAATCAAATTGAGCAACAGCCAATAAGTTTGGGGACAGAAGCGGCGCGTAATTTGGCAACAACCACCAAAACCCAACCCCAGATGCAGGGCATTACCTCACGGTGGCTCTTAAAACTGCTGCCTTGGGTAGAAACAGTGGGTGGCAGCTATCGGGTCAACCGTCGCTTAACCTATACAGTTGGGGATGGACGGGTTAGCTTTAGCAATACAGGCGCTCAGATACAGGTCATTCCTCAAGAACTCACTGAGTTACCTTTGTTGCGGGGATTTGAAGATGTCGGGGTGTTAAACGCCTTGGCTAGTCAATTTGTGCAACAAGAATTTGCTGCTGGAGATGTCATCATCCAAGCAGGTCAAGAGGCCGATCAAGTATTGTTGATTGCTCATGGTAAAGTCAATAAAATTGGTCCTGGCAAGTATGACGAGCAAGTTGTTTTGGATGTATTAGCCGATGGCGATCATTTTGGTGACTACGCTTTAGTGGAATCCCAGGATACTTGGGATGTCACTCTCACCGCCCTGACTCGTTCTATAATCTTATCTCTGCCTCAAGCAGCCTTTCAAAACCTGGTTAACCAGTCTGAGGCTCTGCAAGCGCAAGTGGATCGATTCAGAGAAAAATTGCGCCAGCCCAAAAACCAAGAAGGGGAAGCCTCGATTGATATTACCTCCGGGCACCTTGCAGAGGAAGTATTACCAGGGACATTTGCAGACTATGAACTCAATCCACGGGAATATGAGTTAAGCGTTGCTCAAACCATTTTGCAAATCAATACGCGGGTTGCTGACCTCTACAACGAACCCATGAATCAGACTGAGGAACAATTGCGGCTCACCATCGAAGCATTACGGGAACGCCAAGAACACGAAATAGTTAACAATCGTAACTTCGGACTGTTATACAATGCCGATCTCAAACAACGCATCTTTACCCGCAGTGGCCCGCCAACTCCTGACGATCTCGATGAATTGATCTCTATTGTTTGGAAAGAACCGAGCTTTTTCTTAGCTCATCCCCGCGCTATTGCTGCTTTTGGTCGAGAATGCAACCGTCTAGGACTCTATCCCGATCCTATCCCCACGGGTAACAGTGCAATTCCGTCTTGGCGTGGTATTCCCATCTATCCTTGCAATAAGATTCCAGTTACAAAAGAGCGTACTAGCTCGATTCTCTTAATGCGTGTGGGAGCAACCAACCAGGGTGTCATTGGTCTTCATAAAACTGGCATTCCTGATGAATATCAGCCTAGTTTATCTGTGCGCTTCATGGGTATTAACGAAAAGGCTGTTATTTCCTACCTAGTCAGCGCTTACTACTCTACAGCCGTTCTTGTTCCTGACGCCTTAGGCATCCTTGAAGATGTAGAAATTGGTCTCTAAGTAGTCGGACATCCTCTTGAAAGTAGGGGCGATCGCTCTTAGTGTTCCCGAAGGGTACGACCGTTCGCCCCTACCCCCCAATGCTCTCTCTTAGGAAAGTAAATTTAGTCTCATGAAACGTTAACTTTATGACAGATGCTTCGATTGGGCCAAATTTAGACCAAGAAAACGGGCAACCCCAGATGAGCTTAAGCACCAAAGGGGCACGGAATTTAGCTAAAACCACGAAAACTCCGCCCCAGATGCAGGGCATTACCCCCAGGTGGTTGTTACAGATGTTGCCTTGGGTGCAAGTCACAGGTGGAGCCTATCGGGTTAACCGTCGCTTGACCTATGATGTTGGCAATGGACGGGTTAGCTTTACCAATACAGGAGCCGAAGTACGGGTCATTCCCCAAGCTCTTTGTGAACTATCTTTACTGCGTGGGTTTGAGGATATTGAGGTACTCAACGCCTTGGCAGCCCGCTTTGTGCAACAAGAATTTGCCCCTGGTGAGGTAATTGTCCAGGAAGGTCAACCAGCCGACCAGGTGTTATTAATTGCTCATGGTAAAGTTAATCAGCTTAAGGCCGGAAAATATGAGGCGGAAGCTTTACGGGATATTCTAGCTGACGGCGATTGTTTTGGTGGCGAAGCGATAGTTTTATCTCAGGATACATGGGAGGTTAGCCTGAGAGCGATTACTCGTTGCACGGTGTTGGCCTTGCCAGTACAGGCGTTTCGGGAGTTGCTAAACCAGTCTGAAGCGTTGCAAACTCAGGTCGATCGCTTTAGAGCTATGTTGAGCAAACCTCAGGATAGGTACAATCAAGCCGAGATCGTCATGTCCGCAGGTCATAGTCAGGAAACTGAGTTACCCAGGACATTTGTTGATTACGACTTGAGTCCACGGGAGTATGAGTTAAGCGTCGCTCAAACCATTTTACAGGTGAATACGCGAGTTGCTGACCTCTACAACGAACCGATGAACCAGACGGAGCAACAATTACGGCTGACTATCGAAGCGTTGCGGGAACGGCAAGAATACGAAATGCTTAATAACCCTGATTTCGGGTTGTTGCACAATGCCGATCTTAAGCAACGTATCTTTACCCGCACCGGCCCACCGACTCCAGATGATTTTGATGAATTGCTCTCTCGGCGGCGCAAATCCCATTTTTTCCTAGCTCACCCTCGCACGATCGCTGCTTTTAACCGCGAGTGTAACCGTCGTGGAATCTATTCCCCAAGCACGCAGGTGAACGGAAAGATTGTACCTGCATGGCGCAACTATCCGATTTTTCCTTGTAACAAAATTCCGATCACCAAGGAAGGTACTAGCTCTATTTTGGTACTCCGTGTTGGAGAAGAAAACCAAGGCGTGGTAGGTCTACACAAAACGGGTATCCCTGATGAATACCAACCCAGTTTGTCTGTGCGGTTTTTGGGCATCAGCGAAAAAGCGATCGTTTCTTACCTTGTCAGCGCCTACTACTCCGCAGCGATTCTCATCCCCGATGCACTTGGCATCCTGGAAGATGTGGAAATTGGACGCTGAGGGAAGGGTAAACCTAATCTGTAAGATTTCCAGATTTAGTATTTCCAGATATCTGAGGCTGTTTAACAACAAAAGCTAAAAATCATACCGGTATTTCAATGATAAATTCAGTACCTAGACCCAGAACCGAGTTAAAACTCAATTTTCCGCCGTGGATTTCTTCGACAATTTGACGAGCGATCGCTAACCCCAATCCTGTCCCTTTACCCACAGCTTTCGTAGTAAATAAATGGTCAAATATTTTGGATTTGACTTGTTCACTCATCCCTTTACCATTATCAGCGATCGCAATTCTAACTAGATTATTTTCGACTGAGGTTGTAATTGTAATGCAGTTAGGATTAGCTTTAATTTCCTCAAATCTACGTCCATGATTAGATTCTTCTAATGCATCAATTGCATTAGCGATCAGATTCATAAATACCTGATTTAATTGACCAGGGAAGCATTCAATTTGAGGTAAATTACCGTAGTTGGTGACAACTTCAATAGCGGGACGTTGTTCATTAGCCTTGAGACGATGTTTCAAAATTAAAATTGTGCTATCAATGCCATCATGAATGTTAAATGGCACTTTGTAGTCTTGATCGGCACGAGAGAAAGTTCTTAAACTGGTGCTGATGTTTTTTAATCTGTCGCACGCCATAGACATAGAATCAAGCATCTTGGGCAAGTCTGATAAGCTATAATCCAAGTCGATTTCTTCAGCATGGTCTATAATTTTATCGGCTGGATTTGGGAGATTTTCTTGATAGAGTTTCAAGTGTTCAACAATATCAGCCAAGGTGGGTTTAGCAAGTTTTAGACTGGCAGCAATAAAACCGAGAGGATTATTCATTTCATGGGCTACCCCTGCGACTAAATTACCTAGTGCAGACATTTTTTCACTTTGCACTATTTGTAATTGCGCGTTTTGCAGTTCTTGCTCCGCCCGTTTGCGTTCGCTAATATCCAATATTAATCCATCCCAAACTAGAGATCCATCAGCAAGTTGTTCGACTCGAGCTTCGCCGTGAATCCACTTGACGATTCCAGATGGTGTAATAATTCGCCCTGACCAATTAAAAGGAGTTAAGGTTTGCATCGAGTCGGTAATAGACTGTTGGTAACTTGCAGTATCATCTGGATGTATGGCTTCTATCAGCAACTGCCAATTAGACATGGCTTGGTCTGGCGTAATTTCATATAGGTCGTAACATTCTGCACTGATGTACGCTAGGGAAATTGCAGCATCAGCAGATATGCAGTATTGATAAACAACGCCAGGAACATTATCGACAAGTTTCTCAAAGCGAGAGTTACTCTGGCTCAACTCGCCCAATGACTGTTTTAGCTGTTGGGCATTTTCTAGCGAAAGCGAGTAAAGTCGGGCATTTTCTAGGGAAATTGCCGCCTGAGCGCAGAGTAAATTCAGTAGTTCCACGCGATCGCTCGTGAACGCCCCTGTCACTAAATTATTTTCTAGATATAAAATGCCCAGTAATTTACCTTGATGCAAAATCGGGCTACACAAGATACTCTTCGGCTGCTGACGCATGATATACGGGTCATTGACTAAAATCGGATCAGCCGTTGCATCAATCAGCACAGTAGTCTGCCGATTGTGCTTCACTTTGTAAATCAGCTTCAAGGGAATATCCTGGCTGTCCTCAATGGGAAGGCTCTGCAACACGACTGGCTCCGAACCCTCAATAATTGACCCTTTAATTAACAGGCGATCGTCTCGCAACATCATTAACACACATTTATTAGCCCCCGCATTTTCGATGATGATTTCAAGCAACGATGAAAGTAGTTTTTCGAGTTCGATTTCACCTGAGATAGTTTGGGAAGCTTTGAGAATCGCATTTAAATCTAAAGCCACGGAGACGCTGCTACTGTTAGAAGTGGCGGAACTTGTGGATGTGATACTTTCCAATGCAAAAATAGTCTCGTTGGTTGACAGAAGAGAACGATTTTGCTGGAGGATAGGAGCGAGGAGTTGCGGATAGCGGATTTCCAAGTCAGCAACCTTGGCTTTAGCACCCCAACGGGTATAGCCGTAGTAGGCTTCAGTCATGTACTCCTGAGCAATCCGCTCTTTGCCCCACTCCAGGTAAAACTTTGCTGCCATCTCATTGGCTAAGGCTTCCTCGTTAATGAACTGATGTTCTTTTGCAAGAGTTATGGCGCGATCGTACAAATCTGCGGCGGCAGCCCTCTGGTTCAAAACACGATGTCGTTCGGCTTCCACCAAGTCATATTTGTGCTGGAAATTCATCGGAGCATAAGTTGCCCAGTTCTGCATCTTGGCTTGATTTGCTTCTACATTTGCCAAATATTCACTATAACCAGTGGGGTTAGAGATAGCCAGTTCAGGACAAACAGCAAGTTTTACTAAAGAATCGTAAAGATAATAAATCGCAATGGTTGATGTTCCTGATATATTCTCCAGGTAATTTGCACCTTGCTTTCCAGCCTCCAGCGCCAGCCCATAACTCTCAAAGAGATAGCAAAGATTGAGCTTATTGACATAAAACATTCCAAGAGAATGAAAATCTTGATTAGAGCGCAAAAACTCAACTGTTTGCTCTTCATCAAAGACTTCACCTATCAACAAACAAGGATTGTCAACTCTCCCTAGCAAATTTAGGACAGACTGGGAATACACTTGATGACAGCACAATGCTTTATTCTGACCAAGCTTTTGCATAGCCAGTTCATACTTCTTCATTTCTTCGGCAACCTCGCTTAAAGGATTGCCCAGGAAGTAAGAATGATAGCAGTAGATTAAAGCCGAATAGCAAACATATTCTAGATCGCCTGTTTCCACTGCCACTTGATATCCCTCTAGAAGGGCTGGCACTGTTGCCTGAAGATGTTCTTTCCAGAAATGTATATGACCATTGAATATTTGCAGCACTCTAGATTTTACGGTTTTATAGTCAAACTGATAAACCAGATATAAGGCAAGCTGACCAATTAAATAACCTTCTTCAATTCCACCGGCATCGACCAGTATCATACCAAAGGAAGCATAAGCATAGGGAGACCAGCTAAAGCACCCCTTTTGGATCGATAGCTCTACGTTCTGGGCTAGAATCAAAACAAGTAGTCTGATATTAGTGAAGTAAGCCGTTGGCACAATGAGCATTGAAAGCTCTATGATGGCAATGCTGAGGGGATCGCTCATTTCCGGCAGATTGAGCAACTCTTCCATGCTGTGAGCAAAGATGCGAGACTTGGTTTTCTCCATCGCCTGTTGCGTATCATCTGACGTAATTTCTTCCGGGAAAAAGACTCCTAATTCTTGCAGCACATTTAAGGTAAGATTTATGACTTCAGCCAACTGGTTTCGGGCAATCAAAATTTGAATTCTAACTTTATAAAGCGGGATTTTTTCTAGCAGACGATCAATCTTTTGCATGGCACGATCGATCAGCTCGTTCGCTTTTTCATAATCGCCGCTTAAATAGTTAACCTCTGCACCTGCTTTATAGATAGCTTGAGCTAGAAGATACTGGTTTTGCCAACAGTCTGAACTTAAAAGATCCAATGCCTTTGCTAAATACTCATTTGCTGCGGCGTAAGCTGTTGAGCCTTGGGCTTTTTGGGCAGCCATTAAGTTCAACTGGGTCAATTCTTCACGTTGAGACTCACCATTGACTAAATGACTTCCTTGATTAAGCTGGCTAACGATTTCAAAGATTTTCTCTTCTCGCTCTTCAATGGGAGTGCTATCCAGCAAAAGTTGTCCAATGCAAAGGTGAGTAATTCCTTTTTGGGCTTCAGGAATGAGCGAGTAGGCAGCTTGCTGGACGCGATCGTGTAAAAATTTGTAACTTGCTAATTGCTCATTGCTAATAGCTATTTGTTGATTTCTATTAGCAGTTTCATCTTGATAAAACTTATAAACATCACTAATCGGTAAAATTAGCCCTTCTTGTAAAGCTTTCCACAAGTCGGCAGCCGTTTCGATTTGGGATTGCTCTGAAACAATTGCCAAAGTTGCTAAATCAAACTGATTGCCAATACAAGCAGCTAGCTGCAACACCTGTTGAGTTGATGGTGGCAGTTTTTGCAATTGAAAACTCATAAAAGCCACAACATCATCTGTAACCGATTGAGTCATTACTTGTGCAATGTCACATTGCCAAAAGCCTGACTCAAAATCAAATTTAATCAGTTCTTCTTGATGCAATGCTTTGAGAAACTGGGTGGCAAAAAACGGATTTCCTTGAGTTTTTTGATATAGCAGTTGAGAAAGAGTCCATGCCAAATCTTCTGGACATTTGAGTGTGTCAGCTACTAACTGATTAACTTTTTCTTGACTCAATGGTGCTAACGTAATTGTATTAATCGTTGCTTGGTTTTTTTGAATTTCATTCAAAGTCAACATTAATGGATGTCCCGGGTGGACTTCGTTATCACGGTATGCACCAATGATGAAAAGATAACCTGTATCAGCCATTAAAAGCTGCATTAATTTCAGTGATGCTGAATCTGCCCATTGCAAATCATCCAAGAACATTACTAATGGGTGTTCTGCGCTGGTAAAGACTTGGGTAAACTTTTGGAATAATGAATTAAATCTATTTTGTGCGGATGTTCCTGATAATTCTATGGCGGGTGGTTGTTCACCAATAATTCTTGATAATTCGGGGATAACTTCAATAATTACTTGTCCATTTTCACCAACTGCTGATAATATTTGATTTTTCCATTGCTGAATTTGAACGTCACTTTCTGTTAGCAATTGCTCCATCAAATCCCGGAAGGCTTGGACAAAAGCACTGAAGGGAATATTGCGTTGAAATTGGTCAAATTTGCCTTTGATAAAGTAACCGCGTTGCCGCACAATTGGTTTATGAACTTCGTTGACAACTGCTGTTTTTCCAATACCGGAAAACCCAGCTACCAGCATCATTTCTGTTGCACCGAGACAAACTCTCTCAAATGCTTGCAGTAGGGTTTCAACTTCGGTTTCTCGTCCATAGAGTTTGTCAGGGATGATGAAGCGATCGCACACATCCCTACTCGCAATTTCAAAACCCTTAATTATACCATCAACTTGTAGCTGATGTAAACAATTTTCTAAATCAAACTTCAGCCCCAAAGCACTCTGATATCTATCTTCCGCATTTTTCGCCATTAATTTCATGACAATATCACAGAGTACTTGGGGAATCTCTTCCCTGTTCTCTAATGCCATAGGCATCTTAGCAATATGACAATGCACCAACTCCATTGGATCGTTTGACGCAAAAGGTAACTTGCCTGTAAGTAATTCGTAAAAAGTGACACCGACTGAATAAAAATCAGTTCGATAGTCAATTCCCCGATTCATTCTGCCTGTTTGTTCTGGGGAAATATAAGCTAATGTCCCTTCTAACACATTGGGATTGATTAATGTCTGCGTTTCCCGTGGAAGTAAAGATGCGATACTAAAGTCGATTAGTTTAACTTGTTTGGTTTCGGGATTGATTAGAATATTGGCGGGTTTGATATCTTTATGAATAATCCGCTCGCGGTAGAGTATATCTAAGATATTGCAGAGGGCGATGTCTACGACGGGCTATGCCTACGCAATCCGTAAAAACTCTTCACCAGACGCGATATATCGCCCCTGGTCAGAGGTGAAATAATTTTTAAGAGAAATCCCCCCAAAGTCTTCCATCACCAGCGCATAGCCATTATGATATCGCACGCCATAGACATAGAATCAAGCATCTTGGGCAAGTCTGATAAGCAGCCGCGCTGTCGCACGATTGGCTTATGTATTTCGTTGACTACGGAAGTTTTGCCAATACCAGAAAATCCTGCTACTAACATTAGTTCGCTGCTGCCTTGAGAAACCCTCTCAAAAGCTTCTAGTAATTGCTGAACTTCTGTTTCTCTACCGTATAATTTTTCTCCGATCAGGAAGCGATCGCTTAAATCCCTCTGGCCAATTTCAAAGTATTCAATATTTTTATTAAGTTGTAATCGTTGTAGAAACGTTTCTAAATCATATTTGATTCCCAATGAACTTTGGTAGCGATCTTCTGCATTCTTCGCCATTAACTTATTGATGATTGCCGATAAAACTAACGGAATCTGGGAATTTATCTCATGAACTGGAATAGGATTTTTTGCTAAATGGCAATGTACCAATTCCATTGGATCGTTAGATATAAAAGGTAATTGTCCGGTGAGTAACTCATAAAAAGTGATACCTAAAGAATAAAAATCACTGCGGTAGTTAATACCCCGGTTCATCCGCCCAGTTTGCTCTGGCGAGAGATAGGAAAGGGTGCCTTCTAGAGCGTTGGCGTTTTGAATTTCTTGGGTTTCTCGTGGTAGCAGAGATGCAATACTAAAATCAATTAATTTAACTTCTTTGGTTTCTGGATTAATGAGAATATTGGCGGGTTTGATGTCTTTGTGAATAATCCGCTCGCGGTAGAGTACATCTAAGGTATTGCAGAGTGCGATATCTACGACGGGCTATGCCTACGCAATTGGTAAAAACTCTTCACCAGACGCGATATATCGCCCCTGGTCAGAGGTGAAATAATCTTTAAGAGAAATCCCCCCAAAGTCTTCCATCACCAGCGCATAGCCATTTTGGTAGGGTTCGAGGCTATAGATTTGGACAATCAGAGGTGAGTTGAGATTTTTGGCTATGGTGTACTGATTGCGAAACGACAAGGGTTCAGAGAAGTTGGGATAAGGATTTTTCAGCAGTTTAATCACTACTGGTAATGAATCAGTTTCTCGAACCCCTCGATAAACCAGAGTTCTGGAACCATTGTAGAGTTCTTCACTAATGCGATATCCGGGAATATTGATAAGGATGCTCACCATACTGCTAAATCGTTAAGGCTTCCAGATTTAGTATTCCCAAAAAAGATCCCCGACTTCGCGCAAGTTGTCGGGGATCTGAGGACTAAACTATACCGGAATTTCAATGATAAATTCTGTACCCTCACCTAAAACCGAGTTAAAACTCAATTTTCCACCGTGGGTTGATTCAACAATTTGACGAGCGATCGCTAACCCTAATCCTGTACCTTTACCAACAGCTTTGGTAGTAAACAAATGGTCAAATATTTTTGATTTGACTTGTTCATTCATCCCCTTACCATTATCAGCAATAGCAATTTTAACGTTATTGTTTTCGACCGAGGTTGTAATTGTGATGCAGTTAGGATTGGCTTTAATTTCCTGAAAACTGCTTCCCTGATTAGATTCATCTAAGGCATCAATAGCATTTGCGATCAGATTCATAAATACCTGATTTAATTGACCGGGAAAACATTCAATTTGAGGTAAATTCCCGTAATTTGTGACAACTTCAATGGCGGGACGTTGTTCATTGGCCTTGAGACGATGTTTGAGAATTAAAATTGTGCTATCAATACCTTCGTGAATGTTAAATGGCACTTTGTAATCTTGATCGGCACGAGAGAAAGTACGTAAACTGGTGCTGATGTTTTTGAGCCGATCGCACGCCATCGACATAGAATCAATTATCTTGGGCAAGTCTTCTAAACTATAATCCAAGTCGATTGATTCGGCGTGGTCAATAATTTCCTCACTATTATTGGGGAAATTTTCTTGATATATTTTCAAGTGTTCGATAATATCAGTAAAGGTTGGTTTAGCTTGTTCGAGACTAGCAGAAATAAAACCGAGGGGATTATTCATTTCGTGAGCGACACCAGCAACTAAATTACCCAGTGCAGACATTTTTTCACTTTGCACCATTTGTAATTGGGCGTTTTGCAAATCAGTTAGCGCTTGTTGTAAGGCAAGTTCAGCGAGGCGACGTTCTGCTAGTTCGGCTTCTAATTGGGTATAGAGGTTGGCTTTTTGGTGAGCGATGCCAATTTGCAAGCCCAATTGTTTGAGCAGGTCGATTTCAGACTGTTGCCAGACATGGGTTGTATGGCAGTGATGCACAATCATCATTCCCCAAATCTGGTCATTCCCCAAAATGCCAACGGCTAGATTTGCCTGCACCTGTATTTGCGCCAGGAATTCGGCATAGCAGAGAGTGATATCTGCGGCTTGGGCATCGTTGCAGGCAGTTATGTACCCCTGACGATAGCGTTCCGCCCATATTTGATCAAAACAAGGGTCTACGATGGTTTGTCCTAAAAGAGACAATTCTGGTTGTGAAAGCACTTCTAGATCAATGACCACATTGTAATCGGCATCAAAGCGGCAAATCAGGACGCGATCGCTCTGGAAAAATTGCCGCACTTGTTGCAGACAATTCTCCATGACTTGATCGAGTCGGACTGATTGATTAATTGATTGGGCGATGCTGGCTAGCAATTGGTCGGCTTGTGCCTGTCGTTGTAATTGAAACTCTGCTTGTTTGCGATCGCTAATATTAAACGATGTGCCAATAATCCGATAAACCTGCCCCTCCAAATTCTTGATGGGATTGAGGTTGGCAAACCACCAGCTTTCCTGCCCCTGAAGGCACAGATGCTCTTCATAATCCGCGTTTATCCCTGTTGTTACAGTTTCGGCAACCCATTGTCGCAACCTTTCGCCCTCTTCTTCTCCCATAACTTCTATGAGCGTTTTCCCCGCCACATCAACGCTACGAATTCCGCTTGCCTTTTCTGCGGCAGGGTTCCATCCGGCATAGCGAAAGCTGCCATCTGACAATACATCCAGGACAAAAATAGCGATCTCGGCTCCATCGTAGATGCTACGGAGAAATTGCTCTTTCTCTTGAAGTGCGGCTTCTGCGTGTTTGCGATCGGTAATGTCTTCTATTGTGGCCAAAATACCGATGACGTTGTTCTCTGAATCTCGCAGGGGAATTTTGTTGGTGTCGAGCCAGTGTTGAGTACCATCGACTTGTTGTTGCGTTTCGATAATGTGGAATTCAGCTTTTCCTGATTCCATAACCCGGCGATCGCACAGGCGATACCATTCTGCTTCTTCAGGAATACAAAAATCATAATCATTCTTGCCCACGATCTGCTCTGGGGACTCTAGGTTTACAGTTTTAGCAGCACTAATGTTGCAACCTAAAAAGGTAGAGTTGCGGTCTTTCCAAAAAACCAACTGGGGAATATTATTAATCAACAATTGTAAAAACTGTTGGGATGCTTGGAGTTGCTCCTCTGCAAGTTTGCGCTCACTAATATCTATAACTACCCCATCCCAAAGGATTGCGTCATCAGCTTGTCGCTCTGGACGAGCAGCACTTTGAATCCATTTGATAGTTCCTGAAGGTAAGATAATGCGCCATTCTTGGGCAAATTGGGTCAGATTTTGGGCAGAGTAGGCGATCGCTTGGGCAATAGCTGGGTGATCTTCAGGATGATGCAGAGCGTAAAGACTATGATTCCCAGCCATCGCAGATTCTGGGTCTAACTCATATAAATCTAAACAACCTGCACTAATGTAGGGTGTGGAAATTGAACCGTCAGTCCCTAGACGAAATTGGTACACTACCCCCGGAATATTATTCGCCAAATTTTGGAAGCGGGTTTCGCTAACCTGTAATTTTGCTAGGGACCGCTCTAACTGTTGGGCATAGGTCTGAGATTCTTCATAGAGACGGGCATTTTCCAAAGAAATTGCGGCTTGAGTACAGAGGAAGTTGATTATTGTGAGGCGATCGCTCGTAAATACCCCAGCATTAGATTGATTTTTCAGGTAAAGAATCCCCGCTAAATGCCCCTGATTGAGAATCGGCAAACATAAAACACTCTTAGGCTGGCGTTGGATCAGATAGTCATCAATGACTGGTAAATCTGTTTGCAAATTGTCGATCACTACTACAGATTGTGTCCGTTTAACGTATTGAATTAGTTTAGTGGGAACGTCAGGATGATCGTCTAAGGGTTCTGAGCAGAGTTCTGTAGCTTCCGGGGTGGAAATAGCTCTCACCTGCCAAGTTTCATTTTGGGGCAAGACTAATATACACTTACTGCCCCCAGAGTTTTGCAGAATAATTTGAGTCAGTTGTTGCAATAGTTCATCGAGTTCGATGGTACTGGAGAGGAGTTGGGCGGCTTTGAGTGCAGAGGCAAAATCTAGGGCATCGGAAATGCTAGGGCTTATCCTGGAGGCTTGGATGGATGAATGAGTAATATTTATCAGGGTTTCTAGGGGATCGAAGCTGGTTTTGGGTTGTTGTAAAATCGATTGGAGTAATTGTGGATAGCGGGTTTCTAAGTCAACCACTTTGGCTTTAGCTCCCCAGCGAGCGTAGCAATAGTAGGCTTCCTGCATATATCCAACGGCAACCTTTTCTTTGCCCCATTCCAGATAGAATTTAGCGGCCAGCTCGTTAGCAAGGCTCTCTTCGTGGATATATTCGTTGGCTTTGGCTAGAGTTATGGCGCGATCGTAAAACTCAATGGCTTCGGCTTTTTGTCCTAACACTCGACATTTTTCCGCTGACACCAAATCAACCTTATGTTGGTGATTCATCGGCGCATAGTACGCCCAGTGTTCTAGCTGGATTTGATTTTCTGCCACCCGCTCTAAGGTGTCTGATATTAATTGCTCGTCTGAATTTGCATTCAACTGTGCCAGAGCAACTAGAAAGTCATAGAGATAAAATACAGGGTCACAGATAGTTCCCGGACTAGCCTGTAAATAGCGTCTAGTCTCAACTGCATAATTGTTAGCGGCACTAATTTCTCCAAACCAGAAGCAAAACGTTAATTTATGCAAATAGAATAAATACAATCCACTTGCATCATTAGTAGATAATAACTGGTGCAGTAATTCCGTCTCCTGGAGATAGCTTTCTCCCAACAAACTGCGAGGCTCCTCCCCAACATCTAGCAAATTAAAAGTAGCTTGCCAATATATTTGGCAATAATTCTTTGCTGTCAACTGCTTCAACTTAAACAATTGATGAGAGTAGTCACGAGTATCCTGCTCAAAAGCCACAAGAGACTGACCAGACCAGAAAGAGTTGATACAAAATTTGCTGATATTGAAGCCAGCATATTCCAGATTGCCAATTTCTAGACCAATTACATAGCCCTCTTGGGAAAGTGCGATCGCTTCTTTAGCAGGAGATTTGCGGTGCAGGATGTATCCCGCTATCACATCTAAGACAGCAGGTTTATTCGCTTTATCATCCAACTGGGAGACAACATTGAGTGCCAAATGACCAAACTGGGTTGCTTGATCGATATCTTTCAATAGACTAGACAGAATCATGCCATAGGCAGCATAACTAAGGGCTGAACCAGAGGTATTTCCATGTTGCAAAGATAGTTTGACTGACAGCAAAATCATGAAGGGGAACAAGGGAGAGCCAGCGATAAAAGTTACTGCTATGAGACTACTGGCAATCTGAATAATGGCAATTTTTTTCTGATCTCTCATCACCGGGAGGTGAACAAAATCTTCAATGTCTTTATTAGCAATCAGTTCGTTAATCTCTTGGATTGCCTGTTGAATATCTGTTATTGTCGGTGATTCGGGAAAGTTCACACCCAATTCTTGCAATATCTGTTTACCGATGGCAATAGCTTCAATCAGTTTATTCTGGGAGGTATTTGCTTGAATGCTAAGGCGGTAAATATTGACCTTTTCCAGTAAAGAGTGTGCCTGTTCAATGACAATATCAATTCCCTGTTGCATCGCTTCAAAGTCACCGCAGAGCATTGCCAATTCCGCCACATCATTATGGAATGATAGAGTCATTTCATATTGTTGCTGCCAAGCATTCTCTCCAAGCAATGATAATCCAGTGCTGGCATATTCACGTCCGGCTTGATAGGCGGTGGCACTTTTGGCTTTGCGACAGGCAATCAGATTAAGCCCAGCTAGTTCATCTCGTTCTGTTTGTTGGCTAATTAAAGCAGTTCCGTAATTTAATTGATTAACTATTTCAAAAATCCGGTCAACTCTAGCTTCTGAGGGAATCTGTTGCAGAAGTAACTGTCCGATTTGGTAATGAGTCGTCTGTTTTTGGTCATCGGGAATCAGAGAATAGGCAGCTTGTTGGACGCGATCGTGTAAAAATTTATAACTTGCTAATTGCTCATTGCTAATAGCTATTTGTTGATTTCTATTAGCAATGGACAAATAGCTATTAGCCGTTTCATCTTGATAAAACTTATAAACATCACTGAGTGGTAAAATCAGCCCTACTTGTAATGCTTTCCACAAATCAGCAGCTGTCTCAATTGACGATTTTTCCGAAACAATTGCCAAAGTTGCTAAATCAAACTGATTCCCAATACAAGCAGCTAATTGCAATACATTTTGAGTTGATTGTGGCAGCTTTCGCAATTGAAATGCCATAAAAGCAACAACGTTATCTGTAACTGCAAGAGTCGTCACCTGTACAATGTCACATTGCCAACACCCTGACTCAAAATCAAATTGAATGATATTTTCTTGATGCAATGCTTTAAGAAACTGGGTTGCAAAAAACGGATTTCCCTGAGTTTTTTGAGAGACTAATTGAGAAAGAGGCGATGCCAAAGTTTCTGGACATTTAAGTGTGTCTGCAACTAATTGATTTACTTGCTCGTTACTGAGTGGTGCTAAAGTAATTGTATTAATTGTTGCTTGGTTTTTCTTAATCTCACTCAAAGTCAACATCAATGGATGTCCTGGGCTGACGAGGCACTGCGTTGGACGGGTTTCCCGGCTTGAAGCAAGTGCCGTTTCATTATCACGATAGGCACCAATTAAGAACAGATGACTTGTATCAGCCATTAATAACTGCATTAATTTCAGCGATGCCGAATCTGCCCATTGTAAATCATCTAAGAACATCACTAATGGATGTTCCAAACTTGTAAAGACTTGGGTAAACTTTTGGAATAATAAATTAAATCTATTTTGTGCAGACGTTCCTGATAATTCGATGGCGGGTGGTTGTTCACCAATAATTATTTCTAGTTCAGGGATGACTTCAATAATTACCTGTCCATTTTCTCCAATAGCCTCTAATATTTGGTTTCTCCATTGTTGAATTTGTGCATCACTTTCGCTTAACAATTGTCTCATTAAATCTCGGAATGCTTGCACAAATGCACTGAAGGGAATATTCCGTTGAAATTGGTCATATTTTCCTTTGATAAAATAACCGCGTTGCCGCACAATTGGTTTATGAACTTCGTTGACAACGGCAGTTTTACCAATTCCTGAAAAACCAGCTACCAACATCATTTCTGTTGCACCAAGGCTGACTCGCTCAAATGCATCAAGTAATGTTTGAACTTCGGTTTCTCGCCCATAAAGTTTGTCGGGAATGATGAAGCGATCGCACACATCCCTCTGTGCAATCTCAAATTGCCCTATTATACCATCAACTTGTAGCTGATGTAAACAACTTTCTAAATCAAACTTCAATCCCAAAGCACTCTGATATCTGGATTCGGTATTTTTTGCCATCAATTTACTGACAATCTCCGAGACTACAGACGGGATTTGTGGGTTAATTTCATGTACTAGGGGTGGAAGTTTCGCAATATGACAATGCACCAACTCCATCGGATCGTTTGATTGAAATGGTAAAATTCCAGTAAGTAACTCGTAGAATGTCACACCCAGAGAATAAAAATCAGTCCGATAGTCAATCCCCCGATTCATTCTTCCTGTCTGTTCTGGGGAAATATAAGCTAGTGTCCCTTCTAGCACATTGGGATTTACTAGTGTTTGGGTTTCCCGTGGTAGTAAAGATGCAATACTAAAGTCGATTAATTTAACTTGTTTGGTTTCTGGATTAATGAGAATATTGGCGGATTTGATGTCTTTGTGAATAATCCGCTCCCGGTAGAGTACATCTAAGGTATTGCAGAGTGCGATCGCTATCTGTAAAAACTCCATTAGAGATTCTAAGGTTCCCCCCACTCCCCACTCCCCACTCCCTACTCCCCATTCTTTAAGAGAAATTCCCCCAAAGTCTTCCATCACCAGCGCATAGCCATTTTGGTAGGGTTCTAGGCTATAGGTTTGGACAATCAGAGGTGAGTTGAGATTTTTGGCAATGGTGTACTGATTGCGAAACTGTAACAATTCGCTGAAATTGGGATAAGGATTTTTCAGCAGTTTAATCACTACCGATATTGAGTCAGTCTCTCGATCCCCTCGATAAACCAGAGTTCTGGAACCATTGTAGAGTTCCTCGCTGATGCGATATCCGGGAATACTGACAATAGTGCTAACCATGCTGCTAAATCCTTAAGACTTCCAGATTTAGTATTCCCAGATATCTGAAGTTATTTACGAAAAATACCAAAGCTTTAAAGTGGAACTTCAATTATAAATTCTGTACCCTTACCGAAAACAGAGTTAAAACTCAATTTGCCACCGTGGGTCTCTTCAACTATTTGACGAGCGATCGCTAGTCCTAATCCTGTTCCTTTCCCAACAGCTTTTGTTGTAAATAAATGGTCAAATATTTTTGATTTGACTTGTTCACTCATTCCCTTACCATTATCAGCAATGGCAATTTTCACTAGATTACTTTCAACTGAGGTTGTAATTGTAATGCAGTTAGGATTGGCTTTAATTTCCTGAAAGCTGCGTCCGGTGTTAGATTCATCCAAGGCATCAATGGCATTGGCTAGAAGATTCATAAATACCTGATTTAATTGACCGGGGAAACATTCTACTTGAGGTAAATTACCGTATTTTGTCACAATTTCAATCGCGGGACGTTGTTCATTACCCTTGAGACGATGTTTCAAAATTAAAATTGTGCTATCAATACCTTCGTGAATGTTAAATCGTACTTTGTAGTCTTGATCGGCACGAGAAAAAGTACGTAAACTGGTGCTGATGTTTTTGAGGCGATCGCAGGCCATAAACATGGAATCAATCATCTTGGGCAAGTCTTGTAAGCTATATTCCAAGTCGATTTCGACTGCATGTTCTGTAATTTCATCGGCTGGATTTGGGAGATTTTCTTGATAGAGTTTCAAGTGTTCAACAATATCAGCTAGGGTGGGTTTAGCAAGTTTTAGACTGGCAGCAATAAAACCGAGAGGATTATTCATTTCATGGGCTACACCTGCGACTAAATTACCTAGTGCAGACATTTTTTCACTTTGCACTATTTGTAATTGGGCGTTTTGCAGTTCTTGCTCTGCCCGTTTGCGTTCGCTAATATCCAATATTAATCCATCCCAAACTAGAGATCCATCAGCAAGTTGTTCGATTCGAGCTTCGCCGTGAATCCACTTGACGATTCCAGATGGTGTAATAATTCGCCCTGACCACTTAAAAGGAGTTAAGGTTTGCATCGAGTTGGTAACAGACTGTTGGTAACTTGCAGTATCATCTGGATGTATGGCTTCTATCAGCAACTGCCAATTGGACATGGCTTGGTCTGGCGTAATTTCATATAGGTCGTAACATTCTGCACTGATGTACACTAGGGAAATTGCACCATCAGCAGATATGCAGTATTGATAAACAACGCCAGGAACATTATCGACAAGTTTCTCAAAGCGAGAGTTACTCTGGCTCAACTCGCCCAATGACTGTTCTAGCTGTTGGGCATATTGCTGCGATCGCTCATACAATTGAGCATTTTCCAAAGAAATTGCCGCTTGAGCGCAAAGTAAGTTGAGCAGTTCAACGCGATCGCTTGTGAACGCCCCCTTTGCTAAATTATTTTCTAGATATAAAATGCCCATCAACTTACCTTGATGCAAAATCGGGCTACACAAAATACTCTTCGGCTGCTGACGCAGGATATAGGGATCATTGGCTAAAGTCGGATCAGCCGTTGCATCAATCAGCACAGTAATCTGCCGATTGTGCTTGACTTTGTAAATTAGTTTCAGGGGAATATCCTGACTGGACTCAATGGGAAGGCGCTGCCATACAACTGGCTCCGAACCCTCAATAATTGACCCTTTGATCAGCAGGCGCGAGTCTTGCAACAGCATTAACACACACTTATCAGCCCCCGCATTTTCGATGACGATCGCAAGCAACGATGAAAGTAGTTTTTCCAGTTCGATTTCGCCTGAGATAGCTTGGGAAGCTTTGAGAATAGCTTTTAAATCGAGAGAGTCAGAGACACTGGAGGAAGAACTAGAAGAACTAGTTGAGGTAACTGTACTCGTGGCGAAGACGGTTTCGTTAACCGAGAAGGCAGTGCGAGTTTGTTGGAGGATAGAAGCCAGCAGTTGCGGATAGCGTTTTTCCAAGTCGGCAACCTTGGCTTTCGCACCCCAACGAGCATAGCCATAGTAGGCTTCAATCATGTAGTCAAGAGCTATGCGCTGTCTGCCCCAGTCGAGGTAGAATTTAGCTGCGAGTTCGTTGGCTAAGGCTTCTTCTTGGATATATTCGTTGGCTTTAGCTCCAGATATGGCCAAGTCGTAAAACTCACTGGCTTCTACTTTGTGTCCTAACACTCGACATTTTTGGGCTTCTACCAAATCAACCTTATGTTGGTAATTCATCGGGGCATAGTGCGCCCAATGCCGTAACTGGGCTTGGTTTTGTGCCACCCGCTCCAATGCTGTTAACATCTCGCCTGGAGCTTGACTCAATAGTGCCAAAGCAATCAAAGAATCATAGAAATAAAATGTCGATTCGGTGACTGATGACACAGCCACCTTTAAATAGTTTCTGCCCTCAACTGCATAATTGTTAGCTAGCTCAACTTCCCCAAACAAAAAACCAAGCATTAGCTTATGCAAATAGAAGTTATACAGTCCAAAGAGGTCATTTGCAGACTGCAACAGGGGCAGAAATTCTGTCTCTTGGAGAGCCGATCCAGACAACAGGGTGGGATGCGACCCAACTCCCAGTAAATTTAGAATAGATTGCCAATAGATCAGACAGTTATTGGCTGGTATCAATTGGTTAAGTTGCACCAAAGCATTGTAGTAAGTGCGCGTATCTTGCTCCAAGGTAGCAAGGGGTTGACCGCACCAAAAAGAATTCAGACAGAAAACGATTCCACAATGTCCCAGATATTCCAGGTTTCCGACTTCTAGTCCAGTGGTGTATCCCTCCCTCAAAAGTGGTAAAGTTTCTTTGATGTGAGCTTTGCGATGTAAGACAGACGATCCCAGAATCATTAATACTTCAGGTTTACTCGCTTTAGCATCGAGCTTTGCAACTAAATTCAATGCCAACTGTCCAAACTGGATAGCTAAATCCACATCCTGCTGCATATTACAGACAATCATGCTATAGCAAGCATAACTAGAAGCTGAAGCAGCGATATTTCCGTACCGCAGGGATAATTTGACTGATAGGACAATCAGTAATGGGAACAAGAGAGAGCCAGAGGCATAGGCTGCTGCCATGATGCTGTTAACGATCTGGACAATGGCAATTGTTTTCGCATCTGTCATAACCGGGAGCTCAACAAAATCTTCAACTTGCCGATCGCCAATTAGTTCGCTAATTTCTGGAATTGACTGTTGAATATCTGCTAGTGTCGGCGATTCTGGAATAGTTACGCCTAACTGTTGCAGTAGCTGTGTACCAATGGCAATGGCTTCATTCAGTTTAGTCTGAGAGAGATTTGCTTGAATTCTCAGGCGGTAAACATGGACTTTTTCAGGTAAAGAGTGTGCCTGAGCAATGACTGTCTCAATGAATTTTCCCATCACCTCAAAGTCGCCGCAGAGCATAGCCAATTCAGCCAAATCATTATGGAATGAAAGAGTCATTTCATATTGCTGCTGCCAAGCATTTTCTCCCAGTAATGATAAGCCCGTGCTGGCATATTCACGCCCGGCTTGATAGGCGGTGGCACTTTTGGCTTTGCGGCAGGCAATCAGATTAAGTTGAGCTAGTTCTGATCGTTCTGTTGGTTGGCTAATTAAAGCAGCTCCGTGATTTAATTGATTCACCACTTCAAAAATGCGCTCTTCTGTTGCTGATGGGGAAATTTGTTGTAAAAGTAGTTGTCCAATTTGGTAATGAGTCGTCTGTTTTTGATTATCGGGAATCAGCGAATACGCAGCTTGTTGGATGCGATCGTGTAAAAATTTATAATTTGCTAATTGCTCATTGCTAATAGCTATTTGTTGATTTATATTAGCTGTTTCATCTTGATAAAACTTATAAACATCACTAATCGGTAAAATCAATCCTTCTTGCAACGCTTTCCACAAATCAGTAGCCGTTTCTACCTGTGATTGTTGTGAAACAATTGCCAATGTGGTTAAATCAAAAGAGTTGCCAATACAAGCTGCTAGCTGCAACACCTGTTGAGTTGATAACGGTAGTTTTCGCAATTGAAAACTCATAAAATCTACAACATTATCTGTAACCGCAAGAGTTATCACTTGTGCAATGTCACATTGCCAACAGCCTAGCTCTAAATCAAATTGAATTAATCCATCTTGATATAACGACTTGAGAAACTGGGTAGCAAAAAATGGATTTCCATGAGTTTTTTGATAGATCAATATAGAAAGATTCCATGCCAATTTTTCTGGACATTTCAGCGTATCAGTGACGAATTGATTGATTTGTAATTGACTCAATGGTGCTAAGGTAATCGTATTAATCGTGAAGAGTGTTTTTTGGATTTCACTCAAAGTCAACATTAATGGATGTCCTGGGTGGACTTCGTTATCACGGTATGCACCAATGATGAAAAGATAACCTGTATCAGCCATTAAAAGCTGCATTAATTTCAGTGATGCTGAATCTGCCCATTGCAAATCATCCAAGAACATTACTAATGGGTGTTCTGCGCTGGTAAAGACTTGGGTAAACTTTTGGAATAATGAATTAAATCTATTTTGTGCGGATGTTCCTGATAATTCTATGGCGGGTGGTTGTTCACCAATAATTCTTGATAGTTCGGGGATAACTTCAATAATTACCTGTCCATTTTCGCCAAGAACATCTAATATTTTGTTTCTCCATTGTTGAATTTGTGCATCACTTTCGCTCAACAATTGCCCGATTAAATCTCGGAATGCTTGCACAAATGCACTAAAGGGAATATTTTTTTGAAATTGGTCAAATTTCCCTTTGATAAAATAGCCACGTTGTCTAACAATTGGTTTATGAACTTCGTTGACAACCGCAGTTTTCCCAATTCCCGAAAACCCAGCTACCAGCATCATTTCTGTTGCACCAAGGCTAACTCGCTCAAATGCTTGCAGTAGGGTTGATACTTCGGTTTCTCGTCCATAAAGTTTGTCGGGGATGATAAAGCGATCGCACACATCCCTTTGTGCAATTTTAAAATCCTTTATCTTACCATCAACTAGTAGCTGATGTAAACAATTTTCTAAATCAAACTTTAATCCCAATGCATTCTGATAGCGGTCTTCAGCATTTTTCGCCATCAATTTGATCGCGATGTCACAGAGAACTTGGGGAATCTCTTCTCTATCCCCTATTCCCTGTCCCCTATCCCCTAACATTGGTGGAAGTTTAGCAATATGAGAATGTACCAACTCCATTGGATCGTTTGATTTAAATGGCAACTCACCCGTGAGTAATTCGTAGAAAGTCACACCTAAAGAATAAAAATCAGTACGGTAATCAATTCCCCGATTCATTCTTCCTGTTTGTTCTGGAGAAATATAAGCGAGTGTCCCTTCTAACACATTGGGATTGACTAACGTTTGCGTTTCTCGTGGTAATAAAGATGCAATACTAAAGTCAATTAATTTAACTTCTTTGGTTTCAGGATTAATTAGAATATTGGCGGGTTTGATATCTTTGTGAATAATGCGCTGATGATAGAGTATATCTAAGGTATTGCAGAGTGCGATCGCTATTTCTAAAAACTCTTGTAGAGACGCGATATATTGCGTCTGGTCAGAGGTAAAATAATCTTTAAGAGAAATCCCTCCAAAATCTTCCATCACCAACCCATAGCCATTTTGATACGCTTGGAGGCTGTAAGTTTGAATGATTAAAGGTGAATTGAGATTTTTGGCAATGGTATACTGATTGCGAAACGACAAGAGTTCGCTGAAAGTAGGATAAGGGTTTTTCAGCAATTTAATCACTACAGGTAATGAGTCAGCATCTCGATAACCGCGATACACCAAGGTTCGAGAACCGTTGTAGAGTTGTTCACTAATTTTATATCCAGGAATGGTGACTGTAGTGCTAACCATACTGCTAAATCCGAAAGGTTTCTAGATTTAGTATTCCCAGACGGGTGAAGCAATTTATAATCGGCCTGGCGATCGCCGATCAGAAAAATGCCGAAAACCCTTGATAAGCAAACACATAGTGCCGTAATTCGTACTTTTCCCAAGGGGAGATGCAAGCGCGAACAGTCCCTTGGGTTGAAAACTAACAGTAGCCTTTAGGCTACATTCGATATGGTAAAATACTCCAATCAGTACAAGATTTAAACCTACCCCCGGACTGGGGGAAAGTCTACACCCGAAAATCGTCAGGAGATATCACCACTATGCCGTAATGGGCAAAGGTGGTGCAGCCCAGGAACCTGTGGAAGCAGGATATCAAAACAGCGATGTTTTAAGAATCTCCTCGCCTTGAGGCACGAGAGTGTCAAGCTAAATTCAGTTTAATTTGAATTATCTTATCTTCTGTGGATAAAAACCGCGAACCGTTTATCAGTCTGGCACTTTACCACGCCTTAAAATGGTCAGTGATCAGCCCCATGTTTCACACTTACTTTCGGGGTAAGATTTATGGTGCAGAAAATGTCCCCCAATCAAGGCCGTTGCTGATAGTGAGTAATCACGCCAGTTACTTTGACCCGCCAATTGTTTCCATCTGTGTACGTCGTCCAGTGGCGTATATGGCTAAAGAAGAGTTATTTAATATCCCCATTTTGGCGCAAGGAATTAGATTGTATGGTGCTTACCCGGTAAGTCGGGGAAATGCCGATCGCAGTGCTATCCGTTCTGCCCTACAATATCTCAATAACGGTTGGGCTGTCGGTATTTTCTTGGCAGGTACTCGCACCCCAGATGGTCGAATTACAGACCCCAAAAGAGGCGCATTGCTGCTGGCGGCGAAAGCAAAAGCCCAAATATTACCGGTGAGTGTTTGGGGTACTGAGGAGATTTTACAAAAAGGATCGTCCCTACCTCGCTCAGTTCCCGTCACTGTGAGAATTGGTAACTTGATTGATGCTCCCAGTTCCACTAATAAAGGGGAATTAGAGGCGTTGACACAAAAGTGTGCCACGGTAATTAACGAAATGCATGATTTGGGACGGTGAAATCAGAAGTTGAGTTAGGAGTTAGGAGTTAGGAGTTAGGACTTTTCAAACAACCTCTAAGAGTTAAGAGTTAAGACGCGATTAATCGCGTCTCTACAGGAGTTAATAAATAGTAATTAATAAACTATTGCGAAAATATTTTAACAGCCAGGGACTTGATTCCCTGGCTAATAGCAAAAGTCCGTTGAAAGAGACTAAAACTACTGTGATTAGTCTGTTTAAACCTACTTGAGCTATTAGCCCGAAAATAAATTTTCGGGCGGGTGTTCGACTTTTGCCAGAGGTCTAATGTAAAATAGTTTGTTAGCCAAGACAAATTGGGGAATGATGTCGGATTTAAGAGCAGAATTAACAGAAATTTTGGATGAGGCAGAGTGGGAGTGGCTAATTCCTCATGTACAAAGAGATGCAGTAGTTTTGGTGGCACCGGAGTTAAACTTGGTGGATGTTGGAGTAGCGATCGCCAGCGATCGCATTCCATCAGTAGAACAATGGATTAATGAGCAATTGATTACCAAACCCACGACCGTACAGATCGGAGAATGGAATGGCAATCGCGACAAGCGATTTCATACCCTCATCGTCCAGCCTTACGTTTTGGTGCAGGAAATGGTCAATCCAAAAATGTCAATCTAAAATCCCAAAGGGATTGACTATTGACTAAAGCAAAATTTTCTCCTTTAATATTTACCCATCGGGGAGCTATAATTGTTACGATAATTTCAGATTAGATGTTGAAACCTTGATCCAATCTGAAACCTTAGAACTATTAGAATGGCATCGCCTCTGCCAGCATCTTGCCACCTTCGCGGCAACTAAGCTGGGGGCGACAGCTGCGCGTCATCTGAAAATACCCGATTCTCAGACTCAAAGCGAACAGTTGTTAGGGCAAACCAAAGAAATCTACCAACTGGAAACTCGCCTCACCACAGGACTGTCATTTGAGGGAATTCAAGATATTGGCGATTCCTTAGAACGGGCAGAACGCAGTGGAGTTTTGACAGGCGATGAACTGTTAGCGATCGCCACCACCCTCGCTGGTGCCAGAAATTTGCGTCGTGTCATTGACAATCAGGAAGATTTACCGATATTGACCGGTTTGGTTGCCGATTTGCGGACTTATCCCGAACTAGAACAGGAAATCCACCGTTGTATTGATGAACGCGCCCAGGTAAACGATCGCGCCAGTCAAAAACTGGGAGAAATTCGCACAGATTTACGGCGATTACGCAGCCAAATTACTCAAAAACTGCAAAATATCTTACAGGCCAAATCTGGCGCAGTTCAGGAACAGCTAATTACCCAACGGAGCGATCGCTTTGTCATCCCCGTAAAAGCACCCCAGAAAGATGCCATCCCCGGCATTGTCCACGATACCTCTACCAGTGGTGCCACCCTGTACGTGGAACCTAATTCGGTAGTGCCCTTGGGCAACCAACTACGGCAGATCATCAGAAGAGAACAAGCCGAAGAAGAAACGATTCGCCGCGTTTTGACAGAACAAGTAGCCGCAGTCAAACCAGATTTAGAGAGGTTGTTAGCGATCGCTACCACTTTGGATTTGGCAACCGCTAGATCGCGATATAGTTATTGGCTAGGAGCGAATCCCCCACGATTTATCCAGCGCGAAGATAGGGAAATCATTACCTTACGAAATTTACGGCATCCTTTGTTAGTGTGGCAGCAACAGCACGAACAAGGACAACCAGTAGTTCCTGTAGATTTGCTGATTAGTCCGCAAATTCGGGTAGTGACAATTACTGGGCCAAATACTGGCGGTAAAACTGTAACCTTAAAAACTTTGGCATTAGCAGCATTGATGGCGAAAGTGGGTTTATTTGTCCCCGCCCGCGAACCAGTAGAAATACCTTGGTTTGATCAAGTGCTAGCAGACATTGGCGATGAACAATCCTTACAGCAAAGTTTATCCACATTCTCTGGACACATCCGCCGCATTAGTCGGATTTTAGAAGCATTGGGGACTGGGGACTTGGGACTTGGGACTGGGGAAAAGGAAATTCCTAATCCCCAATCCCTAGTTTTACTCGATGAAGTTGGTGCCGGCACCGATCCAGTTGAAGGTAGCGCCTTAGCGATCGCCTTATTGCAATATCTCGCCAACCATGCCCAGCTAACCATCGCCACCACTCACTTCGGCGAACTGAAAGCCCTAAAATACGAAGACGATCGCTTTGAAAATGCCTCTGTAGAATTTGATGAAAGTACTCTCTCGCCTACTTACCGTCTGCTGTGGGGCATCCCCGGACGTTCTAATGCCTTAACCATTGCCCTGCGCTTGGGATTAAAACCAGAAGTAGTAGAACAGGCAAAAACCCAAGTAGGAGAAGCCACAGATGAAGTTAACCAGGTGATTGCTGGGTTAGAAGCGCAACGCCGCCGCCAAGAAACCAAAGCTGCGGAAGCCCAAAGTTTGTTGCAGCAAGCGGAACGTTTATACAAAGAAGTATCCGCAAAAGCCGCAAGTTTGGAGGAAAGGGAAAGCAGTTTGCGGGCTTCACAAGAAGTAGCAGTAAAACAAGCGATCGCCCAGGCCAAAGGTGAAATTGCCCAAGTAATCCGCCGTTTGCAGAAAGGTACGCCCACAGCCCAAGAAGCCCAACAAGCCACCACTGCTTTGAATCAAATTGGCCAGCAATATCAGCCAGCAACGCCAGCCAAACCAAAAGTTGGATTTATGCCCAAAGTAGGCGATCGCCTCCGCGTTCCCAAATTGGGACAGATTGCCGATGTGATCACCGCCCCTAATGAAGATGGGGAGTTAAGCGTTCGCTTTGGGCTAATGAAAATGACTGTGAAATTGGAAGATGTAGAATCTCTAGATGGCCAAAAAGCAGAACCAATCGTCAAAGCCAAACCAGCCCCACCACCAGTAACCCCACCACCGCAAAGTGTCCCAGAAATTCGGACTTCCCAAAATACCATCGATTTGCGTGGTAAACGGGTAGCTGATGCCGAATACATTTTAGATAAAGCCATTTCTGAAGCTACAAGCCCACTCTGGATTATTCACGGGTACGGTACTGGTAAGCTCCGGTTAGGTGTCCACGCCTTTTTGCAACAGCATCCCAGAATTAAGAACTACGAACCAGCAGAACAAGCAGATGGGGGCAGTGGTGTTACCGTTGCTCACATAAAATAAAGAGCAGGAATGCTATGTTATTTGAACTCAATCAACTAATTCTTAGAGCCGGTCATCAGTCGTTGATTAAAGATGTCTCCTGGTCGGCATACAAACGCATTTTAGCAGAATTGGGAGACAATCGCAGTTATCGCATAGCTTACAGTCAAGGCGTGCTGGAAATAATTAATGGGACAGACTACTAGTGGGATAAAACTATTGTTAGCTGCTTCTTCAAAAAAACGTCAATGTCTTTTCTTATTCCCTGTCACCAATTTATGATTTCACCACCCAAAGTTAGGATGAAGATAATGTAATCTACGGCAATAATTGGCGCTTTTTACGTAATTTCCATACCATCAAACAAGATGAACTAACTAGCAAGAAACCTGAGATTGTTGGTTCTGGAACTTTGGTGATTACTAACGAGAGGTTATCAGCATAGCCATCATTGACGCGCCCGCGAACATAGTTCATATCTAGAGCAACATTAATTTGTTTTGCACCGACAGGAACAAAACCCTGGATGGACTTAAATAATAAACCTGTTGTATTATTTCTTTCGTCTGGAGTGGGAGAAGTAATGAATGCTGTGTTTAGAGATTGACCATCTTGATTGAGGAAATTAAGACTAAACTTCACATTATCTAAATCAGTGCCGTAGCCACCTAACCAAGCGCTCAAATCGTATGCTCCTTGACCAGCATCAATTATAGAAGCAATGTCAGCTAGATCAATTAGTTGAGAACCACTTGATGAGCCTCTATTAGCACCACCATAAAAGAGATTTTTTCCACGTACACTTGGCCCTGAACTATTAGGATCAGGAAGTCCACTAACAGCAACTATATTGCCCAAAGGGTTAGTAAATTCAAAACCTGTTGCTCCATATTGCAGCACACTAAAACTATCAGTTGGAATCCAGCCAGGGATAAAGGGGATATCAGTCCCAACAGCATTACCAATGGGATCTCCTTGCCCTTGTTCTGCATCCCCATTAACAATAAGATTTTGACCAAGGGTGGCTGCATAAATAGGGCTAGCAAGGAGAATACTTGATGAAATTCCTGCTATCAGACCTATACTCGCCTTTGCTATTTTTTCAGAGAGAAAAGGAAATATATTCAGTTTTTTCATATTTTGATTCCTTATTGAATGTACTATCACCTTCAAAAAAAGACAAGATTAGTAAGTTTTTAACGGTGGTAGTCTAATTTAATTAATTGCTTTTTATTCAAGATGAAAGCTACACCTACAGCCAGTAAAATTCCACCCCCACCCTGATGTTCGGGAACAGAAGTAGAGGGTGCGCTAAATCCATACTTGGCCAAAATTTCTTGCCCTTCTGGTGAGAGGATATATTCAACTAATTTTTCCCCATCAGGATCGGCATTTTTCAGTGTAGTCAATCCATAATTAGCTTTTGTTGCTAAATAGTCGGGTAATTCTACTATTTGGAGATTGTCACTACCTAATATTGCTTGAGCAGCCTTCCCACTGGTGTAATAAGCTAAAAAGATGTCTGCCTGCTTTGTTTGTTCTAGAAAGTAGACTAAATTATTTTTACCATTAGGAACTATAGGAGCATTAGGATTACCACCTACTAATTGCAAAGCTTTATTCTTCAGAATTTGAGAGCTACCAGGTTTAATCTGATTGGTCTTATCAAATATCTGCCATGCATAGTCACCAGATGGATCTGCTACAGGTGTGGAGGTTCCCACTTTGATTTCGGGTTTTAGCAAAAAATCCAACAAATTATCTGATGTGATACCAAGTCCTGATCTGACAACAGCAGTCATGCGGTTGCTAGTGAAGTTCACTACAGGTTCACTTAAACCTTCTTCAAACAACGTCTGAGGGTTATTAATATCTGCACTGGCAAAAACATCTGCGGATTTTCCAGTTTTGGATAATTCTTGTTCTATAAGTTCTCGTATTGAACCAGACGGGCCAAATTGCGTTTCTACTGGAATCCCATATTTCTCCTTAAAAGATTTAGCTACTTCTGTGAGGCTATCGCGCAAACTACCAGCACCGTATAGTTTAACCGCGAATGCCTGAGTTGGCAGAGTCACACCGATAGCACAAGCTATCAGTGAAAAGGCAAAAAAATGCTTTTTCATAGTTGTTATATTATTGTGTTGCTATTACTATTGAGTGAATTATTTGCAAGTATTATTCAAGTATTTATTTCGGCTAAACGTATAAATAATTACTCCCCTCATCAAGTTTATAAATGAGTTTTGAGATGTGCGTGGTTTCCGGTTAGAGCTATACTACCAACTAAGTTGGAGAAAATCAATAGCTCAAGATATTGAAACCCTAACTCGATCAAACTTTTAAGCTTGTCCTCAGTTTTATGGAGGTATGAATCATCCTGATATTGCCCAGCCTGTCCTGAAATAACAGGTTGCACATCAGTGAAAATGTGGTGGGATGATGGAAAGCAGCAAGAAGCGCCTTTAGCAAACAGGCAAAAGATTTGTATAGTAATTATGTATAGATGAAGACCAAGTAATAAACATCAAGAAATTTCAAAATTTAAAACCGCAAATAAATTAAGAGGTATTCTAAATAATTAGCGTTTAGTATTCAAAACAATAGTTTATTTATACTCTTGTACGGAACTAGCAGCAAAAGTCGGGTAAACCTTAACTAGAATTGATAATTTTCTACTTTGTCCAAAATAAATTTTCATCTAGAGTAGGACAGAGATACCTGCTGTTTACCACATAGAAAATGGGAAACCAAGCTTGATGCTTGAGAGTCTGGTTTCAAAATGGGTAACAGCAACATCCCCTATCAGCTTGATCACCTATGCTAAAAGTTATGCACTCGGCCGCCAACTCAGCCACTCCAAATTCCCAGTGGGAGGATTTAATCAAGCTTCCAGCCCCAAACACAGTTCAATGGGACAATATCAAAACCCAATTAGACTTGGTGCTGTTGGCGCTAGAAACCTTAACTGGCATTGGTTCAGAGGCTATGCTTTCGGCGGCAACTGATCTGAATTTAGAGTCAAGAGTGCCAGACCGCGTAGCTTTATGGCGATTGCGCCAATCAAATCCCCTACGCAAAGGTCAAGGAGGGCGAAAAAAGCTAGATGTCGAAGAAGCGCGATCGCTTGTTCTGATTATCTGCTACCTAGCCAAACAGCACCAGGAATTGATTCGCCGCGCTGTTGGCCTGTTGGAACAAATGGCAGAAAATAACCGGGAACCTCACCAGGCTGCTTTACTTGGAGACTATATTGATGCTTTTTGCAACACCTACCAAGAGCGGATGGAAGAGGACGAGCAAATCTCAACGGATTTACTAACCAACCTGGCACTAAAACTGCTTGTAGATTTACTTTTTTACAGCGCTACTGGTGGGCATCGCCGTCTCTGGCTAGCACTTATAGACCGTTCGACAAAATTTTAAATTTTAGATTTGAAATTCCTCAACCAAAATTCGCTTGTGATTTGTTTGCTAGGTAAGGATTCCCTTTTGATGTTCGCTAGCCCTTGGGCGATGCACTATCAGCACTGCTTCCTCCTTGCACACCAGTTTCGATAAGGGAAGGAACCTGACAAAGTTCTGTTTCAACTTTTCTTTGCAAGCAACTGGCTCAACTTTTTGCAAAATCCCAAATAGTCTTCCTCGCAGTTCCTGCTATGCCTCTATCAAATTCTGTCATTCGTCGCTACACACCCCCGACTTGCACGCTAGAAGTATTCGCCCAAAGCTCACCTCTGTCCCGTTGGATGGGGAAAACTGTCCTTAAACACCTAAGCTTTGAGCTATGTTTTGATGATCCCCGACTACCAGAAGAAAACAGAGTGCCAATTCGAGGCGATCGCGACCAACTTGAAGCTTTATGTGATGCCGTCACCAACTATGTACAGCAATTTCTCCAACAGCCTCCAGAAAGCTTTCGGGTCAGTTTCTCCAGTCAAGAGCAGTCAAGCACAACACTGGATGAACCGGAATTAAAGTCTTCAACAAAAACATTAAATTCCTTTAGTACCCAGATTCCAGGGGCAAGTATCCGCTTAGAACCCAGTGGCTATTTAAATCACAATTTAGTTCTCGGTTCTCTCGCCAACCACTCATCTGGCCCCGTAATTAAACTCAGCCTGCTACAACTATTTGATTTAGCAAGTGCTTTAGATGAATACTCGACTGATGTCATGGCACTCCCAACTCTCAACAGCACGAGTTCCACTCTGAGATTCCCTGCTTGGGCACCTGTTGCCGCAGTATTAGTATTAGGTGTAGGTTTTTTACCAGTTACCTGGCAATATGCTAACAACATTAGGGAAAAGCAACAGCACACAGCCAAAACAGCAGATCCAGCAGCAGTAAAGATTGCTTTAGAACCTTCACCCCCACTAAACTTTCCCACGCCTGAAGCTGGACTCACCACGCCATCAGATAATTTGCTAGGTTCCACCCCTCCACTTCCCACATCCACTTTGCCCCAAGCACCTCTAACAGTCCCCAGTTCTAGTTTCTCTCCATCGCCACCTTTAAATCTAAATAAGGGACTGACAATATCTCAGGGGACGACTTCAACCTTTCTCAAGAATGGTGCGATGCCAACTCTACAAGACGCTCCGCGAACGGCGAGCTTCTCTAACGCACCATCTAGCAAAATTCCCGGAAAGGAAATTGCCATATTACCAAATCTGGAACAGAACCTTACAGGGTCAAGTTCCCAAGCTGGTGGTCTCCCTCATCGGCGGAATTTGCCACCCAGACTATCTTCTAATCCAGGCAGTTTACCAACTAATATCTCACCAGTAGTCCCCCCCTCTCTTGACACCATACCCAATAATAGTGGTGGCCTTACTCAACCCACCCCATTAAACTCACAACAGCTAGACGAAACAATCAATTCCCTACAGCAATCTTCTGCTGGAGAGAAACCGACTTCAAAACTTTCCTCTTCTAGAACTGGCGATAATAATCCCTTTATCGATCAATTAGGGAATGTACGCAAAACTCCCACATCCACAGAAGTAGCTACTGGCACATTATTTGATACACCTCAAGTAGCAGAAGCTAGAGAATACCTAAAAAAGCGTTGGCAACCACCTGCTGGACTAACAGAAACATTAGAGTATAGTTTGATAGTCAGTGTTGATGGCACAGTTGAACGAATTTTTCCCCTCAATAAGGCGGCAAGAGAATTCGTTGATAGTGCTGGGATGCCTGAAGTTGGTAAACCTTTTGTTTCCCCCAATACACGCGGACAAAATTTTAGAATTCGAGCTGTTCTCAGTCCTGATGGCAAGGTACAGACTTTTCCAGATTAATAAGTAAATTAATCCGTTTAATGCCACTTGTAAAACTGGTACAAATCTTGTGCCAGTTTCTACTTACTCCAATTGCTCTTGAGCTTAGACCTCTTGAATAAATCAAAAATAAAGAACCCCACCCCGCATTTGCTAATGCAAACTCTCCCCTCCCCGCTTGCGGGGAGGGGTTAGACGAGGCAAAAGTAGAAAAATTGCTTTCACAACACGATCCTCTAAATTTCAAATGAATGGAGTTATAGCGGTTCTCGTTCACGTGAGGTACACCCGTAGGCAATACAGTTCGGTTAAGGTTTTTTGATGAAAATTATATGATCACAAGGACGGGATAAATCGCCGTCAAGAGGAAAGACTGATTATTGTAGAGACGGCGATTTATCGCGTCTCTTGCCTTAACCGAACAGTATTGCACCCGTAGGGGCAATTCATGAATTGCCCCTACACCTTGCGATCTAATTTTATACCGCATCTGAGTGGGAACCGCTATATACCAATTTTGGATGAACAGGCTTTACAAAAAAGCTGTTTCAGCAATATAAAACTTGACGTGATCTAGACAATGACGAAAACAAAAGGACTGGATATACCAGTCCTTTATTATATTGATTTAACTTTTTTATCTTAATAACGGGATTTTTTAGTCTTTAATTTTTGCTTTTTACGCCGATGTTCCCCAGCCGCAACTGCCTGTTCTACCGGATAACCCACTACAGGAATTACCTGGTATTTGCGTTCTTCTTCTAACTTTTTCAGTTCAGTGTAATTAACCCAATGAATGCAATCAACTGGACAAGTGTCAATTGCTTCTTGGATAATTTCCTCACCGTCCCCATCTTGCCGAACCACCCGCGATCGCCCATAATCTGGTTCAATGTAAAAGGTGTTACGCGCAACATGAGCGCAATGCTTGCAACCGATACAGGTGATTTCGTCAACGTAAACACCATTTTGCCGCAACACACCACCCAATTCCGGTTCTAAACCAGAACGTTCTGGGGCATCCCGTAAAAAACCCCCTAACTCTGGTTCCAAACCGGAACGGTTATCTTCTTGTTCTTCCGGCGACGGCAGAAAATCAGCCATTACGCACTCCAGCGCTGTACTACTAGGCGAATTGAACCATCTTCATTTTTTTGTTGTTCAGAAACTTGAAAGCCAACACGAGCGGTTTCTTTCACAACTGTTTGATAAGCATAACGCTGTGTTACCTGGCGCAAAAATCCGTCTACAGACAGGTCTTGTTGCCAATATTGCAAGTCAGCCACCAGTTCATATTCCTTGCCATTCCATCTAAAGCCGATGTCATAGCCATTTTCCTGCTCAATACTAACTTCCGCAGGATGGGTTTGACCGCGATAGCCACGGACTTCACGCGGGCCGGGTTTCCAGTCTACGCCCAATTCAGTCAAAGCTTCTTTCAAAGAATCAAGGTTACGGATTTGAGTCTTAATTTGGCTAAAGTGTGACATGGTGGTTGTGAATTAATAACACTAAACTACTGTGAAAACTTACCAATCGCTGTAAGTGGTGTGTGTATTCGCCACATTTGATTGCTGCACCTGAGCGGCGAAATATTCTGAGGTTGGCTCATGATTAAGTACTTGTCCCAGCTGCGCTTCTATTGCTGCTGTAACCTCAGCGCAAGAATTACCCACAATGCCAGTGACTTTCTCTTGTACCCGACCGTCTGGATAGATTATGAACTCTAATGTCTCCATGTTGTTGGCCAACCAGGATAAGTAAACTTAAATTGTACTGCCTTCGCAGACGGCTAAAAATATAGCCTTAGGAACATTTTTACTTAGATACAAACTTGCTATTTGCTAACTAATGTTTCATATTCCAACATATATATCTCAGAATCTTTACAAAACTTATTAATATTATAAGCATATACATCAGTATTTAGTTAGTCTCTCTTAACCTCATTGATTAGTCAAGGTAACAACTGAGTTTGCTAGGTAAGGGGCAAAAGCCCTAAATATAAGCATTAGAGGTAATATAGCCAGCAATGCAATTCACAAAAATATAAAATTTATTGAAAAACTTTATTATTACCATTCGATTTATTTTATTCTCTTCCAGGTTGGATACAGTGCAGTATCAGCCTACAGCAGGATATTAGGGTATACGTAGGTATTATCCTAAGTCTTTGATATAGTTACTTTAGTTAGCACAGGGTGTAAGTGGATTTTTAGAGGTTGTTTTAAAAGTAGTTAGGTGTGATTTTAGGCACTCATTGATCCCCACTAACCCCCCTTAAAAAGCAGGGCTGATTCATTCCCTAAAAGACCTTAATTTACAAGCGTATCAGTCAAAAAAATCAGGTTTTTAAACACTCTAATTGGGTCAAAAACCAGGCGATCGCACTTAAATTTACCGATTGAAACAGTAATTTTTCGATTACCAACTCACTAAATTTTCTGGTTGATACTCTTGACAAAATTCTGATCTGAACGAATGAAACAGCCCTGCCCTTAAAAAGGGGGGAACCGGAATCAAAGTCCCCCTTTTTAAGGGGAGCCACTGCGCCCTTGCGGTTCCCCGACTTGTTCGCGCAGCGTCTCCCCTTGGGAGAAGCACGTGGCGTGGATTTAGGGGGATCTCCAAGGGTTAGGCGTATAAAAAAAACTTTTCAAACATCCTCTTAGACTGCGATCGCCATTTTCTGCCATTGATGAGATTTACCAACCCCGACTCTAGACAGATAAATATGTACAAGTTTGCCCCAGCTTGGGAGAAAGAGCAAATAGTCTTTGGTGCTGCGCGGCCTGGATACACTGACAACAATGTTCAGGATTGGATAGAATTCATGAAGCGCCAAAATATCAAGCGTGTTTGCTGTCTTCTTCCTGAACAACAGCTAGCTTCTTACTCTGATCTTCTAAATATATACAAACAAGAATTTGGGAATCAGCTAGTTTGTTGGGCACCAATTGCAGATTTCCATTTATCTAATTTAGAAACTCTCACACAAAAAATACTTCCTTTCTTAATAGAAGCCGATAAACAAAATGAGAAAGTTGTTGTACACTGCGCTGGTGGAATTGGACGTACTGGACATGTGTTAGCGGCTTGGCTAGTTAGTGTCCGAGGATTATCAAAGCAAGCTGCAATAAATGCTGTCAAAAAAACAGGTAGAAATCCTTATGAAGCTGCGTTAGCGAAGCCTACCGAAGGTATCGCTGCTGTATTTAGAGTTAGAAATCCCTTGACAGTTGTAAAAGAACTTGACATACTTCTCAATGATTGCCGTCTAGCAGTGCATCAAAGATTTTGAGTTTGCTATAGGATTACTATTTGATTTTTGAACAAAATTAGGTACTGTAGTGGCGTGTCAAGGCTAAAATGTTACAAAATAATTGTAGGTTGGGTGGAGGCTTTGCCAAAGCCAACATCCTGGTATGTGTTGGGTTGCGCTCCGCTCCACCCAACCTACGTCTACACTGTAAATCGTCTAGTCGAAGTTAACCAAAAACACATCAAATTGGAATGCGATCGCACTCATCACTACAATAGGCGATCGCATTATGTTCTATATAGACGAGAAAAGGCTATTGAATTACCGAATCGCGTTTATACGCCCATACAGCTATCAATCCAAACATACCTCCAGCCCACAATAGCCATAGTAAATGTAATAACAGGTGTTTGTCATAATTTAGACCTGCTGCCCATAGGGTTAGTTCTCTATAGTGGTAAAAAGGGGAGAAAGCAACTAAATCCTGTAAATAACGTGGATTAGTTAGAGGTAAAGCACCACAACTTGCTAACCCAAGTGGAATAGATAATCCAGCAATAGAGTCATAACTTTTAGGTTCTGTTAAATAACTTAGTGCTAGACCAAAAACAGCAAAAGGTATAACTCCCAACACTAAGCTGAAGACAAGAAGCAATAGTTGTTCAGGATTAATATCTATTTTTAAGCGCCAAATCCCTAATATCATAATTAAGGTAATAATTATGGCGCATAATATCAGAGTTGTTACAACTTTTGCAGCGATATAGATAACTGGTGGTAATGGAGTTATACGGAGCAATTTTAACCAACCTTCAGCGCGTTCAACTGAGACTCTCTTACCTAACCTATCAATGGCAATCGTCAATAAAATTAATACACTAAATGATGTTAGTGCTTGTTTTGCTAATTCACCATGAAATGGAAGAACACTGCTGAAACACGCAAACAGGATAATACCTAATAAAAAGAGAGGTGTACGAAATAGCTGAATTATTTCTACCCGCATTTGCTGCAAAAAGATAAATGCAGCACCTTGTGGTTGAATTACAGGTATACCTTGTGAAACTTTTTGATTATCAATTTGAATTATCTCTTGACTCGTATCTTCACTAAGTTGACCTTCTGGTGGTGCTTCAGAAAGTTCATGGAGAGTGACATAACGAGTGGCAAGTGGGCTAAGTTTATCTAACTCAGGTTGTTCAGGGTGTATCACCATTAAAATTGTGATTCCCTGCTTTTGGCAAAATCTTATTTCTTGCCAAAACATTTCACGACCTTTCTTATCAAAATCTTTTGTAGGTTCATCAAGTATAAGCAGTTCTGGATTACCCACTAAAGCAAGAGCAAAATACAAACGTTGTTTTTCCCCACCGGCTAACTCACTAACCCATGCTTCAGATTTATCTTCAAGACCGACCCTTTTCAAAATATCTTGAACTGTGTATGACTGAGGATAGTAACTTCGTACAAGCTGCACAAGTTCTTTAACTTTCAAATTTTTAGGAACTGTTGTTTCTTGTAAAACGGCACCTACAGCTTTTTTTGCAGAAGATTGTTGAGGAGAAAGACCCATAAGTTTTACTTCTCCTTCACTGGGCTGGACAAGCCCTAAAATCAAATTAAGTAATGTACTTTTGCCTGCACCATTGTTTCCTAGCAATACTACAAATTCTCCTTTTTCAACAAAAAAATCCATGTTTTGAATAATCGGGTATTCATTAAAGCCTTTCCGAAAGGTTTTAGAAACATTGCGGATTTCAATCAAGCTCATACTCGTATTCCTGCATTATTACCAAGTTGATTATTAGAGCTTGTTGTATCGATAGAAGAATTTGATGATTGTTGTGCGCTATTGCCTGAATAATTATTATCTTGAGATGGAGATTGCATTTTGAGCTATTCCTAAAAGAAGTGTCTGACTATTTGAAATTAGATAATTCAATTGAATCAATTGACAAAGCTGTTCTAATAGCTAGCCAAATTAGAAATCCAGAGCCAACAACAATAAGTGCTGGAGCGGTTCCAATTAAAGCAACACCTGTTGCAACAGCTATACCAATTGCACCACCAGTAATATCAGGTTGTTCTTTTATAGCTTCCAAAATTGCTCTTTCTTCTTCCCATTCGGGACTGCTTTTATGTTCCGTAATTATATTTAGAGGCTTGTAGACTTCACTTTTAGGTTTACTGTCCGGTTTAACTTTAGTAGTCTTGTTTTGCTGATTAATGGAAGATTTTGATTCAGTTGCTATTTGTTTGCATTCTGCTGGAAATTCACCAGACCAATGAATCATAGGGTTGCAAGAGTGCTGAACCTGCAAAGTAGTGATTGCAAGTAAAGGAGTCCATGTCAATAGACAAACTAACAGAATTGCTTGAAAATTCAAAGGCAGCAGTTTTTCCAGCCATGATAGAGCAGACTTAATTGATAATTGCATAGATCGTACAAATAGTTACAACACTTTAAAGAAATTAAGAGGCGGCTTGTGCTTTGTCTCCCTCATAGCGGTATGCATTTCTTAGCAAGGGAGTATTTATTGAATTTTATTCAACTTTTCAAACATCGTCTAACGCTATTTACCTCCCCCGAAAAGTTTGTATATCCCGTATCCAATAGCTGCCGCAGCAGCAACAGGTGCAGCAGCAACTATGGCAGTACCAGCAATTGCACCTCCCCCAACAACACCACCTATACCTGCAAGGGTAGTCATAATTGCAGCACCAGAAGCACCAGCAGCTACTGTTACAGCACCAGCACCAGCCACACCAGCAGCAGCCCCAATATTTGTAGCTGTTCTTGCAGCTGCACGAGCTTGACGTTCTTCCTGAGACAAATCCAGTTGGTCTTTGAACAAAGTTTCATTCATTATTTTTGCGCCAGCATAAGCTGGGCCTGCTGCCAATACCCCAGGAGCAGCGGCCATGCCACCACCAACTACACCACCTGCCGCAGCCAGACCCGAAGTAATTCCCGCTCCTGAAGTTGCTGCAACAGATAACCCTGTAGCAGCACTAACAGCAGCACCAGCAGCAGCGCCAGTCTCTGCAATCGCTCGTACCGTTTTTAGGTCTTTATTTTTAATGCCTAAAGTTTTTTCTATAGCAATTTCTGCACTTTCTTCAACGGCTTTACTGGCAATATATTTCAAACTCATAAATCAATTTCTCCTAACGCTCTTTTTTCTCTCATTAGAGAATATTGTAAACCTTATTTTTCCATTACACTGGTGATGGTTTAAATACTGACTGCAAATTGACCTGATTATGAATTGGCGATCGCCAAGCTGCTTAGAATAGTAGTGATAAAGAGGATTATAATTATGAGCGTCGTCATTCCTAATGAAGTATTAACCGCAACTCGGATGACTGAAGGCGAAATGAAGCAGGAAATTGCGGTGATGCTCTTTCAAAAAGAAAAGTTAACCCTTGCTCAAGCCAGCCGGCTTGCAGGGATGAATCGTATAGCATTTCAGCATCTACTCGCAAGTCGTCAAATTTCAGTGCATTACGGGGTCGAGGATTTTGAACAAGATATAAAGAACTTGCGGGCGATGGGTAGACTGTGATCAATCTTGATCTTGCGGCTCCAATGCTGTGTTAGATGGCTGGTTGCTAACATTTCTTGCAGCTTCTAACTTTTGACGAATAGCTACCTGAACCTTTTCATCAAAATCAGGGTCGTTGAGAGATGCAATAATTCTGAGTGGACGTTGGTTAATTCTGTTTAAGTACGCCTGAAATGCAGCTTCATCTTTACGATGTTTGAGAAAATACTCTCTCAACTCGGCATTAGACATTGCATCATAGTTAACGCGGCTCATCAGCAAACTCCCCGTTGGGTAGAATTTGAAACTCTAGTTCTTCGCTATAACCAGCTAATAAATACAGATTGCGAGTGCGATTATCAACACAAACAAGATGTATCGGCTGAAGCATAACATAAGTCAGTTGATAGGCGATGCGGTATAGACTCTCTAGCTGGGCAGCAGTAGGCATTCTGAACATTTCCTCACCTATTGGCTATCTTAGCAAGTCTTTGCGCTTAATTTGTCAGTCATACTTCACCCATCGATAACCTCGCCGCCACTCTACTGAGTTTCATTTTACTCTGATTCAGATTTTTGTAACAAGTCTATTGACTTCAGGCAAATATATTGAGAGACTAATAGTTAGCTAAACTAATTAATAAAAGTGCATCAAACTTGTGACAATACTGACGGGAAAAATAAATCGGTCAGAACCTCAAGAAGAGCCAAAACCGTTGATTTTGGAAACTCAGGGACTCACACGCCGTTTTGGGAAGTTAACGGCTGTTAATAACCTGAGCATATCTGTGGAACAGGGTGAAGTATTTGGACTGCTTGGCCCCAATGGAGCAGGGAAAAGTACAGTTATTAAGATGTTGACAACATTACTGCCTCCCAGTGCAGGGAAAGCAACTCTGGCTGGCTATGACGTGACTCGTCAATCTAATCCTGTGAGACGGGCGATCGGCTATGTACCCCAGGCGCTCTCTGCTGATGGTAGTCTCACCGGTTACGAAAATCTGTTAATTTTTGCCAAACTGTATGGAATACCTGCCAAAGGACGCGATCGCCGCATCTATGAAATTTTAGAATACATGGGTTTGGAAGATGCGGCGAAACGCTTGGTACGAAACTACTCTGGTGGGATGATCCGCAAGCTGGAAATTGGCATATCAGTTTTACATCAACCCCAAATTCTGTTTCTTGATGAGCCGACTGTCGGATTAGATCCCATCGCTCGAACTCAAGTATGGCAGCTTGTAGAACAACTCTGTGCTGACTACGGCACAACTATATTTTTAACAACCCACTTTTTAGAAGAAGCAGACATCTTGTGTAACCGCGTGGCGATTATGCAGCAAGGTGAAGTGGTAATTACAGGCGCACCAAGCGACTTAAAAGCCTCTTTAGATAAGCCGAACGCAACTTTAGATGATGTCTTTATTCACTATACAGGCAACCAGTTAACATCAGGAGTCAACTACCGTGACACAGCAAGAACCAGACGTACTGCTCAACGGTTGGGTTAAAACCCCAGCTATTCACCGAGAAAATATCATCTCTGCAATTAAAGAGCTAGTTATAAAAACCCTGGCGATCGCAGAATTGGAAGTGCGTAAACTCCGCCACGATCCCACTGATTTAGTAGTTCGATCTGTGCAACCAGCATTATGGCTCCTGATCTTTGGGCAAGTTTTCTCCCGAACTCACGCGATTCCTACGGGAAACTTACCCTATTTAGACTTCATTTCTGCTGGCATTTTGGCTCAGAGTATTCTATTTGTGGCAATTTTCTCTGGTGGGATGACCCTAATTTGGGAGCGAGATTTAGGGATTGTACATAAATTTCTCGCTAGTCCAACACCCCGTGAGGCGATGGTTTTGGGTAAAGCTCTAGCCTGTGGGGTGCGGTGCTTATCTCAAGTAGTATTCATCTACGCATTGACATTTTTATTAGGTGTCAAACTCAATCTTCATCCTTTAGCTATTCTCCAAGTACTAGTGATAGTCATACTGGGGGCGGGAACATTTTGCATTTTTTCCTTGATTATTGGCTGCTTGGTGAAAAGCCGAGAAAGGATGACGGGTATTGGACAATTGTTAACTATGCCGTTATTTTTTGCTAGTAATGCCATTTATCCGATCTCGCTGATGCCCAGTTGGTTAAAGTTCGTTTCCCATTTAAATCCCTTGACTTATGAGGTTGACGGCTTACGCGGCAGTATGCTGCTGAATGGCACTAGCATCTATGGCTTTGGTCTGGATTGTACAATTCTCTTATTGACATTAATAATTTTGGCCATCATTGGTGGAAAACTTTATCCACGGGTGGCCATGTAATCAGGAGAACAACAAGCCCATGACCTTGGATAAACCTGCAACTTCCGAAGAATGTGCCGCTAGGGTAATGGAAACAGTTCCATTAATGATGCGGTTTATCCGAGCGGATATGCGTGCCCATAGTGCCGCCTTTTTATCTATACCTCAATTGCGATCGCTAGCATTTATCAACCGTAATCCTGGAACTTCATTATGTGAGTTGGCAGAGCATTTAGGTGTCACCTCAGCCACAGCATCAGCAACTATAGAACGCCTGGTACAACGCGACTTCGTGCAACGGATTGCTCATCCGAAAGAGCGGCGGCGGGTGCTGCTGAATTTAACTGAAGATGGAAAACATCATCTCAAGCAATCCCAAGATCAAACTCGCGCTCATATTACCGACTTGCTGAAAGGTCTGACAGAAGACCAAATTTCCAACATTGAAGAAGGCTTAACTCTACTAAAAAATGTCTTCGAGCAAACAGAACTCAAATCCCCCTAACTCTGAGGTTGCACAGCACGATCCCTTTGCAGCCTTTAAGTTTCGAGACTATCGGCTATTTACCATTGGACGGCTAGTGCTGTTCGTGGGATCGCAAATGCAAACTGTAGCCATCGGCTGGGAACTCTATGAGCGGACTAACTCAGCGATCGCTTTAGGTGGTGTAGGGCTGGCGCAAGTCTTGCCGATGATTGCTCTCACCTTAATTGTCGGCCATGTTGCCGATCGCCGCGATCGCAAACTCATCATCTTACTGTCGGTGATGTTGCTGGCTCTCTGCTCCCTGGCTTTGGCAGTGCTTTCCTATACTAAGGGTGCAATTTTTCTAATTTACGCCTGCTTGCTATTAACAGGAGTCGCTAGGGCTTTCCTCAGACCTGCCAGTGATGCTCTGATGTGGCAGTTGATACCTGTCAGTGCGTTTACCAATGCAGCCACCTGGAATAGTAGTAGCTTTCAGTTAGCCGCAGTCATTGGTCCAGCCTTCGGAGGATTCGGGATTGCGCTGTTCGGAAATGCTACAGGCGTATATGTAGTAGCTGCGATCGCGGCGTTGCTGTGTTTTATTTTAACACTGGCGATTAAAGAGCAAAAAGCTATCCGCGCAACCGAGCCAATCTCATTTAAAGCACTGTCGGCTGGTGCTAAATTTGTTTGGCAGAATCAGTTAATTTTAGCCGCGATTACCTTGGATATGTTTGCTGTTTTGTTGGGTGGTGCGATCGCCTTGCTACCCATCTTTGCCAAAGATATTTTACACGTGGGGCCAGTGGAGTTGGGATATCTACAAGCAGCCAACTCCATCGGTGCTTTAACTATGGCCATTACCCTGGCGTATTTACCACCATTACGCAAAGCCGGCCCGGCCTTATTGTGGTCAGTAGTTGGCTTTGGGGTTGTCACAATTATCTTTGGACTTTCTCGTTCCTTTTGGCTATCTATGTTGATGCTAATCCTTGGTGGCGCATTAGATAGTATTAGCGTTGTGATTCGCCATACATTAGTTCAAATCAGAACACCGGATCATTTGCGTGGTCGGGTTGCTGCTATTAATAGCGTGTTTATTAGTGCCTCCAATGAATTGGGGGGCTTTGAATCAGGCTTGACTGCGGCTTTATTTGGCCCCGTGATTTCAGTTGTGGGTGGTGGAATTGGCACAATTGTAGTAGTGATTGCTACAGCCATGATTTGGCCGGGAATTCGGAAGTTAGGGGCTTTGCAAGAGTACAAGTAGAAGTACGTATCAATTATTTTAACGTGAGTTCGATGAATCTCTCCCTCCCAGCCTCCCTCTCCGAAACGGAAAGAGCAACGAAAAATTCAGCTTTTTGCTCCCCTCTCCGACACGGAGAGGGGCTGGGGGAGAGGTCAAATAAGACTTGTCGAACTTACGTTATTTTACAGCGATTTTCAGGTAAATATACCACGCGGTAGGGGCAATTCATGAATTGCCCCTACGACAGATGTGGTTCAAATACATGAAAACTGCTGTAATTCGTTCAAATCACAAGACTCAGATCCCCGACTTCTTAGAGAAGTCGCAATACGGTTCGGATAAGGTTTTTTGATGACACGCCGCTAATCGCAAAGCAAAGACGCGATAAATCGCCGTCTCTACAAAGGACTGATTATTGTAAAGACGGCGATTTATCGCGTCTCTTGCCTTAACCTGTTGCAGTCCTTTATCCGAAAATTTATGCTTCTAGAATTTTAGAGATTTTTGAACTCGCGCTTATATACAAATCTTCTCAAGTAAGCTATTATTCTCATGATGATTTGATAGTAATTATAGTTAATAAGGTTATCCATGCTTTTTCCCTTCTTGATCATGTTCCGAGAGGGCGTTGAAGCTGCACTTGTCGTGGGGATAATTGCCAGTTATCTCAAGCAAACTGGACGTACCCATTTGATGAAGTCAGTTTGGATTGGCATCGCCCTAGCGACTTTTATTTGTCTAGCAGCTGGGATTATTTTGCAAATAACCAGTCAGGAGTTTCCGCAGAAACAACAGGAACTATTTGAAGCGGTAATTTCCATCGTCGCAGTTGGGGTTCTCACCTGGATGGTTTTCTGGATGCGCCGTGCGGCTCGTTCGATGAAAGGCGAGTTACAGTCTCAGATTGAAACTGCCATTCAGTCGGGAGATAAATGGGGTACAGCACTGGTGTGGATGTCATTCTTTGCAGTCCTGCGGGAAGGTCTGGAAACAGTAGTGTTTCTGCTGGCCACGTTTCAGCAAAATTTGGGAATCCAAGCTCCCGTGGGGGCATTGTTTGGATATGCAGCCGCACTAGCCGTTGGTGTAGGCATCTATCAGGGTGGTATCCGCATCAACTTGAGGCGATTTTTTAAATGGACAGGAGCCTTCATTATCCTGGTTGCGGCTGGACTCTTAGGAAGTGGGGTGAGAGCTTTTCATGAAGCCGGAGTGTGGAATTTACTACAAACAGTGGTATTCGATGCTAGCGGGGTACTTCCCAATAACGGGTTTCTCGGTTCACTTTTGGCAGGATTTTTTGGCTATAACGATGCCCCCACAGTTAGCGAGGCGATCGCCTATCTTGGCTATCTAATTCCTACCATGTCGCTGTTCTTCTTAGGGGAGAATGCTGGACAGAAGACTACAGCAAGGCATTCTTAGCTACTTCAATAACTTTTAGGAAAAGACAACAATGAAAAATGTTTTAAAGTATTCAACAATTATCTGTCTAATTGCCTTGACAGTAGCCGCCTGTGAATCCAACAAATCAAGCGATACTTCCGCGAATAATACTCCAGAGGCGAAAGTAGCCAGCGATACTTCTAGCAGCAATTCTGTGGAAACTGCTTTGGCTGTGACAGATACAGGTTGCGAACCCAATCAGCTGACAGTAGCATCTGGGCAAAACAGCTTTGTGTTGACCAACAAAAGCAGCAAACCTGTGGAGTGGGAGATATTGTCTGGGGTGAAAGTCGTTGAGGAAAAGGAAAATATTGCTCCTGGTTTCGTTCAAAAACTCAAAACCAACCTAGAACCGGGTGACTATGACATGGCTTGCGGTTTACGCAGCAATCCCAAAGGCAAACTCACAGTCAAGGCTGGAGGAGATTCTCAAGCGAAGGGGACTGTAAATCAAGGTCAATTAGTCGGTGCGATCGCAGAATATAAAGTCTACATCATCAAAGAAATTGACCAACTGGTTACTAAGACCAAGATATTGACAGATGCCGTGGTTGCTGGCGACCTTCCCAAGGCTCAGAAAAGTTATGCATCTGCCCATCTTCACTATGAACGCACAGAACCGATCGCTGAATTGTTCTCCGACCTCGACAAAAGCATGGATTCCCGTGCTGATGACTTTGCCAAAAAAGAGGCCGATCCACAATTCACCGGATACCATCGCCTAGAGAAAGCTTTATTCCAGGACAAAACGACAAAAGGCATGAAACCCTATGCCGAAAAGCTACAGAAAGATGCACTAGATTTACAAAAGCGCATTGCCACCTTGACCATTGAACCGAAAAACATGGTTGGCGGTGCTGCTGACTTGATTGAAGAAGTGGGTAAAACCAAGATTTCTGGAGAAGAAGACCGTTACAGCCGTACTGACCTCTGGGACTTCAGCGCCAATGTCGATGGTTCCCACAAGATTGTGGAGTTATTGCGCCCCGCCATCCAAAAAGCCAACCCAGAACTACTGGCGCGTGTGGATGCAAATTTCACCAAAGTTGACCAAGGACTTGCTAAATACAAAACCCCTGATGGTGGTTTTGTTAACTACGACAAGGTGAGTGAAACAGACAAGAAAGAGATGAAAACAGCGATCGCTGCCCTTGCTGAAGATTTGTCTCAGCTGCGTGGCACTCTAGGCGTTAACTAAATTTTTGAATCATTCTAGAGGAGTAAACTATGTCTAGTTCAGAGCAACCAAGTTTACGCATTACTCCCCGCATCAGGCGTCGTGACTTGCTCATAGGGATGGCAGCAGCAGGTGGAGTAGCAGCTTTGACCAGTTTGGGTTATCACGCTGCTTCGGAAACTACCGAAGACCCATCTGAAGAGACTGTGCCATTTTTTGGTATTCACCAAGCAGGTATTATTACCCCGGCCCAAGCTTCAGCGCTAATGGTGGCATTTGACACAACTGCTAAAACCAAAGCCGATTTAGTGCGGTTGTTTCAAACCTTGAGCGATCGCATTCAGTTTCTCATGGCAGGGGGAACACCCAAATCACGCGACTCCAAATTTCCACCCAGTGATTCGGGAATTCTTGGGCCTGTAGTGGTTCCCGATAACCTCAGCATCACCCTAGCAGTAGGTGACTCGCTCTTCGATAACCGTTTTGGACTTGGCAAATTGAAACCGAAACGGTTAAATACCATGCCAGGTTTTCCCAATGACCAACTTGACCCAGATTTGTGTCATGGGGATATACTGCTGCAATTTTGTGCCAATACTGAGGAAGGGAATATCCACGCTTTACGGGATATTATCAAGAATCTGTCTGATTTGATCACTCTGCGTTGGCAAATAGAAGGTTTTCTGCCGCCGAATACTCATAAAAAGCTGGGAAAAACCACAGTGCGAAACCTACTTGGTTTCAAAGATGGCACAGCAAATCTAGATGCTAGCGATGAAAAGTTGATGAACCGCATTGTCTGGGTAGAGCCAAACAACGATGAACCGGCTTGGACAGTAGGGGGAAGCTATCAAGTTGTGCGGGTGATCCGCAACTTAGTTGAACACTGGGATCGTACACCACTACAGGAACAACAGACAATTATTGGACGCAGTAAGGACTCTGGCGCACCTTTGGGGATGAATCACGAGAAAGATATTCCCAATTATGCTCAAGATCCCAAAGGTGAACAAATCCGCCTAGATGCTCATATCCGCCTTGCTAATCCTCGTAAATCAGAGTCGAGTTTGATTCTGCGGCGTGGTTTCAACTATTCACGCGGGTTTGACAAAGCTGGACAGTTAGACATGGGTTTGTTGTTTGTCTGTTTTCAAGCTGATTTAGAAAAGGGTTTTGTGACAGTGCAAAATCGCTTGATTGGAGAACCTTTAGAGGAGTATATTCGCCCAATTGGTGGTGGATATTTCTTCGCTTTACCTGGTGTCAAAGCTGTTGGAGGTTATCTCGGTCAGTCATTACTAGAAGTGTAGAATAATAACCAGTAAATTCTTTAGAGTTAGATTAAATAGCCAAAAACTTCCGTGAACTTACTCATAGTTCCTCACGAATAAAGCTTCTGGCGTATCTCTCTAGGAATTCACTAATACTTATCTCTTCAATGGCAGCCTGCATAACTAAAATCTCCCAAGATGTATTTGTTAGCCATATTCCATGCTTCTTTTTCAACTCTTCATAGAATAGTGGTTGATTCCGTGTGGCTTTTTTACCTTTTCTCATTGACTAAATCCAGCTTGGGAGACTAAACTAATTATAGTGTAGGCAAGCGAATCAACTCACTATGTATTCACTAAAGTTAGAGTTAAAACTGAATAACAAGGAAAAAACTCGGCTTAGTGGATGCGCGGGGTTTGCGAGATTTGTTTACAACTATGGGCTGTCGATGCTTACCCAGTCTTGGGACTTTGAAGGTATAAAAGCAAGCGATTCTAAGCGACTCTCGGCAATAGAAAAAATATTCACCAACTATGTAAAAACCAATCCTGCTTACTCATGGATGCAGCAGTATGCCTCAGCTACTTATTCGTCGGCATTACGTAACTTAGGGAAAGCTTTTGATAGATGGCGCAAAGGTGATTCTGAGTTTCCGAGGTACAAATCAAAGAAGCGCGGCGATAGTTTTACCGTTTTAAAAAAAGCTGGTATTTATCCTGTCAAGGGTGAACCTTTTCTGCCATTTACAAACAGGCAAGTATTGCATCCAGGAAATAAAATCAGCATCCCTGGATTAGGAGAATTTCGCCTAAAACGTCCAGCACCATTTCTGTGTTCTAGTCAGACATTTACAATTTCTAGAACTGCTGATAAATGGTATGTTGCGTTTATGTTGGATGCCGAGAGAATCCCACCGATAATTCATGCTGTAGAGTCAGTTGGAATTGACTTGGGTATAAAGTGCTTTGCTACCTTGTCAGACAGTAAAACAATTACAGCACCACCGCAGTTGAAAATAGCGAAAATCAAGTTAAGTAAGCAGCAGTGGCGTAATCGTAATAAGCATTTTGGCAACCGTCGCAAGGGCATTAGAGCATCAAGTAAGGCTAAGAAGTATTTTGGTGAGATAGCTAAAACTCACGCGCATATCGGAAATATTCGGCAGGACTTTTTACAGAAAACTACTACTGATATTAGCCGTAACTACTACCGGATTCGCATTGAGGATCTGAACGTGCGCGGGATGATGGCTAATCATAAGTTATCAAATGCGATCGCTAATCTCGGATTCTATGAGTTTAGGCGAATGCTTACATACAAGCAACCCTTCTTTGGGACTAAAGTTGAGTTGGTTGATAGATGGTTCCCATCATCAAAGATGTGTTGCAATTGTGGGCATATTCAACCTATGCCTTTATCAGAAAGGGTTTATAACTGTGGAAACTGTGGCAATACTCAAGACCGCGATGAGAACGCCGCGACTAATTTAAGGGATGCCCCTCTTGATAAAATACGGTTGGCTTGACCGGAATTTACGCCCGTTAACAAGAAGCAGCCGACTGCCTTGGTGGACACGGGAAGAAATCTCTAAACACGTTTAGATAGGTTTAGGTAAGTATTTTGAAGCACTTGAGTTAAAAGTCTAATTCACACAATATGACCAGCAAATTTACCACCAATCTATACTCCCCAGCCTTATTTGATATCACCCAAGACATCATTGGGACACTACCACTGAAACTAATTAAAGAGTGGTTGGAGAGTGAGCAAACCCCAGAAGCCGCCTTGAAATTACTCGAACCATATAAAGTCACAGGTTATAGCGTATCTTCTGACTCTGCTGGACTGACTAAGTTGACTAAGCAAAAGGGCTTGCTAGAAATTTTGGCAATCATTAACCAGCCTAAAGAAATTGTCTACAGCTTTGGTACTACCATTGGTGGCAAAGGAGTTGGTATTTGGGCTGCTGACAATACTCAAATGTTTTATCCGGCATCCATTAGTCCAGAAACTATTTTGTCTTCACTGCTAACAGTTCAACAGGAAATTAGTAAACGTTGCCAAATTAAAATTGGATTGGGCGCACACTATGGCGAGTTTTACTACATTAACGGTGGATTGTATGGATTAGAAGCAGATGCCATCGAAGAGGTTGCTGAAAATGAAACCGAAGGTGGTGAGATAGTTATTAGCCAAGCCTTTTATGACCTGTTGCCAGCTAACCACAATTTCACTATGACTCAAAGAAGCGAATTAGCAACAGAGATAGGTAATATTTTCCGTGTGGTAGATGGACCGAGTTTACCAGATGTGCCGCCTTTAAATACCCAATATCCTATTCCCTATTCTGAAACTTTTTATGCTGACTTGGTAGCTTATGAAAGCCGACTGACTGATAGCAACTTTGGTAAACAGTTAGCTGATAAGTACTTGCAAAATAAAGTTGTTGTTCTAATTGAGCGGGAAAGTCAAGAAACAGAAGCTCATGAAACTGCTTTATTTACTAATCTGTCGCTTTCTGCTGTTATTAAAGATGTAGGATTGCGTCTTTTAGAGCAAAATCAAGGTACAGAAATCAAAGTAGTAGGTACTATCGGAATTTATACTTTTGATGAGGCTACCGTGGCGCTCAACTTTGTCCAAGCATTACGCCAAGAATTTGCAGCCAAAGGTATTGCTACTCGTATTGGTATTGATGCCGGCCCAGTTTTAATTTTTGATTTAGCACTCGGTGGTAGAGACATCGCTGGTAATCCAGTGAATGTTGCTTCCAAAATGGCTCAAGATAAAGGTCAGTTTGGCAAGTTTTATCTGAGTAACACTTTGAAAGACTTTTTGGATGTCAGCCAATTTACAGAAGTTAAATATACAGTTTCTGGTGTCGAATTTACTATATATGAAGGTTAAATGAACTACCTCTAGCTAGCTTCGCTTGAGCTAGAGGTTTCTACATCCTCTAGCCTGTCTTTAGCGAAATTACTTTGAGATTTTTGACGCTTCAC
>NZ_JBALEK010000040.1:0-6774 GCF_036917815.1 Nostoc sp. | reverse complement strand
AAAAATAGCTCGATGCCAGGTTTATTAATTACAAACTAAAACCCTCTAGCTCCCATCACAGCTAGGGGGTTTTTGTTTATGCTGAATTTAGTATTGGATAAAGGTAAAGTCGCCAAACTTCTTCTAATGTCGGCATTTGTTCTTCCACCCTTTTCATGATTATCATTATTGTATTATTGTCTGGAGCAAACATACTACAGAGTCCCCCACCTTTCCCAGGGGAAAAAGACCCGTCTACCGCGCCATAACTCAAGTGAAGGCGGAAATGTTGTACTAATACCGCCTTAGTCAAAGCAGTACAGCCTTGAGAACCCTGTAATAAAGGCATGATTCCCTTCAACCGCAAAAAGGCTAAAACAGCACCTACAGTTTGGCTTTGCTTCAGGGGATTAACTGCAACTGATGTATTCGTAACGCTAATAATCGCCATCAAATTTCCTCCTTTAGAGAATTTCCTGCTTCCCACGGGGCTGGCTGGTATACTTGCTCCCACACAGGGTTGTAAAAAGCAGCATATAGTTCTCGTGCTACCTCTAAAATTCCCATATAGCCTGCATAGGCATGATTGCGTTCTTGATTAATGTCTAAGAATGGAATCTTAGCCGTAAGAGAAGTATCTTGATGGCGTTTATCAGCAATTAACATATCAACTTGATTTTCGTTAATTATCTGTAAAATTTCTTCAGGACTATTTTGTTCTAGAATTATGCCATCTTGACCTAGCAAACTTTTGACTCTAATTCTATCCTCCTCAGTATTATTCTTAGTGAGAATAGTAATGACTTCCATCCCCAATTTCTTAGCAGCAAAGATAATCAACCAACTCTTGAAACTTCCAGTAGAAAGGAGAACGCACTTACCTTGTAATCGGGTGATATAAACAGCGAGTTTTTCTTCTAAGGCAGCAGTTTCTTCTGCAATTAGTTTTTCTGTATGTTCCTGCAAATCAGAATTACCTAACTTGGCAGCAATATTCCTTAAACATTGATTGATTGACTCTATACCATAGATAGACTCTTCAATATAGGGAATGCCATATTTTTCCTCCATGCTTTTTGCCATGTTAATTAGTGCTTTGGAGGAGAGCAGCACGTTAAGTTTGGCACGATGGGCATAGCAAACTTCTTTGTAGAGAGCATCGCCTGTAATTTTTGCCAAAACTCTGATACCTAATTTCTCCAATAACGGTAGAACATTCCATATTGCACCTGCGATGTTATGTTCACCAATTAGGTTGATGTTATCAGGTGTACTAGTCTCTGGTTCAGCTGTTCCAATAACGTGTTCTAGCAACGCTTCACCAGCAACACGATTGCCCAAATTTTGGTTTCCAATAAAGCCAGGACAATGTACAGGTATAGTGGGTATTCCTGTTTTCTCGGTGGCATTTTTGCAAACTCCCTCGATATCATCCCCAATCAAGGCGGTGATGCAAGTGGAGTAAACAAATACCGCCGTCGGTTTGTAGCGTCTTGCTAATTCTAAAATACCTTTGTACAGCTTTTTGGCTCCACCAAAGATGATATCGTTCTCATCAATGTCGCTGGTAAAGCGTATTTTGTATAGCATCGAACCAGAAGAGAGACTGCTGTAACTTCCCCAAATACTGGCAGCACAGCCACTTGGCCCGTGGACTACATGAGCAGCATCGGTGATTGGTACTAGGGTAATCATTGCACTGTCAAAAGCACAACTCCCTTGAGTAGTTCCAGGTTGGGGTAATTGTGTGGAGGACTTTTTTTTATGCAGTTTTTGTTGCTGATGAGCATCTTCTGAATTTGACTCACTGAATGAATCGTTGATTTTTTCTGGGGTGGGATTCATTTGTTTGGTGACAATAGGTAGAAGTTATTAGGTATTAACTGAATTCCCAAAGGCTTTTATAGGACTTTCATTTATTAGTTTATCTAAAGCATGGAATAAAAGGGAATGAGAAAGAGAATTTTCCATCCCCTAAAACATAAACATCAACGAGGTTAGAGAAGGAGAAAACAAAAACACGAACTAGACTATTAAGGTATTAATGTTAGCGTGTACATTTTGGTAGATTAGTATTCACACGGTGAAGATAAAAAACACAGAGTTAAGACGGGTGCATCCCGATTTGGCAGATTTATTTTGTAATGCGTTCGCGTAGCGTGTCCGTTGGCGCAGCCTCCCGCAGGGAAGGACAAACATCTTGCTCGCTGTATCTATTATGCGAGCAAGATGCTCGCACTACATATTCCAAAATGGGATGCTCCCGTTAAGATTGGCTATTCCATTACCTCCATTTTAAAAGATTGGTGAGAAAATGGGCGAGAATAGCCCACCTAATATTTACTCTGTATTTAGCACCGGAGTCTAAACAAGAACCTTACTTCTTCTAGCTACCAGAAACTATTTCTACGTTTCCTTTTTTCACTGCTTCTAGTGCTTCGCCTTGAGCGTCTTCTAGCTTCTTAGCAGCATCTGCTTGGCTAATCATTTTTGCAGCATTTTCTTCACTTTCAAGGATGCCGAACTCAATCAACAAATCTTCTAGCTCATCCATCTCAATGGGTGTGGGAACTGTAAGATTTGTATTGTTGATAATCTTGTCCGCTAATGTGCGATATTCATTAGCTTGTTTGCTGTCAGGTGCGTACTCGTTCACTGTCATCCGGCGCAATTCGGCGTGTTGCACGATATTGTCACGGGGGACGAAGTGAATCATGTGGGTATTCAATCTGGCTGCCAGGGTGCTAATCAGTTCGTCTTACCGGTCAGTTTGACGGCTGTTACAAATCAGCCCACCTAAACGCACGCCGCCAGTATGAGCATATTTGACAACGCCACGAGCAATGTTGTTTAAATTTACGCAGAGTTTCCCTTTAACAACACAACCAACCATTACAATCCACTCTAAACAGTCGCTACAACTTCGCCAATTTTGCTGATATCGTAACCGCCGAGAATTTCAAATTGGGAGTGAACCATCCGATGTCCCAAAGTACTGAGCAACTGCTGTACTGGTGCTTCTTCCAGATATTCCTTGAGAATCACCAAATCATATCGTGACTGATGTAAAGGGATAAATCCCAGCCCAAAAGCGGTAGCTACAGATGCCGTACTCATACCAGCATCGGCAACTCCTCTGACTAAAGCTTGGGCAACATCTTGGTGACTGTTGAGTACATTGTCAAAGCCCTGAAGGGCATCGAACGGTATCTGCTCTTTTTGGAGTGTTTGTTCCAAAAGCATCCGACTACCAGAACCTATTTCGCGATTAACAATAGTCGCTCCCCCCGCAACTAAGTCACTAACTGTTCTAATTCCCATTGGGTTCCCTGACTTTAATAAAAGTCCCTCCTCCCAGACACCAAGGGTAATCAGAACTGCTTCCCTCCCAGCCAGAACATCTCGAACAAAGGGAGTATTATACTCACCAGTCTCAGGATCGTACAGATGCATCCCAGCGATGTGCGCCTCACCTCTGCATAGACTGTGCAATGCAGCCATGCTATTGGCGAAGTTATATTGGACTCGCAGTTGGGGATGCCAGCGTTCGGTGGCTCTTGCCCATAGTGAAATCACAGGGGCACAACCAGCAATCACAACGGTGTTGTGAAGTGTGTCGAGATTATCGTCTAAAAGACGGACTCGAACTTTATTTGTACCTGTTTGGCTTGTGCTTTCACCGTCAGCCGGAATCATATCTTGGCGAAAAGCATCCTTGCCAATCAAGGGATAAGCTATCCATTGTCCTCCCACACGAGCCATGCTAACTCGTAGCTGCTGACCATTAGGAACAGGTTTAGCAAGAACGGCTTCAATTTCAGGTAAATCTCGCTCTAACCAGAATAGATCCTCTACTTGACAGCCAAGCGCTTTGGCCAAGCGAAGTGTTATGGCAACTGAAGGAGCATATTGTCCCGACTCTACACCACTAATAGTCTGACGAGTCACATTAGCGATGTTAGCCAAGTCTTGTTGGCTCATGCCTAAGCGAGTTCTAATTGACTTCAAGTTATTACGGAGGTCACTATCCTGCTTCATTGGCTTTGTCTCTTAGTTTCAAAAAGCCGTAGCGGATTTAAACATTGCATCTGCCAAGGCGAAAGTGTGGTCTTTGAGTTTATATCATTTCTCTTGGACGACATGACTGTGCAATGGAAAGTCTTGATTCCCCATATAAAAAGACTATCACATCAATTGCAAATTTGCTTGCCAAGCGCCAATTATTTTTGCGGGTGGTTACTTTTTAGCCGCTTTTTTGGCTCAAAAGCCCCAAATTCCGATAAAGAGAGCATTTGTTTAGTATGAAAGCGTTACCAACTAAATTGGTAAATATCCCTAATTTCATCTGAATGAACAGCTGCTTTTGCACCTTGTTTAACTCGCGCGCGATCTGAATTGTTGCACCACCAAATGGGGGTCTTAAACCCGGTTATTCAAATAATGCTTTAGCCTGACGTTCAATATCTGCTTTATTGGCTTCTGGTGGAACTTCTAGCCGAATTACAAATACACCACCACTTTTCTTTTCAATGGCTTGAACTGATAAGTTTTCTTCACCATATTCAGCCTGTAGTTCTTGAAAAGAAAGAATAAATGCTTTCCAGTCAATGCCATCAGTAAAAATTAGGATATCTCAAGGGTTCTAGGCTTTCTAATTCGCGCCCTGCTTCTAAATAGGTTGCTTTTCTAGGCTCCCTTTCACCTTGGGAACTCCCCGTTAGCGCCAGTGTCAACCCGCGATGGTCGTCTGGTTGCGCCCAGTTAAGAGCTTCACTCCACAAGAACCGAGCTTGTTCGGTGGGGGCAGATAAGGAGTCAAGTCTGAGTCTGACTGGTAGGGCTTTCACCTACATCTTTCTGAGAGTTCAACCTTGCCTATTACTAGACTCGGTTGGATTAGTTATGTACGGGCTTATACCGTGATTCACTAATCAACGAATCACACCAGTCCCTTTAGGGCTGAGAGTGTCAAAGTACCAGTGTACTGATTTGAAGCAAGCGTTAGCGAGTATTCGAACGTCTGCCTACGGTTCAAGAAGCCTATGTCACAAGCGATCGCTCTTTTTGGTGTTTCCTCTAAGAATTTTGCGGGGGCGACACCGATAGCGCAGCGTTAGCGACGCAGGAGCGTCGCAGCCCATCGTAGACATCGCTCTATAGGTGTAACTTTGACTCGAAAAGAATTTTTTGTCAGATGCAAGGGTGGTATAACCTAATATGAGTGTCAAAAGCTACTTGATCCAACGTTTAGTTACCTCTGCAATGCGTTCCCCAAATGATAATCTGCTCTCCAGAGAATTTTTAAGTGCGATGCCGAAGGCGGGCGGTTACGCCATCGGTGCGATTCGTTCGGTCGAGCGCGACCTGAAAAAGGTCGTTTAGTACGGGAAACCCAGTTCCCTAGCGGATTCACACCCGCTACCCCTACGTAAAAGACTCATAAGAGTCCGGTCACGCCTCAAGTAAGTAATGAACGAGGTGGAGTGCAGACCACGAAAGTAACCGAAGCTGCCAGCCGAAGGCGGTCAGGAGCAAAGGGGAATCCTTTAACGGTGAACGCAAGTGAACTATCAACTAAACTGCGTTATACGAAAAGGAGCCAAATTAGGCTGATAGGCTCTGACCAAAAGGTAAATGGATAGGATTTATAGTTTCGACTTCTATAAATCGTGTGAACATAACTTCCATCGCAGAATAGATAGCACCTAAAAGAGGATAGAAAACTAAAACGATACAACAGGGTAAGCCCTACAGAGTCTAGGAGAGGTCGAATACTCTTAGTAAGTCCGAGGCAACAAAGACAGAAATCTCTGGAGGGTAAAGGATGGAAGAAAAAGCGAACGCTGGTTTGTAATGAACCAGATAAGAGTTGAAACATTACTCTTGACCGAAAGGAAAGCAGACTTCTTCTGGGTCTTACACGAAGGAAACCAAACAAAGGAATCCAATCTGAGGACAAGTTAGATGGTGTCATCATTGACAACAAACGGACTGAAGAAACAGCTTGAGAACTGGAACCAGATTAAATGGAAACAGATAAACAAGCTTATTAGAAACCTACGTCAAAGAATCTTTCGTGCGAGGAAGCTTGGGGACTTCCGTAAGCTGAGAAACTTACAGAAGTTAATGCAAAGAAGCTACGCCAATTTACTATTATCTGTTCGGCGTATCACCCAGACCAACCAAGGCAAGGCAACGGCAGGCATTGATAAAGAAATCATCAATACCCCAGAGCAAAGGGTGAACCTGGTAAATAACTGGAATGGGGGAAACCTCAAACCAACCCGAAGGGTAGAAATACCTAAACCCAACGGAAAAAAACGACCGCTCGGAATCCCGACCGTGCGCGACAGAATCGAACAGGCAATAGTTTTGAACGCACTGGAACCCGAATGGGAAGCCGTATTTGAACAAAACAGTTATGGCTTCCGACCGGGGCGAAGCTGTCAAGACGCAATAGAACAAAGCTTCAATTTGCTCTCAAGATGGCACAATTGGGTTCTAGAAGCTGACATCAAGGGATTCTTCGACAACATTGCCCATGAGTCCATTCTGAACATGGTGAGCAACTTCCCAAAACGGGAACTCATCAAAGGATGGTTAAAAGCGGGTTTTGTGTTCCAAGGATATCTCAATCCCACAGAACAAGGCACACCACAGGGAGGAGTTATTACTGCCACATCTGAGGGTACTCCACAAGGTGGGGTAATTACCCCTCCTACAATCTTGCAAACTTTCTGATTCAGACTTTGGGACATCAGAAACTTCCCCTACCCGAAAAACCACATTTACCTG
>NZ_JBALEK010000039.1:0-63837 GCF_036917815.1 Nostoc sp. | reverse complement strand
CTCCAGAATGAAGCAGGAAGTAAACGCTAAAGCTGTCTATAATTTTTCTCGCAAGAGTTTGGTTTAGCTAACTTTAGATAAGTTTTTCATAACGGCTATACCCAAGAACAGCTAAAACCTGCTGTTATTGACTGGGATGTGTTTATGGCTAGCACATACATTCTGGAATTAGATGCTAGCAAAGATTTTGCACGAATGGCGAAAGTATTACCTGATAATGAGCCAACCGCTCGTAATTTGAAGTTAGGAATGCTTTGTATTGCCCAAGATGAAACTGGACACGCTGCTTATCTCTACGAAGCGATGATGCGACGGATGTCTGCAACTAAAGTGCAAAAACTCGTGGATATGTGGCGAACCCGCAAGGTAAACACCTTGTTGTCAATGGTTGGCGGTATCCTCCAGCGTAACGGTGAAACGCGATCGCTAGTCCAAGATAGTGCGCCGTCGGAAATTGATTCTGAGTTGATAGCTACGTAATTATCGGTATCCTTGAGTATCTAACCCAAAACGATAATCTATTCCTGATTCCAGCAGATAGAGGACTAGTACAAGAAGGCAAAAGTAAAAAGGCAAAAGTAAAAAGAAAGAATGCTTATTTTGTAGGCTTTCTGGCTATTTAAAATGGTTGCTTTATTTCCGCCGTGTCGTACTAGTTAATATGAGCAAGTAGGCACTTAAAATTAAGGTACTTCCTACAAAAAAAACTATGAAAGCTGAAGCAGAAAACCGGCGCAGGCTGACTTGTGAAGTAGAAACTACCCTAAAGGTGATTGGTGGACGCTGGAAAGTTTTGATTATTAGAGAATTAATGACTGGCGTAAAACGGTTTGGTGAGTTGCAACGGGCTTTACCTGGAGTTACGCAAAAGATGTTAACCCAACAACTCAGAGAAATGGAGGAAGACGGCATTATCCATCGAGAAGTTTATCCTCAAATTCCACCCAAGGTAGAATATTCTTTAACGTCTTTAGGAGAAACTTTGCAACCAATTCTCTATGCTATGCATGAATGGGCTATTGAACATTTAGCTCGAACAAATCACCATCAATATTAGACTTCTTGCATAAATCAAAAAAAAGAACCCCACCCCGCCTTTAACTTACGTCAAAGTCTCCCCTCCCCGCAAGCTCTTAGGGGTTGGGGGTGGGGTGTTAGGGGACTTTTGCAAGAGGTCTATTGATTTAGAAACACGGATAGGTTCAGATCCCCGACTTCTTGAAGAAGTCGGGGATCTTCTTGATCGTAACTCCTGCACCGATTGCTACAGGTAATAAATAATAATTGCTAACTTATAATTTTCGCTAGCAGATTTCTCCGAATTACGAATTATTTTATTCGTTGCTTCTTAAATATTCAATGGCAGCCTCTAATTTTGAGGAGTAACTTTCAGCAAACCTTTCAAACCAAAGTCCCTCGGATGAAAGTGGATCTACTTTGGCTAACCATTCTTTCGCTTGAACTTTCAAAGCTTCTAATTGTTTGGCTTTGAGTTGCTCTTGACGAATTCGTTCCTGTTCTAATTCTTGCTGTTTTTTTAATTCAATAACAGCATCCTCTTTGGCAAAATCAGCCTGAACTTCTGCCAAAAGGTTATCTATGAAAGACGCCGACTTTGGCGGTGGTGGGATAAAAGATTTGGGTGTAGCTGATTTTGACTGCTGCTGTTCTGGTTGTACTTCTTTGTATTCAGTTTGGAGTTGAGCTAACAGCTTATCAATGGAATCCATTTTGGCAATTCCTCTAAATGTTATAGCTAGTACGACACGGCGGAAATAAAGCAACCATTTTAAATAGCCAGAAAGCCTACAAAATAAGCATTCTTTCTTTTTACTTTTGCCTTTTTACTTTTGCCTTCTTGTACTAGTCATTAATGGCATTGAGTAGCACTTCTGATAAACTCAAATCTTCCATATCTTCCATAGTAATGGTGTCACAGATATCAAACTTTGCACCAGCTCCTTGGAGTTCATCGTCTAAGACTTTCAGAAAACGGGTAGCTTGTGGATCTGTGCCGACTTGAATGAAAGAAATGGCTAATTCTTCATCTCGATCGATGCGGCGAGAAGCTTCAATAATTACCCTCATAACTGCTTTGCGATCGTCCGGTTCACCATCAGTAACCACTAAAATTGTTTCACCATTTGGCTTTGTTTGACCGGCTGCTTTGCGTTGAAGGTAATCATCAGTTGCGTGTTTTAACACACCTGCCAAGTCAGTTGTCCCAGAGGGATCATTTTCTCGGAAAATTTGCGGTACTATGCTGGATGTCACATTTTCGTATCGCTTAAATTTACCAGAAAATACATAAATAGTGATGCCATCTGGGTCAAATTGCTCACACTTACTAGCTAAAGCTAAAGTAGATTCCTGGGCTGCAACCCATCTAGTTCTACCACCCTTTTGATCTTGGGTTGCCATGCTGCCGCTTTTGTCGATAATCAAGGTATAGTCACGATTTTCTAGCATTATTCAATTCTCCAGTTAAGAATTACTAGACTATGGGCGATCAACACATTAGTCAGTTATTGCGTTCGTCAATACATCTACAAGGCTCATTTCTTCTAAGTCATCTAAAGTGACGGTATCACAAATATCAAATTTAGCGCCGACACTTTGTAATTGGTCATCCAAAGCTTTGAGGAACTTAGTTGCTTGGGCATCTGAACCTACTTGGATGATCGAAATTCCTAATTCTTCATCACGTTCCATCTGGCGAGTAGCATGAATGATGACTTCAAACACAGCTTTGCGATCGTCTGGTTCACCATCGGTGATGACTAAAATTGTCTCTCCATTTGGCTTGCTTTTACCGGCTGCTTTGCGTTGAAAGTAGTTATTGAGTGCATCCTGGAGTACACCTGCTAAGTTTGTCGTGCCAGCAGGGTCATTTTCGAGAAATATCTGGGCGACTTTGGCTGAGGTGACATCATCGTAGCGTTTAAATCTACCAGAAAATACGTAAAGGGTGATGCCATCGGGGTCAAACTGTTCGGCCTTTCTGGCCAAGGCGAGTGTAGATTCTTGGGCGATCTCCCATCTACTTCTACCACCCACTTGATCGGGTGTGGACATACTACCGCTTTTGTCAATGATTAATGTGTAGTCGCGATCGCCCATCATAATCTGCCTCTGATTGTTACCCTGTGGTTCTAGTCTAATCTACCAATTTGACGATACCGCAAGCATTTTAAGGTTTTGTATCAATTATGGTACGCCATAGTTGAGGAATGCGTTGGCGTAGACCGCAGCAGGCATCGCCAAGCGAAAGAACAAAATCTTCCCAGTCCCCAAAACTTAGAGATTGCTTTGGTTGTTGCAACCGTATTGAGTCTGGGAATAATAAATACTACTCATGCTGACACACAGAGCTAAATAAACTTATATCTTGCACTAGGCGACTAGAAGTCGCGGCTACACGAGACTTTACCTGCCTCCGCAGGTTGAAAAGCCTTGATTTGCGTTAGTCCGCGTAGGCGGACGAGAGTTTGTATAGCCGTGATTTCTAATCGCTAGGGCTAGGTGCAAGATGTGAGTAAACGTGAGTTCGACAAACCTCTCCCTGTCTTGAACTTTCGTTCAAGTCTGTCCCTTTCCGACTCGGAGAGGGACGGTTTTGTGTAGTAAAACCAGGGAGAGATTTCTTTATTGCTCAATTTTAAAGATAAATTCGGGTATGAACCATCCTAGATTCTTAGATAATCCCGCGCCAAAACCAAACACACAGCAGCAAAACTTCTCCCTGGCGTTTCTGCATCAGATGATCAATGGCATATCTGACCCGATTTTTGTCAAAGATCGTCAACATTGCTGGGTATTACTTAATGATACCTACTGTGATTTCGTCGGTCATAGCCGAGAAGAATTAATTGGTAAGTCAGACAATGATTTTTTTCCGCAAACAGAAGTTGATGTGTTTCGGCAAAAAGATGAACTGGTTTTCACCACAAATATTACTAATGAGAATCAGCAGCTTCTTACCGATGATCGGGGTATAGTCCATCTCATCTCTACAAAAAAGTCTTGCTTTGAGGATGAGACTGGTAATAAATTTCTGGTGGGTAGTATTCGAGACATCATTTTACAAAATGATATCGCCAAAGAAGTTCTGGATGTGAATGGCAGAGTTACTGATATTACTGAACTCATGCAAAGCTGTGAGGCACATCGAGAAACCCTAGAAGAACTGCGTCAACAAAACGAACAACTAACGTGTGACATCACCGAACAGCAAGCCATACTGCGCGATATCTCCGACGAGCTTTGCTTACACCAGCAAGCGGATGAAGATATACACCGCATTAATGCTTTACTCCAGGCTCAACAAGAAGCTGCGATCGACGGAATTCTGATTATTGATGAAAATCGCACAGTTGTATCATTTAATCAGAAATTCTCCCAGTTATGGCAAATTCCTGCGGCACTGTTCCAAACACGCGACTCTCGCCAACCCCTGGGATGGGTACTAGACCAACTAATCAATCCAGACGAATTTCTAGCTAAGGTGGAGTATCTTTATCAGCATCCAGATGAAAGCAGCCGTGATGAAATTTTCCTGAAGTCTGGAAAGATTTTTGACCGCTATTCTGCACCCGTGCGTAAACAGCAAGGAGCTTATGGTGAGACATCACCTTTAGGAGACTATTACGGTAGAATTTGGTATTATCGCGACATTACCGAATACAAGCAAGCAGAGGCAGAACTTAGGGCTTCACAGCAAAGGCTGGCGTTGCTGGTTGAACAAACACCTTTAGCCATTATTGAATGGAATTCCAACTTTGAGGTTCAAACATGGAATCGAGCAGCAGAAAGAATCTTTGGATACACCACAGAGGAAATGCTGGGGAATAGTTTTGAAATCATAGTACCTGAAAACGCCAGAAAGCACGTAAAAGAGATTATCACCGCCCTATTAACCCAACAAGGAGGAAGTTTTAGTGTCAACGAGAACGTCACTAAAGATGGTAGGACGATAGTCGGTGAGTGGTATAACAACCCATTAGTGGCTCCTGATGGCCAGGTGATTGGCGTTGCTTCAATGGTGCTGGACATCACAGAACGCAAACGTGCCGAAGAGGAACAGCAAAAATTTGTAGCATTGGTTGAAAACAGTAGTGACTTTATTGGCATTTCTTCAATGGAAGGGCAAGTTGTCTATGTAAACCCTGCCGGACTCAAGATGCTGGGACTTAGTAGCCTGGAAGCAGCCAAAACCAAGCCAGTGGCTGATTTTCATTCACCAGAAGCTTTTGCAGAGTTTCAACAACAAATTTTTCCTTTGATGTTTCAACATGGTTTTTGGCAAGGGGAGTTTCGCCATAGACATTTTCAAACGGGCATAGAAATTCCTACTGATTGCAGCCTGTTTATCGTTAAACATCCTGAAACAGGAGAGCCTTTCTGTCAAGTAGCTGTTGCTAGGGACATTACAGAACGTAAACAAGCCAAGGAAGCCCTGCTAAAGTCGGAAGCGCAACTACGACAACAAGCCGAAGAACTCAAAGAAACACTCCGCGAACTTCAACGCACCCAGACTCACTTAATTCAAAGTGAAAAGATGTCCAGTTTGGGTCAACTAGTCGCAGGAGTGGCACACGAAATCAACAACCCGGTCAATTTTATCTATGGCAACCTGACTCCCGCGAAGGAATACACCCAAGATTTACTTTCACTTTTGCAACTCTACCAAGGTCATTATCCTGAAACTGTGCCAGAAATTGAGGATTTTTCAGAACAAATCGAACTGGAATTTTTGAAATCAGATTTGCCACAAATAATCAGCTCAATGAAAGTTGGGGCAGACCGGATTCGGGAGATTGTGCTTTCTTTGCGAACTTTTTCGCGCTTGGATGAAGCCGAAATGAAAGCTGTTGATATCCATGAAGGAATTGATAGTACTCTGATGATTTTGCAAAGCCGCCTCAAGGGTAATGACCAACGCCTGACGATTGAAATCATCAAAGAATACGGCAAACTACCTCTAGTTGAATGTTACGCTGGGCAGCTAAATCAAGTATTCATGAATATTTTGTCAAATGCGATCGATGCAATTGAAGAGTCATTAGTCATTAGTCATTTGTCATTAGTAAACAACACTGAACAAAGGAAAAATGACCAAGAGAGAAGTCTAAGCAAAGGCTTAGAACTTCAAAGACAAATGACTTCTCCCCAGATTCATATTCGTACCCAACTACAGGAGCCAAATCAGGTAACAATTAGGATTGGCGACAACGGATTGGGGATACCAGAAGATGCTAAAAAACAACTATTTGACCCCTTCTTTACCACCAAGCCCATCGGCAAAGGTACGGGGATGGGGCTTGCTATTAGCTACCAGATCATTACAGAAAGACATGGCGGTTCTTTAGAATGTATTTCGCCGCCAAAACAAGGTGCTGAGTTTGTGATTAAGATTCCCCTGATCCAGGATACATCAACATAATGCGTCATTATTTGGTCAGCTAAATACCTCAACTTCTTCAGGAACCTTGATTTGGTCGAGAATTCCCCAAATTTCCTGTAACATCGGCTCTAACCCGGTGCGGGTAACTGCTGAAATCACAAAAACTGGAGCGTAAGAGAGATGATTAAGTTGGGTAGCTAACGCCTCTAAATCGACAGTTTCCCGATCAACTGCATCAATTTTGTTCAGCGCCAAAATTTGCGGACGTTCTGCTAAACCCTGTCCATAAGCTTGTAATTCTTGCTTGATTGTGTTATAATCCTTCACCACATCATCACTTGTGGCATCAATCAAGTGAAGTAGTACCCGCGTGCGCTCAATGTGGCGCAAGAAATCATGTCCCAGCCCAGCCCCGTGAGCTGCTCCCTCAATTAGTCCAGGAATGTCAGCGAAAACAGTACCATCACCCGTAGGTTTTCGCACTACACCCAAATTTGGGATGAGGGTAGTGAAGGGGTAGTCGGCAATTTTGGGACGTGCAGCTGATAAAGATGAAATCAGAGTGGATTTACCAGCATTTGGTAAGCCAATAATCCCCACTTCTGCCAAAAGTTTTAACTCCAGACGCAGCTGCTTTATTTCCCCTGGTAATCCGGGGAGAGCGTATTCTGGGGCGCGGTTACGGTTACTCAAAAAATACTGATTTCCCAGTCCGCCTTTACCACCTTGGGCAATCAGCAAAGTCTGCTTAGGCTCAATTAAATCACCCAGCAATTCGCCAGTTTCAGCATTATAAATGGTTGTACCACAGGGAACTTCGATAATTAAATCCTTTCCTGCTGCTCCAGTGCAGTTCTTTGGCCCGCCACGAGTCCCTTTTTCTGCCTGAAAGCGATGATTATATCTGAAGTCCAGCAAGGTTTGTAGGTTTTCATCGGCAACAAAAAATACCGAACCGCCTCGCCCCCCATTACCACCAGAGGGACCACCAGTGGGCACGTACTTCTCTCGCCGGAAGGCGACAATCCCATCGCCGCCTTTACCAGCTTCAATTTCAATTTTTGCTTGGTCGATAAATTGCATAGTTTAGTTATTAGTCATTAGTCATTTGTCATTGGTCATTTGTCATCTGTAACATTGCCAATTGATTTTAGGTAGGCGTTTAATTGAGGTGCTAAGTCATTAATGATTAGCTTGAGTGCCTCTACCTGTTGATCTGTTAACAGATTACGACTATATGCTCGTCTTAGCCAGTGTTGAGTTTCATATAAAGATCCTCTTGCTATTCTGACAAATCGCCGATTGTCTTGATAACTCCCTCGTCCTACCCCTTCTGCTATGTTGGCACCAATACTATCGGCTGAACGGATAATCTGTTTACCTACTGTATCTTGTGGCAATGACTCCCATCTATTAACAATTTTCCAGATGTCGTCAGCTAATCGTTCTGGCAATTGATAAACCCGTAATTCTTGAAACCTCCTACTTGACATTATCCTTCTTAACCAATGACTAATGACTAATGACCAATGACTAATGACTAAATATATGGTGAAATATCTTCACCGCATTTATCTGCCAGATAGGAAAGGGCGCGGAAACGTAAGCCCACCAGTTGTTCATACAATGGATTAATTTTACACATGGGCGGGATATGGACAATCTTGCGTCCAAATAAGGTGACATCCCGCTCAAAGGGACACTGGGAGGGAATCATTTTACACAAAAAACGGGCTACTCTTGGGTCTTGGATATCTAGCCCATCCAGCCAGTCTCGCAGGGGGTGTAGTGCATTAATTTGACGCTTTGTAAGTTCAGTTGTGAGGGTAGTGGGGGTACTTTGTTGTGGGTGTTCCAGGGTGTGGCGAAGGGCTTCCAGTAAGTTATTTGGCTGTTCCAAGGCTTGGCAGAACTGTTGCATAACCTCATCTTCGCAGTGAGAATAGATACCATCTGCGATCGCTACCATCACCGCTGTCCTTAAAAAATTTTCCGATGCTGGCGTACCTTTAGCCAACACTGCGGCTAATTCCTCTGGGGTAATTACCTCTAGTGAGTCCCATTTAATCCCAAGAGCTAATTCATCTTTAGTGATGCTGGCAATTAATTCCTGTTCTTGAGCATCAAAATTACCATCTGCCCAAGCGATGGTGAGCAGTCCACGCAACCAAGCGGCAATCTGTTCGCTGCTGTAGGGGGATTGAACGGTACTTGTCATAAACTCACGTCTCAAGCTTTCCTCAGTCAATACTAAGCTATCCTACCCAGTGACTATGAAGATAGTGGGGGCAGCACAGAAAAATAAACCAGAGAAGTTTTCAAATTGCAATAGTCGGTCTTAGGGTAAAATCCATCTGGGAGTGTTATTCATAATTTTTATACTTAAAGTAAATTTGATTGGAGTCTCTCAAATATTGATAAGATTCAAGACTGGAATTCGCCCTACACAATGACGGAAGTTTGTAAGTATGCGAACCTGCCAGCTAAATATCGCCGACGTTTTTCACTAATGAATCGTTTACTGATGTTACTTCCTCCTCTGTAGAATTCCTATCACTTGGCATTGGTTAGATTAGGTTAAATATAAGCAATTAAGGTATATATAATGTTTTTCTTTGGCATTGAGCATGAAGTCGCTTTCCTCAACAAAGAAGGAAAGTTTGCTGATTTTTCACACACAAAATTTGCTGATTTCAATCAAATTATTGAAAGGCTACCTACATACCCCAGCGACTATCCTCAACTACGCGTCGGCGATGCGGGTATTAAGATGAAGAGATGGTACATTGAGGGATTTGAAAGATTTGCAGATTCAGACCAGGTGATAGACTGTCATGTTAAAGGTATTGAAATTAGAACAACTATACATTCTGATATTCAAGGCGCTATTACTGAATTATCAGAAAGTTTTCACTTGCTACGTGAGGTTGCTGCTAACTTTGGTTTCTCACCAGTTTTGGTTAGTTTTAATCCCTATAATCCGGTTTTTGAGCCTCAACCCCCGTTAAATGATTATGAAATCAAACAGTTAGAGGCTTATCCTGACGAGCAAACTGCTAATATTCACATGGTGTCTTATGGGCCAGATTTAAATATTTCATTGGCAGATTTGTCTCCTGAAGATGTGATTGATATTGGCAAAAAGTTAACTTATTACAGTCCCTATATCGTCCCTTTTAGTTATAGCTCCCCTTTTTATCAGGGAGGTTTATGGGATGGGCTATCGGTACGAACATTTATCAGAACCGGAAAAAGACCAGCAGCTCTAGTTTTTATTGAGAAACAGGAACAACTGATTAATAGCATACCTTCCTTGACAAAAATCGCCCGCATTCCGGCGGAAGTGGGACGCATTGAATTTAAAGCTTGTGATAGTTGTGATGATTTTTTAATCTATGCGGCTTTACTGACATTATTGAAAGGTTTGGTGTTAGATAAAACCTTGCTGGGTAGAGTAACTGTGCCAGATGCAGGGTTACACCAACTTTCTGCAAAAGAAGGGTTTGAAAATGAGGATATTTTTGAGAATGCGACAAAAGTATTGCAAGCAGCTGAAGTTGCTTTGGGAGATGATCCAGATGTTCATTTTTTGACGCCACTAAAAGTGCTGCTGGCGAAACGAAAAACCAGATCCCACGAATTAATAGCAATGTTCCATCACCTAAGTTCAATACAAGAGGTAATAAGGCAGACTTATCAACTTTAAAGGAAATATTCATTTTCCCCCTTTTGAAAAGGGTTTAGGGTGGATATTTACATAAATTAATACTTTACAAATGTCTTCTTAGGTGCATAGTCTTTAAATTCCTTTGATTGGATAAAGTCGAACTAACTGAACATACATACTAGAGCCATTAATCTGCCAAAACTATCTATATTAAGTCGATATATCTAGCGACTGATTTTATTACAACTACAGACGTAGGAAAGTTCATTCTAGAGATTGATGCAGACATTAGCGTTTTCAAAGTAAAAGTATAAATAAGCAAACCGGAAACGAAGAATTTCAATATGTAATTATTTTGCTAAAAAGTTAAGGTGGTATTTACTTATTATCCCTGACTAATTCGATGCAGAAATACAAAGACAATTTCTTCGCCAGGTTCGTTTCTCAAGAACTTCCAGATTGAAGCGGAGCTTACTAGTTTTATTGTTGCTAAAGTTTGCTAAATAATACTTATGAGCATCGGCTCTTTTGGTGAAGGTTCTACGTTGTTATAGCTGTTATCGAGGATTTCAAATGAAAACTGTTGCTTCTGTTTTATCTATCTTCCGTCCAGTACGTTTTCTAGTTGTGGCTTTTACTTGTGCCTTAATATTATTATCTAATGCTTTTCCTGCTTTTGCAATCGATAGCTACCAAAGTAATCCCAAAGAAGGTACTACGCAACTGCTTGATATTCAGCGCAAAACTGACAAAGCCGCTACAGAACCACCAGCTGGATTGGAAAAGGTTCAAGAGGAGTCCAACAAAGGACTAAATGAGGTTCAGGGAGATGCTGATATTGACAAGCAGAAGCGTCCTGAAAATTCACAGAGTGCAACTTCATCGGAAGAAAATGTAAAGAATTTCTTGGAGAAAATTACAGGTAAATAGTTATAGCAATCTTATTTGATTTTTGAAAGTCACGAGACTTAGAACCCCAAATTCTTAGAGAATTCGGGGTTCTCGTTAAGTAGGGCTATAGGATTACTATTTGATTTTTGAACAACACGTAGGGTGTGTTATCGCCGAGAGTACGGCACCATTTCCAAGGGTTTGGTGCGTCTGACTAAAGTCAGAACGCACCCGACAAATACTTAATTTTTTTCCAGAAATCAAACCGGATTCCTATATAATAGCTTGGGAATTTTTCGGTAGTAAAATAAATATAGCTCATCGTTAAATTATCTATCGCCTAAACAATACTACCTATTAAGGTATAGGTAAAAATATGTAATGTGATAATTAATTTAAACTCATAATGTTTCCTTTGGTTGATGTGGATTATGTGGATAATTTGGGATATTAATAAATAAGTTTGCTTAGGGATGGAAAACAATGCGTTCGATAAACATTGGTTTGACAGACGAACAGCGTCAAGGTGTAATTAATCTGTTGAATCAAGATTTGGCAGATGCCTATCTACTATTGGTTAAAACCAAAAAGTACCACTGGGATGTAGTCGGCCCTCAGTTTCGCTCTTTGCACCAGCTTTGGGAAGAACACTACCAAAAGTTGACTATAAATATTGATGCCTTGGCAGAGCGGGTTCGTGCTTTGGGTGGTTTCCCAGTTGGCACATTGGAGGGATTTCTCAAGATTGCTAGCCTGAAGGAACATGCTGGTAATGTGCCCACAGCAACGGGGATGGTAGCTAATCTAGTGGATGATCACGAGCAGGTTATTCGCAACTTAAGAGACCATGTAGATCAGTCTGGTGAAAAGTTCCACGATCAGGGAACTGCTGACTTTCTGACTGGACTCCTGGAAGAACATGAGCAAATAGCTTGGATGCTGCGTTCATTTATTGAAGGGGAAGCATTAGATCCAGATGGTAGACAGCCAGCAGAAAAGGCTAAGACTCCTGTAGGTGTCTAGCTATAACGTCTGAATTGAGGATGGCTGTATGTGAAACCAGTTGAGGGAAGATTGATTCTTCCTATTCAGTTAGCGATATTTTGCCCTGTAATATCCTCCTAACCCCTTTAAAAAGGCTTGCTCTAATTGCCTCTTTTTTAAGTAGGGTTAGGGCGTGTTTTCAAAGTCTTAGATCCCCCCAGCCCCCTTAAAAAAGGCTTGCTCAAAATCTCTTAAAGTCCGCATTTTTTAAGAGGGACTTAGGGGGATATAAAAAATTATGAGACTAAACGAGTAGTTTGAAAACACGCTCTAGGGAGAATCAAGTGTTGCTGGGGGCTGCTAGTGGAGCGAAGGCAGATAGTGCAGGTGCCGTTGGGAATGCCAGAGGATAAAGCGGCTATCTACCAAACTCGCCTACAAGCTGGCGAATTTTTCGTAATGGCAGAAGTTCCGAGCGATCGCACTGGCGAATTTCAATTGCTGCTCGAAAGCGCTGGGGGCGAAGAAATTCACACAATTGAAAAAACTCTGGCTCGTTCTTGTTCTGGACAGTGCAACAGCCCAGAAGACTTGTCTCCTGAAGTTCGCGCTCATCTTTCTGATGAAGCTCAGAGTACATTTATTGAGCGCTATAATGCTGTACTCAATGAGAGAAGTGACGAGTTTACGGCTGAACAAGCTGCTTGGGAGACTGTTCACCAGCAATATGATGAAGATGATAATGGTATCTGGTCTAAAGCTAAAGTCAAAGCTTAAACTATTACGCGTTAGCAATAATATATCTTTGCGTGAGTAATCTCACGCTCTAGGGGCGCACATCTGTAGCCCCTGATGAAATTTATGATATATTGATATGATATTTTTTTACCTGGCGTGTTCCTGTGACACCCCGTATCTATCTTAGGTTAAGGTAAGTTACTAAATTATTCTATCGCTTGATAGAAGTAAAAAACAATACACCACTGTTAGTTTATGTAATAGCTGAATCAACTACAAGCTGCAAATAAAAACCATGAGCGTCGAAAAAAGAGTAGAAGCTACTGCAAAAAATATTGAAGGGAAAATTCAAGAGGTTGTGGGTGAAATAACCGGTAATCCACAAGAGAAAGCTGAAGGACAAGCAAAGCAAGCTGAAGCCCAAGTTGCTCACACTGTCGAAAACATTAAAGACGAACTTAAGAAAGTTGTAGACTAATTTAGCTTGTGCAGTGCAAATAGCAATACTAGCGATGATTCATTAGTAATATTCTCACATTAATTACTCCACTAACTTTGAGCAAGTGGAGTTTTTGTATTTGCCTAAAACAATAAAATTATTTCACCTATTCTTTTGAAGAATATCAATTATTTTGTTAACTGTTGGCATTTTCCACCATCTGATTATCTCAATTCCTTCACCTAACCATTCTCTAAGACGATAAATATATGCTATGGCATCTACTACCTGCCCTATATTATCTTCCATTTATCTCTCCAATTTCGTGCTTGTTATCTTATACCAATTCTGTATGAAGATGCGCTAAACATGTTTAAGTACAGCTTTTTTAGTTATTGTAATGTGTCACCTGAAATATCAAATTCCATGACTTTTACCAATTACCCAATTACGCCGGAAAAACCGAGCTAAAGCTGATTCTTCTAAGGATAGATAAATTGGGCGTCCGTGGGGACAGGTGCGGGGGTTGCGTGTGCGTTGCCAATCATCTAAAAGTGTTTGCATTTCTTGGTGATTCATGGGTGTACCATTACGAATGGCACTGCGACAGGCGACGGCTACTTGGGCTGTTTGTAAGTCGCCTCCCCAACTAAGTTCTAAAATTGCTTCTGCACAATCGTCTCGTTGCTGCAAAGGTGCGGGGATGTTTCGGACTGCCCAAAGTTGTTCGCCAAAGGGTTCTATTTCTAAGCCGATGCGTTGCAGTTGCAATACTTGCGCTGGCGATAATTGATAAAGAATTATTGGTGGTTCGACGGGGACAAGTTGCCAATCATCACACAATTTCTCATACAAAACTCGCTCATGGGCAATATGCTGTTCTACTAACCACATCCCACCTGAATGTTCCGCCACAATATAGGTGTTGCTAACTTGAGCGACAGCTTTTAAAGAGTTAGGAGAGACGCGATTAATCGCGTCTGTACAAGAGTTAGGAGTTTTTTGATCTTCGTTGGGATTTTGAGGATGGAAATTGTAACCGCCTTTGGCTTCTGCGGCTTTGAGTAATTTACTAACTCGTGTTGTATGGACAGCTTCTTTGAGATTGCTTGAAGAGATGCTGAGGGCTTGGTTAATTGCTTGGGTAATTTGCTCTTGCCAATAAATGATTTCGTTGAGGTAAATTTCTGTTTTTGCTGGATTGCGATTCCAGTTAATTTGATCGGGCGAAATGGCAAGATGTAAGAAACAAATTGGATAGCGATCGCGTGGTAATGTTCTGTGAAATGCTGATAATATGGTTTGCTCTAGTTCCGGTGTCTTAACCATCCTGCCGTTAATGGCTACACGTACCCAATCTGGACGATGACGATGAGCGCGATCGGGTAATCCTACCACTAAATTTAGTGAGGAGTGGGGAGAGACGCGATTAATCGCGTCTGTACAGTTTGGTGGGTTGGGTATTTCGAGTTTCACTTCTTGCAAGTCACCTTGTCGGACTTGCGGTAAAATCTGCGGTAGTAGTTGCCCTGTTGTGGCGGCGGGACAGATGGTGAACCATTGACGATCATTTTGCCAAATCTGCCAGGTGACGTGAGGATGACACAGGGCGATTTGGTGAATTGTGGCTTGCACAGCTTTCATTTGCTGTGCTGTTGTGGGTAATCCCTGACGACGAGATGAGCAATTGCCGAAAAGATGAGAAACTGTAACTACAGTACCAGGTGCGATCGCAGTTGCTTCAACTTGCACAACTTCCCCACCATCGCCATAAATCATTCGCCATCCTAATTTTCCACCCACAGGACGACTCAAAATTTCTAAATCTGCCAGAGTCGTCAAACTGTGCAACGCCTCACCACGAAACCCCAAACTGTTAATTTTCCATAAATCGGCACTAGAGCGAATTTTACTCGTGCTGTGGGCTGTGGCTGCTTGTTGCAAATCATCTAGGTTCATTCCATAACCATTGTCTGCCACACGAATTCGCCACTGCTGCGGCCACAGAGAAACCACAATTCGTGTTGCACCTGCGTCTAGGGAATTTTCTACCAATTCCCGCACCACAGAAGCTAAAGAGTCGATTACCTCTCCAGCTGTAATGAGATATACGACTTCTGTTGGTAGAGCTTGAATAGTAGATGCCATAAGTTCTAGTTTATAGCTTCTGGGCGCGGGGGAAGATGGGGAGGCTAATTTATGATAAATTTTTAGTAAAAGCTTAAATTGCTGGTTTTTTTGGACTGCACATTAGACTTCTTGCAAAATCCAAATCCTTTCTCAACGAAAAAATAACCACAAATAAACACAGATAATTCATCGGTGTTTATTTATGGTTTAATTTCTAAAACATGGACTTTTACAACATATCTATTGTGCATTACAACTTTCTCTACGGCATCAGGAAAAAGCGCGTTCTGCAACATTAATTAACATTAAATTACCTGACTTTATGCACATCTTTAAGTAGTGGTTAATTACTATCCCTTACTGCCAAAACTTTAGGTGTTTCAGGTTTGAGCAAACCGTTCAACAGGGATACGGGACGCTGACTGTAAGGCCAAGCAAAAGCATGACGGAAAGCTGCATCTTGACAAGCTTGTAGTTGTTCAAAACTAATAATGTTGTAAGTCAAGAGATTTTCATACTCAAATGGTAGACGCACATTGTGCAATCCAGCATTATCAGTACAGATAGCGATATCGACCCCAGCATCAAAACAACGGTCAAAAACTACTTTGAGTTGACGTATATCCTGCAAAGTACCAGTTTTCAGGTAAGTTGTGGGGCAAACTTCCAAACATTGTCCGCGTTTAGCGACATCATTAAGTAACTCTGGATACAGTAGGGGAATTTGGATGCCGTGACCAATCCGCATCAAATAGGGTAACAGTTCTGGGTAACAACCGGCGGTGGTTTCATATAGATGTCCCGTGGTTTTAACGCCCAGCGATCGCGCATAATCATATAAGCTAATCCATTCTTCTAAGCGATCGGCGTAATAGCTATCACCCCCCGCTACATCTACTGCACAAACATACTGCTTATTTTGCGCCGCTAAATCAACAATCGCCTTGTTCACCTCTAAGGGTAGGCGCGTGTGCATACACAGAATTTGGCTAGTAACAATGGGATATTCTGGCTGTTGGCTGGCAAGTCCTACTACTCGCACAATTTCTGCCATCTTGTCAATTCTTTCGGATTGACTCAGATGCTCAGGCGTCCGTAAATAAGGAGTGTATCGCAGTTCCAGATAAGCCAAGTTTTCAAATATGTAAGCACCCCGCACCAAGCGATAGATAAAGTAAGGTAAAGTCTCCACAGTTTGCACACTTTCTACCAGGGTGTGTAATTCTAGATACTCATCTAGGGTGTTGCGTGGGCGGGTATAAAAATCTTCAAATTCTGAATAGTCAGCAAAGCCGGAAATTAACTCTGAAGAATGTCGCTCGAAATATTGCCATAAAACTCGTGGGACGACCGAGCCGCCTAGGTGTCTATGTAATTCAGCATATAAAGCCATAGTGGTATTTTTAGGTAAAAATTTCAATAATTGTAACAAAAACATCGAAATAAAAAATCTGTCCTCGAAAGAATTTAGCTCCCCAGAAGTTGAACCTGACTTTTCACGTTATGTGGAAAAGTCCACCAAAAACCTAACCCCCTAACCCCCTTCCCTAGGAGGGAAGGGGGAAAATTCAAAGTCTCTCTCCTTAAAGGAAGAGAGAAATAGAAGTGAGGTTTTCCAGATGCTGCTGAATTGTCAGGAAGTTGAACTAGGGGATTAGGGACTGGGGATTCAGACCTAAACCAAGTTTTGTTCGCGCAGCGATGCCTCCGGCGAGCTATGCTTACGCGCGAGAAGAAAACTCTTCCTAGTCCCCAGTCCCCAGTTCAACAGAGGCTTCAGTCGAAAAGCTGCGCGAAGGATTTGGTGGCTTGGAATTAGATGGGGCTGAGAGCAACGGATAATTTTCTACCTCCTGCCTTCTTCACTAGTGTTTTAAGCATAAAGAAGGTTGACATTATCAAGATGAAATTGATACCATTAAATACTTCAATTTTTGTGTTATACTTAAATAAACATTGCTATTGTTGAGGAAGCAAAATATAGCAATATATTTTTCCTTTAACGAAGCAAATTCCTGGCAAGGTTGGTATTAATTGAAAATTCAAGCGTTGGAAGTCAAGGCTGGCGATCGCATTATTGCTTACTGCAACAACAAAATGCAAACCTGCAAGGTAAAACGCATTTTAGATCCCGGTCAAGCTAATATCACACTATCAGTCTTCACCTCTGAGAATTATCGTGGCTGCTCAGTTTCATCTATAGTCCGCTTTCAGTCGAACGCTTTAGTTGATTTGGTAAGTTAAAATTAAATCTCAAAAATCTCTGTAGCTCTTGTCCAGCCTCAAAATGGGTTTAATTTTCTTAAAGGTGCGATGTCTGGGTTGAGCTACGCCTACGCACAAACAAATCCGTCAATTGTGGCTGGATGATTTTCCACAAAAACGCCCTGACACTATACTAGTGCAGGCGACAGTAATTTATAAAATTCCGAGAGGAAAGATTGGGAGTATGATGGCGCAAAGCTTTCACCGTAGGCGATGTCTGGCGACAACCCACTTTGCGTCTACGCATCACTAAGATCACCCTCCAATTAATTGATGTCTTTTGTTAGTTCTTTTTCACATCACGAGCCATGTTGAGGTAGTAGTCGTCAATTTTGGCATTAGGACGACGGCAGTTAGTGGCAGGAATTTTAGCGGTGTTATCCCGATCCTTTTCAATTGGCTGTTTCGCCGAAGCTTGCTTTATTCCTTGCACCTGATCAGATTCCAAGAAATAACCAGACCGAGTAAATCCGAAAAGCTTGCCAAAAAAACCAAATACATTTCCGAAAAAATTAGAAACACTTTGGAATAAAACACCAAACAACCCTTCAAAACGAAGGAACAAGTTGCGAACAGTTTGAGTTAGACGAAGCATCACAGCACCTTCAATGATTGCCTATTATTATTGTGACTCAATTGCGATCGCACTAATTGATGCGATCGCAAAAATCTACCACTGGGTAGGTGTAGCCCAAACTAGGTATTGCTGTCTCCTCAAGTCCCTATACTTACATCTTAGACCTCTTGCAAAAGTCCCTAACACCCCACCCCCAGCCCCTCCCCGCCTGCGGGGAGGGGAGAATTTGACGTAAGTCAAAGGCGGGGTGGGGTTCTTTTTTTGATTTATGCAAGAAGTCTCTTGTGTTTGTCAGGATAAACCGCAAGCAAATAAGCAGATAAGGGTCATATCAAGTCTATTCCTGAGAGGATCGCTACATTACTCCCGATGTAACCCATTGCTAAAGGAGATTGACCATTTAACAACAAAAAAATCTGATTGAGGATTTGGGGAAGAGTTGCACCATAGGAACGCCAGAGCTTTTTGCCAAGTTGAGTTAAAATGCGATCGCCTGTAATATCGTCTGTACCCGGTCGTAGCAACCAATGGGTTCGCAATATCTGAAAATGACGGATATCATGACTCTGCACGACTTGATGTATCTCTTGGGCAGTCTGTTCGACTAATTCATCTGTCACTATTTTCATTACCAGGGGTTGTAATGTAAATGAGGGTTCATAGTCGCCGATCCATTTTTCTAAAAGCGATCGCCTTTCTAACGCCACAATGCCCTCTAAAACCATCGCTGGATCAACGGATATCAGCAAATGGGTTTGCAATCGAGAGAATGACACAGGTTCTTGCCAAATAGCCAACCAGTAGAGAATATCTTGCTCTAAGCCGGAAAGTTGCTCAAACTGCTGTTTGAGAATCACACGCAAGCGATCGCCTACAATTAAAGTATTCTGACTCAAAAAAGCAGCAACATTCCCGCCAAATACAGACTGAATCAATGGTGTTACAAGTTTCAGCGCCAAGGGATTGCCGCGATAAAGTTGAATTAAGGCTGATAACCCCAGTTCCTTGCCTGTAAATCCCCTTGATTGTAATAATTCTATAGACTCTGTTTTTGGCAATCCTTTGAGATTTAAACAGCGAAATGTTTTTGTATTAATTTCAACAGTGCTTATCTGTTCACGGCTGCTAATCAGAATACAACTTTGATGCCGTTCTCGACTTAATTGTTGGATAAATTGACCATAGCTGAGGTCTTCTGGCTGTGAGAAACTAGCCTCTAGTCCATCCAATACCAACAAACAGTGATGTTTTTGTAACTGCTGGATGAGTTGTGCCGTACCTTGTTGAATATTTTGGACAACGGTTTGCCCAAAGGAGTTTAGCAGACAATTCAGCAGGGAAATGAGAGATGGGGAGGTTTGCAGAGACTTCCAAATTAAACAATCAAAATTTGATTGAATGCGGTCTACTAAAGCCACAGCTAGGGCGGTTTTGCCAATACCAGCGATCCCGTTAATGGTGATTAATTTACAGTTTTGGCTGGTGATCCATTGTTCTAACTGTGTCAATTCCTGATTGCGTCCATAGAAGCTTTCAATATCAGGTGCTTCATTCCAGTCTCGGTAAGGTGTGGGGATATCTGCAAGAGATTCTAAGTCTGCGTGAGATAAATCAGCGATCGCTTCCCAGTTTCCAATCCCAACAGCTTGACAGATAGCGATGAAGATTTCTCGCTGAATGCGATCGCCTTGCCAAAATCGGCGTAAAGTAGCTCTAGAGGTATGGGCGTCTTGCCACCAACGCGCCGTGCTAGTTTTTGTCCAACCTAAACGTTGACGGGATTTGTCTACAATTGCTAGTCCTGAATCAGAGGCTTTCAGCGAGTTTGACATATATCTACAATTTTAGATCCCCGACTTCTTTAAGAAGTCGGGGATCTGGGAATGATTTTCAAACAATTCTAATAAACCAATTGTACCCACGAAAAAAGTATAAATTCCATATTGAATGGGCTGATGATTTTTCCCAGGTGCATAAAAAGCGGCAATTATTCCTTCAATTAAATGAGCCGATAATGCCAAGTGAGCAATTATCAAAACTGGATTTAAGATAACAGGTAGATGATTGTTAGTTGTTAATGCTTGAATATTCCATAATTCTAAGCCTATTGCAGTGGCGATCGCTACTATGGATATTACTTTGATGACGGAAAATAATTTTTCTTTGATATCCTTCAAACTCATGTTGTTTACCAGTACTTTTTACAAATTTTCCCAGTTTCACGAAGACACCCTGATAACTTCCGCTTAGTTAACGATTTTTATATCATAATATTTACACTTTAGGATGCAATATCGGTAAAACGGCTCGGCAGAATTAAGGCATTATCCTAGATTATACGTAGTATGACAGACTCTGCTTCTAACAACACTCCTGAGTTACTCTCTGTGGCTCAAACTGCCAAATTACTTAGTGTAACCCGTCAGCGAGTACACGACTTAATTAAAAATGGTCAGATTATAGCTCATAAACTTGGGCGTTATTACTACATAGAACCTGCTGAAGTAGAGAGATATCAGAACCAGCCTACTGGGAAACCTTATCAACCTCGTAGCACAAGTTCTCAAAGCAACTCTATTGACAACTGACAATACATTTTTGTAGACTCAAGCTATACTAACTTAGTAAAGGTTAAATTAATGCTGCCTTTTCAAATGATTGCGACTGATGTTGCAACTCAAGAAGGATTAAAACAGGTTTACAAAAGTGAGTATGGAATTCTCTATCAGGGAGATTGTTTAAAACTTTTGTCAGCATTACCTGATGAATCTGTAGATGTTATTTTTGCCGATCCACCTTTTAATCTTGGTAAAGAATATGGTGAAGGTGTCAACGATAAAATAGATACGAATCAATATTTAATCTGGTCGCAACAGTGGCTTAATGAAAGTATTCGAGTCCTGAAATCAGGTGGCAGTTTATTTGTATTTAACTTGCCAAAATGGTGTATAGAATATGGTGCATATCTGAATCAGCAAGGAATGTGTTTTCGTCATTGGATTGCTTGCAGAATGCCGAAAGCTTTTCCCAGAGGTAAAAAAATGTCTCCTGCTCACTATGGGTTACTCTATTACACTAAAGGAGAACCAGCAGTTTTCAATAAAGTTTACACCCCAATACAAGTTTGTCGCCATTGCGGTGGAGAAATTCGTGATTATGGTGGACATCGCAAAAAACTTAACCAGCAGGGTATTAACTTAATGGATGTTTGGGATGAACCGGAAGAGGTTTGGGAAGATGTTTCTGAGGCTAATTATAATGACATTTTATGGACATTGGCAGAAGAAATGTGGGTTGATATTCCACCAGTTCGGCATCGTCAACACAAAAAACGAGTTGCAAATGAACTTGCGCCAATTATGCTAGAGCGAATTATTGCAATGGCATCTAATCCAGGACAAATTGTAGTTGATCCATTTGCAGGATCTGGTACGACATTTTATGCAGCAGAAAAGTTACAACGTTACTGGATTGGTTCAGAAATTGGGGATACAGATCCAGCAGTAGAAAGATTAACTGATTTGGCTAACGGAATCATGGAAGAATGGGAATCAGCAAGAGGAAATAAGAAATCAAAGCCACGCAAAACCACTGCACTGCAACTACCAATTCCTTACTCTACGTAATAAGAGAAACTTTCAGACTATAGCGGTTCCCATTCAGATGCAGTACAACGTTACATCACGAGGTGTAGGGGCACGGCAATGCCGTGCCCCTACGGGTGTACCTCACGTAAACGATAACTGCTATAATGCACGTCCATCTGTTCCTTTAGTAAGTGTTGGTACCTTGCTATCTAGCTGATCGTGTTCAATTACGAAGATGGCCAGGAAACCTTCTTGGATCTGAACGGATCGCCAAACATCAAAGTATGGTTCTAACTCTTCGTAGTTACCAATTCTATCTGTTAGGTAAGGATAAAGTTTTCGGCTTGGAAGTACCAAAGCAGTACCTAAAAAGACACCGCGTAGTAATCCGAGAACCATCTTATTAACTGCGCGATGGCTTGAGGAAATATTGCCTGTTTCCCACTCCAGAGCAAAAAGATAATTATCTATTATTTTTGTTGCGTCCACCTTTCCTGGTGATTTGGTTGCATAGTTAATTCGAGTTTCCAGCCTCCATGTAAATCTATCTCTCAACGCAATCATGCAAGCTTCTTTTATTGGCTTGACACCGTTACCATGTCTTGTGGGATTAATTGTAAAGTTGGATGTACCCGGAGGATGAACAATAAGAGAGATAGCATCACAAATTTCAGTACGAATGATAGACCAATCCCCTGATTCTTCAAAACTCCCAACACTGATTAAAGAAACTTCTTGAACAATTTTCATACTATCTGTGGAAATGCTGCTAAAAGCGATCGCCTTGCTAAAATCGGCGTAAAGTAGGTAGGGCTATGCCGCACAAAACCATGATACGGTGGGCAATGCCCACCCTACTATATACTGACTAAACCCATCACTGAGCCAATAACTGAGCATAAAACTGAGCATATCTCCCAAAAAAACCCGCCTACGCTAGAGATAGCAAACAAAAGCGTCAGGTAAAGATTATGACTCAAACCCTAGAACAACAACCCAGTGGCTTATATCTGCAAAACTCTAACCAACAGATTGCTTTTCCCCTCAAACACACTGAAGTAAAAGCCAAAATAGATGGTAACATCTCACGGGTGGAAGTTACCCAAAGCTTTGAAAATCCTTTTACCACCACCCTAGAAGCCGTTTATATCTTCCCCTTACCCGATGAAGCTGCCGTTGATGATATGCTGATTCGTATAGGCGATCGCACCATTCAAGGCAGCATCAAAAAACGCCAAGAAGCTGTAGCCATCTACGAACAAGCCAGAAAACAAGGACAAACAGCCGGACTCCTCGAACAAGAACGAGACAATATCTTCACCCAATCCCTGGCGAACATCAAGCCAGGTGAACAAATTGATGTGATTATTCGCTACAGCGATCGCCTAAAATTTGAGGGTGGAAATTACGAATTTGTCTTCCCGATGGTTGTTGGCCCCCGTTACATTCCCGGAATCACCATCGCAGAAGATGCAGTCAGGGGTGGTTCAGCTATTGCACCTATGACTTCAAATCAAGATACTGATTTAGTTCCAGATGCTTCGCGCTTGAATGCTCCCATTTTACCGTCGGGGATGCGCTCAAGTCATGATATTAATGTCACCATCGAAATTAATGCTGGCGTTGAAATTCAGGATATCAACTCACCCTCTCACCAAATCCAAATCATCCGTGAAGGACAGTTAGTGAATGTCAAATTAGGAAGTGGAGACACCATACCCAACAAAGACCTAATTTTACGCTACCAAGTCGCCAGTAATAACATCCAAACAACCACGCTTACCCAAGCTGATGAACGGGGTGGACACTTCGCACTATACTTGATTCCCGCCCTTGAGTACCGTCCTGATGAGATAGTCGCCAAAGATATGGTGTTTCTCATCGACTCCTCCGGTTCTCAAAGTGGCGAACCACTGATGCAATGTCAAGAATTGATGCGCCGTTTTATCAATGGACTCAACCCCGATGACACCTTTAGCATTATTGATTTTTCCGATACCACACAGCAACTTTCACCCGTTCCCCTCGCCAATACTTCCCAAAATCGCTCATTAGCAATCAATTATATCAATCGGTTAAACGCTGGTGGGGGAACGGAGATGTTAGGCGGTATTCGCACCGTTTTAAACTTAAAAGCTACAAATTCGGGACGCTTGCAAAATATTGTTTTACTAACTGATGGCTATATCGGCAACGAAAACCAAATTTTAGCAGAAGTTAAACAGCGTCTCCAACCAGGAACCCGCCTTCATAGCTTTGGTGCTGGTAGTTCGGTGAATCGCTTCTTACTCAATCGGATTGCAGAATTAGGACGAGGTATTGCTCATATTATTCGCCACGATGAACCTGTAGATGAGGTGGTAGAAAAATTCTTCCGCCAAATCAATAATCCAGTCCTTGCCAATATCCAATTGCAATGGGAGGGTGATGGGGAATCTCCAATCATGTATCCGTCTACACCACCAGATTTATTTGCAGAGCAACCCTTAGTGTTATTTGGACGCAAGCCAGATGCCCATTCTGGAAAACTGCACATCACTGGCATTGCTGCGGGTGGTAGGCGTTATCAGCACAGTTTTCATCTGAATTTTCCCCAAACAGGTAATCCTGCTATTGCTCAACTTTGGGGGCGTTCTCGCATCAAAGATTTAATGAATCAAATGGTGAGTGGTGACACAAAGCAAGGTGTGGAAGCAGTGACAGATACGGCTCTGACTTATCAACTATTATCGCAATATACCGCTTTTGTTGCCGTTAGTGATGATGTCAGAGTCAATCCCAACGAGGATTATGTATCTGTGCAAGTACCTGTGGAAATACCTGAAGCTATTAGCCATGAGGGTATCTTTGGTAACGTTGCTTCTAGCGCTGCTCCTGGGGGTGGAATGTTAAGGCGCAGCCGGGAAGCGAAGAAACAATCTGCACCAGCGCCAGCATTCCCAGTATCTGCACCACCCCCACCAGCCCCAAGGTTTGCACCTGCTCCAGCAAAACCAATGCCACGGTTTGAGGAGATGGAGTCATTGGCGATGGAATTCGATATTCCAGCATCAGAGCCAGAAATTGGATTTGCAGAGGTTGATGAGTTGAGTAATCTTGAAAGTTTGTCATCAGTTTCTGAACAATTGATGCCACAGTTTGAAGAGATGAGCGTAGATGATCGGTTGCAAGATTTCAAAGCCTTACAGAAAGAAGAATCTTCTGTCCCTCATTTACAGATTGTGAGCGTAACGGGATTGGATCAGCAGATGATTTCTTTGCTGACTCAATACTTGCAAGCAATTCAACTCCCTAGGGGTTTCGGTGGTGATTTGGTGTTTGAATTCCAGGTTAAGCAGGGACGGGTAAAACAGTTAATGCTTGATGAACAGGCTTCATCTCTGAAAGAACAGACAGTGATTGAATTAATTAAGCGATCGCTTTTAGCTTGGCTACCTTCCCAAACCCTCACCAGTACTGTGCTGTTAACACTTCGGATTCAAGCGTAAGGGACTGACAACAAATAAATTATCCAATCTTGTGGAGTGGGCAACATGAGTGCCTTTGGCTGTGGGCGGGTGAGACACCCACCCCACAAGAAATAGTTGAGTATTTTTTTTGGTGTGGGTTGTAACGTAAAATGGGTTAACTTTTGCAAGTCGATGCAACAAAGATGCAAGTCGATGGAACAAAGGTGCAAAGCAATGCAACAAAGATGCAAGGCAATGTAACAAAGGTGCAAAGCAATGCAACAAAGGTGCTAGTCAAGTGATATCATGTCCGCTTGATTGCTTATTAAACCCGAAGAACCCCACCCCGCCAAAGCTATGCTTTGTCTCCCCTCCCCGCAAGCTCTTAGGGGTTGGGGGTGGGGTGTAATGACTGTGGTTAGCATAACTAATTATGCGGACATGATATGAATTGTGTGATCAATGTCATACTCCCTACTCTCTACTCCCTGTTTTCGCAATCAATCCTCTAGATTGCTCTACTAAGCGAATAAACTCACCGCGATAGCCTTCCCGATCTTCTCCTTTCCCTTGAGTTGCCAAATTCATCACCAAATCATAATTAGCATTCCCCTTATACTCAGAGTCACGCAGCAGCATCCCAAAAGTTGCCACCGCAGCAGCAAATCTCAGGTTTGTAGAGGGTATTTGGTCGGTTCTCAAATCATCATCTTGGATGGTTTGGGTAATTAGTTGACTGGTGCTATCTTGGGGCAATTTATAGCGTAGTTTAACCTGCATCAACTCATTGCCGCCAGGATTCACGGCAGTTTCACCAGAACGCTGATACCGCAAGGGGTCTACCTCCGGCAGTTTCACATCGCTCTTTGTGCCAGTGGGAATTATTTCATAAAGCGCGGTGACAGAATGACCAGCCCCAATATCTCCTGCATCTTTCTTATCGTCATTAAAATCCTGGTTTTGCAACAGGCGGTTTTCGTAGCCAATCAAGCGATATGCCTGGACTTTCGCCGGATTAAATTCTACCTGAATTTTCACATCCTTGGCGATCGTAAATAGAGTTCCCCTGAGATCATTAACTAAAACTTTTTTGGCTTCCAATAGGGTATCGATGTAAGCGTAGTTGCCATTACCCTGATCAGCCAATTGCTCCATTTTCCCGTCCTTATAATTGCCGGTGCCAAATCCCAGCACCGTTAGAAAGATTCCCTGATCTCGCTTCTGTTCAATTAATCGCGTCAGGTCGGCATCACTGGAAACCCCGACGTTAAAATCTCCATCGGTAGCTAAAATTACTCTATTATTACCAGATTTGAGGAAGTTTTGTTTGGCTATCTTGTAAGCCAGTTCAATGCCCTGTCCACCAGCTGTGGAGCCTCCAGCTTCCAAGCGGTCAATGGCCGCCAGAATTTTTGATTTCTGACTACCAGGAGTAGCAGGTAACACCAATCCAGCATTCCCCGCGTAGACTACCAAACTTACCCGGTCTTCAGGACGCAGTTTATTTACCAGCAACTTGAGAGACTGTTGCACCAAGGGTAATTTGTTGGGGTCATCCATAGAACCGGAGACATCAATCAGAAATACTAAGTTGCTGGGTGGTAAGGTTTCGCTTTCGAGGCGTTTACCTTGCAAACCCACCTGTACTAGTTTATGTTGAGGATTCCAAGGAGCAGCAGCAACTTCAGTGGTGACGGAAAAAGGGCGATCGCTCTGCCCTGAGTCGCCTTTTGGTTGGGGATAATTATAGGTAAAATAATTAATCATTTCCTCAATTCGCACTGCATCCTTGGGTGGTAATTCACCTTGAGTAATAAACCGTCGCACGTTGCTGTAGGATGCTGTATCGACATCAATAGAAAAGGTGGAAAGGGGGTCATTACTGACGCGATGAAAGGGATTATCGTCAATTCGGTTGTAGTTTTCTGTATTGAATTTGCTATCTGTTTGAGCTTGGGGGGCAAACCTTCCAACACTACCACCATCTCGGAATTTAGGACTTACGGGACGGCTAGCAAGTTGATCCACAGATGAGCCAGACGAAATACTAGGAAGTGGGGCTATCAGTGTGGATAAGGGTTGAGTTTTTCGGTTCGCCTCGGCTTGAGTACGTTCTCTGGTATTTTGATTAGGAGCTTCCAATTCATCTATGGGACTTCTTAAGCTTGCTAACTCTGGTGCAAATTCTGACTGCAAGCGTTGCAGGGTTTTTATATCTGCTTGGGTAACAATCTTGGGGTCAGTCGCTATTAGCTCATTGCTCCGATTCACACAGGCATTTAAGACTGCGGCAAACTCAGTCCGGGTTACAGGAAGAGTGCCAAAGTTTTGGACGGGGACGACACAACTATACTGTTGTACTAATGCCTGGAGTGCTTGGTAGTCAGGGTGATTGGGTAGAATAGAGGTTGAACTGGGAGGAGTCTGATTGGTTGGAACCGCAACGGTAGCAGACTGACGTAAAATTGCAATTCCTGCTGACGGTATCAATAACAACAATGTTGCAATACTGACTCGCTGCCACATTTTGGACGGAATCGGGTAAGACATGGCTAAATCCTCATATTAAATTTGTGTATCAGAATTCAAGTGAAACGGTATAACAGCACTGGGAATTCAGTACTGTTTATCTAGAATAGTCTTGAGCAAGCTGGAATTTGCTCACCGTTGCAGTTTTGGTAACTGTAGCGAATTTGCAATGATATCATGTCCGCATAATTAGTTATGCTAAGGGACTTCCAAATAAAAAAATACTCAAAAAACTGGCGAAAAAACTCTCTTCTCCTTATTCCTCTGTGTTCTCTGTGTCTCTGTGGTTCGTTTATTTGGATAATTTATTTCTTGGAAGTCCCTAACCACAGTCAATACACCCCACCCCCAGCCCCTAAGAGCTTGCGGGGAGGGGAGACAAAGCATTGCTTTGGCGGGGGTGGGGTTCTTCGGGTTTAATAAGCAATCAAGCGGACATGATATGACTGTAAATATTGTTGTCCATCTAGTTATTTCTGGGCAATTTCCAACTTCAATTCTTGTAAAAGTTCAGTGCTAATGGGTGATGTTGCCAGAATTGGATGCTTAATACCTCCCCAAACACTTCCAGCGCAGATACGATGGGAAACTAAGACTTCAGGAATTTGATTAGAGATTAAAACCTGTGGTGGTGCAAGTTGACCGAGCGATCGCGCTATCTTGTAATGATATGATCCTGATAAAGCCTGATCCAGTTGTTGAGCGATAATTTCTGGCGTTTCTTTTGCCGAATCTAGTAATAAAATATAATGTGGAGGATCGGCAATGGGCATCAAACTTTTAAAATTAGTTCCTTGCAAGTTCAACAGAGTCAGAGCATTATTTACAAAGGTTTCTTGCAACTTTTCGCCCACCAAATCGCTAATAGCTTGATGTCGTCCGAGAAACTCCAAACAGGGAGTCTGGCGATAGTAATGAGTTACCCGGATGCGATCGCCTATTCGATAACGATACAATCCGCCTTTCTGGGATAAAATAATCGTGTATTCCTTGCCAATGTTGAGTTCATGTAAACCAGACAGGGAACCAGTATCATCCTCGAACTCAAAAAATACTTCATCGAGAACCGGCACACATCCCCCAGCGACAATCAACGGAATCGTTATTGGGGCTTCGGTTGCTAGTAGTCCTTTACCTTGAATTAATACGCCTGGAAATTGCGATTTTAATCCCTGAGCTTGATCTGCTGCATTGGCGCTATCCCAGCAAGAAATCAGCTTCAAATTTGGCCAGAGTTCCATCCAGGGAATATTATTTTTGCTGAGAAGTTGCAAGCGATGATGTGAAATCCGGTTTTGTAATTCTGCTTGCAATAAATCTTGATTCTCTTGAATATATTTTAAATGTACTTGTAGAAAACTAGGACTCCAAATAGAAATAGTTTCTAATTTTTCAGCCTCTAATAATGCCAAAGCCAGTTGATGTTTAAACAAATTCGCGTCATGCAGCCGATTAAGTTTATTTGGCATCACCAACCAAGGACGCAAAAACCAACGCAACCAGCCATCTAAATAATCTAGATCATCCTGTAAAGTTGGGCTATCAGCTACATTTAATTGCGGCGAGATACAAGCATAAATCTTACCTGTGGAAAATTTCGGGCCATTTACAATTAAATCATGCGCCCATACACAAAACATCTGATTAAACGATCGCCGCAAAGATTGAGTATAAGGAATCCATTTCACCGCCCCACTACTACCAGAGGTTTTTTCATAGAACAAAATGGGTTCGGGAGTGAGGGAAATTTGCTGAGGTTTTTGATTTAAGTAGGGTTCGAGTGTATCATAATCTACTATTGGTACACGCTGCCAATCCTTTACAGAATGAATTCCCAAAGTTTTACCATACTCACTCTTGATTAGGCGATCGCAAATTTCCTTCTGTACAGATGTCTGCATTAACTCTGGGTTATCCAAAGCTTGATGAAATCGCCTCGCCGTTGGTGCGAGGATTTGCCCAAAAAGCTGAATAATCGGACGCATTATTGCACCTTTTGATTAGGATAAAGGTTGCTGACTGCTGGTAAATAAGAACCATCACCAATGACTACACCAGCAGCAAGATTAGATCCAGCCCCCACAAAAACATTGCTGCCAATCTTGACTTTTTTGACATACAACATTAAATTTTGCTTACGGGGTTTAATGATGTGAGAATAGATACCGACACGATGCCCGATAACGACGCGATCGCCAATTTCTAACAAACTGCGATCGGCAATTTCTAAACTTGGTGTCCAATAAACATCTCGCCCTACTTTAGCACCCCACAATCGCAACCAACAAGAAAACACCCCCGGAATCAGTCGCAACACTGCTTCTAACGCCGGAATTGCAATATAAATTACCTGAATTTGATGACTACCCCACCAGGGACTATATTCTTTACCTTGTAGATAACTAATACCCTCCCGCAGAGGATAAACCCATTCATGCAAGCGGTAAACTAGCACTGGTAGCCCATAAATAGAAAGCAACACCGCCATAATGCTGAAGATGTTGGGTGAATAGGCAAGGTAGACTATTGCTGCCCCAGTTAGCAATAATACAATGGTGGGAAAAAACAAAAGAATTTTACTTATAACTGTCATGGAAATGGAAATAAAAGTTTTTGGAGCAAGTTTAATGATAGAGGAATTCCGATTATAGATGGCAATTTTTCGCTTTCATAATATGTTCCATGTAACTTATCCCAAATTTTCAGATTAGCCCCATAGTTATAATTGTGGACTTCACGGCAATGATGCCAAGCATGATCCTGTGGTAAGATTAACCAAGGAGATAAAAATTGATAAAGCCAGCTATTTTCAGGAATTATTAAGCGGCTATGTCGCCATAAATCTAAGGCAGAAGTTAGACTTACTCCAAGTAAATAACCTGTTGGATCGGCTAACAGATATAAAAACAAAGTGTGTATCCATAAATAAATAATTAACAAACTCGTCCAAAGTGTGTTACGAGAAGTTCCCAATACATCCATCTGAGTAACAGTATGATGGACTTGATGAACCTTCCACAATAATTTAGTATGTAATAAACGATGATTCCAATAATATAAATAATCAACCACAATAAAACTGATAATAAAAGCCGGAATTAATGATAGTTGAAAATATCCTTTTTGAGTGGGTAGTAAGTTTTTATAAAGCCAATAAACTAAAGTTGCTTGTAGTAAGGGAATCAAAATTCCTTGAATCGTTAATCCTGTACCATCTAGCAACCAATCTTCATGACTTTTAACTTTGAGTTGAGTTCGTCCAATTTGATTGGTAATAGTCCAACCAACTAATCCAATAAAAGAGCCAAAAATTAGTATTTGTGAAAAGTTTTGTATTCCCACTTTTGATTGCTCACACTGATTTTAAACATGGGTTTTACCCCACCCTAACCCTCCCCTTATAAAGCAGGGCTGATTCATTCCCCAAAAGACCTTAATTTACAAGCGTATCAGTCAAAAAAATCAGGTTTTTAAACACTCTAATTGGGTCAAAAACCAGGCGATCGCACTTAAATTTACCGATTGAAACAGTAATTTTTCGATTACCAACTCACTAAATTTTCTGGTTGATACTCTTGACAAAATTCTGATCTGAACGAATGAAACAGCCCTGCCTTATAAAGGGGAGGGAACTGGATTTTCCGATATCCCCCCTTTACAAGGGGGGATTAAGGGGGGTAATTACAAATTATTCTTAAACCCAAAATGTAACTTTTACTGATTGATTTGGCAATAAACGCGGATCTTCTCCACGAGATATGGCTGCCATAATTGACTCTACAAATATATGAATTGTGTCCGCAGACGTATTATAAAATTGTGTCCCGTATTTAGCGATCGCTTCCCCTTGAATACCCAAGATTTCCACGTCTTGGCGGATAATGTGTTGAGCAGTCCACCGCACAAAGGGACGTGCTAACTTATTCCAAATACCATAGTTGTAGGTGACATCGGTGTAAACCAGAGTTGAATTATCAGTTTCTGGAATAGATTGACTGGTAATGAACAAATGGCGATTATGTGCCATCTTATACTCTACAGAGGTAATATTTGGCATATAAAAGCGATCGCTATGTTTAATCTCTGCACTCTGCAAATTTAGAAAACGGCTGTACCATCCCAAATTACTGTTTTCGTTGCGATACTCCACCAAAACCGAACCATTCTGGCGTTCAATAGTCATCTCTAACTTTTGTTGGCGAGAAGTACGGAAAACACCAGGATGAACAAAAGCCGTATGGGGAATATCAATAAAGTTCTCCGCACAATTAGTAACATTGTTAGAAAAATGGTTAATTACCCGCACCGTCTCCCATCCTGTTTCTCCGTAGTGAGGCATAGAAAAGGGTTCAAAATTAAGACTTGGGGCAACACTTGGGCTATCGGCTAACCGCACATAAACATAGCCATCCTGTTCTTTGGTAGCGTAACACTTGGCTCGACGCTGTGGCGAAGGTTTGAAGTCATCTCCTTCGGCTGGAACAGCAATCACGTTTCCAACCCCGTCATATACCCAACCATGATAGGGACATTGTAAAGCACCGTTACAGATTTTACCTGATGATAGACGGCTATTGCGGTGTAAACAGCGATCGCGCAAAGCTACGGCTTGTCCATCTTCACCGCGAAATATCGCTAACCATTCTCCTAAAACGGTGCGTGATAATACCTTGTTAGGTTGTAACTGTTCGCTGAGTGCGACAATGTACCAGAAATCTGCAAATTGCATGGTGGGTAGGAGCGATCGTATTTAAATTATGGCAATGTCTTGGGTAGAACTGCATTGCTGTACCTATCGAATTGCAAAAGAGCTAATTTACAATTAAAAATGAGATAACCTCAGATGGGAAAACGAGCATGACATTACAACAACTGCAAAAGCAGGTATTAGAGTTACCAATTAGCGATCGCTGGACATTAGTGCAGGTGCTTTTGGAGTCGCTACAGCAAGAAACTAGTTCTGAATTGAAAAAGGGTAACTTATCCCGACTACGAGGAATTGCAAAAGGTACAGAAATATCAAGCCAAGTAATTTAATCACCTTCCAATGAATATTCAGTTGGAAAAGTTTCATTTTTTACATTATAATCATACTAAAATTCTTAATTTAATCCCCTGTATATGAGAAACTTATTTTCCTGGAGACTTCGCCCATCTGAGGCTGATTTTTCAAAGCTGTGGGAAAATGCCACTTTTGTCTTTGATACAAATTTTCTCCTTGATTTATATCGGGTATCGCGTCCTACTGTAGAGGATTTTCTAAAAATATTGGAAAAGCTTCAAAATAGAATTTGGCTGCCTTATCAAGTAGCCGACGAGTTTTTGACAAGGCGAGAAGAAATCATTGACTCGGAGGCAGCATCTTTTAAGAAAGCTCTTTCAGCACTAGAAAAATGGAAATCTGAACAAAATAAATTTAACAGTCTTCGAGGTAAACTTAACGAAGCAGGAAGGATTGTAGCTGCTGAAGTGGACTCTTTATTTGATATGCAGAAAAACTATCTTGATGCAGTGGATGAGGTCGAGAGGGTTTTTCGAGAAAAGATAAATGAGCTTGCCAATGCTCATTTTCCATTTGATGCAGACAATGACAGTATTTTGGAAAGTATTCTCTCAATATTTGAGTCAAAAGTGGGAGAACCCTACGATGAGCAAACTTTACAGAGCTTGTATAAAGAAGCCGAAGATAGATACAAAAAATTACAACCTCCTGGCTTTGGGGATGTTAAAGACAAGGGAGATGAACGGAAGTATGGAGACTTCATTCTTTGGAAACAAATATTAACTTTTGCACAGAGAGGGTCTGTACCCATTGTTTTTGTGACAGGGGAGAAAAAAGGAGACTGGTGGATAAAAAACAATGGAGAGATCGTTTCTCCGCATATAGAACTAAGACGCGAATTTCAGGAATATGTGAAACAGCCATTTTGGATATATCGAACTCAACGGTTTTTGGAAATGGCTAAAGATAAATTGATGGTTGAGATTAATCCAAGATCAATTGAAGAAACAAATGCAATTGCCGATGCTGACTTGATTGATGAACAAAATGATAAGGTTATTGAGCAAGCAATTGGACAGACACTAATATCTAATTCAGATGCGCTAAAAGAACTTGCAGGGTTACAAATTAATTATTCAGATATGCAGAAAGCAATTGGACTGAGCCTGAACCCTAATTCAGCTGTACTAAAAGAACTTGCAAGGTTACAAATTAATTATTCAGATATGCATAAAGCAATTGGACAGACACTAACACTAATACCTAATTCAGATGCGCTAAAAAAACTTGCAGGGTTACAAATTAATTATTCAGATATGCAGAAAGCAATTGGACTGAGCCTGAACCCTAATTTATTAATGCAAAAAGCAATCGAACAGACACTAATACCTAATTCAAATGCGCTAAAAGAACTTGCACGGCTACAAATGGCTAATTCGGCTGCCACGCTAAAAGCACTTAAACAGATACGAATACCTGAAGAGAAAAGCGAGTAGGTTGAGTTGACGCTATGAAAACCAACATTCCTCAAAACTGACAAGCGCAATAGTGGGTATAGAAAAAGCTGATTTTCCATTTGATGTGCTAAATATCTAACTCGCTAGAGACATTGAAGATTTTAAATAAAGGTCTATTTCCACCGCTAGAAAATCACTAAAGGTATCATGACTTTTGACAAAATAAGACTCTTCCTGTCCTTCGCAATATGAGTAAGTTGGTGGATTATCACCTTCTGAAAGCCTGAAAAAGCTAAACTGATAACCCTGGTGCATGAAAAATACAAAAGCATCCTCTGGCAAAGCTTCAGGAAAATCATTTTCTACCAAAAGTTGTTTAGCCCATTCTTGAATTTGCGGTAGATGCTGGTAAAAGCAATCTGAACCACGCAAAAACTTACCAGCACCATGCCCCATAATCTTGAGAAAGTCTTTGTAATTACTGGGCAAAATAATACCTTGTTGTTCAAATTGAATTATTTCCAAATCTGAACATGGCGGAAGCTGATTTTCGTTAAAAATAAGCTTAAGTGGTTCGGGTAAATTGCGAATTGACAAATCCATACTTGTTCTTTTAGTTTTTTTTAAATCACCATCTAAATCTTACGAATTTCAAGATTACCTGTAACATCAACCTGACACGCTAACCGCGCATGAGAATGATTAGCTGCTAAAGTTTCCAGCATTTCCTGTTCATCAGGTTGAGGTGGAGGAATATCACCAATAACCTCAACCAAACAAGTGCCACAAATACCAGTTCGACAACCAAATAAAACAGGTGAATTCTGAATCGTGAGATGTTCAGACAAACTTTGATGACATTTCAGAGTGATAGTAACAAAATCACTTCCCGGAAACGATATCTTACACAAATCAGCCATAACAAAAACACTGTTACCTAAACAACACTCTCCCATTCTTCTTTGCGCCTTTCCGCCTTTGCGTGAGATATAAACAAATCCTCTTGGTGTTCAAAACCTTGAAAAGCCCTTTTTTGAGTTGCCAAATATCGAGAAATTGAATTAGTAGCCATCAGTGACATATCACGATTACGTTGCCAAAGATAATCGAGTTTTTCAACATACACCTGATAAGATTTCATCGCTTCCTGATGAGTTGAAAAACTGTGCTGCAATCCTTCCGATTCCTCCGTAAAACAACGCCGCATCATTTCTTTAGCATCCCTATCACTCATCTGAAAAATGGGCGATCGCAACACCCGATAAATCTTGCCATAGAGCGCCGGATCGTACCAAAAAATCCCGTTTATCGCCGCCGAAAAATGATAATGATCGCGCTGACATCCCAGCAATCCTAAATTAGCCACCAGTCGCTCAAATGCAGTCGGTGGCTTAAGACAAGTGATAACATCGTGAGATATAATAGTCGAACTATTGAAGTGAAAACTTTCATCCATGAAGTGATAATAGGAGACTTTAGCAGGAATGGGAGCAGCTTCAGGATGGGGATGTTTTTGATAATAATTGCTGAGTTTGTGCTGTACTAACTTGCCGTTTAGTGTCCGTACTCCCCGGACAGTGAAATACTGACAAGCCAAAAAAGTATTATTCGCAGAAATTAGCCCAAAGTACTGAAGTTGAATTTTTTTCCACCAAGTTTTTAGAGCATTGGTGTCAGCATAAACCATCGTTTCTGTAAAGGGGCTACGCATGGGGTAGGTAAAGAGAAGTTCCCCAAATAACGCTTGTTCAACCTGTTTGGCAATTGTGCGGAAGGCGTTAATGTGCGATCGCTCTTGGGCGGATTCCAAATCTAAGGTATCGCAGATTAAGCGAAAATCTTCTTGAGCGTAAAGTCCGGCTGCACTGGTTTGATTGAAAAAGATAGTTGCAATTTCAGCAGAAACAATTTGTGAGTAGTAAGCTACCCAGTAAAGCTGGTTTAAAATTATACGCTGATGTTGGCTTGACTCTTCCCATAGAGGTGTACCGTATAGCAGGGAAAATTCCTCTGGGTTCCAATACTCGTTTTGGCAATCTTCATAGCGAAAATTGGTAACTGCTTCATCCATTAAAGCAGTATGATCTTGCTGTTTGTTGCGCGTGTGGTTAATTTGTAATTTGCGATGAATAGTTTTTTCCATATCCGTTTTTATTTCACGCAGAGATAAGATTGATATTTATTACACACATTGATGGGCGGGGAGGGGTTCAAAGGCTCCGCGTTCTTCTAAGGTTTGCAGGATAGACTGGGCTGATTTTCCTCCCATGAGCGATCGCAATATTTGTAATCGGGTTCCGCTATGAGTCTCTGTATCTAGTTCTTCTAAGATTTGGATTTTTTGCGATCGCGTCAGATGTCCTTTCACCTGTTCAACTGCTGTTAGTAGACTTTGTGGCCCCACCTGTACCATAAACAAAAACTGTGCCAATACATCAAGAATTGTTGTTTGACTAAATGCTGAAACAGTAATTTGATTAAACAAGGTGGTTCCCGTGGCGTGATGACGAGATTCAGATTGTAAAAAGCTGGAAAAAAGTTCTGCTAAAACTGGATAGCGACATTCCTTCGCTAAACGCCGATAATGGGTTAAACCCCATCCTTCTAAAACGACTTGCAGCACAAACAACAAAACTGTTTTATCTGCACTTTCAACCACTTCTGATAGTAAGCGCACAAACGGATCGTCCGTGCTATTTACTTCCATTTCTGGTAAAAAATGGCTAATTTGGTGAAGGTGGGTAGCTTCATCAGCCGTAAACAGTCCATAAAGCATTCGTTCTTCAACTGTTTCTGCTAACAGTACCATTTTTGCCATGTAGCCAACGCCTGCTTTCTCAATAACATAAGATTCTTCTAACAGACTGCGGTTGGCAAGTTCTAGAATAGCAGATTGTTCATTAATATTAGATTCTTGAAAAACTTTAACTTGATGTAAGTTGAAAAAATCAGCATCCCAATAATTTGATTGTGGGTAAGGAGCATAATTATTTTGATTGGGTAATGCTGCTGTTAATATACGTCGCAAACGATCATGAGAATCAGTGTGCGGTAGATCCAAACCGACAATATTATATTTTAAATCCATTTTTTTCCTGTTCAATTAATGTGAATTCAGGGTTAGGTGTTGATAGAGTTTGAATATTTGGATAATTAACAGTGTCCCAAGTTCCCCAGGTTAAGGCTTTCTGGTGATTAACGTGCTGAATAAATTTCAGAATAGATTCATCTGCTTTGGTGGGAGTCTTCAAATCAAACTGAATTGTTTTAAATACCTGTGTATCTCCTTTTGCGAAGTAATTACCAACTTGTTGAGTTAACCATAACAAACCACGATTTAAAACCCATCCCCAAAATCTCGGACGCTTGGGAGTGACAAGAATTGTTTGCCCTTCTGTTTTACCACCTTCGATCATTCGCAGTGTAAATAGAATGTAAAAGTGCAGAAAATCCGGGCCTAGCGTTACAGTACCAGTGCTGCCATACCAGTAACACATACTATAAGTAACTTCGTTGCGATATAGAGGACGAATCAGGCGAATTAACCAGGAATCATCCCCTCCCCGTGTAGTGTTGCTGAAGCTAATAGCGTTGGGGTTGAGGTCTTGAGAATTAAATACAATCTCTAAGGGCAGATTGTGTACTGTATTGAAATGGTGAGCATCAATTGCGTTAATTAGTAAGACATTGGGATGGCAGTTTTTGACAAAGCGAGTCCCCAATATATAATCACAGTCTGCCTGTTCTAATTCTGGTACAAAGGGCAGTGAATTTGGCTTTTCTTCTCCCACCCAAACCCAAATCATGCCATACTTTTCCGCAGTGTGCCAAGTCTTAATACACACAGGTAGCGGTTTTCCCAGAGAAGGAACATCTACACAAATTCCGCGACTGTCATACTTCCAATTATGAAAAAAGCAGCGAATTCCATCACCTTCTACCTTACCTTCTGCTAAATGAGCGCCCATGTGTGGGCAATAAGCATCCACCACCACCACTTCACCACTAACTCCCCGATAAATTGCCAAATTTCTACCCAGCAAGGTTACAGCTTTCACCTTGCTAAATTTTAATTTTCTCGATGGTAATGCCCAGTACCATCCCTCCACAAATTGCGTTGGATTGTTAAAGTTTGAGTGTGGGCTGGTAGAATGCATAAAATATCACCGATGCTCATGAAAATTGATATATAGGGAAAGTGATTGGTAGCTTTATTCAATACCTTATCCGGCGCAATTTTTTTTGAATTGATATGAGGAAAAATTAAATAAGAACAGGATCTTGTACAGATTGTAACAATGAATTTGATTGCCACATCCGTTGTCCAGCACGGGTGAGATTGTCATAGTTAATTTCAGTTAAACAAACCAATTCATCACCTAAACGATAGGCGGGATTTTTTTCCTCGAAAAACTGGATATGTGGATTAGTCTGTCGTCCTGATGGAATTTCAATCAACCCTTCCCGTAAAATTTGGGGATGCGGAAACCGGACAATACCAGTTGCTTCTTGGTATAAACTACCATAGTATTCCCGTGCCAAATTCCCCATTAGATTCTTAACATCGGCAGGTGTTGTGACATCATGACGAGGATAGAAATCTTGCCAAAAGGTAGGCAAAAAACGATAAGTGCGAAAACCAGAGCAAATTAGCAGCCAGTAAAGTTTATTTTCTGCATAGTGTTGACGCAGAAAATTGATAGCGGCAATCCAGCAACGTGGTAGTGTTGTACTAGACCAAGCACTAGGATCAACGATAGTGTCGCCGGAATATACTACACTAATTTTTTCTCCCAAAAAAGTTTTTTGGCATAACATCAGAGTTGAAAATCCTTTGAGTGCGTTGGATGTTTCATCTCTCAACAACAAAACCCAGTTTTTACGCTCTAGATCAATTTGAAATCCATCCCAGGTTATACCTTTAAAGTGATTTTGTAGTAGCGCATACATGGCGGTGCGATCGCTTGGTTGCAACTTTTGAACAGGAATCAGCAAACTCTTCATTATTCGGAAATTACCTAAACTCGATTTGTCAGATGTTTTTTATAACACTTTATCGACCAATTTGGTAAAATTACGGTGTAATGTGACAGATTCCAGAATGGTTATTTACGCTACAATTCCGTATTCACATCTTGCACCTTCTCAGGTGGGCATTACCTACTCTACAAAATAATTCAGGTATAGGTTAGAGGATGTTTGAAATAGTCTTAAAGTATACTAAAAACCCCTCTCCAAACCTCTCCCCGCAACGGAGAGAGGCTTTGAAACCCCCTTTACCTTGTAGGGAAGAGGGGTTGGGTTTCCGAGGCTTAGATGTTAGCAATAATACTTTTAAAACAACCTCTTAAATTGAGAAACAAAACTCAACATTGTCAAAGCTTTTGTTGGGTTACGCGATCGCTAACCCAACCTACTATTTTATACCGCTATTTTTTGACCATCGAGACGGTTTTAGCTGGTTTACATAGTCCATATATTGAGCTAATGGCTGATCAATACTAAGAAGTAATTTCGGATTAAAGCGAATATTGTCGTAAATCTTGCCATCTTCATCTCTGAGCATATAGTAAGCCAAGCGAGTACAAAATAGCAAAAACTGACTCAGCAGATATCCCACAATACCTTGACGTTTTTCAGTTACATAAATTGGTTGAATTCTCGTTCTTCCAGGTGTAATTGGAGTATAAGCATATATCATATATAGTGGCGGAAAAAGCCGCACATCTTTCATCATTGTTAACAAGCCAATGCAACCATGAGCATAACGCATTGAATACTGATATGTGGAACCCAGAAATCTTTGAGCTAACTTTTCTCTCCAAGTAGTTTGAGGAAATTGTCCCCGCATTGTAAAGTCTATTTCTGTACCTAATTTGCTTTGATGTAGCGACAGATCCATTTTGATGTCTAAATGATGAATTGTTTTTAAATGTTGAGCATCAATCCCATTCATCATACAAATATGATGATGGCAACTTCTGGCAAATGCGTTATCAGCTTTTGTAATAATTTCTTTATCCTTCAATTCATCAAAATCAACCACTTTTTCTGGTGCTTTAGCATCTGGATAAATCCAGATAAATCCATATTTTTCCTCTGTTGCATAAGCTTGTAATTTAGCTTGAGTAGGAATTTCTGATTGACAGGGAATATTTTGACAAATCCCTGTTTCATCAAATGCCCAATGATGAAATGTACAACGAATCCAATTACCATCAACCTTCCCAATTCCTAAATCTGTCCCCAAATGAGGGCAGTAAGCATCTAAAGCCCGCACTTGCCCATCTTCACCTCTAAAAATGGCAATTTTCTGACCGCACACGTCTACAGATTTTGCTGTTTTTTTAGGTATTTCATGACTAGGACAGGCAATATACCAACCCTTAGCAATTACATTCCAATTATTGAATATTTGCATAATTTTTTGATATATAATTATTTAATATTTCTTGTCGTTGGCGAATATCATCTTGATATTTACCCATCAAAATCCTAAATAACATTTTACCCAAACAGTAAGAAGCCCGCCAAGAAAAAACAGCGTCTTGCAAATCAATATGGCTACGCTCAAAGAAAAAATGTCCGGTTAATCCCAAGAATTGAGTTAATGGTAAGCCCAAGAGTAACCAAAAGTTTTGCGATTTACAAGTATAAAAGAGTAAGCCGTAAAAAAATAATATCCCCCAAATGTGTAAAGTAATATTGATTGGATGCTGATGTTTAAGGATAAAAATATCCCAATAGTCTGTAAAAGGATGATCTAGAATTTGATTATTAATCCGATTTCTCAAACTTTGTTGAGGATTAGAATTGATATTACTCATAATAGAGTTTGTGACAAAGCCATAGAATTTATCCCTTAATAGTCATTATCAGCCACACAAATACCTTTACATTTAATACCGTTCGTAGCAGTACGCTGGCAATGAGAACATAAAACTTTTTCGTTTTCTGTTTCTTGATTTATCTCTATACTAGTGCTTCCCTGTAGCTTGTCTTTTTCGGTCTGAAGTTTTTCACTCATAAGAATGGAGGAATTTTTCGCTGTTTAAATTTTACAAGTTATTACTCATTGTTCATATTTTGTCGCTTTTTTCTGGCCATTATTAAGCAGAGGTTTGCACCGAATCATACGGCTGGATCAGAATCTCAGCCGGAATACCTAGCTCTTGATTTAACTTCCGAATCATCTCCAACGTCAAGGAGCGTTTACGAGATAGTATCTCAGATACCCTAGCTCGACTGCCAAGACATGATTCCAAATCACGACGAGACCAGCCACGGGTATCCATGTAGTATTGAATTGCTTCGATAGGATCTGGTTTTTCAATGGGAAAATGTGCCTTTTCGTAAGCTTCTACTAAGGTACTCAGCACATCTAATCGATCGCATTCAGGTGTATTAGGGACGGCATCAAACAGCAACTCAATTTCTCGAAGAGCTTCCTGATAGTCAGCTTGGGTTCTAATTGGACGTAATTCCATACATCAACCTCTATTTAGATAGAGTCACTTCAAGAGATACTAACTTTTATCCCGAATTAAGCCTAACATTCCTAATCAGCGATCGCTCCACCCATCGTAGGTATCACTCTCATAAAAATAGTGCGTCATATTTCGTTAATGTAGCGTACAGGAAAAGCGATGCCTACGGCGGGTTGCACCAACGCACTGGCAACTAGCCTTGTCTACAACCCTGATAAGTGGGCAAAAACTTTTTCCTGCCAGTAATTAATCCGGTTTTCTCGTGTTGCTGGTTTGCCCATTAGTTTACACCAAGCACCATTTGCTGCACCACTAGGATGAGGAAACTCAAGGTGTTTTACTTCTAAACTTATACTTCTAATGGCGCTACTTGCTTTTTTTACCCAGGTAATGACTGCAACTGGTTCAAAAATTTCTAACTCTGTCTTCAGAACTTGAATAAAGCGAGTACGATCTTGCTTCTTTAGAGGAATACCGTCATCGCAACTAGCCTTACTGACCCATACTTTGAAAATATCTGTGAGGTAGACTCGGTATCCTGCATCTAGTAAGATTTTGATCAAATCAAAGTATAGCCTTGTATTACGCAACTTCTCACGACAATCCTTCAAATGCAAAGCGTAGGGTGTTGCAATCCCAATTTTCTCTACTCTTATATCACTTTTTCTTAAAGGATCTTGTCCGAGGATAGCAACAGTTTTCTTGTTGGAAATATTATTGTTCTTTTCCAGGAGACTGGGAATATCTACTCCAATAACTAAAGCGTCTTCGTAGCATTTATGAAAACTTTCATTGTGAGATTGAAAAATATTTCTGGGAAGCCTACGATCGTCGGGATAGCCCTCTAATTCAAATTCTTGCAGCATCTCCTCGTAGAGATTTTGTAGTTTATCTTGTGAAATATCCAGAACTTTAGATAACTCCTTATGCAAGGCTTCAAATTCGTTGGCTTTAAATTGGGAAAATAAGTAATCTGACATAAATTTAGAAGCTATGACCAATATAACATCAATGTAGTTTGCCCATAATCTCATCTCTAAGGGACTTCCAAGAAATAAATTATCCAAATAAACGAACCACAGAGACACGGAGAACACAGAGAAAGGAGAAATAGAGAGGGTTTTTGGGTCAGTTTTGGGACATTTTTTTATTTGGAAGTCCCTAAGTTAATGGATCGATATATCAGATATGATATAAATAGAGCATGGGAGATCAAAGTAAACCTTTAGTTTGGTTACATGGCGAAGTTAAAACCCCACCTTTCAGTCAAGAAGCACGCATAGAAGCGGGTGTTCTGCTCAGACAATTACAGGAAGGTGAATCCCTTGGGTTGCCACATTCACGCCCTATGCCAAGTATAGTAATTCACTGTCATGAATTACGTATTCGAGATACAGATAAAAACTGGAGAATCATTTATCGAATTGATGACGATGCAATCTTGATTGTTGAAGTCTTTAATAAAACAACGAGAACAACATCCAAAAAGATAATTGAGGTTTGCGAAAAGCGCCTGAGCAAATATGATACCGATCAACAGGAGTAATGTGATGGATCAAGCTAAGAGAGAACGTTTAGAATCTAAAGGCTGGAAAATTGGCACAGTTTCAGATTTTTTGGAGTTAACACCCGAAGAAACTATATTTGTTGAAATTAAGCTAGCTCTCAGCCAAAACTTGAAAGAGCGTCGGCAAAAACTGATGACTCAAAGTGAACTCGCTGCTAAGATTAGTTCCAGCCAACCTCGGATTGCTAAAGCTGAAAATGGCGATGCTTCAGTATCAATTGAATTGTTGATCCGGGCAATGTTAGCGACAGGTGCAACCCCTCAAGATATTGGACAAGTCATTGCTGGTGTGGGGTAAAAGCAATTCAATGCTCCCCTCTCAGGGACTTCCAAATCAAAAAATGTCCCAAAACTGACCCAAAAACCCTCTCTATTTCTCCTTTCTCTGTGTTCTCTGTGTCTCTGTGGTTCGTTTATTTGGATAATTTATTTCTTGGAAGTCTCTCAAACTTTTCTTTGCACTTCTGCGTGAGATACTTCAACAAGGAAACAAAACCGTTCCCAACTTTTCACGCCCCAAGCGATCGCTCACTTTCCCCCCACAAACAACCCGAACCCCATTAATATAAACCCCTTGCACAATCTCATCCGAACCACGCTTAACCATTCGAGGTTCACCATCTAAAACGGGATCTGATATCTGCACCTGGGGGCTAATTGGTTGATTTAAAGCATTGGGATCGAGTAAAACTATATCCGCTTTGGCACCAACTTTGAGAACTCCCGTATCCAGACGGAACCAACCAGCCGGTTCCCCCGTAACGCGGCAAATTGCAGCTTCCGGTGAAAGAAACTTGGTTGTAACTGCTTGTTTGAGCAAAGACAAAGCTCCATCATAGTAGCCCAGATTACGGACGTGAGCGCCAGCATCGGTAAAACCAGGCAAAATATGAGGATGCTGCATCATCGCTAAACGGGGTTTTAGGCGATGGTTCGCTCCTGTGGCCACCCAGCGTAAATCTGTATCGTATTTTTGTAATGCATGGATAAATAAATCTACTGGTTCTTGTTGGTTTTGACGAGCAATTTCGGCAAAACTTAACCCTTGCCAACTTACTTCGGGACAGTGAATAACTTCCATTAAATCTAACTGACGATGGAATGATTGACGCCATTTACTCAGCCATTCTTGGCGAAACTGACGACGAAAAATTTCTGATGCCCATAGTTGTTGCCTTTCCTCTCGTGACTGACAGCCATTGAGTTGTGCGCCTGTGGAAAATTCTTCAAATAAGGGAGTCACAGATCCATCAGAGTAAATAGTGAAAGGTTCCGTTAGGGTTTGAAAGCGCACATTACCATTTAGAAGCCGATTCCAAATAAAAAGTAGGGGGGAAAATATTCGCCATAGGTTGCGATCGTGTACGGCATCTAAGGCTGAGAGGACTGTCAGCCGGAGGGGTTTTTGTCCAATCCCTGAACCCATACGCAGAATATCCACAAAGGAAGCAAGTCTTTGTAAATTGGGGGTGACTTGAAAAACACGATCGCACCGCCGACACAAATCCGCTAACATTGCATATTCATTAAATTTCGCGTGTTGAGAGGGAATTGTGCAACCTTGCCATTTTCCACTCATCCGATGCCAAGGAAACATATCAATAGAAATGCCAATAAAGCCAGCGTCTAAAGCATCTATGGCTATGCGCTGCATAAGTTTTAGTTCAAATTTTGTCGGCTGAACCGTTAAGCTGCGTTCTAATCCCATCACATGAGCGCGTAAGGCACTGTGTCCAAACATTGGGGCAACATTGGGGCCAAGGGGTAACTGTTGCAAATGCTGTAAATATTCTGCTGGTGTCTGCCAGGAAACCGACTTTTCTAGCCATTTTGCAATCAATCGATGAGAAAGTGTCTCTACCCTCTGAAAAATATCAGCCAGGATTTGGGGTTCTGCGATCGCAACAGACAAGCTACAGTTACCAATAACCACGCTGGTAACACCATGACGCACTGATTCGCTTAATCCTGGTGCAATTTCTAACTCTAAATCGTAATGAGTATGAATATCTATAAATCCAGGTGTCACCCATAACCCAGAAGCATCAATCACCTCACGCGCTGGGGTAGTTAAGGAGGGTGCAAGGTTGATAATGCGGCCATTTTGAATGCCGATATCTCCGCGAACAGGTGGAGAGCCTAAGCCATCGAAAATTAACCCGTTTTGAATCAGCAAATCTAACATGATTTTTTCCCTTGGCTTACTTGCAAGTTTTAGGGTATGGCTTTGAGATTCTCTAGCACTTTATCAATAAAAAGTTTGTTTATCTTAGCCTGATATCTTCTAATTCTTTAATTCCAACTTCAGCGTGTGTAAGGTTGTGCTGTAATAAGGTCAGGTATAACCCTGTAATGTTTGATGTTGAAGGTACACAGCGTAGCTCCTCTGCCAACAGCGCAAGCGGCAATCAAAGCATCAAGTAAGCCTAAATTATCTGATAGGTGATAGCTGGTGAAATTTGATAGAGCAAGCCCACAATCAGTTTCATTAGGCCAAATCACGGGTAGGGGAGCAACGAGTTTGAGAGTATTGCGGACTCGTTGAGTATTTTGAGCATTTTGGATGAGTTCCATAACAACAAAGCCAGGAATGCTCGGTACTTCTGGAAGGCTGGCAAACCAAGCAATTGCAGGAGTGTGGCCGCGCTGAATATCAATCAGAATGTCTGTATCCAATAAGTACATTAAATTTACCTATGAGCGTTCCCGTGTTTCAGCCTGATGGCGCAACTCACGAGCATAGGCTTGACTATCAGTGATATCGGGGCGTGAATTGATTACACCTTCGTTTTGCCAGTAGGTAACAAGCTCTGCTCCAGTTTTGGGTAAATTATCTACAGATTTTCTTGTAAATAAAATACGTAAAATATACTCGGATAACGGTAAATTGAGTTGAGAAGCTTCGGTGTGAAGTTCATTTTCTAGTTCTGATGGGAGATTCAGGTTAATACTCATCTCACTCTTTTGTCTAGTTTTGATTCTAAATTGATTGTAGCTTGAGCGGAAAAAGGATTTGCTGGGGTTGTTTCAGAATTGCGATCGCTTATTACTAGATATTCTCGATCTACTGATAACCTTTCACTCCCCCAATAATGGCATAGCTTACCTCCTACGAATAAACTTTAGAGACAGTGTAAAAGCTCAAATAATCATCTTGTGCAGTGATTTATTAGCCTTCTGAAGGGAGCTTACCCCATTGGGATAGTTCCTTTATAGAAGTTATTCTAAGTGCATTACAAAATTTTATTTGATACTTTGGCTGAACGAAGTTATATGGAGCAGAATATATCTCTACTATTTCTACATCTTCAGAGTCTAATGAATCCTGCAAATCTCCTTCAATTAGCTTTTTAAAAGTGCCATTGTCTAGGGATAATACGAGTACACCAATATTGTAATGTTATTTTTTGCCAGAATCACTGTAAGGCATTTCCACCAAGATGTTCAGTTTTCACCCAGTGCGATCGCTCCCTTTGCACACACATTTTCAAAGTGGTTACAATCATCACAGGAATCCAATGCACCATGTATAATGAGCCTTGAATTGTTGCCCAAAGCAAAGACCATCCTCGTAAACTTTGAAATTGGTAAAGTCCAGCAATAAAGGCAATTGTTAAAATGATGGTGAGTAATGTCTGAATTGGTAATAAAACTGGATGATGGCTATAAAATATTGTCCAAAGTAAATCGGGAATTAGTCCAATTGGTAGAAGAAATTGCAATAGAAAAAACAATAGTAAATCAATTTCTTTTGCCCAATCTAAAGTCAGAATTTCAGGAAAATAATCTAGGTAACGCTGATAGCCACCTTCAGCCCAACGACAGCGTTGATTCCAAAGTTTCTCCCAACTAGTTACACCTTCTTCCTGAATTGATGTAACTGTCACAAACTCAATTTCTGCACCTGCTAAATAGAGTTTGAAACAAAGATCCAAATCATCGGTGACAGTGTTCTCATTCCAACCTTGACACTTTTCTAACAATTCTCGACGAACTAACATCCCATTACCGCGTAGTTCAGACATTCCACCAATAGCAATGCGATGGGTTTGCAAAAAGCTATCACAATTCATTTCCATCTGCTGACAACGGGTTAAGAAATTGGTATTAGCATTAGAAATCACTTTTCGCACTTGCACTGCACCGATCGCTTGTTTCTGAAACAGAGGTACTGTTTGCCGCAGAAAATTGGCAGCTAACTGAGCATCCGCATCACAGATTAAGATAATCTCCCCTTGGGTAAAGGGAAACACCGCATTCAACGCCCCGGATTTACCACCTTTTGATTCCCGTCGATGAACTTGTAAAGCGGGAAATTGAGTTTGTAATTCCCTCAATATCTGGGGGGTTTCATCGGTACTACCATCATCAACAACCCAGATATCTAGGGAATCCCTTGGATAATTCAATTGGCATAGGCTGTAAACTAGATCAGCCAAGACTAGACTTTCATTTTTAGCGGGAACTAAAATCGACACTGGCGGTAAATAAATCTCACTCTCCATCACCGCCGCCCCTGGTTTTGCTAACAGCATCCGTAATGTTTGCACAGTCAGGATTGCCGTTAATGCCAGCATCAACCATTGTGTTGCTGGTAGCCAGTGCAGCAAACTCACGCCACCCCAAACTAATAAAACTACTAGTGTTGCTTTGAGACGGTGATGAAAGCTAATTTTACTGGGCTGATAAGTGCTTCTTCCCACTTTATTTGCTATATTTTTTCGGTTTGTTCCTTAGTCCTGCGACGTAATAGTAGCATCGCCACCCCTCCCAGAACGAAACCGCCTACCCCGGCTGCAACTGCTAGAATCCACCCCAATTGTTGAGCAGCATTCAACACTGGTTTATTCAGCAGATTAGAGGAGAAATGCAGCACTTGTCTGTCAGGTTATGCTCACCGTTAAAACTCTTTTTTGAGTGCGGGTAGACGCTTATTCATCCGATTACTTTTGCATATTTCGCTTCATTTGTTCTAACTCATCCTGAGTTTCCCAACTCCGAAACTTCTCTTCTAAGTCATCAAAACCACCAGAATAATTGCTAGTTTGATTCGACCAGCCACTGGTTTCAAAACGTTGCTGGGTTTGGGCTTTAGCACGGGCTGTCTGTGCTTCGGCTGCTTTGGCTTGCACCTCCTGTCGTCGCTGCTGAATTTTTTGTAGTAGTTCCTGAGATTGGTTAATGCGTTCTTTCAGCCCTTGCATCTGTCCCCAGCGCTGATTTCCTTCGCGCAATAGGGCTGCTTCTCGCTCACCTGCTGCACTCGCCAAATCCTCTCTACCAGCGTTTTTAGCTTTTTGAACCCGGATATGCCAACGCTGAATTTCTTGAGCGGTGGAGAGAATTTCTTCTTGCGATCGCTTCTCTTGTAATTGTAAATCTGCGATCAGCTTTAATGTATCTTCTTCTTGCTCACGCAGCTGTTCTAGCAGCGCCTCTAACTCCAAATGTGGATTGTTACGCAAGAATTCTTCTAAACGGTTTTCTAGAAACCGACTCAAATCATCAAATAAGCCCACTGCAAGAACTCCAGAGATCGGGTGCGTGACTATTTTATTGTAGTGGGCGGAATGTAAATTTTAATAGTTTCCGTCAGGTGAACTTCTGGGTGTTAGTTAGATTTCAAAATTGGGAAGAATGTATTTGGTGAAACTACGCAAGCAACGCTAACCTACAAGATAAGGTTTTAATCAGTATGAGTTCAGATTTTCAACCGCCACCAAAGAGTTTGTCCATACTAGCTTCTGTAGGAGGAGTAGTCACTGCTATAACCGCGATCGCAATTTTAAATGCTTCGTCTAAGCAACTTTCCCAGACTTCTATAGAAAAACCGGAAATATCATCGTCTCAAACTGCTTCAGGGCAGTTGGTACAACCAAATAAACCCCAACCCCCTGTCTCTGCTGTTCCAGAAGCAGAAATAGTTGCCAGCCTTGATGCCAAATCTGTAGTTTTGCCAGGTAAACCCATTCCTAAGAACCAACTAACAGTAGCCATAATTCCCTATATTGCTCCGGGAGTTGGAAAACTCACCCCAGAGGAAATGACAACTGCTCGTCAAGCTTGGTCATACTTCCAGCGCAACTGGAATGATGAAACTGGCTTGGTCAATTCCGTTGATGGCTTTGCCTCTGTAAGTATGTGGGATCAGACAGCAGCGATCGCCGCTTTGGTCAGCGCTAAAGAACTCAATATCGTGCCTGTGGCTGAATTTGAAGCCAAAATGACCAAAATGTTGGATACACTGGCATCTATGCCCTTATACAAAGGGGAATTACCCAACAAGGTTTACAATGCCAAAACCCTTGTACCCGTTAATTATGGTCAACTAGAAAAACGGGAAGAAATTGGTTGGTCAGCTATTGATTTGGGAAGAATGGCAATCTGGCTGAAAATTGTCGGGGCAAAATATCCACAAATGCGATCGCAAACAGCAGCCGTTTGGAAACATTGGCAAGTCAAGCGTCTAACCAAAAATGGCCAAATGTACGGTACTGGCGTCATCGAAGGTAAAGAACAATACAACCAAGAAGGTCGCTTGGGCTATGAAAATTATGCTGCTTATGGTTTGAAACTATGGGGCTTGGATGTTAAGCAAGCTTTAGATTATCAGTCCCATGCTGCCTTTGTGGATCTTTACGGAGAGGGAATTCCTTACGATCGCCGCGACTATAAAAACTCTGGAGCCAATAACTATGTTTTGAGCGAGCCTTATATTTTAGATGGTATCGAAACTGGGTTTCAAGCTTTGCCAAAAGCTTATGCCGATCGGATTTTAGCTGCTCAAGCAGCGCGTTATCAAGCCACAAAACAATTAACCGCCGTCACCGAAGACAACTTAGATCGCCCGCCATACTTCGTTTACAGTAGTCTGTTTGTCAATGGAGAACCTTGGGCAACCATTGCAGATACCAGAGAACAGCACAACGATTTACGATTCCTCAGTGCCAAAGCTGCCATCGGCTGGCATGTACTTTATAACACTGCTTATACCCGCCAGTTATTTGATTTTGTTCAAAGCAACCTCAAATCAAAAGATGGCTGGTACAACGGCTTTTATGAGTCCTTGCATCAGCCTAATAAAACTCTCACCGCCAACAACAATGGTGTAATTTTGGAGAGCTTGATGTACAAGCAAGTTGGACAACCGCTCACCGTTTGGGCAGGAATTAAAAGTCAGAAGTCAACCCAGAGGGCTATCAGAACACCGCAAGTTACACCTCAGATTCTCAAGCATTGAAAAAACTGGCGTTCCATAGGTGCTACTGATCGTTTTCCTAAAAGTTCTGAGGTGGCAGTGGTTTTCCTTGGCTTCTAGGAACATTAACTACGTTTAAAGCTTTGGCAATTGCAATAACGTCATTATCCAATCGTTGAGCTTTAGCATTGCCAGGACAGCTAATGTCTTGCGACTCCTCACCAGCTAATCTAATGGTAGTAGTTGTACCAAAAGAAACAGATTTGCCGCAACTTTGTTTTGGCAAGTTAGATAAAGGTTCAGCAACTTTCAGGTCACGGAAAAACTTTTTCGTTAATTTTTCGGACAATTTACCTTGATTAGACCCTTTACCATCAACATAACTAACTTCTCCAGATGGTGATACGTAAATGCGGTATCCAATGGTATTTGTAGATCCACTATTGAGGATAATTGCAACATTATTGGGCACAAGCGCCATTACTAATTGAGATGAACAAAGTAAAAATGATACACCTGTCAGCCCCAGTAATCTCTTAGAAAAAATCCGATTCATATAATAAATCTCCTCATTTATGAGTCTTGATTGTCAAAATTTTATGACCAATATTCATCTGGATAAGTTTCTTTCATTTCCTGATTTTAAACAGGCTGTTCAGTAAAAATATCGGGTCATACTTTTGTTACAACTTTGTCATAAGTGCGTCATGTTAATATGAAATGATTATAAATTGTGTTTTACTGCTGATGTGAGTTAGGTTATCGCCTTGCCTGGTTAACAGGCTTGCTCCCTCAGCATTCCATCATCTACAAGTATGCACCTGCACTCGTGGCGCGGATGAATTTTCTGCTTTGGCTACTGCTACGAAAAGCCAAGGTTTGGAATGTCCCCCCACAAGGTATCTACCGTAGCTTCTCTTAGTGGGCGCAAAATTTTCAACAGGATTACGGAATTGAGATGACATCCTTTGAAGTCATAATTGTCAGTTAGAACAGAAACTCACAGAGTTTACGGAACTTCTTGCTTTAGCCACTCCAAGCAAGAAATCTTAAAACAGTCAAATGATTAAAGCTACAAATGGATAAATGGAGATAAATCAACATGAGCGAGAATGATAACCCACAACCAGAACCACAACCCACAGAAGATAGACCACAACCTCCTAAAACAATCGGAAAACCAGTTAAGACTGAATTCATTAACTCAGAACAACAGCCCAAAATACCAGAATTATCAGATATTAATTGACCAGGAGTAATCCGTAATTAGTCCATCACTCTCTTTGAACAATAGTTAACCATAACTGTATTGGGCGATCGCAATTATGTAATTTCTCCGGGGATGATGGGCAGATTGCATAAAACTTTCAACACCAAAATATCTAGAGATTATCGAGAAAAAATGGCTATTGACTACATTCTATTCATTCACGGCGTTAATACTAGAGAGCAGCGTGAAGAACCTCATTACGCTGATTCATTATTCAATCTTCTGGAAAAAAACGCTGAAAATAATCAACAAGTACTTAAGAAAGTAGCTCTTTATTGGGGTAATGTTAATGAGGAGAATGAAAATAAGCTTCGTAATCAATTTGAAGCTTCACCCCTTTGGAAGCAGATTTGGTTTCAAGAATTTCGTTTACAGCAAATTCTACAGTTTGCTGGAGATGCTGCACTCTATATTAGCCGTTATGTCGGCGCGAAAGTTGTTGAACAACTCAAAAAACAGGCACTTGTTAATGGTTTGGCGAAACCTCAGCCAGATGACCGCCTGCACCTAGTGACGCACAGTTGGGGAACCGTGATTCTGTTTGACATTTTGTTTGCTGCTCGCTGGGATGATCCAAAAGTCCCTGGTCACGATGATGTGATGATGATTCGTGATGCTATCTTTGGTATATCTGGCAAAGATCCCAATCCCGATCAAGGCATCAAAATTGCCAGTATTCACACTATGGGTTCACCAGTAGCAATTTTTAGCCTGACTAATATAGTACCGGGTAAAGATGGCACTGATTCGCCTAGCACTCATGACATTACACCCAATTTGCAGAAACTGCTAGAGTCTTTGCAACAAGAGCGTCAAGGAGTGAAGCTACCTTGGAAGAATTACATTCATCCTGGCGATCCCCTTGCTTATCCACTGAAGGAACTGATGACAGACTTAGTGGATGGGGACACAAAATATCTAGACATTCAAGATATCCTCACACAGGAATCAAGCTTATTCGACTTCATAATTGCACAGTCACTTTTACCCTTACTGCATGGTGGTGACGCTCACGGCAGTTACTGGCACAATGACAAAGTAGCAGAAGAAATCAGCCTTACTTTCAAGACATAAGTACCTACATTGAAGGGACTTCCAAAGAAAAAAATATCCCAAAACTGACGCAAAAACCTCTGTATTTCTCCTCTCTCTGTGTTCTCTGCGCGGCAGTCGCTCATGGGGGAAACCACGCCAGATGCTCCACTTGGTGAGGCAGCCCGGTCTTGTTGCCCCAACAAAGAGGGATTGCCGAACCCGGAGGGGGAGACCCCAGACGCTCTCTACGAGACGCTAAAAGCGTAGCTTGCTTCCCTGTAAGGGTACGCGGACTCGCTTGCCGCCGGCGCTATCGCTTTTAGCCTCTCCCAATGTGAGAAGACCGCGCTGCCTTGTCTCTGTGGTAGCCTGCGGCAAGCCGCTATCGCGTCTACGTTTATTTGCATAATTTATTTCTTGGAAATCCCTAACAGGACTTAAAAGTAATTAGGACTAGCCCTTTCAAGGTGGGTAAAAATTTTGGTCAAAGAATCCCTCTTTACTCTGCGCTCTCTGTGCCTCTGCGGTTGAAAAGTAATTTATTTAACCTTATTAGACGCAGAGAACACAGAGTTAAGAGATTAAAGAGGAGTTTTTTGAGCAAAATATTTACTCACCTTGAAAGGGCTAGTCGTAGTAATGTCTCTAGAAATTGTTCTATAGCGGTTCTCGCTTGAGTGAGGTACAAGAACCCCACCCCCAACCCCCTCCCCGCTCTTCGAGAGGGGGCTAAGATGTGTATAATGTGATTAGGAAACGCTATAGAGGTATTACTTTATCTGGCAAATTTATACTCATCAGCTACTGTGCGTAAATATAGCTCAATGTATAGTCTGTATCTCCGATGTACTGATAAACCTGAAATAAATAGTTGCTATAGTTAAACGCCTAAGTAAGGTGCTAGGGCTAAAGTTTTCGTCAGATCAGCAAGGAGAACGCGATCGCAAAGGTTAAACAGTTCTACCTCAGTCTGCGTCTGTCGCATCAGCCGCAGGAAATGACCATCAGTGTCAACACTCAGGGCAATGTAGTTGAGGAACATTTTGAGGTAGCCTACGCGCGATCGCTCTGGCATAGTTGCCGCAGTTGGAGTTTGCCATAAACGATCAATATAGTTGCGTACCTCTACTAAAGGAACGGGCGTGATCGTCTCGAAGCGCAAAGCCTGCCGAATTTGATTAAAAAGCCAAGGATTCCCGATCGCCCAGCGTCCCACCATCACACCCGCCGCGCCGGTTTGAGAAAGCACTTCAAGGGCAGCTGCCGCAGAGTATATATTGCCATTGGCAAGCACTGGACAATGGACTTGTTTAACCGCTTCAGCGATCAAATCATATTTCACTGCTCCGTGGTACATATCTTTCACCGTGCGACCATGCAAACTCAGCAAATCAATGCTGTGGCGATTGATTATATCTAGAATTTTGTAAAAGTTATCTGTATTTTCAAAGCCTACGCGCATCTTGACGGTCAATGGGCGATCGTTCACTGCCTGCCTTAGTTCTCCTAAAATCCGATCCACTTTTTCTGGTGAGAGTAGCAATGCACCGCCAACATTTTTGCGATAGATTCTAGGTGCTGGACAGCCCATGTTCAAGTCAACTCCAGCGATATTATAGTTGCAGAGTTCCTGTGCTGTTCTTACTAAGTCTGGAATGCTTTCGCCAATCATTTGAGCAAAAACGGGGCGACCTGTGTCGTTTTCGGTGATTGCTGCCAGAATGTGACGATTGAGGCGTGAGGTATCATTCACGCGGAAATACTCGGTGAAGAAGTAGTCAGGACTGCCGTAGTGGGCAATGACCTTCATAAACCAGAGGTTTGTCACATCCTGCATAGGCGCAAGAGCTGTGAGGGGTAGGTATGGATGGAGCGATTGGGGGAGCGATACCTGGGACATAGAGATTCCAGCGATCGACAAAGGATCACTCTATCAAAAAATGGTTATTTAAATGCTGCGATCGCCTGATTCAGAACACCTGGCTGAGAGAAATTTTGATCCATCAATACCAGCTTATTAAGTTTTGCAACTAGACCAGAGACTTTCAACTGTTATATCCACCGCCTTTTTGTTCTGCTGTAAATAACGCTGCCAAAAAACTCTCGTAATCATCGTAGTTGGGAAAAACATAAGTCGCCCCTTCCTTATATAAGGCTTGGGCTTCATCGCCAGATGCAATACCAATAAATGAATATCCTGAATTATTAGCAGAAATAATGTCCCAAATCCCATCGCCAACGTAAACAACGTCAGCAAAAAACCGACGATAATACGCTTCGGATCTAGAACGTGCAATCGCCATAATTCCCTCGCGTGAATCGTCGTCATCCGAGAAAGCATGGGGAATATTTTCAGTTGTAAGATTAGCAGACTTCAGCTTGAATATCGCTGATGCTGACCAGCCTCCTCCTGCATAGGCTACTTCATAGTCAGGAGATGCAAGTAGCTTTTTCAAGATATCTGATGCACCTGGTACTGCTTTCACTCCATCGCGTGCTTTTGCACCATCAATTAATAATTCCAAAAAACGTTTTTGGAATGACTCAACTTCCCTAGATGAAGGAACGTGACCAAGTTGACTTTGATAAACTTCCTTTAATATACAAGCGTCTGTTACATGAGTATATGATGTCCAATCACTTAAGATTCCTGAAAACCCGAATACTTCATGCAATGCCTGTAAATATGATTCATGGTCTAGGCTATTTGACTCAGTAAGAGTGCCATCAATGTCAAACATCACCAATTTCATTTTCATCCGGCTCTAGATATACATAGCAAAGTAATCATTGTAAATTTCTGTATTAGTCATGACTGTGAGTTCTATTTGTTTCTGTTCTTGATCTGTTGCCGAACTCGTAGCCCGGTCTAAGCTATCTTGAGGAATAAAATCACCACAGTATTCATTGGCAGGTACTGTTGCATTCATCTTCTGGGGATAAGTCAATTTGAGATTATTCATGATTGTAATAAATTGACTCCGACTGCGATCGCTAAATCTGGGATTAAGCCGCTTTTCTTCGCCAATGGTGGAAACAGTGCGCCCTTTATAGTCATGGGCAGGATATACCCAGGTATCATCTGGCAAGGTGAATAAGCGTTGTGTCACCACATCGTATAAAGTTCCAGGATCGCCTCCCTGAAAATCTGTGCGTCCACAACCACGAATAAACAAAGCATCACCAGTTAACAGATGGGTTTTGTTGACCAAATATGCTATGTGACTGGCGCTGTGACCTGGTGTGAAAATTGTTTCGATCATTACCGATCCCACCTCTAGGATTTCGCCGCCGACAAGGGAGCGATCGGCTTTTGTCACAGCAGTATTCTGGGGAACGATCACCTGAGCGCCTGTTTGTTGCCTGAGTTTACCTGCCCCTGTGATGTGATCGGCATGAAGGTGAGTTTCTAGACAGTAGCGTAGCTTTAATCCCAGTTCATCTAATGATTGCAAATCGCGGTCAACTTGCTCTAATACAGGATCGACTAGAACCGCATCTCCTGTCTGCCGATCGGCAATTAAATAAGTATAACTACTAGTTGCAGGGTCAAAAAATTGCCGAAATAGGAAAGTTGACTGGGGTATCTCTGCACTGCCATCGCTGAACACCGGCATAGTCGAAATAGTCCGCACACGCACTGGTAGTGACTGCAACAACGCCTTTGATAATTCCTGCGCCTGTCCCCGTAATTCTGGTACAGCGATAGTTTCCCACAAGTCGCCCTTGCGGGGAGTTCCCATAGTATAAAACAGCGTCGAAACATTACCGTCTGCTGTATATAAAGCACCGTGGGTATCTGTATCTAATCCTAAACCGATGGCATTGGGGCGAATTAAACCCTGCGATCGCAAATTAGTAATTAGAGGATGAGGCGATCGGCGATAATCTGCTGCTACCCCTGTACAATTCACCACCCGGCGGACGTGTAAGATATGATTAGTTTGGGTTTTGCGCTGGCATACAGTCACTGCCACACCGGCCGGCAAAGCTTGATATTCCCGAATCCGTCCGGCGGTAATGGTGAGTTGAGCAGAATCCAGCATTTCAGTGACAACATCCGCCACTCTTGGGGCAATGCGGTGACGATGCACATCCCAATAGGGTGTCAAATGACGCAAAAAACGTTGCTGTTCCTCCGTCGATAGTTTTTGCCAGATTTTCTGAATCATGGGACGCAGAGAATCAATTACTGCTCGCCAGTCGTAGCCTTGGGCAACAGCAATTTCCACCTCGGCACGTAGCCGACGTAACCAGCCGCGTACACTTTTCGGTGAATTTTCTAGGGTTAAGAAGGAGGGATAAGGTTGAGCTGGTTGATGTTTTAGGGGAAATAATCCTCGTCGGGACACAGCATAAATTTTACCCCGATGTTGGCGATCGCTCAGAGATAAAACCATATCCACCATCGTCAGTCCTGTCCCAATTAGCAACACAGGTGCATCAGCATCAAGGTCTGCTAGGGCATCGGCTGACCAAGCATTCCGCAGATAACTTTCATCATCACTGTTGGCCTTTTGTATGGTGGGGGGTGCAGAGGGTGAGTTTCCTAATGCCAACACAACTCTGTCTGCGGCAAAACAGCGGCCACTAAGCAGAGAAATCATTGCGCCTTTGACTTCAGGCTGTACCCCTACCACTTCATCCGTGAAGCGTTCTAGTCGTACATCACTAGGTGCTGTGGCTTCTGCTTCTGCTAAAACCGATTGAATGTATAAACCATAGACCTTACGAGGTATGAAGGTACTGGCATTGACTTCTTCGGGCAAAAATGCTGTTAACTCATCGCGGTTGTGCTGAAGCCAACGTAATAAATGCCCTGGATCGTGGGCAAATGCACTCATGTTGCCTGCCGATACATTCAGCAAATGACAATTAGTATCTGTGCTATAGGCAATTCCCTTGCCAATTTGATGACTACGCTCAATCAGCTTAATGGTGAGGGGTTGGCTGGCAGTTTTCAATAGATGGGTAGCGACTAGAGAACCACTAAAACCTCCGCCAACAATTGCGATCGTGGTTGGAGTCTGGGCAGTTAAAAAACTAGTGTTCATAGCGGTCTTAGTTAGAATCAATAGTTACGCCGATTTCATAAAGTCTATCTAACGGGACTAAACGTATTTACAACCCATCTAAAAGAATTAAGACTTTATTACGTCTAAATTCTTATAGTACCTGTTTTCTAGGTATTAAATACATTTAATTGATAAATTAACCGTAGTTTGGGATTACATAGTAATCATCCCTTATTGCTAAACTAAATAACCAAAACGTTGTACAAATTCCTCATGATAGGATTATTGAATACATTAATTACTAATCAACTGTAGCCACCCAACATCCATCTTCTTTTCGCTGCCTCATTAGCTAAATCAATCTTGATAACAAACTTATGGTCTGCTAGCATTTTTTGTATTGGTCTAAGTTCATGATCTCCTAAGTGATTTTCCAAGTAAGCTTCTATTAAAACCTCAACCAACTGAGTCACACTATCTGGAGGCATTTGAATGTATCGTTGAATGTACTTAATTGCCCTCCCATCATCAGTCATGACTTTACCACCAATACGTTTGGCAACTACAAAACAAGATAACTCTGCATCGCTTGCACGTTTTGACTGAGGAACAGTTGACATTTCTACTAAATCCTCTATTTCCAAGGGAAATCTTGAAATTTCACCAGAATTGACTAAATCACTGAAATAAGTCAAGCTATCAGGATATTTGTGTTTTGCATTCTCAAATTCCAGTTGAACATACACCGTTGTAATTACAGAATAACCAAGTGCTTTTAGGAGATAAAAGCGATTGATATACATGAAATTCAAAATTGAACACTTATCAATAGTTACCACTCCTTTCACTAGCTATCTACCTCCAGAAACGTTAAGAGTTCATGTAGAAGTTGATAACCATCTTCTAAAGGAAGTAACAGCATATCTAGAAGTTTTTGATAAGTAATTTCTCCACGTCTGTATGCCTCTGTACCAAGATCAATAAAGTGCCAAGATAAACCTCGGCGTATAATTTGAGTCGATTTGTCTCGTATCCCTAAAGATAAACTTGGTGGAGTTTCAGGATCAAATTTCTCATCATGCTTAATAACTAAACGTTGATCTTGAAATAACTGCTGTTGTAAAGCTTTATCAATCCATTTAAGTTCAAATAAACGGATTATGACAACTTGTGAGCTAACTCGAAAGCGTTCGGCAATTTGTCGGATCAGACTAATCCAGGCTTCATAGGTGTTGGCAGGTGAGTAGTCTAATTCCAGTCTTTGCTTTGGAACCAAAAAATTACCTGCAAAACTATTAGCTCTCCATTCAAGCTCAGATTTATCATTTGAGGACTTTAAGTATGTAACCTCTTGACCTTGAGATGAATCAAATAAAGCATGACAGTACTCATGAGCAGCAGAAAAATTTTGCCGATACAAGTCATCAAGGTAGTTGACAAGAATACAATGTCCAGCAACCGGATGATTGATGTATAAAGCAGATATATTTTTATCCTCTAATTGACGTTTAAAAATATGAATACCTTGATTTCTGATCAACTCAAATATATTTTCTATTGGTTGTTTTCCCACAGCTAAACGTTCTCTCTCAAAAAAGGCAGCTTCTTCGCCTTGTCTTTTGAAGTGTCTGTGACCAAATGAAAATTGTTCATAATTGGGAATCGGTATAGACTGACGCTGAAATATTTCTCGCTCCAGGAAATCTTCGTATTCACAGAGCCGAACAAATTCCTGAATAGCGACGCGATCGCTTTGGGAAAGGGCAGCATTTCGTCGAAACATCTCTTGAACTTGTGACTCTGCTGATGGATAGTCACCCGTAACGAAGTATCTAAAATCACGACGGTATAGAACGGCTAATAATACTAACTGATCACCTGTAATTCTGTTCCTACCCTCTTCAATATTTAGATACTCCTGGAAGCTTATTTGAAGGCGTGATGCAGGATCTTGCGGAGTAATTAAAAGACTTTCCCGCGCATTCTTGAGCTTTCTTCCCAAAACCGCATAATCAAACGCCATTACTGTACAGGCTAAAAACGCTTAAAAATTTTCTCTACCCAAAATCATCTTACTGTATTTGACAAATAAAGAACCTCTTAGCAACGGGTATTGAATTTTTTATACAAGTATTTACGCATTGATACTATATATAATTTTTACGTATAACCAAGCAATTAAGGGCGGTTTTATTCAATAAGACTTGATTTGATATAAATTTCTGTGATATCCTGCCTTCATCCATAAACAACAGTTACTTGATAAAATAACCGTAGTTTGTGATTACATAGTGTGCATCAAACGGGAATCACTCCTTATGCCAAAAGATTGGTATGAATGGCACGACCTCTACAACACTGAGCCAAAATTGCAGCAGCGTCTAGAAATCGTGCAGGAATATATTGCTTACAGCTTGAATGCGTCGCCATCTGGAACTATCCGAATAGTCAGTGTTTGCGCGGGTGATGGGCGAGATTTACTAGGAACTTTAAAAAATCACCCTCGAATAAATGACGTATATGCAAGACTTGTTGAACTCAGCCCCCAGTTAGTTGAGCGTGGACGAGCAACTATAGAATCTTTGGGTTTAGCCAAGCAAATTGAGTTTATCAATGGTGATGCAACTCTTGCCACTAACTATGTAGGGGCAGTACCAGCAGATATCGTGATTGTATGTGGTGTCTTTGGCAATCTGGCTGAGGAAACTGAACTCAATCGCTTACTAGATAACCTGAGTTTTCTGAGTAAACCAGGTGCTTTTGTTATCTGGACTCGCGGACACTCTAAAGGTATTTCCTACTCTGACAATGTACGGAAAATTTTGTCTGCATCTGGATTTGAGGAAGTCAACTTCAAACTCACGGGTACAGGAGATATGGGAGTAGGTATTCATCGATACTTTGGTGAAAACTTGGCTGCACCCAAAGAACAACAGTTATTTGTGTTTTCCGGCATTCCTAGTAAAGCGAGGTAAAAAATGTCTATTCAAAACACAGTGTCAACTTGGAAAGAAGTTTTAGAGATATTATCAAAAACTCTGGAGTCCAAGCAATAGCCGCAGATGATGATTTTACCACAGTTAAGGACGCTGTTGATTTTCACCTGCGACAACTAGCTGATTATCTCATTCATAGCAATAGCGAAACTTTATAGCGGTTTCCATTCAGATGCGGTACAACATTACATCACAAGGTGTAGGGGCACGGCACTGCCGTGCCCCTACGGGTGTACTTCACGTAAACGAGAACCGCTATATCGGGTGGAAGGACTGGTGGTAAAAATAGTAGTGTTGATCCTATCTTCGCTGCTGTGGGTGCGATCGCTTTCGTATATTTGAGAAATCGCATGCATCTGCGCCCCCCGTGACATGAGTGCTGGTGCAGCAACGGCGTTTAAAGCAGCGATAGATAAGTTATTGACATCAATTTATTGAAGGCAGAAGGCACGAGGTTAGTAACTTTTGCTCATAACCAAGTAGTAGTTGGTTTAGCTTTCAGCCACTCTAGGGCCCAATTGTGGGCGAAGAAACAGGCTTACTAGATTAGTTGGTGGTTATTTGTCTTCCTTGTCTTTTTATACCCAAAAATTAAAATGTCTACCAATTGGCTGCGGCAAAATTTTTTCTTCCCTCTGGGTTGCTTGTTAGCTCTAGCAACAACAGCTTGCTCAGAGGTTAACTCTACCAGTCCGGCAACGATCGCAGCTAATCCTAGTCCATCCCAAATCGCAGTGTCGAATACAACTCAATTGCGTGTTGGTAAGTATAAAGGTGGCTGGGACTTAAATTTAAAGTTAGCTGGACTAGATAATTCCTCTTACAAAACTCAATTTACTGAGTTCACTGGGGGTAATTTGATGGTACAGGCAATCAATGCTGGTGCAATTGACCTGGCCTCTGCTAGTGAAATTCCGCCGATTTTTGCGATTGAATCGAAAGCATCTGTAAAAATTATTGCCACTCTCAAAGGGCCTACGGTTGGTCAAGTTGTACTCGTACCCAAGAACTCGACTGCCAAAACCATCGCTGACCTCAAAGGTAAGAAAGTGGGTTACATTAAAGCTACAACTGCTCACTACTTCCTGATTAAGATGTTGGAAAAAGTCGGGCTGACGATGAAGGATATCAATGCAATTCCTTTATCCATACCCGATGGACTTTCGGCTTTTCGTAAAGGTGAACTTGATGCTTGGGCTACCTATGGTTATTCCATCCCCCAAGCCCAAAAAGAAGGAGCGCGAGTACTGGAATCTGCAAAAGATATTTTGAGCGGTAACTTCGTGATTATTGCTTCACCCGATGCGATCGCCGATCCACAAAAGAAAGTAGCGATCGCTGATTTTCTCTGTCGTTTGCAGAAATCCCAAACTTGGCGGGAATCTCATCTCAAGCAATGGTCGAAGAATTATGCAACTACCATTAATGTTGATGAAGACATCGTTTATCAAGATGCCAAGGAAGGACAACAACAGCATCCTCAAAAATTATTCCCTGTTTCTGACGCAGCTATTGCTTCTGAGCAAAAGGTTGCTGATACCTTTTTTCAAGCAGGTGTAATTCCCACAAAAGTTGACGTGAAACAACTTTGGGACAGCAGTTTTAATAAAGATATCGCCAAATGCCAATAATTGCAGCAAGGAGTAAAAAGCTAAATGTCAAAATCACCTATTTTAGAAGCATCCGTTACCTCAACAGCAAAATTATTGCCCAATCTCTTGGATCTGGCCGATTCTCTTGCTGCTGATTTTGCCACCCGCGCCGCCATCCACGATCGCAATAGTTCCTTTCCCTTTGAAAACTTTGATGCTCTTCACAAAGCAAAATTATTGAGTTTAACTGTACCAGTAGAGTTTGGTGGACAGGCTGTAGGATATACCACAGCCTGTCAGGTGATTGAAAAGATCGCCAGTGGTGATCCTTCCACTGCCTTAGTGCTGACGATGCACTACTTACAACACGCTAGCGCCGCCCGACACCGACGTTGGCATCCCACTGTCTATGAAAAGCTGTGTCGGGAGTCTGTGCAAGGTATCGCTTTGCTAAATGCTGCCCGTGTGGAGCCGGAATTAGGTACACCAGCCAGAGGGGGATTACCTGGAACCATCGCCAAAGGTACATCTGATGGTTGGTTAATAACTGGCCACAAACAATACACTACTGGCAGTCCGATTTTGCGTTACTTCGTAGTTTGGGCGCGGACAGATGATGATGAACCGCAAGTAGGGAGTTTTTTGGTTCCTCGTGACATTCCAGGGGTAAAGATTGTGGAAACTTGGGATCACCTAGGGATGCGGGCAACGGGCAGTCACGACTTGATTTTAGAAGATGCCTATATTCCCACAGAATACGCCTTAGATGTCCGTCCCGTCAAGCTTTGGTCAAAAACCGATCCCTTAATGCTGGCAGCTGGCAGTTTATTTTTAAGTGCGTTGTATCAAGGGGTAGCAACAGCAGCACGAGACTGGTTAGTTGATTATTTAAATGAGCGATCGCCGACGAATTTAGGTGCAAGTCTAGCAACTTTACCCCACTTTCAAACATCTGTTGGTGAAATTGAAGCATTACTATACGCTAACCATCGATTAATTTACAGTTTGGCAGCAGATATTGACAAAGGTGAACACGAGCCGAATCTTAATTTGCAAGCACAAACAGTGAAATATTTGGCTACAAGTAATGCCATTCGAGCCGTAAAAATTGGTTTAAAACTCATCGGAAATCCAGGTTTATCTAAAAAAAATCCCCTTGAAAGACATTATCGAGATGTTCTTTGTAGTCGTATTCATACACCCCAAGATGACGTGATTTGTTTGTCTTTGGGTAAGTCGGCATTAAAAATATAAAATACAAAAAATTTTGCAGATGTTATATCATGTCCGTATAAATAGTTATGATTCCCACAGTCATTGCACCCAACCCCCAACCCCTAAGAGCTTGCGGGGAGGGGAGACAAAGTGTAGCTTTGGCGGGGTGGGGTTCTTCGGGTTTAATAAGTAATCAAGCGGACATGATATTACTCAATGAATATTTATACCATTTCTTTGTGAGTCTGTGCCAAACCCTTTTAACTTCTTTCTTTCTTTCTTTCTTTCTTTCTTTCTTTCTTTCTTTCTTTCTTTCTTTCTTTCTTTCTTTCTTTCTTTCTTTC
>NZ_JBALEK010000038.1:0-4589 GCF_036917815.1 Nostoc sp. | reverse complement strand
TTTTTTTGAGTGTTACTTAGGAGTCGAAATTATAATTTCGGATTTTATTTAAATGTAGTTTATTAATGCTACTGATTGAAGTGCGGAATGTGGGAAATAAGTACCTGTAGTCATCTGGGGAAACGTTATCCTGCCATTAGCTTCAATAACCAAGGTTTGAATGGGCTTTTCTTTGTTCTTCTCCAAGCCAGCTTGAACTATATTGCAATGTCGATTACGATTTTGCCGACCGATGTGCCTTGCTCTACCGCATTGTGGGCATCCAGTGCGGTATCCAACGTAAAATGGCGAGGATCAACAATTGGGCGTAGTTGACCTGCATCCGCCAACTGCGTAGCCTGATGCAGAATCTCACCATGATGAGTACGCCCTTCACCATTCAGTAGAGGCAGAAGCACGAATATGCCTGAATACGTCGCAGCCTTCCGCGAGAGTGGCATCAAGGAGTGTTGACCCCAGCCGTAGCTACTAACGACATGTCCGTAAATGCGTACTGCCTGAAATGCATCGTCTAAAGTGGAGCCGCCAACGGTATCGTAGACCAGATCAAAGCCGTGACCATCTGTATACATTTGCACAATCTGCTCAATTGATACACTGTGGTAGTCTATCGGTACAGCACCCAGTTGTTTCAGCATATCGTGCTTAACAGCCGAGGCAGTAGCAAACACTTTGGCACCACGCGCTTTGGCAATCTGCACAGCGACATGACCAACACCGCCAGAGCCGCCAAGTACGAGGACTTTCTGACCATCGCGTACATTAGCGCGATCGACAAGTCCTTCCCATGCAGTCAAAACCACCAGGGGTAAAGCTGCTGCTTCACGCATACTGAGGTTGGTTGGTTTTTTTGCCAGTAGATCGGGATCAACTGCGGCAAATTCAGCAAGTGAACCTTGCAGTCCACCGACTCCACCCGTCAGTCCGTAGACCTCATCACCAACTTTAAACGCGGTGACATTTTGTCCAACTGCTTCAACGACCCCAGCCAGATCGGTTCCCAGCACGGCAGGGAGTACAGGTTTGGCATGGGGTGCTTTACCTGTGCGGATTTTGCTGTCGAGTGGGTTGACACCGCTTGCCTTGATTCGCACCAGAACCTGGTTGGCAGTGGGTTCCGGTCGGGGAATTTCGGCGGTACGAAATGTTGCAGTTTGAAAATCATCTACAATCAGCGCGTGCATAGTTGGTGATGGCTTCACCTATCAACTCCTTACTTGTATATATTGTTGCTAAAACTTTCTCAATTGCAGCCCTACCAATAGTGATATGAAATTTACCAGCATTCGCACTATGTGTTATGCCTGACTTCTGCACCGATTTTGTTCGTTGCTCTAAGAGGATTGCTATGTTCTCCTAGCATCATGACGAGGGTAAGGTTCCAGGCGGACCCAAAATTTCGTCACCGATCTCAATGCAAATACGTTCAAACAGCTCCATATCTGGTGTTTCTTTCTCATCCAGCGTACCAATTCCTGCGATCAGCCGAGCAAAGCCACTTGGCGCAGCAACGACCAACACGCGAGCTGGCTGATCGTTAAGCACGGCGACGGTATGGGGTGTGGCAGTAGGAATCAGGAAGCTTTCACCAGCACTCAACACAGCCTTCTTCTCACCTGCCCAAACCGTAAACTCCCCGGACAGTACATAGATTTGTTCAGAATAGCGTGTGTGGCGATGGAGGGGGATTTGTGTACTAGGAAGGAAGTAGCCTTCGATCAGATCGTACTGACCTGCGGTAGTTGTGTGATCTGCAATGATGCTGAGGCGAGAGCCAAAAAACCAGAGAGATTGTGTCATCAGATTACTCATGTTGATTAATTGTTTGCCTAATCAGGATCTGTCAAAAAATAATTTTTACGCTTGTTGATATCTATGAAGTTTACTGTTGATTAATTGTTTGCCTAATCAGGATCTGTCAAAAAATAATTTTTACGCTTGTTGATATCTATGAAGTTTACTGAGGAGTATCTCTAAGCCAATGAATGTCTCTGCTTGAGTTTTTTCACTGCACATTTAATAGTTACAAATTTCTCGCAATATAACCTCTACCATTTGAACGTTTTAGTATAAGTTATACAATTCACACACTATTTAAACCTTTTTTAAAAGATCATTGCTTTTACAAACAATTTCTCTTCGCTCCTCGTAGTTGGATGCGATCGCCTCATTTAGTAGATATATAGCTTCCTTGTGGAGTGTTTTTGTCTGGGATTGCAGCATCACCCGTTCTGAACACACGAGCGTGAAGAATAGCCGATCTCCCAAAGTTGCTACGCCAACTAAGCGATCGTTTTTGACACCTGTCGTCACTACAGGCCCATAGATAGCCTGAAGTTCTAGCCCTCCAAACTGTTGCGCGATCGTCAAGCGCATGAGATTGCTAACGGTTATATCGTAGTCCAATTGCTCTTTAAATACTTGTAAAGCATCATCAGGACTCTTGAAGGTAGATAGCCATTGTTGAAGTTGAAAAATCTTCCCAAACAGCTTATTAGATGTCATACTTTGCTTGAGTTGTTGTTTAGCAGAACGAGCGACTTCCCAAAAATTGGCATCAAAGTTTAAGAGGTGCGATGTCCGTTCAGCACCAATATATAAACTGAGATTTTCCTGGTTTGCAGATGTCAAGTATGGTCTGAGATTAATCGGTGACGTACAGTTGAGGTTCTGCGTCTGTTTTGAATGATTTTGCTGGCGGACTGCTAAGAGAAAAGCGGCACAAATCGCAGCATGAACACTCGTTTGTTCTTGCCGACAACGAGCTATGAGTAAGCGCGTTGTTTCGGATGAGAGTGAACCAGAACTGACAAATGAACAGTTAGGTTGCTTCGCACGTTGCCCAACCAGAAAGGAATCACTGATGAATGTAGGAATTGGCTTTAGCAAAGAAACTTTTTCGGGAGTTCGATCGACAATCAAATCCTCTAGTGACGGAGGTACAGATAAAGACTGTCCGAATGTAGTGGGTGTAGCGTACACTGAAGGGGTTGCCGTAGGCATCGCCTGCAAAATATCCCGAATTAAGTAAGTTACAGAAATACCATCAGCGATCGAGTGATGACATATCACAATCAATTCTGATAATTCTGCACCATTGCTGGAGTGAACCAAGACAACCCGCACTAACGGAGCTTGCGACCAAATAAAGGGCGTTGCGATTTCTTGCTCAACTTCTCGCTGCCATTGTTGTTCGGATAGCCTCTGCACAACCCGCAGTGGAATATCAGCATGGTCTTCGACAAACCAAGGGTGCTTTGCTTCATCCAGAGCAATCCGAACTCGGAGGAATGGATGCCTTTGCTGTACAAAGTGGAGTGCTTGTTGAAGTTGAGTAACTGTGAATTTTCCTTTGATTTGGGCTGTGAGAGCGAAATGTAAGGAATGAGCTTGATCGTGGAGCCAGAAGATTTGCTCTCCCGCTCCCAAAGGGCGATAGACCTCTAAAGATTGCATATATTTAATTAATCTCCAATAATAATGCTGAGGCGAGAGCCAAAAAAACAGAGAGATTGTGTCATTAAATTACTCATTTAATTAATTGTTTGCCTAATCAGGAGCCGTCAAAAAATAATTATATCTATGAACTTTACTGAGGAGCATCTCTAACCTAATGAACGTCTCAGATTGAGTTTATTTGACTGCACATTTAATAGTTACAAATTTCTCGCAATATAACCTCTACCATTTGAAGGTTCTAATAGAAGTTATACAATTCATACACTATTCAAACCTTTTTTAAAACATCATTACTTTTACAAACAATTTCTCTTTGCTCCTCGTAGTAATACTTTCACTACTAGATTTATGCAATTATATTGCAGTCTTCTATCGCAATTAGAAACTGGAATTAAAACGTATTTTAACTAAGTTATACCAATTCTGTATGAAGATGTATAGAAAGAACCTCTGCCAAATGAAGATGCATAGAAAGAACCCCTCCCAACCTCACCAAAGTATCAGGGAGGTTGGGAAGGGTCAAAATAATGTGCAGCTTCACAGAAAATTGATATTATTACAAATAGCTGCAAGTTTCATCCTTTAGGAGTAGTAATTAAACTCATGCTTCATTTAAAATAAATACTTGTCAATTTAGCAAAAATAATCGTAATCGATCACGGGGCGATCGCAACTTGCAAAACAACGCAACAATCCAGCATCCAGCCTTCATTTTCAATCAAACCAAGCACCTATAATTAATCGGTAGTATTTTGAACAACTATGGGTATGAGTATCATCGGAACAGAAAACCGAGTTAAGCTTAAAAGCCTTATTAGATAAAGATTCTCCTGATAACCAAGGTGATTGACGATCAGCAGAGCGTCAAGTCACTGCTCAAGTAACCGTTCAGGGGGGGGAGGTCCTTTGAAGATACCCATTGCCGTATATCGTCCGTGAAACCCAGATATTATATGAATATGAACCGATGTCGATTCAGGAATATTGTTGAAGGCGATCGTTGACCTTGATGAACCAATGTCGATTCAGGAATATTGTTGAAGGCGATCGTTGACTTTGATGAACCAATGTCGATTCAGGAATATTGTTGAAGGCGATCGTTAGAAAAACCCAAACTGAATTTTTGGTGA